>NZ_JBPJZR010000004.1:0-476601 GCF_051216615.1 Variovorax raffinosi
GAAAAACCGTATGACTTCCGTACCTGTAGTCCATACCAGCCACCTCCAGCACCACATCTTGGTGCTAAAGCTGACCGGCTGAAAGCCGGTGGTTTTAACCCTCTGATGGAAAATAAAAAAGCCCTCGTTGCGAGGGCTTGATTCATTCAATTCATCGACCAAAGAAAAAAGGCCCTTTGAAAATCAAAGGGCCTTTTAAATTGGTTGCGCGAGGGGGATTTGGACAGAAGAGCTTGGTACTCATCCCCAGCAGCCGTGCGCGATCCTAGGCAGGATCGGCCGCAGGTCCGCTCGCTCTGCCGTTTGTGCGACCTATTCGGGGTGAGTCACAGGCTCAAGCCCGGCCCCGTTGACGTCTGCAAGCCAACAGCGCCGTCACCCAGCGCGCCACAAGCTGAAGCAGCATGCCGCAGCGGGGTGTCCTGCGAAACAGATTCGCTCGCTTTTTGGCTCACGAGCCGAGCAGCGCCAGCAAACCGCCATGCCGACGCCCAATGCGAAACTGCGAAGCGCTCCGTCCTCAGAATCCGAGACTCGCTACGATACGTAGCTCGCTCGAATTACCCTGATCGCCTCCTGATGCTCAAGAACATCACCAAAAAAATATTGCGCCCGCTCTGGTCGCGCGTACGTCATCGCATCGAACATGTCATTCACTCCCAGACGGTACCGATCGAGCAACGCTCGGCCGACATGGCCGATCGACTCACCCTGATTGAAGCGCGCTTCGCCTCAACTGACGGATGCTCCATGTCGACACCTGAACATTCCGTCCTTTCCAAGCATCATCACCAAGTGGACTCATCGATGATTTGCAGCGTATGTGGCGGCCGCGAATTTGCTGGAAGAAAGATCCTCTGGCAAGGCTTGATTGATGAATGGCAACTGTCGCCTGACGAGGCGGATTACGTCGATCGTCAACAGGGTGAGCAATGCGTCTCTTGTGGCTCGAATCTTCGCTCCATCGCACTTGCGGATGCGATCCGTTCGTGCATGGGCCTACGTGGCACCTTGCGCGAAGCCGCTCAGATGCCGAATACCGGCCCGTTGCGAATACTTGAATTGAACGAAGCAGGCACTCTCACCTCAACGCTTCAACAATTTGCAGGCTACGTGTTCGGCAAGTATCCGGAAGTCGATATGCACGCGATGCCTTACCATGACAACAGCTTTGATATCGTAATTCACTCAGACACCTTGGAGCACGTTCCCAACCCGGTTCATGGACTCGAGGAATGCAGGCGAATCCTGAAGCCTGGCGGTGCACTTTGCTTTACTGTTCCCGTCATTGTTGGTCGAATGACGCGTGATCGATCTGGTCTTCAAAAGAGCTTCCATGGCGATCCATCGACGGCGACTGCCGATCTGGTTGTGCAGACAGAGTTTGGGGCGGATGCTTGGACATTCATCATGCAAGCAGGCTTTCGAAAGGTCACCACTCATACATTGGCGTACCCCGCTGCTACAGCGTTTTCTGCATTCAAGATTTAACTGATGTGCAAATCTTTGGGGTGTCCCGTGTGATGAACAAGTTGCGGACTAACACGCCGGAGAACTAAGAGCGCGCGCTCAATCGCGCGAGAGAGTTGATTCAGCAATACCGATCATTGATCGCAGCTCGGCACTCTGTCTAGGCGCTCCGACCCCGCCGCAGCTTGCGGCGATGCCGAGCGCCACCTGGCGAACTGGGCCGTTCGTCTATAACACCGCTCAAATTCCGTAAAAATGACTAATAGAGCGCCCCCGCGTGACACTCGGCGCACCAGCGTTGGCGCGGCCCGGCATGTCGCCGACCGGGTCGTAAAAACAGATACCCAAAGCGCGCGGGCTCGGTGAGGGTTAGACCGCACGCCCAGGGGCGGGTGGTACGTCAGCGGCTCGGGGGCGCATTGAGAGGGCCGCGCTGAGGCCACTGGCCGCCCCGTGGACGAGCCGAGCTGCACAAACCGGGGTGCGAAGACATGAGGACAAAAACCGCTATGCGCGCCCTCGGGGCTCTGCGGTGAAAAGTTTCAGCCTGTCTTGGCCAGCCGCGGCACTTCTACGAACCGCGCCAGCTCTTCCCCTGCCCAGTCGTTGGGCTCATGGAAGCGCTGCATCGGCGGAAGGATCTCGTTGCCGACGAACACCGCCAGCGCGTCGGGCGCATTGCCAATGCTCCTGGCGTTGGTCAGCACGATGCCCAACAAGCCGGGTGGCACACGGTGAGCAGCGAGCACATCGTCCTTGCTGACGTTCTTGATGGCCGCGAAGTCGTCTTTGGCCGCCACCTCACCGACCGGCATCAGCTTAGGGCCATCGGCCTTGTCCCCTGGCGTATGCAGAAACAAATTGCGGAAATTGCCAGGGCCTTTCGCGCCCTTCAGGGCTTCGCGCAGCGCATCCGCGTCGGCGGTACGGACCAGCGCGTCCGACAGGTACAGGGTGAAGCCTGCGTGCGGGCCGTTAGTGTAGTACTTGCGCCGGAACATCGTGGCTGCTGCGTTGAGCCAAGCCGACTTCAGCGTACTGATGTACATGGGCAAGCCCGTAGATTTCTTGGTTGATATCGTCCTCGCAAAGATGAAACAGCGAGCCGGCCGGAAACTCATGCTCCTGCACCCAGCCGCGCACGAAGAAAAGCTAAAACGGCCTGCCTCTTGCCCGCGCTGAGTGAACTTGGCCAGCACGCGCAGCAGCTTCAGCGCCCGTCCCGTGAGGGCGTGCAACTGCTCGACATAGGCATTGCCGAACACCAGAAAGTCCAGCGCCATGGCTCCGAACGTCGCGCTCGACAGCCGCGGATGGGGCAAGAACATGGCCTTGAGCAGGTTGCGCTTCAGAGGCAGATCGCGGAACCGTGGTGCGGGGACGCACGAAAGGCACTTGCCGGCGCTTCCCAAGGCAGCGGTGGCTCGTACCAGCGGCCATTGAACATGCTCTCATAGTCGAGCAGCTGGATACGGCCCACCGGCTCGTGGTCGCCGAAGCTGAACGCGTGAACGGCGCCGCCATCGCGCTGCGTCATCAGTTCCGACGCCCCGGGCGTGGCCATTGGCACGGTGAGAGTCAAGTGGCGGGACATATTTCCCTTGCGCTTGCTCATCCAAACAATCTCCATGCGAGAGCTACCGCCGACGACGTCGCCGCCCAGTGTTTCGTTGTCGAGCGCGTGCCGTTGCCCACGCAAGATCTGCGCGGCCCGTCGCTTCCGAGCGACCCGAGTCGTAGGTCATACTCCGGCCGCTGGCCATGAGCACGCGCTTGATGGCCATAGAAGCCCCAGCGATGTCGGTTCAACCCGCATCGAACTCCAGCCGCCCCTTGTGGATGACCTGCTGTGCCTGAGCACCAAGCGTCGCTTCACCCCGATACCGTACTGGTAGCTCTTCACCAGGGGAAAGAACTTCTCGACAATCTGGAAAATGCCAGCGCCGAGGCCCGTCTTGCCGATGCCGATGTGCACGACGTTGTATTGCTGCGTGATTCGCTTGATCGCTTCGGCCTGGGCCTTGAAGTCGGAACCCTTGAATTGCTCACGGTGCGAGATGCGGAACTTCCCGCGCGGCACCCGCGGCGGAGCGACCACAACGAATGCCATCGCGTCGCCCTTGTCCGATGGGTCATAGCCGACCCGCACTGGGTTGTTGGCATCCACAGTGGTTTGACGTTGCTCCAGACCTCCCAACTGTCGACCATGGCCTGCATCTGTGTCAGCGTGAACAGTGACAGGCTGTCACCAATGAACTAGTACATGAGCAGGTTCGCGAACTCTTCGAGGTTGTATTCCTCGTGCAGCTCGGCGATGTCGAACAGGTCGAAGCCCATCGCCACGGTGTCTTCCACGGCGACGATGTCGCGCCACTTTCGGTCCAGGCAAAGCGCTCGCGCGCAACGTCTTGTGTGTTGTGTCGACGCGGAGGTGGTCATTTTTTGCCCCCTGGTGCCTGTCGTCGCCTGTTCAGAGGCCGAACGCCTCATACCGCGCAGCTGGACACGCGCTCCATCGAAATCATCGCTCGCCAGTTCATCCAACAGACCATTCAGGATCGACATGAGAACTTGCCTATGCGCCCGGTACAGCACTGGCAACCAAAGTCAGAACAGCACCGTCGATCAGGCGCGTGCCGGCCATGAGCGCGCCGCGCGAAGGGTGGCCCATCGCGACGGTACATGCCGACGAAGGGGTCAGCGGCGCTACGCCAGTGGCCCTGCGCAATGGAGGCAAGGCACTGCTGGCCGACCGTTTCGACGTTCTCATCGTCGAGGGCTTAGACCACATCGCACGGGAGCTGGCCGAGCAGGAGCGCACGGTAAAGCCGCTGGAGCATCGCGGCATCCGCATCATCGGCACGGCCGACGGATACGACTCACAGGCCGACGGTCGCAAGGTGATGCGCATCGCACGCGGCTTGGTCAATCTGCTGGATCTCGATGACCTGTGCAAGAAGACGCACTGCAGCCTGCGTAGCCAGTTTGAGCGCGAGTTTGCCGCCAGCGGCCGGACCTGCGGCTATTCGAGTCAAGAAACGGACGGCGGGCCCTACATCTTCATCGATGCGGATCAAGCGCAGCATGAGCGCTGGATTTATGAGCAGGTTGCCGCCCACGCCACGGTATGCAGCATCGTCTGTGGGCTCAATGCCCGCGTGTGCCGAGCCCGTGCGGCGGTGGCTGGGCCGGGGGTGCACTGGTAGGGAATGCAAAGATGGGCGACGGCCTACTTAACAACGAGAATTACATGGGCCAGCTCGTATGGAACTGTCGCCAGTGGATGAAAGACCCAGGCACCGGCAAGCGCTTGCCGATCGCTCGGCCCCCGAGGAATCGCTGGTGCGCGAGGCCCCCGAGTTGCGCATCATCGATCAGGCGCTATGGGACAAGACCCGGCCAAGGCAACTCACGAGAGGTGAGGGAAAACGCGGACGGCCACACGCCACCTTGTTCGGTAGCCTGCTACGCTGCGAGACCTGTGGCCGCCCAATTATTGTGTTCAACGCCTGCCGCTACGGCTGCAGCGCACACAAGGGCAAGGGTCCAACGTCGTGCGCCAGCGCGGCGATTTGGCGGCACCCGATGTCGACCAGCGTTTGCTGTCGGAGCTTCGCGAGGACCTGCTGAGCCCGACCGCCATAGCCGAAGTGCAGAACGCCGTGCGCCGCTTGCTGGTCGAGCTGGATGGCGGCCACAAGCGCGCGCGGGCTGAAGTGCGCCGGCGCGGCGTCGAACTAGACCGCGAGATTCAGCGCATCGTTGACGCCATCGTGACCGTCGGCGCCAGCGAGGCATTGGCCACTCGACTGCGCGCCGCCGAACTGGAGCACAAAACGCTCGAGGCGACCCTGCCACAGCCCCGGCGCCGCTGGCGGGCGCGAGCGAAATCACAAGCCGGTATCGCCAGCTGATCACGAGCTTGAGAGAGACGCTGAGCGGAGACCCCGCCACAGTTTCAGAAGCCCGCCCGGCCATCGCTGACCTGCTAGGTCAGTGCCACGTTGATGCGAGACACGAGTACCGGCGAGAGCTGGGCGTAAATGAAAAACCCCGCTGAACAACTGCTTTTCGCAGCTGCATCAGCGGGGTCTCCAATGTTGGTTGCGCGAGCAAGATTTGAACTTGCGACCTTTGGGTTATGAGCCCAACGAGCTACCAGGCTGCTCCATCGCGCGGCAAGATGGAATTATATCTTATTCTGCAGCGCCTTGGGCGGCATCTGCTTCTTTAATTTCAGGACGGTCGACCAGTTCGACCAGAGCCATCGGCGCGTTGTCGCCCACGCGGAAACCCATTTTCAGGATACGCGTGTAGCCGCCCGGACGAGCCGCGAAACGCGGGCCCAGATCGGCGAAGAGCTTGACGACGCTGTCGCGGTCGCGCAGGCGGTCGAAGGCCAGGCGCTTGTTGGCGAGCGTGGGCTTCTTGGCGAGCGTGATCATCGGTTCGATGACGCGGCGCAGTTCCTTGGCCTTGGGGACCGTGGTCTTGATGACTTCATGCTCGATGAGCGAATTCATCATGTTCTGCAGCATCGCAAGGCGGTGCGAGCTGGTGCGGTTGAGTTTGCGAAGTCCGTGTCCGTGACGCATGGTGCTTTTCCTTTACTTTATTAAACAGGCAGCCGTATCAGGTACTGCCCGGGCACGAGCCCTCATGGGCTCAATTCAAAAAACAAAAATCAACGCTTGTCGAGGCCGGCCGGCGGCCAGCTTTCAAGCTTCATACCCAAGGTCAGGCCGCGCGAAGCGAGGACTTCCTTGATTTCGTTGAGCGACTTGCGACCCAGGTTCGGGGTCTTGAGCAACTCGTTTTCGGTGCGCTGGATCAGATCACCGATGTAGTAGATGTTTTCGGCCTTCAGGCAGTTGGCCGAACGCACGGTGAGTTCGAGCTCGTCGACAGGGCGCAGCAGGATCGGATCGAATTGCTGAGCGCTGCGCGGTGCCGGTGCATCGAATGCAGCCAGTTCGCCACCTTCGAGCTGCGCAAACACGGCGAGCTGTTCGACCAGGATTTTAGCCGAAGCGCGCACTGCATCTTCAGCAGTGATCGCACCGTTGGTTTCGATCTCGACCAGCAGCTTGTCCAGGTCAGTACGTTGTTCGACGCGGGCGCTTTCGACCGTGTAGCTCACGCGCTTGACGGGCGAGAACGACGCGTCGAGAACGATGCGGCCAATCGACTTGGTCGGCTCGTCGGCGTAGCGGCGCATCGTGCCGGGCACATAACCGCGACCCTTTTCAACCTTGATCTGCATGTCGAGCTTGCCGCCTTGCGACAGGTGCGCGATCACGTGGTCGGGGTTGATGATCTCAACGTCGTGCGGGGTCTGGATGTCCGACGCCAGGACCGGGCCTTCGCCGTCCTTGCGCAGGCTCAGCGTGACTTCGTCGCGGTTGTGGAGCTTGAACACCACGCCCTTGAGATTCAGCAGGATGTTGACGACATCTTCCTGCACGCCGTCGATCGACGAGTACTCATGCAGAACGCCAGCAATCGTGACTTCGGTGGCCGAGTAGCCGACCATGGACGACAGCAGAACGCGACGCAGCGCGTTGCCGAGCGTGTGGCCGTAGCCGCGCTCGAAAGGTTCGAGCGTGACCTTGGCCTTGTTGGGGGCAAGTTGCTCGACCTGGATGGTCTTGGGTTTCAGCAGGGTGGTTTGCATGCAGACTTCCTCTCAATACCCCCGGCTCGTTACACCGGTAAGGCTGGTGAAGCACCTGACCCGCGGCAAGGCACGGGGCAGGAACGTGAACAACAATAACAATCTCCCGCACGCGCCACAGGGCGGGTGCGGGTAGAAAAAATCAACGCGAATACAGTTCGACGATCAGCGATTCGTTGATGTCGGCGGCGAATTCGTCGCGATCGGGGACCTTCTTGAAGGTGCCTTCAGCCTTGTCGGCGTTCACATCGACCCAGGCCGGAATACCGACTTGCTGGGCGAGTTGCAGTGCTTCGACAATGCGGTTCTGCTTCTTCGACTTGTCGCGCACGGCGATCACGTCACCGGTCTTGACCAGGTACGACGGGATGTTGACCGACTGGCCGTTCACCGTGATCGCCTTGTGCGACACGAGTTGACGTGCTTCAGCGCGGGTCGAGCCGAAGCCCATGCGGTAGACGACGTTGTCCAGGCGCGATTCGAGGATGAACAGCAGGTTGGCGCCGGTGTTGCCACGGCGGCGGTCAGCTTCTTCGAAGTAGCGGCGGAATTGCTTTTCCAGCACGCCGTACATGCGCTTGACCTTCTGCTTTTCACGCAGTTGCAGACCGTAGTCCGACGTGCGCTGACCCGAAGTGCGACCGTGCTGGCCGGGCTTGGAATCGAACTTGGCCTTGTCTTGAATGGAGCGACGGGCGCTCTTCAGGAACAGGTCGGTGCCTTCACGGCGGGAAAGTTTGGCCTTGGGGCCGAGGTAGCGTGCCACGATTCTTCCTTTATGTATCTGCCGCAGTTGCCTGCGGGAGCCATCTGCGAGATGCGAATGGCGGTGGGCTTAGTTAAAAAACAAATGCGCAGCCGCTCGAAAGCTGGCTGCGCCTTGCAGACTGACGATCAGATGCGGCGACGCTTCTGGGGACGGCAGCCGTTGTGCGGAACGGGCGTCACGTCGGCAATGGAGTTGATCCGGATGCCGAGCGCAGCCAGTGCGCGCACCGACGATTCGCGACCGGGGCCCGGGCCCTTGATCTCGACGTCGAGGTTCTTGATACCTTGTTCGACAGCAGCACGGCCGGCAACTTCGGAAGCCACCTGCGCAGCGAACGGCGTCGACTTGCGCGAGCCCTTGAAGCCCTGGCCACCCGACGAAGCCCACGACAGGGCGTTGCCCTGGCGATCGGTGATCGTGATGATGGTGTTGTTGAACGAGGCATGCACGTGGGCGATACCGTCCGCAACGTTCTTGCGAACCTTCTTGCGAACGCGCTGTGCGGCGTTGTTTGCAGGTGCTTTAGCCATGCTGGTCTATCCTTATTTCTTCAGGGACTGCGCGGCCTTGCGCGGACCCTTGCGGGTGCGGGCATTGGTGCGCGTGCGCTGGCCGCGCATCGGCAGGCCGCGACGGTGACGGAAACCGCGATAGCAACCGATGTCCATCAAACGCTTGATGTTCATCGTCGTTTCGCGACGCAGATCGCCTTCGATCGTGAACAGAGCGATCTGGTCACGGATCTTCTCGAGATCGCCGTCGGTCAGATCTTTGATCTTCTTCGAATATTCGATGCCGCTCGCTTCGCAGATTTGACGGGCGCGGGTGCGACCGATACCGAAAATGGCGGTCAGGCCGATTTCAGCGTGCTTGTGCGGCGGGATGTTGATGCCAGCAATACGTGCCATGTGCGTCCTCTAATACTCTTCAATCAACCCTGGCGCTGCTTGTGGCGCGGGTCGGTGCAAATCACACGCACCACACCTTTACGGCGGATGACCTTGCAATTACGGCAGATGGTTTTGACCGAAGCCGAAACTCTCATTTCATTCTCCTAAAACTGTTTAACGTGGCGGCCTACCGCCCGGACTCAATACTGAAACTCACAGCCCTACGATGTCTTGAAGTTGGCCTTCTTCAGCAGCGATTCGTACTGCTGAGACATCATGTAGTTTTGCACCTGGGCCATGAAGTCCATCGTGACGACCACGATGATCAGCAGGGAGGTACCACCGAAGTAGAACGGCACGTTGTACTTCAGGATCAGGAACTCGGGCAGCAGGCAGACGAAGGTGATGTACACCGCGCCAGCCAACGTCAGGCGAACCAGAATCTTGTCGATATAGCGAGCGGTCTGGTCACCCGGGCGAATGCCAGGAATGAATGCACCACTCTTCTTCAGGTTGTCGGCCGTTTCCTTGCTGTTGAACACGAGTGCCGTGTAGAAGAAGCAGAAGAAAACGATCGCAGCGGCATACAGCAGCACGTAGATCGGCTCGCCCGGACGCAGTGCGCCGGCAATGTCCTTGATCCAGCGGAAGCCACCTTCACCGGTGCTGAACCAGCCAACCACCGTTGCGGGCAGCAGGATGATCGACGAAGCGAAGATCGGAGGGATCACGCCAGCCATGTTCAGCTTCAAGGGCAGGTGCGACGACTGGCCGCCATAGACCTTGTTGCCAACCTGGCGCCGCGCATAGTTCACGAGGATCTTGCGCTGACCACGTTCGACGAACACCACGAAGTAGGTGACCAGCACCACCACCGCGACGATGAAGAGCGCAATGATGACGTTCATGGCACCGGTACGCACCAGCTCCAGCAGTCCACCGATGGCGTTGGGCAAACCGGCTGCGATACCTGCAAAGATCAGGATCGAGATGCCGTTGCCCAAGCCGCGTTCGGTGATCTGCTCGCCGAGCCACATCAGGAACATCGAACCAGCCGTCAGGCTCACCATGGCGGTCAGGCGGAAGCCGAAACCGGGGGCGATGACCAGACCGGCCGACGATTCGAGGGCCACTGCGATGCTGAACGACTGGAACAGGGCCAAGCCGAGTGCGCCATAGCGCGTGTACTGCGTGATCTTGCGGCGACCGGCCTCGCCTTCCTTCTTCAATTGCTCGAAGGTCGGAAGCACGTAGGTCATCAACTGCATGATGATCGACGCCGAGATGTACGGCATGATCCCCAACGCGAACACGGTGAAGCGCGACAGCGCCCCGCCCGAGAACATGTTGAACAGGCTCAGAATGCCGCCCTGCTGGCCCTGGAACAACGCTGCCAGCTGGTCCGGGTTGATACCCGGCACAGGAATGTGCGCGCCGACCCGATAGACCACGAGCGCGAGCAGCAAAAAGACGAGCCGACGACGGAGGTCGCCGAATTTGCCTGTTTTTGCGATCGTTGCCGCGTTAGTTGCCACGAAGAACTTCTTTCAGTCCGAAGGTGATCAGGCGATGCTGCCGCCGGCTGCTTCGATCGCAGCCTTGGCACCAGCGGTTGCGCCCACGCCCGTCAGCTTGACGGCTTTGGTGAGTTCACCGGTCTTGATGATCTTGACGACCTTGGCGAGCTGGCCCACGAGGCCGGCTTGCTTGAGTGCCAGAACATCCACTTCGGCCAGGCCGAGCTGCTCGAGAGCAGTCAGCGTGACTTCGGCGTTGAACTTCAGCAGGTGCGACTTGAAACCACGCTTGGGCAGGCGACGTTGCAGCGGCATTTGGCCGCCTTCGAAACCAACCTTGTGGAAACCGCCAGCGCGCGACTTCTGACCCTTGTGACCGCGACCAGCGGTCTTGCCGATACCGGAGCCGATACCGCGGCCAACGCGACGCTTTGCGTGCTTGGCGCCGGCTGCCGGCTTGATGCCATTGAGTTCCATATCAGTCTCTCTTACAGAACTTTGACCAGATAACTGATCTTGTTGATCATGCCGCGCACCGCCGGGGTGTCTTGCAGCTCGCTCACGCTGTTGATCTTGCGCAGGCCGAGGCCACGCACGGTCGCGCGATGCGATTCCTTGGTGCCAATCGGGCTCTTGACCAATTGCACCTTGAGGGTTTGTTGTTGCGTCGTCATTTGAATGCTTCTTTCAGGCTTGCGCTCAAGCGAAGATTTCTTCGACGGTCAGGCCACGCTTGGCAGCCACTGCGGACGCGGTCGTCGAGTTCTTCAACCCGTCGAGCGTGGCGCGAACCATGTTGTAGGGATTCGACGAACCATGGCTCTTGGCCACGATGTCGGTGATGCCCATGACTTCGAAGACAGCGCGCATCGGGCCGCCGGCGATGATGCCGGTACCCTTCGGTGCGGGGATCATGACGACCGAAGCGGCGCCATGGTGACCCGTCACGCGGTGGTGCAGCGTGCCGTTCTTGATCGAGATCTTGGCCAGGTTGCGACGGGCTTCTTCCATTGCCTTCTGCACGGCAGCAGGCACTTCCTTCGACTTGCCCTTGCCCATGCCGACGCGGCCTTCGCCGTCGCCCACCACGGTGAGTGCTGCGAAACCGAGAATACGACCACCCTTCACCACCTTGGTGACGCGGTTGATCGCGATCATCTTCTCGCGCAAACCGTCTTCAGGGCCTTCGTTCTGCGTTCTTGCTTGAATCTTTGCCATTTTGAATCTCGTGTCCGGTTAGAACTGCAGACCGGCTTCGCGAGCCGCCTCGGCCAGCGCCTTGACGCGGCCGTGGTATGCGAAACCTGCGCGGTCGAAGGCGACCTTCTCGACGCCGGCAGCCTTCGCCTTTTCAGCGATGCGCTTGCCGACGGCGGTGGCTGCAGCGGCGTTGCCGCCCTTGCCCGAACCGCCGAGCGAGGTACGCACTTCGGCTTCTGCCGTCGATGCGCTTGCAATCACCTTGGTGCCGTCGTCGGAGATGACGGTGGCGTAGATGTGCAGGTTGGTACGGTTCACCGTCAGACGGGCCACACCCTGCGTCGCGATGCGAATGCGGGTCTGGCGCGAGCGGCGAAGGCGCTGTGCTTTTTTGGTCAACATCATTTTGCTGCCCCTTACTTCTTCTTGGTCTCTTTGATCACGATCTTCTCGTCCGAATAACGGATGCCCTTGCCCTTGTAAGGCTCAGGCGGACGAACAGCGCGGATCTCAGCGGCGATTTGACCAACGCGTTGACGGTCAGCGCCCTTGATCAGGATTTCGGTCGGGGTCGCGGTGGTCACCGTGATGCCCTGGGGCATTTCGATGTTGACCGGGTGCGAGTAACCAACCAGCAGATTCAGCTTGGCGCCGGACGCCGCAGCCTTGAAGCCGACGCCGACCAGGTTGAGCTTCTTCTCGAAGCCCTTGGTCACGCCAACAACCATGTTGTTCACCAGCTGACGGATCGTGCCGCTCATCGCATTCGCTTCACGCGACTCGTTGGCGGGTTCGAAGTTCAGCTTGCCGTCATTGCTGACGACCTTGACCAGTGCATTGCGTTGCAGGACGAGCGTGCCGCCCGTACCCTTGACGCTGATCTGGTCTTCCTTGATCGACACATCCACGCCAGCGGGGATGGTGATCGGCATTTTTCCTACTCGGGACATTTCAGTAACTCCTCGATGTCTCGGTTAGGCGACGTAGCACAGGACTTCGCCACCGACACCGGTAGCGCGCGCCTTGCGGTCGGTCATCACGCCCTGGGGGGTCGTGACGATCGCAACGCCGAGGCCGTTCTGGACTTGCGGAATGGAAGCACTGGCCTTGTAGACACGCAGGCCAGGGCGGCTCACGCGCTCGATGCGCTCGATGACCGGACGGCCAGCGTAGTACTTCAGGACAATTTCAAGCTCGCTCTTGCCAGCTTCGGTCTTGACTTGGAAACCGTCGATGTAGCCTTCGTCCTTCAGGACTTGTGCGATCGCGATCTTCACCTTGGAAGAGGGGACCGACACAGTGGGCTTCGCCACCATCTGCGCGTTACGAATACGCGTCAGCAGGTCGGCAATGGGATCACTCATGCTCATGTTGTTTGCTCCTGCCTGGCTTACCAGCTGGCCTTGGTGACACCGGGGATGTCGCCAGCGAAAGCCAGTTCACGGATCTTGGCGCGAGCCAGACCGAATTGACGGAAGGTACCGCGCGGACGACCGGTGATCGCGCAACGGTTGCGTTGGCGGGTCGGGTTCGCGTTGCGCGGAAGCTTTTGCAGACCCAGACGAGCAGCTGCGCGCTCTTCGTCGGTCTTCTTCACGTCGTTGGAAGCTGCCTTCAGTTCTGCGTGCTTCGCAGCGAACTTGGCAACCAGCTTGTCGCGCTTGAGTTCGCGCTGGATCAAAGATTGTTTAGCCACAGTTCGCCTCAGTTCTTGAACGGGAAACGGAAACCAGCCAGAAGCGCCTTGGCTTCTTCGTCGGTCTTGGCCGTCGTCGTGATGCTGATATTGAGACCGCGCAAGGCATCGACCTTGTCGTACTCGATTTCAGGGAAAATGATCTGTTCCTTGACGCCGATGTTGTAGTTGCCACGGCCATCGAACGCACGGCCGGAGATGCCGCGGAAGTCGCGAACACGCGGCAGCGCGATGGTCACGAAACGGTCCAGGAACTCATACATCTGCACGCCACGCAGCGTGACCATGCAGCCGATCGGCTGGTTTTCGCGGATCTTGAAACCGGCGATAGCCTTCTTCGACTTGGTGACCACGGGCTTTTGGCCGGCGATCTTGGTCAGGTCGGCGACAGCATTGTCGAGAACCTTCTTGTCGGCGACTGCTTCACCCACACCCATGTTCAGGGTGATCTTGGTGAGGCGGGGGACCTGCATCGGCGACTTGTAGCCGAACTTTTCCGTCAGGTCTTTCGCGATCTTTTCGCGATACTGTTGTTGGAGACGTGCCATGTGAGTACCTCTTAGGCGAACTTGATTTCGTCGCCGCTCGACTTGAAGACGCGAACAGCCACGCGCTTGCCGTCAGCACCCTGGGTGATCTTGATGCCCACGCGATCGGCCTTGCCGGTCGCGGCATTGAAGACCGCCACGTTGGATTGGTGAATAGGCATGGACTTCTCGACGATGCCACCGGTCGTACCCTTGAGCGGGTTCGGCTTGGTGTGCTTCTTGACGAGGTTCAGGCCGTCGATGACGACGTGCGAGTCATCCTTGCGAAGCGTGACAGTGCCGCGCTTGCCCTTGTCACGACCGGCCAACACGATGACCTGGTCGCCTTTGCGAATCTTGTTCATGGCGTTGTTGTCCTTACAGAACTTCAGGAGCCAGCGACACGATCTTCATGAACTTTTCAGTGCGCAGCTCGCGCGTCACCGGTCCGAAGATGCGGGTGCCGATAGGCTCCAGCTTGGCGTTGAGCAACACTGCTGCGTTGCCGTCGAATTTCACGAGCGAGCCGTCAGCGCGACGGATGCCCTTGGCGGTGCGAACCACCACTGCACTGTAGATCTCGCCCTTTTTGACGCGACCACGTGGAGCACATTCCTTGATGCTGACCTTGATGACGTCGCCCACGCTGGCATAACGCCGCTTGGAGCCACCGAGCACCTTGATACACAGGACGGATTTCGCGCCCGTGTTGTCGGCCACTTCGAGCCGGGATTCAGTTTGGATCATTTCTTGATATTCCCAACTTGTACCGATGAACTTCCAGGAGGGAAGCACCGCGGTCAGTCTTGGGCCCGTCGTTGGCACCTCGAACCACTCGAGGCACTTCCGCTTTGGGCTGAAAGCTTCGCCTTTTGGAAGCGAAGCCCGCGATTGTTGCACGCACTTGTGCCGATGTCAACAACCCCATTACACCACCACGCAGTGCCACTAGACTTCGGGGCGTGCGCACCACAGTGAATTTCCCCTCGCCGCTCCCGCTACGCCCCATGCGCCGGCGCCTCCTGGCGGGCGGAGCCGGGCTGCTGGCGCTGGGCCTGGCTGGATGCGGGAGCGCCACCCCGCATCCGGACCCCGGCCGCCTGCGGCGCATTGCTGAAGCGCGATGGCCGCACCGCCTTTCCATAGAGGGCACCACCGCCGGCGGCCTCTCGGGCATCGACTACGACCCGGTGCGAGGTGAGTACCTGCTCATCAGCGATGACCGATCAGACCTGGCGCCCGTTCGCTACTACATCGCCCGTTGGCCTCAGCCGGAGGCGGCGCCACCCGCTCCCACGGGCGTGGTGTTGTTGCAACGCCCCGGCGGCGGCCCTTGGCCAAGTCGCCGCCAGGCCATCGACGGACTCCCGGTCCCGGACCCCGAAGCCCTGCGCCTGCGGCCCGCCACCGACACCTTGCTCTGGACCAGCGAAGGCGACATTGCCCGCGGTTTCGGCCCCGCACTGTATGAATCAGCGCGCGATGGCCGCTTCTTGCGCGAATTCGCCCTGCCCGCGATGTTCACCCCCGATCCGGCGCAGCGCAGCGGCCCACGCGACAACCTGACGTTCGAGGGCGTGACGCTCACGCCCGACGGCCGCTTTGCCTGGCTGGGCATGGAAAACGCCCTGATCCAGGACGGCCCCATGCCGACCATCGGCGCGCCGGGCGGCCCCTGCCGCTTCACCCAGCTCGACCTGGAGACCGGCAAGGTCACCCGCCAGATCGCCTACGTGCCGGATGCGATCCCGCTGCGGCCGCTGGTCCCGGGCACCTACGCCGACAACGGCGTGAGCGAGATCCTCATGCTCGACGCCCACCGCATGCTGGTGCTGGAGCGCGCCTACGCCGCCGGCACGGGCAATTCGCTGCGCCTCTATGAAATAGACACCCGCGCGGCCAGCGACGTGCTGGCCGTCGATGCACTGGCGCCCGGCAACCATCGGCCCGCCGCCAAGACCCTGGTGGCCGACTTCGCCGCGCTGGGCCTGTCCCGCCTCGACAACACCGAAGGCATGTGCTGGGGCCCCACGCTGCCCAATGGCAAGCGCATGCTCGTGGTCGTGAGCGACGACAATTTCAATCCCCTGCAAGTCACCCAGTTCGCAGCCTTCGAATACACCGACCGACCATGACCATCGCCGTCACCTTCCTGCCCCGCACCGCCCCCTCACCGCTACCCCCCATCGCCTTCGTTGGCGGCGGCAACATGGCGAGCGCCATCATTGGCGGACTGATCCAGCAAGGCGCCCCGGCGGACGCGTTCGAGGTGGTCGAGCCCTTCGAGGAGGCCCGCACGAAGCTGGCGCAGTCTTTCGGCATCGTGGCGAAGGCGGAGGCCAGCGAAAGCCTGGCGCGCTGCGCCGTCGTGGTGTGGGCGGTGAAGCCCCAGACCTTTGCCGATGCCACCAAGCCCGTGCGCGCATTCGCCGCGAACGCCTTGCACCTGAGCGTGGCCGCGGGCATTCCGTCCGACAGCATCGCCCGCTGGCTCGGCACCGAGCGCGTGGTGCGCGCCATGCCCAACACGCCCGCGCTGGTGGGCAAGGGCATGACCGGCCTTTTTGCGCGGCCCGCCGTCGCGAGCGCCGACAAGGCGCTGGTCACTCAGTTGCTGACCCCCACCGGCGAGCTGATCTGGGTCGATGCCGAACCCGCGCTCGACGCCGTGACCGCCATGTCGGGCTCGGGCCCGGCCTACGTGTTCTATTTCATCGAGGCCATGACCGAGGCCGGCGTCGAGATGGGCCTCACGCCCGACCAGGCCCAGCGGCTGGCCATCGGCACCTTCACCGGCGCCTCAGCGCTCGCGCACAGCGCGACCGAGCCGCCCTCGGTGCTGCGCGAGCGCGTGACCTCCAAGGGCGGCACCACCTACGCGGCGATCACCTCGCTGCAGGGCGCGGACGTCAAGGCGCAGTTCAAGACCGCGATCCGTGCGGCGCAGAAGCGCGCGGCCGAGCTGGGCGAGGAATTCGGCCGCGGCTGAACCGAAGGTAGGTCAGTCCGCAGGCCGGGCGGCTTCCACGGCCCGCAGGCTGCGCGAAAGCAGTGGCAGCAGCGACGCCGCCATCAACAGCGCGGGCACGATGCCGAACAGCCACATCATCGCGGCGAGCGCGGACGCCGGCTGCGCAACCGCCTGGCCGGTCGAGGGAATGAAGCCGCTCCAGCCCAGCACCAGCCCCGACAGCATGGCGCCCAGCGCCAGCCCGATCTTTTCCCAGCCGACCCACACGCCCGTGAACGCGCCGTCGCGGTTCTTGCCGCTGTGCCGCCGGTGCACGTCGATCACGTCCGGCAGCAGCGAAAAGCCGAAGACCTGCCCCGCCGAAAAGCCGATGCCCGCCAGCACCGCCCCGATCACCAGCACGGCCATCGACGTCGACAGGCCCAGCACCGACACCAGGAAGCCGACCACGCCGATGCAGGTTCCCAGCACGAAGCAGGTGCGCTTGGGCAGGCGCCGCGCCACCATCGACCAGAGCAGCATCGCGATCACGCTCGCCAGCGTCATCACGCCGAAGTACAGCGCGAGGAAGTTGCCGCCCAGCGGGCTCAGGTACTTGCCCACGTACGCCAGCATGGTCGAGTTGGCGCTCTGCGCCAGCATCTGCAGCCCGTAGGCCAGCGCCAGCATCACGAAGGCCCGCTCGCCCAGCACCGTGCGCAGTTGCGCCGGCAGGCTCGTGGCATCGGTCGCGCCCTGCAGCAGCGGCATGCGGCGCGTGCCGAGCACGGTGACCAGCATCGCGATGAGGCACAAGGCGCCCACACCCCACCCGACCACGCCATAGGCCTTCGCTGTGCCGCCCAGCGCCTTCAGTACCTCGGGCCAGCCCACAGCGGCGATCAGCAGGCTCAGACCCAGGAAGCCCATGCGCAGCGCGACGAGGCGGGTGCGTTCATGCCGGTCGCCGGTGATCTCGCCGAGCAGTGCGGTGTAGGGCACGCTGAACAGCGCATAGCCCGTCGTCGCCAGCACGAACATGACCGTCACGTAGACCCAGCGGGCCTGCGGCGTGTCGAGCGCCGGCACGTTGAACACCAGCGCGATGCCGCTCGACAGCAGCACCGCGCCCAGCAGCATGAACGGATGGCGCCGGCCCCAGCGCGTCTCGGCGCGGTCCGAACGCAGCCCGATGTACGGGTCCGTCAGAAACTCCCACAGCTTGGGCAGCAGCAGCGTGAACGACGCCCACGCCGCCGCGATGCCCAGGTGGTCGGTCATGAAGAACAGCAGAAAAAGCTGCGGCACCACCAGGAAGCTGCCGGTGCCCAGCGTGGCGAACCCATAGGCCACGCGCACGCGCAAGGCCAGCGGCTGCGTGGCCGCGATCGGTGTGGTGGTGGTCATGCGGGCCTCGGTTCGGCGGGGAACACGGCAAGCGTCTCGCGCCTCGCCACGGCAGCGCAGGCCCGCGCCTTGAGCGCCAGCCGGTCGACCTTGCCGATGGGCAGCATCGGCAGCTCGCGCACGACCTCGATGTGCTTGGGCAGCTTGTAGTTGGCCAGCCGCTCGCGCAGCGCGGCCTTCAGTGCGCCGGGGCTGTCGTCCGGCTGCTGCGTGACGACGAAGGCGTAGCCCACCTCGACGTACTCGTCGTCCGGCACCGACACCACCACGGCCATCGTCACCGGCGCCAGCGCTTCCAGTGCCTGCTCGATCTCCAGCGGATACACGTTGTAGCCGCCCGACTTGAACATCTCCTTGCTGCGCCCCACCAGCTTCACCCGGCCTTCGGGCGTCACGACGGCGATGTCGCCGGTGCGGAACCAGCCGCCTTCCGCAAAGGCCTCGGCGGTTGCATCGGGGCGCTGGAAATAGCCGGTGAAGAGCCAATCGCCATGAAGCTGGATCTCACCGGCCGTGCCCTTGGGGCAAGGGCGACCCGCACTGTCCGCCACGCGCCATCCGATGCGCGAATCGAAGCGGCCGACGGTGCCGGCGATGGTCTCGGCGTCGTCGTCCATGTCGGTGAAGGTCGAAAAACCCATCGCCTCGGTCAGCCCGTAGCCGTTCATCACGGGCCGGCCCGTCACCTCCTGCAGCAGCCGAACCAGCGGCAGTGGCGGCTGGTTGCCGGCCAGGATGATCTTCTGCAGGCTCGAATAGTCGGTGCTGCGAAAGCGCGGCGAACGGCTGACGGCAAGGAACATCGCAGGCACGCCGCCGATCATGGTCAGGCGATGCGTCTCGATGGCCTGCAGCATCGCGTCGGGGTCGAAGTCGGGCTGAAACACCACGGTCGTGCCCGTCACCACGCAGTTGGTGCACAGGTCCACCACGCAGCCGACGTGATTGACCGGCAGGTTGCACAGCGTGCGCCCCTGCCCCTCGACACCGAAGTGCGCCGGGTCGTTGGTGACCGGCGCGATGAACACGATGCCTCGGTGCGTGAGCTGCGCGCCCTTCGGCGTGCCGGTCGTGCCCGAGGTGTAGACCAGCAGCGCCGTGTCCTGCCCGCGCACGGCGTCGCGCGCCGCCTGCAGCCGCTCGGGTGCCACGTCCTTGCCGGTCTTCGCGAAGGCATCGAGCCTGCGGCCGGACACGACCCAGCAACTGCCTTCCGCGCGCTCGGCCAGCGCCTCGATCTTTCGCACATGCGCCGGTTCGTCGTCGAGCAGGCCGAACAGCAGCGTGGGCCGGCAGTCGGCCATGATCACCGCGAGTTCCGCCTCGGTGTACTTGGGGTTCAGGCCCACGTAGATGCCGCCGACGCTGGAGATGGCGAGAAACAGCGCCATGAATGCGGGGCAAGGCTTGGCATAGACGGCGACGCGCTGGCCCGGCGTGAGTCCATGCGCCAGCAGGGCGCTTGCCAGCGCATCGACCCACGCCTGCGCCTGGGCGAACGAGATGCACTGGTCATCCGCCACCCAGGCGTCGGTGTCGGCGCGGGTGCGCGCGTGGTGCGCCAGCCAGGCGTCGGCGCGGGGCAGGTCAGTCAACGGCATGGTCCGGCTCCCCGCTTTCGGTCAACGCACGCGGCCCCAGGAAGAACAACCAACTGGCCGCCAGCGTGACGGTGCCGTCTTCCATCTCGAGCAGCACGTCTTCCTTCAGCAGGAAGCTGTCGTTGGGCCTGGGCGTGACTTCCGAGATGCGCACACGCGCCCTAAAGCGCGCGCCGACCGGCATCGGCCGCACGAAGCGCAGCTTGTCGAAGCCGTAGTTCAGCGCATGGTTCATGTCGAAGGACACCAGCGTGCGCATGGCCTCGCCGCTCAGCTTGATGAGGTGCGACACCTGGAAGAAGCCCTGCACGATCGTGCCGCCGTAAGAGGCCTCGCGGGCCGCGCGCTGCGGATCGAGATGAATCCATTCGCCAGTGCCGTCGCCCGACAGATCCGCATAGCGGTCGACCATGTCCTGGGTGATGCGGTGCCACTCGGACACGCCCTCCTGGCCGATCTTCTGTTGCATCCGGGCCAGCGCGGCGGCGGTCGATGGCGATGTTGCGGCTGTCTGCATGGGGTCTTCGTCTCCTGTGATTTTTCCGAATCCACATAACACTTGTTATGTTTAGTGGAAAATATAACAAGCGTTATGTAGATGCGCAATAGGGACTCGTCAGACAGGCATCCTCCTGTAGAGTCGTCGCACACCGGAGAGCGTTACCTTGGGAAAGACAGCAGAAGCACAGACACCGAAGCCACAGGCCGACAGGCGCGAAGCCATCGTCCACGCTGCCTGGCGCATGGCCGCCACGGGCGGACTGGCCGCGGTCACGATCCGCTCGATCGCCGGCGAGATCGGGTTCACCACCGGCATCGTGATGCATCACTTCCCCACGAAGGAAGCGATCCTGGAAGAAATGATCGAGCGCCTGTACCGGGGCCTGTTCGACGACTACCGCGCCGCCATCGAGCGCGCGCCGGCCGGCCGGCGGCTGGAACGCATGTTGCTGTCCTGCCTGCCGCTCAAGCCCCACACCGCCTTCGGCTGGAAGCTGTCGATCGTGCTGCAGAGCGAAGCGCTGCGTTCGCCCGTCATCGCGAAGATGCAGCAACGCCACTACCGCGTGTACGAAGACGACATGATGCAAGAGCTGGTGCGGCTGCAGGCCGACGGGCAGATTCCCGCGAAAACCGACCTCGGCTTCGCCATGTCGAGGCTGATCGCACTGGTGGAAGGCATCGGCGCCACCTACGCGCTGAGGCCGCGCGCCATGCCGATCAAGCTGCAACGCCAGCTCGTGCTCGACGAACTCGAGCGGCTGCAGGCGCCGCCGCGCGGCTAGCGAATCGCGTAGCCGGCCACGATACCGACGAACACCGCGAAGCCCAGCCAATGGTTCTCGCGGAAGGCCTTGAAGCAACCTTCGCGCGTGCGCTCGCGGATCAGGCGCCAGTGCCAGAACGCCTGCGCCACGGCCACGGCGATCCCCACGTAGAACAGCACGCCCAGCGAGCGGCTGGCACCGGCCCAGATCCAGACCGCCAGGAAGATCGCGTAGCTCAGCATCACCGCCGCCACGTCGAAGCGGCCGAAGGTGATGGCCGATGTCTTCATGCCGATCTTGAGGTCGTCGTCGCGGTCGACCATCGCGTATTCGGTGTCGTAGGCCAGCACCCAGAACAGGTTGCCCGCAAGCAGCAGCCAGGCGAACCACGGCACCGTCGACTGCACGGCCGCGAACGCCATCGGAATGCCGAAGCTGAAGGCGATGCCCAGCACCGCCTGCGGGATCGACACGTAGCGCTTGGCGTAGGGATAGATCAGCGTGATGGCCAGTGCCGCGAACGACCACAGCACCGTCGTGCGGTTGGTGGTGAGCACGAGCCCGAAGGACGCCAGCGCCAGCACCACGCCAAGGCCCAGCGCTTCCTTGACCGACATCGCGCCGCTGGTCACGGGGCGCTGGGCGGTGCGCTTCACATGGCGGTCGAACTCGCGGTCGGCCACGTCGTTCACGCAGCAGCCTGCGCTGCGCATGAGGAAGGTGCCGAGCGTGAACACCACGATCAGGTGCCAGCCCGGCCAGCCATCGGCGGCGAACCAGAGCGCGCCCAGCGTGGGCCACAGCAGCAACAGCCAGCCGGCGGGGCGGTTCCAGCGGATCAGGTCGAGGTAGAGCGCAAAACGACGGGCAAGCATGCGGGTGGCCGAAGAGGCAGACGAAAAAAGAGCGGCCATTGTGCCGCTCTTGGTGGGGTGCAAGGACCGGGGTGCGCTCAGTCTTCGAGCAGCGAACGCAGCATCCAGGCCGTTTGATCGTGCACGGTGCAGCGCGCGGTCAGCATGTCGGCCGTCGGATCGTCGCCGGCTTCTTCGGCCACGGGGATGAATTCGCGCGCGATGCGCGACACGGTCTCGTGGCCCTTCACGAGGATGCGCACCATCTCCATGGCCTTGGGCGGGGTCTGCGGCACGTCGGGCACGGTGGCGATCTTGCTGAACTCGGCGTACGAGCCCGGCGCGTAGTGGCCCAGGGCGCGGATGCGTTCCGCGAGCACGTCGGTCGAGTTCCACAGTTCGGTGTACTGGCCCATGAACATCGCGTGCAGCGAGTTGAAGTGCGGGCCCGTCACGTTCCAGTGGAAGTTGTGCGTCGTGAGGTACAGCGTGTAGGTGTCGGCCAGCACGCGGCTCAGGCCTTCGGCGATGGCCGCGCGGTCCTGGCGTTCGATGCCGATGTTGATGATCGGTGCGTTGCGGCTGCCGGACTCCTGCGCGACCACGGCACCGCCCTTCTTGGGCACCTTGCCGGCGGAGGAAGCAGACGACGATTTCTTCGAGGCTTTGGCCATGGCGAGAACTCTTTCTTCAAGTTGGGAGTGAACGAGTGATTCTCGAAGCCGCGCTGCGGCTTCGCAACAGCCTCACTCTATCCCAGCGATGAGCGATTCAAAACAGCCGCCACGTAGGCCGACTCCTCGAATCTCTATGAGAGACGCTTGACGCCCGGCAGCTCGCACGCATAGATCGCGTTGCGCAGCGCCGCAATCGCTTCATAGCGCGTGAAGGTGCGCCGCCATGCCAGCACCACGCGGCGCGTGGGCGGATCGCGGTCGTGCGCGTCGCGCACCGGCAGGTAGCGCACCATCTGCTCGGAGTCCTTGCGGCCCTTGCCCTTGGGCTTGAGCGCCTCGGCCGGCACCGACAGGCGCGGCACCAGCGTCACGCCCATGCCCGAGGCCACCATGTGCTTGATGGTTTCGAGCGAGGAGCCCTCGAAGCTCTTGCGGATGCCTTCGGCATTGCTGGAGAAGCGCGCGAACTCGGGGCACACCTCGAGCACGTGGTCGCGAAAGCAATGGCCGGTGCCCAGCAGCAACATGGTTTCGTTCTGCAGCTCTTCGGAGGTGATCGATTCGCGGTCGGCAAACTTGTGCTTGGTGGGCAGTGCCGCCATGAAGGGCTCGTCGTACAGCGGCGCCATTGCCAGGCCGGTGTCGGGGAAGGGCTCGGCCATCACGGCGCAGTCGATCTCGCCGGCGCGCAGCATCTCCAGCAGCTTGGCGGTGAAGTTCTCCTGCAGCACCAGCGGCATCTGCGGCGTGCGCGCGATCACCTGGCGCACCAGGTCGGGCAGGAGATACGGCCCGATGGTGTAGATCACGCCCAGGTTCAGCGGGCCGGCCAGCGGGTCTTTGCCGCGCTTGGCGATTTCCTTGATGCTGGCGGCCTGGTCGAGCACGCTTTGCGCCTGCTGCACGATCTGCTCGCCGAGCGGCGTGACGGTCACTTCGCCGGCACTGCGCTCGAAGAGCTTGACCTCGAGCTCGTCCTCGAGCTTCTTGATGGCCACCGACAGGGTCGGTTGGGAGACGTAGCAGGCCTCGGCCGCCTTGCCGAAGTGCCGTTCGCGGGCTACTGCGACGATGTATTTGAGTTCGGTGAGAGTCATAGCTTGCGTCAATTATGCGCAAGGGTGTGTGACCCGGCTTGAACGGGGTCTAAGCGGCCAGCGAAAAGCCGGCCGCCCCGGGCTCACCCGATGGTCGCGATCGCCACGCCGGCTGCCACATAACTGCCCGCCGCAGCGGACATGGCGATGCGCCCCGCGCGATGCGCGACGACCTGCATTTCCATCTTCATTGCTTCCATCACGGCGATGACGGTGCCTTGCGCGACCTCGTCGCCGTCGGCGACTTTCCAGCCTTGCAGGGTGCCGGAGACCGGCGCGGGCACGGCGGCGGCGTCTGCCACCGGCGCTTGCACAGCAGGCGCGGCGCCCACGCCACCACCAGCAGCAGCCGACGACAGCCCGCGCAGCAGCTCGGGCGGCAGGCCCAGCGACATGCGGCGCCCGCCCACTTCGATGGCGGTGCGATACAGCGTGGTATCCGGCATCGGTTCGGGCCGCACTGCCGCCGTCTCTGCGTTCGCAAAATCGGTCTCGATCCAACGCGTGTGCACCTTGAAGACGTCTTCCGAAACGAAGTCGGGATGCGCCATGACGGCACGGTGAAACGGCAGCACCGTCGCCAGGCCCTCGATGCGGAACTCCTTGAGCGCGCGGCGCGCCCGCGCAATCGCCTGCGCGCGCGTGGCGCCGGTGACGATCAGCTTGGCCATCAACGAATCGAAAGTGCCCGGCACCGCCCCGCCGGCCACAACGCCCGTGTCGACGCGAACACCAGGACCCGAGGGCGCATCGAACACATTGACCGGCCCCGGCGAAGGCAGGAAGCCACGGCCCACGTCTTCGGCGTTGATGCGGAACTCGAACGAATGGCCGCGCGGCACCGGCGTCTGCGTGATCGACAGCGGCAGGCCGTCGGCAATGCGCAGTTGCTCGATCACGAGGTCGATGCCGGTGGTTTCCTCGGTCACCGGATGCTCGACCTGCAGCCGCGTGTTGACTTCGAGGAACGAGATCGCGCCGCTCGCGCTGAGCATGAACTCGACCGTGCCCGCACCGGTGTAGCCGGCGGCCGCGCAGATGTCGCGCGCCGACTGATGGATGCGCTCGCGCTGCGCATCGCTGAGGAAGGGCGCGGGCGCCTCTTCCACCAGCTTCTGGTTGCGCCGCTGCAGCGAGCAGTCGCGCGTGCCGAGCACGACGACCTGGCCGTGCGTGTCGGCGATGACCTGCGCCTCGACGTGGCGCGGCCGGTCGAGGAACTGCTCGACATAGCACTCGCCGCGACCGAAGGCCGTGACAGCCTCGCGCACCGCCGACTCGTACAGCCCCGCCACTTCGTCCATGCGCCACGCGACCTTGATGCCGCGACCGCCGCCGCCGAACGCGGCCTTGATGGCGACCGGCAGGCCGTGCTGCTCGGCGAAGGCCAGCACCTCGTCGGCGCTGCTCACCGGGTCGGCCGTGCCCGCGACCAGCGGCGCGCCGACCTGCATCGCGAGCTTGCGCGCCTGCACCTTGTCGCCCAGGCGGGCAATGGCGGAGGGCGACGGGCCGATCCAGACCAGGCCCGCGTCGATGACCGCCTGCGCGAAGGCCGCGCTCTCGGACAGGAAGCCGTAGCCGGGGTGCACCGCATCGGCGCCGCTGCGCTTGGCAACCGCAAGCAGCTTGCCGATGTTCAGGTAGGTGTCGGCGGGGCGGTTGCCGTCCAGGCCGTAGGCCTCGTCGGCCATGCGCACGTGCAGGGCATCCAGATCGGCATCGGCATACACGGCGACCGATTGCACGCCGTAGTCGGCACAGGCGCGCGCAATGCGCACGGCGATTTCGCCACGGTTGGCGATCAGGACTTTTTTCATCGCAGGACTTTCGATCTCAAGGTTCGACGGGGCCGGGGCCGGAGCCTTGGCCCGCAATGGGTTGGAAGCGGACGCGGGCGTTCACGGGGATCTGCCCCGCACGGTCCAGGTGATAGGTGGCGACGGAAGCGATCACGGGGTAGCCGCCGGTCAGCGGGTGGTCGGCCAGGAACAGCACAGGCTGGCCGCTGGGCGGCACCTGGATCGAGCCCCGGGCCGTGCCTTCGCTCGGCAGCTCGGACGTGTTGGCGCGCACCAGCGCCTGCTCGCCGGCCAGCCGGATGCCGACGCGGTTGGACTGCGGCGTGACCAGCCACGCTTGGCTGCACAGGCGTTCGACCGCATCGGCGGTGAACCAGTCGGTGCGTGGGCCGAGCACGATGTCGAGCACGACTTCTTCATGCACGGTGGGCAGGTCGACCGGCGCTGCTTCAGGTGCGCCGACGACAGCGCCGGATGCGACCGCGCGCACCGGCAGCACGTCGCCCGTGACCACCGCCGGCGGGCCAATGCGGGCCAGCGTGTCGGTGGAGCAACTGCCGAGCACGGGCGCGATGGCGAAGCCGCCACGCACCGCCAGGTAGCTGCGGATGCCGGCGCTCGGCTCACCCAGTGTCACGACGTCGCCATCGGCCAGCGCGACCGGCTGGTGGCGCGGCAACGGCCATTGCGCGCCGTCGGCGCGGGTCAGCGTGAGCGGCCCGTCGGCGCCGGTGACGGCGATCACCGCCTCGCCACGGCAGGCGAACTGGAAGCCGCCGTAGGCGATCTCCAGGCAGGCGGTGTCGGAGGCATTGCCGACCAATCGATTGGCCGCCTGCAACGCCCGCTGGTCCATCGCGCCGGAGGCGGACACGCCCTGCTTCGCCTGCCCGTGGCGGCCACGGTCTTGCCACAGCGCCTGCAGTCCCGCGGCGCGAACCTCGAAAGCGCAGCCACCTTCGACGGCGGCAGGCACTGGTGCCACCGCCGCGTCCTGAACCACAGGCAGCGACACCTGCGACGCCGTGACATCCACGAAGCGCACCGTGTCGCCGGGCTGCAGCAGCGCCGGCGTTTCACGCGCCAGGTCCCACATCGGCGCATCGGTCACGCCGATGATCTGCCAGCCACCGGGGCTGGCCTGCGGGTACACGCCGCTGAAGCTGCCTGCCAGCCCGACCGCACCGGCCGGGATGCGGGTGCGCGGCACCGCGCGCCGTGGCACGTTCAGGCTCGGGTGGCCGCCGGCCAGATAGGCAAAGCCGGGTGCGAAACCGGTGAAGGCGACCTTGTAGTCGCTGCCCGTATGGCGGCGCACCACTTCCTCGGGCGTGATGCCGAGCAGGCCGGCCACTTCGGCCAGGTCCTCGCCCGTGTAGCGCACGGGAATCTCGATGCGCTTGTCGACTCGCGTCTCGCGGGCGTCCAGGCTGCGCTGCCCGATCTCGCGTGCGAGCGCCGCCGCCGAAATCGCGGCAGGCCGAAAGCTGACCAGGATCGTGCGCGCGGCAGGCACCAGTTCTTCGACGCCCGCGATGGGCTCGGCGCGCAGCGATGCCAGCAGCGCGAGCGTCTGTGCCAGGTCGTCGAGTTCGACCAGCACGGCATTCAGATTGACCGGCAGGAAGCGCATCGTCATGCAGCAGCCGCTTCCACGACGAAAGGCCTGATCGTCACGCCGGCTTGTTCAAGCCGCTCGCGCACCCGGCGCGCCATCTCGACCGCGCCCGGGCTGTCGCCGTGCACGCAGACCGAGTCGGCCTGGATGCGCACCACGCTGCCGTCGATGGCCGTGACCACGCCTTCGCTGGCCAGCCGCAGCATGCGTTCGGCCACGTCCTGCGCGTCGTGCAGCACCGCACCGGGTTCGCGGCGCGACACCAGCGTGCCCTGCGGCGTGTAGGCGCGATCGGCAAAGGCCTCGGCCACCGCGCGCAGGCCCTGCGCCTCGGCCCAGCCCAAGAGCGGCGAACCCGCCAGCGCCACGAGGCACAAGCCGGGGTCGATCTCGCGGATGGCCGCGATGACATCGCGCGCCTGCCGCTCGTCATGAGCGATGGTGTTGTAGAGCGCGCCATGCGGCTTCACATAGCGCACGGTGGTGCCGGCCGCTGAGGCCAGGCCCTTCAGCGCGCCGATCTGGTAGATCACGTCGGCGCGCAGGTCGGCGCTGTCCACGTCCATGTTGCGGCGGCCAAAGCCCACGAGGTCGCGGTAGGCCACGTGGGCGCCGACCGCGACGCCGCGTTCCTTCGCCTGTCGCAGCGTGCGCAGGATGCCCGCGGGGTCGCCTGCGTGGAAGCCGCAGGCCACGTTGGCGCTGCTCACGATGCCCAGCATGGCGGCGTCGTCGCCCATGCGCCAGACGCCGAGGCTTTCGCCGAGGTCACTGTTCAAGTCGATGTTCATCGTTGGTCTCCGGCGTGCATGCACGCACGCCTTGGGGTCAGGTCAATGCAGGCGGCCGGCCGTTTCACGCACGTCGTTGCGCACCGTGAGCGCGGTGCGGATCGCCACGCGCATCGCGTCCACCTGCGTGGCCAGCGCCATGCTGGCCACGCCCGGCTTGGACGTGGTCTGCTCGGGCAGGTAGGGCACGTGGACAAAGCCGCCACGCGCGTGCGCCAGCGCCGGACGCGTCGCGAGCCGATGCATCAGCGCGTAGAAGATGTGGTTGCACACGAAAGTGCCGGCACTGTTCGACACGGCCGCGGGCAGGCCCGCCGCGCGCATGTCGCGCACCATGGCCTTGATCGGCAGCGTCGCGAAGTAGGCGGCCGGGCCGTCCTTGACCACGGGGAGATCGATGGGCTGCTGTCCGACGTTGTCGGGGATGCGCGCGTCATCGATGTTCAGCGCGGCGCGTTCCATCGAAATTTCAGTGCGCCCGCCCGCCGCGCCGATGCACAGCACCAGCTGCGGAGGCGGGCCAGCCAACGCGGCGTCGAGCGTGTCGATGGCTCGGCCGAACACGCAGGGCAGTTGCACCGCCTGCACCACGGCGCCTTCGCAGGCCCAGCCGTCGAGCGTGCGCGCGATTTCCCACGCGGGGTTGACCGGATCGTTCTCGAAGGGCTCGAAGCCCGCGACCAGCACGCGCGGGGCCGAGCCGTCTGTCGTCTTGCGCAGGTCCATCAGCGGAACATCAGGAAGTACAGCAGGAAGATGTTGACCACCAGCAAGGCCGCCGCGGTCGGTATCTGCACCTTGATCACCGCGTTCTTGTCGGGCAGCTCCAGCAGCGCCGCCGGCACGATGTTGAAGTTGGCCGCCATCGGCGTCATCAGCGTGCCGCAGTAGCCCGAGAACATGCCAATGGCCGCCATCACCGCCGGGTCGCCGTGGTACACGCCCACCAGCACCGGCACGCCGACGCCGCCCGTCATCACCGGGAAGGCCGCGAAGCCGTTGCCCATGATGATGGTGAAGAGCGCCATGCCCAGCACGTAGACCACCACCGCCACGAAACGGATGTCCATGTTGATGTAGCTGGTGGTGATGTACGCCACCGCCTTGCCCACGCCGGCGTCGGAGAACACCAGGCCCAGCATGCCCAGCATCTGCGGCAGCACCACGGCCCAGCCGAGTGCGTCGGTCAGGCGGCGCGATTCGCGCATGCCCTGCACCGGGGTTTCGCGCGTCAGCCAGCAGGCCAGCGCCAGCGCCACCACGCAGCCTACGCCCAGGCTCACCAGCGTGGTGTTCTTGGGGTCGAGCAGGAAAGCGTCGCCGATCTTGACCTTGCTCATCAGCACGGTGCCGATGACGGTGACCAGCGGAATCGCCAGTGCCGGCATGAACAGCTTGTTGCCCAGGCGCGCGGCGCTGGCCTGGTATTGCTCGGGCGTGGGCTCGCGGTGCTTGCCCACGCCGACGCCGCGCATGCCAGCAATGACGGCCATCGCGATGGCGCCGACGCCGACCCATGCGGGCGGCAGCTTGTCGCCGATCAGGAAGACCAGCGAATAGAGGCCCCAGAACACCGCGCTGGTGTAGCGCTTGGGGTGCTTGGTGTCGGTCAGCGTCATGATCGCCGTGATGGCGAGGATGAGGCCGACCAGGATGTACAGGTGCTGGATCGACAGGATCATGATCAGCGTCCTTCCTTGGCGGGCACGGCGGCGGACGGCTCGGCAGCGCCCAGTTCACGGGCCAGCGACTGGTCCAGCCGGCGCAGGCGCCAGGAATGGATGATGAAAGCGGCGATGGCGGTCGGAATGCCCCACAGCGCGATGTGCAGCGGCTCCACGTCGATGCCGGCCTCGTGCAGGAAGGTGCTCATCAGCACGATGGCGCCGAAGGCCACGAAGATGTCTTCGCCGAAGAACAGGCCCACGTTGTCGGTGGCCGCGGCGTAGGCGCGCAGCTTGTGGCGGATGCGGTCGGGCAGCTTGCCGTAGCGGTTCTCGGTGGCGCCTTCGGCCATCGGCGCCAGCAGCGGACGCACCATCTGCGGATGGCCGCCCAGGCTGGTCAGGCCGATGGCTGCCGTGAGTTCGCGCGCGGCGAGGTAGACGATCAGCAGGCGCCCGGCGGTGGCCGACTTGATGCGGCCGATCCAGTTCTGTGCGTGCTGGCGCAGGCCGTGCCGCTCCAGCAGGCCGATCACAGCCAACGGCAGCAGCAGGATCAGCGGCAGGTTGCGCGTCTTGATGAAGCCCGTGCCGATGGCCGTCAGCACCGCCATCGGGCTGAAACCGGCGGCGAACGCCGTCACGATGGCCGTGACGATCACCACCAGCATCGGATTGAAGCGCAGGATGAACCCCGCAATGATCACGGCCACGCCAATCAGCGGCCACAGGGGAATGTCAGGAGTCATGTTGGTCTTTCGTTTGAACTCGGAGCCAGCCTGCGCGGGCGCGCCGGTGAATCGATTGATGCAAACCCCGTGCCAATGAATGAGCAATTCATTTCTTATGAATCACTCATTTAAGACAAGTTGTTGAACAATTTGCGGCAGTATGCCCAACAACAGTGCCCGGATACCCCCATGAAAACCCTGAAAAAAGCATTCTTTGGTGCGCATTTCGCCGCCCCCGCATGCGCGGCTCGGCGCGGGGGAAATCTGCTACAAAGCAGGCTCGCTGCGCCTTGTGGGACGGTGTCGCCCAGTCGGCATGGCCGGTGAGCGCGCGGCATCCACGCTCCCTTTGCATCCCCTCCCGGCATGAACCGACTGGTCTCCTCCACTTCCCCTGCCGCGCCGGCCGCCGGCGCGCAGACCCTCAACGACCGGGTGGCCGAACTCATTCGCCAGAAGATCGTCAAGGGCGAGTTCTCGCCGGGGCAGCGGCTGTCGGAAGCCGCGCTGGCCGACAGCCTGGAGATTTCGCGCAACACCCTGCGCGAGGTGTTCCGCACGCTGACCAAGGAAGGGCTGCTCAAGCACGCGCCCAACCGCGGCGTGTTCGTGGCGGTGCCCAGCATCGCGTCGATCATCGACATCTACCGGGTGCGGCGCCTCATCGAATGCCAGGCGCTGGCCCAGGCCTATCCGCGCCACCCCGCCAAGAAGCACATGCGCGACGCGGTTGAAATGGCACACCAGTGCCGCGAAGCCGGCGACTGGCTGGGCGTGGGCACGGCCAACATGGAGTTCCACATGGCCATCGTGGAACTGGCCGACAGCGAGCGGCTGAACATCCTGTTCGCGCACATCCTGGTCGAGTTGCGGCTGGCCTTCGGCCTGCTGAAAGACCCGGAGTTCCTGCACGCGCCCTACGTGGACATGAACACCAAGCTGCTCGAACTGATCGAAGCCGGCAAGTTCGCCGAAGGGGCGGTGGCGCTGAACGACTACCTCATTCACTCCGAGCGCATCGTGCTTGCGGTCTATGCGCGGCAGATGCCTGAAAGCGGTGTCGACGGCTAGGCCCCTCTTCGAGCGCTACCTCAAGCGATGGGATTTGACCATCGACGGTGAGGCGCTCACCTCGCTGAACGGCCATCTGCTGCCTGTTCGCCAGCGCGGCGTGCCCGCCATGCTCAAGCTTTCGCAAGCGCCCGAGGAACAGGCCGGCGCCCTGCTGATGGCCTGGTGGAACGGCGATGGCGCAGCGCCCGTGCTCGCTCACGACGGCGAAGCCCTGCTCATGGTGCGTGCGCAAGGGGCGGACTCGCTCTCGCGCATGGTCGAACGCGGCCACGACGACGACGCCACGCGCATCCTGTGCGCAGCGGCCGCGCGCCTGCATGCGCCGCGCAACAAGCCGCTGCCGCCGCTGGTGCCGCTGACCGACTGGTTCAGGTCGCTGTGGGCCGGCGCCGCCACACACGGCGGCGTCTTCGGGCACAGCGCGCGCATCGCACGCGAACTGCTGGCGGCGCCACGCGACGCCACGGTGCTGCATGGCGACATCCACCACGGCAACGTGCTCGACTTCGGCCCCGCGGGCTGGCTTGCCATCGACCCCAAGGGCCTGCACGGCGAGCGAGGCTTCGACTACGCGAACATCCTGTGCAACCCGGACGGTGAAAGCGCCCTGGCACCGGGTCGCCTTGCGCGCCACATCGACCTCATTGCGGACGCATCGGGCATCGAGCGCCGGCGGCTGTTGCAGTGGGTGCTCGCGTGGGCCGGCCTGTCGGCGATCTGGATGCTGGAGGACGGCGATGAGCCAGGCAGCACCCTGGAGGTGGCGAAGCTGGCGGCATCGGCACTCGGCATCGCAGACGCTCCAGGCTGAGGCCTGCTAGACCAGTTCCAGCTTCAGTGGCCTCGAAGCCCAGGCGCTCGTAGAAGCGGTGCGCGTCGGTTCGGCGCTTGTCGGTGGTGAGCTGCACGAGGCGACAGCCGGCCGTGCGGGCGGCCTCGATGGCGTGGGCGAACATGCGCTCGCCGATGTCCTGCCCGCGATGGGTGGACGCCACCCGCACGCCCTCGATCTGCGCCCGCAGCGCGCCCTGCCGCGCCAGCCCCGGAATGACGATGAGCTGCAGGCAGCCCGCGACCTGCGACCCCAGCACCGCGACCAGCACCTCGTTGCCGGCCTGCGCCTGCATCTGCCGCCACGCGCTTTCGTAGACGGAGAGATCGCCGGCTCGTTCGCGCGATGCGCCGAGCACGTCGTCGGCCAGCATGGCCGCGATGGCGGGCAGGTCCGCCAGCACGGCGGTACGGATGCTCAGGGGTGGGTTCGTTGTCATTGCATGCCTCGGGTGAACTGAAATAATGACCGACCCTGCCACGCCACGCTGACGGATACGCGCCATGACCCTGTCTGCCTACCTGCTGTTCCTGCCCGCCTGCTTCGCCATCAACATGGCGTTCGGCCCCAACAACCTGCTGTCGGTGACCAACGGCGCAAAGCACGGCGTGTCGCCTGCCGTGCTCGCGGCCGGCGGGCGCCTGCTGGCCTTCGCGATCATGATCGCCATCGCGGGCCTGGGCATGGGCGCGGTGCTGGTGGCGTCGGAGATGGCCTTCGACGTCATCAAGTACATCGGCGCCGCGTACCTCGTGTGGATCGGCATCCGCCTGCTGCGCGCGCCGGCTCCGACGGCCGAGGTGCAGGCACGCGATGCCTCCGCGCCGCCCTCGCTGCGCGCACTGGCGCGGCAGGAGTTCACCGTGGCGGCGGGCAACCCGAAGGCCATCCTGGTGTTCACCGCCTTCTTTCCGCAGTTCGTGGTGCCCGGCGCGTATGCGTCGAGCTACATGCTGCTGGGCGTGACCTTCCTGGTGTTCGAGCTGGTCGCGATTGCGCTCTATGCGCTGCTGGGCGTGCGCATGCGCCGCATGGCCAACGGCAGCCGCGCGATGCGCTGGTTCAACCGGGTCAGCGGCAGCATGATGGTCGGCTTCGGGCTGATCCTGGCGCTCACGCGCCGGCCGGCCGGTTGATCGCGCTTCAGGCCTCGCGCTAGCACTCGACGATGTTCACGGCGAGGCCGCCGCGCGAGGTTTCCTTATACTTGGTCTTCATGTCCGCGCCGGTCTGCATCATGGTGCGGATGACCTTGTCCAGCGAGACGAAGTGGGAGCCGTCGCCGCGCAAGGCCATGCGCGCGGCGTTGATGGCCTTGACGGCGCCCATCGCATTGCGCTCGATGCACGGGATCTGAACCAGCCCGCTGATCGGGTCGCAGGTCATGCCCAGGTTGTGCTCCATGCCGATCTCGGCCGCGTTCTCGATCTGCCCGGGCGTGCCGCCCATCACGGCGGCGAATGCCCCCGCCGCCATCGAGCAGGCCACGCCGACTTCGCCCTGGCACCCGACCTCCGCACCCGAGAGCGAGCCGTTCTTCTTGTAGATGATGCCGATGGCCGCGGCGGTGAGCAAAAACTCGACCACCGCATCTTCGCCCGCGCCGGGAAAGAAGCGCTGGTGGTAGTGCAGCACCGCTGGAATCACGCCCGCCGCGCCGTTGGTGGGCGCGGTGACCACGCGCCCGCCGACCGCGTTTTCTTCGTTGACGGCAATGGCGTACAGGTTGACCCAGTCCATCGCCGCGAGCGGATCGGGTGTGGCCGCATCGACCGCGTCACCTTTCAGTTGCCGGAACAGGTCCGCCGCGCGCCGCCGCACCTGCATGCGCCCGGGCAGGGTGCCGGTGCTCGCGCAGCCACGCCGCACGGCCCCGGCCATGGTGTCCCACACCCGAAGCAGTTGCGCCCGTACCTCGGCCTGCGGGCGCCATTGGCTTTCGTTGTCCATCATCAGCGCGGCGATCGACTTGCCGTGCGCCTTGCATTGCGCGAGCAGGTCCGCGCCGGTCTCGAACGCGAAGGGCAGCGTGGTGGGCGACAGGCGCTGCACGCCCTCGTCGTTGCGCACGCCTACGCCCTGCACGTCGACGACGAAGCCGCCGCCCACGGAGAAATAGTCGGCCTCGGCCAGCGGCAGGCCCTGCGCATCCAGCGCAATGAACCGCATGCCGTTCGGGTGATACGGCAGGCTCTTGCGCATGAAGAGCAGGTGCGCCTTTTCGTCGAAGGCCACGGTGTGCACGCCCAGCAGGCACAGGCGGCGCTCTTGCCGGATGGCCGCGACGATGGGCTCGATGGCATCGGGGTCGATCAGGTCCGGCCGATGGCCTTCCAGCCCGAGCAGCACGGCGCGGTCTGTTCCGTGGCCCCGGCCGGTGGCGCTCAGCGAGCCGTACAACTGCGTCACCAGCGTGGCCACGTTCGGCAACAGGCCCCGCGATTGCAGCAGGCAGGCGAACTGTCGCGCCGCGATCATCGGCCCGACCGTGTGCGAGCTGGACGGCCCGATGCCGATCTTGAAAAGATCGAAGGCGCTGACGAGCGTGGAGCCCGACTTCGCAGCGTCGGTCACCGCGCCTTCACCGCCAGGTTCCACAGGGCCACGAGCTGTTCGTACTCCGCCGAAGCCGCGTCCTGGTCGAGCGGGAAGATCTTGATGGCGCCAAGGTCGGGCAGCGATGTGAGCTTGGACACCGGGATGTCGCTGCGCACCGGGCGGCGGAAGTTCTTCACCAGCAGTTCCTGCTGTGTTTCCTTGCTCAGCAGGTCGTTATACAGCGTGATGGCGGCGTCCATGTTCTTCGCGCCCTTCACGATGAACATGCCTTCGGGCGCCAGGTAGCTGCCCTCGGTGGGGTAGACCAGCTTGATCTCTTTCTGCCCGCCCGCCACGTACTCCTGCGCCGCGTATTCGATGGTCAGGCCCACCGGGTATTCGCCGGCGGCCACGCCCTTGTAGGTGCTGCCCGAAGACGCGGTGATGACCGCATTGGCCGCCAGCTTCGCGAGCCCGTCGCGGCCGAACTGCTTGAGCAGCCCATACACCAGCATGTAGGCCGTGGCGCTCTTGCTCGGATCGGTGATGGCGAACTTGCCCTTCCATTCGGGGCGCATCAGGTCCGACCAGGTCTTGGGCGCGGCCATGCCCTTGAGCTGGCGCTCGTTGACCATCATCACCATCACATGCACGTTGGTGCCGACCCACAGGTCGTTCGGTCCGCGGAACGCCGCGGGAACAGCGGACAGCTCAGGCGACTTGTAGGGCGCCATCTGGTCCTTGTAGGCACCCAGCGTGCCGAAGCCGCCGCTCCAGAGCAGGTCGCCGCGCGGGCTCTTGGCCTCGGCCTGGATGCGCTTCATCAGCGTGCCGGTGCCGCCGGTGACCTGCTGCACCGTGAGCGCGGGCGACTTCTTCTTGACCACCGCCAGCGCGGTCTCGACGGTCTCCGTGTTGTTGGACGAGTAGAGCACCACCGTCTGCGCGCCGGCCACGCCCGCCACGAGGGCCAGGGCCGCGACCGCGCATTTCGCCAGAGACTTGAAGGACATGAAAACCTCGCAGGTTGAAGTTGGTTATTTGCTGGAAAAGAGATTGATGCGGAACACCTTGATCGACACGACGATGGGCAGCAGGATCACCGTGACCAACGCCGCGCCGTAGGCCGAAGCCAGCCCCAGGCGGCCGCCGTCGACCTGGCGGAAGATGGCGATGGGCATGGTCTCCAGGCCGCCCGTGTAGACCACGATGGAGGCGGACAGCTCCGAAATGGTGGTCACCCACATCAGGATGCCGGCCGAGATGATCGAGGCCTTCATGGCCGGCAGCAGCACCTTGAAGAAGGTCATCAGCGGCGACACGCCCAGGCTGATCGACGCCTCTTCGATCGAGTCCGAGATGTTGAACAGCGTCGACGACGCATTGCGCACCGCAAAGGGCAGGCGGCGCACCGTGTAGCACAGCACCATGATCCCCGAGGTGCCCGCCAGCACCAGCCAGCCGGTGTTGAAGGTCTGCACCAGCGCAATGCCCAGCACCGTGCCAGAGATGGTGAGCGGCAGCACCACGATGTAGTCCAGCAGTTGCGTGAACGGGTTGCGCTTCTTGATCGTCAGGTAGCTCACCAGCACGGCGAAGGCCACGCCCACCACCGTGGCCATCGAGGCGAACTTCAGCGAATTGAAGATCGGCTCGGGCGCACCGCGCAGCGCGCGCTCCAGGCTCGACAGCGACCACTGGCCCCAGCGCATCACCGGCCCGCTGGTCTCGGTGAATGCGCCCACGAAGACGATGAGCAGCGGCAGCATCGACAGCACGATGATCACGCCCACGCTGAGCGCGTAGAGCACCGCCGCGCCCGAGCGCACGCGCACCACCGCCGGCGCGCGCCCCTGCGTCATCGTGTAGATCTTTCGCTCGACCACGCGCTTCTGGAAGAACAGCACGATGGCCACGATGCCGATGGACACGACCGACATCGCGCTCTGCAACGTCGGGCTGCCGCCCATCTCGCCGACGAAGGCGTTGTACGTCATGACCGACAGCAGCGGCACGCTGCTGCCCAGCACCACCGACAGCGCGAAGTTGCCCACCACCAGCGTGAACACCACCAGCGCATTGACCAGCACCGCGGGCAGGATCACCGGCACCAGCACGCGCAGCTTGGTCGCCAGCGGCGAGGTGCCCAGGCTCAGGCCCGCTTCTTCGAGTTGGCCGTCGAAGCCGCGCAGCGCGGCCAGCACACCCAGGTAGATGTAGGTGTAGTAGACCAGGGTCATGGAAAAGACCATGCCCGTCCAGCCGTAGAAGGTCGGCAGCTCGATGCCCACGCCGGCCAGCATGTTGGTCACCAGCCCGTTGTTGCCGAGCAGCAGCAGCCACGACTGGCCGACGATGATCTCGGGGATCACGATGGTCATGATGGGCAGCACGGCCACCAGGTTCTTCAGCGGGAAGTCGTAGCGCGCCACCATGTAGGCGAAGGGCACGCCCACCGCCACCGTGCAGGCCGTGACGGACACGCCGAGCACCAGCGTGTTGCGAAACGCCAGCAGGTATTCGCTGTCGCGCAGCAGCGTGATGAAGCCGGACAGCGAGAACGCACCCGACTCGTCACGCACGCTGTTCACGAACAGCGTGCCCAATGGATAGAACACGAAGAACAGCAACAGCACAAGGCTGAGCAGGGTCAGGAAGCCCCAGGGCCACCATTTGATTTTCATGGTTCGCTTCCCGCTCAGGCGCCGACGATGCGGCTGTCGGCCGGCACCAATACCTGCACCGCGTCACCGGCCTGGAAGTCGGCCACCATGTTGCCGGCATGAAGCTCGACACGGATCTCGGAGTTGTCATGCAGCCGGATGCGGTAGGCGGTCTTGAAGCCCAGGTACTGGCGGCGCAGCACCTCGCCCGCAATGGCGTTCGGCACATGCGGCGCGGGCGCCATCAGCGACAGCGCTTCGGGCCGCGCGATGAGGATGCCCTGCGCACCCAGCGCGGCACCGCCCTGCATGCCGTCGAGCTGCTGGCCGCACAGCTGGTAGCGCACGTGCGACGCGGCCCCGCCAGCGGACTCGGCCGGCACCGGAATCACGTTGGCCGAACCGATGAAGTCCGCCACGTAGGCGTTGACCGGCGTGCCGTACAGCTCTTCGGGCGTGCCCAGTTGCGCGATGCTGCCGCGGTCCATGATGGCGATGCGGTCCGACATGGCCAGCGCCTCTTCCTGGTCGTGCGTGACGAACACGGTGGTGATGCCGGCCTCGCGCACCAGGTCCAGGATCACGTCGCGCATCTGCAGGCGCATCTTGGCATCCAGGTTCGACAGCGGCTCGTCCATCAGCAGCACGCGCGGGCGGATCACCAGCGCGCGGGCCAGCGCCACGCGCTGGCGCTGGCCACCGCTCATCTGCGCCGGGTAGCGGTCGGCCAGCGCGAGCAGGCTCACCTTGTCCAACGCTTCATTGACGCGCCGGGCAATCTCCGCCTTGGGCACCTTGCGCGCGCGCAGGCCATAGGCCACGTTGTCGAAAGCCGTCTTGTCGGGAAACAGCGCGTAGTCCTGGAACACCATGCCGATGTCGCGGTGGTGCGTCGACACGCGCGTCACGTCGTCCTTGTCGAACAGGATGCGGCCGCCGTCGGGTTCGTTGAAGCCCGCGATGCAGCGCAGCAGCGTGGTCTTGCCGCAGCCGCTGGGGCCAAGCAGGGTGTAGAAGGCGCCATCCGGCACATGCAGCGACAGGTTCTGCAGCACCGTCTGATTGGCGAACTGCTTGACGACGTTGTCGATGGTGATGGAAGCCATGTCTCTTGTTCAGGGTGGAAAGAAGCGCGATGCTAGGTGCGCCCCTCCCGTGCCACCAGCCGTATTTTTTAAGGCCGCTGGTTAGTTTTTCTGCAGGCTTCCCGGTCTACGATGCCCGCCGGCCACCGAACGAAGGCGGCAAGCAACCGAACACAAGAAAAGCATGAGGAAGACAAGCCTGTCCGCCAAGGTACGCATGTGGTGACGCGACGCCTCCCCCCTTTGAAAGCGCTGCGCGCTTTCGAAGCGGCGGCGCGCCATGCCAACTTCACCGCGGCCGCCGACGAACTCAGCATCACCCACAGTGCTGTCAGCCAGCAGATCCGCCTGCTGGAGGACTACCTGGGGCAGCCGCTGTTCGCGCGCGAGGCGCGCGGCGCGACGCTGCTGCCGCATGCGCGCGAGTACTTCGCCGAAGTGCAGGCCAGCCTGGACCGCATCGCCAGCGCCACGGCGGCGCTGAAGTCGCCCAACCAGCGCAGCAGCCTGCGGGTGTGCACCACGCCTTCGCTGGCGATGAAGTGGCTCATTCCCCGGCTGGCCGGGTTCCAGGCGCTTGCGCCCCTGGCCGACGTGCAACTGTCGACGCTGGGCCGGCAATTCTTCGACCAGGCCGAGGCCGGCAGCGACGTGCTGATCCGCCGCATGCCCATGCAACGCCCCGATCACACCTGCGTGCGCTGCCTGGACGACCACCTGGTGGCCGTGGCGTCGCCACGCTTCATCGAGCGCCATCGCATCGCCAGCATTGCCGATTGCCTGGGCCATCCCTTGCTGCAGGCCACGGGCGGGCTGGAGAACTGGCCGCGCTGGTTCGAGCTGGCCGGCCTGCGCGTGCCGCCCCAGTTGCCCGGCCCCGTGTTCGACCACCAGTTCCTCTGCATGCAGGCGGCCATGAACGACTTGGGCCTGGCCCTGGCGCCCTGGTGCCTGCTGGAAGAAGACATCCGGGCGGACCGGCTGCGCCTGATTTTTCCCGAGCCCCGCCTGCCCGCCTCGGGCGTCTACGCGCTGTACCGCACCGAAGGGCCGGTGGCCGCACTGGCGCGGCAATTCGTCGACTGGCTCAGCACGCAGCACTGGACCGCAGGAAGCACCCCATGAACAAGACACCCGGGCAGCACCTGCCCTTGATGCGGCTTTCGGATTTCAAGCTGATCGCTTTCGACATGGACTCGACGCTGATCGACATCGAGACGGTCGACGAGATCGCCGACATCGCCGGCTGCGGGCCCGAGGTCGCGGCCATCACCGAAGCCACGATGCGCGGCGAGATCACCGACTACAAGGAAAGCCTGCGCCAACGCGTGGCCCTGCTGCGCGGCGTACCGCTGTCCGCGCTGCAGGCCGTGTACGACCAGCGCCTGCACCTGAACCCGGGCGCCGAAACGCTGATCGACGCCTGCAAGCGCGCCGGCCTGCGGGTCGTGCTGCTGAGTGGCGGCTTCACCTTCTTCACCGACCGCCTGCGGGACCGCTTGCAACTGGACGACACCCGCTCCAACGTGCTGGAGATCGAGGACGACCGGCTCACCGGACGCATGCTCGCCCAACCGTGGGGCGACATCTGCGACGGCGAGGCCAAGAAGGACAAGCTGCTCGACTGCTGCCGCGCGATGGGCATTTCGCCGGCGCAGGCCATCGCCGTGGGCGACGGTGCCAACGACCTGCCGATGATGCGGGTGGCCGGGCTGTCCGTGGCGTACCACGCCAAGCCCAAGGTGCGCGAAGAAGCGATGGCGGCCATCGACGAAGGCGGGCTCGACCGGTTGCTCGACTTCTTGCAGGGCGCGCACGCGGGCGCCTGAGTTCGCTCAGGCCTTCAGGTACTCGGCCTTGGTGCCGAGCCAGCGGTCGATGTGGCGCTGCGCCAGCTCGGGGTGCTTCTTGAGCATGACGGGTGCCAGCTCGCGCGCCCAGTCGAGCAGCAGGATGTCGGTCGTCAGGTCGGCAAAGCGCAGCAGCGGCGCGCCCGATTGGCGGGCACCGAGAAATTCACCGGGGCCGCGAATCTCCAGGTCGCGCCGCGCGATCTCGAAGCCGTCGCCGGTCTCGGCCATCGCCTTGAGGCGCGCGCGTGCCGCCTCGCCCACGCGCCCGCTGTCGCCCGGTGCATAGAGCAGCACGCAGGCCGAGGCCGCCGCGCCGCGGCCCACGCGACCACGCAACTGGTGCAACTGCGAGAGGCCGAAGCGCTCGGCGTGCTCGATCACCATCAGCGAGGCATTGGGCACGTCGACGCCCACTTCGATCACCGTGGTGCTCACCAGCACCTGGATTTCATTCGCGGTGAAGGCGGCCATCACCGCCTGCTTCTCGGCGGTGGGCATGCGCGAATGCAGCAGGCCGACATGCACGGCATCGCCCAGCGTGCCGGCCAGCTCGTCGCGCGTTTCGGTGGCGTTGCGCAGATCGACCGCCTCGCTTTCCTCGATCAGCGGGCAGACCCAGTAGACCTGCCGGCCTTGCGAAATCTGCGCCTGGATGCGGTCGATCACCTCATCGCGCCGGTGGTCGGCCACCAGCTTGGTGACGATGGGCGTGCGGCCCGGTGGCAGCTCGTCGAGCGTGGACACGTCGAGGTCGGCGTAGTAGCTCATCGCCAGCGTGCGCGGGATGGGGGTGGCGCTCATCATCAGCAGGTGCGGCTCCAGGTCGCCGACGGCCTTGCCTCGCAATGCCAGGCGCTGCGCCACGCCGAAGCGGTGCTGCTCGTCGATGATCGCGAGTGCGAGGCTCTTGAAGCGCACCTTCTCCGAGATGACCGCGTGCGTGCCGATGACCAGCGCGGCCTCGCCGCTTTCAACGGCGGCCGACATTGCATCGCGCTCTTTCTTCTTCTGGCTGCCCGTGAGCCACGCCACGCGCAGGCCGCGCGCGGCCAGCAGCGGATCGAGCCAGCCGACCAGCTTGCCGAAATGCTGTGCCGCAAGGATTTCGGTCGGCGCCATCAGCGCGCACTGGAAGCCCGCGTCGATGGCGCGCGCCGCCGCGAGCGCGGCCACCACCGTCTTGCCCGAGCCCACGTCGCCCTGCAGCAGCCGGTGCATCGGGATCTCGCGGCCGAGGTCGCGCGTGATCTCTTCGCCCACGCGTTGCTGCGCGCCGGTCAAGCCGAAGGGCAGCACCGCGAGCAACTGCGCATGCAGCGAAGTCGCCACCGGCTCTGCCGACGCAGGCAACACCGGCGCGCGCTGCGCCGCGCGTTCCAGCCGGGCCTGCAACTGCGAGAGCTGCTGGGCCAGCAGTTCTTCGGCCTTGATGCGTTGCCACGCCGGATGGCTGTGGTCTTCGAGCGTGGCCATCGCCACGTCGGGCGTGGGGTAGTGCAGGAAGGTGAGCGAGGCGCGCAGGTCCCATGCACCACGCAGGCCGATCTGCACGGGGATCGTTTCGTCGAGCACGGCGCGCGCCAGGCCCGAGCGCACCTCGCGCCGCAGCACCGGCTGCGCCAGGCCCGCGACGGTCGAGTAGACCGGCGTGAGCGCGTTCGGCAACGCCGTGCCCGCCGCCTTCACCGTGGGATGCATGATCTGCCGCCCCACGAAGCCGCCGCGCACGCGCACCCGCGCGCCGACCGCGAGCTGCTTTTGCTGCGACGGATAGAAATTGAAGAAGCGCAACTGGCAGGTGTCGCTGCCGTCGTCGATGGTCGCGATGAGCTGGCGACGCGGGCGGAACACCACCTCGCATTCGGTCACCACGCCCTCGACCTGCGCCATGTCGCCGTCGCGCGTGTCGGCCAGCCGCACGATGCGCGTCTCGTCCTCGTAGCGCATCGGCAGGTAGAGCGCGAAGTCGATGTCGCGCACCAGGCCCAGCTTGCGCAAGGCGCGCTGCACCAGGCTCAGGCCGGTGCCGGGCGGCTGCGGCGGCGCTGCTGCAGCCGCAGGGGCTGCGCCGGCTGCGGGTGGGGGCGGGGCTTTCTTGGGCGGCACTGGCAGGGTTTCTAGCGCGGGCGACAAAGGTCCGTCAAGGCGCTGCGCGCATCGGGGAACGCGAAGCGGAACCCGGTCTGCAGCAGGCGCGCGGGCACCACGCGCTGCCCTTCGAGCAGCAGGTCGGCCTGTTCGCCCAGCAGCAGCTTGACCGGCGCAGCGGGCGTCGGCATCCAGCAGGGGCGGTGCATCACGCTGGCGGCCACGCGGGTGAACTCTTCCTGCGTGAGCGCACCGGGCGCGGTGAAGTTGAAGACCTGCGCGGCGGCACCGTCGCCGGCCTCCTGTTGTTCGGTCAGCGTCCACACATGGGCCATCGCGCGGATCACGTCATGCACATGCACCCACGACAGCCACTGCCGCCCGCTGCCCAGGCGCCCGCCCATGCCGAGCGCCACGGGCAGCAGCAATTGCGGCAGCGAACCCTGGTGACCCAGCACGAAGCCGAAGCGCATGCAGGCCACGCGCACGCCATGCGCCACTGCCCCCCGCGCCGCCTGCTCCCAGCCCTGGCACAGCGTCGACATGAAGATGTCCTGCGGCGGTGCGTCTTCGGCCAGCTCGGCGGTGTCGCCTTGCGGCTGCACGCCGTAGTAGCCGATGGCCGAACCCGACAGCAGCAGCCACGGCTTGCGCGGTCGGGTCGCGATCCACGTGACCAGCGTGTCCGTCAGGCCTGCGCGGCTTTGCATCAACTGGCGCTGGCGCCGTTCGCTCCATCGCTGGCCGAGGATGCGCGCGCCCGCCAGGTTGATGACCACGTCGACATCGTCCGTCGCCGGGATCTGTTCGAGCGCCTGCACGCAGCGCACCGCGCCGCCGAAGCCCCATGCGGCCGAGCGCGCATCGCGCGTCCACACCGTCACCGCATGGCCGTCGGCCACAAGGTGGCGCACCAGGAGTTGGCCGATGAAGCCGGTGCCACCGGTCACCAGCACGCGCTGCGGCTTGTTGCTGCCGAAGCGCACCGGCGCATCGACCGCGCGCTGTTCTTCCTGCGCGGTGCGGCGGAACAGCGCACGCGCCGCCAGCCCGTCGCGCAGCCCCGAGATGCCCACGCCCACGCCGCACAGCGCAAGGAAGGCACCGAGCCAGCCCTGCGGCTGCCACACCAGCGCGGTGGGTTGCGCCGCCCAGTCCACCGCATTCATCGCCAACAGCGCGATGAACGCGCCCGCATTGATGGCCAGCACCGTGTGCGTGACGCGCTCGGTGGGCGGCAGCAGGCGGCTGCCGTCTTCCACCACGAAGTCCCACAGCGTGAGCACGATCTCGACGCCGAACACCGCGAGCAGCACCCAGGCCCACACGCCGTGCCAGGCCCACGACGACAGCCCGATGAACATCGCGCAGTAGATCGACGAGCGCACCGCGTGGATGGACAGCTCGCGCCGCGCGGTGTTGCGCTGCGCCAGCGCCTCGGTGCCTTCGTGGTGATAGAGCGTGTCGAACGCGCCCATCAGCCCCTGCGCGGCCATGAGCTGCAGCGCCAGCAGGTGGGTGTCGATCGTCATGCGGCCACCGCCTTCGGCTCGGCCACTTCCTCGAACACGCCGACCTGGGTGAAGGTGGTGCCCATCAGCCAGTGCCGGATCTCGATGCGGATGTTGAAGCGTTCCGGCGTCTCGTTGTGATGCCACAGAAAAGTCTTGCCGGGCGTGAACAGGCCGGGCAACGGAATGCGCCAGCCCAGCACGTCCCAGAAGTAACCGTCGCTCTGAAAGTGCAGACTGCCGCTGGGTTCCACGCTCAGCACCAGCTTCATGCCCAGGCCCATGCCCACGTACTCCAGCACCTCGCCGCGCTCGCTCTCGCGCATGAAGCTGGTGAACTGGATCGGCTTGCGTCCATGCAGGCGGTAGATGCGCTGCTTGTAGATGGCCGGGTCCTGCGGCTTGGCGTAGACCTGGATCTCCACCGGGAAGTCGGCGTCGCTGTAGGGAATGAGCGCACCCTGGATCATCGGCTGCGTCAGATATCCCAGCAGCTTGCCGAAGCGCGAGCAGCGCAGTTCGCTGAGCGCGCCGAGGTAATGCAGCGCCTTGCCAGGCGACGGGTTCTTGTCGAAGCGCCGGCGGATGTCGGGGTGCAGGCCCTGCCACTTGCTCCCCAGGATCTTCTTGAAGAGCTCGCCTTCGGAGGGGCCGGGCTGGGGGGCGGTGCGCGCGGCATGTGAATCAGGCATCCGTCGATTCTGCCTTGGCAACACGGCCCCGATACCCCCGTGTCGATGCCCTGTTTTCCGTCCATGGGACAATCCCGCCCGCTTCCGGTTTTCTCTTTCCTTTCCCCACGCCTCCTTGGCACGGGCCCGTCCGGCCCTCAAGCACCATGCGCGCCTTCACGCTTTCCGATTTCGATTTCGTCCTGCCACCCGAGCTGGTGGCACAACACCCGGCCACCGAACGCACCTCTTCCCGTCTGCTCGACGGCACAGGCGACGCCCCGGTCGACCGCATCTTCAAGAACCTGCCTTCGCTGCTGCGCGCGGGCGACCTGCTGGTCTTCAATGACACGCGCGTGGTCAAGGCGCGCCTGTTCGGCGAGAAGCCGACCGGCGGCAAGCTCGAACTGCTGGTCGAGCGCGTGCTGCAGGGCCAGGAGGTGGTCGCGCACATGAAGGTGAGCAAGAAGCCGCCGGTCGGCACCACGCTGCAGATGGTCGGTGGCTTCCGCGCCACGCTGCTGGGCCGCTGGCCCGAAGAAGACGGCGCGCTGTTCCGCTTCGGCTTCGAGAGCGACGCCGGCGAAGATCCGTGCGCGCTGATGTCCCGCTGCGGCCACGTGCCGCTGCCGCCCTACATCACGCACACCGACTCGGCCGACGACGAGAGCCGCTACCAGACCGTGTTCGCACGCGTGCCCGGCGCCGTGGCCGCGCCCACCGCCGCACTGCATTTCGACGAAGGCCTGCTGGCCGAACTCGAAGCGCGCGGCGTGCAGCGCGCCAGCGTCACGCTGCACGTGGGCGCAGGCACCTTCCAGCCGGTGAAGACCGAGAACATTTCAGAGCACACGATGCACGCCGAGCGCTATGAAGTGCCCGAGGCCACGCAACGCGCGATTGCCGAGTGCAAGGCGCGCGGCGGCCGTGTCGTCGCGGTCGGCACGACCACGGTGCGCACACTCGAATCGTGGGCCAAGAGCGGCGAAGCCACGGGCGACACGCGCATCTTCATCACGCCCGGCTTTGCCTTCGAACACGTCGACCTGCTGGTGACCAACTTCCATTTGCCCAAGAGCACGCTGATGATGCTGGTCTCGGCCTTCGCGGGCTACGAGCGCGTGATGGCGCTGTATGCCCACGCCATTGCCAACGGCTACCGCTTCTTCAGCTATGGCGACGCCATGCTGCTGGAGCACACAAACACCCTGAATTGACGATCGATATAATTCCGCTTACCAAGCAGGGATCGATATGCCAACCGTCACAGTTTCATCCAAATTCCAGGTGGTCATTCCGCAAGCCATCCGCGAGCAGATGGCCATTGAGCCGGGCGCGCGATTCAGCGTCGTGCGACATGGCAAAGCCATCGAGTTGATCCCCGTCCCGACGCTGGAGGAGTTGCAAGCCGAGTTGCGCGGCATTCCGACGGACATCGTGGACGATCCCGAACGCTTCTGATGGCGCGCACTTCCGTCAAGGCTCCAGTCGGGCCTCTGGTTCTGGATTCGTCCTGCTGGCTCGAAGTCTTCGGCGCCACGGATCGCGCCAAGCTCTACCAGGCCGCAGCAGCCGACCCCAGCCTGCTTGTCGTTCCGGTCGTGACCTTGTACGAGGTCTACAAAACCCTGCGTCGCATTCGCGATGCCTCCATCGCATCGCGCGCCGCAGCCTACATGCAGCAGGGCGACGTGGTGGAGCTTGACGCCGCCTTGTGTCTGGGGGCTGCGGACAACGGCCTGCCTTTTGCCGACAGCCTGATCTATGCCACTGCGCAAATGCGCAGCGCCACGCTCTGGACCCAGGACGCGCACTTCGACGGACTGCCCGGCGTCAAATACTTCTCCAAACCCTGATGCTGAACTTCGACCTCCTCAAGACCGACCCCGACAGCCACGCGCGCCGCGGCACGCTCACGCTCAACCACGGCAAGGTGCAGACGCCGATCTTCATGCCCGTGGGCACCTACGGCACCGTCAAGGGCGTGATGCCGCGCAGCCTCGAAGAGATGGGCGCGCAGATCATCCTGGGCAACACCTTCCACCTGTGGATGCGCCCGGGTCTCGATGTGATGCAGAGCTTCGGCGGGCTGCACCAATTCGAGAAATGGGACAAGCCCATCCTGACCGACTCGGGCGGCTTCCAGGTGTGGTCGCTGGGCGCGATGCGCAAGATCAGCGAAGAGGGCGTGAAGTTCGCGTCGCCCGTCAACGGCGACAAGCTGTTCCTCACGCCCGAGGTGTCGATGCAGATCCAGACGGTGCTCAACAGCGACATCGTGATGCAGTTCGACGAGTGCACGCCCTACGACACCAACGGCCACATCACGACCGAGGCCGAGGCACGCACTTCGATGGAGCTGAGCCTGCGCTGGGCCAAGCGCTGCCAGAGCGAATTCGCGCGGCTCGAAAACCCGAACGCGCTGTTCGGCATCGTGCAGGGCGGCATGTTCGAGAACCTGCGCGAAGAATCGCTGGCCGCGCTGGTCGACATGGACTTCCCCGGCTACGCCATCGGCGGCGTGAGCGTGGGCGAGCCGAAGGAAGAGATGCTGCACATCATGGGCCACACGCCGCACCGGCTGCCGGCGAACAAGCCGCGCTACCTGATGGGCGTGGGCACGCCCGAAGACCTGGTGCAGGGCGTGGCCGACGGCGTGGACATGTTCGACTGCGTGATGCCCACGCGCAATGCGCGCAACGGCACGATGTTCACGCGCTTCGGCGATCTGAAGATGCGCAACGCGCGCCACAAGACCGACCCGCAGCCGGTGGACCCGAGCTGCACCTGCCACGCCTGCGCGGGCACCTCGGGCGTGTCGTGGAACGACGGCGGGCGCGAAGGCTTCAGCCGCGCCTACCTGCACCACCTGGACCGCTGCGGCGAAATGCTCGGGCCGATGCTGTGCACCATCCACAACCTGCACTACTACCTGAACCTGATGACCGAGATCCGCGCGTCGCTGGACGCGGGCACATTCACGGAATTCCGGGCGCGCTTCAAGGCCGAGCGCGCGCGCGGGGTCTAGGGTTTTGCGGCCGCCCCCGGCGGCTTGATCGGCAGCGGAGACGCATAGGGTTCGAGGCGCAACAGCTCGTTCTTGAAGATCACGACCTGCTTGAGCGGCGCCTGCACCAGCGCCCCGCCCGCGTCGTGCTGCGATGCGTACTGCCAGAGCGTGAGCTGCCCCTTGTCGGCCAGCATCGCGGCCAGGCGCTGCACGGGCGGCGTCGTGCCTGCGCCGAGCTGGGCCGCCTCGATGCCCACGACGATGTCGTCGCGCGGCGAAACCATCTTGAAGAGCAACACGGGCGCCGATGCCTGCGCGCGGGCCCTCCGCGCCAGGAAGGCGGCGGGGAGAAGCACAAGGCCGAAAGCGGCGCGGCGGCGAAGGGGGTCCATGACGGCAAGCGTAGCCATGCCGGGCCCGCCTGCCCACAGGCCGGAAGCCATACGCCGGTCGGACGCCCCGTTCACGCTGGAAGCGGATATCCGGTACGCTCGTCGCCTGTCTTTTCGCTGTTGTCTTCATCCTCATGACCAACGCCTCCGCACCCTCGATCTACACCGCCCGCTATCCCTCTCTGGCGGGTCGCACCGTCTTCGTTTCGGGCGGGGCCAGCGGCATCGGCGAGGCGCTGGTCCGGGCCTTCCATGCGCAGGGCGCGAAGGTCGGCTTCTGCGATCTCGACACCGCCGCGGGCGATGCGCTCGCGGCCCAGTTGCAGGGCGAGCATCCAGCGCTGTTCCTGGCCTGCGACGTGACTGACACAAAAGCGCTTGCCGCCACCATCGCCGCGGTGCGCGCGCGCTTCGGCCCCATCGCCGTGCTGCTGAACAACGCGGCCAACGATCGGCGCCATGAAATGGCCGACGTGACCAGCGAAGACTTCGACCGCCTCGTGGCCGTCAACTTCAAGCACCAGTTCTTTGCGGCGCAGGCCGTGGCCGACGACATGCGCGCGCTGGGCGGCGGCTCGATCATCAACCTCGGCTCGATCAGCTGGATGATCAAGGGCCGGGGCTACCCGGTCTACCAGGCCTGCAAGGCGGCCGCGCGCGGCCTCACGCGTTCGCTGGCACGCGACCTGGGCAAGCAGAACATTCGCGTCAATTCGGTGGTGCCGGGCTGGGTGATGACCGAGCGGCAGATCAAGCTGTGGGTCAAGCCCGAATCGGGCGCAGAGATCGATGCGGCCCAATGCCTGCCGGGCCGGGTGATGGCCGAGGACATCGCGGCGATGGCGCTGTTCCTGGCCGCCGACGATTCGCGCATGTGCACCGCGCAGGACTACGTGGTGGACGCGGGCTGGACCTGAGCCCTCGCACTTTTCTCCGCACAGCAAAAAGCCCGGCATGCCGGGCTTTCTGCTTTGTGCGAACCGAAGAGATCAGTCGCGCAGTTCGGCGGGCAGCGTGCCGCCATTGGCGGCGATGCGGGTCATCACCTGCTTGTGCAGGCCGATGTTCCATTCGGCCGAACCCGGCTCGCCGTCGCTGAAGAGAATTTCGCCGGCCAGTTCCTTGCGCGCGGCGAGGCTGCTGTCCAGGCCCAGCAACTTGAGCAGGTCGACGATCGACGTGCGCCAGTTCAGGCCGGCGGCACCAGGCATCGCGTCCAGGATGGCGGGCACGTCGCCCAGCGGGATCGAGGGCGGTGGTGCCACAGCGGCCGGTGCGCCCGATGCGTCCGGTGCAGCCGCCGGCGGTGCGGCGACGACTTCAGCGGCGTTGGCCGACGGAAAAATCTTGGAAAAAATCTTGCCGAAAAAGCTCATGGGGAGGTCCTCGTCGTGCGTGGTAGAAGCCGGGCGCCGCATGAAAGTGAACGCCGGCTGCGTGCGAAATGCAGCGCAGGCCAAGGTTCTAACACTTTGCGGCGACAGCTTCGCCAAAGATGGCCGCGCAGCGTGCGAAAAACCCCGCTTGCGGTAGAGAGATTCGGTGCCTCGGCGCCCCTCAGGCCGGCGCCGTGGCGCCACCGGGCTCCGCCGCATGCGCCGAGGTGCCGCAGGCATGGCAGAACTTCGAGAACGCGCTCTTGCGTGTCTCGCACTGGCCGCAGTGGTCGAACAGGCCGATGCCGCAGTGCGGGCAGAAGTCGATTTCGTCGTTCTTCAGGTCCACCGGCCGCTCGCAGCCGGGGCACACGCTCTTGCCGAGCCGCGCCAGCGCGATGTCGTAGCTCAGTTCCTCGCGCCGCACCTGGTCGGGCTGCTGCTCGGCCAGCTTCTGGCGCGCCAGGTAAGCGTTGAGCGCGACGATGGCGTAGCGCCCCACCAGCACCGTGAGCACGATGCCCACCACGTAGCGCACATAGCCGCCGTAGCTCGGCAGGTAGGGCACCAGCTCGACGAAGAAGGCGAACAGCGCGAAGAAGATGAAGCCCCACACGAAGGGCCAGTAGGTGCTCTTGCGCTTCTTCGCGAACAGCCAGCCCGCCACCACCAGCAACGGCAGCGTGAGCGCCAGGCGATAGAGGAACACGCGCAATTCCACGCGGCGGTATTCGGCAAGGAGCTTGACCTGCGCGTCACGCTCCAGCACCGACAGCGATTCGCGCGCGCGTTGCTCCGCCTGGCGCGCGTCCAGCACGATCTGGCGTTGCGCATTGACCTGGCGCTGCGCCTCGTCTTCCTTCTGCTTGAACGCATCGAGCGCCTTGGTGCGCGCGATCAGTTCCGTGTCCTGGTCGGGCTGCGCGGTGGCGCGGCGGGTGGCGATCCAGTTGCCGAAGGTCTCGCGCGCGTTGGCACTGGCCTGCTGCGCGGCATTGAGCTTCAACTGGATCTGGTCGAGGTCGCGCGCGGCCTGCAGTTCTGTCGCTTCAGAGGCCTTGATCGTGTCGCGCAGCGGCTCTGCCCGCGGTTTGTCGATGAAGTCGTCCAGCTGGCGGGCGCGCTCGACCTGCGGCAGGTCGCTCACGACCGTGCTGCCCAGCCCGATGAGAAAGCTCGCGAACACCAGCGCCACCAGCCAGAGGCCGCGGCGAAACCATTTTTCGGAAAGACGCAGGGACTTGCTCATTTGATTTCTTTCTTGTTCTTCATTGCAGCTTGAGCTGCACCGGCGCCGCGCCGAGCCCCGCGCGCGGCAGCCACGCGAACACCGAATCGACCGTCACCGTCTCGATGCGGTCCGAAAAGCGCTTGTCGTTCGGATGGTCGTCGAAGGCGATGTTGGCCGAGGTCACGCGGCCGCCCAAGCGGGTCAGCGGGCCGAGCTTGAGCGTGGTCGGCTCGTAGCCCTTGAACTGCATCCAGGCCTGCGCCTGTGCGCGGTTGCCGATGGTGGCGGGCTCCATGGCCGCGGCCAGGGTTTCGACGGCCCACTGGTTCGACTGCTGGTACTTCTGGCCCCAGGCGTAGCTCACGAGGCTGTAGGGCGCGACGTTCATGCGGGTGAGGCGCGCGGGCGATTCGGCGAGCGCGGCCATCAGTTGCGCCTGCACCTGCGGCGTGGGCACGACCCAGGCGGTTTCGTAGCGCCACAGGTCGTCGAGGAAGAACTCGCCCAGCCCCTGGCGATAGACCGAGGCCACCGCCGTGCCGCATTCGTTGAGCTTGTGCACCACGCGCCACGGGCCTTCGTCGGTCTTGTAGGCGATGCCCAGGTGCGAATAGCGCAGGCCGTACTTGCTCAGGTCCTGCCCGACGCGCGCCAGGATCACCACGCGGGCACCGCTGGCATCGAGCGCCTGCGAGGTGCGCTCGGCCAGCTCCATGCCCTTGACGATCAGCGCGGGCGTCGGCTTGACCTGCTCGCACGAGCGGCCAGCCTGCGCCTGCAGCGGCAAGGCCAGCGCGAGCGCCAGCAGCGCGGGAACGACGACGGCGAGTTTCACGACAGCCTCTCGTTGTGAAGCAGCGCGCGGCCGACGGCGTTGGGCACGAAGGCCAGCACCTCGCCGGCGGCCGACAGCACGACACCGGTGCCGATCACGCTGACCAGCACGCTGGTGCCCACGGCCTTGGACACGCCATCGGCGGCGCGGCCGGCCACCTTGATGCTGGCGCGGGCGCCGTCGGAGGCGCGTTCGAGCACGTACACCGTGCCATCGGCCGAGGCTTCGACCGCCATCACCGTGAGCGTCGAGCCGCCCACCGACAGCGCGGCAGGCACCGCGACCACGGCGGTGGCCGAAGCCCCGACCGCCGAGGCGCCGACGAGCACGGAAGCCACGGGCATCAGCGACAGCGCGGTGGAGGCATCGCTCTGCGCCCGGGCCTGCAGGGGAAGCGTGGCGCCCGCGAAGACGGTGCAGGCGGCGAGCAGGACCGTGGCCATCGACTTGCGGAATTTCCAGGCCCGCGAATCGCGATGAATGGAAACGGTCGAGGAGGAGAAGGTTTGCATGAAGGCCTCGCGGCGCAGTGAAGGTGGGCGAATGATGGTTCGCTTCCGCATCGCGAGGCTCGAATGCTTCGACCAGTCCTGACTTAGGGCGCCATGGGTATCTGAATTCGATACTTCTCGGTGCGAGCCGCACCGGGAAGAGGGGCGCGCGTCAGGCGCCGAGCAGGCCGCTCACGCGCTGGCGCAGCGACTCGGGCTGCACCTCGGCCGGCGGCACGGGATGGCCGACGTTCAGGCCCACGCGGCTGAAGAAGCCACGGCGGAAGGGCTTGGCCATCGCGACCTGTTCGCCGCCGCGCAGCTCGATGCGGCTGAAGTACGAGCCCCAGAGGTTGGTCAGCGCCATCGGGATCACCGGCGGCTCGATGCCCTCGGCGCGGGCGCTCTCCACGATCTTCATCACGCCGCCCTTGAAGGGCTGCAGCGCGCCGTCGCGGGTGATCGAGCCTTCGGGGAAGATCGCGAGCAGGTCACCCTCGCGCAGCACGCCGAGCGCCTTGGCAAAGGCCGCTTCGTAGGCCGCCGGGTCTTCCTTCTGCGGCGCGATCGGGATCGCCTTGGCCAGCTTGAACAGCCAGCCCAGCACCGGCACCTTGAAGATGCGGTGGTCCATGATGAAGCGGATGGGGCGCGGGCTGGCCGCCATCAGCAGCACCGCGTCGATGAAGCTCACGTGGTTGCACACCAGCACGGCGGCGCCTTCGGTCGGGATGTGCGTCTCGCCCTTGATGTCGAAGCGGTAGACGAAGCGCGACAGCACCCAGGCCACGAAGCGCAGCATGTACTCGGGCACCAGCATGAAGATGTAGAACGCCACCACCGCGTTGGCGATGCCGGTGAACAAGAAGATCTGCGGAATGGTGAAGCCCGCGCCGAGCAGCGCACCCGCCAGGATCGAGCTGCCGATCATGAACAGCGCATTGAGGATGTTGTTCGCCGCGATGATGCGCGCGCGGTGCGTGGGCTGGCTGCGCAACTGGATCAGCGCGTACATGGGCACGCTGTACAGGCCCGCGAACAGCGACAGCAGCGCCAGGTCGGCCATCACGCGCCAGTGGGCGCCCTGGTGCACGAAGGTGCCGATGCCCATCTCGGCCACCTTCGGCAGGCCGCGCGAGGCAAAGTACAGGTCGATGGCGAACACGCTCATGCCGATGGCGCCCAGCGGCACCAGGCCGATCTCGACCTGCCGGCGGCTCAGCGTCTCGCACAGCAGCGAGCCGACGCCGATGCCGATCGAGAACACCACCAGCAGCAGCGAGGCCACCTGCTCGTCGCCGTGCAGCACTTCCTTGGCGAAGCTGGGGAACTGGCTCAGGAACACCGCGCCGAAGAACCACATCCACGAGATGCCCAGCAGCGAGCGGAACACCACGATGTTCTCGTGCGCCAGCTTCAGGTTGCGCCAGGTTTCGCTGAAGGGGTTCCAGTTGATGACCAGGTGCGGGTCGGTGGCCGGCGCCGGCGGAATCGCCTGCGCCACGCCGCGCCCCACCAGCGCCAGCAGCACGCAGGCCACCGCCACGCTCATGTGACCGACCTGCGGCACCGCCACCAGCAGGCCGCCCGCCACCTGCCCCAGCAGGATGGCGACGAAGGTGCCCATCTCGACCATGCCGTTGCCGCCCGTCAGCTCGCGCGCATCGAGCACCTGCGGCAGGTAGGCGAACTTGACCGGTCCGAACAGCGTGGAATGCAGCCCCATGAGGAACACGCAGCCCAGCAGGATCACCGCGTCGGCCCGCACGAAGCCCCAGGCCGCGAGCAGCATGATGATGATCTCGAGGTTCTTGACGAAGCGGATCATCTTCGTCTTGTCGAACTTGTCGGTGAGCTGGCCCGAGGTGGCCGAGAACAGCAAGAACGGCAGGATGAACAGCGCACCAATCGCCAGGCCCGCCATGGCCGGCGGCATCCAGCTCAACTGGAGCTGGTAGGTCACCATGACGGTGAAGGCGAACTTGAAGAGGTTGTCGTTCGCCGCGCCCGAGAACTGGGTCCAGAAGAAAGGCGCGAAGCGCCGCTGCTTGAGGAGGGCGAACTGGTTGGCGTGGGCGTTCGCTTCGTGGACCACGGGGGTGGTTGCGGCAGCAGCGGGGGTTGTCATTCGAAGAATTCTCCTCAGGCCGCCATCGCGGCTGCGCCCGGATTGTGCCGCAGCGCGGCCTGCCAGCGCATCTCCAGCTTGTGCAGCGCCCACAGGACCGGCAGGCCCGCCAAGGCGGCCGTCAGGTGCTTGAGGGTGTGGCCCGAAATCGTGTGCTGCGTGAAGGCGTATATCTGGTGGTCGGCCAGCTCGAAGACCTTGGCCAGCACATAGAAGCCGATCACCCAGCCCAGCTTCAGGCCCACCCCGCCGCGCATCGGCGTGGACAGCGCCAGCGTGACCACCAGCGCCATGCCGCCGAACTGCACCAGCGCCCAGGGCAGGACGTTGCCGGTTTCCTGGAACACCTCGGCCGCCAGCAGGCCGGCCGTCAGCACGAACCAGGCGACGGGCCAGCCGGCGCGCTGGCTGACGCGCTCGCACACCGCCACGCCCATCAGCCCCGCGAAGGCCACCGCCATGCCGGCGCGGTCGGCCGCGAGCCGGGGTGCGTCGGGCACGAGGTGATAGAAGGCCGAGCCGGCGGCGGTGGCGATCAGCCCCGCGAAGAACAGCCAGGCGCAGTCGAGCGTGTTGTCCGGCGGGTCGCTGGCGGGCGGCGCCAGCGGGAACACCGACAGCGCCTGCTGGTGCGAACGGTCGATGCGGTTCAGCCGGTACAGGCCCCAGAAGCCGATCAGCACGAAGGGCAGGTTGCTCAGCACGTCCATGGCGTTGGGCAGGCCGTGCCAGGCGCGGTCGTCGGCGAACACCGAGGCGATGGCGACATCGGCCGCCGGCAGGGCGGGGCCGAAGAAGGCGATGAGCGTGAGCAGTGCGAAGGTGAAAAGCAGCCCGCGTTCGCGGCGGCTGAGGGAGGGCAAGAGCATGGCGGTCCTCGGTGGTGGGTGACGAGCGGCGGAATTTAGTGGCCGGCTGCCCCACAGGCATCGGAAATCGATACGAGGTACCAATTCACTCCTTTCGGTATCCGCTTTCGATACTTCCCGCCGCCCGTGTACGCTCGAACCATGAGCACCACCGTCGACCTCGTACTCGCCCTCAAGAACGAACTCAAAAGCGCCCGCATGACCTACGCCGATCTGGCCCGGTCGCTCGACATGGCCGAATCCAGCGTCAAGCGGATGCTGGCCAAGAGCGACATGCCGCTGTCGCGCGTCGATGCCATCTGCCGCGCGCTGAAGATCGATTTCGCCGAACTGGCCCGCCGCGTGGCCGACGCCCAGCCGCTGCTGAAGGAACTGACGCACGAGCAGGAAAAGGCCGTGGTCAAGGACAAGAAGCTGCTGCTGGTGGCGATCAGCGTGTTGAGCCAGTGGACGCTGGAGCAGATCGTGGCGGCCTACCGGATCAGCGAAGCCGAGTGCATCGGCTGCCTGGCGCAACTGGACCGCATCGGCATCATCGAGCTGCGGCCGCTCAACCGGTATCGCCTGAAGCTGGCCAAGACCTTTCGCTGGCGTCCGCACGGGCCGGTGATGGAGTTCTTTCGCGAGAACGTGGTGCTGGACTACTACCGTGGCGGCTTCGACGGCCCTGCCGAAGGGCTGCTGCTGGTGCACGGCTCGATCAGCCGTTCGCTGGCGCCGGCCTTCCTGGAGCGGTTGCAGCGCGTGGCGCAAGACTTTGCGCAGCAGCACCAGACGGACCAGAAGCTGTCCCCCAAGGACCGCGAGGGCTACACGCTGCTGCTGGGGATGCGGAACTGGGAGTTCGAGGCGTTCACCCGCCTGCGACGGGCCTGAGGCCTGTTCGCGATCTGGGGATGTTCGGGTTCATTCAGGGCGAGTGCGAATGACACCAGGTGCTCCCCTCCGCGAATGTCCCCCGCTTCGCTCCTCCTTTATTTCGCTGCGGGGAGCACCTGGCGTCATTCGCACAGGACACGCTGCTGGTGCATCGCTGATCAACGACCGCGCCGAATAACGCTCACGCTGGCGGTGTGAGCGCCGCCCTGAAAGGGCTCAGGCCTTGGCGGCTTCGAGCGCGTCGCGCGTGGTGCGTGCGGCGTTCTTCGCCGCATCGGCGAAGTCTTCGCCGGACGACGCGTAGCAGATGGCCCGCGACGAGTTCACGATGATCGGCGCATCGGCGCGCCAACCCGCGCGCACCGTGGCCACCGCATCGCCGCCCTGGGCGCCGACGCCCGGGATCAGCAGCGGCACCGTCGGCGCGAGCGCGCGCACGCGTTCGATCTCGGCCGGGTAGGTCGCGCCCACCACCAGCCCGAGCTGGCCGTTGAGGTTCCATGGCCCCTGCGCCAGCTTGGCAACGTGCTCGTAGAGGAAAGGCTGGCCGTCGATGTCCGCCAGCCGCTGGCCCTGCAGGTCGGCGCCGCCGGGGTTGCTGGTGCGGCACAGCAGAAAGGCGCCCTTGCCTTCGTGCTTGAGGTACGGCGCCACCGAATCGAAGCCCATGAAGGGCGACAGCGTCACCGCGTCGGCGCCGTAGCGCTCGAAGGCTTCGAGGGCGTACTGCTCGGCGGTGGAGCCGATGTCGCCGCGCTTGGCGTCGAGGATCACGGGCACATGCGGCGCGTTGCGGCGCATGTGCTCCATGAGCTGTTCGAGCTGGGTTTCGGCGCGGTGGGCCGCGAAATAGGCGATCTGGGGCTTGAAGGCGATGACCAGGTCGGCCGTCGCGTCGACGATGCGCGCGCAGAAGTCATAGATGCGGCTGGCGTCGTCCCTGTATCCCCCGGGGAACTTGGCGGGCTCCGGATCGAGCCCCACGCAGAGCAACGAGCTGTTTTTTTGCTGTGCAGCGGCCAGCTTGTCGAGGAAAGTCATGGGCCGTGATTTTAGGCGGCCGCTCCCGGACCTCAACCGGGGGTTGGCGTGTGCTGCTCGGCCGCGAGGCAAAGGTCGGCCCACGCACGGGCCTTGTCGGCGGGGTTGCGCAGCAGATAGGCCGGGTGATACGTCGCCACCACCGCCGCGCCTGCGGCCGACGCCAGCGGCACGACGCGCCCGCGCAGCTTGCCGAGCGGGTCGCCACTTTGCATGAGGCTCTGGGCGGCCAGCGGGCCCATCGCCAGCACGACGCGGGGGGCGAGCACCGCCGCGTGTTCGTCGAAAGCCTCGGCCATGGGGCGCGGGCTGCCGGGCTGGCCGGCGGCCACGCCGCGATGGGTGCGCACCAGATGCACCGGCGTCTTGCCGTCGTGCAGCTTGAGGGCGCGCAGCATGTTGTCGAGCAGCTTGCCGGCATCGCCCGCGAAGGGCTCGCCGTGGCGGCCGTCGGCTTCGGGCGGCATGTCGGCGACGACCAGCCAGCCGCCTTCCACTGATGCCAAGGGATCGACCGTGTCGCCGTACAGGCGGCGCGGGGTTTCGATGAGGACTGCGGCGCCATTCGTCGCGGGGGCGGCGGCAGGTGCGGGGCGGGCGACCGGGGCGGGCGCAGTGGCGGGCCGTGCGGCGACTGGCGCGGGGGCCGGAGCCGGAGCTGGCGCTTCGGCAACGAATCGCTCGCTCACAGGCGCCTGCTCTTCGACAGCCGCTACCGCTTCAATGGCAACAGGGGCCTCTTCGACCACCTCGGGCATCGGCCACCAGACCTTCACGCCCATTTCGTCGAGCATCGCGCGCTGGCGGGCGTCGAGTTTCAGTGTCTGCACGGCGCTCATCGCAAGGCTCCCCAGGCGGTGCCTGTTTCATTCAATCTAAGGCTCATAACGACCGCGTCTTCGCGCTTGCCTTCATGCGCCGGGTAGTAGCCCTTGCGCACGCCGACGCTGCGAAAGCCCTGGCGCACGTAGATGTCGAGCGCACGCTGGTTGCTCTGGCGCACTTCGAGCCAGAGCCACTGCGCGTCCTCGCCGCGCGACCAGCCGGTCAGCGCTTCGAGCATGAGCGGCGCCCAGCCCTGGCGCTGGAAGGCCGGCGCCACGGTGATGTTGAGCAGGTGCACCTCGTCCACGCCCTTCATGGCGACGAAATAGCCGATGAGCGTTTCACCCAGGCTGGTGACCGGCGTGTCCAGGCCAGGGCTGGACACCGGCGCCAGCAGGCACTGGCAGTGGTAGCCGACGGCCATGGAATCGGTGAAGTTGGCGCGCGTCCACGGGTGGCTGTAGGCCGTCAGCTCGACCGCGCAGACAGCGTCGATCCGCTCGATGGTGAGCGGTTCGAGGCGGGCTTCGACGGGCTGGAGGACGGCGCTCATGCGTGGGTGGGTGGTACCAGGGCTGCTGCTGCGGTGGCGGCGGCCGCCTTGATGGCCGCGCGCTCTTCGGTGGTTTGCGCCACTTTATCGCGAACGTACAGCGGCCAGGCCTGCGCGGCGGGCACGGTGCGGCCGGCCGCGAGCAGCGCGGGCGCCAGCCGCAGCATGGCGGTGGCGGTCGGCAGCACCTCGTGGCGGGCCGTGGCCGGCGCCAGGCGCGGGCCGTAGGCGACGAAGGCGTTGCCGGCCAGCGCCCAGCCGGCGGGCACGTCGAGCGCCTCGGGCGACAGCAGCAGGGGCTCGTCGTCGCCGCCCAGCGGGCCGGCGGCGTCGAAGTCGTAGCGGGCGGCGTAGAGCTGGTCCATGCGGGCGTCGAGCACCGCCACCACCTGGCGCGCGCCGAAGGCATGGCGGGCCTCTTCGGCCACGGCGAGCAGGGTGTCGACCGGCAGCAGCGGCACGTTGGCGCCGAAGGCCAGCCCCTGCGCCACCGAGCAGGCGGTGCGCAGGCCGGTGAACGAGCCGGGGCCACGGCCGAAGACGATGGCGTCGAGGTCGGCCAGTGCGAGCCCGGCATCGGCCATCAATTGCTGGATCAGCGGGAGCAGGGTGATCGAGGCCTGCGCGCCGCCGGCGCCGCTGTGGGCCAGCAGCCGGTCGCCGTGGCGCACGGCCACCGACAGGTGCTCGGTGCTGGTATCGAAAGCCAGCAGCTTCAGGGTTTCAGACATGGACGTGACGCCCCAGGACCGCACCGATGCCGGGTGTGCGGGGAAAGAAGCGGGACGCGATGGGCATCCCCCGATTATCGAGGGCGCCCGCGGGCCCGTCCCCAGGTCGGGCAATCGGTCAGCTGGCGTGATCGCTGCGCAGGATCGTCAGCCCTGCCTTGCGCAGCGGCGCCAGCGCCTTGGCCGGCGCCTCAGGCGAGACCAGCAGCGTGGTCGCCGCCGTCACCGGGTTGACCACCCAGGCCGAGGCCACGCCGAGCTTTTCGGACGACGCCAGCACGACGGTTTCGGCCGCCGAGGCCATCAGCGCGCGCTTGATCTCGGCTTCTTCGAGGTCGCCCGTGGTCAGCCCGGCTTCGGCGTGCACGCCCGTGACGCCCATGAAGTAGGTGTCGGCATGGATGCGCGCAATGGCGGCCATGGCCGCGGCGCCCACCGCCACCACCGAGTGCTTGAACAGCCGCCCGCCGATCAGCACCACCTCGAGCTGCGTGTGCGCGGCCAGCTCGACCGCCACCGACGGGCTGTGCGTGACCACCGTGGCCTGCAGGGTGCGCGGCAGGTGGCGGGCCATCTGCACGGCGGTGGTGCCGCCATCGATGAACACCACCTGCCCCGGCTTCACCAGGCGCGCGGCGGCACGGCCTATGAGCACCTTCTCGTCCGACGCGAGCTGCTGGCGGCTGGCGAAGTCGGCACCGGCCGGTGCCAGCGGCAGCGCACCGCCGTGCACGCGCTGGAGCAGGCCTTCGGCCGCCATCTCGCGCAGGTCGCGGCGGATGGTGTCTTCGGACAGGCCGAGCGCTTCGCTGAGCGACTTCGCGACGACGTTGCCGTCGCGCTGCAGGGCCGAGAGGATGTGTTGCTTGCGCTGGCTGGTGAGCATGGCCCGATGGTATTGGCCTCTTTCTTTATTTGCACGAATTTTCTTGATGATGCACGAATTTGCACATATGCTCGCCGCCCATGACCCTTCAAGACCGCGTCCGGGTGCACGAAGTCACCCTCCTTTCCGACAACTGGTTCGTGCTCAAGACCACCCGGCTGGACTGGCTGCGCAACGACGGCCAGTGGCAGCCCATGCACCGCGAGACCTACGACCGTGGCAATGGCGCCACGCTGCTGCCCTACAACCTCGCGCAGCGCACGGTGCTGCTGGTGCGGCAGTTCCGCTACCCGGTGTTCGTCAACGGGCATGACGACCTGCTGATCGAAGCCGCGGCCGGCCTGCTCGACAACGCGGCGCCCGAGGAGCGCATCCGCGCCGAGGTCGAGGAAGAGCTGGGCTACCGGCTCGGCACGGTCACGAAGATCTTCGAGAGCTTCATGAGCCCGGGCTCGGTGACCGAGAAGCTGCACTTCTTCGTCGCGCCCTACGAGCCCTCGATGCGCATCGGCAACGGCGGCGGCCTGGCGGAAGAGGGCGAGGACATCGAGGTGCTCGAGCTGCCCATCGACGAGGCGCTGGCCATGGTGGCCGACGGCCGCATCGTCGACGCCAAGACGGTGATGCTGCTGTACCACGCGAAGCTGCATGTTTTCCCGCCGGGATAATGGCCGGATGCGTTTTGCCACCCGCCTGATTCCTTCCTCCCTTTTCTTCCTCTCGCTCGCCACGCTGGCTTCGGCCAGCGCCTTCGCCCAGCAGGCGTTGCCGACCCAGGTCGAAGCGGCTCTTGCGCGCGCCAAGGTCTCGCGCGAAACGGTGACGATGCTGGTGGCCGAGGCCGACGGCACGCGCCAGCCGCGCCTGGCCTGGCGCACGCAGGTGCCGGTGAACCCGGCATCGATCATGAAGCTGGTCACCACCTACGCCGCGCTCGACATGCTGGGCGCGGCCTACAACTGGACCACGCCGGTCTACGTCGACGGCACCATCAGCAACGGCGTGCTCAACGGCAACCTCTACATCAAGGGCCAGGGCGATCCGAAGCTGGTGCTGGAGCGCGTGTGGCTGCTGCTGCGCCACGTGCAGGGGCTGGGCATCACCACCGTGGGCGGCGACATCATCATCGACCGCAGCGCCTTCGAGAACACGGTCGAGAGCGACCCCGGCGCCTTCGACGGCGAGCCGCTGCGGCCGTACAACGCCTCGCCCGACGCGCTGCTGGTCAACTTCAAGTCGGTCAACATGACCTTCGTGCCCGACCGCGGCGGCCAGATCGCGCGCGTGAGCTACGAGCCGCCGCTGGCCAGCGTCGCCATGCCGGCCACCGTGGCGCTCACACCCGGCGAATGCGGCGACTGGCGCACCGCGCTCAAGACAGACTTCAGCGACGTCAACCGCATCCGCTTCAACGGCAGTTTTCCGGCCGCCTGCGGCGAGAAGAGCTGGGCGGTGGCGTATGGCGACCCGCGCACCTACAGCCTGCGCGCCATCGGCGGCATGTGGGCCGAGATGGGCGGGCGCGTGGGCGGGCAGATGCGCGAAGGGCGCGTGCCGGCGGGGCTGAAGCCGGCCTTCGAGTTCGAGTCGCCGCCGCTGGCCGAGGTGGTCCGTGACATCAACAAGTACAGCAACAACGTGATGGCGCAGCAGTTGTTCCTCACGATCGGGCTGACGCAGAAGAACCGCGGCACCTTCGAGGCCTCGCGCACCGCGCTGGGCCAGTGGTGGCGCGAGCGCATCGGCACGGGCGAGGCGCAGCCGGTGTTCGAGAACGGCTCGGGCCTGTCGCGCGACGAACGCATCAGCGCGGCCGCGCTCGGCAAGATGCTGCAGGTGGCATGGCGCTCGCCGGTGATGCCGGAGCTGATGTCCTCGCTGCCGGCCATGGGCGTGGACGGCACGCTCAAGAAGCGCACGCTGCGCTCGGGCGGCTCGGCCCACCTGAAGACCGGCACCCTGCGCGACGCCTCCGGCGTGGCCGGCTACGTGGATGGCAAGAGCGGCCGGCGCTATGTGCTGGTGGCGATCGCCAATGGCGAGAACGCGGTGGCGGCGCGAGCGGCTTTCGATGCGCTGGTCGACTGGGCTTCGCAGGACAACTGACCTGACGGCCGGCGGATTGGCGGCCGCACCGGCCCGGCATGTACTGAAATCTTCTGACGGTAGACGCGCGCTTGCGCGCGGCCATGGCGCTGCACAAAATCGGACGCTCGTTCTATTTAGTGCAAAACCAACGCAGGAGACATGCCTTGAAAAAGCCACAACAACAACAGCAACAACATCCATCCACCCCACTGCGCAAGCCGGCGGCATTGGCGGCCCTTGCGGGCGCCACGCTGTTGCTGCTTGCGGCCTGCGGCGGCGGTGGTGACGGCGGAGGTGGCTTCGGTTTCGGTTTTCCGCCGGCTGCCGGCGACACCGGCCGCGGCTCGGTCGTGACCAATCCGCCCGCACAGTCGGCCAGCATGTCGTCCGACCAGTTCAAGGCCAGCCTGCAGTCCAGCGACCAGGGCAAGGCGCTGCTGCAGGTGGCGGGCACGCCCAAGTGCGGCATCGACATGCGTTATCTCGAATACCGCACCATCGGCGCGAAGAACGAGGCCACCAACGCCACCGCCGCGATCATGGTGCCCACCGGCACCGACGTGGCCTGCAGCGGCGCGCGGCCGGTGGTGCTCTACGCCCACGGCACCACCGCGGCGAAGAACTACAACCTCGCCAAGTGGACCGACACCACCCAGCCAGCCGCCGGCGAGGGCCTGCTGATCGCTGCCATGTTCGCGGCGCAGGGCTTCATCGTGGTGGCGCCCAACTACGCGGGCTACGACAAGTCGACGTTGCCCTATCACCCGTACCTGGACGGCGACCAGCAGGGCAAGGACATGGTCGATGCGCTGACGGCCGCGCGCAAGACCTTCCCGAACATCAACGCCACGGACGCGGGCTCGCTGTTCATCACCGGTTATTCGCAGGGCGGTTATGTCGCGATGGCGGCGCACCGCGAGATGCAGGCCACGGGCAAGCCGGTGACGGCCTCGGCGCCGCTGTCGGCGCCCTCGGCGATCAGCCTGCTGACGGACTACACCTTCCTGGGCTGGCCGGCGCTGGGCAGCACGCTCTTCGTGCCGCTGCTCACGACCAGTTGGCAGCAGCAGTTCGGCAATGTCTACAACACCACCGCCGACGTGTACGAGGACCAGTACGCCCCCGGCATCGACGCCCTGCTGCCGAGCCTGACGCCCGTCAACACGCTGTTCGCGAACGGCAAGCTGCCGCAACTGGCGCTGTTCCCGGCCAATGCGACGCCCGGCCCGGTGAACTCGCAACTGTCGATCTTCTACGGCGCCAACAACCTGATCCGCCAGAGCTACCTGACGCAGGCGGCCGGCGACATCCAGTCGAACGGCTGCACCGGCAACGCGCTGCCCGCCACGGCGGCGTCGCTGGGCTCTGCCACGCCGCTGGACTGCAAGCCGACGGTGGGCTTTCGCAAGGCGGCGCTCGCGAATGACCTGCGCAACTGGGTGCCGACCAAGCCGATGCTGATGTGCGGCGGCGCCAACGACCCGACCGTGAACTTCGTGAGCACCCGCGCCACCACGGGCTACTTCCGCGCCAAGGGCATGCCGGCCGCGTTGCTGAGCGTGGTCGACCTGGAAGACAGCGCTGCGGTCGACGCCTACTCGAACGCACGTGCCGGCTTTGCGCAGGCCAAGAGCCTGCTGTCGCAAAGCACCCCGGGCAGTGTGTCCGACAAGGCACAGGCCGTCACGCTGGCGTACCACGGCACGCTGGCACCGCCGTTCTGCCTGGCGTCGGCACGCGGGTTCTTCCAGGGCGTGCTGGCTGCTGGAGGCTGATCCATCGGGCTGCGCTCCTTGCTTGCTTGGTGCGCAGTCCGTTCGGGGCGGGTGCGAATGACACCAGGAGCTCCCCTCCGCGAATGTCCCCCGCTTCGCTCCTCCTTTATTTCGCTGCGGGGAGCACCTGGTGCCATTCGCACAGGACACGCTGCTGGTGTGCAGCCGATCAGCGACCGCTCTGAGCGCTCACGTCGATACGGGGCTCTTTTTCGCGAAATAAAGGAGGAGCGAAGCGGGGGACATTCGCGAAAAAGAGCACCGTGTCGGCGTGAGTGCCGCCCTGAACAGCAGAGCGCCCCAAGACAACGCAACCTCAGGCCGCAGCAGCCCGCTGAAGCCGGTCGCGCACCCCTTCCCACTCGGGGGTATCGGGCGGAGTCTCGACCCAGATCAGCTTGACCCCCTGTGCGTCGAACTCGCGCAGCACGGCGAACAGTTGCTGCGCGCTGGCCGCCGCGTCGTCGGGCATGCGCCGCTGCAGCACGCGCTGCGAACGGCAGCGGATCGCGGTGCGCGACCACACAGCGATGTGCGCCGCGCCGGAGCCCAGCACATCGAGACCTGTCTGGATCGCCTTGGCATCCATCAGCCGCAACTTGGCGTCGGGCGCGTAGTGCGCTTCGAGCGTGCCCGAGGCGCGCGGGTCGGGCGTTTCGAGCACTTCGCGGTCGCTCAGCTTTTCGCCGCACGCCGCTTCGATCTGCGCACGCGTGATCAGGCCGGGGCGCAGCAGCACGGGCGCGCCGCGGCTGCAGTCGACGATGGTCGACTCGATGCCGACTTCACAGGCGCCACCGTCGATCACCATCAGCGCATCGCCGAACTCGTCGTGCACATGCTGGGCGGTGGTCGGACTGACACGGCCGAAGCGGTTGGCGCTGGGCCCCGCGAGGCCGGGCACGCCCTGCTCGGCACAGGCCTCCAGCAGCGCCTGCGCCACGGGGTGCGAAGGACAGCGCAGGCCGATGGTGTCCTGCCCGCCGGCCGCCGCCGCGCCCACGCCGGGCTGGCGCGTGACGATCAGCGTGAGCGGGCCCGGCCAGAAGGCCTGCACCAGCTTCTGCGCGAACGGCGGCAGCGGCTGGGCGAAGCGCGAGAGCGATTCGGTGCCCTTCATGCCGGCCGCCACGTGGACGATCAGCGGATGGTCGGACGGCCGGCCCTTGGCCTTGAAGATGCCTGCCACGGCGGTGTCGCTGCTCGCGTCGGCGCCCAGGCCGTAGACGGTTTCGGTCGGGAACGCGACCAGTCCGCCCGCGCGCAGCACGCGTGCCGCCTCGGCAATGGCTTCGGGAGATTGGCCGTCGAGGATCATGGGAGCCCGGTCACGGAAACCGCCGGCAGGCCCAGCAGCAAGGCGGCCTGCGTGGCCGTGGCGCGCACGCCTTCGAGCGTGGCGCCGGTCAGGGTCAGGTGGCCCATCTTGCGGCCGCGCCGGGGCTCCATCTTTCCGTACAGGTGCAGGTGCACGCCGGGCAGCGCGAGCACTTCGACCCACGGCGGCGAAACCGGCTTGTCGGCCTTGCTGTCGTCGCCGGCCGGAAACCACAGGTCGCCCAGCAGGTTCAGCATGATCGCGGGGCTGTGCTGGCGCGGCGCGGCCAGCGGCAGGCCGGCGAGCGTGCGCACCTGCAGCTCGAACTGCGACACGTCGCAGGCTTCCATCGTGTAGTGGCCGCTGTTGTGCGGGCGCGGCGCCATTTCGTTCACCACCAGCGAGCCGTCGGCCAATGCGAAGAATTCGACGCACAGCACGCCCACGTAGTTCAGGCCGTTGGCGATGCTCTTGGCGGAGTTGATCGCGCCCTGCGCCACGGTCTTGGGCATGTTCTGCGGATGCACCTCGGTCACGGCGAGGATGCCGTCGCGGTGCAGGTTGCGCTGCGGTGGAAAGTGCACCAGTTGCCCGTCGCGGCCGCGCGCGAGGATCACCGAGCATTCGAATTCGAGCGGCAGCAGCTTTTCGAGCACGCAGGGCACGCAGCCGGTGGCCTGCCAGGCATCGACCAGCTCGGCGCGCGTGCTCACGCGCTGCTGGCCCTTGCCGTCATAGCCCAGGCGCGCGGTTTTCAGAATGCCAGGCAGCAGATGGTCTTCGACGGCGGCAAGCTGCGCTGCCGTTTCGATGGCCGCATAGGGTGCGCAGGGCACGCCGCAGCGGGTGAAGTGGGCCTTTTCGGCAATGCGGTCCTGCGCGATGGCGATGGCCGAGGCGCCCGGCGACACCGGCCGCGCCACCGCCAGATGCTCCAGCGACGGCGCCGGCACGTTCTCGAACTCGGTCGTGACCGCGTCGGCCAGGCCGGCCAGGCGCGCCAGGCCGTCGACGTCGGCGTAGTCGGTGTGGATGTGGTTGTGGCTCACGCGGCCGGCGGGGCTGTCCGCGTCGGGGTCGAGCACCACCGTGAAGTAACCCATGCGCTGGGCTGCGTGGGCGAACATGCGCCCCAACTGGCCGCCGCCGAGCACGCCGAGGGTGGCGCCCGGAAGAATGGGCAGGTCGTTGTTGTTGTTGTCGCTCACAGGGCCCCCCCGCCTTGCGGCGAGAACGGCGACACGGCCGCCGGGTCCACGGGCGGCAGCGTCATGGCCTCGGCGGCGGCGGTCTGCGCCGTGCGGAAGGCGTCGAGCTTCGCGCGCAGCGCGGGGTTATTCACCGCCAGCATCGCGACCGCGAACAGCGCCGCATTGGCCGCGCCCGCATTGCCGATGGCAAAAGTGGCCACCGGCACGCCCTTGGGCATCTGCACGATGCTGTAGAGCGAATCAACGCCCTGCAGATGGCGGCTGGCCACCGGCACGCCGAGCACCGGCACCGTGGTTTTGGACGCCAGCATGCCCGGCAGATGGGCCGCGCCACCCGCCCCCGCGATGATCGCGGTGAGCCCGCGCCCGGCGGCGCTTTCGGCATACGCAAAGAGCGCATCGGGCATCCGGTGGGCCGAGACCACCTTTGCTTCGTGGCTGATTCCGAATTGCTGGAGAATCTCGACCGCGTTGCGCATCGTCTCCCAATCGGAGCTCGAGCCCATCACTACACCGACCTGAATGGTTTCGTTCATGGTTTCAATTTTACGTTTCACCCCCAGTTGGTTCCGATGATCGACATCACTCTCGAAAATTTCCAGGCCGAGCTGGTCGAAGGCTCCGTCGCCACGCCGGTGCTGCTCGACATCTGGGCCGAATGGTGCGGACCCTGCAAACAGCTCGGGCCGGTGCTCGAAAAGCTGGAGGTGGAGTACGCCGGCCGCTTCACGCTGGCCAAGCTGGACGCAGACAAGGTGCCGCAGATTTCGTCGCAACTGTCCGAAATGTTCGGCGTGCGCAGCATCCCGTTCTGCGTGATGTTCAAGGACGGCCAGCCGGTCGACGGCTTCGTCGGTGCCATCCCGGCCGAGAAGATCCGCGAATTCCTCGACAAGCACGTGCCGGGCGCGGACGAGGCCGAAGCGGCTTCCGAAGAGGCTGCCGCGCAGGAAGCATTGGCCGGGGGCGACACCCTGGGCGCACTCGAAAAGCTGCAGCACGCGGTGGCCACCGACCCGGCCAACGACGACGCGCGCTTCGACTACATCAAGCTGCTGCTGCAGGAAGGCCGCGTCGACGACGCCAAGGTCGCCTTTGCGCCGGTGATCGCCAAGACCTCGCTGGTGCGCCGTTTCGATTCGCTCCAACGCTGGATGGATGCTATCGATTTCGCAGCGCCAGTCGCAGGCACGGTGCCCGTTTCAGCCGATTTCGATGCAAAGATCACCGCCAACAAACGCGACTTCGAGGCCCGCTTCGGCCGCGCCCGCCTGCTGATGGCCGCGCAGCGCTGGACCGACGCGATGGACGAGCTGCTCGACATCCTCATGCGCGACAAGACCTGGAGCGAAGACCTCGCCCGCAAGACCTACATCGCGATCCTCGACCTGATCGAGCCGCCCAAGGTGAAGGTGGCCGACGGGCAAATCCCGCCGGATGATCCGGTCGTGGCCACATACCGCCGCCGCCTGAGCAGCATCGTGCTGAGCTAGCCGTTTCGGGCCGGCACCCGCGCTTCCTTCGATGCGCTGGCGAATGAAAGCGACCTGCGGGTCGCTTTTTTCTTGCCCGTCCCGCACCGAGGGCTGCGCCACGTTGGCGGCCACGGCGGCGTCGCATACGATCACGCCCGATTCAACTTGTTGCAGATTGAAAAGGAAGACTGGCCATGCGTTCCTTCACCCGCCGTATCGCACTCCCCGCTCTTGCCACGACGGCGCTGCTGACGGCCCTGACCGGTTGCGGCAGCGGCATCAGTCTTGATGAACCGATCGAAGGGCCCCTCTGGCGCCTGGCGCAACTGGGCGACGAGCCGATCGGACAGAGCGAGGCGCAGCTCCAGTTCGACCGCAGCAGCGGGCGGGTCAGCGGTTCGGGCGGGTGCAACCGGGTGTCGGGCAGCTTCACGCGCAGTGGCATCACGCTGAAGATCGGCCAGTTGGCCTCGACGCGCATGGCCTGCGCCGACCCGACGCGCGGCGCCAATGAAGCGCAGTTTCTTTCAGCCCTGCAGAGCACTGCGAGCTACCGCCTCGCCCCGGGGCGGCTTGCACTGCTCGATGCTGGCGGGCGGACTGTGGCGATCCTGAGTTCGGGCAGCCGCTGAGCGCGGGCGGCCGCCCTGCCGCCCTGGTCTATCAGCCGGTGAGGCGTTCGAGCGCTTCGCGGTACTTGGCGGCGGTCTTCTCGATGACTTCCGCCGGCAGGCGCGGCGCGGGCGGCGTCTTGTCCCAGGGCTTGCCGTTGATCTTGGTGGCTTCGAGCCAATCGCGCACGAACTGCTTGTCGTAGCTCGGCGGGTTGGTGCCGGCCGCCAGCGCGTCCTGGTAGCCCTCGACGGGCCAGTAGCGCGAGCTGTCGGGCGTGAGCACCTCGTCCATCAGCACCAGCGTGCCGGCTTCGTCCAGGCCGAACTCGAACTTGGTGTCGGCAATGATCATTCCCTTGGTCAGGGCGATCTGCGCGGCCGTCTCGTAGATCGCGATGCTGGTCTCGCGGATCTGCTGGGCCAGCTTGGGGCCGACGATCTCGACCACGCGGTCGTAGGTGATGTTTTCGTCGTGCTCGCCGGCTGCCGCCTTGGCAGCGGGCGTGAAGATCGGGCGCGGCAGCTTGCTCGCGTTGGTCAGGCCCTCGGGCAGCGGCACGCCGCACACCGAACGCGATTCCTGGTATTCCTTCCAGCCGCTGCCGGCCAGGTAGCCGCGCACCACGGCCTCGACCGGAATGGGCTTCAGGCGCTTGACCAGCATCGAGCGGCCGGTGACCTGCGGCACTTCGTCGGCCGTGACCACGCTCTCGGGCGCGTCGCCGGTCAGGTGGTTGGGGCAGAGCTGGCCGAGCCGCTCGAACCACCACAGCGCCATCTGCGTGAGGATCACGCCCTTGCCGGGGATGGGCTCGCCCATGATCACGTCGAAGGCGCTGAGCCGGTCGCTCGCGACCATCAGGATGCGGTCTTCGCCGACGGCGTAGTTGTCGCGCACCTTGCCGCGCGCAAGCAGGGGCAGGCTCTGGATGGAGGAGGTGTGGACGGTGGTCATGGAACAGTTGCTCTGGGAACGGGAAAACGGGGTGACGTGGAAAACGGATTGTGCGCGCAGAAAAAAGCCACCGCGGACGGTGGCCTTCGAATCGCGCGGAAGTTTTAAACGACTTCTTGCGCCAGCTCGCCCTTGGCGTACTTGGCGGCGACCACTTGCAGCGTGTCGCCCTTGATCTTCGGGCCCTGGCCTTCGCAGCCGAACTCGACATAGCGCTGCTTGCAGATCAGCTTGGCGGCTTCGCGCGCGGGCTTGAGCCATTCGCGGGCGTCGAACTTCTCGGGGTTCTCGAACAGGAACTTGCGCACCGCGCCGGTCATGGCCAGGCGGATGTCGGTGTCGATGTTGATCTTGCGCACGCCGTGCTTGATGGCTTCCTGGATTTCCTTGACCGGCACGCCGTAGGTTTCCTTCATGTTGCCGCCGTACTGGCGAATGATGGCCAGCAGCTCCTGCGGCACGCTCGACGAGCCGTGCATCACCAGGTGGGTGTTGGGAATGCGGCGGTGGATTTCCTTGATGCGGTCGATCGCCAGGATGTCGCCGGTGGGCTCGCGCGTGAACTTGTAGGCGCCGTGGCTGGTGCCGATGGCAATGGCCAGCGCGTCGATCTGGGTGCGCTTGACGAAGTCGGCGGCCTGCTCGGGGTCGGTCAGCAGTTGCTCGCGCGTCATGGTGTCGTCGGTGCCGTGGCCGTCTTCCTTGTCGCCCTTCATGGTTTCGAGCGAACCGAGGCAGCCGAGCTCGCCTTCGACGGTCACGCCCAGGCGGTGGGCCATGTCCGACACCTTCTTGGTGACGTCCACGTTGTAGTCGTAGCTGGCGATGGTCTTGCCGTCGGCTTCGAGCGAGCCGTCCATCATGACCGAGCTGAAGCCCAGGTCGATGGCGCCCTTGCAGACGTCGGGGTTCTGGCCGTGGTCCTGGTGCATGACCAGCGGAATGCCGGGGTACTGCTCGATGGCGGCCTGGATCAGGTGCTTGATGAAGGCTTCGCCGGCGTACTTGCGGGCGCCTGCGCTGGCTTGCAGGATGACGGGGGCGCCGACTTCCTTGGCGGCCTCCATCACGGCTTGCACCTGTTCGAGGTTGTTGACGTTGAAGGCCGGAATGCCGTAGCCATTGGCTGCGGCATGGTCGAGCAGTTCGCGCATCGAGACGAGTGCCATGGAGAAATACCTCGCGGGAATTAGGGAAAAGAGAAGGCGGAAAGACGAGAAAAACTGCCCCAATTCTACCGAGCGACCTTGTGGGACGACACTGACGGCAACCCGAGGAAATCGATGACGGGCGGCAGCACCGGGCCACCGAGCCACTGGATCGGCTTGGCAAAGGCGCCGATCAGCGTGACATGGCTCAGGTTGTCGAACAGCTTTACCTCTACCGGCACGCCGGCGGCGCGCAGCGCGGCAGCCATCTGGCCGGTGTTGCGGTCGGGGTAGACCAGGTTGTCCTTGGAGGCCGCCATCAGCAGCGCGCGGGGCGATGCAGCCGTGACATGCGCCAGCGGCTGCGAGTCGCGCGGCGTGTTCGGCCAGTTGAAGGCGGCCTGCGCCTGCGGGTCGCCGATGGGCAGGAAGTCGTAGGGGCCGGCCAGGCCGATCCAGCCCGCGAGCTGCGCCGGGCTGGCGCCCACTTCGGCCAGCCAGCGATCGTCCAGCGCCACCATCGCGGCGTTGTAGCCGCCCGAGCTGTGGCCCATCACGTAGACCTGCTTCGGGTCGGCGCCCAGTTGCGCGGCGTTGTCGAGCGCCCATTTCACGGCCAGCGCGCTGTCGCGCACGAACACCGGGTAGGTGAAGACGGGCGATAGGCCGTAGTCGGGAATCACCACCACCGCGCCGCGCGCGGCCAGCGCCTCGCCGACGAACTTGTAGCTGGCGCGGTCGCCATTGGTCCAGGTGCCACCGAAGAAGAACACCACCAGCGGACGGGCGCCCCGGGCGGGCGAGGTGGACGGCAGCGGCTGGTACACGTCGAGCACCTGGCGCTGCGCCTTCCCGTAGGCGATGCCGCCCTGGAACTGGTACGTATCGCCGGGCACCAGGCCGTTGAGCACCTTGATCGGCGAGCAGGCCGAAAGCGCGACGGCGGCGGTGACGGTGAAGGCGGTGAAGAAGGCGCTGCGACGCCGGCGAAGTGACGCGAAGGTGGGAAAGCTCATCGCCACAGTACGCACGCGAAGGCGCGCCGGTTTCGTCAGATGGGAAGCTGCGTGGTCGACAGCACCTGCTTCAGAACGACGAAGGTGCGGATCTGCCGCACGCCCGGCAGGTACAGCAACTGCTCGGCATGCAGGCGGTTGAAGCTGTCGTTGTCGCGGGTGCGCACGAGCATGAAGTAGTCGAACTCGCCGGTGACCACATGGCATTCGAGACAGCCCGAGACCTTCTGCGCGGCCTTCTCGAAGTCGGCGAAGGAATCGGGCGTGGAGCGGTCGAGCACCACGCCGATCATCACGAGCATGCCGAGATCGAGCGCGTCGGGGTCGAGCAGCGCCACGACGCCCTTGATGAGTCCCGCCGCCTTGAGCCGCTCGACGCGGCGCAGGCAGGCCGGCGCACTGAGGTTCACCTTGGCTGCCAGCGCCACGTTCGAGACCGAGGCGTCGCGCTGCAGGGCGCGAAGGATCGCCCGGTCGGTGCGATCCAGCTCAGGCGCTACACGCAATTTTGTTGTGCTCATTGGCTCTTCTTTGGACTGAAAGTTCCAGTGAATCTCATCTTGCCTTCTTTTGATCCGCAGATCCAGAAAACTTCGCAAGCACGTTGCGAGCCCTTCTTCCTACGATTGCTGGCACCAACTCCCTGGAGCCACGCAGATGAACCTGAAGAAGTTTCCCCGTCACGCCCTGACCTTCGGCCCGACGCCGATCCATCCGTTGAAGCGCCTGAGCGCGCACCTGGGCGGCAAGGTCGATCTCTATGCCAAGCGCGAGGACTGCAACAGCGGCCTGGCCTTCGGCGGCAACAAGACGCGCAAGCTCGAATACCTGATCCCCGAGGCGCTCGAAGGCGGCTACGACACGCTGGTGTCCATCGGCGGCATCCAGTCGAACCAGACGCGGCAGGTGGCGGCGGTGGCCGCGCACCTCGGGCTGAAGTGCGTGCTGGTGCAGGAGAACTGGGTCAACTATTCGGACGCGCTGTACGACCGGGTCGGCAACATCGAGATGTCGCGCATCCTCGGCGCCGATGTGCGGCTCGACGCGGCGGGCTTCGACATCGGCATCCGCAAGAGCTGGGAAGAAGCCATGGCCGACGTGCGCAAGGCCGGCGGCAAGCCCTTTCCGATTCCGGCCGGCTGCTCGGAACATCCGCGCGGCGGCCTCGGCTTCGTCGGCTTTGCCGAGGAAGTGCGCCAGCAAGAGGCCGAGCTGGGCTTCAAGTTCGACTACATCGTGACCTGCTCGGTCACCGGCAGCACGCAGGCCGGCATGGTGGTGGGCTTCGCGGCCGACGGCCGGGCCGACCGCGTGATCGGCATCGACGCCTCGGCCAAGCCGCAGCAGACCTTCGAGCAGATCGTGCGCATCGCCAAGGGCACGGCCGAGCTGGTCGAGCTGGGCCGCGACATCACCGAAAAAGACGTGGTGCTGGACCGCCGCTTCGGTGGCCCCGAATACGGGCTGCCGAACGACGGCACGCTGGAGGCGATCCGCCTTTGCGCGCGCTTCGAGGGGATGCTGACCGACCCCGTGTACGAGGGCAAGTCGATGCACGGGATGATCGAGAAGGTGCGGCTGGGGGAATTCCCGGCCGGCTCGAAGGTGCTGTATGCGCACCTGGGCGGTGTGCCCGCCCTGAACGCCTACAGCTTCCTCTTCAGGAACGGCTGAGCGGGGGGACCGCGCAACGAAAAAGGCCGGCATGCGCCGGCCTTTTTTGCTGCAAGCGTGCTCAGCTCGCGCGGCAGATCTTGAGCATGTTGGTGCCGCCCGGGGCACCCATCGGCTCGCCGCAGGTGATGGCGTAAACGTCGCCGCTTTGCACGATGCCACGCTTCTTCAGGTGGTTCTCGGCCTGCAGCAGCGCGGTGTCGCGGTCGCTTTCCGAATCCATCAGCAGCGGGCGCACGTTGCGGTACAGCGCCAGCTTGCGCTGCGTGGCCAGCCGCGAGGTCAGGGCGTACATCGGAATGTGCGCGCGGTGGCGGCTCATCCACAGCATGGTGGAGCCCGACTCGGTCAGCGCCACGATGGCCTTGGCGCCCAGATGGTGCGCCGTGAACAGCGCGCCCATGGCAATCGACTGGTCGATGCGGCTGTAGGTCTTGCCGCTGAAGTCGGCGTCGAGCGTCTTGTCTTCGGCGATTTCGGCGGCTTCGCAGATGCGGCTCATCTCCTGCACCGTTTCGAGCGGGTAGCGGCCCGAGGCGGTTTCGGCCGAGAGCATCACGGCGTCGGTGCCGTCGAGCACGGCGTTGGCCACGTCGCTCACTTCGGCGCGCGTGGGCACGGGGTTGGTGATCATCGACTCCATCATCTGGGTCGCGGTGATCACCACCTTGTCCATGTCGCGCGCCATGCGGATCATCTTTTTCTGCAGCGCGGGCACGGCGGCATTGCCGACTTCAACGGCGAGGTCGCCACGGGCGACCATGATGCCGTCGCTGGCGCGCAGGATTTCTTCGAGCTTGGGAATGGCTTCGGCGCGTTCGATCTTGGCGATCATCCCGGGCTTGTGGCCGAACTCGGCCGCCGCCACGTTGCACAGCTGGCGCGCCATTTCCATGTCGGTGGCGTTCTTGGGGAAGCTCACGGCCACGTAGTCGGCCTGGAAGCTCATCGCGGTCTTGATGTCTTCCATGTCCTTGGCCGTCAGCGCGGGCGCCGTGAGGCCGCCACCCTGCTTGTTGATGCCCTTGTTGTTCGACAGCTCGCCGCCCAGCTTGACGGTGGTGTGCACGGCTTCGCCGCGAACAGCGTCGACGGTCAGCACGATCAGGCCGTCGTTCAGCAGCAGCTTGTCGCCGGGCTTCACATCGCGCGGCAGGTCCTTGTAGTCCAGGCCCACGGCGTCGATGTCGCCCAGCTCGGTGCGCGAGGCGTCGAGCACGAACTTGGCGCCCGGCTCCAGCCAGACCTTGCCCTGCGCGAACTTGCCGACGCGAATCTTCGGACCCTGCAGGTCGGCCATGATGGCCACTTCGCGGCCCACCTTGCGGGCGGCTTCGCGCACCATGGCGGCGCGGTCGATGTGGTCCTGCGCGGTGCCGTGGCTGAAATTGAGCCGCACCACGCTGACCTTGGCCAGGATCATCTGCTCCAGCAGTTCCGGCGTGTTGGACGCCGGGCCGAGCGTGGCAACGATCTTGGTGGCGTGGCGGGGGATGCGGTCCGTGCTCATGAAGGTAGTCTCCGTTTTGTATTCGCTACTGTATACACTTTGTGTGTCTGACGGAAGACACCTCCGTGGGTTTTCCCGCCGCCGGACTCAGCCGGCCGCGCGCTTGGACAGGATTTCGAAGGCCGGCAGGGTCTTGCCTTCCAGCACTTCGAGAAACGCGCCGCCGCCGGTCGAGATGTAGCCGACCTGCTTTTCGATGCCGTACTTGGCAATGGCGGCCAGCGTGTCGCCGCCGCCGGCGATCGAGAAGGCGCTGCTCTGGGCAATCGCTTGCGCGATGGCCTTGGTGCCGCCCTCGAAGGCGTCGAACTCGAACACGCCCACCGGACCGTTCCAGACGATGGTGCCGGCTTCGCGCAGTTGCGCGGCCAGGATCGCGGCGGTCTTGGGGCCGATGTCCAGGATCAGGTCGTCGTCCGCCACGTCGTTGGCGTCTTTGACGGTGGCAGCCGCGTCGGCCGCGAAGGTCTTGGCCGTGACCACGTCCACCGGGATCGGCACGTCGGCGCCGCGCGCGCGCATGGCCTCGATCACCGCCTTGGCCTGGTCGATCAGGTCGGGCTCGGCCAGCGACTTGCCGATCTTCAGGCCGGCCGCCAGCATGAAGGTGTTGGCGATGCCGCCACCCACGATGAGCTGGTCGACATTGGCCGACAGGCTCTTGAGGATGGTCAGCTTGGTGCTGACCTTCGAGCCCGCCACGATGGCCACCAGCGGGCGCTTGGGCTGGGCCAGCGCCTTGGTGATGGCATCCATCTCGGCGGCCAGCAGCGGGCCGGCCGCGGCGACCTTGGCGAACTGAGCGATGCCGTAGGTGGTGGCTTCGGCGCGGTGCGCGGTGCCGAAGGCGTCGTTCACGTAGATGTCGGTGAGCGCGGCAAGCTTGCGGGCCAGCGCTTCGTCGTTCTTCTTTTCGCCCTTGTTGACGCGGCAGTTCTCCAGCAGCACGACCTGGCCGGGCTTCACGTCGACGCCGTCGACCCAGTTGGCGACCAGCGGCACGTCGCGGCCGAGCAGTTCGCCCAGGCGCTTGGCCACGGGGGCGAGCGAGTCTTCGGGCTTGAATTCGCCTTCGGTCGGGCGGCCCAGGTGCGAGGTGACCATCACGGCCGCGCCAGCGTCGAGCGCCAGCTGGATGCAGGGCACCGAGGCGCGCACGCGCGTGTCTTCGGTGATGTTGCCGGCGTCGTCCTGCGGCACGTTGAGATCGGCGCGGATGAAAACGCGTTGGCCGGTGGCCTTGCCCTGCGCGCAGAGGTCGGTGAATCGAATGACGTTCATGGATCTGGAGGTGGTGGAAGACGGGTCGGCCTGCATTGTAGGTTTCGCCCTAGCGCACCCCTGTGCTTCCCTTGCGCCCGGCTGATGCTTTTCAGCCCTTTTGCTGGGCCTTGGCGAAGCGTTCGAGGATCTCGACAAAACTCGCTGCGGCGGGAGACAGCACACGCCGCGCGGCGCCGTAGACGCACACCTCGCGATGGAAGTCCGGCGACTCCAGCCGCACCATCTGCAGCCCATGGGCACGCACCAGCGGGGCCGAGTAGGTCGGGCACACCGTCAGTCCGAGCCCCGAAGCCACCATGCCCAGCGCGGTCGTCATGTACGACACCTCCTGGGTGCTCGGGCGCAGCATGTACGCGCGCTCGGCCGCGGCCAGCTCGGGCAGCACGCGCTGGCGGAAGTCGCGCGTCGGCGCGATGAAGGTGTAGGGCTCGAGCTCGTGCCAGCGCACCTTGCGGCGCTTGGCGAAGGCGTGCCCGGGCGGGCAGATCAGCCAGTGGCGATCGCGAAAGAGCGTGCGGCGCTCGATGGCGCTGTCGACCGCCACGTCCTGCCCCACGGCCAGTTCCACGTCGCCAGCCATCACGCCCGTGAGCAGGTGCTCGGGCAGGGTGTCGGCCAGCCGCACGTCGACATCGGGATAAGCCTCGCGGTAGACCGCGATCACGCGCGGCATCAGCGTGCAGGCCATGAGCTGCGGCGCCGCAAGCCGCAACAAGCCTTTCTTCTTGTCACGCAGATCGGTCACGCCCGCTACCGCGCTCGTGAGATCGCCCAGCAGCCTATGCACCGAAGGCAAGAACTCGCGCCCCGCCTCCGACAGCTGCACGCTGCGGGTGTGGCGGTCGAGCAGTTGCACGCCCATCTCGCGTTCGAGTTCGCGCACCAGCACGCTCAACGCCGACTGGGTCAGGTGCAACTGCTGCGCCGCGGCGGTGAAGCTGCCGGCTTCGGCCACGGCGGCAAAGGCGCGCAACTGGCGCAGGGTCAGATTCATATGGTTATTTCATCAATCGATGAATTAATTTCGATTGCATCATAAGACGCGGCATCGCCCAATCGCGGCTTACCGGAGACAAGCCATGCCGACGACTGCCCCCACGGCACCCCCACCACCCGTTCGCGGGTTGCATCACTTCGCCTGGCGCTGCCGCGACAGCGAAGAGACCCGCCATTTCTACGAAGACCTGCTGGGCCTGCCGCTGGCCCACGTCATCAAGAGCGACCACGTGCCGAGCACGGGCGAGTACTGCCCCTACGTCCACATCTTTTTCCAGATGCGCGACGGCTCGTACATCGCCTTCTTCGACCTGGGCGACGACATCGCCGCGCTGCCTTCGCCCAACACGCCCGCGTGGGTGAACCACATCGCACTGCGCGTCGATTCGGTGGCCGACCTGCTGGCCGCCAAGGCGCGCCTCGAAGGCGCCGGCATCGAGGTGCTGGGCGTGACCGACCACCACATCATCGAATCGATCTACTTCTTCGACCCCAACGGCATCCGCGTGGAACTGACCACGCCGACCGTGCCGCAGGCCGAGATGGACGCGCATGCGCTGCGCGCCCATGCCGACCTCGACGCCTGGACCGCGCGCAAGGCCGAGCTGCGCGCGGCAAGGAGTGCGTCGAATGCCTGAGATGCAACTCGCCGTCATCGACGTCAAGCCCGGCGCATCGATGGAAAGCCAGTCGGGCCTGCAGCTGCTGCGCCCGCGCATCTACGGCGCTTACCGCGCGCCGGTAGGGCCGAAGAAGATCGCGGCCATCGTGATGCACCCGACCAGCAACTTCATGGGCCACTACCTGATCGGCCCGCTGGCCGAGCGCGGCATCTGCTGCATGGGCCTGAACTCACGCTTCGTGGGCAACGACACGGTGCTGCTGATGGAGCGCGCCATTCAGGACCTGGGTGCCGGCGTGCAGTACCTGCGCGCGGCCGGCTACGAGAAGGTGTTCCTGGTGGGCAACTCAGGCGGCGCGGCGCTCGCGGCCTTCTACCAGGCACAGGCCGAGAAGCTCACCGCCACGCACCTGCCCGACGGCGACCCCACGCACCTGCACCCCGACGACCTGCCGCCCGTGGACGGCATCGCGCTGTGCGCCGCGCACCTGGGCCGCACGCGGCTGATGCGCGACTGGATCGACCCCTCGGTCACCGACGAGCACGATCCGCTCTCGGTGGACCCCGAACTCGACATGTACGACCCGCGCCACCGCATGCCTTATGACCCTGCATTCCTCGCGCGCTTCAGCGCAGCGCAGAAGGCGCGGCTGGACCGCATCGAGCAATGGGCCATCGACCGACTCGCGCTGCTGCGCAGCACACCGGGCGCACCGCGCGACCAGGCCTTCGTCGTCTACCGCACGCACGCCGATCCGCGCTGCGTGGACCTCTCGCTCGATGCCAACGAGCGCCTGCCCGGCAGCGTGTGGGGCGATGCGCGGCAAGTGAACTACTCGGCCAACGCAATGGGCCGCACCACCTCGTTGACCGCCTTCCTGTCGCAGTGGTCGTCGCGCTCGCAGGCCGACGGGCCCACCAACCTTGCGCGCACCACGGTGCCGAAGCTGCTGCTGACCTACACGGGCGACCAATCGACTTTTCCGAGCACGCGCGATGCATGGATGGCCGCGGGCGGATCGCGCATCCGCAATGTCGACATCGTGGGCGGCAATCACTACCTGGCGGGCCAGCCGCACCTGATTCCGCAGGCGGCCGACGCCATCGCCGAGTTCGCGCACGCGCTGTAGAAGAGACATGGAAAACTTTGCATTCGCACCGGCCTACGAGCTGCCGGTCTGGCACTTCACGCCACCGCCCGAGCTGAACAGCACGACCGTGGTGCGCCACCCGATCGTGATCGTCGGCGCGGGGCCATCCGGCCTCACGCTGGCTTGCGACCTCGCGCAGCGCGGCGTGCATGCGGTGCTGATCGACGAAGACGACACCGTCGGCGTGCGCGGCGCTTCGTCGCGTGGCATCTGCTATGCGCAAAAGAGCCTGGAGATCTTCGAGCGCCTAGGCATCTACGAACGCATTGCAGCCAAGGGCATCACCTGGTCGTTCGGGCGCACCTTCTCGGGCGAGCAGGAGGTCTACAACTTCAACCTGCAGACGAACAACGTCTCGAAGCAACCGCCGTTCATCAACCTGCAGCAGTTCTACGTCGAGTGGTTCCTGGTCGAACGCATCCTCGAGATCGGCATGACCGACGTGCGCTGGAAGAGCCGCGTGACCCGCATCGAGCAACTGGGCGACGGCGTGCGCCTCGACATCGAGACGCCGGCCGGCAGCTACACCATCGAGGCCGATCACCTGATCGACGCCACGGGCGCCAACAGCCCCATCCGCACGCAGCTCGGCATCGAGGCGCATGCCTCGCGCAGCACCGACCGCTGGTGCATCAGCGACGTGCGCTTCAAGAAGCCGCTGCCCACCGAGCGCTGGACCTGGGTCGATGCACCGTTCAACGAAGGCCGTGGCGTCTGGCAGCACCTGATGGCCGACGGCGTGTGGCGCATCGACTACCAGATGCCCGAAGACTGCGACACGGCTCACATCAGCAAGCCCGAAGTGGCGGGCGCGCGGCTGCGCGAGCAGCTCGGGCCCGACGTGGAGTTCGAGTTCGTGTGGATCGGCCCCTATGGCTACCGCGACCACCTGCTCGACAGCTTCCGGCATGGCCGCGTGTTCTTCATCGGCGATGCGGCGCATGTGGTGAGCCCCTTCGGTGCGCGCGGTGGCAACAGCGGCATCCAGGATGCGGCGAACCTCGGCTGGAAGCTCGCGCTGGTCGCGCAAGGGCAGGCCGGCGATGCGCTGCTCGACAGCTACGACGCCGAGCGCCAACCCGCCGCCGCGCAGAACCTGCAGGTGACGAGCCGCTCGGCGCGCTTTCTCGCGCCGCGCTCGCCGGCCGAGCACACGCTGCGCCGGGCCGTGGTGGCACTCGCCGCGCGCCATCCGTTTGCACGGGCGCTGGTGAACACCGGGCGCATGTCGGTGGCCAACGATTACCCGGTGGCACCGCGGTTGCCCGAAGGCGGCCGCACGGTGCAGAACCTGCCGCTGCGCTGGGCCGACGACGGACGCGAGACGACGCTGATGCAACTGCTGGCCGAGGGCACGCAATGCATCGGCCTGTGGTTTGCGCCGACACGCGAGCAAGCCCGTGCCGCCATCGACGCCACGGCCTCGCTGCCGCTGCGCCTGCTGGCCGTGGGCGGCGACAGCGGCTTGCCCACGCTGCAGCCCGACGAACAACTCTCGCGGCATCTCGGCATCGGCGATGCGGGCAGCTTCGTGCTTGTTCGGCCCGATGCCTACCGCGCCGCCGTGCTGGCGCAAGCCACGCCCGAAGCCATCGCCGCCGCATTGCGCACCGCACTCGCCCACGACACCGCCCCATGAACACAGCGCCCCATATCCCCGACCCCGACGGCTTCTACGCCGCGCTGCTGGCCGCGCACGAAGGCCTGAGCGAGCCTCAAAGCGCCGACCTCAATGTCCGCCTCGTGCTGCTGCTGGCCAACCAGTGCGGCGACCAGTCCGTGCTGCTGGCCTGCATCCGCGCGGCCGCCGAAGACAACCCCACGACCACTCGAACCCCATGACCGCCAACGTCTCTTTCGCTTCTGCCTCGGACACCCGCGAGCAGAAGCCCCAACTGCGCGAACTCGCACCCGGTGCCTACGGCTACATCAGCGACTTCGATCCCAACTGCGGCTTCGTCGTCGGCGACGAACACGTGGTGCTGATCGACACACGCCCCACACCGCGCATGGCGCGCGACTTTCTCGCGGCCATCCGCACGGTGACCGACAAGCCCATCAAGACCATCGTGCTCACCCACTACCACGCGGTGCGCGTGATGGGCGCGAGCGCCTTCGACGAAGTGGAGCAGATCATCGCGAGCAACGGCACGCTCGACTGGGTCCGCACGCGCGGGCAGGCCGATTTCGATTCGGAGGTCGGCCGCTTTCCGCGCCTGTTCGCGGGCGTGGAAGAGATCCCGGGCCTGACTTTCCCGACGATGAGCTTCGATCGCCAGATGAGCCTGTGGCTAGGGCCGCGCCCCGGCACGGGCCGCGAGCTGCGCCTGATGGCGCTGGGCCGGGGCCATTCGAGCGGCGACACCGTGGCATGGCTGCCCGACTGCGGCGTGCTGTTCTCGGGCGACGTGGTCGAGAACCACTGCGGCGTGTACGCGGGCGACGCCTACATCGGCGACTGGGCCGGCACGCTCGACGCGGTGCACGCGCTGAAGCCGCGCGTGCTGGTGCCTGGACGCGGCGCGGTGCTGCAGGACGAAGCCGCATGCGCCGAGGCCATCGGCCTGACCAAAGCCTTTCTGTCGACGCTGCTCGACAGCGTGCGCGCCGGCATCGCCGCAGGCGAAACGCTGCGCGGCTGCTTCGCGCGTGCCGAAGCGGCGATGACGCCGCGCTTCGGCCACTGGCCCGTGTTCCAGCACGTGCTGCCCTTCGACGTGTCGCGTGCCTATGACGAACTGCGCGGCATCGAGCACCCCGTCATCTGGACGGCGGAGCGCGACCGCGAGCTGTGGCAAGTCCTGCGCGGCGAATGAGCTGAACCGATTTCAAAACAGGCAACGGAGACAAAAGACGATGATGAAACGCTTCCTTCCCCTGCTGGCCGCGGCCCTCGCGCTCGCCACCAGCCCCTTCGCCTCCGCGCAACCGGCGGCCTACCCGAGCCAGCCGGTCAAGTGGATCGTTCCGTACTCGGCGGGTGGTGGCACCGACAACCTCGCGCGCTCGCTGGCCGAGGCGATGCAGCCTTCATTGGGGCAGCCGCTGATCATCGACAACCGGCCCGGCGCATCGACCAACATCGGCGTGTCCGTGATGATGCAGGCCAAGCCCGATGGCTACACGATCATGCAGGCCGAGAACGCGGCGCTGCTCTTCAACGAGCACATGTTCACCAAGCTGCCCTACAAGCCGGCGACCGACTTCACCTACATCGGCACCATCGGCCGCTTTCCGGTGGCGCTGGTGGTGCACCCCGACTTTCCCGCGAAGACGGTGGCGGAGTTCGTGCGCTACGTGAAGGCCAACCCCGAGAAGGTCAGCTATGCCTCGCCGGGCAACGGCTCGCCGCATCACATGGCGATGGAACTCTTCAAGCAGAAGGCCGGACTGAGCATCGTGCATGTGCCGTACAAGGGCGCCGCGCCCGCGATGTCCGACGTGATGGGCGGCCAGGTGCCGGTGATGATGCTCGACCTGGCTTCGGGCCTGCCGATCATCCGCTCGGGCAAGGTGCGGGTGCTGGCCATTGCGCTGCCGCAGCGCGCGAACGCGTTGCCCGATGTGCCGACCTTCGTCGAGGCCGGTTTCCCTGACGTCAATGCCTACGCCTTCCACGGCCTGATCGGCCCGGCCGGCATGCCGCCCGAAGCGGTGGCGCGGCTGAACGCCGAACTGCACAAGGCGATGAAAGCACCGAAGGTGGTGAAGCTGTTCGCGGACTTCGGCTTCGAGGCGCTGCCGGGCACGCCGCAGGATTTCTACAAGCTCTCGCGTGCCGAGAGCGATCGCTGGGGCAAGATCATTCAGGCCGCTGGCGTGAAGCTGGAATGACCGGCTACCAACCGAGCCAGAGGTGCAGCGGCAGGTACACCGCCATGCCCGCGAGCATCGTGCCGAGCACGCCGCGCCGCCAGTAGAAGTACGCCGCACCGACGACCGCCGCATACAGGCGGGCGTCGTGCAGCGTGGTGATGAGGTGGCCCTGCGTCATCACGATCTCGGGTGCGATCACGCCGGCGAGCGCGGCGGCCGGCGCGTAGTGCAGCGCACGGTGGGCCCAGTCGGGCAGACCCCAGGGCCGGTCGAGGATGAAGAAGAAGCAGCGCGTGAGCACGGTGACGAGCGCCAGCCCGACGATCACGCCCATCGTCCACAGGTCGGTGGTGCCGCTCACTTGTCGTCCTCCGCGGTGGGGTCGAGCCCGAACTGCTTTTCGAGCCAGAAGCACAGCAGCACGGCCGCGCCGATGGCCACGACGATGTTGAGCTTGAGCGGCAGCGAATAGGCGGCCACGGCCGTGGCGCCGGCGATCAGCCCGGCCAGCACGCGCAGCCGCGTGGTCGCCATCGAGCAGACGATGGCCACCAGGCTCAGCACGCCCGCGAAGCCCAGGCCCCAGGTCTGCGGAATGAAGTTGGCCAGCGCGATGCCCAACAGGCTCATGCCCATCCAGGCGCTCCAGGTCACGAAGTAGTTGCCGGTGAGGTAGGCCTCTTGCGCTTCCTTTTCGGCGATGGTGGCCGGGGGCTTCGGGTACTGCTTTGTGAACAGCGCATAGCTCATGTCCGCCGTGAGGTAGCCGTGCACCATGCGGCGCCAGCGCGGCATGTGCATGAGGTAGGGCCGCAGGTGCAGGCTGAACACCACGAAGCGCAGGTTGACGCAAAAGCCCGTCGCCAGAATCACCCAGGCCGGCGCGCCCGCGAACAGCAGCGGAATGGCCGCAAGCTGCGAGCTGCCCGCGTAGACCAGCAAGGTCATCGCGATGGCCTCGATCACGCTCATGTCCGACTTGACCATGGCCACGCCGGTCATCAAACCCCAGGCGCCGATGCCCATGGCCACGGAGGACATGTCGCGCACGCCCACGCGGAATTCGGGGCGGCGGCGGATGTCTGCGGAAAGAAACATCAGCCGAACACCTGCCCGGGCTTCAGATCGAAGCCGCGCAGGAAATCGGCCACGGCCAGGCGCTTGCCGCCGGGACGCTGAAGCTCGGTGAGCATGACGGTCGAGCCGGCAGCCGCCACGGCGACGCCGGTGTCGGTCACGGACAGGATCGTGCCCGGCGCGGCCGACGCGTCGGCGGCGGGTGCCGCGTGGGCGGTCCAGAGCTTGATGGTCTCGCCGTCGAGCGGGCTGTTGGCGCCCGGAAAGGGATCGAACGCCCGCACGCGCCGCACGATGGCGTCGGCGGCCTGGGCCCAGTCGATCAGGGCCTCGTGCTTCTCGACCTTGCTGGCGTAGGTAACGCCTTCGGCCGGCTGCGGCGTGCGGGTGAGGGCGCCGATGTTCGCCAATGCTTCGACGATCATGCGGCCGCCCAGCGCGGCCAGACGGTCGTGCAGGCGGGCGGTGTTGTCGTCGCCGATCTCGATGGCTTCGCGCAGCAGCATGTCGCCGGTGTCCAGGCCCGCATCCATCTGCATGATGGTGATGCCGGTCTGCGCATCGCCGGCCTCGATGGCGCGGTGGATGGGCGCCGCGCCGCGCCAGCGCGGCAGCAGGCTGGCGTGGATGTTGAGGCAACCGTGCACCGGCAGGTCGAGCACCCACTGCGGCAGGATCAGCCCGTAGGCGGCGACCACCATCACGTCGGGCTGCGCTGCCAGCAGGGCGTCGCGTCCGGCCGCCGCTTCTTCGGGGTACTTGCCGTCGAGCCGCAGGCTGCGCGGCTGGGCCACGGGCCAGTTGTTGGCAACCGCGCACTGCTTGACCGGCGAGGCCTGCAGCTTCATGCCGCGACCGGCGGGCCGGTCGGGCTGGCTCATCACCAGGACGATGTCATGGCCGGCCGCCGCAATGGCTTCCAGCGCGACGCGCGCGAACTCGGGCGTGCCCGCGAAAACGACCTTGAGCCGGCTCAATCCCGCAGCCGATCGAATTCGAGATCGTCCCCCGTGTGATAGCGCCGGACCACGCCGGTCGGGTCGATGTAGATATAGAGCATGCGGCGTTCGTTCACGGCCTTGTAGCGCCAGGTCCAGACGGCGCCGTCGAAGGAGCTGACGCGGGAGATTTCATACGGACGGCCATAGAAGGCCATCACGTCGTTCTGGCGCCACTCGTTGACCTTGATGTCCTGGCCGAAGCGCGCTTCGCTCAGCACCTGGGTGGCCGAGACGACCTTGCCCGCCGCGTCCACGTCGATGTCGGTGACCTCGAAGCCGGCTGGCATGCGCGAATACTGCAGGCGCTCGCCACCGCCGTTGAGCGGGTAGCGGCCCGTGGGCGTGCCCAGGCGCTGCAGGGTCTCGGCGGCCGTGGTGCCGGGCTGGATGCGGGTGGGGTCGTTGACGCAGCCGGCGAGTACCAACGCGGACAGGGCGAATGCCGCCAGCGCTGCCAGGGACCCGGCGCGGCGCGTCATGGCGGTCAAGCCCGCTCCCGCAGCTCTTCGCGCTGCTGCTTCAGCAGCTTGCTCTTGATCCGGTTGCGCTTCAGGGGCGAGAGGTATTCGACGAACACCTTGCCAAGCAGGTGGTCGAGTTCGTGCTGGATGCACACGGCCAGCAGGCCGTCGGCCTCGATGGTGCGCAATTCGCCGTTTTCGTCGAGCGCCTGGACCTTGACCGCCGTCGAGCGCATGACGCCGTCATAGATGCCGGGCACCGACAGGCAGCCTTCTTCGTTCAGCACTTTTTCGTCGCTGGCCCAGGTGATCTCGGGGTTGATCAGCACGATCGGTTCGTTGCGTTCTTCAGACACATCGATGACGACCAGGCGCTCATGCACGTCGACCTGGGTCGCGGCCAGACCGATGCCGTTGGCGTCGTACATGGTCTCCAGCATGTCAGCCACCAGGGTCTTGATGCGCGCGTCGACGCCTTGCACCGGTTTGGCCACGGTGTGCAGGCGTTTGTCCGGGTAACTCAGAATGATTCGTTTGGCCATGAAATCGGGGGGAAGTTGTGGCTATTTTCGCCAATTCCGCGACGCGACGGGCCGCGCGGGGCCGAAAACGTTGCCCTCCCAGGGGCTTCAGCGCAGAATTCGTAGCAAATTGTGAGATTCGTATGCGCGGCGATACGTTGCCCGCTCACCCATCCAGACATGAACAAGCTCAGATCCACTGAACGCCAGCGCCCCTCTTTTCTTGCAACGTTGACCGCCCTGGCGGTCATTGGCAGTTGCGGCGCCACGACGGCCTGGGCTCAAAACTACCCCGTCACGCCCCAGCAGCGCGCCACCGCCCAGCAGACCGCCCAGGCCGGCGTTCCGCTGAACGAGCTGGCGCCCAGGGCGCCCGACGAATACACGATCAAGCCCGGCGACACGCTCTGGGCCATTTCGCGCCTGTACCTGCTGCACCCCTGGCGCTGGCCGGAACTGTGGGGCATGAACATCAGCGAGATCGCGAACCCGCACCGCATCTACCCCGGCCAGGTGCTGTACCTGGACAAGAGCGGCGGCCGCGCACGCCTGACCACCCGCCGCGGCGGCTTCAGCGGCGATGGCGGCACCATCAAGCTGTCGCCGCGCACGCGCTTCGACTCGCTGTCCGGCATGGCGCTGCCCACGCTCAATCCGAGCCTGATCGAGCCGTTCCTGAGCGAGCCGATCGTGGTGGACGCCAACACGCTGGACGCCGCACCGCGCATCGTGGCCGGCAACGACAGCCGCGTGCTGCTGTCGCGCGGCGACCGCGCCTATGCCCGTGGCAACGCCGGCTCGCCGCTGGTCGAGGCCCCGGGGCCGGTCCAGCACTTCCGCGTCTTCCGCAATGCCACGCCGCTGAAAGACCCGGGCACGGGCGAGATCCTCGGCTACGAGGCGCAGTACCTGGGCAAGGCCCAGCTGCAACGCGGCGAGTCGACCACCATCGAGACGGTGGAAAACAAGGACCTCATCACCGTGGTGCCCGCGAGCCTCGACATCATCGCGTCGCGCGAGGAAATACGCGCCGGCGACCGCCTGCTGCCCGAGCCGCCGCGCCAGTTGCTGAGCTACGCGCCGCGCGCGCCCTCCACGCAGGTCGACGGCCGGATCATCTCGGTCTACGGCAACGCGGTGCAGTTCGCCGCCCAGAACCAGGTAGTGGCCATCAACAAGGGCACCCGCGACGGCATCGACAGCGGCCACGTGCTGGCCATCCTGAAGAACGGCGAGACCATCCTCGACCGCACCGGCGAACGCAAGGAAACCATCAAGCTGCCGAACGAACGCATCGGCCTGCTGATGGTGTTCCGCACCTTCGAGAAAGTTTCCTACGCGCTGGTGCTCGAAATCAACGACACTCCGCGCGCCGGCGACTTCCTCGTCAACCCCTGACCTGCGGCCCCGGCTCTCTCTTCTTTCGCAATCGTTTGGAACGCGCAGAACTCGCAGGTTGGCTGCGACTCTCACTGACGCCGGGCATCGGCGATGCCACCGCACGCCGCCTGCTTGCGGCCTTCGGCCTGCCCGAAGATGTCTTCGCGCAGCCGGAAGCCGCGCTGCGTGAGGTCGTCACCGTCGCCCAGGCCGAAGCCCTGCGGCAGGCACCCGCCGGCCTGCAGCCGCAGGTCGACCAGACCTGGCAATGGCTGCACGCCACCGACAACGGCATTGCGCGCCGCATCGTGACGCTCGGCGACGCCAGCTACCCGACCGCGCTGCTCGAAATGGCCGACCCGCCGCCGATGCTCTATGTGCTCGGTGGCGCCGACTTCGACCTGACGCAGCTCGACCACAGCATCGCCGTCGTGGGCAGCCGCAATCCAACGCCGCAGGGCGCCACCAACGCACGCAGCTTCGCGCGGGCGCTGGGCGAAGCGGGCCTGCCCGTGGTGTCGGGGCTGGCGTTGGGTGTCGACGGCGCGGCGCATCAAGGCGCGCTCGAAGCAGCGGGCAACACGCCGCGGCTTGCCACGGTGGCCGTGGTGGGCACCGGCCTGGACCGCGTCTACCCCGCGCGGCACCGCGACCTGGCGCACCGCATCACCTTGCAAGGGTTGATCGTGAGCGAGCTGCCGCTCGGCACGCCACCGCTCACGCAGAATTTTCCGAAGCGCAACCGCCTCATCGCCGGACTGGCGCGCGGCACGCTGGTGGTCGAGGCGGCATTGGCGTCGGGCTCGCTGATCACCGCGCGGCTCACCTCGGAGCAGGGCAAGGAAGTGTTCGCCATTCCGGGCTCGATCCATTCGCCGCAATCGCGCGGCTGCCATGCGCTGATCCGCCAGGGCGCCAAGCTCGTGGAGTCGGTGAACGACATCCTCGAAGAGCTGCCACCACTTCGCACCAACGGCTCGCTCGCATCCGCAACCCCGGACGAAGGCGCCGCCCTTGAAGACCCGCTGCTGGACGCCCTCGGCTTCGACCCCGTGAGCCTCGACGCACTGAGCGCGCGCACCGGCTGGAGCGCGGCCGCGCTGCAGGCGAAGATGCTTGAACTGGAGTTGGACGGCCAGGTCGCGCGACTGCCCGGCGGGCTCTTTCAACGAATGGCTTCCACTTAGCCCGCCTTGCACGAACGTCGGCTATATTGGGCTCATGTTCGAAGTGCTCGTTTTTGTCTACGAAAACTATTGGCGCGGCGATGCTTGCCCTGAACCCGAGCAACTGGGCCGCAAGCTCAGTGCGCACGGCTTCGAGGCAGAAGAGATCCGCGATGCCCTGCACTGGCTCGACGGCCTGAGCCTTGCAACGCAGGGCATGCAGATCGAACACCATGCCGACGACAAGACCATCGCCACGGTCATCCTGCGCGGCGCACCCGAAGCGGCACTGCCCCAGTCGGTCCACGCGATGCGCGTCTATTCCCAGGCCGAGCAGGAGCACCTTGGTGCGGAGTGCCTGGGCTTCATCCGTTTTCTCGAATCGGCGAACGTGCTGCCTTGCGGCCTGCGCGAGATCGTCGTCGAGCGCGCGATGGCTGCGCCGGGCGATCCGGTTGCGCTCGACGAGCTGAAGATCATCGTACTGATGGTGCACTGGAGCACCGGCATCGAGCCCGACGCATTGGTGCTCGACGAGCTTTGCGAAAGCCGCGAAGGCCGCACGGCGCACTAGGCGCCCGCCCATCGAGTTCGGTTAGTTCAACAGCCGCTCGGGGTTGGCGTCCAGCTTGGCCAGCGCCTCGCGCGTGGCACGCACCGTGAGCGTCTCTTCCTCGGCCGGCACCAGCAGGCCCGCCTGCAGATACGTCGCCAATCGCCCCACCTGGATCAGGAAGCTGCGCCCGTCCGCCGATGCGAACAGGTGCAGGCGCTTGCGGTCGCTGCGCCAGACGAACTGCACCTGGTTCACGCGGTCGTTGTGGTCGAGCATGAACCAGTTGCCCACTTGCAACTCATGCGCCCAGGCGACCATGTCTTCCGAGACCTGGGTGCCGGCGGCATCGGGAATGACCTCGATCGACGCCGCATCCACACCGAGCAGCATCTCGATGCTGTGGGCATCGAGCGGCAGGTCGGACGCACCGCCGTCGTCGCTGACGAAATCTTCCAAGTGCGCCAGCCGCTCGGCCATGGCCTCGATCTTGGCCTGCGGAATGGCCTCGGTCTTCGACAGGAAGGCGTCGGACAGCGTGGCGCCGATGATCTTGATGTGCGCTTCCTGGGGCTCGTCAATGATGCCCAGCAGGGCCATGCCCTGGCGCAGGCGCTGCAGCAGTTGCGGCAGGTCTTGAATGACGCGCGCGCGGTCAGTGCGGTTGGGCTTGGCGCTTGCGGCCCAGACCAGCTCGGAGGCCACGCGCTTGAGCATGACGGTCTGCTCGCCCTGCGCGCCATAGCGCAGCGCGGCAATCGCCAGCACCTCGGCCCAGACCTTGAACAGGAACTCGCGGATCTCGTCGCGCACCGGCATGTCGTTGAGCATCTTGCGCAACTCGATGGTGTACTGGATCGCCATTGTTTCCTTCTGCTCGACCTGCTGCGCGACGCTCATCACGCGCTGCGTGCTGTCGCTCTGCGTGAGGTAGCGGCTGAGGAAGGCCACGAACTCGTCGAACACCAGCTTGAACACACGCTGGCCGGTCTCGGGGTATTGCTCGATCACCTGCACCACGCGGCGGATCTCGTTTTCGAGCGCGCTGCCGGAGATGGCGGCCGCATCGAAGCCCATCACGCAGGAGCCCATGCGGTCGATCAGCATGCGCGCGGGATGCTGCAGCGTGCCGAAGAACTCGGGCTCGGCAATGGCCACGCGCAGCACCGGCATCTGCAGCCGCGCGAACCACACGCGGGCCGAGAACGGAATGCGTTCTTCCGCGAGGATGGCCTGGAACATCAGCGCCACGATCTCGACCGTGGCCTTGTCGGCCGTGGTGGGTGCGCGCTTCTTCAGCTCGGCGCTGCGGCGGCGCAGGTCGACCGCCGTCTGCTGCAGCAGCGTGGCCTGTTCGCCCGAGCCGTCCATGAATTGCGTGGCCGCCATCCGGTAGGCGACTTCCGCATCGGCAATGGCGCCGGCGAAGGTGCGCGAGAAAACGCGGGGCGATCCACCAGTGCCGCCGTGGCCCGCCTGCCCGCCGCCGATGCCGCCGCCCGTTGCACGCCCTTCCGCCGCCGGGACGGAGTTCTGGCCGCCTGCCCCCGAGTCGCCGCCGATGCGCCCGGTCACGAAGCGCTTGAGGCTCAGCAGCGCGGTCTGTGCGCGCTGCCGCGCGATCGTCAGCGGCGAGCCGCCGATGGTCGATGTAGGCGCCATGGTTGACGGCACCGAGGCCTGCTGCCCGCCGTCGAATCCAAAGCCGGGGCGCTGTTGCGCGCTGTAGGGTGCATCGGACGTGCCGCGGTGGTCCACCGGTCCGTTCGACGAAGCCGTGGAGCCCGTCGCGGACGGGCTGCCACCGCCCGCCCCGCCTGTGCGCCGCACGAAGCTCTTGAGGTCGATCTCCGGCATCACGCCATTGGCGATCAGGAAGGCGTTGGCGTTCTCGTAGGCCTTGACGACCCCATCGATCAGCGCCAGTTGCACCGTGTCCTGCACCCGGGTCCAGAGCCCCCGGCTCAGGCCGGCCGCCAGCCATTGCTCCACCAGCAGCTTGGCCAGCGTCTCGGGCTTGAGCACGTCCTTGGCGTCGAGCTCGCTCGTGCCTTCGAGATGCTGGATGCGCAGGCGCAGATCGCTCAGCTCGAAGCTGGCCTTGTCGTGAATCACCTGCGCCAGGCGCGACGAGAGGATGTTGCTTTCAACCACCTCGTCGCCGATCAGCTCCAGCCGCAACGCCGAGGACGAGGTCGACGGCGCGCTGCCGGTCGATGTGACCAGTGCCTTGCGCCAGCCGGTCTGGGCCAGCGAAATCCATTGGGAGCCCTGCCCCTGGAACGCCACGAAATCGTCGCGGTGTTCCTGCATGGCGCGGGCATTGCCGGCCTCCGAGGAAATCGATGTCAGCCGGTCCCGGATCGCGCGGGCCAGCGGCACGATCACGCCTTCCGTGGCCGATACGAAACGCTCACGCGTCTCGCGTGCGAGCTGCAGGGAAGAAGCGGACCGCGCAATGCTCATTGAAGGATCGGGAAAACCAAGGTAAACGATTCGTGGGCAACACCCGCGAGCTTGCATCGGGATGCGCAAGCGCACAAGTGGCGACAACGCCCGGCGTTGCATGCGAACCGCGGTGCGGCCCTGCCGCCACCGCTTTGTTTGAACCTCAAGTATCCGTCAGACCACCGCGCCGGCGTTCGGGGCGTCTTCGGACTCGCCGTCGCGCTTGGTCGGGCCGCCCTTGATCAGGTCTTCGCGCTTCACGCCCAGCCACATCGCGATCGCGGCAGCCACGAAGCACGACGAGTAGATGCCGAAGCAGATGCCGATGGTCAGCGCCAGGGCGAAGTAATGCAGGGTCGGGCCGCCGAAGAAGAACATCGACAGCACCACGAGCTGCGTGGAGCCGTGGGTGATGATCGTGCGGCTGATGGTCGAGGTGATCGCGTTGTCGATGACCTCGCTGGTCGACAGCTTCCGGTAGCGGCGGAAGTTCTCGCGCACCCGGTCGAAGATCACGACCGACTCGTTCACCGAATACCCCAGCACCGCGAGCACCGCCGCCAGCACCGCCAGCGAGAACTCCCACTGGAAGAAGGCGAAGAAGCCCAGGATGATCACCACGTCATGCAGGTTGGCCAGAACGGTAGCCAGCGCAAACTTCCATTCGAAGCGAAACGCCAGGTAGATCATGATGCCGACCACCACCATGGCCAGCGCCTTCAGGCCGTTGCTGGTCAGCTCGTCGCCCACCTGCGGTCCGACGAATTCGTTGCTGCGCAGTTCCACCGCCGGCTCGACCGCCTTCAGCGCGTCCATCACCTGGGCGCTCTGCTGGGCCGAGTTCATGCCCTTTTGCACCGGCAGGCGAATCTGCACCGAGGTGCCGAAGCTCTGGACCTGCACCTCCTGGTAGCCCAGCTTGGCGACGACCTCGCGCACCTTGCCGACGTCGGCCGATTGCTTGTAGGCCACTTCCATCACCGTGCCGCCGGTGAACTCCACCGACAGGTGAAGCCCGCGGTGGAACAGGAAGAACACGGCCAGTGCAAAGGTGACGACAGAAACGATGTTCAGCACCACCGCGTGGCGCATGAACGGAATGGTCTTGTGGATCCGGAAGAATTCCATGGCGCTTGTCCTTGGCCTTTACTTGGTTTCGGCCACGGCCGTGCCGTCGCTGTTCGGACGCCAGACGGTGCCGATCGACACGCTCTTGAGCTTCTTCTTCTGGCCGTACCAGAAGTTCACGAGACCGCGCGAGAAGAACACCGCCGAGAACATCGAGGTGACGATGCCGATGCAATGCACCACCGCAAAGCCGCGCACCGGACCCGAGCCGAAGGCCAGCAGCGCAATGCCGGCAATCAGCGTGGTCACGTTGGAGTCAAGAATGGTGCCCCACGCGCGCTCGTAGCCCGCGTGGATCGCGGCCTGCGGCGACGCTCCGTTTCGCAGTTCTTCGCGCACCCGTTCGTTGATCAGCACGTTGGAGTCGATGGCCACGCCGATGGCAAGTGCCATGGCCGCGATACCGGGCAGCGTGAGCGTAGCCTGCAGCATCGAGAGGATGGCGACCAGCAGCATCAGGTTGACCGCCAGCGCGATCGACGAGAACGCGCCGAACAGCGCGTAGTAGAAGCACATGAACACCATGATTGCGGCAAAGCCGTACATCACGCTGTCGAAGCCCTTCTTGATGTTCTCGGCACCCTGCGTCGGGCCGATCGTGCGTTCCTGGATGATTTCCATCGGCGCAGCCAGCGAGCCGGCGCGCAGCAGCAGCGCGAGGTCGTTGGCTTCGCTCACGGTCATCGAGCCCGAGACCTGGAAGCGGTTGCCCAGTTCGCCGTTGATCGAGGGAGCCGTGAGCACTTCGCCCTTGCCCTTCTCGAAGATCAGCATGGCCATGCGCTTCTTGTAGTTCTCGCGACTCACATCACGCATGATGTTGCCGCCCTTCGAGTCCATGGTCAGATCGACCTTGGGCTGGTTGCTCTGCTGGTCGAAGCCGGGCTGCGCGTCGGTGAGGTTCTCGCCGGTGACGAGCACCTGCTTCTTCACGATCACCGGACGGCCCGATCGATCGAGGAATTTCTCGGAGCCGAAAGGCACCGGTCCGCCGCCCAGTTCGGCCGCGCGGCCTTCGGGGCTTTCGTCCACCAGACGCATTTCGAGCGTGGCGGTGCGGCCGATGATGGTCTTGGCCTGGGCCGGGTCCTGCATGCCGGGCAGTTGCACGACGATGCGGTCGATGCCCTGCTGCTGGATCACCGGTTCGGCCACGCCGAGTTCGTTGATCCGGTTGTGCAGCGTGGTCACGTTCTGCTTGAGTGCCGCGTCCTGGAAGCGGCGCGCCGCTTCGGGCTTGATGCTCGCCACGATGCGCCAGTCGGTGCCCTGCTGGCTCTCGACGGTGGTGAGGTCGGGCATCTGGTCCTGGATCAGGCGACGGGCGATTTCCAGGCTGGCTTCGTCGCGCAGCGTGACCTCGACGGTCTGGCCGTTGCGGTTCACCGCGCTGCCGCGCACTTTCTTGTCGCGAAGGCCGGTGCGGATGTCACCGGCGAAGGACTCGGCCTTCTTGTCGAGCACGCCGCGCATGTCGACCTGCAGCAGGAAGTCGACCCCGCCACGCAGGTCCAGCCCCAGGTACATCGGGAAGGCGTGCAGCGCGGTCAGCCATGCGGGAGAGCGCGACACCAGGTTCAGCGCCACCACGTAGGAGGCCTCGTCCGCGTTCGGCACCAGGGCCTGCTGCAGCGCGTCGCGTGCCTTGATCTGGTCGTCGGTGGTGGCGAAACGCACGCGCACCGCGGTCGGCTCCAGCGTCAGCAGGTCGGGCGTCAGGCCGGCCGTCTTGAGCACTTCCTCCACCCGGGCCTGCGTCGACGTATCGATCTTGACGACGGACTTGGCTGCCGACACCTGCACCGCAGGCGACTCACCGAAGAAATTGGGCAGGGCATAGATGAGCCCCACGAGCAACACGATCACGATGATCGTGTACTTCCAGACCGGATAGCGGTTCATGAGCGGGCGCTTTTCACAAGCTTCAGAAATGGAACACGGCGTGACTTGGAGCCGTGCGCCGCAAAGCGCAAGGCCCGGCTCACGCTTTTATTGCTTGACGGCGCCCTTGGGCAGAACCTGGACCACAGCGCTGCGCTGCACCTTGATCTCGATGCCGTTGGCGATTTCGAGGCCCAGGTATTGATCGCCGATCGAGGTGATCTTGCCGAGCACGCCGCCGGCCGTGGCGACTTCGTCGCCCTTGGCCAGCGCTTCGATCATGGCGCGCGCTTCTTTCTGGCGCTTCATTTGCGGGCGGATCATGACGAAATACAGCACCACGAACATCAGCACCAGGGGCAGCATGCTGCCGAGCGAGGACAACATGTCACCGCCGCCGGCGGCTGCGGGCGCGGTCTGGGCGAAAGCAGAGGAAATGAACAAGAGAGTCTCCAACAGAGGGAAGAGAGAACGAGAGGAGCGCGGACCGGGGTCCGTCATTCCACCGCTTCGCGGCCACAGGGAAAACGGGCCGCAAATCAAAGCTTGGCGGGGCTTGGCCGCGCACAGCACCGGGCATTGTATTCGGGGCGCGGCGCCCCTCAGTGCGCTATCCCGGCGCGACGCGCGGGGCTTTCAGGACGCTTCCGGGCTCTGCATTTGCTGCATATTTGATAGCAACTCCTGCAAATATCACCGGCTTTTGGCGCTTTTCCGGACAGCAGCGCATTGCACGCGGAAGCCGGGGCCACAGCCGCCAGACAATTCGATCCGCATGACGCGCAAAGCAAGGAGCCTCCATGAGCAAGCGCAATCGCTTGACGACAGCCAACACCGCACCGGCGCTTCACGAGGGGCTGAATCCACTGCTGGTGGACCTGCGGCAACTGATCGAGCAAGCCCGGCAAACGGCGGCCGCCGCCGTGAACGCGGGACTGACGCTCATGTACTGGCGCATCGGCCAGCGCATCCGCACCGAAGTGCTGGGCGGCCAGCGTGCCGGCTACGGGGAAGAAATTGTCGCGACGCTGTCACGACAATTGGCGAGCGACTACGGACGCGGCTTCGAGGAGAAGAACCTGCGGCGCATGATGCAGTTCGCCGAAGTGTTCCCGTCCGAGCAAATTGTCGTACCGCTGATACGACATTTGAGATGGACGCACTTTCTCGCGTTGCTGCCGGTCAAGGACCCGCTCGCCCGCGACTTCTACGCACAGATGTGCCAACTGGAAGGCTGGAGCGTTCGCACGCTGCGCGAGCGCATCGGCTCGCTGCTCTACGAGCGCACCGCGGTCTCGCGCCAGCCCGACGTGTTGATCCGCCAGGAACTCGACGAACTGCAATGCCAGAACCCGACCGAACCGGCGTTGCTGTTGAAAGACCCTTTGTGCTCGACTTCCTGGGCTTGCAGGACCGCCATCTGGAGAAGGACCTCGAAGACGCCATCCTGCGCGAGCTGGAGAGTTTTCTGCTCGAACTCGGGGCGGGCTTCAGCTTTGTGGCGCGGCAACGGCGCATCCAGCTCGACAACGATGACTTCTACATCGACCTGCTTTTCTACAACCGCAAGCTGCGCCGCCTGGTGGCGATCGAGCTGAAGCTGGGCGAATTCCGCGCCGAATACAAGGGCCAGATGGAGCTGTACCTGCGCTGGCTGGCCCGCCACGACCAGGAGCCGGGTGACGCGCCCCCGCTCGGCATCATTCTCTGCACCGGCAAGAAGCAGGAGCAGATCGAACTGCTGGAGCTGAACAAGTCAGGCATCCACGTGGCGGAATACCTCACCGTCCTGCCGCCCCGCGAAGTGTTCGAGCAGAAGATTCACGGCGCCCTGATGGCTGCACGCGCGCGGCTGGATGGCCGGCTCGCGGACAAGGCCGACTGAGCCGACCTCCAGCAATCCCGGATCAGGCAGCCGCGCGCTGCGCCTGCGGATTGCGCCACTTGGCCAGCAGCTCGCTCCAGCGAGTGCGGGCCGCCGCAAGGTTGCGTTCCTTGACGTGGCCATAGCCGCGAATCTGCTCCGGCAGCCCGGCGATTTCCAACGCCAGCGCGTGGTTGTCGGCACGCAGGGCGCCGATCACTTCCTCGATGCTGGCGCGGTATTCGCCGATCAGCGCGCGCTCGGTCTTGCGCTCTTCGGTGCGGCCGAAGATGTCGAGGGCCGTACCGCGCACGCCCTTGAGCTTCGCGAGGAACTTGAAGCCGGTCAGCATCCAGGGCCCGAACTTCTGCTTCTGCAGTTGGCCCTTGGCGTTCTTCTTGGCCATGAGCGGCGGTGCCAGGTGGTAGTTGAGCTTGTAGTCACCCTCGAACATGCCTTCGACGCGGTCCAGGAAAGTCCGATCGGTGTGCAGGCGCGCGACTTCGTACTCGTCCTTGTACGCCATCAGCTTGAACAGGTAGCGGGCCACCGTTTCGGTCAGGCCGGTCTTGTTGCCCAGTGCCGACTCCGCCTTTTGCACCTTGCCGATGAACTGCTTGTACTGCTCGGCGTAAGCGGCGTTCTGGTAGCCGGTCAGAAACTCCGCGCGGCGCGCGACGAGGGCCTCGACCGTCTCGCGCTTCTTGAACTCGATGACCTGTCCCGGGCGCACGCGCTTTTGCAGTTCTTCAGGGCGCACGGCGGCCTGGCGGCCCCATTCGAAGGCGGTCTTGTTGTTCTCGATGGCCACGGCGTTCAGCTCGATGGCGCGCATCAGCGACTCGTGCGCCAGCGGGATCCAGCCCTTTTGCCAGGCGTAGCCCAGGATCATCGGGTTGACGTAGATGCTGTCGCCCATCAGCGTGGTCGCGGCCGCATCGGCGTCGAAGGTGCCCATGCCGTCGATGCCCACGGCGCGCGCGATCTCGGCGGCGCAGGCGTCTTCGGGGTTCTGCCAGTTGGCGTTGCGCACGAAGGCGGCGGTGGGTGAGCTGTGGCTGTTGAGCGCCACGTGCGTGCGCCCTTCGCGCATGCGCGCCATGGTTTCGCCGTTGATCGCGACCAGCGGATCGCAGGCCAGGATCAGATCGGCCGCCGCAGTACCGACGCGCGTGGTGCGGATGTCGTCCTGCGTGTCGCCGATCAGCACGTGGCTCCAGGTGGCGCCGCCCTTTTGCGCCAGGCCCGCCGCGTCCTGCGTGACGATGCCCTTGGCTTCGATGTGCGCGGCCATGCCGAGCAGTTGGCCGATGGTGATGACGCCGGTGCCGCCGACGCCCGCCACCACCACGCCCCAGACCTTGCCGCCGTCCAGCGACGGAATCGCCGGCTCGGGCAGCAGGCCGAACTCGGCCGGCGTGGCCGCCTTGTTCTTGCCCTTCTTCTTGAGCTGGCCGCCTTCGACCGACACGAAGCTCGGGCAGAAGCCCTTCAGGCAGCTCATGTCCTTGTTGCAGCTGCTCTGGTTGATGGTGCGCTTGCGGCCGAATTCGGTTTCCAGCGGCTCCACGGAGAGGCAATTGCTCTGCACGCTGCAGTCGCCGCAGCCTTCACAGACCAGCTCGTTGATGACCACGCGCTTGGCCGGATCGACGGCCGTGCCCCGCTTGCGGCGGCGGCGCTTCTCGGTCGCGCAGGTCTGGTCGTAGATGATGGCCGTGGTGCCGGGCATCGCGCGGAATTCGCGCTGGATTTCGTCGAGCAGGTCGCGGTGCTTGACCTGCACGTGGTCGCCCGGAATCGAAACGCCCTCGTACTTCTCGGGCTCGTCGGTCACGATCACGACCTTCTTCGTGCCTTCGGCATGCAGGCTCTCGGCGATCTGCAGCACCGAGTGGCCTTCGGGCCGCTCGCCGACCTGCTGGCCGCCGGTCATGGCGACCGCGTCGTTGTAGAGGATCTTGTAGGTGATGTTCACGCCGGCCGCGATGCTCTGGCGAATCGCGAGCAGGCCGCTGTGGAAGTACGTGCCGTCGCCCAGGTTCGCGAAGATGTGCTGGTCGGTGGTGAAAGGCTGCTGGCCGACCCATGGCACGCCCTCGCCGCCCATCTGCGTGAAGCCGATGGTGGAGCGGTCCATCCAGGTCGCCATGAAGTGGCAGCCGATGCCGCCCATCGCGCGCGAGCCTTCGGGCACCACGGTGCTGGTGTTGTGCGGGCAGCCCGAGCAGAACCACGGCTGGCGCGTGGCGTCGGCCACGCTGGTGGAAGCCTGCTGCACCACCATCGAACGCTCCTTGGCTTCGAGGATGGCGAGCTGCGCGTCGATGCGGGCGGCCATGTCGGCGCCGGCGGCGGCCAGCAGGCCGGTCTTCTTCAGTCGCGCGGCAATGGCCTTGGCGATGAGCGCGGGGCTCAGGTCGGCGTTGGCGCGCAGCAGCGTGTGCGAGGTCGGGTTGGGCATCGACCATTCACCGCCGGAGTAGCCGTCGTCGCTCGCGCCCTGGCCTTCGTCGAACTTGCCGACCACGTTGGGCCGCACGTCCGAGCGCCAGTTGTAGAGCTCTTCCTTGAGCTGGTATTCGATGACCTGGCGCTTTTCTTCAACCACCAGGATCTCTTGCAGGCCGGTGGCGAATTCGCGCGTGAGCTGCGCTTCGAGCGGCCACACCACGGCCACCTTGTGCAGGCGAATGCCGAGCTGGCGGCAGGCCGCGTCATCGAGCCCCAGGTCCAGCAGTGCCTGGCGCGTGTCGTTGAAGGCCTTGCCGCTGGCCATGATGCCGAAGCGGTCGTTCGGGCCTTGAATCACGTTGTGGTTCAGCCGGTTGGCGCGGATGTAGGCCAGCGCGGCGTACCACTTGTAGTGCATGAGCCGGGCTTCCTGCTCCAGCGCATGGTCGGGCCAGCGGATGTGCAGGCCGCCGGGCGGCATTTCGAAGTCGGTGGGAATGACGATCTCGACGCGCTCGGGATCGATCATGGCCGTGGCGCTCGACTCGACGATCTCCTGGATCGTCTTCATGCCCGACCACACGCCCGAGAAGCGGCTCATGGCGAAGGCGTGGATGCCCAGGTCCAGAATTTCCTGCACGCTGGTCGGAAAGAACACCGGCGTGCCGCAGGCCTTGAAGATGTGATCGCTCTGGTGGGCGGCCGTGCTGCTCTTGGAGATGTGGTCGTCGCCGGCCACCGCGATCACGCCGCCGAATTCGGTGGTGCCCGCCATGTTGGCGTGCTTGAAGACGTCGGAGCAGCGGTCCACGCCCGGGCCCTTGCCGTACCAGATGCCGAAGACGCCGTCGAACTTGTTGGTGCCTTGCGGCGAAAAGCCCAGTTGCTGCGTGCCCCAGAGCGCGGTGGCCGCGAGTTCTTCGTTCACGCCCGGCTGGAAGACGATGTTCTGTTCCTTGAGGAACTTGCTGGCCTTCCACAGCGCCTGGTCGTAGCCGCCGAGCGGGGAGCCGCGGTAGCCGCTGATGAAGCCGGCGGTGTTCTTGCCGGCCTGCTTGTCGCGCAACTGCTGAAGCATCGGCAGCTTCACCAGGGCCTGAACGCCGCTCATGAAAGCGCGGCCGTAATCAAGGGAGTACTTGTCGTCGAGCGTGACGGTTTCTAGCGCGCGGCGGATGTGCTCGGGCAGCGGGGCGTTCATGTTGTCTGTCTCCGTATGGCAGGGCCTTTTGAGCCTGGCTGATTGACTGTGGGTCTGTGCCCGGTAGGGCGCGAGCCCATGATCACGCAAAGTGTATGCCGGGGTCCGCGACAGGTGTTTGCGTTCTTTGCCCCGAAAAAGCAGGTTCCAGAAAGAATCTTGCTTAATATCGGCGTCCATGGAAAGCATTGACAAGTTCGACCTCGCAATCCTGCAAGAACTGCAGGCCGACGGCCGCCTCACCAACGCGGAGCTTGCGCAGCGCGTGGGCCTCTCGGCCGCGCCGTGCTGGCGCCGGGTGCGGGCGCTGGAGGAAGCGGGCTTCATCAAGGGCTATCACGCCGAGATCGACCGCCACAAGATAGGGCTCGGCGTGCTCGCTTTCGTGCGCGTGGACACCGAGCGTGTCACCAACGAGGCCACGCGCAAGCTGGAGGATGCGATTCGCAAAATGCCCGAGGTGGTGGCCTGCCACTACATCAGCGGCACCGGCACCTTCGAGCTGCAGGTGGTGGCGCAAGACCTGAACGGCTTTTCGGCCTTCGCGCGGCAGCACCTGATGAACCTGCCGAACGTGAAAGACCTGCACACCAGCTTCTCGCTGGGCGAGGTGAAGGCGAGCAGCGCGCTGCCGCTGGGGCATCTGGCAAAGTAGAAAAAAGGGAACGCCATGAATCTCGAAGCAAGCAGCCGGGCACTGTCCTATCTGCAGCAAATCCACCTGCTGACCGACGCGGAACACGCCGCGGCCGCGAACGATCCGGAACGGGCCAACGCCCCGCTGCGCACGCCGGCCGAAGCCCTGGCCTGGGTCGTGGCCCGCGAGATCGTGTTGCAGCAGCAGCTTGCCGGGCTGCCGGCCCGCGCGGGCGCCGGCCGGGAAAACGAAGCGCAGGCCATCGTCTCGGAAGCCACCGGCCTGATCAGCAACAGCGACTTTCCGTTGCCGGCCTGGGCGCTGCTCCAGATGAACCTGCTGGAGCGCCGCATGCAGGACGGCGTGAGCGCCGAGGCGCTCGACCAGTTGCTGGCCATGCAACTGATCGATGCGGCGCAGCATGCGCACAGCCTGTCGATGCTGCCCACGCACCAGGAAGCCTGGGCCGCGCCCGATTCGCTGCCCGCCACGCTGGCCTGGACGGTGCTTGGTTCGGGCGCGCTGAGCGAGGACGACCTGAAGGCGCTGGCCGGCCGCGCGGAGCACGCCGACCTTGTCGCGGACGCCATCGCCCGTATCGCCGGCGCGCCGATGGTGACGCGCACGACGACGAAATCGACGTCCTTCTCCACCAGCACGCTCTCGTTCACCACGACTTCGTCGTCGTCCGCGTCGCCGTTGTCGCCCGTGTCGTCCTCACAGACACGGACGCAAACATGGACATCGACGCGCACGCCAACACAGGCGCCAACGCCGGGCCTCGTTCCCAACCGCTGGAAGCTGATCGGCCTTGCCGTGGTCGCGCTGATCGCGCTCTACCTGCTCTTCGGCCGCTGAAGGCACGCGCCCTTCACCCAGCACCATTCAACGCCGCTCGCTGCTGCTGGCCTCGCGAATGGCGCCGAATTCCGATCCCGCGCCCCACGCCGGCCAGCGCCGGCTGTTGGCCAGCGTCTCGCCGACGCGGTAGAGCAGCGGCAGGTCGTGCGCCATGCCGGTGAAGGACCAGTCGGCCTGCCATTCGTCGGCCGGCTGGTGGTAGCGATCGGCGGTGTAGGCCTTGCTGGCGGCTTCGCCGGCCGCGAGGCCGCCCGCCACCCAGTCGTTGCCCGAGGCGAACGACAGCGCCGGCACGCCGCGCTTGGCGAACGAGAAATGGTCGGAGCGGAAGAAATGGCCGGCCTCGGGGTGCGGGTCGGTCGCGTAGGCCAGGCCGAAGCCCTTGGCCTGCGCGACCAGCAGGTCCTGCAACTGCGAGGCCGCGCTACCCGAGGTGCTGAAGTTGCGCGCCGGGCCTTCGGGGCTCAGCGCGTCCATGTTGATCACGGCCACGGTCCTGGCCAGCGGGTACAGCGGCTTGGCGCCGTAGTACTCGGAGCCCAGCAGGCCGCGCTCCTCGGCCGTCACGGCCAGGAAGACGACGGAGCGCTCGGGCTTCTTCGGCGCGCTGGCAAAGGCGCGGCCCATCTCGATCAGCGCGGCCAGGCCAGTGCCGTTGTCGACCGCGCCGTTGTAGATCTTGTCGCCCTTCGCATCGGGCGCGCCCACGCCCAGGTGGTCCCAGTGGGCGCTGTAGATCACCGTTTCGCCGGGGTGCTTGCGGCCTTCGACGCGGCCCACCACGTTCTTCGAGACGATCACCTGCCGATCGATCGCGTACTCGGCCGACAGGCTCGCGTCCTTGAGCACCTGGGGCTGGAACTCGCGCGTCTGCGCGAGCTTCTTCTGTGCCTCGAAATCCAGCCCCGCGCGGCGCAGCAGATCGACCGCCACGTCGCGCTGAATCCATGCCTCCAGCTTGGGATGCACGGCCGCAGGCTGGTCGCGCTCGATGTCGAACATGGTCGCGGTGTTGGAGTTTTTCACCGTGGCCCAGCCATAGGCGGCCGGCGCGGTCTCGTGCACGATCAGCACGCCCAGCGCACCCCGGCGCGCGGCCTCCTCGAACTTGTAGGTCCAGCGGCCGTAGTAGGTCATGGCCTTGCCGCCGAAGTCGCCGCTACCGGTTTCGAAATCGGGGTCGTTGACCAGCACGACGGCGATCTTGCCCTTCAGGTCGACACCCTTGTAGTCGTCCCAGCGCCGCTCGGGTGCGCTCACGCCATAGCCCACGAAGACCAGCGGTGCCTGCCGGATCGCGACCGAGGTCGAGCCGTCGAGCGCCGCGCGCACCGCGATCTGCTCGCCCTGCACCAGCGCATCGCGCTGCGAGCCGACCTGCAGCGTGATCTGCGGCGTGCCGCGAAACTCGGTCTTCACCAGCGGCACGGCCTGCGTCCAGCCGCGCTTGCCGCCTTCGAGGTCGCCGCCGGGCACGAGGCCCGCCGCCTTGAACTGGGCCACGAGATAGTCGACCGTCTTGCCCTCGGCCGGCGTGGCCGGCGCGCGGCCTTCGAAGTCGTCGCCCGAGACGGTCTTCACGATCTGCGACAGGCGCTGCGGATCGAAGCGCGGCGCCGGATCGGCGGCCAGCGCACCGCCAGCGCTCCACGCGAGGCCGACGCCGCAACAAAGAAGGGAAATGGCACGCCGCTGGATCATGCAAGGCTCCTGGATGGGGGGATGCTCCGGATACTAGACAGCCGGCCGCAGCCACCGCGCGATGCCCCCGGCCTTCCCCCGAGAACCTTAGTTAGCCGCCTCCCGACGAGGCCTGCCAAAGGGCATCCGATAGTGAACGCCTAAAATCCCCGCCCACCACATCCCGCCACCGCGGACAAAGAGGACCTCGAATGAACCCCATCCGCCGCGCCCTGGCCCTCGGCCTTGCCGTCGCCACGCTCGCCTTCGGTGCCCAGGCACAGAACCGCGAACTCACCGTGGCCTCCAGCGCCACCTACGCGCCCTTCGCCTTCGAGAACAAGGACAAGCAGATCGTCGGCTTCGACATCGACATCATCAATGCCATCGCCAAGCAGCAGGGCCTGAAGATCAAGATCGTCAACACGCCCTTCACCGGCATCTTCGGCGCGCTGAACAACGGCGACGTCGACCTGGTGATCTCGGGCGTGACCATCAACGACAAGCGCAAGCAAAGCTACGACTTCACGCCGCCCTACTTCGCGGCCCGCCAGTTGATCGCGCTGCCGAAGAACAGCAAGGTCGCCTCGCTGAAGGACCTGGCCGGCAAGAAGATCGCCGTGGTCAGCGCCTCCACCGCCGACGACATCGCCTCGCGCGAGTTCGGCAAGACCAGCCCCGACATCCGCCGCTTCGAGAGCACGCCGCTCATCATTTCCGAGCTGGCCGGCGGCGGCGTCGATGCCGCCATGGGCGACAACGGCGTGATCGCCTACCGCGTGGCGCAGAACCCCGAGCTGAAGACCCTCGACGACAAGTCCTTCCCCGAAGAGGGCTTCGGCATCGTCGTGAAGAAGGGCGACAAGGCCCTGCTCGACAAGCTCAGCGCCGGCCTGGCCGCCATCCGCGCCGACGGCAGCTACGTGACGATCTACAAGAAGTGGTTCAACAAGGACCCGAACGTGCGCTGAGCCGCACGGCACCTGTGACCCGATCACGGCCGCCCACGAAGCGGCCGTTTGTTTTTTCAGAGTGATGACGCGAAGGCGATGAATATGGAACAACCGATCCTGCTCTTTGGATGGTTTCGATGGGACATCCTGGTCGAATACAAGGACCTGTTCTGGCAAGGCGCATGGATGACGCTGCGCATGACGGTGGTGTGCGTGCTGCTGGGTTCGAGCTGGGGCCTGTGCCTGGCGCTCGCGCGCCTGGCGCAGCCGCGCCACGCGCCCTGGACCTGGGTCGCGCGCTTCTTCCTGCGCTGGCCCGCCACGGTGTATGTGAGCTTCTTTCGCGGCACGCCGCTGTTCGTGCAGATCCTGTTGATCCACTTCGCTGTGATGCCGGTGTTCATCCACCCGACCTCGGGCCTGCTGATCGACGGCGAACTCGCGCGCACGCTCAAGCAGGAGCACGGCGCGCTCATCTCCGGCGTGGTGGCGCTCACGCTCAACTCGGCGGCCTACATCTCGGAGGTGTTCCGCGCCGGCATCCAGTCGATCTCGCGCGGGCAGTTCGATGCCGGCCGTTCGCTCGGCTTCTCGCCCGCGCAGGTAATGCGCTACGTGGTGCTGCCGCAGGCCTTCCGCCGCATGCTGCCGCCGCTGGGCAACAACGCGATCGCGCTGCTGAAAGACACCTCGCTGGTGTCCGCCATCGGCCTGGCCGAGCTGGCCTATGCGGCACGCACGGTGGCGGGCGCCTATGCGCGCTACTGGGAGCCGTACCTGGCGATCTCGGTCATCTACTGGGTCATGACGCTGGTGCTCACGACGATGCTGCGCCGCCTTGAAATCCGCCTCGCGCGCAGCGACCGGGGCTGACAAGGGGTGAGAGAAAAAAGGGCCGCGCCACAATAGCGCCACATGCCACCCATATCCCCCGAAGAGACACCGATCCCGCCCGCGCGGCCGCAGCCCTCGAAGCTCGCCGCCCTCGAGCCCCTGAAGCTCCCCGTGTTCCGCATGCTGTGGAGCACCTGGCTCATCGCCAACATCTGCATGTGGATGAACGATGTGGCGGCGGCGTGGATGATGACCTCGCTCACCACCTCGCCGATCTGGGTGGCGCTGGTGCAGTCGGCCTCCACCTTGCCGGTGTTCCTTCTCGGCCTGCCCAGCGGCGCGCTGGCCGACATCCTCGACCGCAGGCGCTGGCTGGTGGCCACGCAGTTCTGGCTGGCCGGCACGGCCATCGTGCTGTGCGCGGCACTGGCGCTCGACCTGATGACCGCGCCGCTGCTGCTGGCGCTCACCTTCGCCAACGGCATCGGGCTGGCGCTGCGCTGGCCGGTGTTCGCGGCCATCGTGCCCGAGCTGGTGCCACGGCCGCAGTTGCCAGCGGCGCTGGGCCTGAACGGCATCGCGATGAACGCCTCGCGCATCGTCGGCCCGCTCACGGCCGGCGTGCTGATCGCCAGCGCCGGCACGGTGTGGGTGTTCGCGCTCAACGCGGTGCTGTCAGTGGCCTCGGGCTTCGTGGTGCTGCGCTGGCGGCGCGCGCACACACCCAATCCGCTGGGCCGCGAAAAGCTCATCAGCGCGATGCGCGTGGGCGTGCAGTTCGTGCGGCAGTCGCAGCGCATGCGCGCGGTGCTGGTGCGCGTGTCGATCTTCTTCTTCCACTCCACGGCCCTGCTGGCGCTGCTGCCGCTGCTGGCGCGTGAGCTGCAGGGCGGCGGTGCCGGCACCTTCACGCTGCTGCTGGCGGCCATGGGCTCGGGCGCGATCATCGCGGTGCTGTTCCTGCCCCGGCTGCGCCAGGCGATGGGGCGCGACCAGCTGGTGCTGCGCGGGGCGCTGCTGCAGTCGGGCGCCACGGCGGTGATGGCCTACGCGCCCAACGCATGGGTGGCGGTGCCGGCGATGTTCTTCGGCGGCATGGCGTGGATCACGGTGGCCAATTCGCTGTCGGTGTCGGCCCAGCTCGCATTGCCCGACTGGGTGCGGGCGCGCGGCATGTCGATGTACCAGATGGCCATCATGGGCGCGAGCGCGATCGGCGCGGCGCTCTGGGGCCAGGTGGCCACGGTGACGTCGCTGCAACTGAGCCTGGTCATCGGCGCCATCAGCGGCACCCTGCTGATGCTGGTGGCCCTGCGCTGGGTGACCGATGTGAGCGGCGAAGACGACACCAGCCCCGCCGAAGCCGGCTGGGCCGCCGGCCCGCCGGCCGAGGCGCCGCAGGAAGACGGCCGCGTGGTGATCACGGTCGAGTTCATGATCGACCCGGCCCGCGCCGCCGCCTTCCATATCGTCATGCAGCAGACCCGCCGCGCGCGCCTGAGCCAGGGCGCGATCGGCTGGGAGCTGCTGCACGACATCGCGCAGCCGGCGCGCTACGTGGAGCAGATCGTCGATGAATCGTGGACCGACCACCTGCGCCGCTTCAACCGCGCCACCGCCTCCGACATGGCGCTGCGCGAGCGGCGGCTGGCCTTTCACCTGGGCGAGTCGCCGCCGGTGGTCACGCGCTACGTGGTGCGACGCTGAGCCCCTGCGGCGTCTCGCTGCCGCAACAGTGGCGGGCGTCTGATTGTTTCTTGATGGTGAATCGTGCCAAATGGTCCGGCATCTCCCGGCCCGGGGCCGCTACAAGAGACAACGAGGAGCACGCATGCACATCGAGCGACCGCATCGATTCCCGCGCCACATCCCGATTCCCCTTGTTTCATCCCTCGCGGCCGTGCTGGCCGCACTGGCCGGCGGCGGTGCTCATGCGGCCTGCGGCCCCACCACCACGCCCGGCACCGGCGACACGGTGGTCTGCGACGGCACCACCACCGGCTCGCCCAGCGTGATCGCGGTGCCGGGCAGCACCGGCGTCAGCATCACGGTGAACAACGGCGCCACGCTGAGCACCACTGCCAACCAGGCTTTGCTCATACAAGACGGCAGCAGCATCACCAACAACGGGACGATCACGGTCACGGGCCCTGGAACAGGGGGCGGTGGGCGCGGCGCAATGATTGCCACCGGCAGCGACAACGTGCTGACCAACAACGGCACCATCCGCACCGCAAGCACAGGCCCAGGCGCAGTGGGCATCCTGGTGACGTCGAACAGCAGCACCCGGACTGTCATCACAAACAGCGGCAGCATCACCACCACGGGCGGCAGCTCGCACGGCATCTCCACGCTGGGCCCGGGCAACACAGTCACCAACAGCGGCACCATCGACGTCAGCGGCAGGGCGAGCAAGGGCGTCTATCTGCAAGGCGGCAACGGCGTCGCCAACCTGCTGGTCAACACCGGCACCATCCGCGCGACAGGCGCCAACACCTCGGCCACGAGCGGCTTCGCGAGCGCGGTGCATGTGAACACGCTCAGCGCCAGCTTCTTCTCGCGCGTCGAGAACCATGCCGGCGGCGTGCTCTCGAGCGCCAATGACTACGGCTATCGCGGACAGAACGGCAACGACACGCTGATCAATGCCGGCTCCATCGAGGGCAATGGCGGCACCAACAACGACGGCGCGATCCTGATGGGCGGCGGCGGCACCGGCACGCTGATCCTGCAGACCGGCTCGGTCATCAAAGGCGCGGCCGATGGCGGCAACGCGAGCAGCGACACCTTCCTCGAAGGCACCGGCACCGTCGACAACGCCTTTCGCAATTTCCAGAACCTCACGATGCGCGGCACCGCGTGGTCGTGGAAGACCGATGCGAGTTTCTCGAATTCGATCCGCATCGAGTCGGGCCGCTTCGACCTGCCCGCGACGCTGACCAGCCCCGGCATCGCCGTGCTCCCCGGCGCCACGGTCGCCGGCACCGGCACCTTCGCGGGCAACGTGACGAACCAGGGCACCTTGCTGCCCGGCCCCAACGACGGCGTCAACTTCGGCGCCTTCACGGTGCGCGGCAACTACTTCGGCGGCAGCGGCGCGCTGGTGCAGGTCAACACCGTGGTCGCTGGCGACAACTCGCCGTCGGACAAGCTGGTGATCGACGGCGGCGCGGCCTCGGGCGGCACCGGGTTGCGCGTCGTCAATCGCGGCGGGCTGGGCGCGCCCACGCTGGCCGACGGCATCCTGGTGGTGCAGACGCTCAACGGCGGCACCACCGCCGCCAACGCCTTCTCGCTGACGCAGGCGGTCGAGGCCGGTGCCTACAACTACCACCTGTTCCGCGGCGGCGCGGCGGGCAACAACCCGGACAACTGGTACCTGCGCAACAGCGGCTACGTGGTCGACGGCAACGTTGTGGGCACGGTCACCGAGGTCATCGATGCGCTGGAAACCCATCCGCCGACACCCGGCACGCCGCCGCCGTCGTTCGAGCCGGTCAAGCTCTACCGGCCCGAAGTGGCGCTGTACAGCAGCATTCCGCTGGTGGTGCGCCGCCTCGGGCTCGCGCAGCTCGGCAGCTTTCATGACCGGCAGGGCGACCAGCAACTGCTTGCCAACGACGAGGGCTCGCAAGCCTCGTGGGGCCGCGTGTTCGGCGAAAGCACGCGGCAACGCCTGCGCGGCGACGCCGACCCGCAATTCAACGGTCGCATCTCCGGCCTGCAGCTCGGGCACGACTTCCTGATTGCCACGGACGGCTCGGGCGGGCGCAACCGCGTCGGCGTGCTCGGCGGCTACACCCGCGCCAGCGGCGACACCAGCGGCGTGGTGGACGGCAACACCAACGGCGCCACCGGCCACCTGAGCGTCGAGGGCTACAGCCTGGGCGCGTACTGGACCCGCGTGGCCAGCAGCGGCTGGTACAGCGACGCTGTGCTCATGGCCACCCGCTTCAGGGCCGACGCGCTCTCCACGCTCGGGCGCGGCGGCCGTCCGCACGGCACCTCGGTCACGGCCTCGCTCGAAGCGGGCTATCCGCTGGCACTGAGCGACAACGTCACGCTGCAGCCGCAGGTGCAATTGATCTGGCAGCGCAGCGCGATCGACGGCTTCGACGACGGCATTTCCGCCGTGCGCTTCCAGCGCGACAACGCCGTCACCGCCCGCGTGGGCGCGCGGCTCGAAGGCAGCTTCAGCGCCGGCGGCGGCACCTGGAAGCCTTATCTGAAGGCCAATCTCTGGCACACCTTCAGCGGCGACAACCTGATCTTCTTCGGGCCCACCGACCAGGTCGCCAACGGTCGCGGCGCCAGCGCGCTCGAAGTCGGTGCCGGCGTGGTCGGGCAGGTGAACAAGATGCTGGCGGTGTATGGCGGCCTGGCCTACACCAGCGCCATCGGTCGGACGCAGCAGACCGGCGTGCAGGGCCAGTTGGGCATGCGGGTGCGCTGGTAACACCAGGCGCGGCGGCTGGCGTTCCACCTGGGCAAAGCGTCGCCAGCGGGTGTTTTGACCACTTGCATGGTTTTGATGGCATAGCACTTGCATGCATAAGAGCAAGGGTATCCACCCATGTCAGACTTTTTCTGACCACATGGATAATTTAGACTATCCAACCCGCCGTCAAGAGGTTTGCCACGATGAATCCGGTCCCCCTGCGCAGCCGTTTCTGGTCTGACCTGACCAGCGAAGAGTTCTCCCGTCTCGACCGCGAACGGCTCATCGCCGTGTTGCCGGTGGGCGCCACCGAACAGCACGGTCCCCATCTGCCGATGTCGACCGACACCGCCACCATCGACGGCATGGTGCGCGCCACGCTCCCGTACCTGCCCGACGACCTGCCGGTGCTTTTTCTTCCCACCGTGCCCTATGGCAAGAGCAACGAGCATTCGCGCTACCCCGGCACGCTCACCGTGTCGGCCCACACGCTGATCTCGCTGTGGAAAGACATCGGCGCCTGCGTCGCCAAGGCCGGCGTGCGCAAGCTGGTGCTCTACAACAGCCACGGCGGCCAGATGAGCGTGATGGACATCGTGGCGCGCGACCTGCGCGAAGAGCACGACATGATGGTCGTGGCCGCCAACTGGTACACGCTGGGCCTGCCCGAGGGCCTGTTCACCGCGCATGAAGGCAAGCACGGCATCCATGCCGGCGACCTCGAAAGCTCGGTGATGCTGCACCTGACGCCCGACTACGTGCGCCGCGATCAATTCCAGAACTTCAGCTCCATGACCGAGCAGCTGGCCGCCGAGAACAAGTTCCTCTCGATCACCCCCAGCGGCAAGCTCGGCTGGCAGATGCACGACATCAACCCCGCGGGCGCCGCCGGCGACGCCACGCGCGCCACCGCCGAGAAGGGCGCGGCAGTGCTCGACCACGTGGGCCGCCGCTTCGTCGAGCTGCTGCAGGAGGTCGACCGCTTCCCGCTCGAACGCCTGGCCAACGTCCCGGCCTGGCGCTAGGCTCGCACGCCATGGACAGCACCCAGACCCCACCCCTGGTCAGCCTGCGCAACGTCAGCAAGCGCTTTGCCAACGGCACGCTCGCCCTGCAGGGCATGACGCTCGACATCGGCGAGCACGACTTCGTCAGCTTCCTCGGCCCCTCGGGCTGCGGCAAGAGCACCGCGCTGCGGCTGGTGGCCGGGCTCACCCGGCTCAGCTCGGGCGAGATGAAATGGTCGGGCGCCAACACCGGCAAGACACAGAGCGACCGCGACCTGGGCTTCGTGTTCCAGGAGCCCACGCTCATGCCCTGGACCAAGGTGTTCGACAACGTCTGGCTGCCACTCAAGCTCGCGGGCATGGGCCGCGACGAGGCCGCGCCGGTGGTGCAGCAGGTGCTGGAGCTGGTCGGCCTCTCGCGCTTTGCCGACGTCTATCCGCGCGAGCTGTCGGGCGGCATGAAGATGCGCGTGTCGATCGCGCGCGCGCTCGTCACGCACCCGCGCCTGCTGCTCATGGACGAGCCCTTCGCCGCGCTCGACGAAATGACGCGCATCAAGCTCAACAACGACCTGCTGGCCATCTGGCGCGAGCACCGCTTCTCGATCGTGTTCGTCACGCACAGCGTGTACGAGTCGGTGTACCTGTCGAACCGCATCGTCGTGATGGCGGCGCGCCCCGGCCGCGTGATCGACGAGATCCGCATCGACGAGCCGTACCCGCGCGGCGAAGAGTTCCGCACGTCGAGCCGCTACAACGCGCATTGCACGGCTGTCTCGCAATCCCTGCACGGAGCCCTGCATGGCCTCGACATCGACCATTGAACCCGTGATGCCCATGGACCACACGACCGACGAAGCCACCCCGTCCGCCGACATGCTGCGCGCGCACGAAGACAGGCTGCGCCGCCGCGAGTCGATGCTGCGCATCGTGGTGCCGGCGGGCATCGTCCTGGCGCTGCTGCTGATCTGGGAGTGGACGGTGCGCGTCAACAACATCCCGCACTACATCCTGCCCGCGCCCTCGCTCATTCTTCGCACGCTGTTCGACAACTGGGATTCGCTGTCCAGCGCGCTGTGGTTCACCGTCAAGCTCACGCTGCTCGCGCTCACGGCGGCCATCGTCGGCGGCGTGCTGCTGGCGATTGCGTTCGCGCTGTTCAAGTGGGTCGAGATCGGGCTGTTCCCCATCGCCGTGATCCTGCAGGTGACGCCGATCATCGCGATCGCACCGCTGATCCTGATCTACGTGTCGAGCACCACGGCGGCGCTGCTGCTGTGCGCGTGGATCGTGGCCTTCTTCCCCATCTTGTCGAACACGGTCATCGGATTGAAGAGCGCCGACAGCAACCTGCGCGACCTGTTCCAGCTCTACAAGGCCTCGCCCTGGCAGACATTCCGCTACCTGCTCGCACCCAGCGCGCTGCCGTACTTCATGGCGGGCCTGAAGATCGCGGGCGGCCTGAGCCTGATCGGCGCGGTGGTGGCCGAGTTCACTGCCGGCACCGCAGGCAAGGAAACCGGATTGGCCTCGCGCATTCTCGAATCGAGCTTCCGCACCGAGATCCCGATGATGTTCGCCGCGCTGCTGCTGGTGTCGTTGCTCGGCATCGTGATCTTCATCGTGTTCGCCGCCCTGTCGCGCCTGGTGCTGGGCCACTGGCACGAAAGCGAAATGCGCCGCGAGCGCTGACCGGGCCTGTTGCGATGGACGCCATCACCATGACCGAACAACCGGCCACGCACGCCGCCGTCGACTGGGACGCTGTGCGCCGCGAACTGCACGGCCTGAACCTGATCACCGCGCCCAACCAGCGCAAGCAGTTGTCGAAGGACTTCTACTGGTACAGCCCCATCCTCACCGCACAGCTCGCGGGCTGCGTGGCCGACCTCGTCGTCAAGGTCAGCACCGAAGACGACGTGCGCCAGGCCGCGGCCGTGGCCGCGAAGTGGAAGCTGCCGCTGACCGTGCGCGCCGGCGGCACCGGCAACTACGGCCAGTGCGTGCCGCTCGAGGGCGGCATCGTGCTCGACGTGACGCAGATGTGCCGCGTGCTCGACATCGGCGAAGGCCGCATGCGCGTCGAGGCCGGTGCGCGCATGCACGACATCGACCTCGCCGCGCGTGAGACCGGACAGGCGCTGCGCATGTGGCCCTCGACCTGGCACGTGGCCAGCATCGGCGGCTTCATCGCGGGCGGCTTCGGCGGCATCGGCTCTTTCCGCCACGGCATCCTGCGCGACCCCGGCAACCTGCTGCGTGCGCGCGTGATGACGGTGGAGCGCGAGCCGCGCGTCATCGAACTGCAGGGCGACGAGATCCAGCAGGTGCACCACGCCTACGGCACCAACGGCGTGATCCTCGACGTCGAAGTGGCGCTGAGCCCCGCCGTCGAATGGGTGCACTGCACGGTGTTGTTCGACACGTACCGCGGCGCGCTCGACTTCGGCATTGCGGCACAGGCGCCGACGCTCGACATCTTCCTGCTGTCGACCGTCGAGGCGCGCTTCTCGCCCTACTACACGGCCATGCGCGACCGCTTTCCGCCGAACCGGCATGCGGTGTTCACCATGGTCTCGCCCGATTCGATGGCGGATTTCCGCGCGCTTGCCGAAGCCCATGACGGCACGATCTCCGTGGCCGGCACCGAAGCCGAACTGCTGGCCGACGGCCTGCCACCCGCTTATGAATGCGCGTTCAACCACACGACGCTGCAGGCGCTGAAGGCTGACCGTGGCTGGACCTACCTGCAGGTTGCCTACGCCCAGCCCTTCGACCCGTCGGTGGTCGAGCGCCATCTCGAGATCTTCGGCGACGACGTATTGCAGCATCAGGACTTCGCGCGCGCTGGCGGCGAGTGCGGCACCTTCGGCATCCTGCTGGTGCGCTGGAAGGGCGAGGCCCATCAGTACGAGCTGATCCGCGAGATCGAGTCGCAAGGCGGCTGCAAGATATTCAACCCGCACGTCGTGACCATCGAAGACGGCGGCATGAAGACCATCGACACACAGCAGATCGATTTCAAGAAGCGCAGCGATCCGATGGGGTTGATGAACCCCGGCAAGACGCGGGGCTGGCATGCGGACATGGCTGTCGAGCGCTGACATGACGTCCTGCTTTTCTGTTCTTCTTGCTGGGCGTTTTGTTCGCTGTTGTTCAGGGCGACGCTCACGCCGACACGGTGCTCTTTTTCGCGAATGTCCCCCGCTTCGCTCCTCCTTTATTTCGCGAAAAAGAGCCTCGTATCGGCGCGAGCGCTGGACAGAGCAGTTGTTGATCAGCGGTACACCAGCAGCCTGTCCGGGTGCGAATGACACCAGGTGCTCCCCGCAGCGAAATAAAGGAGGAGCGAAGCGGGGGACATTCGCGGAGGGGAGCACCTGGTGTCATTCGCACCCGCCCCGAATGAACCCGAACCCGAACCCGAACCCGCACCCAAGCAGCAGCGCCCCAAACAACAGCCCCCAGAACGCAAGCCCGCGATCGACATCGCTGACATGAAAATCCCCCGAGTCGCTTTCAAATCCCAGGAGTCCACTGCCATGCGCGTCCCCGCTCTGACCCTTCGTCCCCTTGCTTTCGGCCTGGCCCTCGCGGCCGCCGCCTTCGCCGTGCAGGCGCAGGAAAAAGTGGTGTTCGCCACCAACTGGAAAGCGCAGGCCGGCCACGGCGGCTTCTACCAGGCGCTGGTGGACGGCACCTACAAGAAGTACGGCCTCGACGTGGAGATCATGCAGGGCGGCCCGATGGTCAACAACCGGCCGATGCTGCCGGCCGGCAAGGTCGACTTCCTGATGACCGGCAACCTGCTGCAGTCCTTCGACAACGTGAAGAACGGCGTGCCCACCGTGGTGGTCGCGGCCATCTTCCAGAAAGACCCGCAGGCCATCTTTGCGCACCCCGGCCAGGGCTACGACACCTTCAAGGACCTGACCAAGGCGCCCGTGGCCTTCATCGGCAAGGACGGCCAGTTCAGCTTCTGGCAGTGGATGAAGTCGGAGCACGGCTTCAAGGATTCGCAGCTCAAGCCCTACACCTTCAACGTCGGCCCGTTCCTGGCCAACAAGAAATCGATCCAGCAGGGCTACGCGATTTCCGAGCCGCTCTCCATCAAGGCACAGGCCGGCTTCGACCCCGTGGTGCACCTGCTGGCCGACCATGGCTTCTCGACCTACGCGACCACCATCGAGACGCGCGCCGACCTGATCAAGACCAAGCCCGAGACGGTGCGCAAGTTCGTCGAGGCTTCGATCATCGGCTGGAACAACTACCTCTACGGTGACAACAAGGCCGCCAACGAGCTCATCACCAAGACCAACCCCGACTCGACCGCCGTTGCGCTGCAAGGCTCGATCGACCTGATGAAGAAGATGGGCATCGTCGACAGCGGCGACTCGCTCACCAAGGGCATCGGCGCCATGGACGAAGCCCGCGTGAAAGATTTCTACGACAAGATGGTCAAGGCCGGCCTGTACAAGCCGGGCGAGATCGATCTGTCGAAGGTCGTGACCACGCAGTTCGTGAACAAGGGCGTCGGTGTCGACGTCCGCAAGAAGCTCACCGGCAAGTAAGAAGAGCCGGCCAGCCAGAGAAGCATTGTTTTTCCCGTGGGTCGCGCGGGGCTTGCGCCGGGGTCAGATGCCGGCGCCTGGGTTGCCATAAGGCACGCGCGGCCTTTTGTTCCTTGGGCTCTGACCCCGTCTCGCCGAACAGGCGAACCGGCCCTTCACCATGAAAACGCTCGTCGTCCACTGCCATCCGAACCCTGACAGCTTCAACCACGCGCTGTACCGCGCCGCCCTCGAGGCGCTCGAACCCCGGCATGCCGTCAAGGCCATCGACCTCTATGCCGAAGGCTTCGACCCGACGCTGACCCGCGAGGAGCGCATCGCCTACCTCGACAACCCCGAACTGATCCGCGAGCGCGTGAAACCGCATGTCGAAGCGCTGCTGTGGGCCGAGCACCTGGTGTTCGTCTACCCCACCTGGTTCCACGGGCCACCGTCGATGCTCAAGGGCTGGCTGGAGCGGGTGTGGCTGCCGGGCGTGGCTTTCCTGCCGGCCGAGCGCAAGGGGCAGCTCGCGAAGTCGGGCATGCGGCACATCCAGCGGCTGACGGTGGTGACCACGGGCGGCTCGCCGCGCTGGTTCGTGTTCGCGATCGGTGATCCGGGCCGGCGGCTGTTCACGCGCGCGCTGCGTGCGCTGTTCGCATGGCGCTGCAAGGTGACGTGGCTGCAACTGCACGACATGAACGCCGCCACCGCGAACGACCGCACCCATTTCATCGCGCGCGTGTCGCGCAAGCTGCAGAGCATCTGAGCCGTTTCGAACAAACAGAAAGAAAGAAGAGGAGGCCCGCACCATGAGTCTCGAGCGCACGCTCACTGTCCGCGTCGAACGCATCTCGCGGCAGACGCCGGAAATCCTGGCCTTCGAGCTGGCCCATCCGTGGGGCCGGCCGCTGCCGGCCTACGAGGCCGGCGCGCACATCGACGTGCACATGCCCGGCGGCTTTTCGCGCCAGTACTCGCTGGCGCGTGCGCCTTCGGGCAACGCGTCCTATGTGATCGGCGTGAAGCGCGAAGTCGGCAGCCGCGGCGGCTCGGCTTCGATGCATGAGCGCGTGCGCGAGGGCGACCTGCTGCCCATCAGCACGCCGCGCAACACCTTTCCGCTGCGCGAAGAGGCAAAGCACCACCTGCTGCTGGCGGGCGGCATCGGCATGACGCCGCTGCTGGCCATGGCGCAGGCGCTGGCGGCGCGCGGCGCGGACTTCACGCTGTGCGTGTTCGCGCGCAGCGAAGAGCACCTGGCCTTTGCCGATGCACTGCGCGCGCCCGCGCTGGCGCCGCACCTGCGGCTGCACCTCGACCAGGGCGATGCCTCGCAACGCATCGACCTGCGCGCGCTGCTCGCCGAGCGCGCGCCGAACGCGCATCTCTACGTGTGCGGCCCGGGTGGCTTCATGCAGGCGGTGCGCGATGCGGCTGCACATTGGCCCGAAGACGCACTGCACACCGAGTACTTCGCGGCGCCGACCGACGCCAACACCACCACCGGCCTGCCCTTCACGCTCAAGCTCGCGCGGCGCGGCATCACGGTGCCGGTGGCGGCCGACCAGACGGCCGTCGATGCGCTGCATGAAGTCGGCATCGACATCCCCGTGTCGTGCCAGCAGGGCCTGTGCGGCACCTGTGTGGTCGAAGGCGACGGCGAGGGTGCCGAACACCGCGACTTCTGCCTCACCGGCAGCGAGCGCAAGACCCGCGTGGCGCTGTGCTGCTCGCGCGCCAAGGGCCAGGAACTGGTGCTGCAGCTGTGAGCGCGCGGCCCGTCATCATCGACACCGGCATCGACGAGCGCGAGGCCGAAAGCGAAGCCCCCGCCACGCGCGGGCGTTCGCGCAAGTACACGCAGGTGCTGGGCCTCATCAACCAGGCCGCCATCGAGGTGTTCGCCAGCGAAGGGCTGGCCGGTGCATCGACGCAGGCCATCGCCGACAAGGCCGGCCTGTCGAAGGCACAGCTGCACTACTACATCGAAAGCAAGGAAGCGCTGTACCGGCAGGTGCTGCAGGACATCCTGACCGACTGGATCGTGGTGTTCGGCTTCAGCGACGAGGCCTTCGGCCCGCGCAAGGTGCTGGGCGACCTGATCCATCGCAAGATGGTGTTCTCGTTCGACCACCCGCTGCGCTCGCGCATCTTCACGGCCGAAATGATGCGCGGCGCGCCGGTCATCAACAGCATGATGACCACGAGCAAGGCCCGCACCGACCAGGCCGCCGCCGTGATCCAGAACTGGATGAACCAGGGCCTGATGGACAAGGCCGACCCGATGCTGGTGCTGTTCCACATCTGGGCCGTGACGCAGTTCTATGCCGACCACGCCACGCAGGCCGCGTACTACCGCGACGTGGCGCAACAGGGCGACGAGAAAGACCGGCGCTACCTGATCGAGCAGGTGACGGAGTTCTTGCTGAAGGGCGCGGGGGTCAAGTAGCCGCGCGCTGCGGCAAATACATCGTGGCTTCGACTTCCACCAGCACCTCGTCCCCCGGCAGAAAGCGCGACACCTCGACCACCGTGCTCACCGGCGGCTCGCCCGGATAGAAGAGGCCGCGCACGCGGTTGTAGAAAGCGTAGTGCGGCAGGTGGCGGAAGTACTGCACCAGCTTCACCACGTCTTCCATCGTGCCGCCGTGCTCGGCCGCGATCTGGCGGATGCGCTCCAGCACGAACCAGCTCTGCGCCACGATGGGCGCCTCGAACACATCGACCGACATCTGGCCCGTGGCGTAGCCCACGCCCTGCAGGGCGGTGCGCGCGGCTTCGGGAATCGCGTCGTAGCCCGCGACGGCGCGGCGCGTGGCCGGGTCGACCGCGACCACGCCGCTCATGAAGACGAAATCGCCCACGCGTTTCGCGGCCGCGTAGTTGGCCATCGGCTTGCCCATGCTCATGGTGTTTTCTCCGGATTCGTTTGTTTTTCGAGGATGCGGCCGGCGCGGATCACGGTGCGTTGGCGGCCGCGCGGGCCGATGAGTTCGTGTTCGTCGGTGGCCGCGAGCAGCACCAGGTCGGCCGGGCAGCCCGGCGCGATGCGGCCGTCCCATGCGAGCCCGAGCGCCTTCGCGGGGCTGACGGTGATGGTGTCGAGCCAGTCGGCGGCCGGTGCCAGGTGCGCCATCTGCACGCCGAGGCCGAAGGTCTCCAGAAGATCGTAGCTGCCATAGGGGTAGAAGGCGTCCTGCACGTTGTCGGTGGCCAGGCTCGCACGCAAGCCCCATGCCGCCGCCTCGCGGATGCGCGTGATGCCGCGCGCCACCGGCGTGCGGTCCCACGCGCCCTGCAGGTACAGGTTGGTGGTCGGCAGCGCCACCAGGTGAAGGCCGGCGCCCGCGCACAGCGCGAGCGTTTCGTTGGCGACCGCGTCGTCGTGCATCGCGAGCGAGCAGGCGTGGCCGCAAACGACGTGGCCCTTGAAGTCGCGCGCCCGCACCAGTTGCGCGATGCTGCGCAGGCCGCTGGCCTCCACGTCGAGCCCTTCGTCGACATGGAAGTCCAGGCCCAGCCCGTGCTGCTGCGCGAGGTCGAACACGCGGCCGAGCTTGTGCACGATGCCGTCGTTGCGATAGACGAAAGCGCCGAGCGTGCCGCCCGCACGTTGCACCTCGTGCGCGATGCGCTCGCCGGCCGCGAGGTCGGCGAACAGGTCGAGCGGCGTGAGCGAGACGAACTGCAGTTCGATGCGGCCGTGCCATTCCTCGCGCAGCGCCTCGAACACGGGGAGCGCGGCCGGCGGTTCAGCCTGCACCCAGTCGATGTGCGTGCGCAGTGCGCGCGTGCCCGACTGCCATGCGTCTTGCAGCGCGCGCGTCATGCGCAGGCGCAGCGACTCGCCGGTCCAGCTGTCGCGGTGCCTGTTCATGCGGTCGATGGCGGTGAACAGGTCGCCCTGTGCTGCACCCACGTCCTGCACGGTGTAGTTCTTGTCGATGTGGGCGTGGGCTTCGACCAGCGCGCTCAGCAGGATGCCGCGCGCGTGCTTTTGCCCGGCGCTCGGAACGATCGATTCGACCTTGCCGTCTGTCAACGTGATGTCGAACACCTGCGCGTCGCCGGCATCGAAGCCCCGCAGCGGCGCCGGAATGCGCAGCGCTTCGAGCTTCATGTGCGCTGTCGCCATGCGCGCAGCCAGCCGAGGCCGGCCGAGGTGCCGCCGGGCTCGGAGCCTCGGGCGGGCCGGTACTCGCAGCCGACCCAGCCCTGCCAGCCGCACTGCGCCGACACCTCGTCGATCACATCGAACAGGTAGGGATAGTTCTGCTCACCGATGTCGGGCTCGTGGCGCTCGGGCACGCCCGCGATCTGCAGGTGGCCGACGCGGCCGGTCGGCAGGTACTTGCGGATCTTCATCGCCACGTCGCCTTCGACGATCTGGCAGTGGTACAGGTCCATCTGCACCTTGAGGTTGGGTGCGCCGACCGCTTCGACGATCTCGTGCGCGTGGTCTTGCCGGTTGAGAAAAAAGCGCGGAATGTCGCGCGTGTTGATCGGCTCGATCAGCACGTCGCGCCCGGCCTTGGCGGCTTCGGCGGCGGCCCAGCGCAGGTTGTCGAGGTAGACCACCTGCACGGCCTCGCGCTCCAGGCCTTCGGGCACGAGGCCGGCCATGACGTGGATGCGCGGGCAGTCGAGCGCCACGGCGTAGTCGATGGCCTTGGCGATGCCTTCGCGGAATTCGGCGTCGCGGCCCGGCAGGCAGGCAAGGCCGCGGTCGCCGCCGTCCCAGTCGCCGGGCGGGCCGTTGAACAGCACCTGCTTCAGGCCGTTGGCCTGCAGCCGGGCCACGATTTCTTTCTGCGGGAACGCATAGGGAAAGAGATATTCGACGCCCTGGAAGCCGTCTTTCGCGGCGGCATCGAAGCGGTCGAGGAAAGCTAGCTCCGGGTAGAGCATCGAGAGGTTGGCGGCGAATTGGGGCATGGGGTGTTTTTACTACCAGCGCGCGCCGAAGGTGCGGCGCAGTTCATCGATCTGCGTGGCGTCCAGCGGTTCGGGCTTCGTTGTGGTGGTGAGCAGTTGGAGCTTTGCGGTTTCTTCGAGTTCTTCGAGGACCGACATGGCGGCGGCGGGTGTGTCATGCCAGACGTTGGGGCCCAGGCGCGTGAGCATCACGGCGCGGATTGGCGTGCCGGCGTTGCCGTGGCGTTCGATGGCCTGTGCGACCTGTTCGGCCGCCTCGGGGGCGCCGGGGCGGTGGTACGGAATGACCGGCACGTGGCCGACTTTCATCACGAAGTACGGTGTGAGTGCGGGCAGCAGTTCATCGCCTTGCTGCGGCATCAACGTGAGCGCGACGCAATGCGTGCTGTGGGTGTGGATCACGCAGGCCGTATCGGCGTCGAACTTGCGCGCTGCGGCATAGATGCGCGTGTGCAATGCGATGGTCTTGCTGGCGCGGTCGCCGCTGGTCTGCTGGCCTTGCGCATCGAGCTTTGCGAGTCGCGCCGGGTCGAGGAAACCGAGGCAGGCGTCGGTGGGCGTGATGAGGAAGCCGTCGTCCAGCCGCACGCTGATGTTGCCTGCCGTGGCATGCACGTAGCCGCGGTCGAACAGGCTGCGGCCTGTGCGGCAGATTGCTTCTCGGGCCTGGTTTTCTGTCATGTCGGTTTCTGGGTTGTCTGCATTAGGGGCGCTGCTGTTCTTCAGGGCGAGTGCGAATGACACCAGGTGCTCCCCTCCGCGAATGTCCCCCGCTTCGCTCCTCCTTTATTTCGCTGCGGGGAGCACCTGGTGTCATTCGCACAGGACACGTCGCTGGTGCACCGCCGATCAACAACCGCTCTGTCCAGCGCTCGCGCCGATACGGTGCTCTTTTTCGCGAAATAAAGGAGGAGCGAAGCGGGGGACATTCGCGAAAAAGAGCACCGTGTCGGCGGGAGTGCCGCCCTGAACAGCAGCGCCCCAAACCACGAAGCATCCAACGCACAACGGCTGCAGACGTCATCCGAGCACTGTAAATGCCTTGGTAAAAAAATCATCACTGCCGAAATTGCCAGACTTCAGCGCGATATGGACACCCGCGCCCTTTGCGGCCTCGGCGCGTGCATGGCACCACGGCACGCCGGGGTCGATCTGCGGGCCGATCTGCATCTGCGCGATGCCCAGCGCTTGCACGCACGCACCCGAAGTTTCACCACCGGCCACGACGAGTTGACGCACACCCTGGCCGACCAAACCACGTGCGATGGCGGCGATGGTGCGTTCGACCATTGCGCCAGCCTCGTCCACGCCGAGGCGGCCTTGCACCGATTTCACGGCGCCGGCCTCAGCTGTGGAATAGACGAGCACCGGGCCTTTGTCGAGCAACGGGGTGGCCCATGCCAGCACTTCAGCCGCCACATCCACGCCTGCCGCGATGCGCAGCGGATCGATGGCCAGCGCCGCGCCGCCACGCTGGATGAAGTCGAGCACCTGCCGATTGGTCGCAAGCGAACAACTGCCGGACACCACCGCCTTGTGGCCACCGGCCGCAGGCAATGCACTGGCCTGTGACGAAGGCGCAAGGCCGAAGTTGGCCGGCAGGCCGATGGCCACACCGGAGCCTGCGGTGACCAGCGGCATCTTCGCGAGTGCGGGACCCATGCGCAGCAGGTCATCGTTCGACACCGCATCGACGATGGCGATCGAGACGCCCTCGCCTTTCAATTGTTCGATGCGCTCCCCGATGGCTTCGGCACCACGCGCCACCACCGCGTGATCGATCAATCCCATCTTGCGCGTGCACTGCGCCTGCAGCACACGCACGAGGTTCGGGTCGGTCATCGGCGTGAGCGGATGGTTCTGCATGCCGCTCTCGTTGAGCAGCACATCGCCCGCGAACAGGTAGCCCTTGAACACGGTGCGCTTGTTGTCGGGGAAGGCGGGCGTGGCGATGGTGAAGTCGCAGTTCAACGCCTCCATCAGCGCCTCGGTGACGGGGCCGATGTTGCCCTGCGGTGTGCTGTCGAAGGTGGAGCAGTACTTGAAGTAGATCTGCTGTGCGCCTTGCGCCTGCAGCCAGCGCAGGGCTTCCAGTGATTGCGCGATGGCTTCGGCCGGTGCGATGGTGCGCGACTTGAGCGCGACCACCACCGCGTCGACTTCGGCATCGAGCGGCGTGGCCGGCACGCCGATCGCCTGCACCACGCGCATGCCGGCACGCACGAGGTTGTTGGCGAGGTCGGTGGCGCCGGTGAAATCGTCGGCGATGCAGCCGAGCAGCAGCTTCTTCTTTGCCATCGCTCAGTCTTTCGACACGGGCAGCTTGACCGCCTGCGCGTTCTCGCGGACGTAGTCGCGCAGGATGGCGTCGAAGCTGGCATCGGCCTTCAGGCCCAGCGCTTCCGCACGCGCCGCGTGAATGCGGCTGGGCCAACTGGTGACGATCTTTGCGACAGCGGCGTCGGGCTGCCAGTCGATCAGGCCAGTGGCGTCCTTGCCTGCGATGCGTTCGAGTGCCTGCGCCATCTCGCGCACGGTGGTGGTCAATGCGGGCAGGTTGATGGCGGTGCGCGCGCCCCACTCGGCAGCGCTCGCCGTGGCCGCGCGGATGATGCCGGCGACGGTGTTGTCGGGCGAAGCCAGCGCGACGGCCGTGTCAGGCGACACGGGGCAGCGCGCGCGCTCGCCGGCCAGTGGCTCGCGCAGCATGCCGCTCAGGAAGCTGGAGGCCGCGCCGTTGGGCCGGCCGGGGCGCACCGACACCGTCATGAGCCGCACGTTGCGGCCCTGCACGAAGCCCTTGCGCGTGAAGTCGGCCACGAGCTGTTCGCCGATGAACTTCTGGATGCCGTAGCTGTTCTGCGGCGTCGGCAGCGTGGTGTCTTCGATCACGGCGGGCAGGCGCTGCTCGGGCGAATCGCCGAACACCGCGACCGAGCTGGAGAACACGAACACCGGCGCATGGCCCGCGCGGCGGCAGGCGTCGAGCAGGGCGCGCGTGGTGTCGAGGTTGCTGCGCATGCCGAGATCGAAGTCGGCCTCGCACTCGCCGCTGACGGCTGCAGCGAGGTGGAACAGCGCATCGGTGTCGGCCAGCGGCAGCGCGCCGTTGCCGGCTTGTTCGTACAGATCGCCCTGCACGAACTGGATGCGGGCATCGGCCGCGAGGTCAGCGGGCGGCGGCACGCGGTCGGCCAGCGTGATGCGCGCGACGGGCTGGGCTTCGCCGCCAGCCAGCGCAAGGTCGCCGCCAGCGAGCAGCGTGCGGGCGAGACGGGCGCCGAGAAAGCCGCAGCCGCCGGTGATGAGGATGTTCATGGTCGTCTTGTCTTTCGTTTGCTTGTTCGTTTTTTTTAGAGCACGGGCAGGAAGCGCAGCAGCGCGTCGGCCACCGCATCGGGCGCCTCGCGTTGCGGGAAGTGGCCCACGCCGTCGAGCAGTTCACGGCGGTAGGGGCCGCTGAAGAAGCGCTCCTTGCCGGCCGAGGTGTCGGGATGATTGCAGGGGTCCGCCGCGCCATGCAGCACCAGCGTGGGCACCGACAGCACGGGCGCGGGGCTGAGCGCGGCATCGTCGGCCGCGTAGTGTGGATCGCCTGGCGCGTGGCCCCAGCGATGGCGGTACGAATGCACCACCACCTGTGCCCAGTCGTCGCCTGCGAAAGCAGCGGCGGTGGCCTCGAACTCGGCGGGCTCGTACCAGCCGGCCGGGGCCCACGTGTCCCACATCATCCGCGTGAAGGCGATGCGATCTTCGTGCACCGTGCGTTCGCCACGCGGCGTGGCCATGTACCAGTGGTACCAGTAGTTGCGCGCCTGTTCGATCGCCATCGGCTGGTCGGGCGCGTTGGTGCCGTAGCCGATGGGCATCAGCGTGAGCGCGCTTGCGACGCCGGGCCGCAGCCCGCAGGCATTGCCCACCGCGCGTGCGCCCCAGTCGTGGCCGACCAGCGCGGGCTGCTGAAGGCCGAGCGCGTCGATGAAGTCGAGCAGGTCGCGGCCCAGTGCCGAGAGCTGTCCGCTGCGCGGCGTATCGGCATGCAGGAAGGTCGTGGGCGCGAAGCCGCGCAGCGCAGGCAGCAACACGCGCCAGCCGGCTTCAACGAGCCGGGCGGCCACGCCGTGCCAGCAGCGCGGGCTGTCGGGCCAGCCGTGCATCAGCACTGCTGTGGCTTTGCCGGCAGGGTTCCACTCTTCGTAGCCGATGCGCAGCAGCGGCGTGTCGACGGTCTTGATGTCGCTCATGAGGCCTTTCCTTTCGCGGCGGGCAGTTCGATGCCCGGAAAGATTTTGATGACGGCGCTGTCGTCCTCGCGCGCGAAGCCTGCCGTGGACGCCTGCATGAACATTTGATGCGCGGTGGACGACAACGGCAACGGAAACTTGCTGGCGCGCGCCACGTCGAGCACGAGGCCCAGGTCCTTCACGAAGATGTCGACGGCCGACAGCGGCGTGTAGTCGCCCGCGAGCACATGCGCCATGCGGTTCTCGAACATCCAGCTGTTGCCCGCGCTGTGCGTGATGACTTCGTAGAGCGCATCGGGGTCCACGCCTTCGCGCAGGCCCAGCGCCATCGCCTCGGCCGCCGCCGCGATGTGCACGCCGGCCAGCAGCTGGTTGATGACCTTGACCTTGCTGCCCGCGCCGGCCGAATCGCCCAGGCGGTAGACCTTGGCGGCCATCGCCTCGAGCACCGCGCCGGCCTTGGCGTAGGCGGCGGGTGTGCCGGCGGTCATCATCGTCATCTGGCCGCTCGCGGCCTTGGCGGCGCCGCCGGAGATGGGCGCATCGAGGTACAGGATGCCCTGCTTCGCAAGGCGCGCTTCGAGCGCCACGGACCAGTTCGGATCGACGGTGGAGCACATCACGAAGAGGCTGCCGGGTTTCATCGATGCGGCGCAGCCGGGTGTGGTGCCGTCGCCGAACAACACCGATTCGGTCTGCGCGGCGTTGACGACGACGCTGACCACGATGTCGCACTGCGCGCCGAGCGCGGCCAGCGTGTCGCAGGCCGTGCCGCCATCGCGCGCGAAGGCGGCGGCAACGCCGGGGCGCACGTCGAACACGTGCGGCGCATGGCCCGCGCGACGCAGCGATTGCGCCATGCCGCTGCCCATGGCGCCGAGGCCCACGAGGCCGACGACGGGGGTGTTGCTGGAGGTGTCTGTCATGGTGTCGTTTCTCCGGTCAGCGATTGACGAGTTGTTTGGGCGTGAGCCACACGCCGATGGCCCCGAGCACGAGGGCCGCGGCCAGCACGTACATGCCGATCTGCGTGCTGCCCGTGAGGTCCTTGAGATATCCGATGAGGTACGGGCTCACGAAGCCCGCAAGGTTCCCCACCGAGTTGATGGCCGCGATGCCCGCGGCCGCGGCCGTGCCCGAGAGGAACGCGGTGGGCAGCGACCAGAAGAGCGGTGCGCAGGTCAGCACGCCGGCTGCGGCGAGCGAAAGGAATGCGAGCGACACGGCCGTGTTCTGCGTGTACGAGGCGGCCACGGTGAAGCCGACGGCGCCCATCATCGCGGGCACGATCAGGTGCCAGCGGCGCTCCTGCCGGCGGTCGGCGCTGCGGCCGAAGAGGTTCATCGCGACGATCGCGCAGACGAACGGAATCGCGCTCAGCAAGCCGATATTGAAGTTGCCCTGCACGCCCGTGGCTTTCACCAGCGTGGGCAGCCAGAAGGTCAGCGCGTACTGGCCCATGACGAAGGCGAAGTAGATCAGCGCCATCCACCACACGCGTGCATCGCGGAACACCGCGGCCACCGAGTGCGGGCCCTTGGCGCCGTGCGCCTGGTCGCGCTCGACCTCGCGCTGCAGCAGCGCCTTTTCTTCGGGCGAGAGCCATTTGGCCTGCTGGATGCCGTTGTCGAGGTAGAAGAGAACGATCACGCCGACCAGCACTGCGGGAATGGCTTCGATGATGAACATCCACTGCCAGCCGTGCATCGACGAGACGCCGTGGAAGGCGTCCATGATCCAGCCCGACAGCGGATTGCCGAAGATGCCCGCCACGGGTATCGCCGACATGAAGACCGCGATGATCCGCGCGCGCCGGTGCGAGGGATACCACTGGGTCAGGTAGAGGATCACGCCGGGATAGAAGCCCGCCTCGGCCACGCCGAGCAGGAACCGCAGGATGTAGAAGCTGGTGGGCGTCTGCACGAACACGAAGCATGCCGAGAGCAGGCCCCAGGTGATCATGATGCGCGCGATCCACATGCGCGCGCCCACGCGGTTGAGCAGCAGGTTGCTCGGCACCTCGAAGAGGAAGTAGCCGAGGAAGAAGATGCCGGCGCCCAGGCCGAACACGGTTTCGCTGAACCCGAGGTCCTGCCCCATCTGCAGCTTGGCGAAGCCGACGTTCACCCGGTCCAGGTACGCGATCACGTAGCAGAGCATCAGGAAGGGAACGAGGCGCCAGAAGACCTTGGCATAGGTGCGCTTCTCGAGCGCGGTGTCGGCGGCCGATGGGGCCGTGGCCGGGGGCGCGCCGGCCTGGAGGGTTGGAGTCATGACAGGGAAGTCCGCTTGCAGCTTTGGATGAAAAGCTTGGGTGAAGAAAGCGAGGTCGTCTCGTTGCCGTGCAGCGCGGCCGCCTCTTTATTTGTCAGGTCATCATACAAATTCAAGCCAAGCTGGCTGACCCGGGTAAACCCTCAAGCCGCAGCTCGTTTCCTTCTTCTTGCTTATTTGCCTGCGGGCCAGTCTTCGACCAGCGGCCGCGCGAGTTGCGCGCCTTCCTGCTGCCAGAAGGCTGGATCGGCCTGTTCGATGCGGCGGATGGCGTTGTCCATGTGGGACTTGGCGGCCTCGCGGGCGCGCAGCGGGTCGCCAGCCTCGATGGCTTCGACGATCTGCGCATGCTCCTGCGCGACCTCGCGCGCGAAGTCGGCGCGGCGCGCTTCGTTGGCGCGGGTGACGCGTGTGGCGCCGTGCAAAAACTGCCGCAGGTATTGCAGCGTGCCGATCAGGAACGGGTTGCGCGCGGCCTCGGCGATGGCGCGGTGAAAGCGCACATCTTCGTCGGCGCCGTTGCCGCCGGCAGCCACCGCGGCGTGCAGCGCATCGATAGCGTCACGGATGCGTTGCACGTCTTCAGGCGTGCGGCGCTCGGCCGCGAGCGCGGCCACTTCCGCTTCGAGCGCACGGCGCAGCTCGACCATCTGGATCACCGCTTCGCGCGAGGCCACGTGCGGCATCTCGAAGCGCAGCGGCTCGACACCAGCAGCACGCACGTACACGCCGCTGCCCTGTCGCGAATCCACGAGCCCCAGCGACTTGAGCCGCGAGACCGCTTCGCGGATCACGGTGCGGCTCACGCCGAACTGTTCCGCGAGCACCGCTTCGGTCGGCAGCCGATCGCCTTCGGACAAGCGCCCGCTGCGCACCTCGGCCGCGAGCGCATCGGCCACCTGGTCGGCCAGGCGGACGGCGGGGGCGAGGGATTGGAAACGGGCGGTCATGGACGCGAGGGGCGGTGGGGCCTGCGACTCTAACGCAGGCCCGCACGCCATGCCCCGCGCTGCGCAGTGCTCTGCGCTGTGCCGGTTCAGTTCAACGCGTGACGCGCGGCGCGCACGATGCTCGCGGCATCCACGCCGAAGAACTGGCGCAGTGCCGCGCGCGTGTCGCTGCGGCCGAAGCCGTCGGTGCCGAGCGTGAGGTAGCGGCGGCCTTCGGGCAGGAAGGCGCGCACGCTCTCGGGCACGGCGCGCACATAGTCGGTGGCCGCGATGATCGGGGCCTTGCCCTTGCCGAGTTGCTGCGCGACGAACGCGGTGCCGGCGTCTTCACCGGCCAGTGCACGCTGTTCGCAGGCCAGGCCGTCGCGTGCCAGTTCGCTCCAGCTCGTGACGCTGAACACCTCGGCCTCGATGCCTTCGTCGGCCAGCAATTGCGCGGCCTTGACGACTTCGGTGAGGATGGCGCCCGAGCCCATGAGCGTGACCTTCTGCTTCGCCTTGCCCTTGGCCGGCGCATACGTGCCGAAGCGATAGCACCCGCGCAGGATGTCGCCTTCCGCGCCCTCGGGCACATCGGGCTGCGCGTAGTTTTCGTTCATGAGCGTGACGTAATAGAAAACGTCCTTCTGCTCGACCATCATTTCGCGGATGCCCGCATCGACGATCACCGCCATCTCGCCCGCATACGCCGGGTCGTAGGCCTTGCAGTTGGGGATGGTCGCGGCCACGAGGTGGCTGCTGCCGTCCTGGTGCTGCAGACCTTCGCCGCCGAGCGTGGTGCGGCCCGACGTGGCGCCGAGCAGGAAGCCGCGGGCCCGCTGGTCGGCGGCAGCCCAGATCGCATCGCCCACACGCTGGAAGCCGAACATCGAGTAGTAGATGTAGAAGGGCAGCATCGCGAGGCCGTGGACGCTGTAGCTGGTGGCCGCTGCCGTCCAGCTTGCGATGGCGCCTGCTTCGCTGATGCCTTCTTCGAGGATCTGCCCGTCGGTGGCTTCGCGGTAGCTCAGCACCGAGCCGATGTCTTCCGGCGCATAGCGCTGGCCCACGCTCGAATAGATGCCGACCTGCTTGAACAGGTTGGCCATGCCGAAGGTGCGCGCCTCGTCGGCCACGATGGGCACGATGCGCGGGCCCAGGGCCTTGTCTTTCAGGAGGTTGCCCAGCATGCGCACGAAGGCCATGGTGGTGCTCATTTCCTTGCCCGCCGCTGCCGTCGCAAACTGCGCGTAGCTCGCGATATCGGGCTTGGGCACCACGTCGCAGGCGGTCTCGCGGCGCGGCATGGCGCCGCCGAGCGCTTCGCGGTGCTGGCGCAGGTAGCGCATCTCGGCGCTGTCTTCGGTGGGGCGGAAGAAGTCCATCGCGGTGGCCTGCGCATCGGTCAGCGGCAGGTTGAAGCGGTCGCGGAATTCGATGAGGTCGACGTCGCCCATCTTCTTGTGCGAGTGCGTGGTCATCTTGCCCTGGGCCGCGCTGCCCATGCCGTAGCCCTTCTTGGTGTGGGCCAGGATCACGGTGGGCTGGCCCTTGTGCTTGGCCGCCGCGGCGTAGGCCGCATGGATCTTCACGAGGTCGTGGCCGCCGCGCTTGAGGCGGTCGATCTGCTCGTCGGTCATGCCTTCGGCAAGGCGCGCGAGTTCGGGGTTCTGGCCGAAGAAGTTGTCGCGGTTGAAGCGGCCGTCTTTCGCGGCAAAGGTCTGCATCTGGCCGTCGACGGTGTTGGCGAAGACACGGGCCAGGGCACCGCTCACGTCCTGCGCGAACAGGCCGTCCCAGTCGCTGCCCCACACGAGCTTGATGACGTTCCAGCCCGCGCCGGCGAAGAGCTTTTCAAGCTCGTCGATGATGCGGCCGTTGCCGCGCACCGGGCCGTCGAGGCGCTGCAGGTTGCAGTTGACGACCCACACGAGGTTGTCGAGCTTCTCGCGCGCTGCGAGCGTCAAGGCGCTCATCGACTCGGGCTCGTCCATTTCGCCGTCGCCGAACACGCCCCAGACCTTGCGACCTTCGCAGTTCAGCAGATTGCGGTGCGTGAGGTAGCGCATGAAGCGCGCGTGATAGATCGAGCTGATGGGGCCGATGCCCATCGAGCCGGTGGGGAACTGCCAGAAGTCCGGCATCAGGTACGGATGCGGATAGCTGCACAGGCCGCGCGCGCCGCTGCCTTCGGTGAAGGCGGGCGCGGTGAGTTCCTGGCGGTAGTGGTTCAAGTCTTCTTCGCTGAGGCGCCCTTCGAGGTACGCACGCGCGTACACGCCGGGCGCGCTGTGCGGCTGGAAGAACACGAGGTCGCCACGATGCGCTTCGCTGCGTGCGTGGAAGAAATGATTGAAGCCGGTCTCGAACAGATCGGCCGCGCTTGCATAGCTGGCGATGTGTCCACCGAGTTCGCCATACGCCTGGTTGGCCTTGGCCACCATCGCGAGCGCGTTCCAGCGCATCAGCGAGGCCAGCCGCTCTTCGATGGCGAGGTCGCCCGGGAACGGCGGCTGGTCTTCCGCCGCGATGGTGTTGACGTACGGCGTCGCGAGTTCGGGCTGCCAGCCGATGCGCTGCTGGCGCGCGAGGCGGGCCAGCTCCACCAACATCTGGCGTGCGCGCTGCGGACCATGCGTTTGCGCCAGCGCCAGGAAGGCGTCGCGCCACTCGGCGGTCTCTGCAGGGTCGGGGTCGTGCGAAAGCGGCGTGTCGAGCAGCAATGCGCGCATCTGGTCGGCTGAAATCGGGGCGTTCATACCGGCACTTTAGGCCGGCATGCGGAGAATTAGCTACCGGCACGGCCAATTCCCTGCAGTCGTCACAGCATAAGATGCCGCCACTTTCAACTTGCACGGCATTTCATGCAACTCGACGCCATCGACCTGCGCATCCTCGACGAACTGCAGCGCGACGGCGCGCTGTCGAACGTGGAGCTGGCGCGCCGCGTGCACCTGTCGCCCTCGCCATGCCTGGCCCGGGTGAAGGCGCTCGAAGCCAACGGCGTGATCGGCCGCTACGTGGCGCTCGCGAGTCCCAAGGCGCTGGGCCTGGGCCTGAACGTGTTCATCTCGATCAGCCTGAAGACGCAGAGCAAGCATTCGCTGGCCGACTTCGAGCAGCGCATCGCCGAGCACGACGAGGTGATGGAGTGCTACCTGATGACTGGCGACCGCGACTACCTGATCCGCGTGGCCGTGGCCGACATGGCGGCGCTGGAGAAATTCATCATGGAGCAGCTCACGCCGATCCCGGGGATCGAGAAGATCCGGTCGAGCTTTGCGTTGAAGCAGGTGCGGTACAAGACGGCGCTGCCGTTGCCGACGGCGCCGTCCTGAGCGTCAGGGGTTCAGCGTCGTCAGCGACTTGCCTGCGCTGTAGAGCATGGTGATTTCCTTGGTGGTCAACAGCCGGTTCCACATGGCCACGTCGTTGTACTTGGGTGCCACCTTGCCGATGGCGTAACCGCTGTAGAACTTGCCGGTCGCATCCTCATTGAAGACCAACGGCCCGGCGGGCAGCGCCTTCGCCATGTCCAGGGCCGCCAGGTCGAGCGCGGCGCTTTGCAGTTTCTGCCCAGGATTCCCGACATAGGCGGTGGCCTTCTTCGCCACGGTGTCGACGCTCAGCGCGATGTACACCCACTGGTCCGATGGAATCGACAACGTGGCGTCGGCGCGCTGCTTGCCATCGCCGAAATTGAAGGTCAGCGCGTTGGGCGAATCGGTCTGGCTGGCGATGAAGCCGGGGTTCGCGCCCGAGGCCCAGTTCTTGTTGGTCACGACAGGCAGCCACGCCTGCTTGGCATCCGAGTTGAACCAGAAGCCCAGCGTGAACTGCGCACGGCCGGTCCAGTCGATCGGCATGACGTAGCTGTTGACCTTGGGGTCGATGACCAGCGCCTTGCCCGAGAAGCCATCGGCAACGTAGGACACCGGGGTCGGCGGCGTGGGCTTCAACAAGGCCAGTCCGGGCCCGCCCTTCGCATCGCCCAGGCCGCCATCGAACGAGATGAAGGTGCGCAACTGATCGAGCAGCGAAGGCGCGAGCTGATCGACCGGCTCGACGTAGCTGACCTCGGCGCGCGTGGCGAGCGGCACACCATCGGCCGTCACAACATAGTTGAACAAATAGGTCTTCTCGCCTTCGGCGCCGAGCCCCGGAGGCTCTTCGCTCCATGCGGTGGCCGCGGGCGGCAGCGTCTTGACCGGCTTGTTGTCGCGGTACACGCGCAGTTCCGCCGGGGGCGTTGCATCGGCCGCAAGCTTCCAGTCCAGGCGAATGGTCTTGGGCGCATCCGGGGCGGTGCTGGCGCGCAACTGCTGCACGCCCGGCTTGCCGAGCAGCGATTGCCCGTCCATGGTCCACAAGGCAGGGTCGGCATCGACGGCGCCCAGGAAGTCCAGCACGGTCGGCGCAATGTCGGCGGCACTGGGATAGTCGTACAGGTCCATGGGGGCCGCGGCATTGAACACCGCGTTGGCCGGCTTGTTCAGTGCGATGAACGTGGTCTTGTCCGCCCGTGGCGGCGGCACCGGCGCGCCCTTCGCGCGCATGGCCCGGTCGGTGCTTGCAAGTACCAGCCATTCTTCCTTGCCGTTCGCCTGCTGGCGCGCCTGGATGGCGGCCAACAGCTTCGCGACCTGCGCGTCCAAAACTTCCAGCGCGCCCTTGTAGTCGCTGTCGGAGCCGGTGCTCGCAATCGGCGCCAGCGCATGAAAATTCGCGAGCACAAGGTCGTGGCTGCCGTTCGCGATGGCCTTTTCGGCCGACGCTGCAACGCAGAGATCGACACCGGCGCAATCGACCAGCCGGTCGATGGCCGCGCCCTGCACATCCGCCTGCAGCAAACCGACGAGCTGCGCATTGCTGGCCGCCACGGCGGCCTTGCGCGAGGGACTGGCGGATGCGAGCCGCCGGAAAAGCGTGTCGGCCTGCGGGGTCTGGGCCACCGCATCCGAATTCACCTTGTGCCGATTCGCCCAGGCACCGGTCACGATGGTGGCCCAGCCGGGCCCGCTCAGTGTTTCCTGTTGAGTGACCGTGCCGGCGATGCCACCGGTGTAGGCGGCCCGGAGCTTCAGTTGCGCGAGCGCCGGCATCCGTTGCTGCGCAATCGCCTCCTGCAACTGGTTGATGTTCAGCCCGTCGATGCCGATCAGCAGCACCTTGCGGGATGTCGCCGCGGGAGGTACAGCGGGCGCGGCGCCTGTCGGCCCGGAGCCGAAAGGGAGTCCACCACCGCCGCCACCACCACCGCAGCCGGACAGGAGCGCAATGAGCGCCACACAAAGAAGGTTTTTCCAGCCGGAATGCATGGCGTGCGCCCTACAGCGAATCGACGGCAACGCCGCCGATCCTGGGGTCCGTGAGGCTGTGCCGGCCGGTCTCGACATGGCCCGCGAAACGACGCAGGAAGCCGCTTTGCGCATCGGTCGTGATGCGCACGTCGAACCACTGCGCACTGGCCGACAGATTCCAGGTGTCGTGCACCGATGCGTCCGGCTGGACCACGAGGCTGCGCGAGTCCTTGCTGTCGTACCCATTGGCGACGAAGAAGGTGCACGCGGACTTGCCTGCATTGCTCAAGGTCAGGACGAGGTGGCCATTGACGACGTCGTAGCAGGCTCGCGCTTCGGGCCGGGCCGCTGTGTCCGAAGGCGCGGCAAGTTGCCCCTTGAACTGGTTGAGGAACCCGTTGGGGCCGTAGACCGAGAAGTCGTACACGGCCCCGGTGCCACCGGCCGCCTCGGGCGTCCAGCTGTCCGACAGCGTCTTGCCGGCCTCCACCGAGTATTGCCACGGGCCTCTGCGGTCGTCGGCATCGGTGAAGGTGCGGTCGGGAAACACCGTGTCGTCGGGCTCGTAGGCCTTGTCCGCGACGTTGAAGGTTGCCCGGTTGTTCGCGTAGACGATGAACCCGGCGCCGGCCGCGCCGGTGTTGGCGAAGTCGATCCAGAAGCGCTTGCCGTCCGGGTCCGGCCGCGCATGCGCGAACAGCTCATACGGCAAGGCGCGTGCCGGCCGCTGGCCCATCTGCTGGACAGGCCGTGACGGTGTGACCGGCGGCACCGGACCGGGCAGCTTGCGGCCGGCGTCGGCAACGGTCTTGTAGTTCTGGGTGTCCGGCAGCGCAGGCAAGCTGCTGTCCGGCGTCTTGAAGTCGAAGGCCGAGGTCAGGTCGCCGCACATCGCCCGGCGCCAGGGCGAGATGTGTTCGCAAGCCACGCCGAAGCGTGCTTCGATGAAGCGCAGCACGGAGGTGTGGTCGAACACCTGCGAACACACCCAGCCGCCCTTGCTCCACGGCGAGATCACCAGCATGGGAACGCGCGGCCCGAGTCCGATGGGCACGCCGTTGTAGTTTTCTTCGGCCGTGGACACGGTGCTTTGGCCCTGGTAGCCGTAAAGCCGCGTGTTGACCGGCGGCACGTAGGCGGGCATGTGGTCGAAGAACCCGTCGTTCTCGTCGTAGTTGACGATGAACACGGTCTTGGCCCAGACGGCAGGATTGGACGTCAGCGCGTGCAGCAGCTTGTCGACCAGCGCCTGGCCTGCGGCCGGCGTTGCGGTCGGGTGCTCGCAGTAGGCGTCGGGGCACACGATCCATGACACCTCCGGCAACCGGTCGTTCCGTACGTCGTCGGCAATCGCATTGGCCAGCACTTCGTCGTAAGGCTCTTCGTTGGAAGCCAACTGGCTGCCGACATAGGACCGGCCCCGCCGGTAGAGATCGGACTTCTTGTCGAGCTTGCGAAAGGCCTTGTGGTACGCGACCGAGTTGCAACCGTAGTTCGAATAGGCCTGGTACACGCGCCAGTCGATCTTCTTTTCCTGCAACTGCTCCGCGTAGCAACGCCAGCGCAACCCCTCCCAGGGGTCGTCCTTGTCCATGTCGCCGGTCCAGTTGTTGTCCAGTTCCTGGCCGTGCAACCGCTTCTTGCCGTTGGTGGCGTCATAGCCGCTGAGCGTGTAGACGCTGGCGCCGCCGGTGAAGTACTGGCGGTTCGGCTCGGTGTTGGCAAAGATCGAGCAATGGTTGGCATCGCAGATCGTGAAGGCGTTCGCGAGCTGGTAGTAGAACGGCAGGTCCTGCTCGGTGTAGTAGCCCATCGACATGCGGCTCTTCAACGGCACCCACGCGTCCCAGTTCTTCCAGATGCCCTGCTCCAGCTTCCAGCTGTGGTCGGTACCGCCCACCTGGTGTGCGCTGGTGGCGCTGGTGTCGAGCCGGAAGGGCAGCACGTAGCCGAGCTTGGCCTGCGCGGCGGGATCGCCTTCGTACCAGGTGCTTTTCTTGTGCCAGTTGTTGAAGCCGACGTTGGCATAGCCGGTGCGCGACTCTGCATTCCTGCCGACGCTCTGGTACCACACGGGCCTGCCGCTGGGCAGTGGCACGGGCCGCGGATCGCCAAAGCCCCGCACACCGTTCATGGTGCCGAAGTAGTGATCGAACGACCGGTTCTCCTGCATCAGCACGACGATGTGCTTGACGTCCTGAAGGGTGCCGGTGACGTTGTTGGCGGGAATGGCCAGCGCGCGGCGGATGCTGGGCGGAAACGCGGCCAGCGCCGTTGCGGCGATGCCGACACCGGCCGTGTTCTGCAGGAATGTGCGACGTGAATTCATGGATGTGCGCCCGGTTGGCTCAGAGGGCCGCGGGCGGCGGCGCGCAATGAATGCCGGCGGTGGGCGCGGGCGGCGTTGCAGGCGTGACCGGGGTGGGCGTCGGAATCCCGGCGACAGGACCGGTGCTGCCACTGCTGCCGCCACAGGCTGCGAGCACGCAGGCCAGGCCTAGCGCGATGGACAGGCGCGCAAGAATGCGATGCATGAATGAAGCTCCCCTTGAAAGTCTTTGTTATTGCGAGGCGCCGGCGCGAACCCGGTCGCGCGAGGAAACAGAAGCAACAAGACGGCGGCGACAGGTGCGCCGCCGTCCCGACCTTCATCAGGTCTTCGAGAGCTTCGGCTGGATCGGGTCGGCGGTGAGGTAGCCGACCGCGGAGCTGTAGCGGTCGTTGTAGTTCTTGCGCACCAGCGGATCGAGCGTGACGTAGACCTTGCTGTGCAGGCCGTCCGCAGGCGTCTTCGAAGGGCCCGTGCCCCAGTCACCCGCGTGCTGGAAGTTGCTCATGATGTAGGTCCAGCCGTTGAGCTCATCGACCGCATGCAGGCCGGTCGACTCGCCGCCGGAGGGAATCGACATGATCCGCGAGAGCTTCTTCGTGTCGATGTTGTAGGCCCACAGGAAGTTGTTGACGTGGCTGCTGCTGTCCTCGCCGATGAACAGGGTGCGCAGCTTTTCCGAGAACTTGAGGTTGTCGGGGTTGCCGATCTTGTCGGGGTTGGAGGTGTTGCCAAGCGCATCGGGATTCTTGAGGTCTTCACCCACGATCAGCGCGCGGGTCTGCGTCGGCACCCAGTCGCTGTTGATGGATGTACCGTCGGTGTCCTTCTGGCCGCCCGCGAGGTTGTGCGCCATCACGCCGCCGGCGCTGAGCTTGGTGGGCAACGCGATGTTGGTGGCGGCCGACCAGCCCGTGCCGCCCACGACCATCGAGTCCTGGATGTTCTGCAGCGCGGAGTAGGCCACCTTGTCCTTGATGTTGACGGTGGTGCCTTCCATCTTGGTGAAGGCCATGCTGGCGCCCTTGAGGTTGGCGTAGCGGTGGGTTTCGAGGAAGGCGGCGGCCTTCTCCATGCCGGGCTTCAGCTTGACGTAATTGGCCTTGCCGTTGGCGAACAGCTTGGTGTAGCTGGGGTCGCTCGGATCGCTCGTCTTGACGTCCATGATGTCGACCGCCTTGAGCGTGTCGGCGAGGTTCTCGATCTCGGCGCTGGTCGCATGGCCGAGGTTGATCCACGTGATCTTCGTGGCGGCGGCGGCCGGGTCGATCGAGTAGCCCGCGTCGTACCTGGCGACGTAGAGCGTGCCGGCCGACAGGTCCTTTTCCTTGTCGGCGACGAACATGAAGAAGCCGCCGTTGGTGTAGTCGTCACCCATGAGTGCGGTGCGGTTGTCGGGCATGACCTGGATCAGCTCATGCGAGATGCGGCCCATGCAGTAGTGCTTCTTGACACTGCCGGTGCCGTCGGGGTTCACCGTGATTTCGGGCAGGTGGCCGTAGTGGTACGGGTTGGCCTTGGTCGGGTCGCCGAACACGTTCTGGCTGTAGGCCTGGAACATGGCACTGCCCGCTGCGGTGGTCGCGTCGGGCTCGTACTCTTCGCTCGACAGGTGGGTGTTCCAGGGCGACAGGCTGGCGCCGCAGGTGATCCAGAGACCATGGGCGCTCGACATGTCGACGTTGTGGTACTTCACGAGGCTCAGCTTGCCCGTGGTCTGGTCCTGGTCGAGCGTGAGCACGGCGATGGGGGACGGCAGCATGCCGTAGGTATCGGCGCCGCTCAGATCGCGCGTGTTGTATTCAAACTGGACCACAGCGAACACCGGCTTGCCCTTGATGCCGGTCACAGTCGCGTTCGGCAGCGAAAGCAGCGACGTGCCATCGGGGCTGTCGGAGAAGAACTGACGGTTCTTGCCGGCCACCGAGGTATCGATGATCGGCTCGTTCTTGATGTTGACATAGCCGCCTGCGAGGATCTTGCCGCCCTTGCCATCGGACACCATGTCGCCGGTCAGGAAGAAGGGCTGGTAAGCCAGCTTGTATTCGGTGGAGCTGCCGTTGTCGAACGACACCTTGAAGGTCGAGCCGACGGTGGTGGTGGCCATGGCGGCCGCATCGGCGAGCGTCGGCGCGGGCATGCCCGTGAATTCGGCCGAGGCGAACTTGGCGGCAGGTGCGGGTGCCGGCGCTGGCGCGGGCGGAGGAACGATGGGCGGGAAGACCGTGCCGCCGCCACCACCGCCGCAGGCGGTGAGGAAGGCGACGCCGCCGAGCGGCAGCATCGGGGCGGCGCCCAGCAATTTCAGGGCGTGGCGGCGGGAGGCGCTGGGGGCCTGGGTGGAGTCAGTCATTTGTTTTTCCGGAGATCGTGGAGGAGGCGTCGTGAGGCCTTAAGTCAGCCTCCCGTCAGGCACAGGACCATAGTTGGCGGCCATGACGAAACCGTGCATTGCTCATGACAGAGCGATGACACTGCACGCCGCAAGGGCGTGCCGATCAACGGAAAAAGTGGCTGGCGCGGCTCAGGGCGCCGGCAGCCCGCGCGGCCACAGCGCCCACAGCCGCAGCGGCTGGTTCACGCTCGCCGCGAGCCGGCCCGCATCGGCGCCGGTGCCGGCAAAGTAGTCGGCCCGCACCGCGCCAAGAATGGCGCTGCCGGTGTCCTGCGCCACCACCAGTTTCTGCAGTTGCGCCGCCGGTCCGCTGGACGCCAGCCACACCGGCGTGCCGTACGGAATGCTCTCGCGGTCGACCGCGATCGAGCGCCCCGCCGTCAGCGGCACCCCCTGTGCGCCGCGCGGGCCGAAGGCGGCATCGACTTCGCTCATCGTCTCTTCGCGGAAGAACACGTAGCGCGGGTTGCTCCACAGCAGTTGCGTCACGCGCTGCGGGTTCTGCGCGACCCAGGCCTTGGTGTCGTCGGGCCACTTGCCGACCTTGGTCACGCCCTGGCTCATCAGCCACTGCTGCACGCTACGGTAGGGCTGCTCGTTGGTGGCCGAGAAAGCCACGCGCACGGTGTGCTGGTAGCCGTTGGCCTCGGTGATGCGCAGGCGCCCGGAGCCCTGGATGTGCAGCATCAGCGCGTCGATGGGGTCGGCCATCCAGGCGATCTCGCGGCCGCGCAGCGCGGCCTGGGCCTCGGGCAGGGTCTCGATTTCCTGGCGCGAATACCAGGGGCGGCGCGGCACGAGGCCGTCCGGTGCCTGGTAGATCGGCACGTTGAAGGTGGTGCTGGGCACGCGCGAGGCCTCGTACACGGGCTCGTAGTAGCTGGTGAGCTTGCCTTCGGTCTGGCCGTTCAGCGCCTCGACGCGGTAGGGCTGCAGCCGGTCGGTCATCCACTGGCGCTGCTCTTCGGGGGTGGCGATGGTGAGCTGGCGCACGTCGCGGCACAGCGGCGCAAAGGCGGCGTTGGGGCGCGAGCAGTTGGCCAGCAGGGCGATCCACGCTTCATGCAGCGGGTCTTCGTCGAAGCCCGGCAACTCGGTCCAGCCGACCGGCACCCAGCGGCTCTTGGGATGTGCGAGCGAGCCGGTCAGCGGGCCGAGGTCGCGCGGCGGGGCGATGACGGCAGGACGGGTTGGCGCAACAGGCACGCGCGGGCCGACGGAACAGCCGGCCAGCGTTGCTACGATCACCAGCCCAACCGTCCACAGGAGTCCATTTCTCATGGGTTTGATTCTGCTTGAAGCCCTCGCCGCGGGACTCGTGTTCATCTTGATCATTTGGTGGACCATGTTTTCCGGCCGCAAGAAGGGTGAATTGCACGACGATGCCGACGCCGAGGACGGCGCCAAGGCCGCCGAACGGAATCCGCCGCCGAAACCGTGAATTGATCGTGTAGCCCGACGCCGCACGCTGGTGTCGGAAAAGCACTCTATTGCTATTACTTTAGTAGCAATAATCGCAGCATTCATGCGCGATGGCGAAACTTTTCTTATTTTCCGTAGGGCTATGAACCCGTACCATGGAGGCACGTCCGGGAGCTAAGCTGTGGCCCGCCTGATTCAACCTAGAAAGGTATCGCCATGAAAAAATTCATCCTCGCCACCACCGCAACGGCCATCGTCCTGTCCGGCTGCGCCGGCGGCATGACCGACACCCAGCGCAACACCGGCATCGGCGCCGGCATCGGCGCGCTCGGCGGCGCAGTCATCGGCTCCGCCACGGGCGGCAACCGCGGTGCCATCGGCACGGGCGCGGTGGTCGGCGCGGCAGCCGGCGCGCTCGGCGGCTACCTGTGGTCGCAGCGCATGGAAAACCAGAAGCGCCAGATGGAAGCCGCCACCCAGGGCACGGGCGTGGCCGTGACGCAAACGGCAAACAACGAGCTGAAGCTGGCCATTCCGAGCGACGTGTCGTTCGATGTGGGCCGCTCCAACATCAAGTCGAATTTCGCGCCGGTGCTCGACCAGTTCGCCAGCGGCCTGCGCAACAACCCGAACGCCGAGGTGCGCATCATCGGCCACACCGACAGCACCGGCACCGACGCCATCAACAACCCGCTGTCGGTCGACCGTGCGTCCAGCACGCGCGACTACCTGGTGGCACGCGGCGTGAATGCCGGCGCCTTCCGCATCGAAGGCCGCGGCTCGCGCGAGCCGATCGCCGACAACAACAGCGACGCCGGCCGGGCGCAGAACCGCCGCGTCGAGATCTACGTGGGCGAGCGCGCACCGCAGGGCTGAGCCACCGCCGCGCATCCGTCACACAGGGGAAACCGGTCGCGTTGAAAGGCCGGTTCCCGACGCCATTCCATTGGTCCAAGAAGAGGGAAAACTCATGAAGAGATATGTTGTTGCGAGCGCGGCGGCCGCCGCGTTGACGTTCATTGCGGGCTGCGCCTCGCAATCGACCCCGCCGCCCGCACCCGCACCCGCGCCTGCCGCCGCCCCCGCCAACAGCTGGACGGCACGCCTGGCCGCGCTGAAGAGCGACCTGGAGGCTTCGACCAAGGGCACGGGCGTGGTGATCGAGCAGACCACCGACAACCAGCTTCATGTGGTGATCCCGAACGACCTGTCGTTCGACACGGGCCGCTCCAACGTCAAGCGCAACCTGGCACAGGTGCTCGACAAGGTCGCCGAAGGCCTGAAGACCGCCACCACCGCCAGCGTGCGCGTGGTCGGCCACACCGACAACACCGGCAGCGACGAAGGCAACGAGCGCCTCTCGGTGAGCCGTGCCGACAGCGTGCGCAACCACCTGGTGGGACGCGGCGTGTCGACCACCGCCATCGCGACCGACGGCCGTGGCGCACGCGAACCGCTGGTCGACAACAACACCGCGGCCGGCCGCGCACAGAACCGCCGCGTCGAGATCTTCGTCGCGGAAAAGGTCTGAGCGTCTAGGGCCTGTTCACCCTAGAGATCCCGAAGCCGGTTCGCCAATTCGACGGCCGACTTCACTTCCATCTTCTCGAACACGCGCGCGCGGTGGACCTCCACCGTGCGCACGCTGATCGCGAGCTGGTCGGCAATCAGCTTGTTCGGCAGGCCCTCGACCACGAGCCGCATCACGTCGCGCTCGCGGTCGGTCAGCTCGGCAATGCGCTCGGCCAGGCTGCGGCGCACGCGCTGCGCCTCCAGCTCTCGCAGCGACGCGCCCAGCGCCTGCTCGATGCGGTCGACCAGGGCGTTGTCTGAAAACGGCTTCTCGCAGAAATCGAAAGCACCACGCTTGACCGCATCGACGGCGGTCGGCACATCGGCATGGCCGGTCAGGAAGATCACCGGCATCGCGGCCAGCAAGCCGCGCTCGGCGAGCCGGTCGAACAGCACCAGCCCGCTGGTGCCGGGCATGCGCACATCGAGCAGCAGGCACAGCGGCTGCTCGGGCAGCGGGCCCTGGTCGAGAAACTGCTCGAAGGCCTCGGCGCTGCCGAAGTGCTCGGAAGCCAGGCGCCGCGAGCGCAGCAGCCAGGCCAGGGCCTCGCGCACGCTGGCGTCGTCGTCCACGATAAAGATCAAGCCATCGATCAGCGGTTGCATGCCATGAGGTCCAACGAAAAGTTTGAAAACGCAGTCAGGCTGCGGTCGGCAGGGTAAATCGGAAGATGGTGCCGCGTGGGCGATTGGGCTCGAACATGAGTGCGCCCCCGTGTTGCTCCACCACGGTGCGGCACAGGCTCAGCCCGAGCCCCATGCCATCGGCGCGCGTGGTGAAGAAGGGCGTGAAGAGCCGCTCGGCCACTTCCGCGCTGATGCCGCAGCCCAGGTCTGCCACCGAAAACTCCAGCCAACGGCGGCCGTCTTCCTGGCCCGTGCCGCCCACCGCCACGGCGCGTGCCACGCGCAGCCGCAACACCCGGCTGCCGACGTTGTCGGGGCTGTCCATGGCCTGCATCGCATTGCGCGCCAAATTGAGCAGCACCTGCTCGACCAGCGTGCGGTCGCACATCGCCGCGGGCAATCTGTCTTCGAGCACCACTTCGATGATCACGCCGAGCTTGCGCGCCTGCAGCCGCACCAGCGGCAGCACGGCGTCGATCAGCGCCTGCGGCGCCACGGCCTCGCGCGTGCGGTCGCGCCGGCGCACGAAGTCATGCACGCTGCGGATCACCTGCCCGGCACGGTCGGCCTGCTCGGCGATGCGCTTCACGGCCATCGCGACTTCACCCTGGTCGCCGGTCGCGTTCGGCCCGAGCAGGTTGAGCGAGCCGCTCGCATAGCTGGCAATGGCAGCCAAGGGCTGGGTGAGTTCGTGGCTCAGCAGCGACGCCATTTCGCCGACCGTGGCCAGTCGCGCGCTGGCCTGCAGGCGCTCCTGGCTGGCGCGCGAGAGTTCTTCGATGCGGCGCTGCTCGCTCACGTCGATGAACGCGCTCATCCAGCCGGTCTGCACGCGGTGCGCGTTGATGAGCGGCGCCTCGAAGATCAGCACCGGAAAGCGCGTGCCGTCCTTGCGCATGAAGACCGACTCGAAGCCCTCGCGCGGCGGCATGCCGCCGGCCAGGCGCCGTGCCTGGCGCTGCTGGTATTCGTGCGCCAGCTCGGTGGGCCAATAGGGGGCCTCGGTGTTGTCCGCCATCAGCTCTTCGGGGCTGAAGCCGACCATCTCGCAGAACGCCGGGTTGACGTAGGTGATGCGCCCCTGCAGGTCACGCGCGCGCAGGCCGGTGATGACCGAGTCTTCCATCGCCTTGCGAAAGGCCAGCGCATCGGCCAGGTCGCGTTCGGCGCGCAGCCGCCGTCGCGTGTCGCGCGCCAGCAGCACCAGCACCGACACCAGCGCGATCGAAATCGCCGTGACCAGCGCCGTGAGCATGTTCGGAAACAGGTCGGGCGCGGCGCGCCAGCCGTCCACGCGCAGCATCAGCGCGGCGCCGGGCAGGTCGATGAGCTGCTGCGAGGTGAACACGCGCGTACCAGTGCGCCGCGAGGTGCCCAGCGCCACCAGCCGCGTGCCGTCGGCCTCGGTGAAGGCTACTTCCTGGCCGCGCGTGAGCGTGGGGCCGACCAGCTCGATCAGCGCGTCGCGCAGCGAATAGCTGGCCACGAGATAACCGCCCGCGTCGATGGGCACGCACAGCTCCATCACCTCGACGCCGCCGCCACCGGTGATCGGCACGTAGTGGCTCGGCGAATAGGCCGACGCGCCGAGCTTGCGGGCGGCCGCGCAGGCCAGCGTGACGTCGGACTGCTCGGGGCCGCGGCTGGCCTCGTCGAGGATGCGCATGCGGTAGGGCGTGTTGACCGCCTCGATGGGGCGCAGCGCGGCATCGCGCCATTCGAGCCGCAGCCATTCGCGGTGCTCGCGCAGCAGGGCGGCGGCGGTGTCGACCCATTGCGAGCGCTCCACGCCCGGGGCCTGCGTGGCGCGCAGGCTCTGCGCGTTGCGCTGGAAGCCGCTGCGCAGGTCGGAGACGGCATCGGCGGTGTCGCGGTCGAGTGCGGCCTGCACCTGCTCGACCTCGTGCCGTCCCGCGAGCCACACCACGGTGACCAGCAGCGCCGACACCAGCACCGCCAGCAGCAGCCACAGAAACCAGCGCTTCCAGAGCGAGCGCAAACGCGCGAACGACAGGGGCGCTTGCCGGCGGTGCGGGGCTTCGGGGTCGACTTCGGGCGGCAGGGCCGACACGTCAGAGCACGCTGTGCGAGAGAACAGGAAGCTGGGTGCGCGAGCGCTCGACCTGTGCGGCGTCGATGTCGAACAGCACCACGCCCTCGCCGCTGGCCTGTTGCGCCACCACCGTGCCCCACGGGTCGACGATCAGCGACTGGCCCCAGGTCTGGCGGCCGTTCTCGTGCGTGCCGCCTTGCGCGGGCGCGACCACCCAGGCGAGGTTTTCGATGGCGCGGGCGCGCAGCAGCACCTCCCAGTGGGCGGCGCCGGTGGTGCGGGTGAAGGCGCTGGGCACCAGCAGCAGGTCGGCGCCCTGCTTTGCGAGCGCGCGGTACAGCTCGGGAAAGCGCAGGTCGTAGCAGACGCTCATGCCGATGCGCCAACTGTGGCCGTCGCGCGAGGGCAGGTCGAACACCACGGGCTCGGTGCCCGGCGCGATGACGCGGCGCTCGTCGTAGCGCTCGCTGCCGTTGTCGAAGAAGAACAGGTGGATCTTGTCGTAGCGCGCCACGCATTGGCCTTCGGGCGAGAAGCACAGCGAGCTGTTGAACACATGCTCGGCGTCGGTGCTTTCGATGGGCAATGTGCCGCCGACGATCCACAGCCCGAACTCGCGCGCCGAGTCGGCCAAAAAGCCCTGCACCGTGCCCGCGCCGGCGGTTTCGCGCAGGCCCAGCTTGTCGGTGTCGCGCGCACCCATCAGGCAGAAATACTCGGGCAGCACCGCCAGCTCGGCACCGGCCGCGGCCGCCTGCGCGAGCAGGTCGTGGGCGCGCGCGAGGTTGGCTTCGCGGGCAATGGCCGACACCATCTGGATGGCTGCAACTCTCATTGGGTGGTCTCCGTTTTCTTGCCTTCTTCGGCGGTCGACGAGCCTGGCAGGCCTGGCAATGCGGGCAGGCCCGGAAGGGTCGGGATGCTCTGGGGCAGCAGCTGCAGCGTACGCGGCACCTTGGCGATCTTGGGGTCGGCCCAGGTGCCTTCGACATGAAACTCCTGCGTGGCGGCGGCCGACAGCGGCTTGCTCAGCACCCATTGCGCCAGGAAGGTGCCCAGGCCGATGGCCGGGTTGATGGCGGTGGCCACCAGCGCGGCCGTGCCGGCGTTGATCTCGGGCACCACCACCACGCGCAGGTTCTGCGTCTCGCGCACGATGTCGGCCGAGCCGTCCATCAGCGCGGCGGCGTTCACGCCCTTCATCTGCAGGTTGTTGGTGCTCGCGATGCCCTTGTTGATCTTCGCGTCGCCACGGATGAAGTCGAAGGCGAAGCCCTGGCTGAACACGTCGCGGAAATCGAGCGTGAGCCGGCGCGGCAGCGCCTGCAGGCTCAGCACGCCGAGCAGCTTGGCCAGGCCCGGGTCGGCCTTGAGGAACTGGCCCGATTCCACATCGACCTGCAACTGGCCGCTCAGGCTCGGGTAGTCGAGCGAGAAGGGCGAGCCGCGCCAGTTGACGTCGCCTTCGAGCCGCCCCTTGCCGCGCCGCAGCACGCCCGGCATGCCGAAGCGCCCGAGCAGTTCGCCGGCGTCTGCAATGTCGAGCTTGAAGGTCATGGCGGTGCGGCGCAGGCCGGCCGCCGCGCCGGGAATGGCGGCCCAGGTGCCCTTGGCCGAGAAGCTGGCTTCCGGCATGGTGAAGCCCAGCTTGTTGAGCGCCCATTCGCGGCCCGCGCCGCCACGGTTGACCGCATCGATCTCGGCGCGGCCGAGCCGCTTGCCCAGCAGTTCGAAGTCGTCGATGACGATGTCCAGGGCCGGCAGCGCGCCGGGTTGCTCGTCGAGCAGGGTCTCGACCTGCGTGGCCTCGGCCGGCGCGATCTTCAGCCGCGCGAGCCGCGCATACAGCCGGCCGGCCTGCGTGTGGCGGTACTCGGCATAGCCGCTGAGTTCGGTGGCGTCGATGTTGGCGCGCCAGAGCGCGCCGTCGCGCGTGCCGCCCAGCACCACGTTGTGCAGCGTGCGGCCGGCCACGCCGAGCTGCTGCGCGCGCACCGCGATGCGGGTGGGCAGGTAGGCCAGGGCCGGATCGTCGGGCCGCTCGGTGCTGCCCGCGCTTTCGGAGGCGCTGCTCACGGCCGAGCCCAGCAGCGCCTGCCAGGCGGAGATGTCGAGCTTGACGATGTTGACGTTCGCGAACACGCCCTTGTCGGGCAGGCTGGCCGTTTCGCCCCCCGTCAGGCCGAAGCCGATGCTGCCGCGCAGCACGCGCGCCTCGGGGCCCGAGATGTCGCGCATGTACTGGATCGCGCCGACGCGGCCCAGGTCCAGCGTGAGCTGGTCCTGCGTGGCAACGCTTGCGCCCTGGCGGGTTTCGCGCGCGGTCACCTTCTTCTCGATGCGCAGCGGCATCTGCTCTTCAGCCGTCTTCACGAGCGGCGGCGGCAACTGCAGGGCCATGCCCTGCAGGCTGCTGGTGAGCGAGAACTCGGGCGCGCCATCGCGCACCGAGAAAGTGGCGGCGAAGGGCGTGCTGCCGCTGGCCTTGCTGGCCAGGCGCGAGAGCCATTCGATCTCGCGCGCGCCGCGCAGGCCGTCGGCGGTGGCCGTGCCCTGCGCCTTCAGGGCCACTTCGCGGTTGGGGCCCGAGAAGCGGCCCTTGCCTTCGACGCGGATGTCGCCGCCCAGCAGCCGGGCCTGCACGCCGGCCAGCGAGAAGCCGGTTTCGGTGAAGTTCAGCGTGCCCTTGGCCTGCGTCAGGGAAGGCGCCTCGGGCACCACCTGCAGCTCGTTGTCGGCCAGCGTCACGCTGGCCTGCACCTTGGCGTTGTCCATGGCCGCGAGCGGCAGTTCGAGGTGCAGCTTGTAGTCGGCCGAACCGGTGGCACGCGCGCGCAGCATGAGCTCGCCGGTTTCGCCGGCCAGCGGCGCGCCCGCGCGCAGCACCTCGGCCAGCGGGCCCTTGGCCTGGGCATCGACGCGCAGTTGCGGCGCGTGGTGCGACAGCTCGGGGATCTGCGCTTCGGCCTTGGTCACTTCGACGCCGTTGGTGCCGGCCAGGCGGCCGCGCGCGTTGCGCACCAGCATGCTGTCGCGCTCGAACACCAGTTCGCCCGAGAGGCCCGTGAGCGGCGGCCACACCGGCGGCGGCATGCCGTTGCTGCGCGACGGCGTGGGCGGGACATGGGGCGGCGCATAGGCGTAGTTGACGTCCGCCACCTTGGCCGCGATGCGGAAGTCGCCCAGCTTCGGATCGAGGAAGGGCATGTCGTGCAGGTCGCCGCGCACGCGGAAATCGACGCTGCTGGCCGTGCCCTTGGTGACGGCGTCGCGCACGTAGTCGCGGGTGTGCTGCGGAATGTCGAGCGGCAGGTAGCGGAACACGCGCGTGCCGTCGGCGCGGGTCAGCTTGCCTTGCAGGTCGAGCACGCCCGGGTAGTGGGCCTTGCTGCTGGAAGTGGCCGGGTCGCTGGTGCGCCAGCTCGCCTCGGCGTCGCCCTCGGCATCGACGTTGGCGAAGCGCAGCTTGGAGACCTGCAGTTGCGCATTGCCGTTGTCGAGCTTCCACTGCAGTTGGGTCGAGAGCCGATCGATCGGGATGATCGGGTCTTCGAACACACCCGGAAATTCGAGCGTGCCCTGCGCAATCGCCAGCGTGGCCGTGCCGCCGGCGTGGGTGGCGTCGAAGTCGAGCGTGGCGCCGCTCAGGCCGGGCGTGCCGGCGTGGATCTTGGGATGGACAGGCGTGGCTGCCGCGGCGGTGTTGGCGGCGGCAACCGGTGTGGTGGCCGTCGTCGTCGATGCGGGAGGAGGGCCCGCGGCAGTATCGGTGGCCCCCGGCTGCGAGGCCACGCGAAGGCCGCTGACGCGGCCCTTGGCCTGGTATTTGTCGGGCGCGCCCAGTGCGCCCTGCCAGTTCACGTCGATGTGCTCGACCAGCCCGCGCGGCGCATAGGCATCGAGCACCTTGTGCGTGGCCTCGCCCAGCGGCAGCCGGTCGGCGATGAGGGCCAGCGCCGCAAGGTCGAGGCGGTCGGCGCGCATCGCGCCGTGCTCGGGCGTGCGGCCCTTGGCCGGCGTGTGCTGCAGCCACAGGTTGCCGCCGGGCCAGCGCATGCCGTCGCTGGTCTCGAACTGCAGCGCGGTGGTCGAGAACTCGAGGGTTTCCTCGGAGCGATGGCCGGCCAGCCGGCCGGTGACGGCGCGCAGCACCAGCGGCTGCAGGCCCTTGTCGAGCGAGACGTCGACCCGGTCGAGGCCGAGGTCGGCCGCGCCGCCCACGATCTGGCCGTCGTCCACGTCGGCCCACACGCGCAGCGCGCCGTTGCCTTCGCGGATGCGGGCGTCGAGCGCCACGTACTGGCCCAGCCGCGTGACGTCGATGTAGGGCAGGTCGGCATAGAGCTGGCCGTCCCATGTCTGCCAATGGCCGCTGCGGATCGACAGCAGCGGCTGGCGGAACTGGCCGCGCAGGGTGAAGCGCTGGCCCCAGCCGGCCGGCGGCGTGGCGTCGAGCCGCAGGCCGTGGCGCAGGCCGGTGTTGCGCGCGACGAAGCGCACGTCGGTCAGCAGCAGGGGTTCGGCCCGGCGCTGTTCGTCGGTCCAGCGCACCGTGCCGCCTTCGATGACCAGCTCGCGTTGCGCGAAAAACCAGTCGGCGGCGCGGGTTTCTCCGGTCGTTTCGGTCGACATGTGCAATCCAGCCACATGGAGTTTTCCCTGAGCATCGCGGCGCACATCGACCTGCGGACCCTCGATGTAGAGCTGCTCGAAATTCAGGCGCCAGAGCGAGCGCGGCGACACGCTGGCCACCACGCGCACGAGGCGCAGCGCCTCGCGGTTGTCCGCATCCTGCAGCACCACGTCGCGCAATTCGAAGGCCGGGAAAAGCCCTTCGGAGCGGGCGGTGATCGATCCGATGCGGACCGGCACGCCGATGGCCTTGCTAGCCTGTGCCTCCAGAGCGCCGCGAAAATCACCGATTCGCGGCACAATCCACGCGTGTAGGACAACGACTGACAGCGCCAGCAGAAGCCATGCAGCGATCAGCAAACCCAACAGCCAGCGCGCCGTCACAGCGGTGATTTTGAGCAGACGTGAAGGGGTAGACGCCGTGTCGTTCATTGAGGATCGCGCTGTGTCGGGAATTATGACCGCCAGCATTCAGAGGGGTTCCACGGAAACCGATAGCAGTGTGAACCAGTTGCCAGCCACTTCGACGCCAGACGCGCAGAACGCGTTCTCTTCTTACTCACGCTTCGTGCAGCGCCTGCGTCGCAGGTATGCGGCCGAGCTTTCATTTCTTCCCCTTGGCGCGCCGCGGCGCGAATCGATGACAGTGGCTTACGAGGCATTGCGTCAACGAGGGGACAGCGTTGCCGATGCACTGAGGATTGTGCGGCAGCTCGTGATGGAGCGGCTTGTAACGCTTGATTGCGACGAGCAGGCGCCGCTGGCCGTGGTGACCACCGCCGTCACCGAGCTGGCCGAGCTGGCGCTGGACATCGCCTGCCGCGACGCCTGCCACGAACTCGACGCCGTGCACGGCGCGCCGCTCGGCCCCGAAGGCCAGCGCGCGCAGTTGTGGGTGATCGGCATGGGCAAGCTCGGCGCGCGCGAGCTCAACGTGTCGAGCGACATCGACCTGATCTACCTGTATGACGTCGACGGCGAAACCGCGGGCGATGCCGATGGTCGCGGGCGCCTTGCCAACCAGGAATACTTTTCACGCGCCGTGAAGCGCATCTATGCGCTGGTGGGTGACACCACGGAGCACGGCTTCGTGTTCCGCGTCGACCTGGCACTGCGTCCCAATGGCAACTCGGGGCCCAGCGTGGTCTCGCTCGATGCGCTCGAAGAATATTTCCAGGTGCAGGGCCGCGAATGGGAGCGCTTCGCCTGGATGAAGAGCCGGGTGGTCGCGCCGCGCGATCTCGTGCTCGCGGGCCAGGCACAGGCCCTGCGCGGTGCGGTGCTGCCCTTCGTGTTCCGCCGCTATCTCGACTACAGCGTGTTCGACTCGCTGCGCACGCTGCACCGGCAGATCCGCGAGCAGTCGGCGCGCCGCAGCGCCGGCCGGCCCGAGCGCGCGAACGACGTCAAGCTCTCGCGCGGTGGCATCCGCGAAATCGAATTCACCGTGCAACTGCTGCAGGTGGTGCGCGGCGGCCAGTTCCCCGAGCTGCGCACGCGGCCCACGCTCGATGCGCTGCAGCGCCTGGCGCGCGCCAACCTGATGCCGCAGGAAACCGCCGATGCGCTGGCCTCGGCCTACGAGTTCCTGCGCCGCGTCGAACACCGCATCCAGTACCTGGACGACCAGCAGACCCACGTGCTGCCGGTGGCCGACGACGACCTGCGCTGGATTGCCCAGAGCATGGGCTATGCGAACTGCTGCCCCTTCCTGGAGCAGCTCGACACGCACCGCGAATTCGTCGCGCAGGAGTTCGACAAGCTGCTCGGCGGCGAGAAGCCCTGCAACGGCAAATGCAACGGCAAGAAGGCCGCCGCACCCGCCGACCTCGCGGACCTGCTCGACGACCTGCCGCCCGTTTTTGCCGAACGCATCCGCGACTGGTGCGAGACACCGCGCGTGCTCGCGCTGCGCGAAGAAACGCGCGGGCGGTTGCGCCAGCTGGTGCAGCGCACCGGCCAGTGGCTCAAGGAGCCCGACGGCGATGGTGCGGGGCAAACGCCGCGCCATGTCGATGCCGCCATGCGCTGGGCCGACTGGATCGAGCCGCTGATGCGCCGCGAAAGTTATCTCGCGCTGCTGGTCGAACGGCCCGCCGTGCAAGAGCGCCTGCTGCGCCTCTTGGGCGCGGCGAAATGGCCCGCGCGCTACCTGATGCAGCACCCCGGCGTGATCGACGAGCTGGCAAGCGACGAGATGCTGTCCGGCCGTTTCGTGGCCGAGGAATTCGAGCGCGAACTCGAAGCACGCCACACCTCGCTCACCCGTACCGGCGAAGCCGACGAAGAGCGCCTCTTGAACCTGCTGCGCCACGCCCACCATGCCGAGGTGTTCCGCACGCTGGCGCGCGACGTCGATGGCCGCATCACCGTCGAGCAGGTGGCCGACGACCTGAGCGCGCTGGCCGACACCACGCTGCGCGTGACCGCCCGCTGGTGCTGGCCGCATGTGCGCAACCGGCATCGCGAGGTGGCGCAGTTCGCGATCATCGGCTACGGCAAGCTGGGCGGCAAAGAGCTGGGCTACGGCAGCGACCTGGACATCGTGTTCGTCTACGACGACGAGGACGAGCGCGCCGGCGAGGTCTACGCGGCCTATGTGCGCAAGCTGATCAACTGGCTCACGGTGAAGACGCGCGAAGGCGACCTGTTCGAGATCGACACCGCCCTGCGGCCCAACGGCAACTCGGGCCTGCTCACCACCAGCTTCCAGGCCTACGAGAAATACCAGCTCGGACGCGGCAGCAACACCGCATGGACCTGGGAGCACCAGGCCATGACGCGCGCCCGCTTCGTGCTCGGCAGCGCGGACCACGGCGCCGAACTGGGCGCGCGCTTCGACCAGGTGCGCGAGGCCGTGCTGGTGGCGCCGCGCGACCGCGAGGCGCTGAAGGCCGAGATCATCGCGATGCGCGACAAGCTGCGCGCCGCGCGGCCGGTGAAGGCCGACCGCTTCGACGTGAAGCACAGCCCCGGCGGCATGGTCGATGCCGAGTTCGCGGTGCAGTTCCTGGTGCTGTCTTCATCGGGCGAGCACCCGGAGCTGATTCCCAACCTGGGCAACATCGCGCTGCTGCTGCGCGCCGAACTCGCAGGGCTGCTGCCCGAAGGCATCGGCCGCAGCGCGGCACGGGCCTACCGCGAGCTGCGCCGCGTGCAGCATCGCGCGCGCCTGAACGAAGAACCGACGCAAGTCACCCCGCCCGCACTGGCCGCCGAACGCGAAGCCATGCTGGCGCTGTGGAAGGCCGTGTTTGGCTGACGAAGCCCGCACACGCACGAGCACCGCGCTGGCTGCCTGCGCGGTTGCAGTCGCCGTTCTTCTTGCCGGCTGCGCAAGCGGAACACGCAGTGGTAGCAGCGGTGGTGGCGCGCTCAGCGGCCGCGACGGCCCCGGCACCAACATCCCGCCGGACCTGGACCGCCTGCCCGACGCCGAGCCCCGGATCGAGCCCATCCGCAGCAGCGGCGGCACCAGCAAGCCCTACACGGTGCTGGGCCGGGGCTATGCGCCGATCACCGACGACCGGCCGTTTCGCGAATCGGGGCTGGCCTCCTGGTACGGCCGCAAGTTCCACGCTGCATCGACTTCGAGCGGCGAGCCCTACGACATGTACGCCATGACGGCCGCGCACAAGACGCTGCCGCTGCCGAGCTACGTGCGCGTGCGCAACCCGTCCAACGGCCGCGAGGTGATCGTGCGGGTGAACGACCGCGGGCCGTTCGTCGACGGCCGCGTCATCGACCTGAGCTACACGGCCGCGTTGAAGCTCGACCTGCTGCGCGGCGTGGCGCCGGTGGAAATCGAGCGGATCACGAACGAGGACATCCGCACCGGTGCATGGCGGCGCGACAACGGAACGGCGTATGCCTCGGCGGCGCCCTTGCCAGTGGCTGCAGTGGCCCCGGTTGTTCCAGTGCGGGTTGCGTCGCCACGCGCGGCGGGCGCACAGCAGCCGGTGCCCGTGCCCGCCCAGTGGACGACGTCGGTCGCCACGAACAGCGACGACATGCCGCCGCCCGCGTCGACCATGCCGGTCGTGCCGCAAACACCCATGGCAGTCACGCTGCCTCCCGGGACCGGGGCCGAGCCGGAATCGGCCCAGTCGCCGCCGTCCGTTCCGCCGTCGCGGCAGGCCATCATGGTGACCGACTTGGCACCGCTGCAGGCCGCGCCTTCGTCACCGCCGCTTCCGGCGGGGACGCCACCGCCTTCCACCGCGTTGCAAGGCTTCTGGGTGCAACTGGGCGCGTTCCGAGAACGCGACGGTGCCGAGACCTTGATGAGCCAGGCCGCGCGCGGCCTGCCTTCGCTGGCATCGCAACTGCGCGTGTTCAGCGAGGCGGGCACGCACCGCCTGCAGGCCGGGCCGTTCCCCTCGCGGACGGCGGCTGGCGAGGCCGTCACGCAGTTGCGCGACAGCCTGCGCATCGCGCCGATGGTGGTGGAGCGCCGCTAGGCGCTTGCTTGCTCGCCCGGTCAGTCCAGCGGCTTGGCCGCGACCGGCACGCGCATGCCGACGTTCAGGCGGTTCCAGGTGTTGATCTGCGCAATCGCGATCGTGAGTTCGGTGATCTCCAGGTCGCTGAACTGCGCCTTCAGCGCTTCGAATTCGGCATCGCGCGTGTCGTGGTTGTCCGCCAGCCGCGTGAGCGACTCGGCCCACGCGAATGCCGCGCGCTCGCGTTCACTGTAGAAATCGGCTTCGCGCCAGGTGGGCAGGCTGTTGATGCGCTGCCAGTCTTCGCCTTCCTTGCGCAGGTCGCGCACGTGCATGTCGAGGCAGTAGGCGCAGCCGTTGATCTGCGAGACGCGGGTGAAGACCAGGTCGATCAGCTTCTTGCCGAGCGTGGTCGATTCGATGCTGGTGTTGACGGCGAGGATGGCCTGGAAGGACTTGGGGGCGAGCTTGAACCAGTTGAGACGGGCGGTGGTGTTCATGGGTTTCTCCAGAGGGTTGACGACGAAATCTGCTGTCTACCCACTGAAGACGGGCGACGCGTTCGCCCTGTGACACCCGCGCTGGTCTATTTCGGAAAAAGTTGCGCGATGCGCGCCAGCTTGTCGGGATTGCGCTGCGCGCGGATGCGCACGATGAGGTCGTTCTCGATCTCGAAGGTCTGGGCCGATTCGAGTTCGCCGTCGAGAAAGCGCAGCATGCCGGGCTCGCCGTTGATGTCGACCAGCTCCATGCGCACCGACGCACCCATGCGGCGCCAGAGCGAGAAGTAAAGCTGCGCCAGCCGCTGGCTGCCGCGCAGGATCTTGTCGAAGGTCTGGACCTTGCCGCCGCCGTCGCCCAGAAGCTCGACGTCTTCCGACATCAGGGCCTTCAGGTCCTGCAGGCTGCCGCGCGCGGCGGCATCGGCGAAGGCGCGCAGCAGGCGCTGGTGAGTCTCGCGCGGCACGCTGAAACGCGGCCGCGCCTCCTGCACCTGCAGCTTGGCGCGGTGCACCAGTTGCCGGCAGGCGGCCTCGCTCTTGCCGAGGGTGCGGGCCACTTCGTCGTAGTCGGCGTCGAACACTTCGCGCAGCAGGAAAGCGGCGCGGGCCTCGGGTGCCAGGCGCTCCAGCACGGCGAGAAACGCGACCGAGACGTCGTCGGCGCGTTCGAGCAGTTCTTCAGGCGTGTCGGGCGCTTCGGTCAGCGTGGGCTCGGGCATCCAGGTGCCGATGTAGTGCTCGCGCTGGACCTTGGCGGCGCGCAGCCGGTCGATCGACAACCGCGTGACGACGGTCACGAGCCAGGCTTCGGCGCTGTCGAAGCTGTTCTTGTCGGCGTCGTGCCAGCGCAGCCAGGCGTCTTGCACGACTTCCTCGGCTTCCGCGACGGAGCCGAGCATGCGGTAGGCGATGCCCTGCAGGCGGCGCCGGTGGCTGTCGAAGGCGAGTGTGGGGTCGTCCATGTCGGGCTAGACGGCTGGCACCTGCGGTTTGTGACACCGGGCGCCCAAAAAAACGCCCCGGCGTGCGGGGCGATTTTTTTGTGTATGCGGGATCAGGCGCCCTGGTATTCCGGCTTGGGGCCGAGCGTGGCGGTGATTTCCTTGCGATAGCGGTTGAGCTCCTGCACGGTCTTGAAGCTGCGGTTCATGAGCAGGCTCAGGTTGTGCAAGATGCGCTCGCCGACCTTGGTTTCCCAGACGGCGTCGAACTTGATCTGCTTGTCGAGCCAGTGCTCGAGCCAGTCCGGGTCGGGCATGCGGCTCTGGATGGTGTCGTTCGGGAACAGCGCCTTGTTCACGTGCAGGTTGGTCGGGTGCAGTGCCTGGGCGGTGCGGCGGGCGCTGGCCATGAGCACGCCGACCTTGGTGAACGCGGCACGGGCTTCGTCGCCGAACTTTTCCATGGCGCGCTTCATGTAGCGCAGGTAGGCGCCGCCGTGGCGGGCTTCGTCCTGGCTCAGCGTGGTGTAGATGTGCTTGATGACCGGCTCGGTGTGCCACTGGGCGGCACGGCGGTACCAGTGGTTCAGGCGGATCTCGCCGCAGAAATGCAGCATCAGGGTTTCGAGCGGCGGGGCCGGGTCGAAGTCGAAGCGCACTTCGTGCAGTTCCTGCTCGGTGGGCGCGTGCTTGGGGCTGAAGCGCTTGAGGTACTCCATCAGCACCAGCGAATGCTTTTGCTCTTCGAAGAACCAGATCGACATGAAAGCCGAAAAATCGCTATCGTGGCGGTTGTCGCGCAGAAACATCTCGGTGGCCGGCAACGCCGCCCACTCGGTGATGGCATTCATCTTGATGGTCTGCGCCTGCTCTTCCGTCAGCAAAGAAGCGTCGAACGACTGCCAGGGAATGTCCTTGTCCATGTCCCAGCGGACGGATTCGAGTTGTCTGAAGAGTTCCGGATAGAGCATCAATGTCTTTCTATGGCCGCCGATTTTAGTCGGCCCGTTTGGCGCGACCATGACAGACGCGCGATGATGCGAATACGCGCGCCCTTGCGGCACGGATGCACACCTCCCCTTTGAACCAGGAGTCCGCCATGCGAACCCTCTCCCGATTGTCAACGCTCTTGCGCTGCGCGCCTGCTATTTCCCTCGTGGCTGGCCTGTTTACCGTACTCCCCGCAAGTGCCCAGAATGTGGCCGCCGCAACCGCCCCGGCAGAGGCGGCAGGGTGCCCGACCATCCTGCAACACACCTTCCCGCGGCTGCAGGATGAAAAGCCCCAGACTTTGTGCCAGTACTCCGGCAAGGTGGTCCTGGTGGTCAATACCGCCAGCTTCTGCGGGTTTACGCCGCAATACAAGGGGCTGGAAGCGCTGGACCTGAAATATCGCGCGCGCGGCCTCGTGGTGCTGGGTTTCCCCTCGAACGATTTCGCCCAGGAATCGGGTTCCAACAAGGAAATCGCCGACTTCTGCGAAAGCACCTTCGGCGTGAAATTCCCGATGTTCGCCAAGTCGTCGGTGCGCGGCACCGATGCCAATCCGCTGTTCAAGCAGCTTGCGCAAGCCTCCGGCACCACGCCGAAATGGAACTTCTACAAGTACCTGATCGGGCGTGACGGCAAGGTCGTGCAGGCGTGGTCGAGCATGACGGCACCCGACGAAAACGGTTTCGTGAACGTCATCGAAAAGCAGCTCGGAACAAATTAAGACTGAGCAGTTCACAAAAAGACGGATCGGTAATATTATTTACCGATGCGTCCAGACCTTCGCGAACCTGCAGAAACAAACGTTTACCAATCCAGCGGGAACCGTGCCGCGAAGGTCGCGCTCCTAACTTGCGTGGGCAGTGATTGCCCAGCAAGTTTCATGTTGCGAGGTCTTCCGGGCGCTTGCCGTTCGGTCGAAATCCCGAGGCGATTCTTCTCCTCCTCCCTCCCTCCCTCCTTCGTGTCGGGGCGCCTCGCAGCATTTTTATATTCCCGCCGGGCGGGGGTTTCGCGATGACGCAGCCCCCTCGCATCGCCGTCATCGGCGCCGGCATCTCGGGACTGGCCGCGGCGCATTCGCTGCGCGACATCGGCCAGATCACTCTCTTCGAAGCCAGTGACTACTTCGGTGGCCACGCCCACACGGCAACGATCGAGCTTCCGCGCTCCGCCACCGACACCACCCGCGTTTCGCATGGCGTCGACACTGGCTTCCTGGTCTACAACGACCGCACCTATCCGAACCTGATCCGCCTTTTCTCCGAGCTGGGCGTCGAGACCGCCCTGTCGGAGATGTCGTTCTCGGTCCAGGCCACGCGCGACGACGACGGCGGGCCGCTCGAATGGAGCGGCAACAACCTCGGCACCGTCTTCGCCCAGCGCCGCAATCTGTTCGATGGCCGCTTTCTCGGCATGCTGCGCGACCTGCTGCGCTTCAACCGCCTGACCACGCGCATCGCCCAGGCCGGCACAGAAGGCGAGCTGGCCCAGCCGCTCGGCGAATTCCTCGACACCCACCGCTTCGGCGCAGCATTCCGCGACTGGTACTTCCTGCCGATGATGGGCTGCATCTGGAGCTGCTCGACCACGCAGATGCTGGCGTTCCCGGTCGCGACCATGATCCGCTTCTGCCACAACCACGGCCTGATCCAGATCGCCAACCGGCCGCAGTGGCGCACCGTGCGCGGCGGCTCGCGCCAGTACGTCGAGAAGATCGTCGCCGGCCTGTCCGACAAGCGCCTGAACACGCCGGTACGCCGCATCACGCGCAGCGACGACGGCGTGAAGGTGGCCACCGATGCCGGCACCGAACGCTTCGACCACGTCCTGCTCGCCACCCATTCCGACCAGTCCCTCGCCATGCTCGGCGACGCCAGCCCGGCCGAGGCCGCGGTGCTGGGCGCGATCCGCTACCAGGCCAACCACGCCGTGCTCCACACCGACGCCGGCGTGCTGCCGCAACGCCGCGCCGCCTGGGCCGCCTGGAACTACGAACGCGCGGCGGCCAGCGACCGCGAATCCGGCCGCGTCTGCCTGCATTACCTGCTGAACAAGCTGCAGCCGCTGCCCTGGGAACAACCGGTCGTCGTTTCGTTGAATCCGGTCCGCGAGATCCAGCGTAGTCAGGTCATGGCCGAATACGACTATGACCACCCGGTGCTCGACCTTGCCGCGATCCGCGCGCAAGCCGAGGTGCCCGCCCTGCAAGGCCAGCGCAACACCTGGTTCGCGGGCGCGTGGATGGGCTACGGCTTCCACGAAGACGGCCTGAAGGCCGGCCTGGCCGCAGCCCAGGGCCTGCGGGCCCGCCTGTCGGCCGCCGCCGGTGACGGCACCCCGAGGCCCACGCCATGACGCCCACGCAGGCCGTGCCGCTGATGGGCTTCGGAGAAGTCCGCCACGCACGCCTGCGCCCGGCGCGCAACGCCTTCGTCTACCCGACCTACTTCCTGATGCTGCCGATGCGCACCCTGCGCGCACGCGGCAGCGACACGCTCGCGGTCAATCGCCGGGCCGCCCTGTCCTTCTTCGACATCGACCACGGCGACGGCCGCGCGCCTGGCCAAGGCGGCGCACTGGCCTGGCTCGACGAGCTGCTGGCCGCCCACCAGATCCACGACGCCGACGGCGAAGCCTGGCTGCATTGCTACCCGCGCGTGTTCGGCTACACCTTCAAGCCGGTGAGCTTCTGGTATTGCCACACGGGCGAAGGCGTGCTGCGGGCGATCGTGGTCGAGGTCAACAACACCTTCGGCGAACGCCACTGCTACCTGCTCGACCGCCCCGTGTACGGCGCGGAACTCAGGGCCACCAAGGCCTTTCATGTCTCACCGTTCTGCCGGGTCAGCGGCGACTACCGCTTTCGCTTCTTCGTCGATGCCGACCTCACGCGCACCGTGGTGCGCATCGACCACGACGACGCCGACGGCCCGCTGCTGCAGACCAGCGTGAGCGGCGAACTCGCACCGATGACGGCGGCCAGCGTGCGTCGCGCGCTGTGGCGCTACCCCGCCATGACCTTCGGGCTGATCGCGCGCATCCACTGGCAGGCCGCGCGGCTGTGGCTCAAGCGCGTGCCTTTCGTCGCCAAGCCGGCGCCGCCCCCCAATTTCGTTTCACGCGACAACCAGCAGCAGGCGAATCCATGACCACGACCCACACCGCCTCCTCCGCCTCGCGCTTCTCGCTGCCGCAAGACGCCCCGGGCGCCGCGCGCACCGTGCTCGGCCTGCTGCAGCGGCTGGCCTACGGCTCGCTCACCGTGCGCCTGCCCGACGACTCGGTGCGGCACTTCGGCGCCACGCCGGGCAGCGGCCCGACGGCCTCGCTCACGCTGCGCAACTGGAACGTGTGCAAGGCCGCGCTCAAGTCGGGCGACATCGGCTTCGCCGAGAGCTACATCGCAGGCGACTGGACCACGCCCAACCTCACCGAGCTGATCAAGGTGTTCATCGCCAACCGCCGCGCCATCGAGGACGTGGTGTACGGCAGCTGGTTCGGCCGCCTGCTCTACCGCGTGCGGCACATCATGAACCGCAACAGCAAGACTGGCAGCTCGCGCAACATCCACGCGCACTACGACCTGGGCAATGCGTTCTACAAGCTCTGGCTCGACGAGACGATGAACTATTCGTCGGCCTGGTTCGAAGGCAAGCTCGACAAGCCGATGCCCGAGGCGCAACGCGCCAAGGTGCGCCGCGCCCTCCAACTGGCGGCCGTGAAGCCCGGCGACCGCGTGCTCGAAATCGGCTGCGGCTGGGGCGCGCTGGCCGAGATGGCGGCCTTCGATTTCGGCGCTTCGGTGACCGGCGTCACGCTCTCCACCGAGCAACTGGCCTTTGCCCGGCAACGCACGGCGGGGCTGAAGACCGACCTGCGCCTACAGGACTACCGCGACATCGACGACGCGCCGTTCGACGCCGTCTGCTCCATCGAGATGGTGGAAGCCGTGGGCCGCGAATACTGGCCGACCTACTTCGCCAGCGTGAGCCGGCTGCTCAAGCCGGGCGGCCGCGCCTGCGTGCAGAGCATCGTGATCGACGACCAGTTGTTCGACCGCTACATCGACTCGACCGACTTCATCCAGCAGTACATCTTTCCGGGCGGCTGCCTGCCGTGCCCGCGCGAGTTCCGCCGCGAGGCCGAAGCCGCGGGGCTGGAGGTGGTGGACGAATTCGCCTTCGGCGCCGACTACGCCGAGACGCTGCGGCGCTGGCGCGAGAGCTTCCTGGGGCAGCGCGCCCACATCCTGCAGCTGGGCTTCGACGAGCGCTTCATGCGCATCTGGGAGTTCTACCTGGCCTACTGCGAGGCCGCGTTCTCGCAGGCCAACATCGACGTGGTCCAGTACACGCTGCGCAAGCGCTAGATCGCGCGGCCCTTCGTGTCGTCCTCCTTCGGACCCCTCGATGGCTTGCGCTACGGACTGCTCGGGCTGCCGCTCGCCTTCGTCGCGCTGCCGCTCTACGTGCTGCTGCCGAACCACTATGCGCGGGCCTTCGGCGTACCGCTGGCGACGCTGGGCGCGGTGCTGCTCGGCGCGCGATTGCTCGATGCGTTGATCGACCCGCTGCTCGGACGGCTGAGCGACCGGCTGCATGCGCGTTCGTCGCAGGCGGTGCTCGGTGCCGGAGCCATCGCGGCCGGTGTGTTGCTGCTTGGCTTCGGCCTGCTGTTCTTTCCGCAGTTGCTGGTCGATCCCGCGCGGCATGGCGCACTGCTTGTGGCGGCGGCCGTGCTGCTGGCCATCACCTATGCGGGCTACAGCATGCTGAGCATCTCGCACCAGTCGTGGGGCGCGATGCTGGGCGGCGACGCCTTGCAGCGCGGGCGCATCGTGGGCTGGCGCGAAGGCATGGGGCTGGTCGGCGTGGTGCTCGCGTCGGTGGTGCCGACGCTGGCCGGGCTGCCCGCGATGGTCGGGCTGTTCGGCGTGCTGCTGACCATCGGCTGGGTGTTCTGGACGCGGGCGCCCCGGCCGGTGCGCGGCGCCGTGCCGCATGCGGCGGTCGACCTGCGGCTGCCGCTGCGCCGACCGGCGTTTCGCCGCCTGCTGGCGGTGTTCGTGCTCAACGGCATCGCGAGCGCGGTGCCTGCCACGCTTGTGCTGTTCTTCGTGCAGGACCGCCTGCGCGCGCCTGCTTCGCTGGAGCCGGCCTTCCTGGGTCTTTACTTCGTCGTGGCGGCCGCGTCGATTCCGGTGTGGCTGCGCATCGTGCGCCGCTTCGGGCTGGCGCGCTCCTGGCTCGGGGGCATGTGCATGTCGGTGGCGGTGTTCGCGTGGGCCGGCGCGATGGGTGCGGGCGATGCGGCGCCCTTCCTCGTGGTCTGCGCGCTGTCGGGCTTTGCGATCGGCTCAGACCTCGTGCTGCCGGGCGCCTTGCTGGCCGGGATCATTGCCGAGGCCGGCGACCAGCCGCATGCCGGGGCCTACTTCGGCTGGTGGAATTTCGCGACCAAGCTGAACCTGGCGCTGGCTGCGGGCCTGGCACTGCCGCTGCTCGGGCTGGCGGGCTACGTGCCCGGCGCGCGCGAACCCTTGGCCCTGCAGGCGCTTTCGCTGGCCTACTGCCTGTTGCCCTGCGTGCTCAAGGTGCTCGCGGGCGTGTCTCTCTGGGCGTTGGTGATCCGGCCGGCGACCGGTGGATCGACTGCATCGGCGCCTGTTCCCGAGGCTTCGCAGTGAAGCCGTTCAATCCGCCGCTGGCCGACTGGCACGGCAAGACGGCGTGGATCGTCGGCGCGTCCTCGGGCATCGGCCGTGCGACAGTGCTGGCGCTGCTCGCGCGCGGCGCGCGGGTCGCGGTGTCGGCACGCAACCGTGAGGCCCTGGAAGAACTCGCGGAGATGCACGACGACGCCAGCCGGCCACCGCGCGTGATCGTGCTGCCGCTCGATGTGCGCGATGCTGTCGCCGTGTCGGCCGCGCACGCCCAGCTGCAGGCCATCGCGGGACAAATCGACTTCGTGCTCTACAACGTCGCCACCTACGACGCGCTGCGTGCCGACGCGTTCGCGCTCGATGCAATGCTGGCGCACCAGCAGATCAACTATGTGGGCGCCCTGCATGTGCTGGCGGCCGTGTTGCCCGGCTTCGTGGCGCGCGGCGCGGGCCATCTCTCGATCACGGGCAGCGTGGCCGGATTTCGCGGGCTGCCGAAGAGCCTGGCCTACGGCCCGACCAAGGCGGCGCTCACCAATCTGGCCGAGGTGCTGTACATCGACCTGCATGCGCGCGGCATCGGCGTCAGCCTGGTCCAGCCGGGCTTTGTCGAGACGCCGCTCACGGCGAAGAACGATTTCAAAATGCCGGCGCTGATCACGCCCGCAAAGGCCGCCGAAGCCATGCTCGACGGCTGGCGCCGGGGCGCCTTCGAGATCCACTTTCCGCGCCGCTTCACCTTCTGGATGAAGCTGATGCGGGTGCTGCCCTACCGGCTTTACTTTCCGGCGGTGGCGCGCTTCACGGGCCTGTAGGCCTGCGAGTGGGTCAGGGCTTCGTATCGATGAAGCTGGGCCTGAGCATCAACTTGTCGTACAGCTTGGCCAGGTTGCTGTGCTCGCCGCGCCAGTCGATTTCGGGAAAGCGCAGGTTGAGCCAACCCAGCGTGCAGCCCACCGCGATGTCCGACAGGCTCAGGTGAATGCCGCTGCAAAAGGGCTTGTCGCCCAGGCCCTTGGACATGGCAGCCACGCCGTCCTCGACCTTGGTGCGCTGGCGTTCGATCCAGGCGGCGCTGCGCTCGCCGTCGCTGCGCCCGGGCCAGGTGGCTTCGAGGCGCCAGAGCACGCCGGCGTCCATGACGCCATCGGCCAGCGCTTCCCAGGTCTTGACCTCGGCGCGCTCGCGGCTTTGCTGCGGGATGAGCTTGCCGACCGGTGACAGGGTGTCCAGGTATTCGACGATCACGCGCGAGTCGAACATCGCCTCGCCGCCTTCCATGATCAGGCAAGGCACCTTGCCCAGCGGGTTGGAGCTGGCGATGGTGGTGTCGGCAGCCCAGACGTCTTCGATCACGAACTGGTAATCGAGCCGCTTTTCGGCCAGCACCACGCGCACCTTGCGCACATAAGGGCTGGCGGCCGATCCGATCAGTTTCATGAAGACTCTCTCCCGTTGCTTTGATGACATTTGTTCATAATCATTTTAGGTGAACGGGAAAACCAGAGGCCCGAATCGACCCCAATGTGTCGGGGCCGCCCCACGGACCGGCGGCCGCCTAAAATTCGGGCATGAGCTTTTCCACCGTTTCCGCCCTCTCCCCCCTGGACGGTCGCTATGCGACCAAACTCGCGGCCCTGCGCCCGCTGATGAGCGAACAGGGCTATATGCACCGGCGCGTGCAGGTCGAAGTGGCGTGGTTCATTGCGCTGTCGGACTGCGGTTTTGTCGAATTCAAGCCCCTGACGGGCGGCGCCCGCAAGTACCTGCTGGGGCTGGTCGCCCATTTCTCCGAGGCCGATGCACTGGCCATCAAGGAGATCGAGAAGACCACCAACCACGACGTGAAGGCGGTCGAGTACTGGATCAAGTCCAAGTTCGAGGCCCGGCCCGAGCTGCTGGCCGCCGCTGAATTCGTGCACTTTGCCTGCACCAGCGAAGACATCAACAACACCAGCCACGCCCTGCAGATCCAGGCCGCCCGCGACAAGGTGGTGCTGCCGGCCATCGACGGCCTGATCGCCAAGCTGCGCGAAATGGCGCACCAGTTCGCCAACGTGTCGATGCTCTCGCGCACGCACGGCCAGACGGCCAGCCCGACCACCGTCGGCAAGGAAATCGCCAACGTGGCGGTGCGCCTGTCGAAGGCCCGCGCGCAGATTGCCTCGGTGCAACTGCTGGGCAAGATGAACGGCGCGGTCGGCAACTACAACGCCCACCTGGCCGCATGGCCCGATTTCGATTGGGAAGCCTTCAGCCGCAAGGTCATCGAAACGCCGGCACCGCTGGGCCTGGGCCTGAGCTTCCAGCCGTACAGCATCCAGATCGAGCCGCACGACTACATGGCCGAGCTGTTCGATGCCGTGGCGCGCGCCGACACCATCCTGATCGACTTCTCGCGCGACATCTGGGGCTATGTGAGCCTGGGCTACTTCAAGCAGCGCCTGAAGAAGGGCGAGATCGGCTCGTCGACGATGCCGCACAAGGTCAACCCGATCGACTTCGAGAACGCCGAAGGCAACCTGGGCCTGGCCAACGCGGTGCTGCGCCACCTGAGCGAGAAGCTGCCCATCAGCCGCTGGCAGCGCGACCTGACCGACAGCACGGTGCTGCGCAACATCGGCGTGGCCTTCGGCTACGCCACCCTGGCCTACGCCAGCCTGGCCACCGGGCTGGGCAAGCTCGAACTCAACCAGGAAGCGCTGGCCGAAGACCTCGACGCTTCGTGGGAAGTGCTGGCCGAGCCGATCCAGACCGTCATGCGCCGCTTCGGCGTGCAGGGCGCCTACGAGCAGCTCAAGGAAGTGACGCGCGGCAAGACCGTCACGGCCGAGGCGCTGCACGGACTGATCCGCTCGCTCGAGATCCCGGAAGAGGAAAAAGCCCGCCTTCTGGCCATGACGCCAGCCAGCTATGTTGGCAAGGCTGCGGAACTCGCCAGTAGAATTTAAGACTTCGTGTACCGATGCACCAGCCGCCTGAGGGCGGCTGTTTTCGTCGCATCGCACCCACTCCCCAGCCAACGCGCCGACAGGTGCGCCAGCCAACAACCGTGATGGGACTCGCCGTCCCCGCCGTTCATGCTGCGCGCTCCGCTGAGACGTCTCTGGCTCAAGGTCCATCGCTGGATCGGTCTTTCCCTCGGGCCGATCCTTGCCCTCACGGCACTGCTCGGCGCGGTGCTCGTGGTGTCGCAGCCGCTCGACCGCTACGCCCATCCGGCCTTCTTCGTCGCCCGCGGCGCGGCTGACCCGGCCGCTGCCGCACTGCCGCTCGAGGCGCTGCGCCAGCGCATCCTGGCCGAGTTCGGCCCCGACACCAACTTCACGCTGCGCCCACCGCGCGAGCCCGGCCAGACGCTCTGGGTGCTGGTGCGCGGCAAGTGGGACGGCACGCTCTACCTCGACCCCGCCACCGGCGCGGAGCAGGGCCGGCGCGGCACCGAGGAGGGTTTCTACAACCTGGCCTACAAGCTCCACAACAGCCTCCTGCTCGACAGCACCGGCAAGGGCATCCTGGCTTTCGTGGCGCTCGCCTACCTGTTCCTGCTGGTGACGGGCCTGGTGCTCTGGTGGCCGACACGCTGGCCGCCGTCGCTGCGCATCGTGCTGAATCGCGGCCTGCTGCGCGGACTGTTCGACCTGCACCGCACAGGCGGCGCGGTGCTCGGCCTGCTGATCGCGGTGTCGGTGGCCACGGGCGCCTACATGGCGTGGCGGCCGTTGGGCGACTTCATCTCCACCGCCCTGGGGCAGCAGCCGGTCAAGCCCCCGGCCATCGCGAAGGGCGGGGCCAGCGGCCCGCGCTTGCCGCTGGACGAACTCGTGGCGCGCGCGCAGCAGGTCTATCCGGGCCAGCCGATCGGCTACGTGCTGGTGCCCGGCAAGGCGGACCGGCCGGTGCGCGTGCGCTTCCGGCTGTCTGACGACCCGCATCCCAACGGCATCAGCTCGGCCTGGCTGAACCCGGTGAGCGGCGAGGTGCTGGCTGCGCGCAAGTGGCAAGACCTCGACACCGGCAACGGCATGGTGGCGGTGATCTTTCCGCTGCACACGGGCGAGCTGGGCGGGGTGGCCCACCAGGTCGTCACCGCGCTGCTGGGCCTGGCGCTCGGCGGCCTGGGCTTCAGCGGCATCTGGCTCTGGTGGCGCCGGCGCGCCATGGCCGCCGCGGCCCGCAACAACGCGCTTTCCAGTCGCACGGCGTCCTGAACGGTCGCGACGCCCTGCACTCACCGCTTCATTCAACAACAACCGAAGGAGGATCCTCTTGTTCCCGCACAAACGCACAGCCATCGCCATGGCGCTGTTACCCCTGAGCCTGCAGAGCTTCGCCGCCGACGCGGAGCCCGCCGCCGAGCCATCGAAATCGCTGGAGGCCATCACGGTCACGGGCGACTGGCTCGGCAGCCCGAGCGAAACCAAGGTGCTGGAGCACGCCGGCGCACGGACCATCATCGAGCGCAAGCAGATCCAGGAAAGCGGCTCGGCCAGCGTGCGCGACGTGCTGCGGCAGGTGCCGGGCGTGCAGGTGCAGGAAAGCAACGGCACGGGCGGCAGCGACATCTCGCTCAACGTGGGTGTGCGCGGGCTGACCTCGCGGCTGTCGCCGCGCTCGACCATCCTGCTGGACGGCGTGCCGCTGGCCTATGCGCCGTACGGCCAGCCGCAACTGTCGCTGGCGCCGGTGTCGCTGGGCAACCTCGAAGCGGTCGACGTGGTGCGCGGCGCGGGCTCGGTGCGCTACGGCCCCCAGAACGTGGGCGGCATCATCAACTTCGTGACGCGGTCGATTCCGGCGCAGTTCGCGGCCGAGGCCAGCGTGGGCATCGAGAGCGCGAGCCATGGCGGCGGCGTGAAGTCCACGCCCAGCCTGTTCGTCGGCGGCACCAACGACAAGGGCCTGGGCCTGGCGCTGCTGTACTCGGGCACGCACGGTGATGGCTGGCGCTCGAGCAACGACAGCACCAAGCTCGACGACGTCATGCTCAAGGGCGCCTACCGCATCTCGAAGACCGATGACATCGCGCTGTCGCTGCACCACTTCGAAGGCAGCGGGCGCATGCCGGGCGGGCTGACCACCGCGCAGTTCGCGGCGAACCCGTTCCAGTCGGACCGCCCCTTCGACGAGTTCACCGGACGCCGCACCGACGGCTCGTTCAAGTACACGCACAACGACGGCGTGAACAAGTTCGAGTTTTTGACCTACTACACCGACTCGTTCCGCGGCAGCCACCTGGAGCAGGAAGGCAGCGGCACCAGCGCCAACCAGCGCCGCCTGACCGCGGCGCCGCGCACGTACCACACCTTCGCCGTCGAGCCGCGCTACTCGCGCCTCTTCGACTCGGGCAGCGTGGTGCAGGAGGTCAGCGTCGGCTACCGCTACCTCAAGGAAGCCAGCTCGGAAGTGGCCACGCGCAGCAGCTACTACCGGCCGCGCCTGGGCTTCGATGCGAACACGCTGGCGCAGCCGGCTTACCAGACCAGCGCGGGCGGCACGACCGCGCATGCGTTCTACATCGACGACCGGATCGACTTCGGCAACTGGACCATCACGCCCGGCGTGCGCTACGAAGCCATCCGCTCGCACAACGACGTGACGAACCTCACCAGCGGCCGGATCACCAGCACGCTGTTCCCGAAGATCGATTCCAACGAAGTGCTGCCGACGCTGTCGGTGATGTACCGCATGAACGCCAAGTGGTCGCTGTTCGCCAATGCCGGCGTGTCCTTCGGGCCGCAGCAGTACGCGCAGCTCGCGCAGTCCACCAGCGGCCTGCATCCCGAGAAGGCCAAGACCTATGAAATCGGCACGCACTACAAGGGCGAGGCCTGGAGCGGCGAGCTGACGCTGTTCAACATCAATTTCGACAAGGAGCTGCAACTGGCCCGCTCCATCACCGGCGACGTCGGCCAGTGGACCGACCTGGGCGCCACGCGGCACCGCGGCCTGGAATCGGCGCTGCGCTATGACTTCGGCGACCTGAGCAACTCGCTCAAGGGGCTGTCGGTGTCGGGCACCTACACCTACACGCAGGCCACCTCCAAGGCCGGCGTGTTCGCGGGGCGCGACCTGCCGTTCTATTCGCGCCAGGTGGCATCGCTGGGTGCACGCTACGAGCGCGGCCCGTGGGTCTTCAATGCCGACCTCTACGCGCAGTCGAAGCAGCGCTCGCCCGGCTCGCCCGACCCCGGCGCGATCTACGTCACGCAGGAAGACGCGACCGGCCGGCTGGGCAACATTCCGGGCTACACCACCATGAACCTGCGCGCCGCGTACGACTTCGGCCCGAACATGCGCAACCTGAAGCTGGCCGTGGGCATCAAGAACCTGTTCGACCGCCGCTACTACAACCGCTCGGTCGACAACAACGGCGGCAAGTACGTGGGCCAGCCGCGCACGCTGTACGTGCAAGCCTCGGTGGCGTTCTGAGTCCGGGGGTGCGCGCGCATACACTCGCGCACCCATGGCCCTCAAATCCACCATCTTCAAGGCCACCCTCGCGGTGGCCGACATCGACCACGGCTACTACGCCGACCATGCGCTGACCCTGGCGCGCCACCCGAGCGAAACCGACGAGCGGATGATGATCCGGCTCGTCGCGCTCGCGCTCAACGCGCACCAGCTGCAGGACATCTGCAACGGCGACGGCACGCTGACCTTTGGCGCCGGTTTGTCGAACGTCGACGAGCCCGACGTGTGGCTGCGCGATTTCACGGGCCAGATCAAGATCTGGATCGAGGTCGGCCAGCCCGAGGACAAGCCCGTCCTCAAGGCCTGCGGCAAGGCCGACGAAGTGATCGTCTATTGCTTCAACCACGCCGCCGAGATCTGGTGGCGCGGCATCGAGAACAAGCTCACGCGGCCGCAGAACCTGAAGGTCTACCGCGTGCCGACCGACGCCTCGCAGGTACTGGCCGCGCTCGCGCAGCGCAGCATGCAGCTGCAGGCGACGATCCAGGAAAACACGCTGACGCTGGGCGACGGCACCAACAGCATCGACATCGAACTCTTGCGCTGGAAATAGGGCTCGCCCCCAGGCTACGCGCACTTCGTGTCGCTTCTCCAACCCCCTACCGGGGGCAACACCTGCGGCCCGGCAAAGCCGGTTCCGCGGTGTTCCACGAAGGGAAAGCTTTCTCTTTCTAGATCGCGGGCATCATCTCGCCGCACTGCCAGCACTGCTCGAAGCCGCCTTCGACCTGCTCGCCGCACACGCATTGCCAGCTGCGTTGCGGCCGGTGCTGCACGGCGTGCAGCACGCGTTGTGCAAGCTCGAACTGGCTTTCATCGTCGATCCAGATTTCGGGCAGGCACTGGTCGGGCGGCAACTGGCCCATCACCGCGCCGAGGAATTCGCGTTGCACGGTGGCCTCGACGCCCTCCTCGCGCAAGGCGTGCACCCACAGCGTCGCGATCGCGAGATTCGGGGCTTGGGCAAGGCGGCGCATGCGGTGGTGCCGGCCTTCAGGGCGTGTCGTCGGGACCGAGCGGCTCGGTCGGATCGTCGGGCCACTGCGGCGGCTCGGCTTCGCGGGCGCGCTCGGCATAACGGTTGAAGCGCCAGGCCGAGTCTTCCATGGTGATGCGGCGCCAGGTCACGCGCTTCTCGACCGGTGTCATCGCGGGCCAGTGCTGCACTTCGTCGAAGCTGCGCCCGCAGCCCTTGCATTCGTCGTCGCCCTGGCTGGTGGAGCAGATCGCGATGCAGGGCGTGTCGGGGGTGCTCTCGTACCAGGCCATCCAGGCAGCCCAGGCCTTGGGAGGGAAGCCGACCTCGTCGACCTCGTCCTCGTGGTGAAAAACCATGAGCGCGTAGACCTCGGCCAGCGCGCGCAATTCGGGTCCCAGCGTGACCCCGTCGGGCGAGGGTGTTCTCTCGCGCCAGTGGTTGATGGCGGCCTCGATGTCGGTGATGTGTATGGCGGCCATGAAGAGTGGAAAAAGCAGCGAGCGGCGATCATAGTCCGCCAATGTCCCGTGATCCCAAAGGGCCATGTCTGCTCCCAAAAAAGGAGCGTCCATCGCACTGTTCATGCGCGTTTCGGGCTTGTTCTTCTTGAGCGCATGGAAACTTTCGATTGCCATGCCGCAACCTTCGATGCTCTAATCCCGCCCACGAAGGGGAGTAGCTCCCGACCGCTGTCCATGGCAGCGTGAATCGCCAGGTCGTCAATACGAAGCAAAACACTTCCGGCCTGTCGGACAACGTACGCGCACTGGCGCGCGCGCTGTCGAGCAAGACCTTCGATTTGAACCTGTGCAGGTTTGGTCGAAGCGTTCTCGAGTCCCCGGTTCCACCGGTTTCTTCATTTCCACGCTTTCGACCAGCCCCGTGCGGGATGAATCGAAACGCATCGGTATGCGCCTGCCCGTCATCGTCCCACCCAGGAGAGACAGGCGGGGCGCGAAGAAGACAAAGAGGAATCTATGGAATTGTTCATGACCCCGGAGTTCTGGGTCGCTGTCGGTCAGATCATCATGATCGACATCCTGCTCGGTGGCGACAACGCCGTCGTGATCGCGCTGGCCTGCCGCAAGCTGCCGCCCGCACAACGCACCCAGGGCATTCTCTGGGGCACCGCCGGCGCCATCATCCTGCGCGTGATCCTGATCTTCTTCGCGCTCACGCTGCTGGCCATTCCGTTCCTGAAGCTGGTCGGCGCCGTCCTCCTGCTCTGGATCGGCATCAAGCTGCTGGCCCCCGAGCATGACGACGCGCACGGCAACATCACCGGCAGCGACAAGCTGTGGGGCGCGGTCAAGACCGTGATCATTGCCGACCTCGTGATGAGCGTCGACAACGTCATCGCCATTGCCGGTGCCGCGCAAGGCGCAGGTGCCGACCACCAGATGCCGCTCGTGATCTTCGGCCTGCTCGTGAGCATCCCGATCATCGTCTGGGGCAGCCAGCTCGTTATCAAACTGATGGACAAGTTCCCGATGATCATCACGCTGGGCGGCATGCTGCTGGGCTGGATCGCGGGCACGATGGCCGTGTCGGACCCCGCGCTGGCGAACACCGCCGCCTGGACCTGGGTGCCGAAGGTGCCGCAGACCGACGTGATCAAGTACGCAGCCGGTATCGGCGGTGCGCTGCTGGTGCTGGCCATCGGCAAGTGGGTCGCGGCCCGCAACAAGCCGGCAACGACGGCTGCCACGCCGGGCTGAGCGCCGCAAGCGCTTGCCCCGACGCTTCCTGTACCCCTGTCTCTGCCACTCTAACTACCTGAAGGAGCACTCATGGAAAAGATCATTCTTTATGTCGACGACGTCACCTACGCCTGTGAACAGTTCGCCGAACTCGCACCGGACGCGAACAGCGTCGTGGCGCGCCATTGGGTGCTCGTGGCCTGCGCGCCGCGCATGACGCATCGCATCAGCAAGTGGGTGAGCCACAGCGCGCGCGAGAATTGGCGCGCCAAGTGGTTCAGCAAGGTGCAGGCACAGATGCTGCCGCTGCTGGAGCGCAACGGCGGCCAGGTGACGCCGGTGCTGGCCATGGGCCCGCTGGCCGAGCTGACGCTTCAACTGAAGCGCGAGCATTCGGCGGCTCATGTGGTCGATGCGCGCCGCCCGAAGATCGGCGTCGACCTCGAACCCGTGACGCCCGACCAGAAGCCCGCGAACCAGACCGGCTGGGCCTTCCCCGGCGCGGTGATGGGCATGGGTGCACTGCTGGTGCTGGCGAACGAGCTGGCCGAGTAACAAGACAGGCTCAAAAGGCCTTCACGACGAGCCCCGGCGCGGCAACGCGCCGGGGCTCGTCGTTTTTAGGGCTCTGGGGTATCCTGCGCCGCATGCGCATCATCATCAAATGGCTGCTCAGCGCCGTGGCGCTGCTGGCGGTCGCTTATCTCTACAGCGGTGTCCAGGTCAACAGCTTCGGCTCCGCGCTGATCGCGGCGGCGGTCATCGGCCTGCTCAACATGATCGTGCGGCCGATCCTGGTGGTGCTGACGCTGCCGGTCACCATCGTCACGCTCGGGCTGTTCCTGTTCGTGATCAATGCGCTGCTGTTCTGGGCCGCCTCGGGGCTGCTCGGCGGCTTCCACGTCAACGGCTTCCTGGCCGCGCTGATCGGCTCGCTGATCTACTCGCTGCTGGGACTGCTCATCGAATCCGCGCTGGGCGGGCTTCTTTCGCGGCGCTGAGCGGCGCCGCCGTAACTGTTATCTACTTCAGCGGCGGCTCTTCGGCCTGCTGCTTCACCAGCACATCCACAGCCCGCGCGCGGGTGTCGACGATCGACGCCTCGTAGTGATCGATCGGCTTCCCCGACTGCCGCATCAGCTCCTGTGCCGCCTTCAAACGATCGCGTGCGGCCGGGTAATCGAGGATCGCCACGTTGGCCTCGGCATCGGCGCGCACCGCGCGCACCGTGTCGTTCTGGGCACCGTAGAGATTGGCGAGCGTGTGCCACGCCGTCGCGTCGCGCGGGTTCACGGCCACCCAGTCGCGCAGCGCGGGAATCATCGGCGCGGGCTGGCGCATGGCAATCGCGGCTTCGGCCGCGAGCAGCATCTCGGGGCGCTCCTTCGACTTGGCGTCGAGCAGCGCGGCCGCCTTGGGCGCTGCGCCCGCGGCCAGTTCGATTTCAGCGCTGAGCCAGCGCGCCTGCTTGGCCGCTGGCGCGTCGTCCGCCGTGCGCACGACGAGCCGCTCGGCCAGCGCACGCGCCGTCTTGTAGTCGCGCATTTCCTTGGCCGACAGCGCGGCAGCGTAGAGCGTGCCGGCCTGTTGAATCGGCGTGCTTTTCGCGAACTCGCCGGTCGACGCGGAATCGACCCAGAGCCGCAGCACATCCACGCCCGGCCGCGTCAGCACGCGGGCCCGGGCGGAGATCATCGCGTGGTCCATGACCGGCGGGACCGGGGGCGCCGTGTCCATGCGGAACTGGAACCGGCCCTGCATGTCGGAGATGCGCTCGGTGGTGAGCGGATGGCTGCGCAGATAGGGGTACGAACCGTTGTCGTTCAGGCGCGAGGCGTACTGCAGCTTCTCGAACATCGCCGCGGCGCCTTGCGGCGCGAAACCCGCCTGCGTCATCACGCCGAAGCCGATGCGGTCGGCCTCGCGCTCCATGTCGCGCGAGAAGTTCAACTGGTTCTGCGCGAACAGCGCCTGGCTGCCCATGATCACCGCCTGGCCGGCGTCACCGCTGCGGCTCTTGCTGGCGGCGATCATCCCCAGGATCAGGCCGGCCAGCATCAACGGCAACTGCTTGCCCTGCTTGTCCATGATGCGCGCGATGTGGCGCTGGGTGACGTGCGACAACTCGTGCCCGAGCACCGTGGCCAGCTCGTCGCGACTGCCGACCACGGCCACCAGACCCAGGTTCAGGCCCAGATAGCCGCCCGGCAACGCAAAGGCATTGATGTTGCGATCGCGCCCAATCAGGATGGTCCAGGCGAAGCGCTCGTCGAGTTCGGGCGTCAGCTCGCCGCGCGTGCGGGCAGCCGCCAGCAGGCGCTGCCAGATCTCCTGCACATAGGCGGCGATCACCGGGTCGTCGACATAGTCGGTGTCGCGGTACAGCTCGCGGGCGATCTGGTCGCCGAGATGGCGCTCGGCGCTGGCCGTCATCTCGCCGCCGTCGCCCATGCCGGGCAGTACCTGCATCTGGGCCAGTGCGGGGGTTGGCAGCAACACCTGGGACGCTATTAAAAAAGTAGCGCATAGCGACCGCAGGACGGGCGCAAGCGGGCTTTTTCTGTGGGGATCGGGAGTCAAGCGCGGCATTCCTCGTCTGTGGCTCGGGCTCGTATGATGCATCCCCAACCCGAACGTTCACACATGAAGTCTCTCACCCATTTTGACGCGCAGGGGCAGGCCCACATGGTCGACGTCGCCGGCAAGCCCGCCACCCACCGCGTGGCCGTGGCCACGGGACGCATCGAGATGCAGCCGGCGACACTGGCGCTGATCGAATCGGGGACGGCGAAGAAGGGCGATGTGCTGGGGATCGCGCGGATCGCGGGGATCCAGGCGGCGAAGAAGACCAGTGACCTGATTCCGCTGTGCCATCCGCTGGCGCTGACGCGGGTGGCCGTGGCGTTTGCGATGGCCGAAGGCGGAGAGGTCCCGCAGGTGGCGTGTACCGCGACGGTCGAGACCGTGGGGCCGACGGGTGTCGAGATGGAGGCGCTGACCGCCGTGCAGGTGGCGCTGCTCACGATCTACGACATGTGCAAGGCAGTGGACCGGGGGATGCGGATCACGGATGTGCATGTGTTGGAGAAGCATGGGGGAAAGTCGGGGAGTTGGGAGGCGCCATGACCGCACTGCTAGGGAGCGACGTCTTCGTTCGCACCCTCCCTCATCCAGCGGGCGAAGTCTGACGGAAATGCACGCCTGAAGCGCTCAGCCTCTTCCCGCGCCTCCTCTTTGCGCCCCAGCAATTCGGCGCTCTCGATCAGCTTGACGATGACGCGCGGCTCCGGCGAGAAATGAATCACGCGCTGCGCGAGAGCATGCACCTCGGCAGCATTGGCGGGCGTTACGGCGGTCAGCGTCAACTCTGCAAACTCCACCTGGCGCGCAAACAGCCACGATCCTCTCACCTTCGCGAGCGTATCTTCCTCGTAAGCCGCAAGCCGTTCGTCGCGCGGGAGATAGATCTGGCTGACGCGGACGTAATCCCAGCTGGCGCATCCGACAATTAACAGCAAGACACCGGCCGCCAGGGACTGCAGCGCCGGCCAGATCGCAAGACTGCGCCTGCCCGGCCACAGCATGCCGAGGCACAGGCCGAAAACCAGCTGAAACGGCCCATACCAGAGCGGGTACTCGAGCAGGCTGTGCAGCACGATCGCACCCAGCATGCCCCACGCCATCAGGCGCGTGGGATCGCGCTCGCGCCAGGGCCGCGCGGCAAGCACCATCCAGAAAAAGCCACCGCAGATCAGCACGGCGGCAGGAATGCCCAGCTCCACTGCCAGATGGAGGGGAAGGTTGTGCGCGTTGTCCAGGATCTCGACGAACCGGGCGCCGTCATATTGGGTGCTGTAATGCGCAAAGCTGAGCTCGCCCCATCCCCAGCCGGTCCAGGGATGCTTGCCGATCAGCGTAAGCACGTTACGCCACAGTATGAGGCGGCTATGGTCCTCAGGTGCGCCGGTGTGCAAGCGCTGCAGCATGCTCTCGACGCCGCTGTCGCCCCCAGCCAATTGAGGCAATGCCCAGGCGATGACAAAGTAGAACGGGATGGTCGATAGCAGAAGCAGCGGCGAAGGCAGGTACAACCGCGACCCGGCTCCTTCGACACGCAAGCCCCGGCGCTCTCGTCTGGCAATGAAGGCAGCTACGCCGACGATGGACAGCAATTGAAGCAACCCCGTGCGCGATGTCGAAGCGGCAGCAGCAACAAGGAGCAGCAGTGCCGCAGCCATCAACCCGCGCCGTACGCGCGCCGATGGATACATGGCGTAGAGCCATAGTGATGCAATCCAGGCCGTGCTGATCAACGTGGCAAACTGGTTCCGCTGACGGAGGTTTCCGTAGGCTTGGCCCAAGGCGGGGGTGGTGGTCCAGGGGACGAGTGGTTCGGCGAGACCGTAGTACTGGAGAAGGCCAAGGATTGCGCTCACGAGACCGGCAACCAACATGCCACAGGACAGTGCTGACGCAGGAGCACGGCCGCCGGCGATCACTCCAGAACCGATGCTGGCCGCAGCCACCATGCCGGCAATGACCATACAAGCCGGAAGCCACGTCGAAGAACCGCTGGGCACGCTGGACAGTGCTACTGCGAGCATTCCAAACCCCAGCCAGATCGACAAGAGATACGTAGGGAAAGCCGCCGGGCCAAGCAAAAGGATGCCGGCAAGGCATGCCCATGTGAAAAGCAACTGCCAGACATTGACCGACGGGCCAGCCACGAACGGGCACAAGAATGGCAGCGCTATCAGCCCCACGCGAGCCACCTGGCCCATGTATTCAGGAGCAGGCCTTTGAGCGCGGGCAAGAGTGTCAGCGGTCATCCGCTGGCATTGTGCCTTGGGCTTCGAAGAAGCTGGGAAGTTCGACGGTGGAGTGAATCTGTAAGGCGAACAGCCCTAGCGCCAGCAATTCGCCGCTGTACCGGGGGTACCGGCAGCCATGCCCTTGGCGCCCTTGGCATCCAAAGTGAAGTCGCCGCACTTGCGATCCGAAGCCTGCGCCCCCGCGCGCGTGGCCTTTAATGTATAGCCGCCGTCGCCGCCGTCAGCGGCCGCACTCACGGTCAACGTGTAGTAGCCGTTTTGCGACCCAGCACCGTATGGCAGGTTCAGCTTGTTCACTGCGTCGGAATAACTACCGTTCTGCGCCCTCCAACGCTCTTGGCGCGCGGCGGCATCATTGAGCAGGTTCTGCCCCTCCACCCGTCGGGACCGCATCACGTACTCCATGTATGACGGGTAAGCAATCGCCGCCAGGATGGCGACGATTGCTACGGTAATCATCAGCTCGATCAGGGTGAAGCCCTTTTCAGCGTTGCGCACTGGTTTCTCCTTCAAAAAACATGCGGCTCGCCACTTGAGCGAATGCGAGCAGCGTCAGGTGAGGCGCCGCCTTCACCATCTCATTGGAGAGAGCTTGAAACATCAGTTCGGCGGCTGCTTGCGCCAGCTTTGACGGCCGAACTGCAAGCCGTGGTTGACCCGCCGTTCGGCGTTCGCGCTGGGATCGAACACCCGCTCCCCGCGAATGGTCTGCTTGCCTGCCCCCGTTTCCGTGCCATTGACTTGGCCGCCACCCACCGCGTCAGAGGCATCGAAGACACCATCACCGTTCATGTCGAATACGACGTAATCGGTGCGGCCACCGCCGTTCGGATCGATGCCGTAGATCGTGCCGCCCATGCCCGCTGCGCAGGGGTCCTCTGAAGTCCGCACCGATGACAGGAACAGCCCCCGGCCATATAGCGTCATGTCGTAGACCACCTTCTCCCCATTACGCGGCAGGTCCACAACCCAGCCCCACTTCTCGACATCGCTGTCTCTCTTGCCAGTGGCGTCGGCCTTGTACCAATGCACCGTGTTGTTCGTCAGCGAGAAATTGCCTGTGCCAGCCACCAGTTCCGTGAACGATTGGCCCTGCAGATCGCTGCGCCCCTTAGACGCCGTCGGCAATGGCGTAGGAGCTGTCGCACCCCTGTCGCTATAGCGGTCCCAGATGCCATACGTGGTCTGCCTCTGTGTGCTGCTCTTGTCGCTGGCCGTCAGCAAGCGGCCCGTACCGAAGATCACCAGATCGCCCTTTCCCGTCGGGTGCTGTGTCACGTAGGGCGCCGCTGTGATGGCTTGGCGTTTGCCGTCCGCGTCCTTGGCGGTGAAGAACTTCTGCACTGTCCACGCGGAGATATCACCGCTGCTCATGTCGAAACGCCACACATTGCCAGCCAAGTCACCTGCATAGGCCAGGTCCACCTTGCCGTCACGGGTGTTGTCCACGGCGGTCACACGCGACAGGCCATTGCCCAGCGGCATTGAAGCTGTCAGCTCGGCGGTCGTCATGCCGCCATCCAGATCGAAACGCCGGAGCACGCTGCCGTTGGAGATGTCCAGAACGAACAGGCTGGCACCCCCACCGCCTGCAGTGCTGTTGCCTCCTTGGTAGCCGCCGGGTACCAGCGCGACCCATTTGCCTTTGCCCGTTGCAGGATCATTGAGGCGGGCGATGGTTGGCTGCGGCAGCGAATTGCCCATGTTGGAGTTTTGATCAGAACCAAACTCCCACAGCAACTGAGGGGAAGTGGGGTTAGTGACGTCCAGCGCAAACACCTGCCTGCCGCCCGCCCCCAGGCTGCCGATCAGCACCTTGTGCCATGCACTGCCGAAATACACGTCCGAGGCAACAGGCGTGCCATCAACGTAGTAGCGGTGAGGCGTCCCATCCTTCTTGCCGTAATCGGGCGCAGTGAGCGTGTTCAGGTTGTTACGCATCGCCGTGGGAATGAAGGCGAATTCCTCTACGCCGTTCTCGGCGCGGAAGGCGTGGAACATGCCGTCGTTGGCGCCCACGTAGATCATCTCGGGCTGGCTCGCCTGTCCTGCGGCAAAAGCCGCATAGTTGCTGCCGGTTCCTTCCAACGGATCCGCTGCTGCTGGCCGGTAGAGCGCTCCCTTCACGCGCAGTGGCGAAGAGTTGACGATGTCACCCAGCAGATTGGACTTGGTGTTGGGCAGGCTCTTGCGGGCACGGAACGCATCGTTCTCGCCGCGCAGGAAGCTGATGCGCTGTTCGGCTTTCGCGTCCGCCAGATTCGTGGCAGGACTCTTGTTGAGCGCCGTGAGCCAAGCTGCATCGGCCGTCTGACCGTTAATACCGACAAAGGTAAAGGGACGCAGGGTTGGCGTGGTAGTGCCGGCACCGGCATACAGGATGTTTCGGGCCGTCGCGCGCGTAGACAGCTTCTCTGCCGCACTCCACTGCCGCACGTAGTTCAAGCCGTTGGTGGCGCTTTCGGTGAGCCTCTCGCGAATCACGTCGCCGACCCAGCCATCGGCCTCAAAGCGGGTGCGGTAAATGTCTGCGCCCGCGGCGATCGTGCCCCCGGGCACATCCACAGATACCGCCGTGACCGAATTGGTGTTCTGCAGGATATCGTTGAAGGCCTTGGTCATCTGCGCCTTCAGCGTGGTGGCGTTGGTGACCAGGAAATAGTTGTCCGGGTCGCCCACGACCGTAGCCGGATCGCGCCCTGGCATGCCGTACTTGGCGGCGTACCACAAAGGATCCTTGAGGAAGCTGCCCGAAGAGCCAGTAGTACTGGGTGTGAAGGTGCGACTGGCCGAGAGCGGCAGGTTGGTGCACTCCGAATCGGAGGAGGGTCGCCCTTCGCAATAGCCAGGCGGACGGTTGGGAGGCGTATTCAGCGCGTAATACACGGATGCCGTGTCCTTGTCCCTCACCTCCAGATACATGCCATCCTGGGTGGTTCCAGAGACCACATAGCCCATGTGTTGACCGATGCTGCCCGCTGCATATTCGGACAGCATGTCGACCTTCACGCTGCCGTTCGCCTGCAGCGAGACGATATAGCGCGAGATGGCATCCATGTCGTGGTCGGCGCCTTGCTCCACGTCCTCGTAGTTGATGCGGAACTCCGCATAGGCCCGCCCCTCATTGATGCTGGAGTTTTGGTCGGCTGTGCCGGTGTTGGCGATGCGGTCCACGTAGTAGTCCACGATCTGATTGGTCGGCGCGAAGCGCGTGGGATCAATGCTGAAGCCAGTCACGGATTTGGCAAAGGGGGAGATCGTCACGAACCGGCCATTGCCCACTGGAAAGCGGATCTCCGGCAGTGGAGAGGCAATGGCTACCGAATAGGTCATCAGCCGATTCTTGCCCTTGGCATTGCCGAAAACGGCATTGTTGGCACCAAAGCGCGATACCCCCGCGGAGTAATAGCTGCCTTCCTTGCTGGGCTCCTGGGGCGACAGTCCGCGCACCCAGGAAAGATCGTCGACCGTCTTCACTGACGGTGCGCCGTTCGCGTTGGTCGAGCTTGACTGGCCAATGAAAAAGCTCTTGCCATGAATGCCCTCCGCAGCGCCGATGGCCTGCACCTCGTTGGCGACATTGAAGCCGGCCAGGGCGTCGGCATTGACGGCAACAGACTGGTAGCGGCTACCCGGCAGCTTGGTGTCATACGAAGGATTGATGTCGCTAAGAACTGTCATCACCGGGCGCGCGCAATGCTGATAGCCGCCACCGCTGGGTTTTGCCGCGTAAGGCGACACCCAGTCGGGCTTGGAAAGGTTCAAAGGATTTGCGCTGTCCTTGGACCCGCTGCCATAGTCGTACTGGCTGTGGGCGCCGGAGGCTCCGCCGAAATAGCGCAGCGTCTCGAACATCATCTCGCCCACCGGGTTGCCCCACATCGCACACATCGACGGATCGGTCTTGCCGCTGATAGGCCCATCGGTGATCCAGCCGCAATCGTTGTACTGGCTGCCGTTGAAGCCGATCAGGCGCAGACGGTCAATGTTGGCAACGACACCGGCGACGCCAGTCTGGAACGCGCCCGTCTGCGGATTGACCTCGTCGGCAAAGCTGCTCATGTTGCGCCGCAGAATGCCGCCCGCGATATTTTTCTGGTACGAGCCCGAGAGCAGGCCGAAGTACATCTTGTTGTTCTCACCGAAGTCGTGCAGCAAGCCGGTCGGCTTGTAGATGGCTGTACCGCCGTTGTTCGGATAGGACTTGCAACTGGCTTCACGCAAGGCCGCGTCGGTGCTGGAGCAGGCCTCCACCCGGATCTTGCGGGTCACTATGGCGCTGGCAGGCCGAGTCACCTTCAGGGCCAGCCCCCAGTTGTCATCGCCTGCTCCTTCGACATGGCGAAACTTCACCGTCTTCCAGCCTGCCGTCGTGAAGTTGAAGATCTTCGAGTGACTCTGCAAGCCGTTTTGACTGCGATCCGCGCCATGGCCGCCATACCAACCCCAGCTTGTGCCGTCGATGGTGGCCTCCACGGCATCGTCTCCATCAACGGCAAAGGTGTAAGCCCCCGCCGCTGGAATGTAGACCTCTCCCAGGATCTCGGTCAGGTAGTTGTCGTGGGTGCAGCCATTGGTGCCGCTGAACGGGTTGTTGTTTCCGCCAGTGGTGTCGATCGTGGCGATCGCGCTCGTGCCGCACAAATTGGCGCTCTTTCCGTTGTCGGTGAAGAACTTGGTCATTTGCGCCGCAGTCGTGGGTGTCGCCGCGTTGTTTGTCTTCTTCCACGTCATGATGGTCAGCTTCTGATATGCGCTGCTGGGCAACATCTCAAATTGCGAGCCACCATCCACCGCGCATGCCACACCACCGAGGCAAAGGTCCTGCCCCGCGGTCCCCTCCTTGGACACCCAGTCCCAGATCTGGAACTTCGAGTCGTTGAGCACTCGCAGGCGAGGGATCGCGTTGTCATCGGTTTCGCCCAGTGTGGTCACGGCAAAGAGATGGCGGGTGCCGCTCACCGGCTGCGCCAGCGGCGCGTAGTCGCTGATGTTGTAGACAGCACCATCGCGAACGGGGTCATAGGCCTTGCCCCAGGCGTGCGCGTCACGAGGCACATAGGCCGCCTGCAGAACGGTGCTGCTGGTGGTATCGGTCACGCGCATTCCGCCATAAAGTACCCGGCGAATGGCATCCATGCGCGATGTGGCGAGGTAGTTAAGGAAGTCGCCGCTCCAGCGAGTTCCACCAGCACAGATTTTCTTCTTGGCACCTGTGGCTGCCGCAGCAGGCGAGAACTTGTCGTTGCTGTATTCGTAGCAGGCGTTGTTGTTGAAGTACCCGTAATAGTCGATCTGATCGGGCTTGTAGCCCACGTCGATCACGCCGTCGCCGTTCAGGTCGGAGGCGTCGTTGTAGGCCTCGTAGTAGAGCTTATGGTCGCGCCCCATCACCAGCATATTCAACGGCGGGTTGCTCTCGCTCACGAACAGCGGCGTCTGTGCCAAAGCCGTATCTCCGCTGTCTTGCGCGGTCGCAAGGTGCTGGCCGAAAAGCAATGCCGCTACGGCGGCAAGCAGGCCGACCGTGTGGAAGATACGAAAAGTTGAGCGATTTGAACGTGTGGAACGAGCCATTGCAGCCCTCCTCGACTATTTGATGAAGAGATTGACTGTGGAACGCAGGCAAAACGCCTGCGAGCCGCAGGCTTGCACGCTGGTTTCGGCGGTGGCCTGGGCGTTGAGCTCGTAGAACTCGGTACAGCCGGTGCTTGCGGCTTCGAGCGCGGATGTAGCGCTCGAACCCTTGGGGCAGACGGTGGAGATGTAGCGCGGATACCAATAGCCATAGGGGTTCGCGAATCCGGTAGCAGCGGTCTTGGCGGCGAACGAGGTATTCAATCCGAGGGGATCAGTGCGGGCGTCGGAAATGAAACAGGGCTTGACCCCGTCATAGGGGCTGGCCGCGCCATCAGCACACTTGGACAACGACAGTCCATACTTCTGGATGATGCGTTCACCCTCCCGCAGCGCGCCGTCCGCCGTTTCCTGCAGCTTCTGGTTCTCGAGCACGTTGCCGGCGATGCGTGACTCAAGCGTGATGGTGCGCATGCCGACCACGGCCAATATCAGCACCAGCAGCATCATGATCATGGCGACGAACAGCGCAGCTCCGCGCTGGTGTAGCCGTTGGGACGAAATTGAAATATGGCGTGCGCTCATGGCATCAGGTTTCTCAGCGTGAGGGAGCCGCTCGCAAGCTGGTAGAGCTGGCCCTTACTGGTGTCGCAGCTGGCGCTGGCACCGCCCACGCCTTCCCAGCGGGTGCATGTGGAGGACTCCATGCCTCCGGTGACCCTTTCTGCCGAACTCGACAGCAAAATGGCATAGCGCAATGACCTGATGGCTTCATCGGCTGCGGGCTTGCTGGTCTTGAACTCTTCGACACGCCGCTCGGCGAACGAATCGTTGCCCTTGCCAACCCCGAACTCGAAGAGCACGCTTCGCACCCCGTCTGCCACTTCCCGCTTGTCTTCAGCCTGACTACCGGCTTGGCAGACCAGCGCGCCCTGGTTGAGAAAGTACTTTTCGACGAACAGGCCTGCCCCCAGGGCCGGCGCGGGCGGCGCTTCATAGGCCCCCAGCCCGGCAATACCCGCCGATGACCCCGCGCAGTCCTTCTCATTGTTGTCGCGCGGCTGATAACGGATGCACAAGGTGCCCGTGTCGACCGCGTAGATGGCCTGGCCCACGGCGAACTGACAGCCGTTGGGATGCGCAGCGCCGTCGGCAGGAAAGGCCTCGTCCATGGCCTGCGTCGGATCGCGCCGATAGCCGGCCTTCGTGAACTCATTGTCCAAGGTGCCTAGCACGTAGCGGCTGTTGCCGAGGTTCTCGCTCTGACTTGCGCGAAAACCAAAGTTACGCAAGCTTTCCATGTAGATGGTGGTGGCGATCAAGACGACGACAAGGCCCACGGCCATTGCCACCATGAGCTCCACCAGCGAGAGGCCCTGCTCGGCCGCTCTAGAGCGGCAAATGACGCTGCTGTGCGTCTGCGGACATGTACGCGACACGGGCTCAGAGCCTCGATCGCAACGTGTAGGAGCAAAAATCATTGTCGGTTCCATCCAGACACTGGCCCTTCTTGACCGGCCAGGCTACGGTGACCGAGATCACACCGTTTCCCGCATCCAGGCCGACGACGAAGTTGCTCGTAACAAGAGCAGCGGGTAGTTCCGGCATGAGCTGCCTGGCACGCGCGCCCCAGCAGCCCAGCCGCTTGGCGGGAATTGCGGCCAACGGTTGGCAATCGTTCACTGTGACCGCATCCAGCTCGGTCCCCATCGCTTTCGCGTAGCCGCCCAAATCCGCCTTGGGCGTGCCGTTGGTTTGCAGCACGGTGAGCGTGTCGCCACGCATCGTCTCCATCAACTCGGAGGCAACCATCGATGCCATCTGGCGCCGCTCGGTATCGGTGGTGAATTGGATGGCGCGCACGTGCATGCCTGCGGCGCCGAGCAGGCCGATGCTCACGAGCAGGACAGCCATGAGAACCTCGATGAGGCTCAGACCCGCTTGTCGGGATGACGATGGAGAACGGGAGACATTCATCGGCGAAACTCCGACAAAAATGCCGGGCTTCATGAGCAGGCCTGCCCAGTTGCTACATGCTGCAGCCGCACCAAGCCCGCGCCGGTCACACTGAGGCACTGCACGCGCGTCGCATTGGTCGCGGAAACCGATACCGTGTATGAGACGCCACCGGAAGCGGGTCGGGCCTTGCCCGTCACCTCGAAGACCACGCCGCCTGAAGAGCCAGGCTCGACGCTGACGGTATCGGGCAATGTGGCCTCGCGCAGCACTTTTTCTCCTGCTTGCGCTTGCCACTTCTGCCCTGTTGCGGTGACAGTGCTTTCCGTGCGCTTGTAGACACTCTCGGCACGGGCGAATTGGAGCAGGGTCTGCAACTCCTGCGCCGCAGAAGTCACCCGTTGATTGGCAGTGAGGGTTGTGAACGACGGTATTGCCAACGCAGCCAAGATAGCTACCAAGGCAACAACGATCATCGCTTCGATCAGAGTGAAGCCTTTCTGCCCATGCAGTGACACAGCTGGTTTTTTCATTGGGCACTGGGGCTGTCGACTGACGGCGTCAGATTGAGTTAGGAGTGTTTCCCATCGTAACGTTTGTGAGCGAAATCGTTACTCCACCAAAGGACCGCTTGCCATCCCGAAGCGACCGTTTGTCAGAAATGCAAGGTTTTGCACGGCACTAGTAAACGAATGTACACACCATGCCTTGCTTCGTATCAAGTCGCGACACCCATGGCAAGCCGCTCTTGATTACATCTGGCGTGATGAGCGAGCGTGAAACTCAAGGGCAAAAAGATCCGCCTCGTCTCCACGCTCACCGCGCTGCACTTCTACATCAAGCCGTCGGCGTGGACACAACAGCATGGGCTAAGGGCCGATCTCACAGGTATTCCGGGCAGCAGCAGCATCGAAGTCGACCCAGCCTTGTTTGGAAGAAACCCGTCTAGGTCCATGTTCCCGATCAAGCCAACTGGGTGTTCTCGTCGCAGGAGGCGTTATTACCCCAATAAGATCGAGCAAAGTCTGAGGCACAGCATTGGCGACTTTGGGTCGGGTTCGCGTATTAGAAAGCGCATCCAGTCGATCACCGATCAGCAGCTTGGCCTTGGCGCTCGACCAGATCAGCGCTGGAACGATGAAAGAATGGCTCGATGCTCGCGTGATGCTTTTCGCCTTGCATGGCTGGTCGAACACGTCCTGCCCGTGATCAGAGATGTACATCACCACCGCCGCATCCCCCTTCCGGTCAACGCCCTCGATGATTTGCGAAAGCAGCGAATCGGTGTACTGGATACTGTTGTCGTACGCATTGCTGGCCTGCACCGCGAGTGAGGCGTTTTCCTTGATGCCATCCTGTACTGGAACGGTTGTCAATGAAGGACGGTAGATATCGAAGGCCGGCGGGTAGCGATGCGAGAAATCGAAATGGCTGCCCAGCGTGTGCACCACAATGAATTTTCTGCCCTTGATGTCCAACCTTCGGCGCAACGGCTCGAGCAGTACTTCGTCGTAGGTTCCTCGAGCGTCGTAGCTTGTCGGGTTAAGGTAAATCGCTTCGTCCGCATCGCCAGCGTACATCGCGATGGGACTTTCATAAAACCCCCCCACACCTTGGTTCGATAACCAAGATGTTCGATAGCCCATCTGCTTAAGCGCCGCCAAGATCGACGGCTCCGCACTGGGAGCAACTTTTCCGTCACTCGCCAGCACCGGTCGCCGGGAGATGAGGTTGGGCACGGCATATCGCGTAGCGACCGACTGTGTAACTACATCAGGGAAAAGGATCAGGTCGCCCATCGCCGACAGCTTCGGCGTGGTCTTTCGTTCATAGCCAAAAAGCTGCCATCGATCGGAGCGCGAGGATTCTCCGACTACCAGCACGACCGTGTCGAGATGCGCGTCGGCAAGTTTCGGCTCGAAGTCGAAGCCGCTCAGTTTTGCTCTGAGTTGTCGGATGATCGATGCATCCTGGTGTACCCAGATTGCCGATAGAGGCAGGTCAAGCGGATAGACCGTTGCTAAGACCGCGGCCATGCTGCCCGCCCTATTGACGAAGGGCTCCGGAGCAGCGGCAGCAGCATCGCCCATATCCCTATGCAACAGCGCTAGCAAGATCAGGATCGCCGGAACGGTAAGCAAGACCCAGTGGCGTGAACGGTGCGTCCATCTGGCGCGCTTGCGATACAGATACATCCCCAGCACGATGGCGACGCTGATAAATAGGACACCCGGAAACAACACAGCCCATCCCGAAGTCGACAGGAACTCGGCCATCTCGCGTGCGTCCGCATCCATTGCCATGCCAACGAAAGTCGGTGTCACCGGCTGTGCAAAATTCACGCGCAAGAAGACTTCAAGCGACCACCAGAGTGAAGGCACTGTCGCCACAACAAGGCCCATCCAGAGGCGGGGCGCGACAGCAAAGACCAGCGCCCAGAAGCAGGCTGCGTAAGCTATGTTCTCCGTATACGACGTTTCGAGAATATTGGCGGCACTGCGAACGATGAGGAAGTTCGGGGCTATCAGCACAAGCACCAGCAGCGCAAGGATCAGAGACGCGATCCATTCACCACTTATTGTTGATGTCGTGGGCTTCGGCGCAAATCGCATTGTCTTGACATCCTTTTCGCAGCACAGGCCGTGCTTGCTTACCTGTGGTCGATACTGGCGGCGCGAAGACCCTAGTTCTCACCCATCCGCCGCGTTCAAGTGTGGGCGTTTGCGCAGGTCCTCTCCCGACATTGCCAAACGTGGCCGCGATAGTGGGCAGATCACGCGACCCAGGAAGCACAAGTACACGTAGAGGTCCAGATTGCGGCGATGGCAGGCGTTGCATTTCAGCTGTAGCCTGCAAATTCGATTGCGATCTGAGCACGTGCATCAGTACCTGGGTACGCTGATCGCAGCGAGCACACCAATAACTGCATTGCACCGCAGATCAACGATTCGATCAAAGCAACACACTCGAATTGGAGTGCTGCTGGGATTTCTCGGATATTAAAAAAGCCGCCCATAGGCGGCTTTCGCTTGACGCATCAATTTGATTAGGTGGCAGCTGCACGGCACTGAGCGGGAACATACTTTGCGGGCGAACCAGCGCAGGTCCAGACCACAACCTTGTCAGCGTTGACCACCGGCGTAAGGACGATCGAGGCGTCGCCTGCCTTTGTGGTGCCGGTCAGCGTCAGCACCCCGCTTGCACAAACGAGGCTTTTGACGTTTTCTGTAGCGACGGTGCTGTTCGTGACACCGTTGCAAGAGTTGACATCAATCACGCTGGCGGCAGAAGCGATGTTTTCGCCGATCGTTGCTTTGGCGGCAGAAGCGGCAACCATAGCTTCCGACACGCGTGCACGAACCGTATAGTCTTGGTAAGCCGGCAAAGCCACAGCAGCCAAGATACCGATGATCGCCACAACGATCATCAATTCGATAAGGGTAAAGCCGGCTTGTGCGCGGCGAGCGAGAGTGCGACGGTTCATTTGACTAACTCCAGGTTGGTTTGTAGAGCCCGGGAACCAGCCCGGAGCGCAGTACCTTCCGCAGCATCCGTGCCACCCGTTCCCAAGGCCCCGCGCTGCCCAAACCCGTCATCTTTGGCCACCTTGGCGTTACACCAAGTGACATAACTTGCTTCAAGATGCTACAAGCGGTGACAAATTTGTCATGCCAACGCATCGGAAACCGTCAGAAAGTCAGGATCCCATCCGCCTTGAGCCAGCGTATGTCGCGCTGCGCCAGCCCGGCCACCTGATGGTCCGCCAGCGCCCCGATCTGGCTCATGATTTCGTCGGTTTCCGCCGGCTTGGTATGGGTGATGTAGATCGGGTATTGCTTGCCCGGCTCGATATGCGCCAGTTCATCCGCCAGCACAGCAGGCGACAGATGCAGGCTGCGTTCAGCCAGTGCCTTTTCGCGGCTGCTGAAGGCCGTCTCGATCACCAGCATCGCCACCTCGATCGCATTGACGCGCTCCCAGAAAGGCGCGTTGCGCTCGGTATCGCCGCTGAAAACCCAGTGGGCTCCGCCGGTAGCTCTTCGCACGGCGAACCCGCAGGCCGGCACCGTGTGCACAGCGGGCAGCACCTCGATCAGCTTGGGCGCGCAGCTGCCCAGCTGCAGCACCTGCCCCACCGCAATATCGTGAAAGCTCACGAAGGGCGCCTCAGGGCTCGGAATGCTCTCGAAATCGGGCCAGATGACGTTGTTGAACACATGCGCGCGCAGCGCCTCGATGGTGGCTCGCAGCGCGTGCACACGCAGCGGTTGCGTGCGGCGGCTGCCCACGGCATCGAGCATCAAAGGCAGCGCGGCGATGTGGTCGAGGTGGCTGTGGGTCAGCACGACATCGTTGATGCCGGCCATCTCTTCGAGCGTGAGATCTCCGACCCCGGTGCCCGCATCGACGAGCAGGTCCGTGTCGACCAGAAACGAGGTGGTGCGGCAGTCTTTGGCGATGGCGCCCGAGCAACCCAGCACACGAACCTGCATTGTGAGAGACCCCTTGTATGTGTCTGTCGTCATTTGGTTTCGAACCGGGTTGCGCCGTCCCAGTTCGGGTCTTGCGGACGCAACGCCATCGAGGCTAAACGCTGGGCGTAGAGCTGGTAAAGGACTTTTTTGGCATCGGCCGCGAGCAGGGGTGCCAGCAAGTTTCGGCCCACCGCCCAGTCCTGCCGCCGATAAGCCGCGAGCACGCCGGCCCAGCGTTCGAGCAGTTGTTGCGCCTGCTTCATCGCGTCGGCCGTGCGCGCGTCCAGCGGCGTAAAAACGGCAACGACTTGTGCCTTTCCCTTGACGCGCACGCTGTCGAGCTCCTGCCAGATGTAGTCGGGCGCCAGCTCGCGGGTCGCGCCGCTGGCGATGATCTCGACGCCGTAGTGCCCGCTCAGTCCTTCGAGGCGCGACGCAAGATTGACCGCGTCGCCGACCACGGTGTAGCTGCGGCGCGCGGTCGAGCCCATGTCGCCCACGCTCATCACGCCGCTGTTGATGCCGATGCCCACGCTGATCTCGGGCCGGCCGGCGGCGCGGTGCATGCTGTTGATCTCGCGCACGGCATCGGCCATGTCGAGCGCCGCGCGCACGGCCAGCGCCGCGTGGTCGGGCGTGTCGATCGGCGCGCCCCAGAAGGCCATGACGCAATCGCCCATGTACTTGTCGACGGTGCCGCGGTGCGCGCTGATCACGTCGGTGAGCCGGCTGAAGACGGTATTCAAAAAAGCTTGCAGCTCGGCCGGCGCCATCTGCTCCGACAAACGGGTGAAGTCGCGCATGTCGCAGAACATCACGGTCATCGGCTTGCTCTCGGCGCGCATGCTGTAGCGGTCGGGGTGCACGAGCATTTCGTTGACGAGCTGCGGCGGCACGTAGGTGCCGAAGAGCCGCACGAGGCCGCGCCGCGCGCGAGATTCGACGAAGTAGCCCCAGCTCATGTTGAGCACGAAAGCCAGCGCCGTCGTGGCAAGTGCCGAGGCCAGCGGCAGCACGAGGCTCTCGCTCACGTAGAGCCAGGTGTTGAGGCCGACCAGCGCGGCCGTCGTGCCTGCGGCCAGCAACACGGCACGCGATGCCGACAGCAGCGACAACCCGAATGCCAGCACGAGGCCCGCGACCAGGATGGTCAGCACCTCGTAGCCGGGCGCATAGTCCGGCACCGCGAGCAGGCGGTGATCGAGCAGGCCCGAGACGATGTTGGCATGCACCTCGACACCCGGAAACGCGGCGCCGACCGGTGTGGCGCGCAGGTCCTGCAGGCCCGGCGCCGTGGCGCCCACGAGCACGATCTTGTCTTTCAGCTCACCCGGACCCAGTCGGCCTTCGAGCACGTCGGCGGCCGCCACGTAGCGGAACGATCCCGCACCTGCGCCGCCCGGTCCGCGAAACGGCACCTGCATGCTGGCGGACTGATCGACGGGGATGCGCAGGCGCCCGAGCCGCAGCGATTCGAGCCTGGGCACCTCGCTGCCGGGCGCGAAGGCCGGGCGCACCGGCGGCGAGCCGTTCGCCAGCCGGTAGACCGCGAGACTCAGCGATTCGTAGTAGCCGGGCTGCGCCTGATCGCCTTCGTAGCGCGCGATCAGCGGCACGCTGCGAATGACGCCATCGCCGCTGTCGCCGACCAGCGTGTTCAGGAATCCCGCGGCGGGCGCAGCCTTCGCCAGCTCCGGCAGGCTGGCCCCGAAGCCGTTCCAGCTCGTGGCATAGGCGCCGCCCGCGGGAAAGGCATCGGGCGGCAGGAGCGGCGTGGCGGGCAACTGGCCCTTGGCGCTCGGGGTTGCGGTTCGCGTGAAGTAGTAGCCGAGCGCAACCCGCTGGCCGTTCAGCGCTTGGGCAAAGGTGGCGTCGTGGTTCAGCGTAGGCGCGAGCCGCTCGATCTCCGCCGCAAGGCCCTGCATGTTGCGCAGCGGCCCGTTGGCAATCTCTCGCAGCCTCTCGAGGCCGGCGCTCCGGTCGGGCTCGAGGAACATGACGTCGAAGCCGAGCACCGCCGCCTGCTGGCGGGTCAGAAGCTCGGTGGTCAGGCGGGCGATCTTGTCGCGGGGCCAGGGCCACTGGCCCTCGCGCGAAAGGCTGGTGTCGTCGACATCGACGATCACGACGCGCGAATCGAGCGTGCGCGGCATGGTGGCGCGCAGCCGGATGTCGTAGATCAGGCGGTCAAGGCGCTCGAATGCGGTCAACTGCCACATGTCGGTGGCATGCGCCAGCGCCAGCAGAACCGGCAGCAGCGTGATGGCGATGCGCGGCCAATGCCGCCGCAGCACGCTCATCATGGCGCGCCGCCCGGACGGCGAAGACCGCCGCGACGGCCAAGAAAAAGGAAAGGCTCAGACCCGCACGAACTGCATGCGCGTCTTGTCGCCAAGCTCGAGCACGTCGAGTTCCTGCAAGGCGACCGCGTCGGTCCCCAGCAGCACGCCATTGAGCGTGACGCCGCCCACGGCGCTGGCCGCGACGTAGCCTTGCCGGCGGCGCGTGACGACGGCCACGGCAACGCCGGGCTTGCCGATGGTGGTGACCACTTTCTGCAGCGAGACGTCCTGTCCTTGGTTGGCGCCGGACAGCACACGCAGCACGGGAATGCCGAGTTCGACGAGCGCACCCGACTCCGTGGGCGCGGACGAGAGCGGCATGGATCCTGAAAACTCGCCGGACGCCGTGCGGACCGAGCCGGGACCGATGGCCAGGTTGCTGCGCGCGCGGAAATGGATGCGGCAGCCCCCGACCTCGATGACATCGTTGTCCTTGAGCGCCTGCTTCTGGATGGCGAGCGCATTGACGTAGGTGCCGTTGGTGCTGTTGAGATCTTCAATTTCGACTTCGCCATCGCTCATGTGCAGCACGGCGTGCTCGCCGCTGACCGCCAGATTGTCGATCACGATGTCGTTGTAGGCACGCCGGCCAAGCGTCGTGCGGTCCTTGGCGAGTGCCACTTGCCCGATGACAACGCCATCGACCGAAATGATCATCTTCGGCATTGCCGACCCCCCGAATGCAAAGCTTTAACGACGGCAAGCGGGACGGCGTGCAGCCGTCGGGGCCTGTTACCTGGCCGCCCGGGGCACTTCGGCAACGCCCGCCCTTGCCAGAACAACCGAAATGTTGTCCCGTCCACCATTGTCGTTTGCAATTGCAACCAAAAGTGAAGCTTTTTTCTGAAGCCCGACATCGTGTCCAAGAAGCGTGAAAAGCTGCCCATCCGAGACCATCTCGCTCAGCCCGTCGGAGCAAAGCATATAGAGATCGCCGGGCCGGGCGCTGTGCTCATGCATTTCCAGCAGGACCTGGGGCTCCACGCCGACGGCCCGCGTCACGAGGTTGCGGGTCGGCGAATTGAGGGCTTCCTCGGCGGTGATGGCACCGGCGTCCAGTTGCTGCTGGCGCAGCGAATGGTCACGCGTGAGCAGCTCCAGCTTGTTGTTGCGCAGGCGATAGCAGCGCGAATCGCCGATGTGCCCGACCACCACGCGTTGCGGGCGGAACGCGGCCAGCACCAGCGTCGTTCCCATGCCCTGCAGTTCCGGGTTGGTGGTGCCGGCGTGCAGGATCGATCCGTTGGCCTCGTCCGTGGCCGCCTGAAGCGCCCGCCGGACCACGCGGGCCGGCGCCTGCATCCCGGCCTGGGCGAACCAGCGGCCGAAGCTGGCGTGCAGCAGCGAGATGGCCATGGCGCTGGCCACTTCACCACCCTTGTAGCCGCCCATGCCGTCGGCCAGCAGCGCCAGGCCGAGCGCGGCATCCACGTGCACGGCGTCTTCGTTGTGGGCGCGCAGCCGGCCGACATCGGTCAGCGCGGCGAACTCCCAGGTCAGCGGGGGCCGGGTCGAGAACAGGGAAACGCCGACACTCGCCATGGTTTGCCAGTGCCGACTTCGCGAACGCTCAGTGCGCAGCGGCGTGTGCACGCCGTTGCATCAGGCGGCCGGCGGCCACGACGAACACCGCGCCGGCGGCTGCCGCCGCATAGTGCAACCAGGGGTTGGCCGCCAGCGTGTCGCGCAGCACGACGTCGCTCACGATGGTCTCGCCGCCGACCCAGCCGATCAGCGCGGCACCCAGCATGATGATGATGGGGAAGCGTTCCATGAGCTTGATCATGAGCGTGCTGCCGAAGATCACCAGCGGAATGCTGATCGCCAGGCCCAGCACCAGCAGCACCATGCTGCCCTGCGCGGCCGCCGCGACGGCGATCACGTTGTCCAGGCTCATCACGAGGTCTGCCAGGAGGATGGTGCGCACGGCCACCATCATGCTGCCGTATTCCTTGCTTTCTCCTTCGCCATCGTCTTCTTCGCTGAGCAACTGCAGGCCGATCCACAGCAGCAGCAGGCCGCCGATGATCTGCAGGTAAGGCAGCGCGAGCAGCTTGGCCGCCACCACCGTGAGCACGATGCGCAGCACCACGGCCGCGCCCGAGCCGAACATCACGGCTTTTTTCTGCTGCGCAGGCGGCAGCGATCGCGCGGCCATGGCAATGACCACGGCGTTGTCGCCCGACAGGATGATGTTGATCCAGACGATCTTGAGCAGACCGATCCAGAAGTCTGTGCTTTGAAGGAGTTCCATGTCTCTGATCCCGATTCCACTGTGTTTTATTGAAAAAAGCGCCCGCAATCCAGTGCGGGCGCTTTTTTATTTCTGCGTGGCCCTCTCATGACCCGGCTCTGCGGCCGGTGTCGTGGAGTCGTCTCTTACAGCCTTGCCTTGAGCAGCTTGGCCAGTTCCGAGAAGTTGCGCGTCACGGTGAAGCCGCACTCTTCCATGATGGCGAGCTTGGCATCGGCCGTGTCGGCACCGCCCGAGATCAGCGCGCCGGCGTGGCCCATGCGCTTGCCGGGGGGGGCGGTGACACCGGCGATGAAGCCGACGACCGGCTTCTTCATGTGTTCCTTGCACCAGCGGGCTGCGTCAGCCTCGTCGGGGCCGCCGATTTCGCCGATCATGATGACCGCGTCGGTGTCCGGATCGTCGTTGAAGGCCTTCATCACGTCGATGTGCTTGAGGCCATTGATCGGATCGCCGCCGATGCCGACTGCCGACGATTGGCCCAGGCCGATTTCCGTCAGTTGAGCCACGGCTTCGTACGTCAGCGTGCCCGAGCGCGAGACCACGCCGATGCGGCCCTTGCGGTGGATGTGGCCGGGCATGATGCCGATCTTGATTTCGTCGGGCGTGATCAGGCCGGGGCAGTTCGGGCCCAGCAGCAGGGTCTTCTTGCCGCCGGCCGCTTCCTTGGCCTTCATCTTGTTGCGCACTTCGAGCATGTCCCGGACCGGGATGCCTTCGGTGATGCAGATCGCCAGGTCCAGGTCGGCTTCGACAGCTTCCCAGATGGCGGCCGCGGCGCCTGCCGGCGGCACGTAGATCACCGACACGGTGGCGCCGGTTTGCGAAGCAGCTTCCTTGACCGAACCGAAGATCGGGATGTTGAAGATCGACTCGCCGGCCTTCTTCGGGTTCACGCCCGCCACGAAGGCGTTCTTGCCGTTCGCGTATTCCTGGCACTTCTCGGTGTGGAACTGACCGGTCTTGCCGGTAATGCCTTGCGTGATGACTTTGGTGTCTTTGTTGATGTAGATCGACATGACTTGTTCCTTAGGCCTTCTTGACTGCTGCGACGACCTTCTGGGCCGCGTCCGCCATGGTGTCGGCGCTGATGATCGGCAGGCCCGAATCGGCCAGCAGCTTCTTGCCTTCGACTTCGTTGGTGCCCTTCATGCGCACGACCAGCGGCACTTGCAGGTTCACGGCCTTGCAAGCCGCGATCACGCCGGTGGCGATGGTGTCGCACTTCATGATGCCGCCGAAGATGTTCACGAGGATGGCTTCCACGTTCTTGTTCTTCAGCATGATCTTGAAGGCTTCCGTGACCTTCTCGGGGGTGGCACCGCCGCCCACGTCCAGGAAGTTGGCCGGCTCGCCGCCGAACAGCTTGATGGTGTCCATGGTGGCCATGGCCAGGCCGGCACCGTTCACCAGGCAGCCGATGTTGCCGTCCAGCGAGATGTAGGCCAGGTCGAACTTCGAGGCTTCGACTTCGGCTGCGTCTTCTTCGTCGAGGTCGCGCAGGGCCACGATTTCGGGGTGGCGGAACAGCGCGTTGCTGTCGAAGTTGAACTTGGCGTCCAGCGCCATGACGTTGCCCTTGCTGTCACGGTTGAGCGGATTGATCTCGACCAGCGAGGCGTCCGTCTCCATGTAGCAGGCGTAGAGCTTCTTGAGGATGTCGACCGTCTGGGCGGTCGAGTCGGCCGGCATGCCGATGCCGTCGGCGATCTGCTTGGCCTGTTCGTCGGTCAGGCCCTTTTCGGGGTCTGCGAACACCGTGATGATCTTCTCGGGCGAGGAGTGAGCCACTTCCTCGATGTCCATGCCGCCTTCGCTCGAAGCGATGAACGCGACCTTCTGGGTCGCGCGGTCGGTCACGGCCGAAATGTAGTATTCCTTGTTGATGTCGGCGCCATCTTCGATGTAGAGGCGGCGCACCTTCTGGCCTTCGGGGCCGGTCTGGTGGGTCTTGAGCTGCATGCCGAGGATTTCGCCGGCCAGCTTCTTGACGTCTTCGATCGACTTGGCGACCTTGACGCCGCCGCCCTTGCCGCGGCCACCCGCGTGGATCTGGGCCTTGACGACCCAGACCGGGCCTCCAAGCTTCTGGGCGGCTTCGACAGCCTCCTGGACCGTGTATGCCGGGATGCCGCGCGGCACCGGCACGCCGAACTTGGCAAGGATTTCCTTGCCTTGGTACTCGTGAATCTTCATGAGGGATGTCTCTCGGAAGGAGGAGGTTGAGAACGGGAGATTGGGAGGTGAGAGTGTTTGTGCTCTGTTGTTCGCGGGCGACGGCAGCCTGACGGCTGGGGGCGGCGAACAACCGCGGACTGTATCATGGTGCGCCGCACCAATACTGTACGTGTGGGTGCGGTCAATACGTACTTTCTTCTAGCTACCCCGAGCACACTCCCATCATGGCCAAGGTTTTCATCGACGGCGAAGCCGGTACCACCGGCCTGCAGATTCGCGAACGGCTTCAAACGATGCCGCAAATCGACCTCGTGAGCATTGCGCCCGAGCTGCGAAAAGACGTGAACGCCAAGCGCGACCTGATGGCCGGCGTCGACCTCGTGGTGCTGTGCCTGCACGACGACGCGGCACGCGAATCGGTCGCGCTGATCGACCAGCTGCCCGGCAAGAAGCCCAAGATCATCGACGCCTCCACGGCGCACCGCATCGCGCCCGGCTGGGTGTTCGGCTTCCCCGAACTGGTGGCCGGCCACTGGCAGGCCGTGGCCCAGGCCGACCGCGTCGGCAACCCCGGCTGCTACGCCACCGGCGCGATCGCCATGGTGCGCCCGCTGATCGACGCGGGCCTGCTGCCGGTCGACTTCCCGATCTCGCTGCCTTCGGTGAGCGGCTATTCGGGCGGCGGCCGGACCATGATCGAGGCCTACGAAAAAGACGAGGCACCGCTCTTCGAGACCTACGCGCTGGGCCTGAAGCACAAGCACATTCCTGAAATCATGGCCTACACGGGCCTGACCCGCCGGCCGGTCTTCATTCCGTCCGTGGGCAATTTCAAGCAGGGCATGCTGGTCCAGTTGCCGCTGCACCTCGACCTGCTGCCCGGCAAGCCGAAGGCCGGCGACCTGCAGGACGCACTGGCCGCGCACTACGCAAAGAGCAACACGCCCGAACAGTTCGTGAAGGTGCTGCCGCCCACCGAAGACGGCAAGCTCGATGCGCTGGCGCTCAACGACACCAACCTGCTCGAGATCCGCGTGTTCCCGAACGAAGACCACCGCCATGCCGTGGTGATCGCTCGCCTGGACAACCTCGGCAAGGGCGCCAGCGGCGCCGCGGTGCAGAACCTGAAGCTGATGCTGGCGCTCTGAGCGCCACGCCCCTTCGCTTCAGCGTCAGTCAGTCCGTTAGTTAGTTAACCAGCCACAGGCCCACACCCAGCAGGGCCGCGTGCGCGCCCAGCGCGATGTACAGCGGCTTGCGCGACGGCGTCGCCATGTCCTGCAGCGTCTCGTTGATGCGGCGCGTGAGCAGGGCGCGCAGCGCCGGGTCTTGCGCGGCGCCTTCGCCGGCAGCCGGCTCGCCCTGCGCGGCACGGCCTTCCTGCCACTCGGCGAGCATCTCGCTCATCGGCAGCCGGTTCAGCACGAACGAAACCACCGACCGCGCCGCCTTGCCCTCACCCAGCACCGGTGCAAGCTGCTTGCTCAACGCGTCGACCGACAGCCAGTCGGCCGCGCGCTGCAGCGTGCCGTGGGTGCGCGGCATGGCTTCGATGCGACCCGCGATGGCGCCACCCAACTTCTGCGCCACCACCTCGCCGCGTGCCGCCACCAGATGCTGCATGGCGCGTGCACGGCCTTGCGCCACACCCAGCATCACGTAGACGCCGACAAACAGGAGCAGCAGAACAGCCACCATCAGCGGCGGCGAAGTGAGCAGCGCCACGATGGCGCCGAACCCGCCAGCACGCGCCGCCGGATTGCCCGGCCCCTGCAACTGGCTCAGATAGAAGACGAAAACACCGCCACCCAGAATCACGCCGAGCAGGCCGCCCTTGATCACCGACCCGACGAAAGCAAAGCCGGCCTTGGCACCGGTACGCGCGAGGGACGGCTGGTTGACGGGCTCTGATGGCATCGAAGGGCTCCCTGAAGTTGTTGAAGGCCTGTCGCCGCGGCGGCAACGATTGTTGATCATGCCATCGCAGTCCAACTCCATAATCGCGCCACACAACAACCAGGAGGATTGCCATGGCAGTCAAGTTTCAGAAACCGACCGGGGCGTTCGTCGCCGCTTCTTGGGCCGCACTGCTTGCCGGCGCCGTCGTCTACCTGATCGGGCTGTGGAACGCCACGATGCAGCTCAATGAAAAGGGCTACTACTTCACCATCCTGATGTACGGCCTGTTCGCGGCCGTGTCGCTGCAGAAGACTGTGCGCGACAAGCTCGAAGGCACCCCCGTCACCGCCATCTACTACGGCCTGTGCTGGATCTCGCTGCTGTTGTCGGTGGCGCTGCTCGCCGTCGGCCTGTTCAATGCCACGCTGGCCAACAGCGAAAAAGGCTTCTACGGCATGGCCTTCCTGCTGAGCCTGTTCGGCGCAGTGGCCGTGCAGAAGAACGTGCGCGACATCGCCGCGTACAAGACCGAAAACCCCACGGCCGACGACATTCCCGACGCGGGCTGAAGCCCCCGTAGCCCGCCCTTCGCGCCAGCCGCGCTACTCGTTGTCGTTGTAGCCGCTGGCGCCCATCAGCGCCGACAGGCGTGCCGCGATGCTGCCGGCAATCTCCTGCACCTGCGTCACATCGGGGCCGGCCTTCTGGTCGATGCGCTCGATGTACGGCACGTTGATGGACGCGATGACGTGGTCGGCCACACCCATCACCGGGAACGCGATGTTGGTGATGCCCCGCGTCTGCTTGCTCGGCATTGCCGAGTAGCCGCGCTCTCGCACCTCTTGCAGGATCGAGAACAGCTCGCCGGGATCCATGTCGAGTTCGCCTTCCACGCCAATGTGGGCGCGCAGCATGCGGGCGCGGTCGATCTCGTCGCGAAACGCCAGCAGCACATGGCCCGAGGAGGTGTCCGTCAGCCCCATCACCACGCCCACCTTGAGCCCGAAGGACCAGCGCTCCGGGCTCTCGACCTGCGCAATCACCACCACCCGCCCGCCCTGGTACATCGCCAGGTGGCACGACTGGCGCGAGCGATTCGCCAGCTCGCGCAGCAGCGGCAGCGCCGCGCTCACCAGGCTCTTGAGCGGCTGCTGGCGATGCGCCAGCTCGAACATCCGCAGCGTGAGCGTGTAGCGGTCGTTCTCGTCGACCTGCACATAGCCGCGCCGCTGCAGCGTCACCGCCATGCGGAAGATCTCGCTGACCTTGCGGCCCACCTTCTGCGCCAGCTCGTTGAGCGTGCAGCCGGTGACGCTGTCGGCCAGCACCTCCAGGATGTCCAGCCCCTTTTCAAGGGCCGGCGCCGAATAGCGCGGCCCGGCGTCCAGCCCGTCTTCCGGCTCGGACGACGGGGCTTCGATCAATGGTTCTGCAGGGCTGCTCGGCATCTTTGGATTCATGGCGCTTCAAGCGTACACGCATGGCAGGCCGGCTTCAGGCGAAGCCGGGCGGCGCATCAGGCCACGCGGTCCTTTCCGGCAATCTGCCGCGGCAGGGCGAACAGGATGAGCGCGGCGGCAAGCAGCGTCACGCCGGCGATCACGTACAGGCCGACCTGCGTGCTGCCGGTCATGTCATGCACCTTGCCCACCATGTACGGGCTGATGATGCCGCCGAGGTTGCCGATGGAGTTGATCAGCGCAATGCCGCCCGCCGCAGCCGTGCCCGTCAGGAACTTCGGCGGCAGCGTCCAGAACACCGGCAGGCAGCCGATCACGCCCACCGCCGCCACCGTCAGCGCGGCCATCGCCAGTCCGGTCGACGCGCCGAAGTAGGCGCTGCAGATGTAGCCCAGCCCGCCCACGGCCACGGTCAGGCCGAGGTGCCAGCGGCGTTCGCCCGAGCGGTCCGAGCTGGCGCCGATCAGCACCATCGCGATGCCCGCCGCCGCATAGGGAATGGCCGTGAGCAGCCCGATGTTCAGCGGGTTCGTGATGCCGGTGTTCTTGATGAGCTGCGGCATCCAGAAGGTCAGCCCGTACAGGCCCATCAACATGAACATGTAGATCAACGCCAGCAGTGCCGTGCCCGGCTGGCGCAGGGCCGCCAGGAAGTTGTGCTCGGCCTGGCCGGCCTCGGCGTCGACGTTGGCGCGCAGCAGGCGCTTTTCGTCATGGCTCAGCCACTTCGCGTCCTCGATGCGGTTGTCCAGCAGGAGCAGCACCACCAGCCCCAGCAGGATCGTCGGCAACCCCTCCAGCAGGAACAGCCACTGCCAGCCGGCCCAGCCGTTCATGCCCGCGAAGTGGGTCATGATCCAGCCGGCCAGCGGCCCGCCGATGACGCCCGAAATCGCGATCGAGGTCATGAACCAGGCGTTGATGCGCGCGCGCCGCCGGGCCGGGAACCAGTAGGTGAAGTACAGGATGACGCCCGGCAGGAAGCCCGCCTCCGCCGCGCCCACCAGGAAGCGCAGGATGTAGAACGAGGTCTCCGACCGCACGAACATCATCGCGGTCGAGGCCAGCCCCCAGGTGATCATGATGCGGGCGATCCATCGCTTGGCACCCACGCGATGCATGATGATGTTGCTGGGCACCTCGAAGATGAAGTAGCCCACGAAGAAGATGCTGGCCCCGAGCCCGTAGGCGGCATCCGAGAGGCTCAGGTCGCCCTGCATCTGCAGCTTGGCAAAGCTGATGTTGACGCGGTCGAAGTACGCAAAGATGAAGCAGACCACCAGCAGCGGCAGCACGCGCCAGCCGACCTTGCGGTAGATGGCGTCCTCGGCGGCCGAGCCGTCCGCCAGCACGGCGACTCCGGCCATGGATGAACTGCTCATGTCAGTTCGACCAGCCGCCGTCGATCATGTGCGTGGTGCCGGTCGTGAAGCCCGACTCGTCCGATGCCAGGTACACCACCAGCGCGGCAATTTCTTCCGGCCGGCCGACGCGGCCCAGCGGCTGGCGCGCCACGAAGGCGGCGCGCACGGTGGCTTCGTCGGCACCGGCCTGCTCGGCCTGGGCCGCGATGCGGTCGCGCAGCGAAGGCGATTCGACGGTGCCCGGGCAGATCGCGTTGCAGCGAATGCCTTGCTGGATGAAGTCCGCCGCCACCGCCTTGGTCAGGCCGATGACCGCCGCCTTCGACGCACCGTAGACAAAGCGGTTGGGCACGCCCTTCACGCTCGACGCGGCCGAGGCCATGTTGATGATCGAGCCGCCGTGTTCCAGCATCGCCGGCAGGAAGGCGCGGATGGTGCGGTACATCGACTTCACGTTGAGGTCCATGCTGAAGTCCCAGTCGGCTTCCTCGCAGGCCAGGATGTTGCCGCTGTGCACGAAGCCGGCGCAGTTGAAGAGCACGTCCAGCCGTCCGGCGGTCTGCGCGAAGGCCTGCAGCGCGGCGCTGTCGCGCACGTTGAGCGACGCGGTCTTCAGGCCGGTCAGCCCTTCCTCGCGCGCCAGCGCGGCGAGTTCGGCCAGCGCGGCTTCGTCCACGTCGGTGGCCCACACGGTGGCGGCGCCTTCACGGGCCAGTGCGAGTGCGCTGGCGCGGCCGATGCCCTTGCCTGCGGCGGTGACGAGGATGTTCTTTCCCTGAACGCGGTTGCTCATGTTGCGGTGTCCTTGGTGTGATTTGAGTGCTGGTGAAATTTTCATTTCATCTATGAAATCAAATGTACGCCAAGGCCTTGAGATTTGGAGCCAGCCGGAGGCCTTGAATCACGCCTTTCTCATTGGTGTTTACCCGCAATCAGGCGCAAACCCCAGCGTCAAAAACAGCTTGCCCTGTTAGCCTAAAAGCTGAAATCTAGTTTTATCTAAGAAAACAAAGACATGGCCACCACGACTGATTCGCTGCTGCCCCGGTTGCAGGCCTGCTACACCGGCATCCTTCACGACGTCATGCGCGCGGCGGGCCTGCGCGACTTCACGCTGCCACCCACGCTGCGCCCGCTGATCGCCGGCAAGAAGATCTGCGGCCCGGCCTTCACGGTGAGCGGCCGCGTCGACCCCACGGCCGACCCGCATGAAACGCTGATGGCCTGGACCGGCTTTCTCTCGCGCGCCAGGCCGGGCCACATCGCGGTGATCCAGCCCAACGACTCGACGGTCTCGCACATGGGCGAACTCTCGGCCGAAACGCTCGGGCGCAAGGGCGTGCTGGGCGTGATCGCCGACGGCGGCGTGCGCGATGCCGAATTCATCCTGGCCCAAGGCTTCCAGGTCTGGCACCGCTACTTCACGCCGCGCGACGTGGTTGGCTACTGGCTGCCCGATGCAATGGAAGTGCCGGTGCGCATCGGCGAGGTCATGGTGAACCCGGGCGACCTGCTGCTGGCCGACACCGACGGCGTGATCTGCCTGCCGCTCGCGCAGGCCGAGGCCATCGTCACCGAGGCCGAACACATGATGGGCCGCGAGAACCTCGTGCGCACCGCCATCCTCGCGGGCACCGACCCGCAAGAGGCCTACCTGAAGTACCGCAAGTTCTGAGGCGGCGAACAGTGAGCGCCATGCAACCCCTCGATTCCCGGCTCGTGCTGCTGTCAACCGAAGACAACTGCCTGATCGCCTGCAGCCACCTCGCGGCCGGCACGGTGGTGCAGCTCGAAGGCGGCAACGCCACGCTGCCGCGCGACATCGGCCTGGGCCACAAGCTCGCGCGCCGCGCCATCGCCGCCGGCGAGAAGGTGCTGAAGTACGGCGCCGTCATCGGCAGCCTGCGCACGCCGGTCGAAGCCGGCGAGCACATCCACACGCACAACCTCGACAGCGACTACACCCCCACCTACACGCTGGACGAAGGCCACACCTTCGTCGGCCATGCCTGAAGCGACGACACCCGACATGAACCCGACGAACCCGCTCCAGCTCCACGGCTATCCGCGCGCCGACGGCCGCAAGGGCATCCGCAACGTGGTGGTCGTGGCCTACCTGGTCGAATGCGCGCACCACGTCGCGCGCGAGATCACGCTCAACTTCCGCCAGCAGCAGGGCGACGTCGAAGTGCACCTCGTCGGCTTCCCCGGCTGCTACCCCAACGAGTACGCCGAACGCATGATGACGGCGATCACCACGCACCCCAACGTGGGTGCGGCGCTGCTGATCTCGCTGGGCTGCGAGAGCATGAACAAGCGCAAGCTCGAACAGGCCATCGAAGCCTCGGGCCGGCCGGTGCACACGCTGACGATCCAGCAGAAGGGCGGCACCCGCAGCACGATCCGCGAAGGCACCGAGTGGGTCGAATGGGCGCTGGCCGAACTCGCGCAGCAAGAGCGCGTGCCGATGGCCATGAACGAACTCATCGTCGGCACCATCTGCGGCGGCTCCGATGGCACCAGCGGCATCACCGCCAACCCGGCCGTGGGCCGCGCCTTCGACCTGCTGATCGCACAGGACGCGCGCTGCATCTTCGAGGAAACCGGCGAGCTGATCGGCTGCGAATTCCACATGAAGCGGCGCGCCGCCACGCCCGAACTCGGCGATGCGATCGTCGAATGCGTGAACAAGGCCGCGCGCTACTACAGCACCATGGGCCACGGCAGCTTCGCGCCGGGCAACGCCGATGGCGGCCTCTCGACCATCGAAGAGAAATCGCTCGGCGCCTATGCCAAGAGCGGCGCCTCGCCGATCAACGGCATCGTGAAGCCGGGCGACGTGCCAACGCAGGGCGGCCTGTACCTGCTCGACGTGGTGCCCGATGGCGAGCCGCGCTTCGGCTTTCCGAACATCAGCGACAACGCGGAGATCGTCGAACTCATCGCCTGCGGCGCGCACCTCATCTTGTTCACCACCGGGCGCGGCTCGGTGGTGGGCTCGGCGGTCTCGCCGGTCATCAAGGTCTGCGCCAACCCCGACACCTACCGCCAACTCGCCGAGGACATGGACGTGGACGCCGGCCGCATCCTCGAAGGGCGCGGCACGCTGCAGGAGGTGGGGCAGGAAGTCTTCGATGCGGTGCGCGATGTCGCCAACGGCGCGGCCACCAAGTCCGAAGGACTGGGCCATCGCGAATTCATCCTGACCTACAAGGCCTTCGAGCCCATCGGTCCGTCCTGCATGCCGCTGGCTCGCGCGGCCTGAGCCGGCCACTCCTGCGAACGATTTCTCGAAGGAGATTGCTTGAACTACCAGTTCGATTTCGCCCCCGTGCTCGCGCAGTGGCCGCTGCTGCTGGAAGGCGCATGGACGACCGTGCAACTGTCCTTTGTCGCCACGGTGCTGGGCTTTGCGCTGGGCACGGTCTGCGCACTCGGCCGCAACAGCCGGCACGGCTGGCTGCGCGGCCTGACGGGCGGCTATGTAGAGGCGATCCGCAACACGCCGCTGCTGATCCAGAGCTACTTCCTGATCTTCGGCCTGTCGAGCGCGGGCGTGACCATGCCGATCATGGTGGGCGCGGTGCTGGCGCTGGTGGTGAACATCGGCGCGTACAGCTGCGAGATCATCCGCGCGGGCATCGAGTCGATCCACAAGGGCCAGCTCGAAGCCGCGCAATGCCTGGGCCTGTCGAAGCTGCAGGTGTTCTGGCACGTGATCCTGCGCCCGGCCGTGGAGCGCGTGTACCCGGCGCTCGCCAGCCAGTTCGTGCTGCTGATGCTGGCCTCCAGCATCATGTCGTCGATCGGCGCGGAAGAGCTGTTCGGCGTGGCCAACCGCATCCAGTCGGACACCTTCCGCAACTTCGAGATCTTCATCGTGCTGTGGGTGGTGTACCTCGTGCTGTCGTACGCCATGCGCCTGGGCTTCTGGCTGCTGGGCATGCTGATCTTTCCGCGCCGGCGCAAGCTCGGCACGCCGCTGTGAAAGGCGTCGCGTCATGACATTCATGCCGGCCGATCACTTCGGCTTTCTGTTGATGGGCGCTTGGGGCACCGTTCAGCTCTCTGCGCTCGCTTTTGTCGGCGGCGGGCTGATCGGGCTTGCGGTGGCGCTGGCCCGCGTGTCGCCGGTCAAGGCGGTGCGCGTGGCGGCCGCGGGCTACATCCAGGTCATCCAGGGCACGCCGCTGCTGGTGCTGATGGGCGTGTGCTTCTTCGGCCCCAACATCGCGGGCGTCGGCTCGGTGCCGGCACTGGCGGCGGCGGCGCTGGCCATCACCGTCTACGCCAGCGCCTTCCTCGGCGAGATCTGGCGCGGCTGCATCCAGTCGGTGCCGCGCGCGCAGTGGGAAGCGGCCGAATGCCTGGCGCTCACGCGCTGGGAGCGCATGCGCCGCGTGATCCTGCCGCAGGCCTTGCGCATCGCGACGCCGCCCACCGTGGGCTTTCTCGTGCAGATCATCAAGAACACATCGATCGCGTCGCTGGTGGTCGGCTATGCCGAGCTGTCCTACAACGCGAAGGTGCTGAACAACTCGACCTTCCAGCCCTTCCTGTATTTCGGGTGTGCGGTGGTTCTCTATTTCATTCTTTGCTACCCGCTCTCGCGGTGGAGCCGTGCACTCGAAAGGAAGCTCCATGCATCCCGTGGTTGAACTCGACAAAGTCCACAAGCACTTCGGCGCCTTGCATGTCTTGAAGGGCGTGTCGTTCTCGGTCCAGCGCGGCCAGGTGGTCGCCATCATCGGCCAGAGCGGCTCGGGCAAGAGCACCGCGCTGCGCTGCATCGACCGGCTGGAGACCATCGACAGCGGCACCATCCAGTGCTGCGGCCACGCAGTGCACGACCCGTCGCTGAACCTGCGCGCGCTGCGCAAGGACGTGGGCATCGTGTTCCAGAGCTACAACCTGTTCCCGCACCTCACGGTCAAGCAGAACATCACGCTCGCGCCGCAGTCGGTCAAGAAGATCGGCGCGTCCGAGGCCAACGCCATCGCGATGGAAGTGCTCGAGCGCGTGGGCCTGGCCGAGAAGGCCGATGCCTACCCCGAGCAGCTCTCGGGCGGCCAGCAGCAGCGCGTGGCCATCGCGCGCTCGCTCGCGATGAAGCCGCAGTTGATGCTGTTCGACGAAGTGACTTCCGCGCTCGACCCGCAGCTCACCGGCGAAGTGCTCAAGGTGATGGAACAGCTCGCGTCCGAAGGCATGACCATGATCCTCGTGACGCACGAGATGGCTTTTGCGCGCGGCGTGGCCGACAAGATCATCTACATGCACCAGGGGCTGGTGTGGGAAGAGGGCGACGCCAGCATCCTCAGCAACCCGCAGACGCCCGAGCTGCAGCATTTTCTCGGCACCGGGCTCTGAGCCCCGGCGCCCACCTTCACAACTCCAGGAGACCTTCGATGACCCGCTCTCTCTTTGCCCAGCGCCGCGGCGCACTGCTTTCAGCTATCGCGCTGGCCCTGCCGCTCGCCTTCATCGGTGGCGCGGCGCATGCCGACCAGCTCGACACCATCACGGCCGCCAAGAAGATCCGCGTGGCCATCGACCTGGCCGTGCCGCCCTACGGCCTGAAGGACGAAAAGCTCAACGCCACCGGCTCCGACGTCGAGACCGCGCGCCTGCTGGCCAAGAGCCTGGGCGTGGAGCTGGAGATCGTGCAGACCAACGGCGCCAACCGCATTCCGTTCCTGCAGACCGACAAGGCCGACATCGTGATCTCGAGCATGTCGGTCACGCCCGAGCGCGAGAAGGTGGTCGACTTCTCGATTCCCTACGCCGCCATCCTGGCCGTGGTCGGCGCGCCGAAGAGCATGACGATCACCGGCCCCGCCGACCTGGCCGGCAAGAAGGTGATTGCCACGCGCGGCACCACCAACGACCAGGAACTCACCAAGGCCGCGCCGGCCGGCACGCAGATCGTGCGCTTCGATGACGACGCCACCTCCATCACGGCAGTGATCAGCGGCCAGGCCGACATCTTCGCGACCGCGCCGCCGCTGCTCAAGACCATCAACGAAAAGAACCCGGCCAAGCAGATGGAGCCGAAGTTCACGATGAAGATCAACATGATGGCCATCGGCCTGCGCAAGAACGAGCCCCGGTTGAAGGCCAAGCTGGACGACTTCGTGAAGGCGCAGCTCAAGAGCGGCGAGCTGAACACCATCTACAAGAAGTTCCACGGCGCCGACCTGCCGGTCGAAGTGACGCGCAACGCAGGCTGATGACCATGGCGAAGATAGACCAGGTCGAGATCGCGCAGATCGACATTGCGCCCAAGGTCAAGCGCACCGACGCCATCCAGTCCTTCGTGACGCAAGAGACCGTGATGGTCACGGTGCGCTGCGACGACGGTTCGGTGGGCACGGGCTACACCTACACCATCGGCACGGGCGGCTCGTCCATCGTGGCGCTGCTGCACGACCACCTGGTGCCGCGTCTGATCGGGCGCGATCCGCAGCAGTACGAAGCGATCTGGCGCGACCTGTTCTTCCACACGCACGCCACTGCTGTCGGCGCCATCACCAGCCTGGCGCTGGCGGCCATCGACACCGCGCTGTGGGACCGCAATGCGCGTGCCGCCAACCTGCCGCTGTGGCGGCTGGCCGGCGGTGCGCAGTCGCGCGTGCCGGTCTACACGACCGAAGGCGGCTGGCTGCACATCGAGCCGGCGCAACTGGTCGAGCAGACGCTCGCAGCCAAGGCCGATGGTTTTCTCGGCGCGAAGATCAAGGTCGGCAAGCCGCATGTCGCACAAGACATCGCGCGCCTGTCGGCTGTGCGTGAAGCGGTCGGCGCGGATTTCGAGTTGATGGTCGATGCGAACCAGAGCTTCACCGTCGCTGAAGCCATTCGCCGCGCGCGCCAGTACGCACCGCTCGATCTCGCGTGGTTCGAAGAGCCAATGCCGGCCGAGCATGTGCGCGGGCATGCGCAACTGCTGGCCAGCACCAGCGTACCGATTGCGGTGGGTGAGTCGATGTACCACCCGTCGCAGTTCGCCGAATACATCCAGCAGGGCGCCTGCTCCATCGTGCAGGCCGACGTGGCGCGCGTGGGCGGCATCACGCCGTGGCTGAAGATCGCGCACCTGGCCGAAGCCCACAACATCGCGATGTGTCCGCACTTCCTGATGGAGCTGCATGTGAGCCTGTGCGCGGCGGTGCCGAATGCGCGCTGGGTCGAATACATCCCGCAGCTTGATGACCTGACTACGAGCCGTCTGCGTATCGAGGACGGGCATGCGGTCGCACCTGAGACGCCGGGACTCGGCATCGAATGGGATGTCGATCAGCTCAAGGCGCGGCGCAAGTTCACACCTCTGGTGGTGCGCGGCTGAGCGTATTTGGAGTTGGGGTGCGGCTGTTCAGGGCGGCACTCACGCCGACACGGTGCTCTTTTTCGCGAATGTCCCCCGCTTCGCTCCTCCTTTATTTCGCGAAAAAGAGCCCCGTATCGACGTGAGCGCTGGACAGAGCAGTCGTTGATCGGCTGCATACCAGCAGCGCGTCCATGTGCGAATGACGCCGGGTGCTCCCCGCAGCGAAATAAAGGAGGAGCGAAGCGGGGGACATTCGCGGAGGGGAGCACCCGGTGTCATTCGCACTCGCCCCGAATGAACCCGAACCCGCCCCGCTCGTGAACGGCCTTCAAAAGGCCGAGTCAGCCAGCTTCAAGCAGATGCCGCAACGCCTGCAGATCACGCGCGATCCATTCCGCATCACGCTCGAACGCCGCATCGTCCATGTGCGGCTGGCGCAGCAACGTGAACTGCAATTCGCAAGCGCCCGGCGCGACGCCGATCACCCGGAACGGCAGGTAGACCTCGGGCACACCTTCAGGCGCGACCCAGTGATCGAGAACGCCGAAGTCGTTGGATGGCGCAAAGCGCATGTGCGCGTCGCCGCTCTCGGGCGTTTTCACAATCCAGTGGTCGCCGTGGCGAACCAACGCGCTCTTGGCCAGTCCGCTCGCCCAATCAGGCAAACGCGCCGGATCGGCAGCCAACGCATAGGCGCGACGCCATTCGCAGGCCACACGCTGCGTGACGACGCGGGACTGCACGGCGAGGTCTTCATTCGTCTGCTTCATCGAAGTCACTCCTGAGGACTTTGGCCACCACCGCGCCCGAAAAACCGCGCGCCAGCAGAAACCGCATTTGTTTGGCCCGCTCCTTGGCATCGGCGGGCGCTGCGTCGAAACGGCGACGCCACAGCGCCGTGGCGCGTTCGACTTCCGTGTCTTGCAAGCTGGCCACCGCTTCGGCGATGGCCTCGGGCGCGATGCCCTTGGCCTGCAACTCCTGCCGCACCCGCAACGCGCCGGAACGGGCGGCGCGCTGGTTCAGCACCGAGGCCACCACACGCGGCTCGCTGATGAAGTCCTTGGCGGCCAGTTCGTCGAGCGCGCGGGCCAGCGTGCCGGGCTCTTCTTCGTGCTTGGCCAGCTTGCGCTCCAGCTCCGCACGCGAATGCTCGCGCTGGCTCAGGAGGCGCAACGCGCGGCCTTTGAGGGAAGGGGCTGCAAAAGCCATGCGTGATCAGGTCGTCGCTCGCGCGGCCCGCGACAGGCCGCGCCCGAACCAACTTACTCGCTCTTGTCTGCCTTGTCGGCCTTCGGCGCCTTGGCGGGCTTCTCGGCCTTTTCAGGTTCCGACCCGGCATCGGCGGCCAGCAGCGGAATGCCCAGCGACTCGCGCACCTTGTTCTCGATCTCGCGCGACAGCTCGGGGTTCTCGCGCAGGAACTCGCGGGCGTTGTCGCGGCCCTGGCCGATTTTTTCGCCGTTGTAGGCGTACCAGGCACCCGACTTGTCGACGATCTTGGCCGTGACGCCCATGTCGATGATTTCGCCTTCGCGGCTGATGCCCTCGCCGAACAGGATGTCGAACTCCGCCGTCTTGAACGGAGGGCTGACCTTGTTCTTGACCACCTTCACCTTGGTTTCGTTGCCGATGGCTTCGTCGCCCTTCTTGATGGTGCCGATGCGGCGGATGTCCAGGCGCACCGAGGCGTAGAACTTCAGCGCGTTGCCGCCGGTGGTGGTTTCGGGCGAACCGAACATCACGCCGATCTTCATGCGGATCTGGTTGATGAAGATGACCATGCAGTTGGTCTTCTTGATCGTGGCGGTGAGCTTGCGCAGCGCCTGGCTCATCAGGCGGGCCTGCAGGCCGGGCAGCGAGTCGCCCATTTCGCCTTCGATTTCAGCCTTGGGCGTGAGGGCGGCGACCGAGTCGATGACGATCAGGTCGACGGCACCCGAGCGCACCAGCGAGTCGACGATTTCGAGCGCTTGCTCGCCGGTGTCGGGCTGGCTGATCAGCAGGTCGGACAGGTTCACGCCGAGCTTCTGGGCGTACTGCACGTCGAGCGCATGTTCGGCGTCGACGAAGGCGCAGGTGCCGGCCTGCTTTTGCATCTGGGCGATGACCTGCAGCGTGAGCGTGGTCTTGCCCGAGGATTCCGGGCCGTAGATTTCGATCACGCGGCCGCGCGGCAGGCCGCCGACGCCCAGCGCGATGTCCAGGCCCAGCGAGCCGGTGGAGACCACCTGGATGTCTTCGAGCGCCTCGCCTTCACCCAGACGCATGATCGTGCCCTTGCCGAACTGCTTTTCGATCTGGGCCAGCGCGGCCTGCAGGGCCTTGGCCTTTTCACTGTTGGCGACCGAGATACTTGCGCCCTTGACGACTGCGTCCATGTGGAAATCTCCTTGAAAATCAACGGTTGGTGTCTGGTTTCACCCATCTGCTTTTAACCACAGGCTGGATGCTTGAACAGTAGTGTAGAGGCTCATTGGTTTGAGTAAACCCATTTTTTGGTCAGTTTGCTTTACCATTTGGCGCCATGTCCGAAGCCGCCTTCCCGACCGATTCCGATGCCTGGCGACAGACCCACCTGGGCCGCCTGCTGGGCCACGCCATGCGCCGCTTCGACGAGCGCGTGCTGGCGCTGATGGCGCACGACCTCGACGTGCCGCTGGCCCTGTCGAACCTTGCCGCGCGCGCCCAGGTGAGCGCCGCGCACGTCCACATCACGCGGCACCTGGCGCGCGAGGGTTCGCGCCTGACCGAGCTGGCCGAGCGCGCCGGCATGACCAAGCAGGCGATGGGCGCGCTGGTCGACCAGTGCGAGGCCTGGGGGCTGGTCACGCGCGGGCCCGATCCGCTCGATGCGCGCGCGCGCCGCGTGCTCTTCACCACTGACGGCCTGGCCTGGCTCGATGCCTTCCGCAGCGCGGTGACGCAGGCCGAGCGCGAGTTCCGCAGCAGCGTCGGCGACGACATTGCCACCGTGGTAACCATCGGACTGGAAGCCTATACGGCGGGCTAGACTTCACCGGGGGAGAGAGAACGAGACAAATGCGAGCGGCGCCAGCACGGCGCCCGAACCGGCCGGAGGTGGCACATGAGAATTCTGATTGCCGAAGACGACCAGGTGCTGGCCGATGCCCTGCTGCGCAGCCTGCGCACTTCGGGCGCGGCGGTCGACCACGTGGCGAACGGCTCGCAGGCCGACACCGCGCTCATGACCCATGACGAATTCGACCTGCTGATCCTCGACCTCGGGCTACCCAGCCTGCACGGCATCGAGATCCTGAAACGCCTGCGTGCGCGCGGCTCGCAACTGCCGGTGCTGGTGCTCACGGCGGCCGACAGCGTGGAAGAGCGCGTCAAAGGACTGGACCACGGCGCCGACGACTACATGGCCAAGCCCTTCAGCCTGCAGGAACTCGAAGCGCGCGTGCGCGCCCTCACGCGGCGCGGCATGGGCACCACCAGCAACGCGATCCGCCACGGCCCGCTGGTCTACGACCAGGCCGGCCGCGTCGCCACCATCGACGGCAAGATGATCGAGCTGTCGGCGCGTGAACTCGGCCTGCTCGAAGTGCTGCTGCAGCGCGCCGGCCGGCTGGTCAGCAAGGACCAGTTGGTCGATCGCCTCTGCGAATGGGGCGAGGAGGTGAGCCTCAACGCCATCGAGGTCTACATCCACCGGCTGCGCAAGAAGATCGAGAAGGGGCCGGTGCGCATCGCGACCGTTCGCGGCCTGGGCTACTGCCTCGAAAAGATCCAGAACTGATGTACCCCTGCGTGCGGGAAATGCCGTGGAGCCGGCTTCGCCGGGCCGCAGGCATGGCCCCTGGTAGGGCGTTGGCGAAGCGACGCGAAGTGCGCAAGGCCTGGGGGCGAATCAAGTGAAGCTCTTCCAGCGCGCCCAGCGCTCCCTGTTCGGCGAAATCCTCGACTGGATGCTCACGCCGCTGCTGCTGCTGGTGCCGGTGAGCATCGGCGTCACTTGGCTGGTGGCGCAGGGCATCGCCAACGCGCCCTTCGACCGCGCGCTGGAACACAACGTCAAGGCGCTGGCCGAACTCGTGACGGTGAAGGACGGGCAGACGCAGTTCGTGCTCTCGCAGCCGGCGCGCGAGATCCTTCGCGCCGACAACGCCGGCAATGTGTACTACCAGCTGCTCGACGGCCACGACACGCTGCTGAGCGGCGATCGCGACCTTCCGATGCCCGGTCTCGACGAGCCGCTGCCGCCCGGCCAGGTGTTCCTGCACAACAGCGCGTTGCACGGCAAGGAAGTGCGCGTGGCCTCGCTGTGGATCGCCAGCGGCGTCGCGGACGTGCCGCCCACGCTGCTGCAGCTGGCCGAGACACGCGAGAAGCAGGCGGTGCTGGCGCTGGAGATCATCAAGGGCGTGCTGCTGCCGCAGTTCGCGATCTTGCCGCTGGCGGTGCTGCTGATCTGGCTGGCGCTGGTGCGCGGCATCAAGCCGCTGTCGGTGGTGGAGGCGCGCATCCGCGAACGGCGCCCCGGCGACCTGAGTCCGCTCGACGAATCTTCCGTGCCGCTCGAAGTGGTGCCGCTGGTGTCGTCGGTGAACGAGCTGCTGAACAAGCTCAACGATTCCATCGACACACAAAAGCGCTTTCTGGCCGATGCGGCGCACCAGCTCAAGACGCCGCTGGCGGGCCTGCGCATGCAGGCCGACCTGGCGCAGCGCGAAGGCGCCAATGCCGACGAGCTGAAGCAATCGCTCAAGCAGATCGGCCGCGCCAGCGTGCGCGCCACGCACACGGTGAACCAGTTGCTGTCGCTCGCGCGCGCCGAAGGCACCAGCGCGATGACGCATCAGCAGCCTTGCGACCTGGCGCGGCTGACCATCGAGGTGGTGCGCGAGGCCGTGCCGCGCGCGATCGAAAAGCGCATCGACCTGGGCTACGAGGGCGCCCAGGCAGGTGCGCCCGGCGTGGTGTTCGACGGCAACCCGACGCTGCTCAAGGAGCTGGTGCGCAACCTGGTCGACAACGCGCTCAACTACACGCCCTCGGCGCCTCCCGAACGACCCGGCCGGATCACCGTGCGCGTGCTTGCCGACCCCTTCGGCCATGTGCTGTTGCTGCAGGTGGAAGACAACGGCCCGGGCATCGCGGAGTCCGACCGCGAGCTGGTGTTCGAGCCCTTCTACCGCGTGCTCGGCAACGAGGCCGACGGCTCGGGGCTGGGCCTGCCGATCGTGCGCGAGATCGCCAACCAGCACCGCGCGCAGGTGAAACTGGAGGACGCGCATCCCGGCAAGCATCCGCCGGGGGCGCTCTTCACCGTTCGCTTCGAAGGAGAGCATCTGGAATGAGCGCATCCGCCGGGGAGTTCAAGGCCATCGAGGCGCTGCGCCGCCGCTTCAAGACGATCCGCACCGACACCGACGTGTCGGACATGTTCGACTTCGGCGCCGACCTGCTGGAGCTTCAATCGCCCCAGGCACTGGCCTTCCACTACGAACTGCTGCACGACACCGGCATGGACAGCGAGCTGTACGACTGGCTTTGCCGCAAGTTCGGCGAACGCGGCGATGAAGCCGAAGACCATCTGCTCGCCTGCTTCGAACAAGAGCAGGACCCGTCCATGCAGGCGACCGTGCTGCAGATGCTCGGCGCCTTCAAATACCGCAAGGGCCGCCGCCTGAAAGAGACTGTGGCACTGGCACGCGCCGCGCTCGCGTCGCCGCACGAAGACCTGCGCTGCAAGGGACTGTGGGTGATCGGCTGGCTCGGCGGCACGAGCGACATCGCGAAGGTGACGCCGCTGCTCGCCGACGACCCCGCCGCCGCGAACCGGCAATGGGCCGCCAGTGCGCTGATGCAGATCGTGCTCAACCGCCGCAGCGCGGCGCCCAAGGCGCTCGAATGTCTGCGCACAGCCCTCGAAGCCGAGACCGATGCGGTCGCGCTTCGCGGCATCCTGGTCGCGGTGCAGGAGATCGCGGGCAAGAAGTTCGGCCTGAGTTCAAGTTCGCACGAACCACCGTCCGAAGAAAAATTGCAGGCCGCGCTGGCCAAGGCGCGGCGGATGTTCGCGCGCGCCGCTTGACCCAATTACGGCGCTGGCGCCGATGCGGGCGGGGTCGCCGGTGTGCCGGCCTTGGGTTCCTTGCGGATCTGCAGCCACTCGGGCCGGATCTGCCGCGCAAGCCGTTGCGGCTCGCGCTCGTTGAGGCCGGCCGGCGCCAAGCCGAAGCCGACCAGGTCACCGCGCGCCCACAGGAAGTAGCCGGCGTTGGCCAGCAGCAGGACGACGAGTACCAGGCGCAACTTCATCCGCGTCAGAAAGACATGCCGCGAGGGCGCACGCTCACTTCGTCGCTGGTGATCAGTTGCAGGCCGGCGTCGGTGCGCACCTGCAGCTCGCCGCCCCAGGCCACGCCTTCGCACAGACCGGCGGTGCCGTCGCTCAGCACCACTTCGCGTCCGCGCAGCACGTCGCGCGCGGCAAAGCGTTCGGCAAAAGGTGCGAAGCCGCCGGCCTCGAAGGCCAGCACGGCGCGCACCAGCGGCTCGGCCATCTCGCGCAACACCTCCGGCGCGCTCGCCTCGGGCCGCCACTGGCGCAGCCACGCGGGCGGCGTGCGCATGCCGTCGCCTTCGCGCGCGCCGATGTTGATGCCGATGCCGATCACGACGTAGCGCTGTCCATCTTGTCGCGCGGCCTGCGGCATCGCGGTCTCGATCAGGATGCCGACCAGCTTGCTGTCGTTGACCCACACATCGTTGGGCCACTTGAGCCCGACCTTGTGTTCGCCCGTCGGGTCCAGGCTCTCGACCACGCTGACACCGACGGCGAGCGACAGGCCCGACCAGTCGGCAGGCGCCAGCGGCAGGCCGAGCGAGAACATGAGCGAGGCAGCGGTGTCCTGCTGCGGCGTGCTTTGCCAGGGGCGACCGAGGCGGCCACGCCCTGCCGTCTGGCGCTCGGCCACGAGCAGCACGGGCTCGGTGCGGCCAGCGCGCGCACGGCGCATCAGCTCGGTGTTGGAAGAGTCGACCTCGGTCACGACCTCGACCGTGAAGCCCGGCAGCAGCGGCGCGACCGCTGCGGCGATCCGGTCTTCGAACCAGTCGGCCGTGGTGCTGCTGCTGTTCATGCTCAGTCCTTGTCGGACTTGTCTTTCCTGGCGGATTTCTTGTCCGCCTTCTTGCCGTCGGCTTTTTTCTCGGCTTTCTTCTTGTCAGCCTTCTTGGCTTCCTTCTTCTCTGCCTTTTTCTTTTCAGCCTTCTTCCTGGCCTTCTTCTTTTTCTTCTCTTCGTCTTCGTCCTTGGGCGTCAGCAGCGTGCCGCGGCACTGCTCGGAGCCGCACCAGCAAGGAAATTCGGACAGCAGCTTGGGCGTGTACGGCTCGTCGATGACGAGGCCGTAGTCGTAGTTGAGCTCTTCACCGGCGGCGATGTTGCGCAGCGCCTTGATGAACACGCGGCCATCGGTTTCGTCGGCTTCGCAGTTCGGCTCGCACGAGTGGTTGATCCAGCGCGCGTCGTTGCCCTTGACGTTGCCGTCGATCACACGCCCGTCATCGATGTGGAAGTAGAAGGTGTGGTTGGGCTGCGTCGGGTCATGCGGATGGCGGCGCAGCGCCTCTTTCCAGTTGATGATCTCGCCCTTGTATTCGATGAGCGTTTCGCCTTCGGCCAGGTCCTGCACGGCGAACACGCCGTTGCCATGGACGTCGGAGCGCCGCATCTGGATGCGGCGGCCGCTGGACTGCTTCGAGGCCCGCGCCTCCCCCTCGGGGGGTTGGGGGGCTTCCAGATCGCGGCCAACGGAAAGTGGGGTTTTGGAAGGCATCGCCGAAGTCTGTTAGTTTGAATATGCACACATGCGCGTGTGCGCGTGCGCACGCGGGAAGCCGCAGAGTATAGAGAGCCCTCAGATGACAAAGACTTTGGTAATCGCAGAAAAGCCGTCGGTGGCACAGGACATCGTCCGTGCACTCACGCCGGTGGCCGGCAAATTCGACAAACATGACGAGCATTTCGAGAACGACAGCTATGTCGTGACCAGCGCTGTCGGCCACCTGGTCGAGATCCAGGCGCCCGAGGAATTCGACGTCAAGCGTGGCAAGTGGAGCTTTGCCAACCTGCCGGTGATTCCGCCCCACTTCGACCTGAAGCCGGTCGACAAGACAAAGACGCGCCTGAACGCCGTGGTCAAGCAGGCCAAGCGCAAGGACGTGACGCAACTCATCAACGCCTGCGACGCGGGCCGCGAGGGTGAGCTGATCTTTCGCCTGATCGAGCAGTACGCCGGCGGCAAGAGCCCGCTGGGCAAGCCGGTCAAGCGCCTCTGGCTGCAGTCGATGACGCCGCAGGCGATTCGCGACGGCTTCGATGCGCTGCGCACCGAAAAGCAGATGCAGGGCCTGGCCGACGCCGCGCGCTCGCGCTCCGAGGCCGACTGGCTGGTGGGCATCAACGGCACGCGCGCCATGACCGCGTTCAATTCGCGCGACGGCGGCTTCTTCCTGACGACCGTGGGCCGCGTGCAGACGCCCACGCTGTCGGTGGTGGTCGAGCGCGAGGAACAGATCCGCAAGTTCGTCTCGCGCAACTACTGGGAAGTCCACGGCAACTTCGCGGCCGAGGCCGGCGAGTACCCGGGCAAGTGGTTCGACGCCAACTGGAAGAAGGCCAACGCGCCGCTGCAGGCCAACGGCGAGCCCGACCCCGAGCAGCGCGCCGACCGCGTGTGGAACGAGCAGGACGCGCTGGCCATTGCCAATGCCGCGCGCGGCAAGCCCGCCACGGTGACCGAAGAAAGCAAGCCCACCACGCAGGCCTCGCCCGCGCTGTTCGACCTGACCTCGCTGCAGCGCGAGGCCAACGGCCGCTTCGGCTTCAGTGCCAAGACCACGCTCGCGCTGGCGCAGAGCCTGTACGAACGCCACAAGGCGCTGACCTACCCGCGTACCGATTCGCGCGCACTGCCGGAAGACTATCTGCCGGTGGTCAAGGACACCATGGGCATGCTCGCCAACAGCGGCATGAAGCACCTGGCGCCGTTCGCCCAGCAGGCGGTCGACGGCAACTACGTCAAGCCCAACAAGCGCATCTTCGACAACGCCAAGGTGTCGGATCACTTTGCGATCATCCCGACGCTGCAGGCACCGAGCGGCCTGAGCGAAGCCGAGCAGAAGCTCTATGACTTCGTGGTGCGGCGCTTCCTGTCGGTGTTCTTCCCGAGCGCCGAGCACCAGGTGACCACGCGCATCAGCACGGTCGAGCAGGGTGGCAAGAAGTACCCGTTCCGCACCGACGGCAAGGTGCTGGTCAAGCCGGGCTGGCTCGCCATCTACGGCAAGGAAGCGCAGGACGACGAGAAGGAAGACGACAAGGACGGCAAGCGCCTCGTGCCGGTGAAGCCGGGCGAGATCGTCCACACCGAGTCGGCCGACATCAAGGGCCTGAAGACGCGCCCGCCCGCACGCTACTCTGAAGCGACGCTGCTCGGCGCCATGGAAGGCGCCGGCAAGACCATCGACGACGACGAGCTGCGCGAGGCCATGCAAGAGAAGGGCCTGGGCACGCCAGCCACGCGCGCGGCCACCATCGAAGGGCTGATCGCCGAGAAGTACATGCTGCGCGAAGGCCGCGAGCTGATCCCGACGGCCAAGGCCTTCCAGCTCATGACGCTGCTGCGCGGCCTGGGCGTGGAAGAACTGTCGAAGGCCGAGCTGACGGGCGAGTGGGAATACAAGCTCGCGCAAATGGAGAAGGGCGCGCTCAGCCGCGACGCCTTCATGCGCGAGATCGCGGCGATGACCGAGCACATCGTCAAGAAGGCCAAGGAATACGACCGCGACACCGTGCCGGGCGACTACGCCACGCTCGAGACGCCGTGCCCCAACTGCGGCGGCGTGGTGAAGGAAAACTACCGCCGCTACGCCTGCACCGGCAAGAGCGGCACCGGCGAAGACGCCTGCGGCTTCTCGTTCGGCAAGTCGCCGGCCGGGCGCACCTTCGAGGTGGCCGAGGCCGAGGCGCTGCTGCGCGACAAGCACATCGGCCCGATCGACGGTTTCCGCTCCAAGGCCGGCTGGCCCTTCACCTCCGAGATCGTCATCAAGTACGACGAGGAAGCCAAGAACTGGAAGCTGGAGTTCGACTTCGGCGACGACAAGAATGCCGAGAGCGGCGAGATCGTCGACTTCAGCGAGCAGGACACCGTGGGCCCGTGCCCGGTGTGCGGCGCGCCGGTGTTCGACCACGGCAGCAACTACGTCTGCGAGAAGTCGGTGCCGACCAACGCGCAGCCGACGCCCAGCTGCACCTTCAAGACCGGCAAGATCATCCTGCAGCAGCCGGTGGAGCGCGCGCAGATGGAAAAGCTGCTCGCCACCGGCAAGACCGACCTGCTCGACAAGTTCGTGAGCATGCGCACGCGCCGCGCCTTCAAGGCCTTCCTGACCTGGAACGCCGAAGAGGGCAAGGTGACCTTCGAGTTCGCGCCGCGCGAAGGCGGCAGCAAGTTCCCGCCGCGCAAGACCTTCGGCAAGCCGGCGGCAAAGACCGCCGCAGCCAAGAAGGTGGCGGCGAAGAAGACGCCCGCCGCCAAGAAGGCACCGGCCGCGAAGAAGGCGGCCACGCCGCGCAAGCCGGGCGCGGGCCTGAAGCCCAGCGACTCGCTGGCCGCGGTGATCGGCGCCGATCCGGTGGCGCGCACCGAGGTCATCAAGAAGCTGTGGGACTACATCAAGGCCAACAACCTGCAGGACGCGCAGAACAAGCGCGCGATCAATGCCGATGCCAAGCTGAAACCCGTGTTCGGCAAGGACCAGGTGACGATGTTCGAACTCGCGGGCATCGTGGGCAAGCACCTCTCGGCACCCGACGCGGCCTGACGCGGCATGCAGCGCCGACACCTCGCCGCCGCGCTGGCCGCAGCAATGCTGCTGGGCGGCGCGGGCCTCGCCCACGCTGCCGCGTGGCCTGACAAGCCCGTCAAGCTGGTCGTGCCTTTCCCGCCCGGACAGGCCACCGACATCTTTGCCCGTGCGCTCGCCGAACAGCTCGGCAAGCGGCTGGGCCAGCCCGTGATCATCGACAACAAGGCCGGCGCGGGCAGCAACATCGGCACCGAGTTCGTGGTGCGCGCGCCGCCCGATGGCTACACGCTGGTGGTGGCGGGCAGCGCGATGGCGGTAAACCAGACGCTGTATGCCAAGCCGGGGTTCGATCCGCGCCGCGACCTGGTGGGCATCTCGCTGATCGCGAAGGTGCCGCTGGTGTTCCTGGCCACGCCCGAGAGCGGCATCCGCACGCTGGCCGAGCTCACGGCGCGCGCCAAGGCCGAGCCCGGCCGACTGAGCTACGCGAGCGCCGGCATCGGTGGCACGCAGCACCTGTCGGGCGAGATGTACAAGTCGGCGGCGCATGTGTTCATCACGCACATTCCGTACCGTGGCAGCGGCCCGGCGCAGTCGGACTTTCTGGGCAACCAGATTCCGCTGATGGTCGACTCGGTGACGGCCGCGCTGCCGCACATCAAGGCGGGCAAGGCGATTGCGCTGGCGGTGACTTCGGCCACGCGCTCGTCGCAGTTGCCCGACGTGCCCACGGTGCGCGAGTCCGGTGTGGCCGGCACGAAGAACTTCGAGGCCGTGGGCTGGCTCGGCCTGATGGCACCGCGCGGCACGCCGCCCGAGATCGTGGCGCGGCTGAATCACGAAGTGACCGACATCCTGAAGAGCGAGCAGATGGCGCGCTTCATCCGCGAACGGGGCTCCGAGCCGGCGCCCACGAGCGGACCCGAGTTCGACCGCTTCGTGGCGAGCGAGATCGGGCTCTGGGGTGCGGCGGTGAAGGCTTCGGGCGCCAAGCCCGAGTAAGCGAGCAACAAACGCCGGTCAGCGCAGGACCGGCGCCGCAGCCTCCCCGCTGCGGTCGACTTCCGCCAGCAGCCAGTTGCGGAAGTGATCGAGCGTGGCGAGCTGGCCTCGCCCTTCGGGGTAGCAGAACCAGTAGCCCTCGTTGCCACGGTAGCCACCGCCGGGCAAGGGCTCGTCCACCAGGCCCGAGGCAATTTCGTCCTGCACGAGGCAGCGCGGCACCAACGCCACGCCCATGCCCACCATCACCGCGCGGATCATGGTCTGGAACTGGTCGAACTGCGGGCCCGCCAGCGGATCGAGCCCGCGCACGCCATGCGCCTCGCTCCATTGCACCCACGACTGCGGCACCGTCACATGGCGCAGCAGCGTGCAGCGGGCCACGTCCTGCGGCGACTGGATGACGGCCTCGGCCTGCGCCGCGCGCGGCGCGATCAGCGCCACGTCCTGCCCCGAGAGGTAATGCGAGCGGGCGCCGGGCCAGTGGCCGTCGCCGAACAGGATGGCGCAGTCGAGTTCGGGCCGCTCGAAGTCGTAGCCATGCACGAAGGGCACGAAATGCAGCGTGATCTGCGGATGGCGGCGCTGGAAATCGGGCAGCCGCGGAATCAGCCACTTGGCGCCGAAGGTGGGCAGGGTGGACAGGTGCAGCGCGCCGCCGCCGTCGCCGCTGGTGATCAGCTCCAGCGTGGCCGCCTCCAGTTGCGCGAGCAGGGCGCGCACCGCCTTTTCATAGCGCTCTCCGGCGGGCGTGAGGGCCAGCCGCTTGCGGCTGCGCTCGAACAGCGGCGCGCCGATCCAGCGCTCAAGCTCCTGCACCTGCTTGCTGACCGCGCCCTGCGTGAGGTGCAGCGCCTCGGCCGCGCGCGAGACGCCGCCGAAGCGCACCACCGTCGAGAAGGCGCGCAGCAGGTTCAGGGGCGGGTTGAGACGGCGCAGTGACATGGCGAGATGCCCATTAAAACATTCCAGATCAGAATGTTAGCGGGTATATCCTTTGCTTCAAGTGATGCAGCAAATCGCTCCATCGCTCCCTGCTTCATTGGAAGAACCCCATGCAACGTCGTCATTTCATTTCCACACTGGCCGCCGTTTCCGTCGCTCCAGGAATATCTTTTGCCCAAGGCAAGCCGATCCGCCTGGTCGTGCCCTTCCCGCCCGGCGGCGCCACCGACATCACCGCCCGCGTGCTCTCCGAGCCCCTGGGCAAGATCCTGCAGCAGCCCGTGGTGATCGACAACCGCGCCGGCGCCGGCGGCTCCATCGGCATGGCCGAGCTGGCCCGCGCCACCCCGGACGGCCTGACCTTCGGCGTGGCCACGCTGTCCACGCACGGCGTCAACCCGGCCGTGTACGCCAAGCTGCCCTACGACCCGATCAAGGGTTTCGTCGCGGTGACCGAACTGGTGAAGGCACCGGGCGTGGTCGTCATCAACCCGGCCGTGCTGCCGGTTGCCAACTTCGCCGAGCTGGTGAAGTACCTGAAGGCCAACCCGGGCAAGGTGTCGTACGCCTCGCCGGGCAACGGCACCATCGGCCACATGTGGGGCGAGCTGTTCAAGAGCAGCACCGGAACCTCGATGGTGCACATCCCCTACCGCGGTGCGGGCCCGGCCATCAACGACGTGCTCGCGGGCCAGGTGCCGGTGTACTTCGACCAGGTGGCGTCGTCGCTGCCGCATGTGAAGTCGGGCAAGCTGAAGGCGCTGGCCGTGTCCTGGCACGGCCGGCTCGATGTGCTGCCCGACGTGCCGACCTACGGCGAGCTGGGCTACGCGGCCAACAACGACCCGTCGTGGTTCGGCATGGTCGCGCCCGCCGGCACCTCGCCCGAGATCGCGCTGCGCATGCAGCAGGCCGTGGTCACCGCGCTGAAGGACAGCTCGGTGCGCGAACGCCTGGCGCTGCAGGGGCTGTACGCCTCGGGCACCACGCCGGCCGAGTTCACGAAGCAGATCGCGAGCGAGATCGAGAAGATGAAGAAGGTGGCCGCCTTCGCGCGCATCCGATTGGACTGAACGACAGCTGCCTATGCATCCAGTTCTGAAACTGATTCAAACCCGCGCCCAGGTGACGAGCGTCGCCGGGCACACGCCGCTGGTGCTGGACTCGCCGCACAGCGGCACGGTCTACCCCGAGGACTTCCAGCCGGTGTGCGACCTCGCCACGCTGCGCCGGGCCGAGGACACGCACGTCGAGAAGCTCTATGCCTTCGCGCCCGCCATGGGCGCGGCCTGGGTCGAGGCGCACTTTCCGCGCAGCTACCTCGATGCCAACCGCGACATGAGCGAGATCGACACCACGATGCTGGACGGCGCCTGGACCGACCCGGTGTCGACCGATCCGCGCGTGCTGTCGAAGGTGCGCCTGGGCAAGGGCCTGATCTGGAAGCTCACCGACGAAGGCCTGCCGATCTACGACCGGCCGCTCACGGTGGACGAGGTGCGCCAGCGCATCGACCAGTGCTGGCGCCCGTACCACGCGGCGGTGGCGCAGGCCATCGACGACGCGCATGCGCGGCACGGCTACAGCATCCACATCAACTGCCACTCGATGCCAGCCATTGCGGGCAGCCATGCCACCGACTTCCCGGGGCTGGCGCATGCCGACTTCGTGATCGGCGACCGCGACGGCAGCACGGCCGACCCTGCGCTGTCGCAGAAGATCTGCGAGCACCTGCGCGGCTTCGGCTACAGCGTGGACTACAACCACCCGTACAAGGGCGTGGAGCTGGTGCGCCGGCACGGCAAGCCGGCCGGGAACCGGCACAGCATCCAGGTCGAGATCAACCGCAAGCTCTACATGGACGAGGCCACGCTGGCGCTGAATGACACCAGCGCGGCGCGGCTGCAGGAACATCTGCGGTCGATGGTCGAACTGCTGCTGGCGACCGACCCGCGCTGACCGATGCCCCACGGCGGCCGGGTTGCACAACAACCCTGCTGACTGCGGGCATGTTGTTACAGGGCGGGAAAGGGCCGCGGCCTATAGTGGCCGCAGTCCCACCATTCCCCTGGAGTTTTCCGTGAAGCCATTCATTGCAGCTTTTTTCGCCATCGCAATGGGCCTGCTGGTCTCGGGTTGTGCCAGCACGGGCTCGTCGGGCGCGAGCGCCAGCTCGTCGTCTTCGCCGGCCTCGACGGGCAGCGGCGTCACGGTGTTCGGCACCATCGACGCCGGCGTCAGCGGCTACAAGACCCAGTCGCGCTGATCCCGGCCCTTCATCAGGCCACCCCGGCCAGGTAGCCGTGCAGCGCGCCACGCAACTGCCGTGACAGCGCCTGCAGGTCGGGCCGCCCGCCCGTGCCGATGTGGGTGTGCGCGACCAGGCCGTAGATGATGGTCTGGCACACGCGGGCCGCTTCCTTCTTCGGGCAATCGGCCGCCAGGTCTCCGGCGGCATCGAGCACGCCCACCCACTCGGCCACGAAACGGTCGTACATCTTGCGATAGGCCTCGGGGCTGGAGAGGTGCCGCTCCAGCAGGTAGTGCGCGCCCCAGGCCAGCGGCTGTTCGCAGTGCGCGTCGATCTGCGCATCGATCACCGCATCGACGATCTCCCGCAACGGCCGGCCCGCATGCGCGGCAATAGCCGCGCGCATGTCCAGCAGCAGCGCCTTGGAGCGCAGGTGCAGGCACACGCGCGCCAGGTCGTCCTTGCTCGCGAAGTATTCATAGAAGCTGCCGAGCCCCGTGCCGGCCACCGCCACGATCTCGCGGATGGTGATGGCGGCAAAACCCTGCTCGACCAAAAGCCGAACAAAGGCTTCCTGCAGCGCCTGCGAGGTGTGGCGCGCGCGGGACTGGCGCGGCTTTCTCCTCGGGGCGGCGGCGGGTGTGCGGGCGCTGGTCATCGCCGCCGAACCCGAACACCTTGCACCCCGGTTGTTCCTAGAATTTTTGGACCCATCGAACGGCATTCTGCAATGACCCACACCGACACCGCCCCCGAGCAATCGAGCACCGCCGTCTACACCGGACAAGGCGACGCCTGGCAACCCGGCGAACTGTCGCGCGGCCCCTGGGACCCGCGCGCGCAACACGGCGGCGCGCCCTGCGGCCTGCTGGCGCATGTGGCCGAACGTGCCGCGCCGGGGCCGGACTGGTTGCTCGCGCGGCTCACGGTCGAGCTGGTCAGGCCGGTGCCGGTGGCGCCGCTGGTCACGCGCGTGCAGGTGCAGTCGTCGCGCGCCACGGTGCGCGTGGGCATCGACCTGCTGGCGGGCGATGTGGTCGTGGCACGGGCGCATGCGCTGCTGCTGCATCAACAGCCTTTGACGCTGCCGGCCGACTTGCCGGGCGCATCGCCGCACCCGTTGCTGCAGCGGCCCCGGGACTGCAAGGACCGGGTGCGCATTCCCGGCCTGCCCGAAGGCGTTTCGTTCTATCAGACCGCCATGGAATCGCGCGTGGCACAAGGCGACGCCAGCCGGCCGGGTCCGTGCGCCGCGTGGTTCCGCCTCGCGGTGCCGCTGGTGCAGGGCGTGGCCACCTCGCCCGCCATGCGGACGGCGGCTGCCGCCGACTTCGGCAACGGCCTGAGCTGGGTGCTGCCACCCGATCGCTTTTTGTTCGCCAACGCCGACATGAGCCTGAACCTGTTCCGCGCGCCCGAAGGCGAATGGATCGGCCTGCGCGCCACCACCGAGGCGCACGGCGATGGCGCCGGCCTCACCGTGTCCCACCTGTACGACGAGCGCGGCCCCATCGGCATCGCCACCCAGACGCTGGTGCTGCGCGAACGCGCCGCCGCTTGAACCTACACCGACCCGAGAGACAAGACATGACCACCACCGGCATCCACCCCGACAACCAGGTTCCCGAACTCAAGGACTACAACGTCTACACCAGCGACCCCGTGCTGCGTCGCGCGGTCGCGCGTGGCGGTGCCGCATGGCGCGACGACGAGCTGGTGCGCCAGGGCGCGGAGTACGGTGCCGAGGCCACGCTGCGCGCCGCCGAGGACGCCAATCGCCACGAGCCCGAGCTGCACACGCACTCGCGCATCGGCGAGCGCATCGACCAGGTGCAGTTCCATCCGGCATGGCACACGATGATGTCGATCGCCCGGCGCAACGGCATCGCCAACCTGCCCTTCTTCGACGAACGGCCCTCGGCCTGGGTCGGCTACGGCGCCTCGCTCTACATGCACAGCCAGATCGAGTCGGGCTCGACCTGCCCGACCACCATGACCAAGGCCTGCATTCCGGTGATGCGCCGCAACGCCGCGCTGTACGGCGACCTGAGCGCCAAGCTCGCGTCGAACGAGCACGATGCGCGCGACATCCCGCTGGGTGGCAAGACCTCGATGACCGTCGGCATGGGCATGACCGAGAAGCAGGGCGGCAGCGACGTGCGCACCAACACCACGCGCGCGGTGCCCGCGGGGAGCATGGCAAGTGGCCCATGGGGCGACGAGTTCCTGATCACCGGCCACAAGTGGTTCTTCTCGGCGCCGATGTGCGACGGGCACCTGGTGCTGGCCAAGACCGACGAGCATGGTTCGTCGTGCTTCTTCGTGCCGCGCTGGCGGCCCGATGGCAGCAAGAACGCCATTCACATCCAGCGGCTGAAGGACAAGGTCGGCAACCGCTCCAACGCCAGCAGCGAAGTGGAGTTCAAGGAAGCCTGGGGCGTGCGCGTCGGCGACGAGGGCCGTGGCATCCCGACCATCATCGAGATGGCGACCGTGACCCGCCTTGACTGCGCGCTCGCCAGCGCGGGCTTCATGCGGCAGGCCTTCGCGCAGGCCGCGCACTATGCGCGCAACCGCTTCGCCTTCGGCAAGGCGCTGGTCGACCAGCCGGTGATGACCGAGCTGCTGGCCGACATGGCGCTCGAATCCGAAAGTGCCACGCTGCTGGCGATGGAGCTGGCCTCGTGCTTCGGTTCGGCCGCGCCGCTGGACACGGCCTGGCGCCGGCTGCTCACGCCCGCCGCCAAGTTCTGGAACTGCAAGCGCGCGGTGGCCCTCACCGGCGAGGCGATGGAAGTCTTCGGCGGCAACGGCTACGTGGAAGACGGCCCGATGGGCCGGCTGTTCCGCGAGGCGCCGGTCAACTCGATCTGGGAAGGCTCGGGCAACGTGATGTGCCTGGACGTGCTGCGCGCCGTCTCGCGCAACCCGGGCGACGTGCACCTCGTGCTCGACCAGCTTCAGGACATCGCCACCGGCGAGCCGCGCCTGCAGACCGAGATCGACGTGCTGCGCCGCCTGGTGCAACTGCCGCCGCAGGAACTGGAGCGCCAGGCGCGCCGCTTCACGCAGCGGCTGGTGCGCGCGACGCAGGCCTGCCTGATGCTGACGCATGCGAGCGTCGAGGCCTCGGCCGCCTTCGTATCGAGCCGCTTCGACCCCGACTGGGGCCCGGTCACCGGCATCAGCGCCGGCACCAGCGACCCGGCCGCGCTGGTGCGCGCCGCCTGGCACTGAGGACGGCACGGATGGATTTCGTTTCCCTTCTCGACCAGCACGCCCGCATCCAGCCCGACAAGGAATGCCTGCGCCTGGCGGGCCGCGCCTGGACCTACGCCGAACTGGCCGACCTCACGCGGCGCGCGGCGACCGTGCTGCGTGCGCAGGGCATCGGCCCCGGCGACAAGGTGGCGCTGCTGTGCTTCAACTCGCCGGGCTTCGTCATCGCGATGTTCGGGGCCTGGCGCCTCGGCGCGGCGGTGGTGCCGGTCAACCACAAACTGCAGGCGCCGGAGATCGACTACATGCTGGCCCATTCGGGCGCGCGGCTGTGCGTGGTCGACGGCATGCTCGCGGCACAGGCCGCGCGTATCTCGCACCGCTGCGGCTGGATCGCGACCGAGAACCCGGCCGAGGGCATGCCGCTGCTCGAAGACCTGCTCGCGCAGGCCGCGCCGCTGCCCGACGAACCAGCGCCCGCGGGCGATGTGCTCGCGCAGGTCCTCTACACCTCGGGCACCACCGGCAAGCCCAAGGGCTGCCTGCACAGCCACCAGAACGTGTTCATGGCGGCGGTGTGCACTGCCGCCGGCATGTCCCTCTCGCGCAACGAGCGCACGCTGATCGCGATGCCGGTGTGGCATTCATCGCCGCTCAACAACTGGCTGCTGGGCACGCTGCTGATGGGCGGCACCGTGGTGCTGCTGCGCGAGTACGCGCCCAAGGCCTTTCTCGACACGCTGGCGGCCGAGCGCATCACCTTCACCTTCGGCGCGCCGATCGCCTTTCTCGCGCCGCTGTCGGTGGTGCCCGACGTGGCCGGCTACGACTTCAGCGCAATGCGCCTGTGGGCCTACGGCGGCGGCCCGCTGGGCGCCGACATGGCGCGCAAGCTGGCCGAGAGCTACCGCAGCGACCGCTTCGTGCAGGTCTACGGCATGACCGAATCGGGCCCGCTGGGCACGGTGCTGTACGCGGAAGACGCGATCGCGAAGGCCGGCTCCATCGGCCGCGCGGGCGTGCCCGGCGTGGCGGTGGAACTGCGCCATGCGGACGGCCGGCGCTGCGCGGCGGGCGAGGTCGGCGAGATCCACCTGCGCTCGCCGGCGGTGATGCAGGGCTACCTCGACAACCCGCAGGCCACGGCCGAGGCCTTCGACGCGCACGGCTGGTACCGCACCGGCGACCTCGCGCGGGTGGACGAAGACGGCTTTTTGTTCATCGTCGACCGGCTGCGCGACATGATCATCACGGGTGGCGAGAACGTCTATTCGAAGGAAGTGGAAGACGTGCTCGGCGCGCATCCCGACGTGCAGGACGCGGCGGTCATCGGCCGCCCGCATCCCGAGTGGGGCGAAACGGTGACGGCGGTGCTGGTGGCGCGCGCGGGCCGAGCGCTCGATGCGGGCGAGCTGTTCCGTTTTCTCGAACAGAAGCTGGCGCGCTACAAGATCCCGCGCGTCTACGAGGTGCGCGAGGCGCTGCCGCGCACGGCCACGGGCAAGCTGCTCAAGCACCTGTTGCGCGAACCGGCCTGAAGGCCGCCCTCGCAGCCGGCCTCAGGAAGCGTTCAGCGCCGCAGCAGCGCCTGCCGCAGCACGCGCGCCGCGCGGTCGCGGATCTTGCCGGTGTTGGAGCGCAGCGAGGAACGCGGCGCCACCTTGGCGGTGGCGCAGGCCCACAGGAAGTCATGCAGGATCGGCGTGTCGTCGACCGTCTCGGTGCTGCCGTACTTGTGGAACTCGGGGTGCCATTGGGTCGCGGCGATGTAGCTGCGGCCCCTGTCGGGCCGGCGGCGGATGGCCTCGGGCACGCGGTCGGGCAGGCTCCAGGCCTCGATGTCGAAGCCCGGTGCGATGTCCTTCACGCCCTGGTGGTGGATGCTGTTGACGCGCGCGCTCTTCACTTCAGGGAACAGCTTCGACAGCCGCGTGCCCTGCACGATCTCGATTTCGTGGAAGTTCTGGTCGTAGGTCACCGGGTCGCGGTGCCGCAGGCCGCCGTCGTGCTGCGCCTCAATGTCCTGGTAGAGCGTGCCGCCAAAGGCCACGTTGATGAGCTGCAGGCCGCGGCACACGCCGAAGATGGGCTTGCCGGCCTGCTCGAAGGCCTCGACCAGCGCGAGGTCGTACAGGTCGCGGATCTGGTCGCCGATCCATGCGTCCTTCAGCGGCACCTCGCCGTAGCTGCCGGGCCAGACGTCGGCGCCGCCGTGCATGACCACGCCGTCGAGCCATTCGGCGTAATGCGACAGCTTGGTGTCACCGCGCGCGGTTTCGCCGGTGGGGCAGGGCACCATCACGACCATGGCGCCGGCCGACATGAGCCAGTGCGCGATCGATTGCTCGACGTACTGCAGCGTCTTGTTGGTGAAGAGCGAGCGGGCCGGGTCGGCATGCGAGAAGCAGGCAGACAGGCCGATCTTGAGCCGGGCGGAAACAGGTTGTGTCATCGCTTGGCGGTCAGCGCGAACTGAACGAGAGGTGCGAAAAGGAAAATCCATTGTGGCGCGTTGGCCTCTCGCACGGGGTCGGACGACACGCCAAGTATGCTTTCAACGCCGCCCCACCGAATAAGGAAGACAAGCCAATGAAGACCATCAAGGGCCCCGCCATTTTTCTGGCCCAGTTCGCGGGAGACACCGCCCCCTTCAACACGCTCGACGGCATTGCCGGATGGGCGGCCGGGCTGGGCTACAAGGGCGTGCAGATTCCGAGCTGGGACGCACGGTTGTTCGATCTGCAAAAGGCCGCCGAGAGCAAGACCTACTGCGAAGAGGTGAAGGGCACGCTCGCCAGCCACGGTCTGGAGATCACCGAGCTCTCGACGCACCTGCAGGGCCAGTTGGTTGCGGTGCATCCGGCCTATGACGCGGGCTTCGACGGCTTCGCGGCACCCGAGGTGCGCGGCGATCCGGTCGCGCGCCAGCAATGGGCGGTGCAGCAGCTGCACTTCGCGGCCAGGGCCTCGGCCAACCTGGGTCTCACGGCGCACGCGACCTTCTCGGGTGCGCTGGCCTGGCCCTACCTGTATTCGTGGCCGCCGCGCCCGCCCGGACTCATCGAGGAAGCTTTCGATGAACTCGCGCGCCGCTGGCGCCCGATCCTCGATGCCTTCGACGCGGTGGGCGTGGACGTGGGCTACGAGATCCACCCCGGCGAAGACCTGCACGACGGCGTGAGCTACGAGATGTTCCTGGAGCGCGTGAACAACCACCCGCGCGCCTGCCTGCTGTACGACCCGAGCCACTTCCTGCTGCAGCAGCTCGACTACCTGGCCTACATCGACCACTACCACGAGCGCATCAAGATCTTTCACGTGAAGGACGCGGAGTTCAACCCGAGCGGCAAGCAGGGCGTGTACGGCGGTTTCCAGAGCTGGATCAACCGGGCCGGGCGTTTCCGCTCGCTGGGCGACGGGCAGGTGAACTTCAAGGCGATCTTCTCGAAGATGGCGCAGTACGACTTTCCGGGCTGGGCGGTGCTGGAGTGGGAGTGCTGCATCAAGCACCCGGAAGACGGCGCGCGCGAAGGCGCAAAGTTCATCGCCGATCACATCATCCACGTGGCCGACCGGGCCTTCGACGACTTCGCGGCCGGCGGCGTCGACGTGACGGCCAACCGGAAGATGCTGGGCCTGGGCCGATGAAACTTCAGCGGTGCAACGGGCAGCCGTTGCGTTCGCTGCGGTAGTTCGACGAAGCCGCATAGGCCGCCTTGCGCGCACGCATCACATTGCCCAGCGGCCGGTGCGCGGCCAAGGCATGCCAGGGGTTGAAGGCCATGCCGTCGTCGATCTCGCGCGCCAGGTCATCGCTCCAGCCGGCCTGCGGGCCGATGCGGATGCGCGCCACGGCCACGAAGGGGCTCAGCGCCTGCGGCCACTCGACCGAGGCGTCTTCGACGGGCATGCGTTCCAGGTCGGTACACAACTGCACGCGCAATTCCCATTCGGCGGGCTGCTGCCGCACCAGGTCGACCACCGCCTCGCGCGTGCCGTCGGGCTTGTCGTGCAGGTCGATGGCCTGGCCTTCGAGCGCCAGCAGATTGGGCGACACCGGCGCCAATTGCAGCTTGGCGATGTAGGCGCCGTGGCGCATCGGCACCTGCGTGAAGAAGGTGGCACCGAGCGGATGGGTCTCGGGGTGGCCGCCCATTGCGATCAGCGTGCCGCTTTGCCCGCCGACAGCCTCGACGGCTTTCTCCACGCCCTGCAGCACGCTGGACAACACGCGCTTGGCGTTCGGCGCCTTGTCGGTGGTGCCGGCGAGCAGCTTGAGGCTCTTGAGAAAACCCTTGGCGTCGGGCGCGGGGAATACGGGTCCGTCGACGAACAGGAAGTCCTGCGTGTTGCCGCCCTCCGCGCCTTCGACCCGCTCGCCCTCGACGCCCTGCACCTTGAGCGCCATGCCGCGCGGCAGCGAGACGCGGTCGTCCAGCATCTCGGCCGGCGGCGTCGACAGGCGCATCACGACCGGGTAGCTGCGCGGCGCGGCAAAGAGCCCCTGTGCGAGCGGCTCGGGCAGGCCGTCGAGCACGCGCAGCTCGCCACGCAGCAGGCCGTGGCTCTTGGCATGCACGCTGCGCGCCGCATGGCCGGTGTGGTCGGCCATGGTCCTGGACATGCCGAGCAGCGTGGCGACCAGCTCGGCCTGGGTCTTGGCTTCGTCATCGGCCACCGTCTCGACGGACGGGTCGAAGCGAACGGGTGCGGCGGAAAGGGTGGCGGTGCTGTTCATCGTGGGTCTTCCTTCTGCCTTCGGCCTTCGACGTGAGGGCCTTGCAACGCCTCACGATCCGGCGCGCCCACGGGCGGCCTTGTAGGAGCACAGCGCCAATGCGTGCGCGGAAGAACGGCGCTCAGAGCAGTTGCACGAGCCGGCGGATCGCGCCGTCGATCTGCGATTCGGCGATCAGCCCGTAGCCGAAGGCCAGGCCGTTGGGTGCATCGGGCGCCAGCGGGTCCAGCGCGAAGCGCGAGAGCGGCGGCAGCGTGATGCCAACTGCGGCGGCGCGCTCGACCACGGTGTGGTCGCGCGTGTCGCCGCGCAGCCAGGCCGACAGGTGCAGCCCCGCATCGGACGGGATCGGCTCCAGCCGGCCCGCGCCGTGCCGCACCAGCGCCGCCAGCAGTGCGCTGCGCCGCGCGCCGTAGAGCTTGCGCATCTTGCGGATGTGGCGCGCCAGGTGCCCTTCGGCGATGAAGGCCGCCAGCGCCTCCTGCCCGAGCACCGGGCCGTGCCAGTCGGCCAGTTCGCGCGCCCGCACCAGCGCCGCGCGCGCCCAGGGCGGCGCGACGACGAAGCCCAGGCGCAGCGCGGGGAACAGGCTCTTGGAGAAGGTGCCGACGTAGAAGACCGACTCGGCGCGGTCGAGCGTCTGCAGCGCGTCGAGCGGGCGGCCGGCGAAGCGGAATTCGCTGTCGTAGTCGTCCTCGATCACGACGGCGTTGCGGGCCCGCGCGAAGGCCAGCAGCGCGGCGCGCCGCTGCGGCGACATCGCCACGCCGGTGGGGAACTGGTGCGAGGGCGTCACGCAGATCACGCGCGCCTCGGGCGGCAGGCGCTCCACGCACAGGCCCTCGGTGTCGGTCGGCACGGTGACCACCTTCGCGCCGGCGGCCATCATGGCTTCGCGCAGCGAGGGATAGAACAGTTCTTCGACCGCGACCACCGTGCGCCCCGGCACGACGAGGATGCGCGCCAGCAGCCCGAAGGCCTGCTGCGCGCCGGCGGTGACGACGATGTCGTCGGCCGTGCAGCCGACCGCGCGCGTGAACGACACATGCCTGGCGATGGCCTCGCGCAGCACGGCCTGGCCTTGCGGGTCGGCGTAGTCGGCCGGCTCGCGTGCGACGCGGCGCAGCGCGCGGTCGGACAGGCGGCGCCAGATGTCGAAGGGAAAGGCGGCGACGTCGGGCAGGCCGACGCGGAAGTCGTCGCGCGAAGGCCTCGGTTGCAGGGTGGGTGCGAGGTCGGCGCCCGGCACATTCAGCGGCACGAGGCGCTGATCGCGTTTTGCGGCCATGCCCCTGGCGGTGCGGCCGCGCCGCGACTGCGGCAGGGTGTCGGCCACATAGGTGCCGGCGCCGGGACGTGCCAGCAGGTAGCCCTCGCTCAGCAGCAGGTCGTAGGCCGCGAGCACGGTGTTGCGCGAGACGCCCAGGCGCAGCGCCAGCGCGCGCGTGGCCGGCAGGCGGGCGCCGGGCTGCAACCGGCCGTCGAGGATGGCGCTGCGCAACTGGCGGTGCACTTCGCGCAGCAGGTCGCGCGAGCCGCTGTCGGGCAGGCGGATCGCGAGTTCGAAAAGTGGCTCCATGATGTTCGCTGATTGTGGTTCTTTTGAAGAGCCACTTGCAAGCCTATTCTGAAGGCCTCGGAACATCCATTGCACGGAGTCCTTCATGAACACCACCACCGAACTCGCAACACCCCCGCAGCCGCAAGCCGGGCGACTGCCCCTCGGCTTGGCCTGGCTCGCGCTGGGCGCTTTCGCCATCGGCACCGAGAGCTTCATGGTCGCCGGCCTGCTGCCGGTGCTGGCGGCCGACCTGCAGGTCAGCGCCGCGCGGGCCGGCCAACTGGTGCTGCTGTTCGCGCTGAGCTACGCCATCGGCTCGCCGCTGATGGCCGCGCTGTTCGCGCGCGTCGGCCGGCGGCCGTTGCTGATCGCCAGCCTCGCGGCCTTTTCGGGCCTGACGCTGGCGGCGGCGATGGCGCACGGCTTCGCGCAACTGGCGCTGGCGCGGGTGGCGCTCGGGCTGGTGGCAGGCGTGTTCCTGCCGACGGCGAGCGCGGTGGCGGCGGCGATGGTCTCGCCGGCGCTGCGCGGGCGGGCGCTGGCCATCGTGACCGGCGGCGGCACGCTGGCAGTGGCGCTCGGCGTGCCGCTGGGCGCATGGATCGCTGGCTGGGGCGGCTGGCGCGTGGCCTACCTGCTGATCGCCGCGGTGGCGGCGCTGGCGACCTGGGGGCTGGTGTTCGGGCTGCCGCGCAAGCTGGCGCTGGCCACGGCCGTGGCGACCGAACGCACGCCGGCCTTCGCCGTGGCGCGCGAGCCGGGCGTGCTGCCGGGGTTGCTGGTCAGCATGCTCTGGGCCACGGGCGGCTTCAGCTTCTACACGTACCTTTCGCTGTTCCTGTCGGGCACGCTGGGATTCGGGACGCAGGGCGTGAGCGCGGTGTTCGGTGCCATCGGCGTGGCGGCGGCCTTCGGCACCGCGGCCGGCGGCTGGGCCACCGACCGCTTCGGCGCCGACCGCATGGCGCAGGGCTTTGCGCTGATGCTGGTCGTGATCCTGGGCGGGCTGTCGTTCTCGGCGCAGATGCTGCCGTACGGGCTGGCACTGCCGCTGATCGTGGGCCTGTCGGCACTGTGGGGCTTTGCCGGCTGGGGCTTCGGCCCGGCGCAGGCGGTGCGGCTGATTCGCCTGTCGCCCGACCGCGCGCCGATGACGCTGTCGCTGCACGCCTCGGCGATCTACCTCGGCATTGCGGCGGGCTCGGCACTGGGCGGCGCGGCCATCGAGCTGTTCGGCGTGAGCGCGGTGGGCTGGGTGGGCGGGGCCAGCCAACTGGCGGGATTGATGCTGCTGTTGCACGCCGCACGCAGGGCGCGGGCTGCGAATTCGCTCCCGGCTGCCCCGGCCGCCGCCTGATCGCGCCGCAATTCACTATATTTTTGATAGCAAACAAAGCAGGGGCGACGGCCGCAAGAGGCCTGATTCATTCAAGCGTTGTTTTTAAGACAAGCAACTGTCATGCCCCGCAAGCTATAATGGCGGGTTCGTTTCGATACCACGACGAAGCACTTCGTCATATTGCCGGCTGACCTGCACTGTCCCTTGGATTTTTCAGGCCCCCACACTTTCAGCCGGCTTCACAGTGTGTTGGAGCGCCAGACCGGGCGCCCATGATTGCCACCACTGCCTTCGTTCCTGTTGAAGCGAATAGCGCGTCCGCCGCGCCGTTCCGGCCGGCCCACGCCCGTTTTCAATTATTTTTCAGGCTCTTCGCGTTGTTCTACATTCACGCGCTGCGCCAAGGCTCCATGGACATCATTCAACACAGTATCGCGGTGGGCAAGTACCTTGTTTCCCCGCTCATCCGACATCAGGACGACGGCAATTTCGCCGCCTCCGTCTCGATCCGCTCCGGCCACGGCAGCGGCATGCACGACCGCGTGATGCGTTTCACGCCGCGCTTTGCCAGCCATGCCAGCGCGGTGCGCTACGCCCTCGACCAGGGCCTTTGCTGGGTTCGCGAGCGCAGCCCGCGCAGTCACAACGCTCCGCTCGCACTTGCGTGCGCGGGCTGAAACAATCACACCCGATTTCATCTCCAACACACATCGAACGATTCAGAGGTAATCACACATGCCCAAGGAAGAACTGATCGAAATGAACGGCGCAGTGACCGAAGTCCTGCCCGACTCGCGCTACCGCGTCACGCTGGACAACGGCCATCAACTGATCGCCTACAGCGGCGGCAAGATGCGCAAGCACCACATCCGCATCCTGGCGGGTGACAAGGTGTCGCTCGAACTCTCGCCTTACGACCTGACCAAGGGCCGTATCACCTTCCGTCACCTGGAACGTCGCGGCCCGCCGCCGACATCCGGCGGCAACAACTCACCCCGCCGCTGATCCGCGACTGACGAAAAGCCTTGCGGCGCCTCGCAAAAGGCGCTGGCAAGGCTTTTGTTTTTGTTGCGCATCCCCGGCCCATCCGGCCTCCCGGCTGCTGAACGATGACCACAACCAATCCCACAGCCGGCGGCCCGCAAGCCCAGGCCCCAGCCGCCGACAACGGCTTTGCCGCGCTGGCGCTCTCGCCCCAGATGCTGGCCAACCTCACGCAGCTCGGCTACACGCAGATGACGCCGATCCAGGCGGCCGCGCTGCCGCCGGCGCTGCTCGGCAAGGACCTGATCGCCCAGGCCAAGACCGGCAGCGGCAAGACCGCCGCCTTTGCCCTGGCGCTGCTTGCCAACCTCAATGCACGCCGCTTCGCCATCCAGGCGATGGTGCTGTGCCCCACGCGCGAGCTGGCCGACCAGGTCACGACCGAAATCCGGCGCCTGGCGCGCGCGGAAGAAAACATCAAGGTGGTCACGCTCTGCGGCGGCGTCGCGCTGCGCGGGCAGAACGCCAGCCTGGAGCACGGCGCGCACATCGTGGTGGGCACGCCGGGCCGCATCATGGACCACCTGGATCGCGGCAACCTCGACCTCTCGGCGCTCAACACGCTGGTACTGGACGAAGCCGACCGCATGCTGGACATGGGCTTCTTCGAAGACATCGTGAAGGTGGCGCGCCAGTGCCCTTCGGCCCGCCAGACGCTGCTGTTCTCGGCCACGTACCCCGAAGGCATCGCCAAGCTGGCGCAGCAGTTCATGAAGAGCCCGCAGCAGATCACGGTGCAGGCCCAGCACGAAGGCAGCAAGATCCGCCAGCGCTGGTATCAAGTGAAAGACAGCGAGCGGCTGCACACCGTGAGCCTGCTGCTCGACCATTTCCGTCCCGTGAGCACGCTGGCTTTCTGCAACACCAAGCAGCAGTGCCGCGACCTCGTCGAGGTGCTGCAGGCGCAGGGCTTCAGCGCGCTGGCGCTGTTCGGCGAACTGGAGCAGCGCGAGCGCGACCAGGTGCTGGTGCAGTTTTCCAACCGCAGTTGCTCGGTGCTGGTGGCCACCGACGTGGCGGCGCGCGGGCTCGACATCTCGCAGCTCGAAGCGGTGATCAACGTCGACGTGACGCCCGATTCCGAAATCCACATCCACCGCGTCGGCCGCACCGGCCGCGTGGGCCAGTCGGGTGATGCCGAAGGCCTGGCGCTGAACCTGGCCAGCATGAACGAGATGGGCAGCGTCGGAAAGATCGAACAGCTGCAGGGCCGCGAATCCGAATGGCACGAACTGGCCGAGCTCACGCCCGGCAAGGGCCAGCCGCTGCAGCCGCCGATGGCCACGCTGCAGATCGTGGGCGGGCGCAAGGAAAAGATCCGCGCCGGCGACGTGCTGGGCGCGCTGACCGGCGACTGCGGCTATGCCAAGGATCAGGTCGGCAAGATCAACGTCAACGAGTTCTCGACCTATGTGGCGGTCGACCGCGCCATCGCCGAGGAAGCCGTGCGCAAGCTGTCGAGCGGGCGCGTGAAGGGCAAGTCGGTCAGGGTGCGGCTGCTGACGCTGCAGGACCTGGACCAGTAACAGCCGGAGGCTGCGGCGTGCCAAGCGCCGCGGCCTCGCCATGCGCCGAGGTCGGCGCCACCGGCGCATCGAGCACCGGTGCGGGTGCCACATCCGGTGCCTGCTGCCGTGCCAGCTTCGCGGCCAGCCGGAACGCCACCACCACGGCGAACAACCCGAACAGCGACGATCCCACAGCCTGCCCGACCAGCACGCCAGCCGCACCGTGGTGCGAGCCCCACCACGCGAACGGAATCGTGCCCATCGTCGCGCGCCCCCAGTTGAACGCGGTCGACAGCAGCGGATGCCCGAGGTTGTTGAACGAGGCGTTCGCCACGAACAGCCCGCCCGCGAAGAAGAAGCTCGGCGCCAGCCAGGTGCAGAACAGCGAGATCAGCTCTGCCGCCTGGCCTTCGGCCGAGAACGCGCGGATCAGCACGCCCTGTCCCAACGCCAGCACCAGCCATGCCACGGCCACCGACGCCACCATGAACAGCAGGCTGTCGCGCAGCCCTTCCTGCACGCGGCGGTACTGGCCCGCGCCCAGGTTCTGCGCCAGGATCGGCCCGACCGCGCCGCTGAGCGCATAGACCAGCCCGAAGGCCACCGGCGTCAGCCGGTCGATGGTGGCCGCGCCCGCCACCGCCGACGGGCCGAACTGCGCAATGGCATGCGTGACGAAGGCCGCGCCCACCGGCGTGGCAAGGTTCGTCAGCACCGCCGGCCCCGCCACGCCCGCCAACGCACGCGCATCGCCAGCCAGCCGCGATGCATCGAAGCGCCCGAGCATGTGGTGCTTCACCAGCACGCCATGCAGCCCGATGGCCGCCAGCACCGCGCGCGAGACCACCGCGCTGATGGCCGCGCCGTCGAGCCCCAGGCCGAAACCGAAGATCAATATCGGATCGAGCACCGCCGTCACGAAGGCCGCCGCCAGCGTGACCACCATCGAGCGGCGCGCATCGCCGACCGAACGCAGCAGCGCCGAACACGCCATGCCGATGCCCAGCAGGGGCAGCGTGTGCACCGTCACCGCCAGGTAACGCTGCGCGAGCCGCGCCGTCTCGCCCTCGGCGCCGAGCGCATGCAGCGCGGGATGCAGGAAGAAGGCCGTGCCGCTGCCCACCACCACCGACAGCGCCGCCATCAGCACCAGGCTCGCGGTGGCGATACGGCGCGCGTCGCCGCTGCGGCCTGCGCCCACGGTGCGCGACACCACCGCCGCGATGCCGATGGTCAGCCCGATGCACAGCGATGCATGAAAGAAGCCCACCACGCCCGCGAAGCCGACCGCCGCGGCCGTCGCCTTTTCCCCGAGCAGCGAGATGTAGAAAAGGTTGATCAGGTCGACCGCGAACACCGCGATCAGCCCGATGGCAGCGGTGCCGGCCATCACGCAAACATGGCGCAGCAGCGACCCCGAAACGAAGCGCGGGCGCTCTGCCGCACCCGCTGTTTCGGTTATTGGCATATGAAATCCTCGATGTGGCCTAATTGCAGGTTCGAACATTACTTTTACCCGAGCTTTTCATGCCCAAGACATTCCGTACCGAAGCCGAACGCGTTGCCACCCCGAAGCCGACGCCGCTGCCCGGCTACACGCTGCCCAAGTCGGGTGGCGGCCAGAAGGTCAGCCTGGAACGCGGCACCGCAACGCGCAGCAAGAAGAACCCTGGCAAGCGCGCCAAGAAGGGCGGCTGATCCAGCCCCCGATGGCTCCCCGGAGCCACGACGAACGCGCCCTCGGGCGCGTTTTGTCATTGGGCCAGCCATAAGACTGCCATGTCCGACGACAACCAGATCTTCATCCCGCCCTCGTTCTTCGCGGTCTACAGCGATGCCCGCCAGCGTCTGAGCGAACCGATCGGCGTGGTGCGCGAGCGCTACGAGATCTGCGAAGACCTCGCCAACCACCTCGTGGGCCACGCGCAGATCCAGCACCACACCGAGGTGCCGGTCGAAAGCGAGATCCTGCGACGCATCCACGCCGGGCTGGCGACGCCCGAAGCCGGCGTGTCGCCCGCCGAAGCCGGATGGATCGTGCAGCGGCTGGCCGAGCTGCTGGGCTGGGAAGGCCCGGAAGAGCCGGCGCCTGCCGAAGACTGAGCCACGGACACGGCCATGCAACGCGTTGCCGCGGCATTGCTTGTGTCCTCGCTCTTTTCGCTTCCCGCGCTGGCTGGCCGCATGCCCATGTCGTGCGCGCTGGGCAACGGACCAGATGCCGTCGTGACAGTCTCGCGCGACCATCCCATCGCCGACACCGCCGTCTATCACCTGGCACAAGGCCGGGCGGCACCGCACCCGCTGTTCGATGGCGAGCCCGACGATTCGCGCGGTGCCGGTGTGCGCGTGCAATGTGCAGGCAAGCGCCAGCGCGCGATGGTGCTGCAGGGCGAGTTCATGTCGGCGGGCTATCCGAGAGGGCTGGTCGTTCTTCATGAACCGCGCACGGGCCGCTTCGCGCAGCTCGCCTTCGCCGAGCGCAACGCGCCCGGCTGGCTGTACCTCGGCCCCAAGGACCGCCTGATCGTGTTCCCGCCCGGCGGACGGATCGAAACGCGCAAGCGCTACCTCGTCTATCGTTTCGCGACCGGGCAGGAAGCCACGGAAGAAGTGGTCGACGCGCTGCCCGACGCGCGTGGCTACGAGATGATCCGCCTTCAACGCTGATTCCAAGGAGCCCCTGGTGCTGCTCAAAGTCGGCGAACTCGCCAAACACACCGGCCTCACGGTGCGCACGCTGCACCACTACGACGCCATCGGCCTGCTCGCGCCCTCGGCGCGTTCGGAGGCCGGCTACCGGCTCTACAACGCCGCTGACATCGGCCGGCTGCACGCCATCCAGGCGCTGCGATTGTTGGGGCTTCCGCTGGCGGAAATCGGCGGACTGCTCAGTGCCGAAAGCGGCTCGCTGCCCACGATCATCCAGCGCCAGATCGCATCGCTGGACCAGCAGATCGCCCAGGCCACGGTGCTGCGCGAGCGGCTCGCCCTGCTCGAAGAGCGGCTCGCCGAAGGCGCCCAACCCGACATGAAGGACTGGCTCGCCACGCTCGAGCAGATGACCGCCTACGGCCGCTACTTCAGCCCCGCCGAGATCAAGTCGCTGATGGCCAACTGGAACGCGGTGGCCGGCCAGTGGCCGCCGCTCATCGCCGACGTGGCCTCGCTGATGGCGCGTGGCGTGCCCGCCGATGCGCTCGAGGCGCAGCCGCTCGCCAACCGCTGGATGAACCTCATGGGCCAGTGGATGGACGGCAACTACGACCTGGTCACGCGCTGGGGCGAGATGTACCGGCGCGAGCCGGTGGCGCGGCGCGACGACGGGCCGCCGGCCGAACTGATCGACTACATCGACGTGGCCATCGGCTTGCGCATGGCCGCGCTGCTGCGCCACCTGGACACCGAGGACTTCGCGCGCCTGGGCAAGCCGCCTGAAGACGAATGGCGCCGCCTCGGCGAAGAACTCGCCGCGCTTCAGGTCCGCAACCTGCCGCCCGGGGACGCGGCGGTGCAGGCCATCGCGCTCGCCTGGGTGCGGCTCTTCGATGCCTTCACCGACCACGATCCGGCGCTGGCCGCGCGGCTCATGAAGGCCATGGCCATGGAGCCGGTGCTGCAGGCCGCCGCCGTGGTCGGCCCCGAGGTGCGCGACTACCTGCTGCAGGCCATCGCCGTGCTCCAGCAAAAAAATCCGTCGCCCGGCCCGACGCCCGCTTGACCCTGACGTTGCGTGAGGCCCAACAGTCGGCCTCCATGAACAACGCACACACACCACACCTACCCCAACGGCTCCACGCGCTCGACAACCTGCGCGCCCTGATGATGTGGCTCGGCATCGTGCTGCACGTGTCGATCAACCACATCACCCTTGCCGACTCGCCGCTGCCCTGGCGCGACCCGCAGACATCGCCGGTGGCCAACCTGCTGCTGATCTTCATCCACAGCTTTCGCATGCCGGTGTTCTTCGTGCTGGCCGGCTTCTTCGTCGCGCTGCTGGTCGAGCGGCGCGGTGCGGACGGCATGCTGAAGAACCGCGGCCTGCGGCTGGCGCTGCCCTTCGCGCTGTTCTGGCCGCCGCTGTTCGTGCTGACCACCGTGCTTGCGATGGTCTACATCCACCTGACGGTGCGCGGCGTGCCGGGCATCGACACCGCGCTGACGCCCGCGCGCCAGCCGGGCGGCTCGCCCTTCAACACGATGCACCTGTGGTTCCTGTACCAGTTGTTCTGGCTCAGCGTGATGGCCTGGGCCGGCGTGCGGCTGCAGCGCTTCGTGCCGGCGCGGCTGCGCGAGACGCTCGCGCGCGGCTTCACCGGGCTGGCGTCGCGCCGCTGGGGTTTCGCGGTGCTCGCGCTGCCGCTGGCTTTCACCGGCTCGTTCTATCCGTCGGGCATCGTGGCGGGCAGCAGTTCGTTTCTGCCGCCGCTCGCCGAGTGGGTGCAGAGCGGGCTGTTCTTCGCGTTCGGCTGGTATCTGTTCGCGCAACAGGATCGCCTGCTGGCGCTGTTCGCGGCACGCTGCAAGGGGCATGCGCTGGCCGGGCTGGCCTTCTTCGTGGCGACCGTGGTGCTGCTGGGCCTGTCGAAGGCCAACGGCCCGTATCACCTGCCGCACCCCGAGTTCTGGATCGCCTTCGCCTACAACGCGACTTCATGGCTCTGGAGCCTGGCACTGATCGGCGGCTTCGTGCGCTACCTGCCGCGCCAGAGCGCGGTGCTCGCGTACCTCTCGCAAAGCTCGTACTGGGTGTACCTGGTGCACATGCTGGGCACCATCGGCTTTGGCATCCTGCTGTTCAACGCGCCCCTCGGCGCGGTCGCGAAGATGGGCCTGAACATCGCGGCCACCTCGCTCATGGCGCTCGCCAGCTACCAACTGCTGGTGCGGCACACGCCCATCGGGCGGCTGCTGAACGGTCAGCGCAAAGAAGAGGAAGAAAAACGCTCGACCAGAAAGTCGACGAAGGCGCGCGTCTTGGCCGCCAAGTGACGCGAGGGGTAGACCGCGTAGACCGGCGTCCTGTCGGCCTCCCAGTCGCCCAGCGCCGCTTCGAGCCGGCCCTCGGCCAACTGCTGCTCGACATAGATGCGCGGCACGAGGCTGAGCCCGAAGCCGGCCAGCAGCGCGTCGCGCACCGCGATGCTGGAGCTGACCTTGTAGCGCCCGTCGATGGCCACGGCCACGCTGCGGCCGGCGCGGCTGAAGGTCCACTTGTTCGCATGGCCCGACAGCGTGAACTGCACGCAGTTGTGGGCCTTCAGGTCTTCGGGCTGCGCGGGCCGGCCGGCGGTGGCGAAGTACGCGGGCGCGCCGCACAGCACGTGCGTCATGGTCATCAGCTCGCGCGCGACGAGGCTGGAGTCTTCGAGCCGGTCGCTGCCGCGAATCGCCAGGTCGTAGCCCTCGCCGATCAGGTCGGTGCGGCTGTCCTGCAGGTTCAACTCAAGCCGCAGGTTCGGGTAGCGGTCCATGAAGGCCGGGATGTGCGGCGAGATGCAGGTCAGCGCGAAGGTCAGCGGCGCGCTCACGCGCAGCACGCCGCCGGGGCTGCTGCCCATGGGCGCGAGCGCGGCGTCGGCTTCGGTGAGGTCGTCCAGGATGCGCGACAGCCGCTCGTGGTACGCCGCGCCCGCTTCGGTCAGGCTCATGCTGCGCGTGGTGCGGTTGATGAGCCGCACCTTCAGGTGTGCCTCCAGCTCCGCGATGTTCTTGCTGACGGCCGCGGCCGACAGCCCCAACTGCCGCGCTGCGCCGGCAAAGCTGCCGGTGCTCGCGGTGGTGCGGAAGACCTTGAGGGCGGTGAGATGGTCCACGCTTGATTCACGACTGAAGGTAAAGAATCAATTCATTATTCAGTCATTCACAACCGATGGTCAATTGACTAGATTTGACGGCACACACATACCGCCATTCAAAGCAAAGAGAGCCCGCCATGACCAGCCGCGCCACCGACGTCCTTCTTACCGCTGCCGCGCCGGCCATCTGGGGCAGCACCTACATCGTCACCACCGAGCTGCTGCCGGCGAACTACCCGCTGACGGTCGCGCTGCTGCGCGCGCTGCCGGCCGGGTTGCTGCTCCTGCTGATCGTGCGCAGGCTGCCCGAGCGGGCGTGGTGGGGGCGCATCTTCATCCTGGGTGCGCTGAATTTCTCGATCCTGTGGGCGATGCTGTTCCTCGCGGCCTACCGGCTGCCGGGCGGCGTGGCCGCGACCATCACCTCGGTGCAGCCGCTGCTCGTGGTGTTCCTTGCGAGCGTCTTCCTGGGCTCGCCGGTGCGTGCGCTGTCGGTGGCTGCGGCGGTCATCGGCATTGGTGGCGTCGCGCTATTGGTGCTGACGCCGAATGCCGCGCTCGACGGCATCGGCATCGCGGCGCCATCGCAGCGGCCGTGTCGATGGCCTTCGGCACGGTGCTCAGCCGGCGCTGGCAGCCACCGGTGTCGGCGCTGGTCTTCACCGCATGGCAACTGACCGCCGGTGGCCTGCTGTTGTTGCCGGTGGCGCTGCTGCTGGAGCCGCCGCTGCCCGCGCTCAGCCTGACCAACTGGATCGGCTTTGCCTGGCTCGGACTGGTCGGTGCCGCGCTGACCTACATCGTCTGGTTCCGTGGCGTGGCGCGGCTGGAGCCTTCGGCCATCGCGCCGCTGGCCTTCCTGAGCCCGGTGACTGCCGTGATCCTCGGCTGGGCACTGCTGGGGCAACGCCTGTCGGTGCTGCAGATCGTGGGCATCGCCATCGTGATCGCGAGCATCTGGCTCAGCCAGCAGGCGCAGCGTGGCGCGCAGCCGCTGGTGCGTGCAGCGCCTGCAGCTCGCTGACCAAGCGGCGTCAGGCGGGCTGGGGCGAGGTCGCGCGCCTGAGCAGGCTCAGGTAGCCGGGCTGCACTTCCATCCGCGCCGTCGCGCCCTGGCGCTGCAGCAGGCGGTGCGCCTTCGGCAAGGCCCAGCAGGGCAGGTTGGTGAACATGTGGTGCTCGCAGTGGTAGTTGACCCAGTAGGGCGCCACGAAGATGCGTTCGAGCCAGCCGGCGTGCGTGGTGCGCGCCTGGCGCAGCGGATCGGCCTCGTTCTGCGCGACCAGCGCATGCTCGGCGATGTTGCGCACGCGGCTCACGAGCGGCAGCCATGTCGCCATCGGCAGCAGCCACATCAGCAGCCAGGCCCACCAATAGCCAGCGAGCGCGAACGCCAGGAAGCCGAGCCCGTTGGCGATGAGAAAGCGCCGGTCTTTCGCGATCTCGCGGCCGAACACCTTCAGCGCGGACTCGCCTGGCGCACGCTTGCGGATGCCTTCGGCGATGTGGCCGAAGCGCTGCTTGTAGAAGGTCTGCCCGCTCAGGTCGCGCACGACCTTGCGCCACATCGATTCACGCGTGATCGGAAAGGGCGCCGACAGCACGAGGTCCGGGTCTTCGGTCTGCTGCACGAAGCGGTGGTGCTGCAGGTGGTAGGGCCGGTAGTCGCGCAGCGTCGACGAGCACAGCCAGTACCCGACCCAGTCGTTGACCTTGCGGTTGCGGTGCAGGCCCGCGTGCGCGGCATCGTGCATGAGGATGAACAGGCCCAACTGCCGCGTGCCGACGATCGGCACCATGAGCGCGATGGTCCACGGCCACACGATGCCCACGAGCATCGCGGCGCCGATCACGCCCCAGCAATGCACCACCAGCCACAGCCCCTTCCATGACGAGCGCGTGGTGAGCGCCTGCCACTCTTGGGTGGAGAAGAAATCTTCGGGTTGGGCTCGGGGTGCGGCGGCCATGCGGGCCAGTATGCGCCGCATGGGTGCGGGGGAACACGCGGAATTCCCCGAGGTGCGAGTGAAGCCCTTGGACCTACTTGTCGATGATCTTGCGGGCGAAGACTTCGAGGTAGTCCATGAGGCGATTGGCGCCGGCAATGGCCGCCGCCTCGTCGCCGGTCGCGATGCCCTGCGCCAGTTCGAGGTGCGCGTTGGCGCCTTCGACGATCTCGCCTTCGTGCTGGTAGGCGTACCAGAAGCGGCGGCATTGCACGATGAGCGGCACCACCGCCTTCACCGCCGAGTCGTTGTGGCTGGCCTGGTGGTTGACGAGGTCGAGCGCGCGGTCGGCCTTCATGTAGTCGTTGAGGTCGCCACGGCCTGCGGCCTCGACCATGGCCTCGGCGCAGCGCACGATGGCCGTGCGCTGCAATGCGGTGGCGCGGCGCGCCGAGCAGGCGGCAATCAGCAGTTCGAGCACGCGCCGGGTCTGGATCACGTCGAGGTGGTCGGCCAGGTCGATGGTCGACACCAGCAGGCCACGGCGCGGCTGCTGCACGATGAGGCCGATCGACACCATGCGCATCAGCGCCTCGCGCACCGGCGTGCGGCCCAGGCCCGTGCGGTCGGCAAGGTCGGCCTCGGCGATCTGGCTGCCGGGTTCGAGCTGCATGGTCGACAGCAAGGTCTCGATGGCGTCGTAGGCCACGTCGGCGGCGCGGCGCTTGGGCGGTGGGCGGGTGTCGGTCTTCTTCGGGGGGGCCATGGGTTTCTTCTGCGGCGGATGCCGCTGCTGCGACGTCATTGTCGGGCCTCCTCATGGCCTGCCAGGCCGGCCAGCGTGGCGATGCGGACCGGCGACAGCGGCGGGCGCGGCACGGGCGGCGTCCATCCGAAGAGGAACTGCGCGGCGTCGCCACACACGCGGCCCTGGCAGGCGCCCATGCCGCAGCGGCGGTGCAACTTGGCATCGGTCCAGCCGCTGCAATTCGAGAGAGAGGACAAGGGCACGTCTTCGCAGCGGCACACGAGCGTGTCGGGTTGCGGCATCTGCCGGATGTCGGGAGTCAATGCAAAGCTGCGATGCAGCCGCGCGGCGAAGGCGTTCCAGCGGGCGCGTTCGGCCTCGTGCGCTTTGGCGGCGGGCTCGTTGCCCACGGCTGCGTAGCCAGCGATGGTGCCCTGGGCCAGTGCGCGTTCGCTGCCGCCGAAGCCTGTGCACTCGCCGGCCGCGTAGATGTCGGGAATGCTGGTGGCTTGTCGCGCATCGACCGCGAGGAACTGAACGCCGAAGCCTGCAGGTGTAAGTGCGCAACCGAGCAACTGGCCCAACTGCGTGTTGGGCGTGAGGCCGAAGCCGCAGGCCACGCGATCGCATTCGATCTCGACCTCACCATCGCCTTGCCGCAGGCGGACCGATTCGACTTGCGTTGCGCCTTGAACCGAGACGATGCGCGATGAGGTGCGGTACTGCGGATCGGCCAGCGTCACCGCCTGCGCCGCCTTGCCCGGCCAGCGCAGCAGACTCGCGCCAAAGCCCGCGACCGATGCGAGCGATGCCTGCTCGGCAATGCGCAACACCTTCGCTCCCGCCGCGCGCGCCGTGGCCGCAGCGGCCAGCAGCAGCGGCCCGCTGCCCGCGATGACGATGCGCTCGCCCTCGACCGGCAGGCCTGCCTTGATGAGCGCCTGCAGGCCGCCCGCACCCGTCACGCCGGGCAGCGTCCAGCCGGGGAAGGGCAACAGCAGTTCGCGCGCGCCGGTGCAGAGGATCAGCTTCTTCCACTGCATGCGCGTGGCGCGCTCGGCATCTTCGAGCAGCAATTCGTTGACAGCAGGCACGGCGACGATGCGCGTGCCGCTGCGCACGCGGATGTTGGCGTGGCGTGCGAGCGCCTCGCGCCACTTGCGCGCCGCCGGAGGCAGCTTCGCGCCCGGCCCATCGCGCCAGATCTGGCCGCCGGGCGCGGGGTTGTCGTCGATGACGACGATCGACGCGCCACTGGGCGCCGCCGCCACAGCCGCAGCCATGCCAGCCGGACCCGCGCCGACGATCAGCAGGTCGCAATGTTCCGGTGCCGTGCCGCTCATTCGGTCGTCTCCACGCGCATGCCTTCGCCGCAGACGGTCTGGCAGGCGAGCCTGCGCCGGCCATCGACCAGCACCCGGCATTCCTGGCACACGCCCATGCCGCAGAAGGGCGCGCGCGGCTGGCCGCTGACCGAAGTGCGCGCCACGCCCATGCCGCCCGCGATGCACAGCGCGGCCGCGACCGAACTGCCGGTCTTCACGCGCACGAGGTGGCCGTCGATGTGCAGCAAGGTGTGATCGCTCATGCCGTCTCCAGCAAGCCGCGCGGCGCGTAGGGCACGGCGTCGAAGTCAGGAACGGCGCCGGTCATCAGGGCAGCGAGCAGGTGCGCGCTACCCGGCGCGGTGGTCACGCCGAGGCCCTCGTGTCCGACCGCCAGCCAGAGCCTGTCGCGCCACGGGTGCTTGCCCAGCAGTGGCAGGCCATCGGGCGTCGCGGCGCGCATGCCGGTCCACGAACGCACGGCATTCAGATGAGCGAGCCCCGGCAGGTAATCGAGCGTGCGTTGGAGCATGCGCGCGAGCATCGGCGTTTCGACCGTCGGGTCCGTCGTGTCGAACTGGCGCGATGAGCCGACCAGCAGTTGCCCCGTGGGGCGCGGCTGCACGTTGAACGCGACCGAGTCACCATCGCTGTGGTGCGCGCTGGTCACGTAGCCGAGTTCGACAAGCTGGTGATGCACGGTGCCCGGATAGCGGTCGGTGATCAGCAGGTGGCCCTTCTTCGGGCGTATCGGCAGCTCGGGACACAGCGTCGTCGCATGGATGCCGTTGGCCAGCACGATCTGCGGCGCGGTGCGGCGGCTGCCATCGGCCATCCGCAGCGTGCCGTCGTCTTCGATGGCCTCGACCTTCGCCTGCTCGATGCGGATCGCATCGCCGCCTTCGTCGATGAGCCAGCGCGCCGCGTTCGGCGCATAGAGGATGCCGTCGCCCGGCACTTCGAGCGCGCCCGACAGGCCCCGGCGCAACGCGGGCTCGGCCTGCGCCAATGCGGCCGCGTCAAGCAGGCGGCTGTCGATGCCATGCGCGCGCAGCCGTTGCTGCTTGCGCTCGGCCTCGGCCATCTCTTCTTCGTTCGCGGCGATCCAGAGCGTGCCGCAGGGGCTGTATGCGCAGTCTTCGCGCATGCGCGGCGCAAGCGCGCGCCAGCGTGCGATCGAATCGCGGCTCAGCGCGAGTTCGGCCGGGTTGTCGTCCATCACCACGAGGTGGCCCATGCCAGCGCCCGTGGCGCCGCCGATGCGGGCATCGAGCACCAGCACGCGACGGCCGGCCTGCGCCAGCGCATGGGCACACGCGGCACCGACGATGCCGGCGCCGATGACGATGACATCCGCGTCCATGCCGCCCGGCACTAGAGCCGTATGCCCCAGCCGAACGGGTCTTCGTCGTCGATCAGCAGCGTGGCTTCGGCGCTGATGTGCGCGCGGCCGCGCAACGTGGGAATGACCTTGTCGCCATCCATCGCGTAGCTGGCCTCGAACACGCTGCCGATCACGCTGGCCTGCTTCCAGACGGCCCCCGGCGCGAGCTTGCCGTCGGCCGCGAGGCAGGCGATCTTGGCGCTGGTGCCGGTGCCGCAGGGCGAGCGGTCGTAGGCGTTGCCGGGGCACAGCACGAAGTTGCGGCTGTCCGCGCCTTCGCCTTCATCGCTGGCGAAGAGTTCGATGTGGTCGATCTCCGCGCCATCCGCACCGGTGATGCCCTGAGCGGCCAGTGCGCGGCGCAATGCCGCGGTGTAGTCGGTCAGCGCGGCGAGGTTGTCGCTCGCCACGCGCTGGCCGTGTTCGCTCACCAGGAAGAACCAGTTGCCGCCCCAGGCCACGTCGCCGCGCACGGTGCCATGGCCGGGCAGCTCGACCGCCACCTGGTGCAGGTGCCGGTAGGCCGGCACGTTGCGCACGCTCACCGAGCCGTCGGCATGCAGCGTGGTCGTGACCGTGCCCACGGGCGTTTCGATCTTGTGTTCGCCGACGCCAATGCGCCCCATGTGCGCAAGACTCGCGACCAGCCCGATGGTGCCGTGGCCGCACATGCCGAGGTAGCCGGCGTTGTTGAAGAAGATGACACCGGCGGCCGCATCCTTCGACACGGGCTCGCACAACAGTGCACCCACCACCACGTCACTGCCGCGCGGCTCCAGCACGGCGGCCGCGCGCCACTTGTCGTGCCGGTCGGCCAGCAGCGCACGGCGCTCGGCCATGCTGCCGCCACCCAGATCGGGAAAGCCGCCGATGACCAGGCGCGTGGGCTCACCGCCGGTGTGCGAGTCGATGATCTGGATGCGGTGCATGTTGTCTTCGGGCTCAGTAGCTGGCGAGGGGAACGGGCGCTGCGTTCTTGAAGGTGAACACCGTGATCGGCGCCTGCTTCATGTTGCCCTTGTCGTCATAGGCGTAGGTCGCGGCCACGCCCTTGTAGGTGGTCTTGTAGAGCTCAGCGCCGACCTTGTCGGGGTCGATCGAATTGGCCTTCTGCATCGACTGGCCGATGAACATGACCTGGTCGTAGTACGAAGCCGCGTAGGCGTCGGCATCGACGTTGAAGCGCTGCTTGAACTTGGCCTTGAAGGCCGGGCCGCTTTGCGCCTTCTCGAGGATGGAGCCGCCCTGCGCGCAGAACACCAGGTCGTTGACCGCATCGCCACCGAGCTTGCCGGTGGCGGGGCTGCAGACGGTGTCGCCGCCCAGCAGCTTGCCGGGCACCGCGAGCTGCTTCATCTGGCGTGCCATCGGTGCGGCCTGCGGCGCGTAGCCACCGAAGAAGATGGCCTCGGGCGCCTTGGCCTTCATGTTGGTCAGGATGGCGGTGAAGTCGACCGCCTTGTCGGTGGTGAACTCCTGCCCGACGACCGTCAGGCCCTGCGTCTTCGCTTCCTTGGTGAACTCTTCCGCCAGGCCCTGGCCGAAGGCGGTGCGGTCGTCGATCACGCCGACCTTCTTGACCTTGAGCACCTTGGCCGCATAGATGGCCATGGCGCCGCCGATCTGGTTGTCGCTGGCGATGATGCGGTACAGGTTCTTGTAGCCGCCCTGCGTAACCTTGGGGTTGGTGCCCACGGTCGACAGCAGCACGCCGCCGTCGCTGTACAGGCGCGAGGCCGGAATGGCCACGCCCGAGCAGTACGGGCCCATGACGTACTTCACGCCGTCGTCCACGAATTTCTGCGCCACGCTCACGCCGGTCTTGGCGTCGCACTGGTCGTCTTCGGAGACCAGCTCGAACTTCAGCGTCTTGCCGCCGACGCTGATCTTCTTGGCGTTGAGTTCCTCGACGGCCAGGCGCACGCCGTTTTCATTGTCCTTGCCCGCGAAAGCGTTGGGGCCCGACAGCGGACCGCTGTGACCGATCTTGACCACCTGCTCCTGCGCATACGCCTGGCCTGCAACGGCGAGGGCCACGAGGCTTAGAAACGGAACCATGTGTGCTTTTGTCTTCATGCTTCTTCCTAGGTTGGGGACGATGAAAAGGAGGTTCGTTTTATGCGATTACGCGACGGACTGGTACTGGGCAGGACGCGTAGCCAGCGCCTTCTTGACGACGCCTTCGATGAAGGCGCGCTCCTCGCCGATCAGCGGCAGGCGCGGACGGCGCATGTGCTCGGAGCCCACGCCCACCAGCAGGTCGATGAGCTTCAAGTTCTGCACGAGCTTGGTCGACACGTCCAGGTGCAGCATCGGCGTCATCCACTGGTAGAGCTTGAGCGCTTCTGCAAACTTGCCGGCTTTCATCAGGTCGTACAGCGCCACGGTCTCGCGCGGGAAGGCACAACCGACGCCGGCCAGCAGGCCATCGCAACCCAGCGCCAGGCCTTCGTAGGCGAGGTCGTCCACGCCCAGGAAGAGCTGGTAGCGGTCGCCCACGGTGTTGCGCAGGTCAGTGATGCGGCGGATGTTGTCGGTGCTCTCCTTGATGGCCGCGATCCATTCGCAGTCGGCCAGCTCGACCATGTGCTCAGGCTTGAGATCGACGCGGTAAGCCACCGGGTTGTTGTAGACCATGATGGGCTTCTGCGCGGCGTTGGCGATGGTGCGCACGTTCAGCATGGCTTCGCGCGCATCGGCCACGTAGATCACCGAGGGCATCACCATGAAGCCGGCCACGCCGAGCTTGTTGGCGCCATCGACATAGCGCAGCGCCTCGCGGGTGCTGGTCTCCGACACGTTGGCCAGCACCGGGATGCGGCCGTCAGCAGCGTCCAGCGCGATCTTCGCGACCTGCAGCTTTTCTTCCAGCGTCAGCGTGCTGGCTTCGCCGAGCGAACCGCAGGTGACGAGGCCGTGGATGCCGTTGCGGATCTGGAAGTCGATGTGACGGGCCGTGCCCTCGGCATCGATGCTTTCGTCGGCGTGGAACTTGGTGGTGATGGCGGGGAAGATGCCTTGCCAGCGGGGATTGCTCACGGTGTCGCTCCTGTGGAATGTGCGGCGGGAAAACACCGCGATCTAAATATATTAATAATATATCCAACAGATATCCGTAGGGCAAGCGCGCTTCCGGGCGCATGGTTTGTGTGATACCGGGGCTAAAGGCGGGCGCGGGCGAGCCCCTCGCCGCGCGCCTGTTTCACTTCTTCCAGAACTGCCAGCGCTTCGCAGGCTTTCCCGGCAGCTCGATGCCTTCGGCGCGGGTCGAAAGAAACTGCAGGTACTTCGGGTCTTCGTCGGCCAGCAGTTCGGGGCCACCGCCCATGTAGGCGCGCATCAACTCATCTGCCGCGCGGTCCAGGTTGCCCAGTTCGAACTGGCACTGGCCCAGCCGAAGGTGCAGGAAGGGGTTGCCGATGGCATCCGGGAAATGCATGGCGTTCGAGAGGTTGTCGCGGCCAGCCTCGAAGTCACCGGACAGGAAATTAGCGTCGCCGATGGCGGCCAATGTCCAGGTGCCGGCCTCCCAGTCGGTCTTCGGTTCGGGCAGCAGGTCGAAGGCCGCCCAGTACAGCGGGAAGGCCTCGGCGAACTGCCCGGCCTCTGCCTGCGCGTCGCCCTGCGCGCACAGCCGCTTGATCTCTTCGTGAATGTCGTCGGGCAACTCCGTCATCGATTGCATCTCCCTCATGTTCAATTGCGGCCGTCTGCCGGGCGCAACTGATTGCCCTTGAGGATGACCGGCTTGCCGATGGGCGGCGCGCTCTTGGTCTCGACCGTGCGCAGCGTGCCGTTCTGCATGCGCACGCCAACCTCGTAGACCGTCACCGTGCGCACGTGCTTTTCGATGGCATTGCCAGCGAAGCCACCGCCGACCGCGCCGAGCACAGTGACCGCAGCGCGTCCGCCGCCGTGGCCGAACTGGTTGCCGACCAGCCCGCCCACCACGCCGCCGGCCACCGCGCCGACGCCGGTGGTGGGCTGCGCACGTTGCACCGGCCGTACCGATTCGACCTGGCCGCAGACCGCGCAAGGCGGTGGCGCCGGCCGGGCTGCAACCATCGGCGCATTCGCGCCAGGCGCCGGGCCGGGCTGAATCGCTTGCATAGGGGCCGGCTCCGGCGCCCTGGCGGGTGCCGGCATCGGTGCCGCAGCCATGGCCGGCGGTGCCGCGCCTGCGCCCGTGGGCGGCGCAACGGGCGCCGCGGGCATGGCCTCCGGCTTGAAGTCGTCCGGCGCCCGGGGCGATGCGGCGGCAAGCACCGCGGGCGGCGGCGCGCTGGCGCCGGTGTCGCCGCCCTGTTTGTGCATCAGCACGCCGGCGAGCGCCACCACGGCTGCTGCCAGCACGCCGATCACGGCCCACAGTGCCTTGGGCGACTTGCTCACTTGCTGCCCCGGTGCGGGGTCGAGCGGTGTGGTCGAGTCCATGAAAAATTCCCTTTTCGTCCGATGCCGGGTGCATCGGAATCCACCAGGGAGCATGGCCGAGGCCGGCGCGTTGTCAATTGACCGGCGTCCTACATGGCGCGTGAACCGTTACACCTTGTCAGTCGATCTTCGCGCCTGACGCCTTGACGACCGCGCCCATCGCGTCCCAGTCCGTGCGCAGCAGCTTCTGGAATTCTTCCGGGCTCTGGCTGCGCGGCTCCACGCCCAGGCGCTTGAAGCGCTCCTGGATCGCGGGGTCGGCCAGCACCTTGTTGGCCGCGATGTTGATGCGCTCGACTTCGGCCTTGGGCGTGCCGGCCGGCGCGAGCAGGCCGATCCACGAATCGAAGGCATAGCCCGGCAGGCCGCTTTCGGCCACGGTCGGCAGCTTCGGCAGGAAGGGGCTGCGCGACTGGCCGGTGGAGGCCAGCAGCTTCACGCGCGCATCGTCCTGGAAGCCGATCACGCCGATGCTCGACGAGATCACGGCCTGCACGCGGCCCGCGAGCACCTCGTTGACGGCCTCGCCGGTCGACTTGGTCGGGATGTGCGTCATCTGCAGCCCCGCCTTGGCAAGGAACGACGCCATCGCCAGGTGCGTGGCGCTGCCGTTGCCGGCCGATGCGTAGTTGTACTTGCCGGGGTGGGCCTTGACCTCCTTGATGAAGTCCGCCGTGTTCGACACGTTGAGCCCGCTCGTCACCGCCAGCACGTAGCCCGCGTTGCCGACGTTGGCCACGCCCACGAAGTCCTTCAGCGGGTCGTAGCTGAGCTTGTTGTAGAGAAAGCCCGCGATGTTGTGGCTCGCGGCCGCAAGGATCAGCGTGTTGCCGTCGCCCGGCGCGCGCGCCACGAGGGCCGCGCCCACGGTGCCGCCCGCGCCCGCGCGGTTCTCGACGATGGCGCTGGCGCCGAGCGCCACGCCCAGTTCGTTGTTGAAGGCGCGCGCCACCGTGTCCTGCACAGCGCCCGTGCCGAAGGGCACGACGATGTGCAGCACGCGCTGTTGTTGCGCATGGGCCGGTGCGAAGGCGCCGAACGCCATGCAGGCGGTGGCGGCCGCGAGCGCGGCCAAAGAGCGTCGGGTGCGCAGGTGGGAAGACATCGGAAGGGCCGCTTTCATCATCATCGTCAACGTGGAAAAAACTCAGGTGCCCGTCTGCAGCCAGCGCTGCGCCAGCTTCACGAAGTAGCTGGCACCGATCGGGATGATCTCGTCGTTGAAGTCGAACGAGGTGTTGTGGATGATGCAAGGGCCGGGCCCGTGGCCGCCGAGCCGGTGGTCGCCGTCGCCATTGCCCAGGAAGGCATAGCAACCGGGCCGCGCGAGCAGCATGTGGGCGAAGTCTTCGGCGCCCATCACGGCGGGGAAATCGTCGGTGACCATGTCCTCGCCCACCACCTCGCGCATCACGCCGGCGGCAAAGCGCGCCTCCGCCACGTGGTTGACCACCGGTGGTGACGAGCGGTTGAAGAACACCTCAGCCGTGCAGCCATGCGCCGCCGCCACGCCCGCGGCCACTTCGCGCAGGCGGGCCTCGATCTTGTCGATGGCGTCGATGGAAAAGGTGCGGATCGTGCCTCCCACCGTGGCCACGTCGGGAATCACGTTGGGCGCGTCGGAGCCCTGCAGTTGCGTGACCGCGAGCAGTGCGCGCTCGGTGCTCGGAATGGTGCGCGGCACGATGGTCTGCAACTGCTGCGCCAGCGTGACCACCGCTGCCACCGGGTCGATGCCGGTGTGCGGCATCGAGGCGTGCGTGCCACGACCGCGCACGGTGATCTTGTAGGTGTTGCTCGACGCCATCAGCGCGCCTTCGTTGAGCGCGAAGCGGCCGACGTCGCCAACCGGGAAGTTGTGCAGCGCAAACACCGCGTCGCAGGGAAAGCGCTCGAACAGGCCGTCCTGGATCATCTTCTTGGCGCCTGCCTTGCCCATCTCTTCGGCGGGTTGAAAGATGAAGTGCACGGTACCGTCGAAATCGTCAGGCCCCTGCTGCGACAGATGCCATGCGGCGGCCAGCAGCATCGTCGTGTGGCCGTCGTGCCCGCAGGCGTGCATGCGGCCGGCGTGGGTGGACTTGTGGGCGAACTCGTTGGCCTCGTGCAGCGGCAGCGCGTCCATGTCGGCGCGCAGGCCGATGGTGCGGCTGCCCGTGCCCTTGCGCAGCACGCCTACGAGCCCCGTGCCGGCGATGCCGCGGTGCACCTCGATGCCCCATTCGGCGAGCAGGCTCGCGACTTTTTCGGAGGTGCGGTGTTCCTCGAAACCGAGTTCGGGATGCGCGTGGATGTCGCGCCGGATGTCGACGAAGCGGGTGGCGTGGGCGGCGAAGGAGTCGACGATGTTCATGGCGGGTGGGGCTGCGAAAGAGTCGTTCGAAGAAAGAAGCGAACGATTCTGGCGCAGCCGCCCGCCGGGCGCACGCTGGTTTGCGCGCGGTCAGTCGCGCGAGCCGGCAGGCCGGTCGGTCAGCCCAGCCGGCCTTCCTGCCGCAGCTTCGCGCCGATGCGCCGGATCTCGGCCTCGCCCTGGTCCAGCGTCGCCCGGCTCGTGTGCACCGAGTAGTGGCCCATCACCAGCTCGTGCGGATGCTTCACCGCCGAACCCAGCACGAAGGAGGTGTCGCCATGCGCCACGAAGTCCAGGGCCGCGTCGGATTCCTCGAACACCGCCAGCTCGCCGGCATCGACCGGACCCGCGGCACTGTAGCCCGCGCCGAGCCGGCCTTCGTTGACCGCGACCCAGCCCACCGTGTGGCCGGCGGGCGGCGTGTAGCGCCAGCGCTCGCCGTCCTTCAGTTGCACGGCCAGGTAGTTCATCGGGGACGGGGCCGGAATGGCGCTTTGCGCCGCGCCGTAGCGCCCGAGCAGCACGCGCGCCGGGCCTTCCTGCGGCACCTGCGAGGGCGCAAGGTAGATGCTCTGGGCCGGCGCGTTTTCTTCCGAGGCCGGCAGCGCCACCCAGAGCTGGAAGCCCTGCACGCGCTTGACGCCCGGCGCAGGCGCGCCGGTGTGCCACGCGCCGTTGCCCGCGCGCATCCACTCGACGCCGCCGCCCAGCAGCACGCCTTGTTCGCCGGTCGTATCTTCGTAGAGCGTGTCGCCCTCGATCAGCCAGGTCAGCGTGGCAATGCCCGAATGCGGATGCAGGCCGAAGCCCTTGTGGCCGCCTTCGGTGTTGAAGCCGAACAGGTCGAGGAACACGAAGGGCTTGAGGAATTCGCCCAGGTCGCCCGGGCTCACGAGCCGTGTGATCGCCCCGTGCTTCGAGCCGCGCGTGCGGTAGACGATGGCGCGGGCTTCGGTGTCGGTTGCAGTGCCGATTGCGGTTGCAGTTGCAGTTGCGGTGGTCATGCGGCGTCCCTCGCGGTCTTCAGCGCCGTGGCCCACCACGCGATGTCGTCCAGCATGCCCTTGGCGGCCTGCGCCAGGTGCGGGAAGTCTTCGAAGGTCTTGCCCTGCTGCCAGATGCCCAGGAACTCGACCATGCCGATGTGCACGGCATTGCGCACCGGCGCCATCTGCATCTCGACGGCGATCAGGCGCAGTTGCTCGATGGCGCGCGCCGCACCCACGCCGCCGTAGCCCACGAAGCCGATCGGCTTGCGGGTGAACTCCTTGTAGGCCCAGTCGATCGCGTTCTTCAGCACCGCGCTGGGGCCGTGGTTGTATTCGGGCGTGACGACGACCAAGCCGTCGAAGGTGGCCAGCTTGGCCTGCCAGCGCTGCGCGGCCTCGTTCTTCACCGGGCCCCAGGCGGGCGCGCCGGCTTCGTTGAAGAAGGGCAGCGGATGGTCGCGCAGGTCGACCAGTTCGAAGGCGAGGTCGGTGCGTTGTTTCGCGATCTCGTGGATCCACTGCGCGGGCTTTTCGCCGAAGCGGCCTTCGCGGGTCGAGCCGAGGATGATGCCGATGCGGGGTTGTTGTTGGGTCATGGGGTACTCCAGAAAATTGAATGAAGAAAAGAGCTCAGGCCGCCGTGACGGCCAGCCGGGACACGGGACGAAGGCGCCAGGCGACGAAGCCCGACAGCAGCGCCAGCACCGCCGCCGGCGCGGGGTTGCCGCCGATCAGCACCAGGTGCGTGGCCACGCCGCAGACCATCGTCGCGGCCAGCAGCAGGCCGCCGAGAAAACCGGTCGCCGGCACGAGCAGCAGCACGGCGCCGCCGACTTCGACCAGACCGGTCACATAGCGGAACCACTGGCCGAAGCCGATGGCGTCGAAGACCTGGACCATCTGCGGCACGCCGGCCAGCTTGGATGCGCCGGCCGCGCCGAAAGCCAGCGCCAGAAGGATGCGAACGCCCCAGACGATGCGACGCTGGGTGGGGGAAGTGGGGTGTTGGGAAGTCATGGGCAGAAGGTTAGGCACGCACCCGTTGATCGACTAGACGGTAGAGTCGGATTGCACTCGTCCAGAATTCGAAGGAATCAGCCCGCCATGCTCGACCTCAACGACATCGCCATGTTTGTGCAGGTGGTGCGCCACGGCAGCTTTGCCGAGGCCGCGCGGCGGCTGGGCCTGCCGCCGAACACCGTCAGCCGGCGCATCCAGCAGCTCGAAGCGCAACTGGGCACCCGGCTGATGCAGCGCTCGACACGCAAGCTGACGCTGACGAGCGCGGGGCAGGAATTTCATGACCGCTGCGCGGCGGCGGTCGACGGGCTGGCGGCGGCGGGGCAGGAGCTGGCAGCGGGCGGGCAGGCGCCGAGCGGGCTGGTGCGGGTGGCCGCGCCGGCGGATTTCTTCGATTTCTTCCCGATGGAATGGGTCGCGGATTTCCTCGCGGCCCATCCGCTGGTCAAGCTCGACTTCGTGCTCAGCGACGCCCCCGCCGACCTGATCGCCGAGCGGATCGACGTGGCGTTCCGTGGCGGCGTGCTGCGCGATTCAGGCTACATCGGCCGGCGGCTGGCCACGCGCAGCGGCGGCTTGCTGGCAAGCCCCGCCTACATCGCGCGGCGCGGCCAGCCCGCCAGCCTGCAGGAGCTGGCGAACCACGACTGCGTGACCCCGCCGCACCCCACCGGCCACACCACTTGGCGGCTGGCCGGCCCCGATGGGGAGGAAGAAGAAGTGCAGGTCACAGGCCGCTTCACCGGCAACACCGCGCAGGCGCTGCGCAAGGCGGCGCTGGCCGGGCTGGGCATCACGCAGCTTCCGCCGTCGATGGCCACGCGCGACGAGAAGGAAGGCCGGCTGGTGCCGGTGCTGCCGCAGTACCGGTACACCGGCCGGGGCCTGAGCGTGGTCTACCCGAGCCGCAAGCACCTGCCGCTGGCGGTCTCGACCTTCATCGACACCGTGATCGGCAAGCTGGGCCAGATGGACGTGCTGCTGGAGCCCGCGCCACCGGGGAAAGCCTAGCCGCCAGCGCTTTTTCGTTTCCACTGAAAATGCGACCCCATGAAAATCGAAAAAGACACCGTCGTCACCATCAAGTACAAAGTCTCGGATGCACAGGGCAAGCTCATCGAAGCCAGCCCCGAGCCGATGGCTTACCTGCATGGCGGGTACGAGAACACGCTGCCCAAGATCGAGGAAGCGCTCGATGGCAAGGAAAAGGGCTTCCAGACCACGCTGGACCTCGCGCCCGAAGATGCCTTCGGCCAGCGCGACGAGGCGCTGGCGCGCAGCATCCCCAAGGCCGACTTTCCGCCGGGCGTGAAGGTTGGCGGACAACTGCAGGGTCGGCTCGACGACGGCACCGAGCATGTGTTCACCGTGGTGAAGATCAAGGGCCCGGTCGTGCTGCTCGACGGCAACCATCCCTGGGCCGGCAAGGCGCTGCGCTTCAGCCTGCAGGTGACGGACGTGCGCGCGGCGCTGCCAGTGGAAATCGAGCACAAGCATGTGCATGGGGCGCACGGGCACCATCACTGATCGATGAGGCGGTCGAAGGCTTCTTCTTCGACCCGGCGCCTGCTCGGTTCAGTTCTCCTTCCAGAACCGCGGCGCGCCTTCGATCTTCTCCAGGGCCTTGCGACAGGCCTTCGCGCCGGCCGCATGGCGCGCGCTGAACCAGCCCACGGCGAACCACGCTCGCGCATCGCGCTGCGTGGCTTCGCGGTAGAGCACGAGCGCCACGGCTTCGTCGTTGAATTCGCCCAGCGCGTCCTGCGCGGGGCGCAGCGCTTTCAAGTAGCGCTCGGCGGCATTCTTGTCGCGCCCCTTGTCTTGCGCCTCGAACAGCGGCGCGACGAATTCGGCGAGGTAGCGCAGGCGCTTGAGCCGCTTGCGCACGCGGTGCTGGCTTTCGGTGTCCAGCGACTCGAAGCGGGCGCCGTTGCGCACAGCCTGTTTGTGCAGATGCTGCAGGCGCTTGCGCAGCAGGCGACGGGCGGCGTCGGCGCTCATCGGGGTGGGGGCTGACGGGGTCTCGACCGCTTCTTGAGTGCCGCTCACCGATGCGGCTTCCGCCGGTCCCGCGGCAGTGAATCCAATCAGCGAAACCAGCACGCCCTGGAACGCCGGCGCGCGCACCAGATCGCCGGACGACGGCGCAGAAGCGGCCGCGTCATCGCCCGCCAGCGGATCGAAGTCCGGCGCGCCCGCATCGCGCAATTGCGGCTGCGCCAACTTCACGACCTGCTCGCGGTCGCGCAGGGCACCGAGCGCGCGGAAGGCGTCGACCAGCGGCGGCTCCCATCCGCTGGCATCGAACAGGCCCGGGGCCGCATCGAGCCCCGCCAGTTCGCGCAGCGCGGTGCGCAGGCGCCGGATGCCGATGCGCAGTTGATGGATCTGTTCTTCGTCGGTGCTGCCGGCCGCGATCTCGCTGGCATTGGGCAGCATCTGCGCGAGGCAGGACGCGACCACGGCCTGCTGGATCGCGCGGCCGTCGGGGTGCTGCGCGGCGAAGCGGGGCGCCTCGGCCTTCACGGCAGGCACGATGTCCTGCGCGGCCAGCAGGCGCGCACCGCGCTCGGCCTTCGAGACGGTGCTGAACCACAGCCCATGCTGCTGCGACCAGCGGCGTGCGAGCGACACCAGCCCCTGCACGTCGCCGCGCTTGAGTTCCAGCTCCAGTTCGCACACGGGGGATTCGCGCTGCTCGGGCGTGCCTGCATGGGCGACGACCTTGCCGACGTCGAGCGCCATCTCCACGACCGCGCCGCCGGGCCCGGTGACGCGCACGTCACGCGTGAGCCGCACGATGTCGGTCGATTGCCGCTCGACCAGCGGTGCGCCGCCATCGGCCAGCAGTCGGGTGAGCCGGTCGCCGACGGGCGTGCCTTGGTGGCGCTGCGGGTCGATGTCGGGCGTTGCGCTGCTCGCGCCCAGGTCGACGTTGTGCTCCAGCCGGTGCAGTGCGTTGTCGCCTGTGGCCTTGACGGTCTGCACCCAGCGCCGCCCCTCCTTGCGCAGCCGCAGCACCATGCCGTGCGCGGCAAGCTGCTGGTCGGCGGTGTCGAAATAACGGGCCTGCAGGCGGGTGCGGACCACGGTGCCGCGCCGCAGGGCGGCCTCGACGGCCTTCAGGCGGCCGGCGGGAATACAGAACTTGAACTCGATTTCCATGGTGGCCATGATGCCCCGTCTTTTTCCCCTGCACCCTGGCCCGCGCAAGCAATTCAAAAATCATGTGGACACCGTCCATTTTCTTTGATATCTTTTGTGGACGGCGTACACAAGACCTTGCGAAGACGCCGATTTCACCTTCAACCGAACCAGGAAAACCTCATGGCCAACAAGCAGATCTTCGTGAACCTTCCCGTCAAGAACCTCGAAAAGACCAAGGCTTTCTTTGCCGCGCTGGGCTACACCTTCAACGCGCAATTCACCGACGCCAACGCCGCGTGCATGGTCATCCAGGAGGGCAGCATCCACGCGATGCTGCTGGTCGAGGACTTCTTCAAGACCTTCACGACCAAGAGCCTGACCGACACCAGCAAGAGCACCGAAGTGCTGCTGTGCCTGTCGTGCGAGAGCCGCGCCGAGGTCGATGCGATGGTCGCCAAGGCGGTGGCCGCCGGCGGCACGGTGCCGCGCGAGCCGCAGGACTACGGCTTCATGTACGGCCACGGCTTCCAGGACATCGACGGCCATCTGTGGGAGCTGATGTACATGGACCCGAACGCCGTCGTGACCCACCAGAACCCGTAAACAACGCCACGCGGCTGAAGACCCGGACGATGCCCATCGTTCCATACGCGCTCTTCACTGTTGCACGGGCGGTGCCTACCGGAAGGCGGCGCCGCCCCGATATTCCCTCCACTGGCACGGCATCATCGGCCGCGCCCCACCTGGAAAGGAATAGCAGCATGTCCGACAACAACAAGAGCCCCATCGTCAAAATCGCCCCCCTCGGTTTTCCGTGGCAGACGATCGACCCGTTCCTGTTCTGCGTCTATCACGACGACGCGTACCCGAAGGCCAACGGGCAGATGGGCCCGCAGGCCTCGCTGGCCGGGCGCCAGATCGGCCAGGACTTCAGCCGCAAGGACGGCTGGAGCATGTACCACGGCGACACGGTGCCGGGCTTTCCCTCGCACCCGCACCGCGGCTTCGAGACGGTGACCATCGTGCGCAAGGGCCTGGTCGATCACTCCGACTCGCTGGGCGCCACCGCGCGCTTCGGCGGCGGCGACGTGCAGTGGCTCACGGCCGGCAAGGGCATCGTGCATTCGGAGATGTTCCCGCTGCTGGACGCGGGCGCGCCGAATCCGCTGGAGCTGTTCCAGATCTGGCTGAATCTGCCGGCCAAGAACAAGATGGCCGAGCCGCACTTCACGATGTTCTGGTCGGACGCGATCCCGCGCTTTGCGTCCGACGACGCGAAGGGCGGCCGCACCGACGTCGCGGTGATCGCCGGCAAGCTCGACGACGGCGTGGCCGGCCAGGAGCCGATCCAGCCACTCGCACCGCCGCCCGACTCGTGGGCTTCGCAGGCCGATGCCGACGTGGCGATCTGGACCATCAAGATGACGCCCGGCGCCCAATGGACGCTGCCCGCCGCCACGGGCGAGGGCACGCGGCGCATGCTGTATTTCTTCAAGGGCGCCGCGGCGCTCATCGCCGGCCAGCGCGTCGAAGGCCCCGCCGCCATCGAGCTGCGTGCGAATGCAGACGTGGAGCTTGTCAACGGCAACGACGAAGCGAGCGAGTTCCTGGTGCTGCAGGGCCGCCCGATCGCCGAGCCGGTGGCGCAGTACGGCCCCTTCGTGATGAACACGCAGGCCGAGATCAGCCAGACCATGGCCGACTACCGCCGCACCCAGTTCGGCGGCTGGCCCTGGGACGATTCGGCGCCGGTGCATGCGCACGATGCCGCGCGCTTTGCGCGGCATCCGGGCGGGCGCGAGGAAATCCCGGCGGGTTGAGCCGGGGCGCGCTTCAGCTTCAGAACGTCTTGAGCACCTCGGCGTTCAGGGCGGTCATGCTGGGAATGAACTCGATCACGTCGGTGCGCGCCACGCCGTTCTGCACGAACGGATCGCGTGCCAGCACGGCGTCGAGGCCATCCCGGTCGCCCGAACGCGCAAGGATCACGCCGCCCTTGCGCGGCACCTGCCGACCCGAGGCCACGAACAGGCCGCTCGCGTAGTGCTTCTTGAGCCAGGTGAGGTGCGCGTCCATCAGCGCGTCGAGTTCTTCGAGCGGGCGGATGTAGGTGAGGGTGACGATGAACATGGCGGGATCGCGGGTAGTGCGGAAGCCCCGATCCTATGGCCTGGGCAGGGCAGTTGCGGGGCGCGTGTGTGTCTGCCAGGTAACTGTGCCTACGGCGGTTGACCGGGGGTCGTGCTTCGCCTACATGCCGCCGGCAAGCACCGACGCCACCAGCCACACATTGGCCGCGCTGATCGCGCCGAACAGCAGCCACGCCAGCCCCTTGAGCACCGGCCCATTGGCAAAGCCGCCCATCATCTGGCGATTGCTGGTGAAGCGGATCAGCGGCCACATCGCAAACGGCAACTGAAAGCTCAGCACCACCTGGCTGAGCACCAGCATCTTGCCCACGCCACCATCGCCGAACCACCACACGCCCAGAAAAGCCGGCCCCAGCGCGAGCCCCCGCGTGATCAGCCTTCGTTGCCAGCACGGGATCTTCAGGTCGAGAAAACCTTCCATGATGATCTGGCCCGCGATGGTGCCGGTGAAGGTCGAGCTTTGCCCCGAGGCCAGCAGCGCAATGCCGAACAGCGTGGCCGCGAGCGCGCTGCCGACGATGGGCTCGATGAGCCGGTAGGCATCGTCGATCTCCGTCACTTCGCGGTGGCCCGTGGCATGGAAGGCGCTGGCCGCCAGCACCATGATCGCCGCGTTGACCAGCAGCGCGAGCGACAGCGACACCACCGCGTCGAGCGTGCAGAAGCGCACCGCCTCGCGCCGGGCCGCGTCGGTGTCGGCGATCAAGCGCGTCTGCACGATGGACGAATGCAGGTACAGGTTGTGCGGCATCACCGTCGCGCCGACGATGCCGATGGCCAGATACAGCGCGCCCGGCTGCTGCAGCCGCTCCAGGCTGGGGCCGAAGCCCATCGCCACGCCGAACCAGTTGGGCGGCGCCATCGCCAGCTCGACGATGAAGCAGCCCGCGATGGTGCCCACCAGCCCGAGCACGATGGCTTCCACGCGCCGAAAGCCCGCGCCCTGCAGGCCCAGCACCAGCAAGGTGTCGAAGGCCGTGATGGCGATGCCGACCGGGATCGACACGCCGAACAGCAGGTGCAAGGCCAGTGCACTGCCCAGCACTTCGGCGAGGTCGCAGGCCACGATGGCCAGCTCGGCACCGAGCCACAGCAGGCGGTTGACGCGCGGCGAGTAGTGCGTGCGGCAGGCGCGCGCCAGGTCTTTCTGCGTGACCAGCCCGAGCCGCACGCACAGCGTCTGCAGCAGCATGGCCGCGAGGCTTGCGAGCAGCACCACGAAGAGCAGGCCGTAGCCGAACTTCGAGCCGGCCTCGATGTCGGTGGCCCAGTTGCCCGGGTCCATGTAGCCGACCGACACCAGCAGCCCCGGGCCCGCGTAGCGCATCAGCTTCCTGAAGAAGGGCAGCTCCTGCGGCACCGCCACGCTGCCCTTGACCTCGGAAGGGCAGAAGGGTGCGGTGGCCTTGCGCGGGAGCGGGAAGAACATGCGGGCGATGATAGGGGCGCGTCGCGAATCGAAGGGGCGGCGCTGCGGTTGTCGCCGACCGGACCCGCGCGCAAGCGCCCGATCTCTTAGATTCGACAGCCGCATCCATTCATCCATCTGTCTGTTTGTTTGCCTGTCTGTCCACCTACCTGCACCGGAGACTTTTTCAATGATCCACGTCCTTGCCGTCATCACCGCCAAGCCGGGCCAACGCGCCGCACTGCTCGAAGCCTTCGCCGCCAACCGCCCGGCCGTGCTCGCCGAAGCAGGCTGCATCGAATTCGCCGCCACGGTCGATGCGCAAGGCGTTCCGCCGTCGAAGGCCAGCTTCGGGCCCGACACCTTCGTCGTGGTCGAGAAGTGGGAGTCGCTGGCCCACCTGCAGGCGCACGCCGTGGCGCCGCACATGGTGGCGCACAGCGCGCGGACGAAGGAGCTGACGGCGGCCAAGCTGATTCACGTGCTCGAGCCGGTCTGAGTCCGAGCCCCAGCTCGCACCCCCGCGTGCCTTCGCGCGCGACGGGATGCGTGCTACCGTCGCGCCGGGGAGCAGGCATCACGCAGAGGAGGCCACCGGCATGGCGATCTTTGGTTCGCACGATTTCCGCTCGCGCGCTTTCGGCATCGCATCCGGTGTGCTGGCCAGCGCCTTCCTGACGGCCGGCTGCGCACCACTCATGGCGCCGCCCTATGCGGCCGACTACGAAGCGCTCGACCAGCTCGAAGCCACCCGGCCCGGCATGGTCGCCGTCGCGAAGGCCCAGCCCACCGACCCGCAAGACAAGATCAACACGCTGAGCCTGCGCCGCGCAAAGCTGGTGTCGCCCAGCGGCAGCTTCGCGCAGTACCTCGAAGACGCGCTGATGCGTGACCTTGGCGAGATATCGGCCTATGACCCGAAGGCGCCGACCCGCATCGCCGCGCGCATTCTGGTGAACGACATCGACCTGGGCATCGTCAACGGCACCGGGCGCATGGACGTCGAGGTGACCGTCACGCGCGACGCCACGCAGCGCCTGCGCAAGACCTACCGTGCAGAGACGGCCTTCGATTCGAGCTACGCCAACATCGTGGCCGTGCCCGCCGGGCAGGCGGCGTACCCGCGCCTCGTGCGCGCCTTGCTGCGCGAGGTGTATGCCGACCCGCAGTTCGTGGCCGCCATCGGCCGCTGACGTCACAGCTCCGGAGGCACGAATGACGACGGGATCTTCTTTTCTTTCGGCAACGATGCGGCTGGCAGCCACCACCGCACTGGTGGCCTTGCTCGCAGGCTGCGTCCATCCGATCACGATGATCACCGAGACCGCGCCACCACGGTCGCAGGCGCACCTGATTCCGAAGAAGGTCGCCTACGTGATGACCGATGCCGAGCGCGATGTGGAGGTGATCACGCCCGGTGGCAGCGGCGACCGCGTGAGCTACTACCCGTACCGTGATCTGGAAAAGTCGATACGCGATGCGCTGCGCGCCGTGTACCGCGACGTGGTGGTGCTGCGCACTGCCGGCGATGCGAAGGCGAACGAGGCAGCGGGCGTGTCGCTGGTGTTCACGCCGCGCATCAAGACGGACTCCAGCTCGACTTCTTTCATCAGCTGGCCGCCGACGTCGTTCACGGCGGAGGTCTCGTGCGTGGTGACCGATGCTGCCGGCGCGGAAGTGACGCGCGTGCGCGCGACCGGCAACGGCACGGCGGAGTTCGGCGAGTTCAAGGGCGACTTCGGGCTGGCCGCGCGAAGGGCCGCGACGCGGTTGACGTCGCAGTTGAGCAGTGAGATTCGCAGGGACGAGAAGCTGCGTTGAATCATCGCGGCGCCCGGCCGACAATTCAGTCGATGCCAAACACCGCAACCCTCTGGGAGGATGCCGAACGCCGCGCGCCGGACCTTGCGCGCGCATTGGCTCGCACCGAGCTGGCGTTCGGAAACTGGGCGCCACTCACCGCACCGGCAGCGCTCGAAGCCGCCATTGCAACGGGATGGCAACGCGTCATGGCATCGGCCCGCGAAGGCAAGGTGTCGCTCGATCCTTCGTTCATCGCTTCGCTGCACGGGTCGATCGCTCGCGCCATCGGGGCCCTTGGCGCGGGCATTTTTCGCGAAGGCGAACATCCATCGGACTGGGCAACATTCAAGCGTGCCCTCGATGATTCCGCACTGGAATACGGCCTGGCCGGCAGCACCGAGGCCTGGGTACTCGCCCAGTTGTACTGGGGCGGGCATCTGGACTCCCTGATGTTCTCCGTGGCCTGGCTGCTCAGCGGCGGCATCCGGTTGCAGGAGGGAATGCAGATGCTCGTGCCGGATGCGATGCACGACCCGGAGCTGAAGAAAAACCTGGACTGGGCTGGCCCCGGTTGCTACGACGCGGAGAGCTTGCGCGGACTCATCGGGCGCTACGAAGCGGAACAGATGCCGGACTTGTCGTCCCCATGAAAAAACGCGCCCTCGGGCGCGTTCCTGTTCTGCCGGCGAAGCCTTACTTCGACACGACCTTCACCATCTCCAGGCACTTGTTCGAGTAGCCCCATTCGTTGTCGTACCAGCTCACGAGCTTCACGAAAGTGCTGTCCAGGGCAATGCCGGCTTCGGCGTCGAAGATCGAGGTGCGCGGGTCGCCGCGGAAGTCGGTGGCGACCACCTTGTCCTCGGTGTAGCCCAGCACGCCCTTGAGCGCGCCTTCGCTCTGTGCCTTCATTTCGGCGCAGATTTCCTTGTACGTGGCTTCCTTGACCAGCTCGACCGTGAGGTCGACCACCGACACGTCGGAGGTCGGCACGCGGAAGCTCATGCCGGTGAGCTTCTTGTTGAGCTCGGGGATCACCACGCCCACGGCCTTGGCGGCGCCAGTGCTCGACGGAATGATGTTTTCCAGGATGCCGCGGCCGCCGCGCCAGTCCTTGTTGCTCGGGCCGTCGACGGTCTTTTGCGTGGCGGTGGCAGCGTGCACGGTGGTCATCAGGCCGCGCTTGATGCCCCACTTGTCGTTCAGCACCTTGGCCAGCGGGGCCAGGCAGTTGGTGGTGCAGCTGGCGTTGCTGATGATGGCTTCGCCGGCGTACTTCTTGTCGTTCACGCCGTAGACGAACATGGGGGTGTCGTCCTTCGACGGTGCCGACAGGATCACCTTCTTGGCGCCCGCGTCGATGTGCTTCTGCGCGGTTTCCTTGGTGAGGAACAGGCCGGTGGATTCGAGCACGACGTCGGCGCCGACTTCGTTCCACTTCAGTTGCGACGGGTCGCGCTCTTGCGTGAGGCGGATCTTCTTGCCGTTGACGATCAGCGTGTTGCCTTCAACCGTCACTTCGCCCTTGAAGCGGCCATGCACCGAGTCGTACTGGAGCATGTAGGCCAGGTATTCGGGCTCGAGCAAGTCGTTGATGGCAACGATCTCGATGTCGTTCTTGAAGTTCTGCACTGCTGCGCGCAGCACGTTGCGACCGATGCGGCCGAAGCCGTTGATACCGAGTTTGATAGCCATCTGACTTGCTCCTAAGGTTGAAAACTTGTTGTGGACGAACGGGAAGAAGAAGCGCCTGCCGCGGCTCAGTCGCGCAGTGCGGCTTCGACCGTGGCAGCGACGTTCTCTGCCGTGAATCCGAAATGCTTGAACAGCTCCGGTGCCGGTGCCGACTCGCCATACGTGTCGATGCCGACGACGGCCGCGCAGCCGTACTTCCACCAGCCACCGGTGCAGCCCATTTCGACGGCGATGCGCGGAATCTTCTTCGGCAGCACGGCCTTCTTGTAGGCGATGTCCTGGCGGTCGAAGGTGGTGGTCGAGGGCATCGACACCACGCGCACGGCGATCTTCTTTTCGGCCAGCAGCTTTTGCGCAGCGAGTGCGAGCTGCACTTCGGAGCCGGTGGCGATGATGACGGCGGCCGTCTTCTTGCTCTTGAGGCCGACGGCTTCAGGCTCGGACAGCACGTAGGCGCCGCGGCTGATGTCGCCCAGCTCCGACTTCGGCGCATAGGCGATGTTCTGGCGGCTCAGCAGCATAGCGGTCGGGCGCGTCTGGTTCTGCAGGGCCACGGCCCATGCCACGGCGGTTTCGGCCGTGTCGCCCGGACGCCAGACGTCCAGGTTCGGAATCAGGCGCAGCGAGGCGGCGTGTTCGATCGACTGGTGGGTCGGGCCGTCTTCGCCCAGGCCGATGGAGTCGTGCGTGAACACGTGGATCACGCGGCGCTTCATCAACGCGGCCATGCGGATGGCGTTGCGGCTGTAGTCGCTGAAGGTGAGGAAGGTGCCGCCGTAGGGGATGTAGCCGCCATGCAGCGTCACGCCGTTCATGATGGCGGCCATGCCGAATTCGCGCACGCCGTAGTTGATGTGGCGGCCGATGGTGCCGTGCGGTGCTTCAACCGGTGCTTCGGGCTTGGCTTCGTCTTCGGCGCCTTGCTTGGCTTGCACCGCAGGCAGGTTCATGACCACGGCGCCGGTCTTCGGATCGAAGCGCAGGGCGGGCGTGCTCTTGGTGTTGGTGAGGTTGGAGCCGGTCAGGTCGGCGCTGCCGCCGAGCATTTCGGGCAGCGCGGCGGTGAAGGCTTCGAGCGCGAGCTGGCTGGCCTTGCGGCTGGCGACGGTCTCGGCCTTGGTGTGGGCGGCGACCACGGTGTCGAAGGCGACCTGGTGGAAGTCCTTGGGCAGCTCGCCCTTCATGCGGCGGGTGAACTCGGAAGCGAGCTCGGGGAACGCAGCGGCGTAAGCGGCGAACTTGTCGTTCCACGCGGCTTCGGTCTTTGCGCCTTCGGCCTTGTGGTCCCAGTCGGCGTACACGTCTGCGGGGATTTCGAAGGGCGCGTAGTGCCAGTCGATGGCGTCGCGGGTCAGCTTGATTTCTTCGGCGCCGAGTGCTTCGCCGTGTGCCTTGGCGGTGCCGGCGCGGTTCGGGCTGCCCTTGCCGATGACGGTCTTGCAGTTGATCAGCGTGGGCTTGTCGGTCGATTGCTTGGCCTTGGCGATGGCCTTGGACACTTCCTTGGCGTCGTTGCCATCGATCGGGCCGATCACGTGCCAGCCATAGGCGTGGAAGCGCTCTGCCACGTTGTCGATGTACCAGGGCTTGACCTGGCCGTCGATGCTGATGCCGTTGTCGTCGTACAGCGCGATCAGCTTGTTCAGATGCCAGGCGCCAGCCAGTGCGCAGGCTTCGTGGCTGATGCCTTCCATCATGCAACCGTCGCCCAGGAAGGCGTAGGTGTGGTGGTCGACGATGTCATGGCTCTTGCGGTTGAACTCGGCGGCGAGCAGCTTCTCGGCCAGCGCGAAACCCACGGCATTGGTGATGCCCTGGCCCAGCGGGCCGGTGGTGGTTTCAACGCCCGGCGTCACGTCGACTTCGGGGTGGCCGGCGGTCTTGCTGTGCAGCTGGCGGAAGTTCTTGATCTCGCCGATGGGCAGGTCGTAGCCGGTGAGGTGCAGCACCGCGTACAGCATCATCGAAGCGTGGCCGTTCGAGAGCACGAAGCGGTCGCGGTCGAACCAGTGCGGGTTGGCCGGGTTGTAGCGCAGGTGGTCGCCCCAGAGTGCGACGGCCATGTCGGCCATGCCCATCGGTGCACCCGGATGTCCGGAATTTGCTTGTTGGACGGCATCCATAGCCAGCGCGCGAATCGCGTTGGCCATCAGGGCTTCGTTTGCCATGGGCATGGGACTTTCGGGGGAAAAGGGTGGGAGGGGATAGGGGGGAACCCGCGATTTTACCGGGCGAGCCCGGGCCGGCGCCGATACAGGCCCAACACCCCGCTGATGTTCTTGTGCGGCAGCCGGACTGCTAGAGTTGCCACCCATGCATGGGCTGCACCTCACCGCCGACCTTCACGACTGCCAATGCGGTCTTCAATGGCTCACCGACAGCGCGGCTTTGGGCGCGGTCTGCGCCAAGGCGGTGTCGGCCTCCGGACTGCAGGCGGTGGGCAAGCTGGTCCACGCATTTCCGGGCACTTCGCAGGGGCCGGGCGGCGTGACGGCCACGCTGCTGCTGGCCGAATCGCACCTGTGCATCCACACCTGGCCCGAGCAGCGCGGCGTGACGCTCGATGTGTACGTCTGCAACTTCAGCGGCGACCATTCGGCCAAGGCGCACGCGCTGATGGACGGGCTGATCGCGCTGTTCCAGCCCCGCCACAGCGAACGCAACGAGCTGCAACGCGGCCGCGTCGCAGCGTGAAGGTCGCGGGTTCCGTGAAGGCGATGATCCTGGCCGCCGGCCGCGGCGAGCGCATGCGGCCGCTGACCGACGCCACGCCCAAGCCGCTGCTCGAAGTGCGCGGCAAGCCGCTGATGCAGTGGCCGATGGAGGCGCTGGCCGCTGGTGGCTTCACCGAGCTGGTGGTCAACACGGACTGGCTGGGCGCACAGGTTTCGAGCCGCTTCGGCCCGAACCCATTGTTGAATGGTCATCCGGCGCTATCAATTTCATACTCCGACGAGGGCCGCGACTTCGGCGGCGCACTCGAAACAGCGGGCGGCATCGTGCGTGCGCTGCCCCTGCTGGGCGAAGTTTTCTGGGTCGCGGCCGGCGACGTGTTCGCACCCGGCTTCGCCTTCACCCAGGCGTCGGTCGATCGCTTCATCGCCAGCGGCAAGCTCGCGCACCTGTGGCTGGTGCCGAACCCGGCGCACAACCTCAAGGGCGATTTCGGCCTGTCGCCCGAGGGCCTTGCGCTGAACACGGCCGACGAGAAGTTCACCTTCTCGACCATCGGCCTGTACCGCGCCGCGCTGTTCGCACCGCCTTATTGCAGCATCCCGCCCGGCAACCCGGCCGGACTCAAAGCCCCGCTGGCGCCGATCCTGCGCGCCGCGATGGACAATGAACAGGCAAGCGCCGAGCTGTACACCGGCCCCTGGACCGATGTGGGAACGCCCGAACGACTCGCCCAACTGAACACGCCAAGATGACCTCAGCAGACACCACCACGATCTACGCCGAGCGCCGTGCGCGCCTCGCTTCGCAACTGGGCAAGGACGGCATCGCGATCATTCCGACCGCGCCCGAACGGGCGCGCAACCGCGACACCGACTTCCTGTACCGGCACGACAGCTACTTCTACTACTTGACCGGCTTCACCGAGCCCAACGCCTGGCTGGTGCTGGCGGGCGACGGCCGCGCCACGCTGTTCTGCGCGCCGAAGGACCTGGAACGCGAAATCTGGAACGGCTTTCGCCTCGGCCCCGACGCCGCCCCCGCCGCGCTGCGCGTCGACGAGGCCTTCTCGGTCGACGACCTCGATGCGAAGCTGCCCAAGTTGCTGGAGAACCGCGCGACCGTGTGGTTTCCGTTCGCCATCCACAAGGGCCTTGAAACCCGTGTCGACGGCTGGCTGCAATCGGTGCGTGCGCGCGTGCGCTACGGCGCGCTGTGCCCCGAGGAGCAGCGCGACCTGTGCGGCCCGCTCGACGAGATGCGCCTGGTCAAGGACGCGCACGAGCAGGACATCATGCGTCGCGCCGCGCAGATCAGCGCGCGCGCCCATGTCCGCGCGATGCAGCTGTCGGCCCGCATGCTGCGCGAGGGCAAGGATGTGCGCGAGTACCACCTCGACGCCGAACTGCTGCATGAATTCCGCCTGGGCGGATCGCAATACCCCGCCTACGGCTCCATCGTCGCGGCCGGCGCCAACGCCTGCGTGCTGCACTACAGCGCCGCCGCCGTGCCGGTGCGCAAGGGCGAGCTGGTGCTGATCGACGCGGGCTGCGAACTCGACGGCTACGCGAGCGACATCACCCGCACCTTTCCGGCCGATGGCAAGTTCAGCGGCCCGCAACGCGCGCTGTACGACCTCGTGCTTGCGAGCCAGGACGCGGCGGCCGCCGTCACCAAGGCCGGCCACCGCTTCAACGACCCGCACGACGCGGCCGTGAAGGTGCTGTCGCAGGGCATGCTCGACCTGGGCCTGCTCGATGCCGACAAGGTCGGCAACGTGCAGGACGTGATCGACTCGCGCGCCTACTTCCAGTTCTACATGCACCGCACCGGCCACTGGCTCGGCATGGACGTGCACGACTGCGGCAGCTACGTCGAGCCCACGCAGGTCGGCGAAGTGAGCGAGCGCAAGGATCCGCTGTCGAACGAAGTCATCAAGAACCGGCCGAGCCGCATCCTGCATCCCGGCATGGTGCTGACGCTGGAGCCCGGCATCTACGTGCGGCCCGCTGAAGGCGTGCCCGAGCAGTTCCACCACATCGGCATCCGCATCGAAGACGACGCGATCGTCACGGCCACCGGCTGCGAACTCATTTCGCGCGGCGTGCCGGTGAAGGCGGACGAGATCGAGGCGCTGATGCGAGCTTGACGGCCCGCTGCGACACCGGCGGCGGCGCATGCCGCGCCTGCAGGAAGTCGATGAACACCCGCAGCTTGCGCGGCATCTGCGCGCGGCTCGGGTGGTAGAGGTAGAAGCCCGGAAAGGTCGGCCACCAGGGCTTGAGCAGCGGCACGAGGCGGCCGCTTGCGAAGTCTTCGCGCACCGCACCCTCGAAGGCCGAGGTGATGCCCGCACCGGCGCGGGCCGCGGCCAACAACACCTCGCTGTCGTTGCTGATCAAGGGCCCATCGAGCGCGATGTCCAGCACGCGCCCGTCCTGCGCGTATTCCCAGCGATAGAGGCCGCCCGTGGTCAGGCGGTAGTTCAGGCACCGGTGCTCGCGCAGGTCTTCGGGCACGCGCGGCGGCTTGCGGCCCTTGAGGTAGCGCGGCGCGGCAAAGGTGACCATGCGCAGCGGGCCACCCACCGGAACGCCCACCACGTCCTGCGCCAGGCTTTCGCCGAGACGGATGCCGGCATCGAAGCCGCCTTCCACCAGCTCGACCATGCGGTTGTCGCAGACCAACTCGAGCGTGATGTCCGGGTAGGCGTCGGCGAAATCGCCCATGTGCGGAAAGAGCAGCAGCTCGGCCGCGACGCGCGAGACATTCAGCCGCAGCAGACCGGCGGGCCTGTCGCGCGCCTCGTCGATGCCTTCGACCGCCTGCGCCAGCGCGGCAAGCCCCGGCCGTGCGCCATCGAGGAACTGCTGACCCAGCTCCGTCACGCCGACGCGTCGCGTGGTGCGGTCGAGCAGGCGCACGCCCAGGCGCTGTTCGAGCGCGCGCACAGTCTGCGACAGGGCGGAAGGCGACACGCCCAGTTCTTGCGCGGCGCGCGTGAAGCTGGCGTGGTGGGCCACCCGTGCAAAGGCGGCGATGGCGGGGAGCAGTTCGGGTGGCATGGCGTTCATTATGAAGACGGGCTTCATAAAGCATCAATCCCGGTGGGCTTTTTTCAAAGCAATGCCGCAACTACCTTCGAGGCCTTGGCGATGCAACCGCGCCGCCGCACCTCGAAAGGACATTCACCATGAAGCTCGACAACTACCTCACCCTCGGTCGCTCGGGCCTGCGCGTCAGCCCGATGTCGCTCGGCACCATGACCTTCGGCAGCGACTGGGGCTGGGGCGCCGACGCCAGCGAATCGCGCCGCATGTTCGACGCGTACGTGGACCGTGGCGGCAACTTCATCGACACCGCCAACTTCTATACCAACGGCAGCTCGGAAAAACTGCTGGGCCAGTTCATCGCCGGCAAGCGCGACTCGGTCGTCGTGGCCACCAAGTACTCGCTGAACATGCAGCCGGGCAACCCCAACGCGGGCGGCAACCATCGCCGCAACATGGTCCGCTCGGTCGAAGCGAGCCTGCAGCGGCTGGGCACCGACTACATCGACCTGCTGTACCTGCACATCTGGGACAACCTCACGCCCATCGACGAAGTGATGCGCGCCTTCGACGACCTCGTGCGTTCGGGCAAGGTGCTCTATGCGGGCATCTCCGACACGCCGGCCTGGCAGGTCGCGCGCATGCAGACACTGGCCGACCTGCGCGGCTGGGCGCCACTGGTGGCGCTGCAGATCGAGCACAGCCTGATCGAGCGCACCGTGGAGCGCGAGCTGCTGCCGATGGCGCACGAACTCGGCCTGGGCGTGATGGCCTGGTCGCCACTGGGCAGCGGCGTGCTGACGGGCAAGTACACGCGCGCCGACCTCGGCCACACGCAGAGCGCCGAAGCGGGCGTGACGGGCACGCGCAAGGACGTGACGGCCGGCAATGGTGCGCTGCAGCCGCGCTCGCTCGACATCGCGGACGTGGTGGCGCAGATCGCGAAAGAGCAGGACCGCTCGCCGGCGCAGATCGCGCTGGCGTGGCTGCTGCATCGCACGGCGCCGACGGTCATGCCGATCATCGGCGCGCGCACCTTCGCGCAGTTCGAGGACAACCTGGGCGCGCTCGACGTGGTGCTCGATGCCGATGCGCTGCAGCGCCTCGATGCGGTGAGTGCCGTGGCCAAGGGCTTCCCGCACGACTTCATGGCGCTGCCGATGACGCAGGGTGTGCTGTCCGGTGGCAGCTCGGTGCGTCGCCCGGCATGAGGCGATCGAAGGTGGTGGTGATCGGCGCGGCCGGCACCATCGGCCGCGCCGTGGTGGCGGAACTCGGCGAGCGCCACGAGGTGATCGCGGTCTCGCGCCACGGCACGCCGTTGTGTGTCGATCTCGATGCGCCGGCCACCATCGATGCGCTGTTCGATGCGGTGCCCGACATCGACGCCATCGTGTCCACCGCCGCCAGCGTGCCGCTCGCGCCCTTCGGCACGTTGTCAGACGAAGGGCTGGCGCGGGCGTTGCACGCCAAGCTCTTCGGCCAGATCGCGCTGCTGCAACGCGCGGCGACGCGCCTGCGCGAAGGCGGGTCGGTCACGCTGACGAGCGGTCGCTTCGACGGTGTGTTGCCGGGCGGCAGCGCGGGCGCACTCGCGAACGCGGGCCTGGAAGCCTTCGTGGCGCAAGCCGCGCCCGAACTGCCGCGCGGCCTGCGCGTGAACGTGGTGGCGCCCGGCTGGGTGCAGGAGACGCTGGACGCGCTCGGCCTGCAAGGGCCGAAGGGCACGCCGGCGCGCGAAGTGGCGCGGCTCTATGCAGCAGCGGTGGAAGGCGCGATGAGTGGGCAGGCCCTGCGCATCATCACGTGACGTCAGGCGAGCAAGGCCGCGAGCAACAGGTAGAGCAGCAGGCCGAACAGCGCGATGGCCGCTGCCGCAAATCCGATCCAGTGAAAGCGGCGCGGCGCGTAGCTCAGCAGGCCGACCGTGGCGACGGCCGCCGCAGTGAGCGAGCCCAGCCACAGCACCCAGCCGATCGTTCGGCCGGAAGCCTGCAGGCTGGCGCCGAGCGACACGCACAACAGCGCGGTGCCGCCCAACTGCAGCCAGCGACGCCACGACCCCGGCGTGCTGCCGCGTCCGAAGACGTCTTCGCTGTGGCGGTCCATCGCAAGGCTCAGCGCGCAGAAGCCGGCGAGCGATGCGGCGAACACCAATCCGAAAAGCAGCGCGTTCATCGCGACCTCACGAGCCCTGGCCCGAGGTGGCAAGCCCCGACGGCGGTTGTTTCCTGGCCGCCTGTGCTGCGATGGTCTTGCGGCGCTTGCGCTCCACGATCCAGACGGCACCCGCAAGGCCGAGGCCCAGCGCCATCACGACCAGATCGAAACCCGCCACCGCGCTCGGACCCATGCGCAGGCTCACCGTCAGCGGCGCGGGGCCGGTGAACGCGTTGAGCACCGGCAGTAGCGCGAACAGCAACGCGCCGAGCGCGAGTTGCGCCTGCCACATGCGCAGCGTCGGCCGCAGCAGGCCCAGCACGGCCGTCGCACCCCAGACGATGAAGAACCAGCGGATCTCGGCCTCGCCGCGATCGGCCACGTCCAGCGGCAGCAGGCGGTTGGCCCAGAAGAAGGACGCCATCGCTACCGGCAGGCCGGCCACGGCGCCGAGGTTAAGCCCGTCGACCAGCCGCAGCCCGAAGCCGATGCGCCCGCCTTGCTTGAGCGTCTTGGCAAACTTCTGGCGCTCCTTCACGGCCCACAGCAAGAGTCCTGTCGCCACCATCAGGCAACCCGCGATGCCCGAGAGGAAGAACAGCGCGCGCAGCAGCGGATCGGCGAAGCGGCCGATGTGCAGCCCGTAGAGCACGCCGCGCGTTTCAGCGGCCGGCTTGGGCGCGTCGCCGAACGCGCCGATCAGCGCGCCGGTGGCGCCGTTGAACTGCATCGACGGCTGGTCGTATGACAGCTGCGGCCCTTCGGCACGCGTGATCGACACCACGGAATTCGCGTCGTTCGGCAAGTGCACGGTGATGCGGCCCACGGCCGCGCCGTCCCAGTGCGCGGAGGCCTGCGCGACCATCGGCGTGATGGGCGCGAGCGGCACCTTGGTGCCCGAAGTCTTGAACTGGTCGCGACCGCCGCCCGGGAAAGCCTCGGAGAAGAACGCCTGCTCGCCGCCACGGTCCTTGTAGGCCACCTGCGGGCCCCACGGCATGTACATGAACATCAGCGTGACGAGGCCGGTGTACGTGATCATCAGGTGATAGGGCAGCGCGAGTACCGCCGTCACGTTGTGCGCGTCGAGCCACGAGCGCTGGCCCTTCTTCGGGCGGAAGGTGAAGAAGTCCTTGAAGATGCGCTTGTGCGTGACGATGCCGCTGAAGATCGCGACCAGCATGAACATCGCGCAGAAGCCGACGATCCAGCGGGCCCACAGCGCGGGCATGTAGTGCAGGTCGAAGTGCAGGCGGTAGAAGAACTCGCCGCCGCGCGTCTCGCGCGCAGCGGTCATCGCCTGGCCCGTGGCCGGATCGAGCATCGCGCGATCGAAGCGCCGGCGCCGCTCGACGGGCGCAGAGCCGGGCGGCGGGGGCGGCTTGAGCCACAGCACGCTGGTCGACGGCTCGCGCTCGGTCGGCAGCGTGATGAACCAGCGCGGGGCATCCGCGCCGCGCTGCTGCAGGAAGGCCACCGCCGCTTCGGCCGTCTTCGCCTGAGGCGCCGGGGTTTGCGCGATCGCATGCAGCTCGGGCTTCATCCAGAGCGTGATCTCGTCCTTGAAATACGAAGCGGTGCCCGCCGCGAACACCATGAACAACACCCAGCCGACCAGCAGGCCCGACCAGGTGTGCAGCCAGGCCATCGACTGGCGAAAGCCTTCCTTCATGCGCGGCCCCCGGTGATCCGGATGAGCAGCAGCAACAGCAGGCCCAGCGGCACTGCGGCGATGGCGAGACCGGACCAGGCACGCCACGCAGTGCGTGCGGCAAAGACCCACATCACGGCGAGCGCGAACACGATGAAGGAGGCCAGCGTGCCGGTCATCGCGGCTTCGCTGCGCGCCATGCCGAAGGCCGCGGGCAGGCACAGCGCGAGCACGGCGGCGGACAGCGCCGCGACGCCGTAGCCGCCGGCGATGGCGGCGACCGCGCGCGAAGCCACGCCAAGGCGGTAACGAACGCCGGCGGTCACGACGCGCGCCGGACGGCGCACGAGGTCGTTCGGGAATTCATGGAAAGGGAAAGGATCGGAGAAGATGAGAATGATACGCATCTTGATAAAGACCGATCTTTTCGACGACCACCCCGCGACGCGGGGATTGGCACGCAGTTCGGGCCAATGCTCACGCGCCGGCCCGGACCTTTTCTGCGCTTCCTACGGCGCAGGCCCCGCCGGACGCCAGCGCCCGGCGTTCGCGCGCCATTCATAAAGACGCGATCCGATCTGCACCCTGTCGCCGTTCGCGACGTTGGCGGGGAACAATTGGTCGTACGCGCGCAGGCGGTAGCCCAGGAAGCTCGCCGACGCCTCGACGTAGCCGTCGGCCGAAACGACGGCCGCCCCCACGCCCATCAGGGGTGCGGACTGCTGCACAAGGCCGGTGACGTTGGACACGATCGACGCCTGGCCGTCGAACCTGGCGCCCTGCGTCATCGTCCCTGCGCCGCTGCGTACGGCTACCAGGCCACCCACCGCATCCGCGTCCAACTCGAACAAGCCGGCGGATGAAGCCCGCCCCGCGCCAACCCCCGCCAGGTCGACCGTCGCCGGAAGGTATCCCTTCGCCTCGATGACGAGTGCGCCCGAAAACGGCTTGGCGCCGAATGTCGAGGCACCGAAGGTCAATGCGCCGAACATGTGGCGCTACTCCGTCGGTGCCGCGGGCACGGGCGGCGGTTCGCTGCCGGGCTCCAGCTCCGGCTCCGGAGCGGGCTGGAACGCGAGGAAGTCGCACACCGGCAGCATCGGCAGGAGCTGCTCGACGGTCGGCTCTTCAGCCAGGCCCGCGGTCACCTTGTCCTGCAGCGCATAGCAGAAGTCCCACACCAGCGAGCGCCATGCACGAAAGGCACGCCCCTGCGCCTGGAAGCGCGGCACGGCGGGCTCGTCGGCATAGGTCACCGCAGTCCGGATGTCGTCGTATCCATGGGCGGCCGCAGTGAGGTCGAGGTGCTTCTGGACTTCGCTCCGCAACGCGGCCGCCCGCTCCTCGCGCGTGGGCTCGCGGGGTTCGGGCGCTGGCGGCGCGGGCTCTTCCACCGGCACCTCCGGCAGCGAAGGCTCCGGTGGAAGTTCCGGCACGGGGATGTCTTCTTCCACCCACCTGCCGTTGGCCGCCGCGAAGTGGCGCTTTCCTTCGACAGCGGGTGGTGGCGCTGTCGCCATGCAGTTGCCCGGGATGAGCCACACATCGCCTTCGTCGGCCGGCGACAGGTCACTTTCGTCGAGTTCGACCGGGCCGGCATAGATCCGGTCAGGTCCGAATGAGTAAACGGTCTTGGTTTTCATGGTCAGTACTTGATGCATGCGAGGTAGGCGTTGTTGCGCGGGCGGGCCTCGGTTTCGCCGATGGCGAGCACTGAAACATTGGCGTGGTCGCCCTTGATGCCGATGCCGGTGGCGGCGGCATATATGCCGATGCCTGTGCCCGACGCACCAACTCCCACGTTGTGACCGTGATTGCCGACAGGGTCCGTGCCGCGACCGGTTTCAGTCGTGCTGAAGCCATAGCCTATGGGGGTCACCGCTGCGACATAGGCCGGCGCGGTGCCTAGGTAGCCGTGCGCGTGAGATCCCTGCGCATCGGTCCATGCACCGTGCGCGTGGCCCGGATCCGCAACGCCATGCGCATGACCGGGATCGATGATGCTGTGCCCGTGTCCGGAGTCGCTCACGCCATGCGTGTGCGACAGGTTCGCGCTGTCCTGGTATGAACCCAGCGCGCGTCCGGGATCGAGCCCCCGCCCTTCATCCAGCCCTCGATCGAACACGCCCCGCCCATCGGGCAGGTTGAACGTGGCCGAGCCATCGCCCGCCCCATACGTCGTGCCGATCTTCGCGAAGAGCCGCGCATACGTCGTGCGCGACACCGCCGCGCCATTGCGCTTGAGGTAGCCCGCGGGCGGCGTCGATTGCGCGAAGTAGCAGACCATGCCGGTCTGGTCGAGGCCGAGCGCTTCCTGCCAGTCCGCCTTCAGCTGGTCGGTGGACGCCGACAGGATGGTCAGGCCGATCTGCTTCGCACCTTCCGGAAAGTCGACTGCGGCGCCGGCATTGCTCGATGCGATGACCAGCGTCCGCGCAAGCGCAGCTCCGGTCATCGTGGCACGGCCCAGTTCAAACAGGCCGGTGGGGCGGCCGACAGAGTCGACCGCGTTGATCATGTAGTGGCAGGTGTCTCCCTCTGCCATCCCGGCGGCGGAGAACGGTCGATAGGCATCGACGGCGCCCTCCAGCGCGAAGGCGCCCAGCCCCACGGAGGTGCTGGACTCCAGGATTCGGTCGGCGGTCTTGTGTGCCATCGTGTGATGCCGTTCAGACCGTGAGGAACGCGACCTTGGTCGTCGCCTTCAAGCGAGGAACCACACCGGCCTGGATCGGGATGACAGGCGTCAGCGCACCGTGCAGCAGCAGCAGGCCGTTGCCCGCCGCGGCCGTGCCGATGCCCAGGTGCGTGGCCGTGCCGGTTGCCGTTCCTGCGACTTCCAGGAACTCAAGCGCGTTCACCAGGAAGCCCTCGCTCCCGATGACCGACCATCCGGCCGGGCTGCGCGGCACGGCCATGCGGACATAGCCGGGGTACACCAGTTCGTTCGTGCTCTGGTTCGAGCCGGCACCGGGCGCGGCGGTGAGAAGACTGATGTAGAGGTCCGTCGACGGACTCACGGAAGCGTTGTCGGCCAGACCGGCGATCGGCGTCCCGAGAAGAATCAGTTTGATGAAAGCGTTGGCGGATGCGGGTGAATATGCCATTCGTGGCTCCTGGTTGAGTGGGTTATGCAAGCGGTGGGTTAGCGGGCGAAAGGCCCATGAAATCGACCAGATCACAACGGGTCGGAATGTCTTTGTCGGCGAGGCCGTCGACGAATGCGTGTGCAGCCCGCTCGGCGCCGAAGCAACGCTGCACGTGGCCGGCAATGGCGCGCGCGAGGGCCCTGGCCTCTTCGAGCGTGAGCGTGATGAAGCCGTCGACGGCCTTGAAGTCGATGGCTTCGAGCCCTCCGGCTTCCATGTCGGCCAGTCGCTCGGCGAACGCAGCCCGGTCTTCGCGTCCGGTCTTGATCCGCACGCCACTTGCCAGCGTCAGTCCGCCGGTCTCGACGTTCCAGCGTTGTTCCGCCAGAGCGGCCTTGAGCTGCGCCTTCAGTTGAGCCGGCGTGCGCAGGTCACGCCATGCATGCGCCGACCAATCGAAGACGTGGTGCTCGCTCGGGCGTGCAGGCAGCGGTTCGGGCGAGCCGTTGCGGATGTACGAGCCGGGTGCGGCCGCGCCAAGGTAGACGGACTCGCCAGGCCCGGCCTGGGCATGGCACCACTCGACCGTGGCCTGCGTGCCGGTGCATCGGATCTCGCCGGTGCGGGTGTTGTAGACAGTGAAGTTGGGCATGGTTCAGCGGCGCGTGGACAGCGCATAGATGGAAGAGCCTCCCGTGCCTGCAGGCACAAGGGACGAGAAGAAAAGGGTGTGCCAGCCGGGGTTCAACGTCACCTGGACACCGCCTGTCACGGTGCTCCCCGCCACGCCGGCGCCAACCCAGCGAGGTATCCCATCGACTGTCAGCGTGACCAGGGACATCCCCGACACGAAGGTGGAAGCGAGGATGAAGGTATCCAGCGGCGCGCCCCCCGGCACGAAGTGATTCACTGCAACTGCATTTCCCGCCGAAGCCGCGAAGGACGGCACGGTGACGGACTGCCCGCGCAGGTTCAGCGTGTCGATCACGTCCACCTGATTGATCGTCAGCCCTTCGTTCTGCAGGTTGAAGCCCGGCCCCCAGAGCCTGAAGCGTCCCGTGGCGTTCTGCATCTGCAGGCCCATGCCGTTGCAGTTCAGCTCAACGAAGGTGTCGCCGCTGGTATGGCGCGCAAGCACCCATCCCCAGCCACCGTCATGGATCCACTTGTTGGCGCTGCGCACATACCCCCAGCCGCCCACGCCATCCCCAGAGATGTCGATCTGGCCCGCATTCACATAGCCCAGCCTGGCCGTGATCGCCGACAGCCGGTCGACGTTGATCGCCCGCGCAAGGATGGTGCCGTCGACGACCAGCGTGCCGTCGATGCCAACAGTCGGCGCGCCTGCCACGGAGCCCACCACGAACGGGTACTTGGTGACGCCGCCCGCAGCCTGCTGCGCGATGGCGAACCGGTCGACCAGCACCGTGAAGTTGCTCTCCTGGCCGTCGTTGTTCAGCAGCACGCCCGCCACCTTGTTGCCGGCCACCACCTTCAGGCCCCACTTGGCCGACAGCTTGCCGGTCTCGTCGGCGCGCACCACGGCTTCCTGGTTGATCGCAGCCTCGGCGCCGTTGACGCGCACCGCCAGCGTCGTGCGTGCCGCCGCTTCCGCGGCATCGGCCGTTGCACGTGCGGTCACTTCCTCGCGAATGGCCGCGACCGCGCCGCGATCGCTGGCCTCGGAGGTGTAGGGCGTGACCGGGAAGCGGCCTTGCTCGACCTTCACGAAGCGAATCCCGATGCCGCCACCCGCAACGTAGTCGCTCCACAGAAACGTGACCTTGCCCGTGACCGCAGCGGCTGGCGCGAGCGCTTCCACCGCAAAGTCGTTGCGCCGGAGCTGCTCGTTCATGAACCCGTGGCGCCCCGCCTTGAGATTGCTCGTGACGCCCAGCGAAGTGCCTGCCGCATCGAAGAACTCGAGCGCGAATCCGCTCTGGCCGACATCACTCAAGAACATCGCATCGCCCGAGCCGGCGTACCAGGTCCCGGGCCTGGCCGGAAAGGATGCGCTGGCCAGTCGGCCGGCAGCCGGAGCCGCCGCCTGAAGTCGCGCCGACGCACCCCAGTCGTCCTCCACGACGTCCCACGCGTTGCCCTGCAGTTCCCACTTGTCGAGCGCGAACTCGAACCCGCCGTTGAACACCAGGTTGGCACGCACATAGCCGACGGCTCGCGCCGAGACGGTATCGATGCGCTGTGCCAGTTGCTCGGCCGTGTCGGTGACCACCTTCTCGACATGCGTGATCGCCGTGCCGCGCTCGATGGCCTCATCGATCAGACGCTCGCTGATACCCGAGTTCACGTTCAGCAGATCGGCGACCTGCTCATCGAGACCCTCCTGCAGTTCCTTGATCGCATCGTCGATGGACGGCAGCGAAGCCAGCTCGACATAGCCCGCATCGCCGGCGTTGCTGGCCGCGTCGAACGCCACCACCCAGTAGATGCGCGTGGCGGCAACCGGCTCGGTGCGTGCGAAGTTGAGCGAACTCGTGCGACCGATCTCGACGGCCTGCGCCAACGTAGGTCCCACCTTGACGATGTACGCCGCAATGGGCTGCGTGGTGCCGCAGGGCTGCCATGCGAGTTCGATCTGCGCGCCCCACACCTCGCCGCGCACGATCGGCTGCGCCGGCTGCAGGATGTCGATGGTCGCGGCGACGGGGATGCCCCAGACGCCTTGCGTGTTGGCATGCGCCGCCCACACCTTCTGCGTGCCGGTATTCAGCCACCCGATGTTCGCGGACTGCGCCTTGCCCGTGAAGCGTTCGATGGCGGTTTCCCATGAAGCGCCGACACGGATCTGCGTCGCGCCCCAGTCCAGCAGGTTGAGGCCTGCCGGCGCGGACCAGCGTGCGATCACGCCGGCGGATTCCACCGCCAGGCTCAGGCCCGCGACGTCATCGGGAAACTCGCTGGGCCCCTGCAGCCTGTGCGTGACCGTGGTCCAGCTGCTCACCGCATAGGGCGTCAGGAAGCGCACGCGCACCTGGTACTCGCTGTGCACCGCAAGGCCGAGCAGGTAGGTCTCTTTCGCGTCCCCCGGCAGGTCCATCGACTGCCACTCACCGACCGGCGTGATCGAGCGCCATTCCACGCGCACCGCGCCGTTGCGCACCACCGCGGGTTCGGTGGAAGGCGACCAGCTCACCTTCGCACGCACGACCAGCGTGCCGCCCTGTTGCACCAGTTGCTCTTCGCCGCTTTGCACCTGCAGGTCGAGCGGCGCCTGCGGTTGCAGGAACGGGCTCGGCAGATTGGTGTTCGGCGCCGCATCGGCCTGCACCTCATCGGCCAGGTCGTAGTAGGCCGGCACGTCCTCGATCACCAGCAGCGATAACGGCGCGTTGCGGGCATAGGTCCAGTCCTGCACACGGAAGGTCTTGTTGGCAAAGCCGTACAACGCGCTCGTGAGCACGATGCGGTCGCCGGGCTGCAGGTGCCACGCCAGCATCTTGGGATGGATGCGCAGCACGAAGCCGCCGCGGCTCTGCTCGACCACCACGCGGGCGATCTGGTGGCAGCGCACATGCGATGTCGTGAACGCCAGCGCCATGTCGGTGAACTTGTCCTTCGCATCGAGCGCGCGGAAGGTCGGGTTCTGGTACGGCGTGAAGTCTTCACTGACGCCGTTGCGCGCCGCGTTGACGTAGGTGCCGCGCATGCCGTTGAAGCGGCTCGTGCCGGGGTTGGCGGTTTGCACCACCGCCGTGGGCGCCAGCATGTCGTCGTCGGTGAGGTTGAGCACCGGCGTGGACCACGCACCGGCCTGGATGCGCCAGACACCGCCCGACTCCAGGCTGAAGCCCGCCATTGCATCTTCGAGCTGCTGGCGCGTCGACTCGCGGTCCTGATCCGAGCGGAACATGCCGTCGCAGACATACAGCGCCCGCGAGTTGCCGTAGTTGACGGCATCGACCGCGCCGTAGACCTCCTGGTCGCAGGCGTTGGCCGCGGCGATCAATGCGTTCTCGTCGATCTGGTCGGTGGCCGCGAGGTAGCCGGTTTCCGAGCGCAGGAAGTCGGCCAGGCACAGCGCGGGGTTGCGCGAGTAGGCGGTCTGGCCGGTGCGCGGGTCGTACACCTTCTTGCCGCGCAGCCTGGCCGTGATCTCGGGAAGACCGCCCTGGAAGCGCTCGAACAGCATGTTGAGCGTGACCACTGCGTAGGTGCAGCCGCTCAGCTTGTGCTGCTCGGTCCAGAAATTGGCGCCCGGGAAGGTCTGGTCGACATTCCAGCGAAGGAAGGCATCGGCCGTGTCCACGCCACCCGGCGAGGTGTGGAACTGCACGTTCACCGCCGGGCCTTCCGAAGGCCAGCCAGTGAACAGCGGCGGCATCTGGAACTCGGCGCCGTCGGTCCAGCCGAATTCGTTGGGCCGGCCCACCGACGTACCTTCGATGAAGATCTCGTCGATGGCTTCGCATTCGTGCGAGGCGAAGACCATCACGACATGCTTGAACTGAGCCATCTGGCCACTGTCGAGCACCGCGACAACGGCACCGCCAATCCGCGCGGGTGCGCCGTAGACCGTGGCCCAAGGGGCTTCCGCGCTGACCAGCGTGGCCGTGCGGTCGCGCAGGTTGGCCATGTCTTCGGCGGCCTTGCGGGCTGCAGCTTGCCGCGCCTTCTTCTTGGCTTGCGAAGAGGCGTAGGCCGAGCTCGCAACAGAGACTACGGCCGCAATCGCAGCCCCATAACTCGTCACAAAGGAGGCAATCAAACCGATGATGCCCGACACCGGCTCGGCATGTGCCGCGGCCGTGAAGCAAAGAAGGCCCAGCAGAACGCTAAGCAGTCGAGTCAGATACGCCATGCGGCCACCCCCTCTGTGATTGGAAGAAATGCCAACCGGTCATTGCCCGGCGCCACCACGTGCGGCCCCGTGCAGATGCCGAAGCTGTACCCGGAGACGCGCCCGATGCGCCCACCACTGCGTGCCAGCACGACATCACCGCGCTGTGCCATCCGGCCCGGCAACGCCGGCCCCAGAAGCGCCGTGGCCGCAGCCTCGAAACCGCCTGCGGCGCGCACGTGCCTGAGTGCCGCCAGCAGTCTCTTGGGCGCCAATGCGCCACCCTGTGCACGCAGCGACTCCAGCGGATCGGTCCCGCGCCGTTCGCGCACCCAATCCGCCGCGATGGTTGCGCAGTCGTGTTCGAAATACGCGAAGCCGGTGTGGCGTCGTGCATCGATGAAAGTGTCGAGATCGATGCTCATTTGCTGTGCACACCCAGGTTCTGTCGATACTGAAGATTGGCTTGCAGCCACTTGCCGACCCAGACAGCCGGGTTGCCGATCAGGCTTGAGAGATACGAGAAGCCCATCTCACCCGGATGCCGCGCCTGGTGCTGCGCGTTGTTCATGCGAAGTGCTGCAGGGTTGCTTCGCACGTCATAGCTCGCGGTGCGGCAGTCCATGCTGATCGAGGCGGTGTTGCCATCGCGATCGATCTTCATCTGGTCCATCACGCCCACGAAACGCAACACCGGCGAGCCGTTGATCTGCAGCGTGTTGGCATCGAGCATCGCGATCCACACGCGCACACGACGGTCCTGGTAATCGGAGGGATCGCCGAGCGCCAGCGCGCGTGTGCCGATGTCCACCGGCGAGAGCGTCAGCGTGAGCTTCTCGGCCGCGCCGTCTTCGCTCTCGTGCAGCTCGCCGATGGAGCCGAGATTGCCCACGCCCTGCCAGGTCTCACCCATCACCTGGACGCTGAGCGGCCAGTTGGTGAAGCGTGCGGTGCCCGAGCGCAACTGCAACTCGACGAGTGCGAGCTCGCCGTATGCGGCCGCGCCGGCTGCGGCCTGAAAGCCGCCATTGACAGGTACCGTCATTCCCAGGACTCCATCAGATCGAGGCTGAAGCCGCCTTGCGTGCGCGACTCCGAAGACCAGTTGTTCTTTGCGTCCGTCTTGCGCATGAGGCAGGTCGGACGGTCCCAGATCACCGCGCTGCCCGCGGCAACCGCCACGCGCAACACCGGCTCGATCTGCACCACGATCAGCCCTGCGGCGTTGGCCACTGCATCGGCCTGCACGTGCAGCAACTGCCGTTGAATCGATCCTTGGTTGACACCGATCCAGTCGCCCTGCAGCAGCGTCTTGCCCGCCTGGGCCACGCCCAACTGGATCGACAGCGAAGAGGCACCAGCCGCAGCCGCGAGCGCCGTCCACACACCGCGTGCCGTGCCGCGAGGCGCCGGCTGCAGCATGTCGCTGACCGCCAGCACATTGACCTGGCCGCGCAGCGCGTGCACCAGGCTGCGCCACATGGCGGCCTCGCTCATCAGCGGAATGCGCTCTTCACTCACGAGTGCACAGGTGCGGCGTGGCGGTGCCAGCACGGCCACCTGCGACGAACCGGTGTCGCCGCTGCTGAAGCTCAGGTCGAAGGTCTGGATACCGAAATCCTGGCGCTTGACCGGCAGGTTGGGGGGCAGGGTGACGATGCTCATTGGGGCACCACCCGCAGACGCTTGAGTTGTTCCATTTGGCCCTTGTTGTTGGCTTGAAGCGCACGGTCCAGATCGGCGAGCACGGCGCCGCGATCGGACCTTGAATCGATGTTGAAGACGTTGGTTGGCGCGTAGTGCAGGCCACTGCCGCTACCGCCGTCCGAGCCTTGAGCACTGACGCCCAGGCGGCCGTCGGAGCCACGGCGCAGCGGCATGATGGCTTCGGGCCCGGCTTCGCCCATGAGGCCGATGCCGTTGGCGAACGGGAAGAACGTGGGTGTGCCGACCACGCTGTTGGCGTAGGCGTGCAGGCCAGGCGATGCGAAGACGTTGCCGTTGGCGTTCGCAGCCCACCCCTTCAGGCCGATGAACGTGCCTAGCGTGTCGCCGCCCAGGAGGTTGGAAACACCTGCTGCCGCGGAAGTCCATGCACCACCGAGGAGGCCCGAAACCGCGCCGAAAAGTCCACCGAGTCCCGATGAAGAGCCTTTCGAGTCGGATGCACCACCGCCCGAGATCGATCCCTTGAGCGCGCCCGTCAGCCAACCGGCGAATCCATCCACCGCGTCCTTCAACGTCGCGTCGTAGAAGGCATCGGCCAGCGATTTGACGAGCTTCTTCTTGAGCCCTTCACCGATCTTGTCGATGGCATCCCGGCCGCCACCTTCCAGCAGGTTGACGAAACCGTCGCGGAACACGCCGCCGATGTCGTCGGACATCTTTTTCGACTTTTCCTCGTCCTTTGCCTTTTCCTTCTTCTGCTTCTCGTCGGTGGTTTTCAGGCGTTCAGAGGTCTCGGTCGCGGCGAGCAGTTCTTTCTCGGCATCGCGACGGGCGTACAGCGACTTCAGGTAGGCCGGATCGACGTTCTCTGTCGCATCGAGCTCCTGGATCTGCCGTTCCGTCTGCGCAATGGTCAGCTTCTGGATCGCCTCCTTGGACATGCCATACACGGCGTTCTGTTCCTCTTGCGCACGAACCTGCTCGCGGATTTTTTCCGTCGCTTGCTGCGAGGTCTTGAGCACGTTGCTCTGAGACGCGGCCTCCATCTCCGCGAAGGTGCGTTCGGCTTCTGCATTGACAAAGCCACGCTGCTGGTCGATCTCCCCTGCCTTGGCTTCCAGCTTTCGCTTGTCGCCAGCGGACCCTTTCCTGGAACCCAGCAGGCGCAGTTCCTTCTGGATGGCCTCCTCCTGGTCCGTCAGGTCCTGGAGTCGCAGATCGCGTTTTTGCCGGACGACGCCATAGTCGGTGAGCAGATCGCGTTTGCGCAGGCTGTCGATGTTCTTGAGGCCCTCGGCGGTAAGTCGTGCCTTGGCGTTGTATTCCTCGCGCACGGCTTCGATACGAGCTCGAAGGCCATCGTCCTCGGCGCGGCTGATGCCGGAAGCCCCTGCGTTTGTCGCGGGGCGATCTTTTTTCTCGCTTTCCGTGCTGGACTTCTTGATGGCGGCGTCGTTCTCCTTGGCGCGCTGCCCCTGCAGATACGCGCCATTGCGAGCCAGATGATCGGTTTCGACCAGTGCAGCCTTTTCTTCGCGCAGCTTCTCTGCTTCGCGGTCTCGCGTGGACTTTGATTTCGGCCGACCAAAGGCCGCGCCGTTGGCATTGACGGCAAAGCCGTTGCCTTGCTCCAGCGCGCTCAACTGTTCAAGCTTTTTGTCGATTTCGCCAATCTTCTGCTGGGTGGTTTCGGGGCGACCGATGTTCAACATCGAGTCCCAGGCCCGCTTCGCGACGCCCGTCACGGCAAGCCAGCCGCGCTCCATGCTGCCGAGATTGCCGACCACCTCGGCAGTGCGTTGCTTCATCGCGGTGGCGAAGGTTTGCTGCGCCAGCGCCGCAGCCTCTTCCGTCTTTCCCTGCTTCTCCAGGGCCACGATGCGCTCGTAGGTGCTTGCGCTCAGATAGTGGTAGGTCTCGTTGAGCTTGGCCGATGCCTTCGATGGCTCATCGGCCAGCTTGACGAAATTGCCAACGGCTTCGTTGATCGAAGTGCCCAGCACGCGGTTCATTTCCGCCGTTGCTCCAGCAACTTCATTCACGACGTCCCCGCCGATCCTGCCTGTGCTGACTACTGCGGCAATGGCCTCCGCGGCCTTGGCTTGCGTGCCTTGCGTTCCGGCGACCTCGATGGCTTTGGTTTGAAGTTGATCGGTTGTGAGCCCGACGTAGTTGCCGGTCATCGTCTTCGCGTTGGCGTAAGCCACTGCTTCCTTGCTGCCTTCGACATAGGCCTCTGTCAGCAAGGTCACGGCCTTCGTCGCGATGTTGAGCGGGGTGGCGATGCTCTTGATGTAGCCGCCCACAGCACCGAGGGTCGCGCCGACACCGCCGAAGGAGGACACGAGCTTCGTTCCTTCGCCCACCAGCGAGGTCAAGGGTGACTGGCCGGCCTGGATGCTGGAGAACAGGCTTTGAAAGGACGAGGCGACCTCCTTGGCAGAAGCTGCAGCCTTGGCTTTCGCCTCTTCCGCCTGGCTCGCTCCGCTGGAGATCCGGTCGATAAATTTCGCGAATTCATTGACGACCCGGGGGAGGTCCGCGTTCATTGACGAAGCGTCCATCGTCATCCGGATTGCCATTTGTTGTGTTGCAGCCATGTCTGTATGGTCCGTTTGAGAGAAAGAAAAAATAAGGCCGACATCTGCCGGCCCCATGCTTCTTCGATGGCCTTGGGCCCGCGTTGTCGCTAGACGTTCAGCACCGCGATGCCTTCGTCTTCCATCACCTGCAGCTGCAGGAACACTTCACGCTGCCGCGCACGCGGGATGCCCAGGCGCCTCATCGCCACGTCGACCGCGCCGAAGTCGAGCCCCTGGAACCACGCGCCCGCCGCCCCTGCGACGACCCGCCACTGCGTTCGGCAGGCATGGAACACCTCGAATGCTTCCTGGTGTTCCGGCCATAGCTCGAAAGGTGGCGGGCCGCCGCCGTTGGCTGTCGAAGAGACGAGCTTCTTCGGGTCGAGACCGAGCGACGCGCACTGGCTGCGGAGATCGTCGTCCAGCTCGTCGTGGACGCGATGCTCTGCTCCGAGCACAAGGCGCGCGGCGCCTCTCAGTTTTTTACCGCGGCCGGGTAGGCGTGCTCGAAGTAGCTGTAGGCAATGGCGGCTTCGAAGCCGGTCCATTCCTCCACCGCCGCGGCGCGGTTCTCGGCCGTGCAGATGTAGGGCGCGCCGTCGTCGCCGTCCAGCTCCTTCCAGTCGGCCAGCACCATGTCGAGCAGGTCCTTGTCGGTCAGGGTGCGGGCTTCGAGGCGCGATTGCAGCGTGTCGTTCTCGCTCTTGGTCAGGCGCTTGAAGACGGCGCTGAAGCGCACCTCCTCGACCTGGCCGTCGCCGGGCACACGCATCAGCACCGGCGCGACGAAGGTCGGCTTGACGGCGATCTTGAGTTTCTGGGGCATCTCTGTCTGTTCCTGTGGATGTGTGTGGGAATGCGGCTCAGCGAACGACGATCGACCACTCGTCGTTGCCCGCGCCGGTGGGCACGAACTCGAGCGGCACGGTGATCATCTGCACGCCGTCGACGTCGCTGAAGGTCGGCTTGCCGATCTGCGCGCGCGGCGACAGGAACTCGACGACGTTGCTCGCGCCCTGGCCGTGCTTGAGCGCCAGGTTCACGCGCTGGCTGGCGCGTGCCATGCCGATCCAGTCCTTGGTGGCGATCGAGGTGTTCTCGAAGGTCACCGAGCCGGTCGACACGCGCGCGGTGATGTCGACTGCGTCCACGGTCATCAGGTCGCGCTTGACGACGGTGTTGCCGGCATCGAAGGCGAAGGCGTTGGCGGCCACGCCGAGGCCGTCGAGCGTGAGCGTGGTGTTGGCCTTGTTCACGCCCAGCGGGTCCATGAACTTGGTGTAGTCGGCCACGGGCAGCGGCGCGTCTTCGGCGGGCACGAACAGGCCGGTGAATTCGAACTGCCACTTCGGGATGCCCTTGGCATTGATGGTGGCCTTCACGTTGCCGTGCGCGTCGGTCATCTTGTAGACGGTGCCGTCGACGTTGCCGTAGATGGTGAGCGACTCCAGCGCATCGGTGGCCGGCGCGAAGGTGGTGCTGACGCCCGCGGCCGTGGTGACGGCGATGGCGCAGCCGCGCATCAGCGCGGCATAGCCGGGCACGTCGCCCGCCGCTGCAACGCCGGCGATCTCGACCGAGAAGGCGATCTTGCTGTACTGCGTGACCAGCACGGAGCCGCGCGAGCCGAAGTAGGGCCGCACGTTGTCGCGCTGGACGACGTCGCCTTCGATGGGGGTCAGCGTGACTTCGCTGACCAGGATCGCGTTGGCCGCGCCGGTGGGCAGGGCGTCGGTGCCGCGTGTCGTTTCAGCCTTGGCCAGGATGGCCATCTTGCGCATGAGTTTTGCCATGTCGGCGTTCTCCGTTGGTGGTGGTTGGTTGGGTTGTCGAAAAAAGGAAAAGACCTGCTCGCGGGCAGTCAGAGGTAGCGCCAGGTCCGCAACTGCAGTGCAACGCCGTGACAGCGCACACCGCAGAAAGTGACGAGGCCGGTGCCGTCGACCTGCACGCCGTCGGTGCGCTTGTCGTCGGTGAGCGGGCCGGAGGCGCATGCGCCGCCGAAGGTGGGGTCGGCGCGCACGGCGTCGCGGATGTCTTCGACGAGGGCGTCGAACACGCGCTCCGAAGCGGCGTCGTCGTCGAGCGCGAGATAGCCGTGCACGGTCCAGGTGTCGACGCTCATGGTGCGGCCGCTGTTGACGCTGCGTTCTTCGGTGGCGGTGCGGCGCAGCCACCAGCCACGCAGTTGCTGGCCACCGGCCGGCAGGTCGTAGAGGTAGAGCGCGCGCTGCGCGACTTCGTCGATCAGGGAACGCTCGCGGTCGTGAACGCGGCCGATCTGCGGCACGGTGTTCAGCGTCTGCACGATGGCGCTGCGAAGGCTGTCGAGACGGCTCATGCCTGGGCTCCGTTCAGTGTGTGTGAGGACCGGCGCTTGCTGTTGGGGAAGTACATCGATCGCTTCGTTGTTTGGTTGGTTGGTGTATGAACTGTCGCGGCGAAGGTCCGATTGGCTGAGGCCGACATCCGCCGGCCCCTCGCGTCAATTGATGCCGGGCCCGTTGCGAAACCACTGCTTGACGGCCTCCGCGAGCAGTGCCGTGCCGATGGCCATCGCGCCGCCCGATGCGGCACCGAACACCGCGGCGCGCTGCTCGACCGAACGCAGCCGGCCATCGAGTGCGTCGAAGCGGGTGTCGAAACCGTCCATGCGGCGGTTCTGCCGGTCCTGCCCGTCCTTCAGGGCCTGCACCAGGCCGTGGATCTGGCCGAGCAGCAGCAGCTCTTGCGTGCGTTCGTGGGGGTCGCTCATGGGGCGGGTCTTTCTGTAAGGAACTCGATCAGCGCGCGGTGGCGGAGCCGGTCTGCGGCGCATGACCTGGCGTTGATGTCGTGGTTGGTCCAGGCGTCGTCGACCGTGAGGCCGGCATCAGCAGCACAGGCTTCGCCGGAGGTGTCAGCAAGTCCGCAGGCACCTGCGGGTATGTCGGTGCCCGCAAGGGCGCTGTTCCACAGCCAGACAGCAGCAAGGCTGAGGCGATGAGGGCCACCGACAGCGTCATGCTGTGCGTCGCCAGGCGGCGCAGCATCCGCATGCGGTCCGGGCGCTGCAGCCGGCGCAGAACCGGCAGGCCGCTGAGCGCGGCGATCAGGAACAGCAGTAGGAAGGACAAGAGAAACGCGCTGACGTAGATCATGGGACGGGCCTTCGAGGGAGAGGTAGCTGGCCTGCAGGGCGCTCGCGCCGAGCTGGTATTGCGCCGATGCGGCGCGCCCGCGCTCGTACTCGGCCTGCAGGTCTTGCGCGAGCTGCGTTGCGCGCTGCGCTTCCTTCTGCTGCCATGCGGCGCGCTCTTTCATGCGGCCGGCGTTCTGCAGCGCGAGGCCGCAGAACGCGAGCAGCAGCACCGTCAGAAAGGCGGCAATCAGGCCGGCCCAGGCCTTGCCCGTGAGGCCGTTCATGGCGCGTTCCCCATGCACTGCGCGTGCAGCTTGAGGCGGTCTTTCCAGATGCCGGCGCAGGTCTTGTTGCCGGGCGCCGAGCAGTCGGTCTTGCCCACGTACTTCCAGCCGAGGATGGCGTTGCACGCGCCCGCGTAGTCACCGGCGTTGAGCCGCTGCACCAGCACCGAGGTGCGGCCCTTCTGGCCGCCGGTGCAGAAGTTGAACGCGCCGATGTTGTAGGCCAGGCTCACGTACGCGTCGTACTCGTGCTGGTGCAGCGGCACCTTCACGCATTGCTTGAGTTCGCTCTCGTAGGTCTGCACGTCGCGCAATGCGCGCTGCAATGCGGGCACGGGCGTGGTGGTGTCGCCCATGCGCACGCCGCCGGTGGTGCCGAAGCCGATGGTGGGCACGGCCGTGCCGTGCACCGGGTCGGGGTAGGCTTTGTCGCTGTAGCCTTCGCGCGCGACGATGCCGATCAGCCCCGCCGCGCTGAGCGCGAGCACGGCCAGCAATTGCCGCGGCGCCTGGCCCCGCTCACGCGTGTGCCGCCGGTTGAAAAGAACGGTTCGGAAAGTGTCTTTGCCCATGACCCGAATGGTCGGGCGAGGGGCTCAAAAGACTGAGGCCGACATGAGCCGGCCCCCTTTGTTTCAGGGCGCGTGGCGCCCCGTGTTGCGTCGCCTGTCGCGACGCCTCAGATTTCGCCGCCGTGCCAGACGACGCGGCCGCTGATGTGCAGTTCGGACGCCTGGTCGGCGCTCAGCACCTGCGGCTTGTACGCGGGGTTGTAGCTGATGATCTGCAGCCCGCCGGTGGAGAAGTCGCGCTGCAGCACCTTCACGTAATCGTGGCCGTCGAGCTGGATGACGTACACGCCGTCCTGGTCGAGCGACTTGGTGGCGGTGTCGACCAGCAGGATGTCGCCGTTGTTGATCTTGTCGGCCATCGAGTCGCCGCGCGCGTGGACGATGCGCGCATGCGCCGGCTTCACGCCCTTGCGCGCCATCCATGAGCGGCTGAACGCGAAGCGGCCCATGTGTTCCTGCGAACCGTTGATGGCGCCGTTGCCGGCGCTCACGCGCACGTCGAGCAACTCGACCAGCACGAAGACCTCGTCGTCCAGCCCGCTCGACAACTGGCTCGGCGGGTTGGCGGGCTGGAACGGGTTGAGCTCGGAAGGGTCGACCCCCAGTGCAAGCGCCATCACATAGAGCTGCTCGAGGCTGGCATCGCTCACGCCCCGCTCGATGCGGCCCACCGTATTGAAGTGCAGCCCGCTGCGCTGGGCGAGGTCATCGATGGTGAGCCCCTTCTGCTTGCGCAGATCGCGCACCCGCGCGCCTTGCGCGAGGGCCAGCTCGCCGACGCGAGCCTTCACCTGGGTGTCGTCGGGTGGAGTGTTGATTTGCGACGTCACGATAACTTTGATTTGTGCGAACGCGCACATCCTAGACATGCAGAGGTCTTTTTACAACCCGCCCCATGTCTGAGAACGTGTAAATGTTGGTTTTTATGTTCTTCCCGATTGTGAAAACCTGATTTGTGTGCATAATCAGATCCACCAACACAAAACGAGACATTTCAATGGATTGGCACCCTACTCAGGTTAAAGAAGCACCCGAGATGGGTGAAACCAACCAGTCCACGTTGGCAAAAGAACACGAATACGCGCATATCAGCGAAGTTACGAACCGTCCGTGGGTTGCAAAGCCTGCAGCCTTCAGCGGGCGAGCCAGTGAATCGAGCAGTGCCACAAGCCAGGAGAGATTTACCGTGAGAACAGGCTCAGTCAAAAAAACCGAAGGCCCCGCGCGCCGGGCAGGAGACGCGTGATGGACAACACCACGGCCTCCAACACCACCACCTCCGAATGGTTCGTCGCCAAGGCGCTGATGGCGTTGGCAGACCGCCGCGCCGAAGCGGCACGGGGCGAGACGACCGCGCCCACGGCCGCGCCCGACGCGGTCGTGCGCACCGCCGACCCGTTCGCCACCCGCCTGTGGAACCTGCTGCGCATTCGCCGCGCGCTGACAGCCGACGAAGCCGCGGCGCTGCTGCTCGCCGATACCGACGACGACATCGCGCTGGGCCGCCGCCAGGCCGGCGCGCTCCTGCTGTCCTGGTCGCGGCAATGCCCGCAGGCCGTACGTGTCGACGCCCGGCGCGTGGACGGCCTGAAGCGCTACGCGCTGCTGCGCGACATCGGCGCCACGCCGCCTGCGCCACACGGAGCCGTTCGATGACCAGCGCGCCCGCACCATGCCCCTCTTACATGGGCGAGCCCTGGTTCGCCCTGCTGCGCAACGCCTGCATCGACCGCCGGCGCTCCGAGGTCGCAGCGCAACTGCACCTGAGCCCCGCCGCCGTGAGCCAGGTGCTCAACGGCAGCGGCAAGTACGGCGCCGGCAAGGCCCGCACCGACCGCATCGCCCGCCGGGTGCTCGACACCTTCGGCGACCCCGCAACGAACGAGGAAGCCGACGCATGAGCACGACATCCGATTCCCAACTGGCAGGCCGGGTGCAACGCGCCGTCGCCACGCATCTCGAAGCGCACGAAGCTGCATCCGCGAAGGAACTCGAAGGCATGCTGGCCGCCTGCGTCGATGGCTACCAGAGCGAGGCCGGCGGCACGGCGCTGCGGCAGCAGTTGGCCAAACTGGCCGACTGCGGGCACGTGCACCGCGTGACGGTCGGCGGCCAGCCGCGCTGGAAGCAGGGCCCCGGCCCGCTGGCCGCGCGCATCGCGGCGGCGCGCCGGGTGCTGCGGCTCGACACCAGCGTCTACACGCCCGAAACCACCACGGTCGTGCGCCCCGCCGCGATGGACTTCGCCCGCATCCCGAGCCTGCTGCTCGGCCACCGCAGCGGCTACTGGGGCACTTCGCGATGAGCAGCGGCACGCCTTCCATCACCGCCACGCGGGTTCTTGCCGAACTCCAGGCCCATCGGGGCCGCGACAACGGCATCCACGTGCGCGACCTCGTCGCGCGCATCACCGGCCAGGCAACGCCGGCTCCGGCACTGGAGCGCCGCGTGCGCGAGTTCGTGTCGGCGTTGCGGCTGCAGGGCGAGCAGATCTGCGGCAAGCCCGACACCGGCTACTTCATGGCCGCCAGCGCCGCCGAGCTGGACGAGACCTGCCGCTACCTGCGCGGCCGCGCCGTCTCCGGCTTGCTGATCGAAAGCCGCATGCGCCGGGTCTCCATGCCCGCGCTGCTCGGCCAGCTCGCGCTGTCCGACAGCAGCGGCAGCAACAACACCACCGACACCGTCAACGCCTGAGAGGACACACCATGCAAGAAGCCATCGCACACCACCCCGGTCAATGGAAAGACGCCAACGGTGGCGGCCGCATGAGCACGCCTGAATTTGTCGGCGCAGCGCCGTTTTCGTCGCGCGGCATCGCGCCGTCACCACCGCTGCCGCCACCCCATCGAGGCAACGGCCTGCGGCAGGCCGCCACCGCGCTGGCGCTTGAACTGCTGCCGCCCCGGCTGCGCGAGTTCGTGCGGCTGATCGGACTGCCCGCCACCTTGCGCCTGATCGAGCGCTATGGCGGCCTGCGGATCTACATTCCGGCGCACCCGGCGCCGGACCATCCGTTCGCGGGGCTGATCGGCTTCGACAAGCTGCGCGCACTGAGCGCGGAGTACGCCATCGACGGCACCGGCCTGCGCTTCGTGCTGCCGAAGGCGCAGCGCGCCTTCGACGCCATTCGCAACGAGCAGATCCGCACGGACTTCAGTTGCGGCAAGTCGGTGCGCGCGCTGGCGGCGGAGCATCACCTGGTCGAGCGGCAGGTGGCGCGCATCGTCGCGGACATCGCGTTCTGAACGAAAAAAGCCGGGCCATGCGGGCCCGGCTTTTCGATGCGGCTCGCCTCTTACTTGGCCTGCAGCAGCGCACCCGCTTCGAGCAGCACCAGCTCGTTGTCGTCCGCCTTGTTCGGCTCGCGGCTGCTGGAGAAGGGCAGGTTGTTGTCGTTGCCCACCACGATGTGCGTGGCATCGACCACGTCGACGTTCTCGATGGTGAAGAACGGGAACTCGAGCACGCCGTCGTTCAGCGGCTTGCGCGCGAGCTTGTTCGGATCGGCGATGTTCAGCAGGTCGATGTAGCCGATCTTGCGCACCGGTCCGCCCACGTTCGCATCGGTCAGCTCGACCTTGTAGACGCGCTTGAACTTGGCGATGTCATGGAAGCAGTCAGTGCGCTTCTGGCCTTCGGGGCAGGCCTTGTCGGATGTGCCTTCGCCGTTGTCGCGCTCGATGATGAGGCCCGTGGTGCCGTCGATCATGTTGAAGTCGCCGATGGCGTTGCCATTCGCTTCGAGCACGTACTTCCAGTGGCGGCCGGTCCACTTCTCGGTGGCCACGTCGAACTCCAGCACGCGCAGCGCTTCCTTGCCTTCGACGCGTTCGTAGTCCTTGGCCTCGGCATTCCACACCGGGCCTTCGAGCAGCGCATAGAGCTTGCTGCCGTCCTTCGACGCGGCCATGCCCTCGAAGCCCTTGGAGCGCTTGACCTGGAAGTCGACCGCACCGCCCGGTGCGCCCGGCGTGGTCACAGCCGGATGGTCGGGCGAGCGCACGGCCTTGCCGTCGACCAGCGTGTCGAACACCGCGAGCACCTTGCCCTTGAGGTCGGCCTTGATCAGGAACGGGCCGAACTCCTCCCCGATCCACAGCGCGCCGCCGGCAAACTGGAAGCTCTCGGGGTCGAAGTCCGAGCCCGTCAGGTAGCGCTGCTTGGTGCCTTCGTGAACGATGCGAAACGGCACCTTCTTGTCGGGGTCGTGCAGGAAGATGGTGTTCAGGCGATTGAACTTGCCGCTCTTGAAGTCCACCTTGTAGTGGTTCAGGTAAAGCATGAAGTCGGGCGAGTTGGCCTTGGTGCCGGCACCGTTGTCGGTGAGCACCCAGAAGCTGCCGTCGTCCATCTTCTTGATGCCCGAGTGGCCCTGCAGCGGCTGGCCCTTGAACGGCACCGACACGCCAGTGCCGCGACCGGCCGAGAGGCCTTCGACGCTGCCCAGCGCCTCGACGCGCTTGGCCGTCGTGAACTTGCCGCTGACCTGCAGATCGGCCGGTGCGTCCTTCGGTGCAGCCACGAAGCTCTGCGCGGGCAGCACGGCGTGGCCGGCAAGCGTGGAGGGAAAAGCGGTCTGGGCCGACACGCTGCCGCATGCGAGCGCGGTGGCAAGGGCGATGAAGGAGAGGGAAGCAAGGCGCGTCATGAGCGAGAAAGTCTTCAAGTACAAAACGCGTGACCATGCCGGGAAGGCATGACGTGTGCGTGACATCCTTTCAAGTCAAGGTGCGATGTCGACCGTCACTTCGCGCGACTCGGCGCGGCCCTGGTCATCGACGGCGCGCAGCACATAACGGCGCCCCGACTCCGCAAGGTCGGGCATCCACGTGATGCCTTCACCCGGTGCGGCGCGGCCGATGAGTGCATCGTCGGCAAACCAGTAGATCGTCTGCGTGCCGGCGGCGGCCTCGGCGCGCAACACCAGGGGCTCGGGCTTCTTCACGCGCAGCGTGTGCCGCACGCCGCGCAGCGGCGAGGTGATGAGCGGTGCGCTCTCGGACGCGTTGCCGTCCTTCTCGCAGCCGTCGGCCGGCGCACTCGCGCGCGGCAGGCCGGCCTGGCGGAACAGGCGGCGCATGTCGCTGCCCCATTGCTCCACCACCTGCTGTCGCGCATTCGGCTGCGGGCCGCAGACCACCTTGCCCGTCGTCTCGTCGACCCACACCGCGCGATGCAGATTGCTGACCTGGATCGGCGACTTGCCGGCGATGAACCACGTGGTGGTGCGCACCGGACACAGCGCATCGGGCAGGCCGCCAGTGGCGGCGCAGACCTCGACCTGCCGCAGGTCGGGCGGCTGCCGCGTCGCGACCTCGCCGGGGTCGAGCCGCTCGGCGCGCAACGCATCGACCATGCGCAAGAACAGCGGGGCCGCCGCATCGACACCCACCAGCGCGGGGTTGCTGCTGCCATCGAAATTGCCGACCCACACCACCAGCACATGGCGCCCGAACACGCCGGCGGTCCACGCATCGCGAAAGCCCCACGAGGTGCCCGTCTTCCATGCGATGGCGGGGCGCGCGGGCAGCGTGGTGTCGGGGCGCGGCGTGTGGCGCAGCATGTCGAGCGTGATGAACGATGCCTCTTCGCTCAGCAGGCGCAGCGGCTGCGCGGGCCGCTCGTCGGGCGCGGGCTGCGTGTATCGGATCGGTTGCGAGATGCCGCCGTTGGCCAGCGTGGCATAGAGACCCGCCAGCTCTTCGGGCGTGACCTCGCCGCCGCCCAGCACCAGCGCCAGGCCGTAGTGCGATTCGCTTTGCAGCTTCTGCACGCCCGCGAGTCGCATGAAGTCGTAGAGCCCCGGCTTCGAGAGCTTCGCCGCCACAGAAACGGCCGGGATGTTGCGGCTGCGGATCAACGCATCCTGCGCCGACAAGGGCCCGGCGAAGCGATGGTCGAAGTTCTCCGGCGTGTAGGGGCCGAAGGAGGTCGGCGCGTCCTTCAGCATCGTCTTCGGATGCAGCAGCCCCTGGTCGAGCGCCAGCGCATAGATGAAGGGCTTGAGCGTGGAGCCCGGCGAGCGCTTGGCCAGCACGCCGTTGACCTGGCCTGCGATGGCGTCGTTGCGGAAGTCGGCCGAGCCGATCATCGCGCGCACCTGCATGGTCGAGGCGTCGAGCAGCAGGGCGCTCGCGTTGGTCATGCCCACGTCGGCGTGCGTGCGCAGGTACTGGGCCATCACGCGTTCGAGCGTGGCCTGCATGCGCAGGTCGAGCGTGGTGCGCACTTCCAGCACGCCGCGCTCCTGCGCGAGCAGCATGTCGGTGGCGTGCGGCGCGAGAAAGGGGAGGCTGCCGCGCGACTGCGCCGACAGCGCGAGCTGCGCATCGGGCGCATGCTGCTTTGCAGTGGGGTCGCGCTCGGCCCACAGCGCCCACAGGCGTTCGCGTGCCGATTGCAGCTCCGCATTGCGGCCGCGCTCGGCGATGCGCTTGATGGGGTTCTGCGGAATCACCGCGAGCGTCAGTGCCTCGGGCAGGCTGAGCTTGGCGGCGTCCTTGCGAAAGTAGATCAGGCTCGCGGCCTGCACGCCTTCGATGTTGCCACCGTATGGCGCGGTGTTGAGGTACGCCTCCAATATCTCGCGCTTGCCGAAGCGTGCTTCGAGCCACAGCGCCGCGCCGATCTGCGCGACCTTGCCCATGGCGGTGCGGCTGTCGATGCCATAGACGCGGCGTGCGAGCTGCATGGTGAGCGTCGAGCCGCCCTGCCGGCGCTCGCCGCTGGCAATGCGCCATGCGCTGCGCGCCAGCGCGGCGGGGTTGACGCCGGGGTGCGCATAGAAGCGCCGGTCTTCATAGAGCAGCACCGCATCGACCAGCGTGGGCGAGATGCGATCGAGCGGCACCCACAGCCGGTATTGCTCGTCGCCCGCGAGCGTGAGGCGCAGCAGTTCACCGCCCTGCGCGTACACGGCGCGCGAACTGCCGACCGTTTCGCTCAGCGGCGCGTGCGGCCAGAAGCGCAGCAGCGCCAGCAGCACGGCCAGCGCGAGCAAGGCGCGGCCCGAAAGGGCTGCGATGCGCTTTGTTCTGAAGGAGGCCACGGCGCGCTCTTCGTGCTCAACTGGCGGCCATCGGGCCGCAGGGATGGCCACCATCGCCCGTCAGCTCGTACATGTAGAAGCGCTTGCCCGTCGCCACTTCGACGACATGGCTGCGGTTCGGCATGACGTTGGGCTGGGAGCGATGGAACACATAGCGGTACTTGTCGTTCGCCAGGACGATGAAGGGCTGCTCGCCTGTCCCGTCCCTGGGTCCGACGACCTTCAGGCCGCTGGTCGACGACGCGCCTGCGTACCGGCACAGCCGGGCACTTTGCGCGAGCGTGTAGTCGTAGATGTCCTGGCTGTCGGCCATCAGGTTGAACCATCCGTATTCGCCGGGGAGGGTGCCGACCACCGGGCCTTGCAGCGACACAGTCGAGGGCTTCTCGTCGCGACGGCTGAAGCGGTAGAGCGTGTGGGCGTCGATGCCGTAGGCCTTCGCGAAGCGGCCGTCTGCGTAGCGCGTCACTTCGAGAAACTGAAAGCTCGGCGCGTCCGCCCCTTGCACCTCCATGTCCCTGAAGAACACCTTCGTGGCGGTGCGCCCGAAGTCCAGCAGCTTGTCTTCCTGGGAAATCTCGCAACTGAAATCCGGGTGCGTGCCCAAGAGCCTGTCCTTCGCCTTGCACGATGGCTCCAGCACGGTGAAGTCACCGCCTTCCGACATCGGCAAGGGCAGGGCGTAGAAAAGATTCCTGCCGTCCTTGAGCTTCCCGCGCCATTGCACGCGGCTGTAGGGCACACCGGCGGCCGAGGTGAAGTTCGAGCGGAAGTAGTCGCCGCCCAGTGCCTTCGGCGTGCCCGGCAAGACCAGTCCGATGTCATCGAAGTAAACCTGCCAGGTGTGCTTCCTGTCTTGAACGAGGGTCCTGGAAGCGACCTTGAAGCTTTCAGGATCGGAGTCGTCAAGCATCACGCCGCGCCAGTAGACGCGCGCCTTGTCGCGCGCGAAGTCGTAGAAGACGTAGGCGTCGCTGTCGGTCTGCATGCTCTTGTTATTGCTCAGGTACAGGACCTTGAAGCTCTCGGCATCGGCCCCTTCGACGGGGCGCCCCTCGAACAGGACATGCGCGCCATAGCTCGCATACGACGAGGTGCGGGGGCCTTGGCCCGCTTCGTCGTACGACTGCATCAACGGCTGCACCGGCGTGCCGGCGGGCAGCGCTTCGATGCCCCGCACCGCGAACTGCTTGTAGTAGAGCTGCGCCTTGTCGACGCCGTGTTCCTGCGAGACCGACTGGAACGACCGCGCATCGGGCGCGGGCTGCAGCGGAAACAGCTCGTTCATATCGGTGGTGCAGGTGGTGGTGCCCATCGGGCAGAAGCTGCGCCCCGCCGAGCTGTAGCTTCCGAAGTTCCCCACGCAGGTTCCGTTGACGGAGGAATGCTGCTCCCTGAAATAGACGGCGCCGTCGTGCACCACGTACTCGCTCGCAGCGCCCTTCGCCGGGCGGTGGTCGCCGCAGCGCTTGGTCTCGCCGCGGCTGTCGCTCTTGTCGCGCTGGCCTTGCGTGTCGACATGGAAGGTGTCGGTGCACGAGTCCTGCCCGCAGCCGACGGCCAGCCACGACGCAAGCATCAGCGACAGAAAAAGCCGCGTCATGCCATGCGCCTCAATTCGCCACCACCTGGAAGCGCGCGCCCGCCGAGCGCGAGAACACGCGCCGGTCGTACATCGCCTCGCCATACGCCGCCGGCACCACGAAGTCGCCCACGTTGGTGGCGCGCGCCTTGTAGGTCACTTCGAGCAGGTCCTTGTTGACGCTGCCGTAGAACACCACACGGTCTTCGCGGATGTCGGCGTACTGCACCTTCCACGAGCCGCCGCCACCGAGCCGCTTCTTCCAGATCGGCGCATCGGCGTTGGCATCGTCGTCGTCGCCCACCGCCTGCAGCACCGGCTCCAGCCCGCCGGGCAGCACGTCGACCAGCGCCACGTCGTTGAGCTGCGCACGCTCCAGGCTGCGCACGCGCACCCGCACCGTGACCTCTTCGCCGAGCTTGGCCTTGGTGACCGGGTTACCCTTGGCATCGAGCACTTCATGAAAGATTTCAAGGCCCTTGTTCACCGGCGTGGCGGGCACGTTGCGCTCGAAGCCCTGTTCGGCCCAGCTGTAGTAGAGGTTGAAGTCGCTGTCGTTCGACAGCTTCAGCTTGGCGGTGCCGGCCGGCACCCCAGCACGCGTGATCGGGTTGACCGCACCCAAAGCAAGCGCTGCCGCCTGGCCTTGCGCGTTGACGGTCTGCGCCGTGAGCTTGCCTTCGACGTTCTGCCCCACGGCCTCGAAGTACGAATCGACCGCCAGCAGCATCGAGGCCGACGACAGGCTGTTGTACCAGCCGTCGCGCACCATCGTGCCCATGCGCTCCCACACCGCCGGCTTGAGCGTCTTCAGGCGCGAGGGGAAGTGCCGCGCCACCAGGTGCAGCATCATGCTGTCGTGCACCAGCGGGTCGTAGTAAGCGCCCCAGACGTTGCGGCGCGTGTTTTTCTCGGTGCGCGTGAGCAGGTCGGACCACACCGGGTTGAGCAGCTCGTTGGCCACCTGTTCCTGCTTCACGAGCTGGTAGCTCGCAGCAAGGTACACGGCGCCAAGGTCGTCGCTCCAGCCCTGCGTCTGCTTGTTGCGCCAGGCTTCGCGCAGGTTGGCCAGCGCGGCCGGCGCGATGATGCCCTGGCGTGTCAGCAGGTAGGCCGCCTGCGTGCGCTGGCGCCAGCCGTCGAGCGTGGTGTCGCCGCTGCCGAGCCAGCCTTGCAGATACGTGTTCGCCTTTTGCAGCAGGTCTTGCGGCACCGGCAGCTTGTGGTCTTTCGCCTCGATCAGCAGGTGCACCGCGTAGAGCGTGGCAAAGGCGTCGGTGCCGGCACCGGGCCACAGCGAGAAGCCGCCGTCGGCCGTCTGCCGTGCGCGCAGTTGCACGAGGTAGCGCTCGAAGGTCTTGCGCGCCTCGGGCATCGGGCCCTGTTCGGCCGTGCGGCCGCGCGCCATTTCCTTCACCAGCTCGGGGCGGCTGCTCAGCAGCACGGCCGGGAAGGTCTGGCTCGTGATCTGCTCGGTGCAGCCGTGCGGGTAGGCCTCCAGGTACTGCATGAGGCCCGTCGCAAAGGCCCACGGCGCGGCCGACACGGCCACGTCGCTCTGGCGGAAGTTCGGGTACAGGTCGGCCTGGCTGCTCAACTCGCCCGCGCGCTGGAAGCTGCCGGCCTGCACCAGCGTGACGAAGGGCGATGCGGGCCGCACGCTCACTTCGGTCGACAGGCGCGCGCTGAAGGTCTTGTGCGTCGATGTGAACACCAGCGCCGAAGAACCCAGCACGGCCTGCTCGCCCGGCTTGGCACGCACATTGAACTTGGTGCTGGCTTCGCCGCGCTCGTTGACCTTGAGCGTCTGCGTGGCGTCGCCCACCACTTCGAGGCCGCCCGAGGCGGTGAGCGTGAGCGCGATGGGCGCCTCCTTGCCCGAGCCCACGATGTTGTTGGCAAGGCCCACGCCCACTTCGACGGTATCGCCGGGCGCCATCGCCAGCGGTGCGTTCGGCAAGATCACCATGTCGCCGCGCACCACGGTGCGGGTGCTCTTGGCGGCGGTGGTTTCGTCGTTGATGGCCACGGCCATCACGCGCAGGCTGCCGTTGAAGCTCTCGGGCACGGTGTAGCTGAACTCGCGGCTGCCGTTCACGTCGACCAGCCCCGACCAGTAGGCCACGGGCTTGTCGCGCTTGCGCTTGAACGGGTTCAGGTGCTTGCCGAGTTCGCCCTCGCCGTCACCGCCGGGGGCGGCGCCCTGCATGAGCTTCTTGAACTCCGGCAGGATCAGGTCGAGCGTCTGCAGAGTGCCGACTTCGAGCGCGCGCTTCTGGAAGAAGTGCTTGAGCGGGTCGGGCGTCTTGTAGCGCGCCACCTGCAGGATGCCTTCGTCCACCGCGAACAACACGGCGCGCGTCGGCTTGTCGCTGGTGAGCTTCATCTTCACCGTCTGCCCCGGCTTCACCAGCTCGGTGCTGGTGAGCTGCAGGTTGGCGGTGCGTTTCGTCAGCGCGGTGGCGAAGGGCACGATGCCGTACGACAGCGGGCTCATGTAGACCTCGTCCGATGCCGGGTCGCGCACGAAGTGCACGTTGATGTAGCCGGTGCCCTCGAAGTCCTTGGGCAGCGTGATCTTCTGCACCGAGGCGGTCTTGTCGGTCTTGAACCATGCGTGGGCGTAGACCTTGTCGCGCTCGATGGTGATGAGGCCGGCACCGACGTACGGCGCGCGGATGCTCACCTCGATCTCTTGCCCGGGCTCGTAGTCCTTGCGGTCGAGCGTGAGCTGCAGTTCGGCATTGCGGTCGAGCGAGCGCGAGACGTTGGCGTTGCCCGCCACGCTGTACTCGACGCGGTTCAGCTCCATGCCTTCGGCGTTGCGCACCACGTAGGCGAAGTTGCCGGGCGCGCCGGTGTCGAGCGCCACGGTGTTGCCGTTTGCGGTAAGCGCGAAGGGCTTCGTGTCGATCACGATTTCCTTCTTGCGCGACTCGTAGCGGTACAGGCCGTTGTCCTGCTTGATGAGCACCGACAGCACCTTGCGCTCGATGCGCTCGATCTTCAGGTCGGCCACGGCCGTCTTCCTGGCCTTCGCGTCGATGGCGATCACGGTGGCATTGCGCGCGGCGCCCTTGCTCACGTAGCTGGTGTCGCCGTCGACCTTCACGCCGACAAGGTAGGGCATGTCGCTCACCAGCGTCTGGGCCTCGGCCGAGACGCTGCGTCCGCCCTCGGGCTCGAAGGCCTTGGCCAGCACGTGCACCTGGTAGGTGGCGGCGTCGAAGCGCGACAGGCGCAGGTCGAACTCGGCCTTGCCGTCGGCGCTGGTCTGCACGCTGCCCAGGTCGTCGACCTGCTTTTCGGTGGCGCGTTGCGGGTCGAAGAAGGCGTAGTCGGTGAAGGCGCGGAACACCGGGAAGCCGGGGCTCAGCGTGAGCGTGCCTTCGACCTTGCGGTCGGGCGCGGGCGTGCCGAAGAGGTTCTGCACATCGATCAGCGCCTTCAGGTCCTTGGGGCTGACCCAGCCTTCGGCGATCTCGCTGCTGAGCTTGGCCACGACCTTGGTGCGGTCGGGCAGGAACTCCTGCACCTTCACGGTGGTGCTGCCGATGAGCAGGCCCGCGACCTCGGGCGTGCCGGGCGAAGACTCGCGCGGCAGGTAGAGGTTGACGGTGTAGTTGCCGGTGGGCGAGGTGTCTTGTGTGGTGTGGGCGATTTCCGCCGCGCCGCCAGGGCCGAGCTTGAGCTTCTCGCGACGCACGCTGAGGCCGCGCGCATCGATGATCTCGGCTTCGAGCGGCAGGTCGCGCAGCGAGGTGCCCCAGTTGCCGGCCTTCACCATCATCGCTATGTGCATCGTGTCGCCGGGGCGATAGATGCCGCGGTCGCTGAACACGTACGCCGTCATCTGGTTCGGCACGCCGGCCGCGCGCAGGCCGCCGACGTCGAAGCGCGAGATGTCGAGCGTGCGGTCGCTGCGGTTGAAGGGCAGGAAGCTCAGGTCGCCGTCCTTGCGCACCACCAGCACCACGGGCGCCTTCTCGCGCTGGTAGCCGGCCAGGTTGGGCAGCTTCGCGGCGCCTGTTGCATCGGTGGATTGCGACGCGACGATCATGCCGTTGCGGCCCCACACCTCGACCAGCGCACCGGCCACGGGCTGGCCGTTGGCGATGCTCTGCACGAACACGTCGCGCGTGCCGTCGAGCGACTTCTTGGCGACGATGCCCAGGTCGGTGACGAGCACCAGGCGCTGGTCCTTCTGGTCTTCGGGGTTGCCGCTTTCGGGGTTGCCTTCTTCGTCGGAAGACTGTTGTTCTTCTTCCTGCTGCCCTTCTTCGGATTGGGCCTGCGTGGCATCGCCCTCGGGCTTCTTCTTGGCCTTGGGGTCGTAGCCCTGCACCTTGAGCAGGAAGACGCCGCGCCGGTCGGCCACGTCGCTACGCAGGTATTCGGCGAAGTCGACGGTTTCGTAGTGCGCCTTGCCGGCGGGAATGGTCAGCGGAATCTCTTTCTGGAAGCGGTCGACAAGGTTGTCCCCCTGCAGGCTGCCGAAGAACTGCGGATGCGCGAAGTCGCCGTTGGTCTGCGTGACCAGGTGCTGCAGTTGCTGCGGCAGCAGGCGGCCGATTTCAAGGCGGATGCCCGGCAGGTCGCGCACCAGGATCGGCAGCTTGCGCTCGCCCGACAGCGCGAGCAGCGAGCCCTGGCTCATGATGGTGAGTTCGGGCGCGAAGGTCTTGAGCAGCAGCACGTCTTGCCGCGCGTTGCCCAGCTGGTAGCCGCCCGGCGTCTTCAGGCCCTTGGCCACGCGCACCAGCAGGTAGCGCCCGCCTTCGGCCTGGGGCATGCGGAAGCTGACCATCTCGGTCACTTCGCGTTCGCTGGCGATGGGCTGCAGGTTGATCTTCTTTGCGCGGCGCAGCACGGCGTCGGTGATCTTCGACGAGGCGGCGGACCAGTCGAACTTGTCTTCCGGGTCGCCCTTCGGGTCTTCCGTCACCGGCAGCAGCCAGGCTTGCACCACGCGCGCCATTTCGCGCTCGTGCACCGGCATCGAGGCGGTGACGTGCATCACGTGCTCGGGTTCGCCGTTCTCGCCGGTGACGATGGTGGGCTCGACGCTGGAGATGTCGAGGCTGAAGAGGCCGGGGATGTCGACCGCGCGCGAGACGTCGCCGCGCTGCGCGGGGCCGCCCTTCTGCGCCACCGCGCCGGCCGTGAGGCTGAGCACGACCGGGCGCGTCTTCTCGGGAATGGGCAGGGGCTCCGACTGGACGGTGGCGGCAAGGCGCAGCTTGTCGTAGCTCACGGTGAACTTCTCGCTGGTGCACTTGCCCACGCTGAAGATCGAGGAGCCGCAAGGTTGGTCGTAGGTCAGCACCAGGCGCTTTTCGAACTCGGCGGTGTTGACGGGGTGCGAGAAGCGCACCTGGAAGAGGGCACGGCGCACGTTGGCCTGCACGGGGTCTTGGTAGAACTCGGCACCGCCGATGCGTGCGCTGAACTCGGGCGAGGTGAACTCGTACTTGCGCAACTCCATCTCGATGTGCGGCGCGAGCGCGTTGCCGGCGAACTGCACCTTGTATGGCTGGCCGATGGGCCAGTCCTGCGCGGGCAGGAATTCAAGCCGGTTCTGCTTGGTCCATGTCCAGCGGCCTGCCACGGCGGGCTCGATGGTGATGCCGGTCGCCTCTTGCCCGATGCGCGCGATGGGCGCGACAGAGGCCGTGAAGTTGATGACGACGGGGTTGGGGCCCTTGTCGTTTTCGATCTGCGTGCGTTGCGGCGGCTCCAGCTTCGCGGTGGCGACGATGGGCTCGACGCGGTCCGGCGTGAGGCCGTGCCACCACTTCAACACGTGCGGGCTCGCGGCCCAGCCGGCCAGCACGAGCAGTGCGAGGAGCACCAGCCATGCGAGGCGTTGCTGCAGCCACTGCAGGCCGAAGAGAAGGAAAGCGCCGATGATGCGCAGCCAGCCCGGGGGTCGCCAGGAACCGATGAGTCCGCGGGCCAGCGGACGCAGAAAACCGAGCACACGGCCCAGGCCGGTGAAGAGCACATCGCTGAGCGATGCGAGTTTTCGATTGGCAACTTGAAGCATGGAAGCTCCCCCGATGTTTTTGTAGGCGCTTGCCAGTTTGCTGGCGGTCTGTGAAGCGATGGCGCTGCGTGTGAAGTCTGCGTGAAAACTGCACAGAGTGCATCTGGGCTGTCTCTGGCTCTGGTGCGTTGTGTCGCGGGCTGTGCTGTTCGGGGCGGGTTCGGGTTCATTCCGGGCGGGTGCGAATGACACCAGGAGCTCCCCTCCGCGAATGTCCCCCGCTTCGCTCCTCCTTTATTTCGCTGCGGGGAGCACCTGGTGTCATTCGCACTGGGACACGCTGCTGGTGTACCGCTGATCAACCAACGCTCTGTCCAACGCTCGCGCCGATACGGGGCTCTTTTCGCGAAATAAAGGAGGAGCGAAGCGGGGGACATTCGCGAAAAAGAGCCCCGTATCGGCGGGAGCGTCGCCCTGAAGAACGGCAGCGCCAAAAAACAGAAGACCGTCTCAGAACGAGAGCTGGGGCTTGTTCACCATCAACCAGAACACGACCGCCATCGCCACGAAGGCCGGATACCCGAGCAGCTCCCAATAGCGCTGGTAGCGCGCGTAGAGCGGTGGCAACGGTGTGGTGTCACGGTGCGCCTGCGCTGCGATGGCCGCCATGCGGATCTGCAGCCACACCACCGGCAGCCAGCAGAGGCCCGCAATAACGAACAACGTCAGCGAGAGTGCCAGCCAAGGCGTCGACAACGGCCAGCCCGCCATGTGCGCCAACGCGAAGCCTGTGACCGGCTGGAGGATGACCGTGGGCGTCGTGAACCACCAGTCGGCCCGCACGACCAAACGACTCACGACCGCTTGCGCCGGCACGCTGCCGCTGCGGTTGGTGAAGAACATGTAGAAGGCCGAGCCCAGCCCCGTGCCGACCATCAGCACGCTGGAGACGATATGCAGCCACTTGAGGACGAGATAAGTGTTCATGGCGTTGCGCGTCGGTACAGGTGCCAGAGCAGGGCGGCGATGGGCAGGTTCTTGAGCAGCGGGCCGAGCGGGTGCAGCCACAAGGTGGGCTGGAGCACGGTCGCCACGAGGGTCATGACGAGCATCAGGGCGAGAGCGGTCGCGTAGCTGCTGCGGCCGGGCCGCAGCCAGAGCGCGAGGCCGATGACAAGGTCTGCTGCCGCGCCGCCGACGATGAGCCACTGCATCAGCCACGGCGGCGATGCGATGCCGGCTTCGGCCAACACGCGACGGCTCTGGCCATCAAGTTCGACGATGCTGGCGATGGCCGTGAACAGCCACACCACAACGAGGCTGAAACGCAGCAGGCGGTCATCGCTTTCCGTGTTTGTCATGCTGTATCACTCCCATGCTCCACCCGCTGCCACTCGACGATCTCGTTCGCATGCGCTGCCAGGAAGTCGCGCATGCGCGCAAAACGCCGCTGCGTCTGCCGCGCGAAGACCCGCACCACCACGGGCTCCAGAAGCCAGCGAAACGCCCGCGGCTCGGCTTCGATGGTGTAGACGTAGATCAGCACGGAGTGGCCTGGTTGCGTGTCGCGGTGCCGCATGGAGGCGGCCCATCGGCTGAAGGGAAAGGAGTGGCCGATCATCGAGGCCGCCGCCACATGCGGTCGCTCGAAAGTGACGAAGCGCGTGCGCATCGACAGGCCGCGCAGCCAGCCACCGCCGGTGTTCTCGGTTTCCGCACCCACGAAGGGGCAAGGTGCACCGCCCACCACGCGGGCATTGCCGACCAGCGAGTCCCAGCGCGAACGCCAGACGTGATAGTGGAAGGCGTCGAAGACCACGTCGGCCGGCGCCGGCATGTCGAACTCAAAGCGCTGGTGCGCCATGGCCTGTCGCGCTTTCGCCTTCGTCGACCACATCGGTCACCATGCCCCAGCGGGCGAACTCGGGCTCGAATTCCGGCAGGGCGAGCAGGCCTGCACAGGCGTGTGCGCCGATGGGCAATGCATCGCCGCGTGCAAGGCGACGGGCCAGCAGGATGGCGGCCATGCAGGGGATCTCGGGGCCGTGGTTGTCGTCGGATGCGATGTGCCATGCGCGTCGCGCTGCCCGGCCTTGCGCGTCGGTGCCCGTCACGCGCACCACCATGCCGCCCAATGCGGTGCCGAGCGCATCGAACACGCGGCCGGTCGAATGCAGCAGCGGTGCCAGCTTTTGCGGCGCGGGCAGCAAGCCCACGCGGTGCATGAACGCCATGAACGCAAAGGCCTGTTGAGCCAGGCCGACTTCGAGCGCCGCGCGGAACATGACCGACTGCACGCCGGCGTAGCGCGCGGGAAAAAGTTCGAGGTCGGGGATGTCGCACAAGGCGCCACGGCGCGGCTTCATGCGTGCGAACTGCACCTTCACCGGGTTGGCCCAGCCGGGTTGTTCGGTCCATTGGCCGTGCTGCCAGACGCGGATCGGTTCGCCGCAGTAAGCGAGCACGCCGGCAAGCGTCGCTTCGCCGCGCGGCGCGCCTTGTGCCGGCGCGATGCAGATGTCGATGCTGTGGATGCCCTGCCAGCCTGCCGTGAGATGGTCGACCACCGCCGACGACAGCGCGGGCACGGTGCTCGCACCGGCCACTGCGGTGCGGCCTGCGCTGCGGAAGGCGACATCGAGTGCTGCAGGAAAGTCGCAGACGAAGCGGCGGCCATCGGCGAGGTCGATGTAGTGCGCGCCGGCCGCTGCAACGGCTTGCGGCACGCGGTAGTCCTGGTTCTGGAACGGGCCTGCGGTGTGAATGACGAGGTCGACGCCCAAGTAACCCAGGCCTTGTGCGAGGTCGGGCGATTGGGCATCGACGCGAACGCCGCGCGCGTTGGCGCCCAGCGTTTGCGCGAAGGCGGTTGCCCGTTCGAGATCGCGGCCGCCCACCAGCAGTTCGATGTCGGGGCCCGGTGCCAGCGCGCGGCAGATGCGTGCGCCGAAGTTGCCGTAGCCGCCGAGCACCAGCGTCTTCATCATGTCGTTCGGGACCCCGCGACATGACCGCGCGTGAACGCTTCCTCGAAGATCGAATAGCCCGACCAGTCGGCATGCGCGAACGACAGCCGCCCGGCGACGACGCTGCCGCGATGCGCCGCGTCCGGTGCGGTGCGCTGCGAGCCGATCTGCGCCAGCAGCCCCGGCCGGGGGATCGACATGGCGTGGCCGTAGCGCGTGATGTCGATGCGCGTCGCCAGCGACGGCAGGTCGGGATGCGGCACCGAGAGTTCGGCGAGCAGGTCATCGCGCCAGCCGGTCCACGGGCGGTCGAGCAGCAGGCGGCGGCCGTCGGTGGTGTCGTAGCTGCTCGGGCCGAGCGGGCGGTACCAGCTCAGCACGGTGCCGCGCGGCGTGGGGTCGAGCGTCTGGTGGCGCGCATCGACATAGCCGAGGCCGCGCGTGCCGTAGATCACGTTGTCCCAGCTCGGCGCGGCGCCGGGGCGGTCGACGAGCGGGCCGCGCAGATGCACGTTGGCGACCAGCCACGGCGCGTAGCGCACGTGCGCGGCGGCGTTCGTGAGCACGGGCGGCGGGTTCTCGACCACGCGCGCGGCGATGAACACCGGCAGCGCGACGATGCAGCGCTCGGCCTGCCAACGTACGAGGGATTTTGTGGCGGCATCCCATGCATCGACCTCGACGCCGCCGCGCACGTCGGCGATGCGCGTGACGACCTGGCCGGTGTGCAGCCGGTCGCCGAGCGGCGTGGCCAGTTGCTTCGTGAGCCAGCCGTTGCCTTCGGGCCAGGTGAGGATGCCGTCGCGCTCGGGGCTCGAATCGTTGACGCTGCCCGTGGGATCGCCGGGCGCATGAAAGCCGTGTCGGCTCGCGAAGTAGTGGATACCGGCCCAGGCGGAGACGTGCTCGATGCCCGCGCCGTAGTCGTCGCGGCAGCAGTAGTCGAGGTACCAGCGCAGTTGCACGTCGCTGAAGCCTTCGCTGTCGAGCCAGTTGGCGAAAGGGATGGCGTCGAGCGCCAGCAGCTCGGGCGTGACCGCGACCTTGAGCGTGGGAATGGCGAAATGCGCCGCGTGCTGCAGCGCGTCGATGCGCTGCGCGAACTTGCGGTACTGCGCGAGCGTGCTCTCGCCCACGCCGTGCACGGGCAGCAGGCCGTCCTGCCATTCGCCGTGCAGGAACAGGCGCTCCTGCGGGCTGTGGCAGAGGCTGATCTCGTCGTATTCCCAACGGCCCGCCACGCGTCGGCGCAGGCCGAGTTCTTCGAGCAGGTCCTGCACCTCGCGCGCGTCGTCGCCGGGCACGGGCAGGTAGTGCGCGCCGAGCGGGCAGGCGATGCCGTTGACCATGCCGCCGCGCGCATTGCCGCCGGCGGTGTCTTCGAGTTCGAGCAGCGCGAAGTCTTCGGTGCCTGCAAGGCGCAACGCGCGCGCGGCCGCGAGGCCTGCGACGCCGCCGCCGGCGATGACGACGCGCGTGCGCTTCACGACGGCGGGTGCCTGGCTCTTGAGCGCGTCATCGCGCATCGCATGGCCGCGCGTGACGTCGATGCCGGTGAAGCCGCCTTCGATGGGCGGCGGTGGCGCTTCGCAGCCAGCGAGCGCAAGGGCGCCCGCCGCACCTGCCGCCACGCTGAGGAATTCGCGACGCTGCATGACGCGGCTAGTGCGCCATCACCTTGCCCCACTCCTGTTCGTAAGTGGTGACGAGGATCTGGTTCGAGAGGCGGTTCACTTCCGTCGACACGCGCGCCATGTCGAGCGGAAAGTCGAACATCAGCGGCAAGGTGGACGGCGAGAGAAAGCGCAGCCCCGCAGGCAGCGCATCGGGCATGCGGTAGGGCCGGCGGCTCGCGATGATGTAGCCCCATTCGCCGAAGCTCGGCACATGCGCGTGGTACGGCGTTGCGGTCAGGCCGACGGATTCGATGGTGGTCGCCACGGTCCAGTAGCTCTTGCGCGCGACCAGCGGCGAGGTGGTCTGGATCACCGCATAGCCGCTGGCGGACAGCCGCTTTTCGAGCAGCGCGTAGAAGCTGTTTGTGTAGAGCTTGCCGATGGCGAAGTTGGTCGGATCGGGAAAGTCGACCACGATCACGTCGTACGTGTCGCCCGGCTGCTGCAGCCACTGGAAGGCGTCGGTGTTGATGATCTTCACCTTCGGCGACGACAGCGAATGGCCGTTGAGCCGGGCCAGTGTTTCGTGCGTGGTGAAGAGTTGCGTCATGTTCGGGTCGAGCTCGACCAGCGTGACCGACTCGACCGAGGGGTACTTGAGGATCTCGCGCACCGCCATGCCGTCGCCGCCGCCGAGCACCGCGACCTTTTTCGGGGCGCCTTGCGCGGCCATCACCGGATGCACCAGGGCCTCGTGATAGCGGTATTCATCGCGCTCGGCGAACTGCAGGTTGCCGTTCAGGAAGAGCCGATGCCCGAGCAGCCCGCGCGTGACCACGATGCGCTGATAGGGCGAGGTGGCGCTGAACACGATGTGGTCCTGGTAGAACTTGTCTTCGGCCAGCGAGGTGATGTGGTCGGCACCGACGAAGGCGCCAAGCAGCGCGGCCAGCGCAAGAAAGCAGGCCAGCGCATGCGCGCCGACGCGGCGCAGCTCATGGCGGAACAGCCATAGCGCCCACACCGCCACCGCGGCATTCATGAAGCCGAACAGCAGGCCGGTGCGGATCATGCCGAGCTGCGGCACGAGGATCAGCGGGAACGCCACCGACACGGCGAGCGCGCCGAGGTAGTCGAAGGTCAGGACCTGCGACACCAGGTTCTTGAGCTGGATGTTGCGCCGCAGGATGCGCATCACCAGCGGGATTTCGAGGCCGACCAGCGTACCGACGACCATCACGAGGCCGTAGAGCAGCAGCCGGAAGGCGCCGGGCGCATAGGCGTTCGCCAGGAACAGGATCGCCGGCAGCGCGCCGCCGATCAGCGCCACCATCAGCTCGATGCGAAGGAAGTGGGCAGGCAACTGGCGGTCGAAATAGCGCGAGAGCCAGGAGCCCACGCCCATCGCGAACAGGTAGGTGCCGATGATGGTGCTGAACTGCAGCACCGAATCGCCGAGCAGGTAGGAGCTGAGCGCCGCAGCGCTCAGTTCGTAGACCAGCCCGCAGGCTGCGACCACGAACACGCTGGCCAGGAGCGCGATTTCGACGGGTTGCGGGCCCTTGGCCGGCAGCGGATTGGCAGAGGTATCCATGGAGATCAGGCGGTCGCCGCCGGGCCGCCCCAAGGCGGACCGCGCCTCCCCCTCGGGGGGTGGCGAATGACACGTAGCGAAGCGAAGTGCAAAGCCGGGGGGCTAATGGATCGCTGCGGCGACGATGATGCAGATGCCCAGGCTCATGGCGGCCACGACCAGGCCCAGTGCCACGTTCTGCTTCTCGACGATTTCCGCCCACAGGTCATAGGGCGTGATCTTGTCGATGATCAAAAAGCAGAGCCAGAAGATCACCACGCCGATCAGCGCGTACACGAGCGATCCGAGGACCACGCCCGGTTTCAGCCATTCAAATCCCATGGGGACCTCCAGTCGTAGTAATAACAAGTGCCATCGACATGATGTGCTTCATTTGTGCCCGCCGCCGCTCGAATAGCCGCCGTACGAGCCGCCCGAGCTGCGCGAGCCGCCCGAAGAACCACCGCTGCTGCTGCAGGTGCTCAGGATGACCAGCAGGATGATGATCACCACGACGATGATGATGATCGTGCCGCAGCCCAGGCCCGATGCGGCGCTCACGGGCAGCGCGTCGCCGCGCTTGAACATGTCCTTCTTGGCGTCGAGCTTGAAGGCCGTGGCCACGACGCCGCTGTCGAGCTTGATGCCGGATGACCAGGTCAGCTCGTTGGCCGAGCGTTCCATCGACAGCAGCGCGGGGCCGCTGGCGAAGTCGCGGTTGAAGGTTTTCTGCCCGCGCTCGACCTGCCAGTAGAACTCGCCCGCGACGTAGCTGGTTTCGGCGTTGTAGGCGTACTGCTGCTGGTAGCGCTTGTTGAGGTAGGTTGCGGTGCTGCCGTTCTCGGCCATCACCGGCGCGCCGGTGGTGGGCTTGACCAGGCTCCAGCCGTCCTCGGCGTCGACCAGAAAGCTGAAGCCGCGCTTGGCGTTGTAGAGCAGGTATTCGTCCCAGCCGAACTGCTCGTCGTCGCCGGGCTCGGTGCCCATGCGGTGCTGGAAGCCGACCACCTGCCACTGCGCGCCCTGCAACTGGCCCATGGTGCCGAGCGCGATGAGCGGGCGCACGGGCTCGTCTTGTGTCGCATGCTTGAGCTCGCCGCCGATGCCTTGTGACAGGTCGATGATGCTGTTGCACGAGCCGCAGGTGATGCTCTTGCTGTCGGCCAGGTTGACGGTGACGGGCGAGCCGCAATTGGGGCAGTTGAAGCTGCGGCCCTTTTCGTCCTTGGCGGATTCGGCGCGCAGGCCGGTGAGCTGCAGGTCGTCGAGCTGCACCGAGCGGCCGAGGTACGCGGTGGGCGTCGCGGTGCCGTAGTCGATGCTGAGCACCAGCCCCTTGTCGTTGCGCAGCTCGACCATCGCGAAGGAGCGACCGAGTTCGGGCAGGTGCGGCAGCTCGCCCTGCGCGGAGGTCAGCGCCACCTGCTCGTTCGAGGTGACGGTGTAGCTCTGGCCGGCAAAGGCGCTGGTGGCGCCCACGCGCAGGTCGACCGGCGGCGGCGCGGTGCGCTGCAGATCGAAGGGCAGGGCGAAAACGTAGGCGCCGTTGTCCTCGCTCAGCACGCCGGTGCGGTCGCCGTCGAGGGCGGCAATCCACTCGGTCCAGCGGCCGCCGGGGTAGGTGTATTGCAGGCGGCCGATCAGCGTGAACGGCTTGTCCTGGATACGGCCGGCGGCGAACAGCTGCAGCGGGCTGAAGTCGTCGAACAGCTCGGCCATCTTGCCGGTGCGCGCGAGCGTGTCGCCCTGGCGCACGACGGTGCTCTGGCAGTAGGGGCAGACCGCGTGCGTCGATTGCGCCGAGCGGAATTCGACCGGCGCGCCGCAGCCGGGGCAGGGCGCGCGGTAGTAGCGTTGGTTGCCGGTTTCCTCAGCCATGGCACCACACGAAAGCGATGGCTGGGGCTGCGGCTACGGATGCAGTTGCGGGGAATGCCATGGAACCGGCTGCGCCGGGCCACGGGCATTGCCCCCTGCAAGGGGGAAGGAGAAGCGACACGAAGTGCGCGAAGCCTGGAGGTTAGACCAGCTTCTTGAGGAGGTCGGCCTTCTTGGCGTCGAACTCTTCCTGCGTGAGGATGCCCTTGGTCTTCAGTTCGCCGAGCTTCTCGAGCGTGGTCATCACATCGGCTGCACTCACCACCGCCACGGTGGGTTGCGCGGCCGCACCGGCGGCAGCCGCGGCAGCCGCTGCTGCATTGGCGTTGTTCGGGTTCAGGCCCTGCGCGAGGTTCTGCGCCATCACCTGGCCGAGCGCCACGCCGGCGCCCAGGCCCATTGCGTCGCCGGCAATGCCGCCGCCGCTGGCCGCGCCTTCGGCGAACTTGGGGATCGCCTGCGCCGTCTGGTACTGCATGAACTTGCCCATGTCGTTGCCGACCATGCCCATGCCGATCTTCTGGTCGAGGATCTTCTGCAGCTCTTCGGGCAGCGAGACGTTCTGGACCGTGATGTTCTCGAGCTTGATGCCGATCTTCTCGAACTCGGGCACGAGCTGCGCGGCAAGCGCCTGCGCAAACTGGATCTGGTTGGCCGCCAGGTCGAGGAAAGGCACGCCGCTGGAGGCGATGGCGTTGCTGATGTTCTGCAGCACCAGGCCACGCAACTGGCCGTCGAGGTCGGCCACGCTGTAGATGTCGCGCGTGCCCGAGATTTCGGTGTGGAACAGCTTGGCATCGCCGATGCGGAAGCTGTAGTTGCCGAAGGCCCGCAGGCGCACGGCGCCGAAGTCCTTGTCGCGAATGGTGATTGGCTGGGGCGTGCCCCACTTCTGGTCGACCTGCTGGCGCGTGCTGAAGAAATAGACGTCGCTCTTGAAGGGAGACTCGAACAGCTTGTCCCAGTTCTTGAGGTACGTGAGCACGGGCAGCGTCTGCGTCGTGAGCTTGTACATGCCGGGGCCGAACACATCGGCCACCTTGCCTTCGTTGACGAACACGGCCACCTGCGATTCGCGAACGGTGAGCGAGCCGCCGTTCTGGATTTCCATGTCCGCCATCGGGAAGCGCCAGGCCAGCGTGCCATCGCCGGTCTCGGTCCACTGGATGATGTCGATGAACTGTTTCTTGATGAAATCCATCAGGGCCATGGTTGCTCCTCTTCAGGTTTTTTCCGAACTGTGCATATTGCCACATCGACTTGACGGCGCGCAGTGCGATTGGTCATGCCTTGCTCGGCCATGCGTCGTAGGCCGTCACAAGCCGAGGTCTACAATCGGCGCCCCCAGAAGAAGCGCCACCAGGAGCTACGGCACATGTCAGATTCGAATCCATCGACCTCATCGACTCCCACGCCCGAAGACAAGCGCGCAGAGCTGCGCCGTGCCGCCCTCGAGTACCACGAGTTTCCCGTTCCCGGCAAGATCGCCATTGCGGCGACCAAGCAGATGGTCAACCAGCGCGACCTGTCGCTGGCGTACTCGCCCGGCGTGGCCGCGCCCTGCGAGGAAATCGTCAAGGACCCGGCCAACGCTTTCAAGTACACGTCGCGCGGCAACCTCGTCGGCGTGATCTCCAACGGCACCGCCGTGCTCGGCCTGGGCGACATCGGCCCGCTGGCTTCCAAGCCGGTGATGGAAGGCAAGGGCGTTCTCTTCAAGAAGTTCGCCGGTGTCGACGTGTTCGACATCGAGATCGACGAGAAGGACCCGGCCAAGCTGGTCGAGATCATTGCCTCGCTGGAGCCGACCTTCGGCGCCATCAACCTCGAAGACATCAAGGCACCCGATTGCTTCTACGTCGAGCGCGAGCTGCGCAAGCGCATGAAGATCCCGGTGTTCCACGACGACCAGCACGGCACGGCCATCACGGTGGCGGCGGCCATGGTCAACGGCCTGAAGGTGGCGGGCAAGAACATCGCCGAAGTGAAGCTGGTCACCTCGGGCGCGGGCGCCGCGGCGCTGGCCTGCCTGAACCTGCTGCTCAAGGTGGGCCTGAAGCGCGAGAACGTGTTCGTCACCGACCTGGCCGGCGTGGTCTACGAAGGCCGCGAAGAGCTGATGGACGACGACAAGCGCCAGTACATGCAAAAGACCGACCTGCGCAAGCTGGCGGAAGTGATCGTGGGTGCCGACGTGTTCCTGGGCCTGTCGGCCGGCGGCGTGCTCAAGCCCGAGATGGTGGCCAAGATGGCGGCCAAGCCGGTGATCTTCGCGCTGGCCAACCCGAACCCCGAGATCGCGCCCGAAGACGCCCATGCGGTGCGCAACGACGTGATCATGGCCACGGGCCGCACCGACTACCCGAACCAGGTCAACAACGTCCTGTGCTTCCCGTACATCTTCCGTGGCGCGCTCGACTGCGGCGCGACCACGATCACCGACGAGATGGAAATCGCCGCGGTGCACGCCATTGCCGATCTGGCGCAGGCCGAGCAGAGCGAGCGCGTGGCTGCTGCCTACGTCGGTGAAAAGCTGTCCTTCGGGCCCGAGTACCTGATTCCGAAGCCTTTCGATCCGCGCCTGATGATGAAGATCGCGCCGGCCGTGGCCAAGGCCGCCGAGGAAAGCGGCGTGGCGATGCGTCCGATCAAGGACATGGACGCCTACCGCGACAAGCTGCAGAACTTCGTCTATGCCTCGGGCACGACGATGAAGCCGATCTTCGAAGCCGCCCGGCGCGCCGCCAAGAAGCGCGTGGCGTACTGTGAAGGCGAAGAAGAGCGCGTGCTGCGCGCCGCGCAGATCGTGGTCGACGAAGGCATCGCGCGCCCGACGCTGATCGGCCGCCCGGCCGTCATCGCCCAACGCATCGAGAAGTTCGGCCTGCGCCTGAAGGAAGAGCTGGACTACGACATCGTCAATGTCGAGCAGGACCACCGCTACCGCGACTTCTGGCAGACCTACCACCGCATGACCGAGCGCAAGGGCCAGACGGTGCAGACCGCCAAGATCGAGATGCGCCGCCGCCTCACGCTGATCGGCGCGATGCTGCTGCACAAGGACGAGGTCGACGGCATGATCTGCGGCACCTGGGGCACCACGCTGATCCACCTGCACTACATCGACCAGGTGATCGGCAAGCGCCCGGGCGGCTGCGAAAGCACGCCGCAGGACGTGCCGGTGTACGCCTGCATGAACGGCCTGCTGCTGCCCGATCGCCAGGTGTTCCTGGTCGACACGCACGTCAACTACGACCCCTCGCCCGAGGAACTGGCCGAGATCACGACGATGGCGGCCGAGGAAATGATGCGCTTCGGCCTCAAGCCGAAGGCGGCGCTGCTGTCGCATTCCAACTTCGGCACCAGCAACGAGCCCAGCGCCATCAAGATGCGCAAGACGCTCGACCTGCTGCGCGTTCAGGCGCCCTGGCTCGAAGTCGACGGCGAAATGCACGGCGACGTGGCGCTGGACAGCAAGCAGCGCGCGGTCGTCATGCCGCACAGCGCGCTGGCGGGCGATGCCAACCTGTTGGTATTTCCGAACATCGACGCGGCCAATATTTCGTACAACCTGCTCAAGACGGCGGCAGGCGGCAACATCGCGATCGGCCCGGTTCTGCTGGGTGCGGCCAAACCTGTGCACATTCTCACGGCCAGCGCGACTGTTCGGCGCATCGTGAACATGACAGCCTTGACAGTGGCTGACGCAAACGCCGAGAGATAGGCCATTTGGCGAGAGTGGCCGCCAACTTAAATTGCCACTCGATAGCCCCGCGACTGCTCAAACTTTGAGCAGTCGCTTGCTATTTTCTCCAGCGTGGTGCACACTCGCGGGCTTGAATTTGCGGGTTAACCCCGAGGTTGATCGCTGATTCGGACCCCCCGCTCTTTTCTTGTGGTGCCCCCATGGCGGCTTACGCCTCGATCACGTCCTCTGTCACAAAGTTTGCGCTCACCGGCCTGATGCTGGCAGCGTTGACGACCGGGGCCGAGGCCCGCGGATGGTTCGGCGCCGGAAAAACGTCCACCGAGGAATCGATTGCACTGACCGACCTGCCAGTGCAGGGCCAGCGAACCTACCAGGCCATCCTCAACGGCGGCCCCTTCCGGTACGACAAGGACGGCACGGTATTTGGCAATCGCGAGCGTCTCCTGCCATCGGCACGGCGCGGCCACTACCGCGAGTACACGGTGACGACACCGGGCTCGCGCAATCGTGGTGCACAACGAATAGTCTGCGGTGGTGAACAACGCACGACGCCCGAGGCCTGCTGGTACACGGCAGACCACTATGCGAGTTTCAGACGGATTGCGCCATGAGCGATGACAACGACCTGAGCGGCGCCCCGAAGCGCCCCGAAGAAATGATGATGACTATGGAAAGACCAGCGGAGATGACTTTATCCCTTCGTGCCGTACGCCCGAACATCGTGCAATCGATCCGCGCCTTCCGCGTGAACGACCTGCAGGACGCTGCCAACGCGGCCGGCCAGCACTTCCTGTATGCCAACCTGGGCAACGCCCAGACCAAGCAGGACGTGCTCGACCTGATCGCCCAGCAGTTCACCTTCCCGGCGCACTTCGGCAAGAACTTCGACGCGCTGTACGACTGCATGACCGATCCGTTGCATAAATCGGGCCCGCAGCCAGGTTTTGTCATCGTGCTCGAGCAGATCCCCGCCAACGCCAAGTTCGACAAGGAAGCGCGCGAGCAACTGCTCGACATCTTCCGCGACGCCTCGGATTACTGGGGTGACCGCAAGGTCCCCTTCCGGTGCTTCTATTCTTTTCTGTAGCCCGTTCTGCATCTACCAGCCAAGCAGAACGGGCGAACGAGGCTCAGCCAAATGCTGAAACCCTCGACGGCATCGAAGTCAACACCACCACCACGGCCGTCGCCAGCACCGAGCCGGCCGGCGAAAAAATGCCGACCGACAAACTGGTCGATGTTTCGCCCCTGGCCTTGCGCATGAGCAGCCCGTTCAATGCGGGTTACTGGCTCGCAGCAGCGTAAGTAACAACGGGCTTTTGCCCTTGTAGAAAAGCCCGTCGTCGACGGGCTTTTTTCATGGGGGAACGGCCTGGGCCAATGCAACGTATTCGGCCACCGGCACCTCTTCGGCCCGGCGCTGAGCATCGAACGTGCCGGCGAAGCCGTGTTCTTCCAGCCACCTGCCCAGCGTGTGCCGCATGATCTTGCGGCGCTGGCTGAAGGCGACCTGCACGATCTCGCCGAGCCGCGCGGCATCGACCGCCGGCGGCTGCGCCAGCGGCACCATCCGCACCACGGCGCTGTCGACGCGCGGCGGCGGATCGAAGCTCTCCGGCGGCACGAACAGCACGTTGGCCATGTCGTAACGCCACTGCAGCATCACGCTCAGGCGGCTGTAGTCCGAGGTGGCGGGCCTGGCCACCATGCGGTCGATCACTTCCTTTTGCAGCATGAAGTGCTGGTCGGCGACCAGATGGGCGGAGCCCAGCAGGTGGAACAGGATGGGCGTGGAGATGTTGTAGGGCAGGTTGCCCACAACGCGCAGGGGCTTCCCCGGGAACCGGCCGGCCAGCTCGGCAAAGTCCACCTTCAGCACATCGGATTCGATGACGTCGAGTTGCGGATGCTCGCGCAGGCGCTTGGCCAGGTCGCGGTCGAGCTCGATGACCGTGAGGCGGCCGAGCCGCTCGACCAGCGGCTGCGTCAGCGCCGCGAGCCCAGGGCCGATCTCGACCATCGCGTCGCCGGGCTGCGGCGCGATCTCGTGCACGATCGCGTCGATGATCCCGCCGTCGGACAGGAAATGCTGCCCGAATCGCTTTCTGGCGATGTGTGCCATCGAATCAGGACTGCGGCGGTTCGCGGTACTCGACGTAGGCGCGGGCGCGCACTTCCTGCACCCAGGTGTTGAAGGCTTCGTCGACACGCTGTTCGCGCAGCGCCGCCCGCGCGGCTTCACGCTGCTCGGTTTGGGTCAGCTTGGAATCGCGACGGCCGATCACCTGGATCAGGTGCACGCCGAAGCGCGACACCACGGGGTCGCTGATCTGGCCCGGCGAGAGCCGGTCCATGGCTTCCTCGAACTCGGGCACGAACTGGCCCGGCTGCGACCAGCCGAGGTCGCCACCGTCCTTGGCGCTTCCATCCTGCGAGTTGTCGCGGGCCAAACCGGCGAAGTCGGCCCCGGCCTGCACACGGCGCTTGAGTTCGGCAAGCTGCGCCACCGCCTGCGCCGTGGTGCGCTTGGGATCGTTGAGCAGCAGGATGTGGCGCACTTGCGTCTGGGTGACGGTCGCGTCCGCCGCGCCGAGCTGGGCCTTGGCCAAGACCTTGAGCACATGGAAGCCGGCGCTCGAGCGGACGGGCCCGGCAATGCCGTTCACCGCCGTCGACTGCGTGGCCTCGACAAACAGCGGCGGATAGCGGTCGGCGCTGCGCATGCCGATCGCGCCGCCATTGGCCCGGTCGGGCGAATCCGAGTTCTCGCGCACCAGCTTGGCAAAGTCCTCGCCGGAGCGGGCGCGCTGCGTGAGGTCCTGCGCCTTTTTCTGCGCGGCGGCCACCTGCGCGTCGGTGGCGTTCTCGGGCACGGCAACAAGCACCTGCGCGAGGTTGAGATTTTCCAACGCCGCGTTCTTGACGGTGACATTGCGCTGGTCGCGCAGGTACTCGTCGGCCTCGGCATCGCTGATCTTGACCTTCGACTCGACCTCGCGATCGCGCAGGCGCGTGAGCAGCAACTGGTCGCGCAGGTCGCGGCGGAAGTTCACCAGTGCGATGCCTTCGGCGGCCACGCGGCGGTGCAGCTCGGTCAGGCTGATCTCGTTCTGGCGGGCCACGGTCTGCTCGGCCTGGTCGATCGCCACCTCGTCGACCTTGATGCCGTTTTCCTTGGCCAGCTGCAGCTGGGCGCGCTCGGAAATCAGGCGCTCCAGCACGAGCCGCGTGAGTTCGCCGCGCGGCACGCGCGCGGCTTCGGCGTTTTCCTTGATCAGGCGATCCACCCGCATCAGCACGTCGGTGTTGGTGATCGGCTCGGAATTGACCAGCGCGACGATGAATTCAGCGGAGCGCTGCACCGGCGGCGAAGCAGGTGCGTTGGCCGCGGGGCGCGCTGCGGGCGGGCCGAGGCGCGGGCCGGCGCGCATGATGTCCGTGATGCCGCTGCCAGAGCGAAAGCCCTGTGCACCCGACGTTGCAGCCATTGCTGCGAGGCAGCCCAGGGTGATGATGGAACGGATGTGTTTCATGGCTTAGCTCAGTCTGTCGTCAGTCGTAATTGGTGAAGCGGCTCGGTGCTTCGCCAGGTTGGCGCAAGGGTTGGTAGCGCTGGATGTTTTGCCGCAAGGCCTGCATCGGGCTCGACCCGATGCTGGAGAAGCCGACAAATTCGAGCTGGAACATGAGGCGGGTGTTGGGTTTCACCTGCCCGGTCGTGATGCGTTGCAGCACCACGCGGCCGATCCAGCAGCAGCCGTCGTACTCGAAACCGAGCACACCGTCCGTGAGTCCCTTGGCCTGCAGGTCGTAGTTCAGGCGGCCCACGGCGTACCAGCGTCCACCGCCCTGGCCCTTGCCCGGACCGAGGTTCTTGCCCTTGTCGCCCCACAGGTCGTTGACCGGCCATTGCCAGCCCACGTCGATCGACTTGCTGCCGTCGGTCGCGGTCGGCGTACTCGGCGCCTGGTAGCGGAAGGCGGCGCTGAGGTTGTGGTACGGCTCGGGGTTGTAGCGCGCGCTGATGGCCGAACGCGTCGACCTTCGCGTGTCGGGGTTGTACTGGAGCAGGGTGTCCAGGCTCCATTTGGGTGTCCAGTTGACCTGGGCGCCGAGCAGCAGGTCGCTGGTGCGATCGGTGACAGGCGCCACGCCAGGCAGCGTGACCTTCTGGTCGGAGAAGCGGAACCGCTGGGCGATGCCGAAGCGCACGGCTTCGACGCCGGTGCCAGGGTCGATCAGGCGCGAGGTCACGCCGAGCGTGAGCGCGTTGGTGTCCGAGATGCGGTCGTTGCCCGAGAACGCGTTCTCGGTATAGATGGTTGCAAAGCTGAAGTCGTTGGCCGCCGTGTCGTAGTTCGGCAGCATGCTCTGGTCGCGGTACGGCGTGTAGACGTAGTACGCACGCGGCTCCAGCGTCTGGCGGAAGGCGCGGCCGAAGTAGCTGGCGTCACGCTCGAAGATCAGGCCGCTGTCGAGGCTGAAGGTCGGCACGGTGCTGGTGCTCGACGTGCCGATGAGCACCGGCGAATTCGCGGTGTAGGGAATGCCGTTGACGTAGGTGATGCCGTTGAGCGTCAACTTCGGAATATTCGCCTGCGGCACGAAGTAGTTGTACGCGGCCGACTGCACCTGCAGCTTCGGGATCACGAACGAACTCGGCGTGATGAATGGCCGGCTGATCGAGCCCTGCACGAAGGCGCGGTCACCGTCAGGCTGCGACTGCTGGTTGGCATCGAAGCCGTTCTGCCCGAACAGGATGCGTGGCGCGCTGAAGTGCGTGTAGTCCGCGGTGAACGCAACGTCGAAGCCGTGCCAGTCGTACTTCCTGTAGTTGGCGGTGACCTGCGGCAGGCGGTCGTACGAAGGCACGATCGGCGACAGCGAGTACTGCAGCGTCTGGTAGGCCAGCGTACGCACGCTGCCGGTCCAGTCGCCCTTGCCCCAGTTGAGCGAGGCGTCGTTGGGCAACTGGCGCACTGCGACCGACGGCGTGCGCGTGAAGTCGCGCCAGTAGTCGTTGTCGCTGACCCGGTTGATGTTGACGGTGGCCGACAGTGAATCGAGGCCCAGCGCCTTGGCATCGAAATCCTGGTGATGGTTGAGCCAGAGGCCCCAGCGCTTGTTGCTGGTGGGTGGCTGGCCGATCGAACTGGCCGTGGCCGTTCCATTGAGCACCTGCTGCAAGCTCTCGTTGTAGCGCTGGCCCACCAGGCGGTCGCTGCCCATCAGGTCCAGGCGGATGGAGCCGCCGTAGTCCTTCTCGAGGTAGCGGAACTCGTTGCTGAAATTGATGCCGCGCTTGGTCATCAACGTCGGCGTGAACGTGGCGTCGCGGTTGGGCGCGATGTTCCAGTAATACGGCTGCGCGATCTCGATGCCGTTGGTGTTGTCGATGCCGACCGTGGGCGGCAGCAGGCCGCTCTTGCGCTCGTTCGACAGCGGGAAGCTCACGCTCGGAAGCGCCGGCGTCGAGATGCCCATGAAGCTCAGCCGGGCATTCTTGGCCACACCCTCGTTTTCCTGGGTATCGGTCGTGATCGAGTTCGCGGTCAGCAGCCAGGCCGGCATCCAGCCGGGGAAATCTTCGCGGCGGCAGGTGGTGTAGGTGGCCTGCCGGGCTATCGACACATTGGAATCGACGAAATCGATGCGTTGCGCTTCGCCGTGCGCGTCGTTCGCCAGGAAGTGATAGCGCACGTTGTTGAAGAAGCCCTCGAAGGTCTCGAGCTTGAGTTGCAACTCCGGCCCTTCGTACACGTTGCCGCCCTGGTTGACCCGCACGTTGCCCGTGGCCTTGGCACGGTCGTCGGGCTGGTAGTACTCGAGGCGGTCCGCGGTGATGGCAAGGGCGCCGCGCCGCAGCGTGGCATTGCCTTCGACCACGGTTTCCAGATCGGGCCGGCCCGACATGCGGTCGCCGCTGAGCAGGCTGGGCAACTGGCCGCGCTCTGCGGGGGGCAGGATTTCCGTCAGCAGCGGTGTGCGCTTCAGCGTGAGCGGGCCGTCGAGGCCGCCGCCTGCGGATTGAGCGAACGCGCCATGCGCATGCAGCAGCGCCAGCGACAGCACGGCCAGTGGCAGCGGCGGGCTGGCGCGCCGCGAGGCAACACGTCGGCTCATCAAGCCCTCCGCCTCGCCGATCCGGGGAAAGCCGGCGACTCTCCCGGGGAGAGCAGCGAGCGCACAAGGTGCCAAGCGTCAGGGCATTGGGTCGTAGGCATCGGTTCGGAACGAAGGGTATCGTCGGGGGAGACGGCGCGGCAGGCCGGCGGGTTGCGGGGGCCGGCAGCAACCCGTCCCGGCCGGAAGCCGGCCCAAGGGGGTTGCCGCGCCAGGCGGATTTGTAGAATCGATTATCCATGACAGCACCCCTGCCCCCGACCTCATTGCCCCCAGGCACCGCCGAGACCATTCTCTGGACAGATCCGCAGCGGGCCGAAGTGTTCCGGGGCTGGCTGACCGGCATCGCCGGCGCCCATCACCTGCTGCCGGGCACGGTCCGCCTGGCCTCGGTCGACGCCAGCTTCCGCCGCTACTTCCGCCTCGACACTACCGATGCCGCAGCCCCCACGCGCATCGTGATGGACGCCCCGCCCGACAAGGAGAACAGCGACCCCTTCGTGCAGGTGGCAAAGCTCATGGCCGACGCCGGCGTGCTCGCTCCCACGGTGCTCGAATGGGACCGGGTCAACGGCTTTCTGCTGCTCGACGACCTGGGCCACCAGACCATGCTGGACGCGCTCGATCCGGCCCGCCCGGACGCCAGCCGCCCGCTCTACGACCAGGCGATCGACGCGCTGATCCGCTGGCAACTGAGCTCCCAGCCCGGCGTGCTGCCCCCCTACGACAGGGCCCTGCTCGAACGCGAACTGGCCCTTTTCCCCGAGTGGTACATCACTCGCCATCGCGGCATCGCCGTCGAGGGCAAGCTCAAGGAGCGGCTGGAGCGCAGCTTCAAGCTGATCGTCGACAGCAACCTGGCTTCGCCCAGCGTCTACGTGCACCGCGACTTCATGCCGCGCAACCTGATGACCGGCAACAGCACGGCGCTCGGCGTGCTCGACTTCCAGGACGCGGTCTACGGCCCGATCACCTACGACATCGCCAGCCTGATGCGCGATGCCTTCCTGAGCTGGGACGAAGAGTTCGTGCTCGACATCACCATCCGCTACTGGGTGGCCGCCCGCAAGGCCGGCCTGCCGGTCGACGAAGACTTCGGCGCCTTCTACCGCGCGGTCGAATGGATGGGCCTGCAGCGCCACCTGAAGGTCGCCGGCATCTTCGCGCGCCTCACGCTGCGCGACGGCAAGCCCCGTTATCTGGCTGACACGCCACGCTTCATCGCCTACATCCGCGCCACCGCGGGCCGCTACATGGAACTGACGCCGCTGGTGCGCGTGATCGACGAAATCGAGGGCACTTCGGCGCTCACCGGCTTCGCCTACGGCCGTGTCTGAAGGAAAGCTGAAAAGCTAAGGGCCTGTGACGGCCATACAACGGTCGTTCCTCGCTCCTTATTTCATAGCATGCCCCGTTTTCACTGTTCCATCCCGCTGACCGCCGGCGCCAGCCTGGCCTTGCCGCCCGGTGCCGCGCGCCACGTGCAGGTACTGCGGATGCAGCCCGGCGACGCGCTCACCCTGTTCGATGGCGCGGGCGGCGAGTACGCGGCCACGGTCGAGCGCATGGGGCGCAGCGATGTCTCGGTGATGGTCGGCGCCCATCTGGCGATGGAGCGCGAGGCGCCGCGCGCCGTGCACCTCGCGGTCGGCATGCCGGCCAACGAGCGCATGGACTGGCTGGTCGAGAAGGCCACCGAGCTGGGCGTGGCGAGCATCCAGCCGCTGGCCACCGCCCACGGCGTGCTGCGCCTGTCGGGCGAGCGCGCCGAGAAGAAGCGGGCGCACTGGGAAGCCATCGCGGTCGCGGCCTGCGAGCAGTGCGGCCGCAACCGCGTGCCGGTGATCCATCCGGTGCGCTCGTTCTCGGGTGCTTCGGGCTGGATCGATGCGCAAGGCGCCAACACCGAGGCCGTGCGCCTCATCCTGAGCCTTGCCGAAGGCACACGCCGGATCGCCGACATCGCGCCGAACGCCCACGGCGTGCTCGTGCTGAGCGGCCCCGAAGGCGGCCTGAGCGGCAGCGAGGAGCAGGAGGCCATCGCCCGTGGCTTTGCTCCGGTCACGCTCGGCTCGCGTGTGTTGCGCGCCGAAACCGCCGCCTTGGCCGCACTGGTGTCGCTCGCCGGACTCTAGGCAGAGCGAGGCGAAAGGGTGAGTGTTTTCCGCGACGCGCTTGCGGAACACCTGGGAAACAATCGTTACCCGGTTAATACAAAAGAAGGACTTTTGCCCATGCCCCGCTTGCCCAGCGCGCTGCGCCTTGCCCCTCTCGTTCTTGCCGCCTTGTGCGCGGTGCAGGGCGTCCACGCCCAGAGTCCGGCCGTCGCCCCCACGCCCGCGCAGGTCAGCCCCGAAGTCGACAAGGCGTTCACCCAGCTCATGGCCGCGCCCACCATCCAGAAGCTGCTGGACGCGGTCAAGGCCGACCATGAGCGCTCGGTCGACGACCTGAAGATGCTCACCGAGATCGAGGCACCGCCCTTCAAGGAGCACAAGCGCGCCGAGGCATTCCTCGCCCGCATGAAGGCGCTCGGCCTGACCCAAGCGAAGATCGACGCCGAAGGCAACGTGATCGGCTTGCGCAAAGGCACCGGCCACGGGCCGAAACTGCTGATCTCGGCCCACCTCGACACCGTGTTCCCCGCCGGCACCGACGTGAAGGTGAAAGAGCGCGACGGCCGGCTGTACGCACCCGGCATTGCCGACGACACGCGCGGGCTCGCCGTGCTTCTTTCGTGGATCAAGGTGCTGAACGACAACAAGATCCAGACCGTGGGCGACCTGATGATCGTCGGCAACGTCGGCGAGGAAGAGCTGGGCAACCTGCGCGGCATGAAGGCGATCTTTAGAGACCATCTCGACATCGACGGCATGGTCGGGCTGGAGCCGTCCCCGCCGGGCAGCGTGCTGGTCCTCGGCACCGCGAGCCATCGCTACGAGGTCACGTTCCAGGGCCCGGGCGGCCACAGCTTCGGTGCCTTCGGCCAGGTACCGAGCGCCATCCACGGCATGGGCCGCGCCATCGCGAAGATCGCCGACATCCGCACGCCGAGTTTTCCGAAGACCACCTTCACCGTCGGCACCGTGAGCGGCGGCACGTCCGTCAACACCATCGCGCCCGACGCCCGCATGGCCATCGACATCCGTTCGGACGACATGGCCTCGCTGCTGGAAACCGAAAAGAAGATCCTCACCGCCATCGACGAAGCCGTGGCCGAAGAGAACAAGCGCTGGAACGTCACGACGCTGAGCGCCAGCACCAAGCTGATCGGCGACCGGCCCGGCGGCCGCACACCGCCCGATTCGGTCATCGTGGAAGCGGCGACCCGCTCGAACGCCGCCTTCGGCCACAAGACCCTGCTGCGCGGCGGCAGCACCGACGCCAACGTGCCGATCTCGCTGGGCATCCCGGCCATCATCGTGGGCGGTGGCGGCAAGGCCTCCGGCTTTCACGCGCTGAGCGAATCGATCGACGTGACAGATGCATGGAAAGGCGCGCAGAATTCGCTGGTCACCGTGCTGGGCTTGGTGGGTGTGCAAGGGGTCAACTCTCCATTGCTTCCCAAACGGACTGCGCGCACCAAGTAATTTGTCACGATGCAAGTTTGGAAGTGGATGCACCACTTTCTACTTACGGTCCGCGGCACCGCAAAATGCCAGCGGTTCTGTCACACACCAAGGAAACGGCCATGGGATTGCTCGATTCGGTACTCGGTCAAGTGCTAGGGGGCGCTGCACAACAGCAGCAGCCGCAAGGCGGAGGCCTCGGGGGGCTGGGCGATCTCGGCGGCCTGGCCGGCGCGCTGGGCGGCCTGCTCGCCAACAACGGAAGTCAGGGCGGCCTGGGAGGGCTGGTCTCGAAATTCGAGCAGGCCGGCCTGGGCAGCGTGGTCAGCTCGTGGATCGGCAAGGGGGAAAACCAGCCGGTGTCGGGCGATCAACTGCAAAGCGCGCTGGGCAGCGACACCATCGCCGCCATCGCGTCCAAGCTGGGCGTCAATGCGCAAACGCTGCTGCCGATGCTCGCCACCATGCTGCCGTCGCTCATCGACCAGCTCACGCCGCATGGCAAGGTGCCCGATCAAGGCCTGGGCAACCATGAAGACCTGCTGGGTTCGCTCAGCGGTTTGCTGCAAGGCAAGCAGCCCTGAAACAGGGCGGCCTTTCGTCAAGAATTCCGGCGCCCGCGAGGGCGCTTTTTTTTGCCCGCCTTCGACCGCTTCGCGGGCTTGCGTTGGCCGACAATCCCGCACGCAACAATTCCGGGGGACGGCATGGCAGGGGCTCGCAAGTCGAAGGGGGACGACGGTCTGCAGGCGCAGCCTGACGGCACGGTCCGGTGGTCCAAGGCCATGCGCGAAGCGCTGGCACAGTTCAAGGACCCTCCCTGCCGCAACTGTGGCGGCACGCTCTCGGCTGAACGCAGCCTGGCCGACAGCCTGGATTTCTTCCGGCGCCATCACCTCTCATCCTGGCAGCGACGCGAGGCGCGACTGCGCATGCTCGAGCTGCACGGGCTCGACGCGGTGGAGCTGTTCCTTCTCGACCCCGCGCCGCGCAAGGACGCCGTTGCCGACCTGCTCGCCATCCACGATGCCGCAGTCGTCCGCTTCCTCGTCACCCAGGTCAAGCACCTCGACTGCAAGAACGCCCTGATCAAGCAGGCGGCGCGCTGGCCGCTGTTCGTGCTGCGCGAACTGCTGTCCACCAACCCGGCGCGCCACCAGGCCGGTGCCGCGCTGGTGCTGGAACTGCTGGCCGCCAACCCTGAATGGCAGGCACCGCTGGAGGCCGCCTGCGACGCCGCCCAGCGCAAGACGCTCGAGCGCCTGCAGGAAGACAGCTCGGAAGGATTGGCCGATGCCGCGCCGCAAGAGTGGCCCGCCTTCCTGCGCCATCCACCGTGGAAGAACCGGCAGGCGCTGCCGACCATTCCAACGCTGGCATTGGCCCCGCGATGCGAGCCCGCGACGCTGCACTGGGACGACCTCGCCGTCCCGTCGCACGTTCCGCAGGACCAGACGGTCTCCGACTGGTTGCAGCGCGAAGTCACGTCCCGACGCGAAGATTCCGGCCAGCGGATGGCGGACTTCGCACGCAACGGGTCCGCCGCGCCGGCGCACGCCCAGGCATGGGACACCCCCCGCCAGGCCTTGTGGCTGATGGGCCTGCGGCCGGAGTCGATCGAGCCGGTGATGACCGGCCGCCGCATCGAACCGGAAGACTTCACGACACCGCCGCCGGGCACGTGGGGCCACGCCGACTTCCTCTGGCAACTGCCGTCCCCCATGGCCATTGCGGTGTTCGAGCAGATGCCGCAAGAGACTCACTACATGGGCGATGCCATGCGCATCCGCCCCGTGCTCCATCACTTCGGCACCGCCGCGCTGCCGGGCCTGCAGCGCTACCTGAAGCAGGGCGCGCGCGCGATGTTCGAGCTGGTCTCGGTCATCGAATGGGACCAGCTTGCCCACTGGGTCGCGAAGGGCTTTCACACCAACCGCTGGGTCCGGCGTGAAGCGGGCGAATGGCTGAGCCGCTACCCGGAGGCGGCCTCACGCGGCCTCATCCCCGCCGCGCTCGGCGAGCCCGGTGCGCCACGCGATGCCGCCCAGTCCGCGTTGCGCTGGTTGCAGGGCGCCGGCCATGCCGAAAAGGTTCACGCACAGGCCGAGGCCTACGGCCCGGAAGCCGCGAGCGCCATCACGCAGCTGCTGTCCACCGCCCCCGAGGACGTGCTGCCCGAGAGCCTGCCCACCGTGCCCAAGGCCTTGCCGCTGGCAACGCTGCCTCGCCTCGTTCTGAAAGACAGCGGCCACGCACTGCCGCAGACTGCCGTGCCCGACGTGCTGATGGCCATGATGCTGAGCAAATCCGATGCGCCGTACCCCGGCCTGAGCTCGCTGCTCGCCGCGCTGACACCCGACTCCTTCGCGCGCTTCGGCCGCGCATTGCTGGCTTGGTGGATCGGCAACGGCCGACCGAGCAAGGAACGCTGGGCCTTCGCGCTGCAGGGCCGCTTCGGCGACGACGAAACCGCACGCCAGTTGTTCGGCCTGCTGCGCCAGTGGCGCGCCGCGCTCGACCGCGTGCGGGCCTACGACGCGCTTGAGATGCTGGGCGAGATCGGCACCGACGCCGCCCTCATGCACCTGAGCGAACTGGCCCGCCAAACGCGCTACGACGACCTGCGCAGCCGCGCCGACCGCATGCTGGTCGAAGTGGCCGAGCAGCGCGGCCTCAGCCTGGAGCAACTGGCCGACCGCACCGTGCCCGACCTCGGCCTCGACGCGCGCGCCCGCCTGTCGCTGGACTTCGGCCCGCGCAGCTTCGAGGTACGCATGGACGACAACTTCCAGCCCGTGCTGCGCGACAGCGCCGGCAAGCTGCTCAAGGCGCTGCCCAAGCCGAACGCCAGCGACGACGCAGGCAAGGCCGCCGCCGCGACCACGCAGCTCAAGGAACTGCGCAAGCTCGCCAAGACCGTCGCCAGCGCGCAGCTCAAGCGACTCGAAGCCGCCATGTGCGAGCAGCGCCGCTGGGCGGTCGACGAGTTCGTTCCCTTCTTCGCCAACCATCCGGTGCTGCGCGTCTTCAGCCGGCCGCTGGTCTGGGGCTTGTTCGATGCGCAGGACCAACTGGCAGCCGCCTTCCGCGTCAGCGCGGAGGGCGAGCTGACCGACCTGCAGGACGACGCCTTCGCACTGCCCGAAGACGGGCACGTGGGCATCCCGCATCCGCTGGAAATCGCGGCGCTCGACCCCGCGCTGGCCGGCGCATGGGCGTTGGTGCTGGCCGACTACGAACTGGTGCAACCCTTCGAGCAGTTGATGCGCGAGACCTTCACGCTCGACGAAGCGCAGCGCGCGCGCCGGGCGCTCGACCACTGGGCCGGCCGCTCCGTATCGAACGCCGGCCTGCTCGGCCTGGAAACACGCGGCTGGCAGCGCGAGGTGGGCGACGGCGGCATGGTCAACAGCTTCAACAAGCCGCTGCCCGGCGGGCATTGGATCTGCCTGCAGCTCGAAGAAGGCTGGTTCGTGCAGGACAGCCCGGACGGCAAGGAACTGCAGACCGTGAGCAACGTGATGCTCGACAGCGCGGAAGCCACCCTGGACGAACTCACGCCGATCATGCTCAGCGAAATCGAGCGCGACCTGAACCGCGTGATCCGGGCTGCCACGCCATGAACCGCAACCTCTGGCTGCTGGCCATCTGCCAGGGCCTGCTCCTGACCAACAACGTCACCTTCATCGCGATCAACGGGCTGGTCGGCCTGGGCATCGCGCCGCACGGCTGGATGGCGACGCTGCCGGTGATGGGTTATGTGGTGGGCGGCGCGCTCAGCACCGGGCTGGTGGCGCGCACGCAGCAGCGCTTCGGACGGCGTGGCTCGTTCCAGATCGGGTTGGCGGTGGCGGTGGCATCGGCACTGGTGTGCGCCTACGCCGCGGTGTCGAAGAACTTCTGGCTGCTGTGCTTCGCCACCGTGGTCGCGGGCTACTACAACGCCAACGCCGGGCTCTACCGCTTCGCCGCTGCCGAGCTTGCGGCGCCGGCATGGCGCGAGAAAGCCGTCTCGATGGTGATGGCGGGCGGCCTCATCGGCGCGGTGGCGGGGCCCAACCTGGCAACCGTCACGCGCAACGTCTTCCCGGTGCCGTTCGCGGGCGCGTACATCGCGTTGGCCGCGGTGGCGCTGCTGTCGATGGCGGTGATGCACTTCATCGAATTTCCCGCCTCGCTGATGCGCAAGGAAGCGGCGGGCGGACGGCCGCTGCGCGAGATCATGCGGCAGCCGGTGTTCATCGTGGCCGCTGCATCGGGCGCGCTGGGCTATGGCGTGATGAACCTGCTGATGGCGGCCACGCCCATTGCCATGCAGATCTGCAGCCTGCCTTTTTCAGATGCCGCGCTGGTGCTCGAATGGCATGTGATCGGCATGTTCGCGCCGGGCTTCTTCACCGGCCACCTGATCCGCCGTTTCGGCGCGCTGCCGGTGATGGGCGTGGGGCTGGCGCTCAACCTCGGATGCATCGCAGTCGCGCTCTCGGGCGTCGAGCTGCATCACTTCATCGTGGCGCTGTGCCTGCTGGGCGTGGGCTGGAATTTTCTGTTCACCGGCAGCACGACCCTGTCGCTCACGGCCTATACGCCCGAGGAGCGCGACCGGGCGCAGGGCGCGCTCAACTTCTGCGTGTTCGCCACGTTGGCGTTGACCTCGTTCGCCTCGGGCGTGCTGGTCACGACACAGGGCTGGCAGTTGCTGAACTTCGGCTCGCTGGTGCCGGTGGCGCTGACGGGCATCGCGCTGGTCTGGCTGGCGCGCAAACGGCGAATCGCCGCTGCGGCCGCGATCTGACAGTTGCCGTTCAGGCCGGCGGAAAGCGTCGGTCGAGCCAGTGCCGCAAAGCCCCGAACACGGGTGCGGCCTCCAGCTCGTTGAAGAGCTCGTGGTACAGCGACGGGAAGCAATGCGCCTCGACCATGCCGCTGGGCGCGGCTGCCGCAGCGAACGCTCGGCTTGCGGCGGGCATCACGAGGCGGTCGTCGCCCGCGTAGAGAAGCAGGGTCGGCACAGGCCAGTTGGCAGCGTGCTGCTGCACCGACGCCCCTTCGTAGGCAAGGAAGCGCGCGAGCCGGCTGCCGACGCGGTCGTGCGTGAGCGGATCGTCGCGGTAGGCCTGCACCACGGCCGGATCGTGCGAGAGGTAGTTGTCGTCGAGCCCGTTGCCCACGCGCAGGTTCGGCGCGATGCGCGGCAGCACCGCGAGCAGCGCCTTCTGGAAGCCGCTCAGGCCCGGATCGAGCCCCGGCGACGACAGCACCAGCCCGTCGACCGCCCGCACACCGCGCGCCACCAGGCTCGCCGCGACCAGACCGCCGAGGCTGTGGCCCAGCAGCACCAGCGGCAGCCCGGGGTTTTCGCGGCGCGCGTCGTCGATCACCAGCGCGAGGTCGTCGACCAGCCGCAGCTCGCTCGGCAGGCCACCGCGCGCGCCGGTCGATTCGCCGTGGCCATGGTGGTCGTGCGCCCAGACGGCAAAGCCCCACTCGTGCAGGTCTTCGGCAAGCGCGTGATAGCGGCCGGCATGCTCGCCGAGCCCATGCACCACGACCACCACCGCGCGCGGCTCGCCGGGGGCCGGCAGGCGGCGCAGCGCCAGCGTTTCGCCGTCCGGTGTGGACAGCGACACGCGATGCGGCAAGGGCAGGGCGCTCAAGCCGCCACGGGCTCCGCGGCGGCGGCGCGATGCGCGGCCGGAAGTGCGGAGATCACCTCGGCCACGGCGGCGGTCAGCTTCTTGGCATAGGGCACGTGCAGGAACTCGTTCGGGCCGTGCGCGTTGCTCTTGGGGCCGAGCACGCCGCAGACCATCATCTGCGCCTTGGGGAAGCCCGCGCTGAGCATGTTCATCAGCGGGATCGTGCCGCCCTGGCCGATGTAGCCGCAGGACGCGCCGAAGTGCGCCCGCGAAGCCTTGTTGAGCGCATCCTCGAACCACGGCGTGATGGTCGGAGCGTTCCAGCCGGTGGCGCCGCCGTTGCTCTCGAAGGTGACGCGGGCCTGGTAGGGCGCGTTGTCTTCGAGCAGGGCCTTGAGCTTTTGCACCGTCTCGCCCGCGTCGACCAGCGGCGGCAGGCGCAGCGAGAGCTTGAACGCGGTGTATGGACGCAGCACGTTGCCCGCGTCCTTCAGCGCCGGAAAGCCTTCGGCGCCGGTCACCGACAGCGTGGGCTTCCAGGTGCGGTTGAGCAGCGCCTCGACCGGGTCGGTGGTGGTCGGCAGCGCGAACATGGTCGAGCCGCCGCAGTCGTAGTGCGCCCACGGGAAGCGCTTGTAGACCTCTTCACCGAGGATCGCGGCCGTGGCCTTGGCTTGCGCCAGACGGTCGGCCGGCACCTCGCAGTGGAAGCTCGCGGGCAGCAGGCGCCCGGTGGCGCTGTCTTCGAGGCGGTCGAGCACCTGCCGCATGATGCGGAAGCTCGACGGCACGAGGCCCGAGGCATCGCCCGAGTGGATGCCTTCGGTCAGAACCTCGACCTTGAGCGTGCCGCTGGCCATGCCGCGCAGCGAGGTCGTGAGCCACAGCTGGTCGTAGTTGCCGGCACCGGAATCCAGGCAGATCACCAGCTCGACATCGCCCAGGCGCGGACGCAGCGCGTCGACATACGGCAGCAGGTCGTAGGAGCCGCTTTCCTCGCAGGTCTCGATCAGGCCGACGATGCGCGGATGCGCCACGCCCTGAGCCTTGAGCGCCTGCAGCGCAGCAACGCTGGCGTACACCGCATAGCCGTCGTCGGCACCGCCACGGCCGTAGAGCAGGCCGTTCTCGTACTTGGGCGTCCAGGGGCCGAGGTCGTTGCGCCAGCCGGTGAATTCGGGTTGCTTGTCGAGGTGGCCGTACATCAGCACGGTCTCGGTCATGTCGGTGCCGGTGGCCGGCACTTCGAAGAACAGCACCGGCGTGCGGCCTTCCAGGCGCACGATCTCCAGCTTCAGCCCCTCGACCTTCTGCGCCTCGACCCAGGCGGCGGCGTTGCGCAGCACGGTCTCCAGGTAGCCGTTGGCGGCCCAGTCCTTGTCGAAGCCGGGCGACTTGGAGGGAATGGCGATGTAGTCGGTGAGTTGCCTGACGATGTCGCCGTCCCATTGGGCGGTGACGTCGGAGAGGGCGCGCGCGGCGTCGAGCGTGCCGGCGGGCATTTCGCGGTGCAGGGGGGCGTTCATCGGGGGGTCTCCGCAGGGTGTCGAAAAAACGCATTTTGCGCCTTGGAACGAGCGCGCGTAGAGTGCGGGCGATCTCAACCCGGAGTGCAATGTGAGCAAGACTGCATCGACTCGGATCAAGGCAGATATCAAGGTAGGCATCGGCGGCTGGACCTACGAGCCCTGGCGCGACAACTTCTATCCCAAGGGGCTCGCGCATGCGAAGGAGTTGAACTACGCCAGCCGCAAGGTGAGCGCCATCGAGATCAACGGCACCTACTACAGCACCTTCAAGCCCGAGCACTTCAGGAAGTGGCACGACGACACGCCGGCGGACTTCATGTTCTCGCTCAAGGCCTCGCGCTTTGCGACCAACCGCAAGCTGCTGTCGGGCGCGGGCGATTCGATCAAGCGCTTCATCGAGAGCGGCGTGGTCGAGCTGGGCGACAAGCTGGGGCCGATCGTGTGGCAGTTCATGCCGACCAAGCAGTTCGATGCGGAAGACTTCGAGGCCTTTCTCGAGCTGCTGCCCAGGAAGGAAGGCAGCCGCACGCTGCGCCACGTGATGGACGTGCGGCACGAGAGCTTCATCGTGCCGGCCTACAAGGCGCTCGCGAAGAAGCACAAGGTGTCGACGGTGTTCACCGATGCCGACAAGTTTCCGTCCTTCGAGGAGCCCGAAGGCGACTTCGCCTATGCACGGCTCATGATGGCCGACGCGAAGCTCAAGACCGGCTACGGGCCGAAGGCGCTCGACACCTGGGCCGAGCGCGCGCAGGGATGGGCCGGATCGGCAACGAAGAAGCGCGACGTGTTCGTCTACTTTATCAATGGCGCCAAGGAAAGGGCACCGGCCGCGGCCGGTGCCTTGCTGGAGCGCCTGGGATGGACGCCGCCGCCGGCCTGAAGCCGGACGGCGCGCAATCCGGAGACCGCGTTAGGCCTTGGCGCCGAAGCTGATTTCGCCCGAGAGCTGGCCGCCTTCTTCGATCACGATCTTGCCGTAGCGGATCTTGCCGGTGACCTTGCCGGTCGAGTGAATGACGAGCTTCTCGCGCACGGTGAGGTTGCCGTCGAACACGCCGCGGATTTCGGCGATGTCGATCTCGGCCGAGCCCTTGAACTCGCCTTGCTCGGCGATCTGCATCAGGCGCGAGTCCATGGTCGCTTCGACCAAGCCTTCGACCACGAGGGTGTCGCAATCGGTGATCTCGACGCCCTTGAGCTTGATGTTCGGGCCGACGGTGAGCTTGCTGCCGCCTTCCTTGGCAGCGGGTGCTGCCGCGGCAGCAGTGGTGCCGAGTCCGCCTTGTTGTGCGGTCAGCGATGAAGGATTGACGGGGGTACCGGAGAGATTGGTGCCCGAACCAACCAGCGGGGCGGGGCGGGATGTCAACGAGTCGGTGTCACGATCACGCTTGCCGAAAAAGGGGGACTGTGTAGCCAAAGGGGAGCTCCTCAAGAAAGGGACTATCGTAAGAACGCACTCATGGCCTGCGGCACTTCATTGCGCAATAAGCGTAACCGAATAAGTCGCTCCCGCGCATGACAATGGCCGCTCACGCGACCCAGGCCCTGCAAAGATGACAAGCCCGACCACCGACTCCGCTGGCGCTGCACGCGCCATCTCGTCCACCACCGACGCCCGCTTCGACAAGCCCGCCAGCGGATGGCGGCGCACGCTGTTCACGGTGATCTTCGAGGCCGACACGCGGGCCGGGCTGCTGTTCGACCTGGCGCTGATCGCGGTGATCGTGACCAGCGTGCTGGTGGTCATCCTGGACAGCGTGCAGTCGATCCGCGAGCAATGGCGCCCTGTGTTCAATGCGCTCGAATGGGTGTTCACCATCCTCTTCACGCTCGAATACATCGCGCGGCTGTCGTGCGTGAACAAGCCGCTGCGCTATGCGCTGAGCTTCTATGGCGTGATCGACCTGCTCGCGCTGCTGCCCACCTTCCTGGTGGCGCTGGCGCCCGAGCTGGCCTACCTGATCGACGTGCGCATCCTGCGGCTGCTGCGCGTGTTCCGCATCTTCAAGCTCTCGCGCTACTCGGTGGAGTACCGCGCGCTGGTGCTGGCGGTGGCATCGAGCCGCCGGAAGATCACCGTGTTCGTCGGCTTCGTGATGCTGGTGGTGCTGGTGATGGGCACGCTGATGTACGTGGTCGAAGGCCCGACGCATGGCTTCACCAGCATTCCGGTGGCGATCTACTGGGCCATCTCGACCATGGCCACGGTGGGCTTCGGCGACCTCGTGCCCAAGACCGACCTGGGCCGCGCGATCGCCTCGGTGATGATGCTGCTGGGCTGGGGCGTGCTGGCCGTGCCCACCGGCATCGTGACCGCCGAGATGGCGCGGCGCGGGTCCGACGACGATGCGACGCCGGTGGCGTCGCGCGGCGTGCTGGCGATGACGCCACCGCCTGCCGCCGTACCCGTACCTGCGCGACGAGTTACGCCTGCGGCCAGACGACGCGCCCTTGCGCAGCATCGTCGAGGCGGGCGATGAAGGCATCGGCGTCGGGCGCGGGGAGCGTGAAGGCGAAGTGCACGTCGTCGCCGTGCTGCACTTCGTCGAGCACTGCGCCCACCGCGGCGAGTTCGCGCCGCAGCAGTCCTTCGAGCGCATAGGGCACCGCGCACCGCAGGCTGCGCTGCCGCACCAACGGCACGAGCGTGGCGCCGAGCAGGGCCTGCGCGATGGCGTCGGTGTAGGCCCGCACGAGGCCGCCCGCGCCGAGCTTCACGCCGCCGAAGTAGCGCACCACAGTGGCGAGCGAACCTTCGATCTCCTGATGGCGCAGCACTTCCAGCATGGGACGGCCGGCCGTGCCGCCGGGTTCGCCGTCATCGTTGGCTGCGGATTGACCGCCGGCCATCAGCGCCCAGCACACATGCGCGGCCGCAGGATGCTCGGCGCGCAGCGAGGCAACCACGGCCAGCGCAGCGGCCCGGTCGGCCACCGGTTGCACGCAGCCGATGAAGCGGCTCTTCTTGATGACCAGCTCGCTGTGAACCGGCTGCGCCAGCGTGAAGCTCATCCGGTGTAGCGCTCGTCGCGGCTCAGCCGCCCCGCTCGAACTTGAAGACGGCCGTGCTGGCGCGCGCGTTCGGCAGCCAGCGCACGTCGCGCCCGTCCTGTAGGCCGAAGGCATCGAGCACGCGCAGGTTGTTCTTGCCGGCCAGCACCTCGAAGTCCTTGAAGGTGCCGACGCGGATGTTGGGCGTGTCGTACCACTGGTAGGGCAGGCGACGCGTCACCGGCATGCGGCCGCGCGCCACGCTCAGCCGGTTGGGCCAGTGCGCGAAATTGGGAAAGGCGACGATGCCGATGCGGCCGACGCGCGCGGTCTCGCGCAGCATCACCTCGGCATTGCGCAGATGCTGCAGCGTGTCGATCTGCAGCACCACGTCGAACGAAGCGTCGTCGAACATCGCGAGGCCTTCGTCGAGGTTGAGCTGGATCACGTCAACGCCGCGGCGGATGCACTGCAGCACGTTGCCGTCGGCAATCTCCACGCCGTAGCCGGTGCAGCCGCGCTCGCGCTGCAGCAGGTCGAGCAGGGCGCCGTCGCCGCAGCCAAGGTCGAGCACGCGCGAGCCCTGAGGCACCAGCGCGGCGATCAGTCGTTGGGTGTCGATGTCGCTCATTGGAATTCCTGCGCCACGCGTTCGAAGTAGGAGCGCACCACGCCCATGTAGCGCACGTCGTCGAGCAGGAAGGCGTCGTGCCCGTGCGGCGCGTCGATCTCGGCGTAGCTCACGTTGCGGCGGTTGTCGAGCAGCGCCTTCACCAGTTCGCGGCTGCGCGCGGGCGAGAAGCGCCAGTCGGTCTTGAAGCTCACGAGCAGGAACTTGGCCGTGGCCTGCGCCAGTGCCTTGCTGAGCTGGCCGCGGTGGTTGCGTGCCGGGTCGAAGTAGTCGAGCGCGCGGGTGATCAGCAGGTAGGTGTTGGCGTCGAAGTACTCGCTGAACTTGTCGCCCTGGTAGCGCAGGTAGCTTTCGATCTGGAACTCGACGTCCTGCGTGGAGTAGCGGTAGTCGAGGCCGACCGTCTCGCCCTCGACCGCGCTGCGCAGGATGCGGCCGAACTTCTCGTTCATCACGTCGTCGCTCAGGTACGTGATGTGGCCGATCATGCGGGCGATGCGCAGGCCGCGCTTGGGGATCACGCCGTGTTGGTAGAAGTGGCCGCCGTGGAAGTCGGGGTCGGTCACGATGGCGCGGCGCGCGACTTCGTTGAAGGCGATGTTCTCGGCCGTGAGGTTGGGTGCGCTGGCCACCACCACGGCGTGCCGCACGCGGTCGGGGTATTGCAGTGTCCAGGACAGCGCCTGCATGCCGCCGAGGCTGCCGCCCATGACGGCAGCGAGCGTGCGGATGCCGAGTGCGTCCAGCAGCGCGGCCTGGGCGTCGACCCAGTCTTCGACCGTCACCACCGGGAAGTCGGCGCCGTAGACCTGCCCCGTGGCCGGGTTGACGTGCATCGGGCCGGTCGAGCCGAAGCACGAGCCGAGATTGTTGACGCCGATCACGAAGAAGCGGTCGGTGTCGACCGGCTTGCCGGGCCCGACCATGTTGTCCCACCAGCCCTCGGAGCGGGCCTGGCCCTCGTAGACCCCCGCGACGTGGTGCGAGGCATTGAGCGCATGGCACACCAGCACCGCATTGCTGCGATCGGCGTTCAAGGTGCCATAGGTCTCGTAGGCGAGTGTGTAGTCGCTGATCGACGTGCCGCTGCGCAAGGCCAGCGGGCCCGCGAACTGCATCGACTGCGAAGTGACGACCAAAGGTAACGGCATGAATGAAAAAACCCGGCCTCGCCAAAAACGAGCCGGGTCTGCCGCGCCTGTCTTTAGCTGAATTTATAAAGCGCCCGCAAGCTGAAGCAAATCGGCGCAAGGGGCAGTATATCGCCCCGTCGGATAACGACTACCAGCCGATGATCATGATGATGCCCAGCACCAGGAAGATCGCGGCGGAGATGCCATGCACGAGCTTGATGGGAACGCGCTTGACGATCTTGTCGCCCAGCCACACCACCGGTGCATTGGCCAGCATCATGCCCAGCGTGGTGCCGGCGACGACCCAGAAGTAGTCCTGGGTGAAGCGGGCCGCGAGCATGACGGTGGCGATCTGCGTCTTGTCGCCCATCTCGGCCAGGAAGAACGCGACGACCGTGGTGCCGAAGACGCCGAAGTGCGAGACGCCGGGGGCGTCGTCATCGTCGAGCTTGTCGGGAATCAGCATCCAGGCCGCCATTGCGATGAACGAGCCGCCCAGGATCCAGCGCAGAACCTCGGGCCCCAGCCAGTGCGTGATGTAGTTGCCGACGGCCCCCGCAAGGGCATGGTTGACGATGGTGGCGGCGAAGATGCCCAGCACGATCGGCCAGGGTTTCCTGAAACGGGCCGCGAGCAAGAGAGCCAGGAGTTGGGTCTTGTCGCCCATTTCGGCGAGCGCAACTACGCCGGTTGCTACGAGAAAAGCTTCCATGATGAACGTGGGTTCCTTGGGCCGAAGGACGCAATTGACCGTGCAACACCTTCGGCCATATTTCCCGAAGTTGCACGGTCAAAGGTCTCGCCAGGTGTTCTCACTGCACGCGCCATGTCCTGTGTGGGGCAGGACAAGTCTGTTGACGCGGGCCCTTCTCGCAAATCGGAAGGCGGCTACTCCCCAATGACGGGGCGGATTCTACCTGTAGCGCCAAGGACCTCTTCTCAATTCCGTAAGCGTGCGCTAGCTTTTAAAGTTTTGACAAGTGCTACCGCAAGAAGCAATTTTCTGCTTGCATTTCGCATATTTCACCCATAATGCACGAGCCTCCCTCTTCATTTTGGTGGGGAAGCAGTTCGGTGATCGGTCAGTTTCGCGCGACTCGACGGCTCTCGTTTGAGTGATGCTTTCGGGACTCCATCGCTTTTCTTGATGTGTTTATAGGAGTCCCTTGATGGGCAACAAACTGTACGTCGGCAACCTGCCTTACTCGGTGCGCGACGGTGATCTCGAGCAGGCCTTCGGCCAGTTCGGCGCAGTGACCAGCGCCAAGGTCATGATGGAACGCGACACGGGCCGCTCGAAGGGCTTCGGCTTCGTCGAGATGGGCAGCGACGCGGAAGCGCAGGCAGCCATCACCGGCATGAACGGTCAGCCTTTGGGCGGCCGCAGCGTCGTCGTCAATGAAGCACGTCCGATGGAAGCACGTCCTCCGCGCAGCGGTGGTGGCGGCGGCTACGGTGGTGGTGGCGGCGGTGGTGGTTATGGCGGCGGTGGTGGCGGAGGCTACGGCGGCGGCGGTGGTGGCTACGGTGGTGGTGGCGATCGCAGCGGCGGCGGTGGTGGTCGCTCCGGTGGCGGCGGCTACGGTGGCGGTGGCGGTGGCCGCAGTGGTGGTGGCGGCGGTGGTGGCGATGGCGGTTTCCGCAGCCCCTACGGCGCTGGTCCCCGTGGCGGCGGCGGCGGTGGCCGCAGCGGTGGTGGTGGCGGCGGCTACGGTGGTGGCGGCAACAGCGGCTACTGATCCCCGCGCTTCAACGCACACAGACAAAAGGCTCCCTCGGGAGCCTTTTTCAATGGATCTGCGCCTGGCGCTTTGTCTTCTTCAGGCTTCGCCGCTGCGCTTCTTGCGCTCGCGGCCCTGCACCGCCCGGTCGAGCACGGCATTGGGCAGCATGCGCATGATCTTGGCGACCACGCCCATCTGCCAGGGAATCACGCGGTAGCTCGTGCCGGACTCGATGGCGCGCAGCGCCTGCGCGGCGAAGTCCTCGGCCTTCATCAGGAAGGGCATGCCATAGCGGTTGCCTTGCGTGAGCGGCGTGTCGATATAGCCAGGGCAGAGCGTGACGACCTTGACGCCGCTGTTGCGCAGCTCCCCGCGCAGGCTCTCGCAGTACGCGACCACGCCGGCCTTGCTGGCGCAATACGCGCCATGCCCCGGCAGTCCGCGAATGGCGGCCACGCTGGCGATGCCGACCAGCCGTCCGCTGCCACGCTTTCTCATGGCCTCCACGAACGGATGGAAAGTGGCCGCCAGCCCGACGTTGTTGGTGGCGAAGGTCTGCGCCAGCACGTCGAGGTCCGCACGCTGCGCGGTGTCGATGCCAACGCTGATGCCGGCATTGGCAATCACCACGTCGGGCAGTCCCTGCTGCGCGATGCAGGCAGCGCCCGCGGCCACGATGCTGTCCGTCTGCGCCACGTCGGCGCTATAGATCTGATAGCGATCGGCACTCAACCCACGGGCGTTCGCCCATGCCTCGATTTCCGCCGTGCGCCGCGCGACCAGCGCCAGGCGATAGCCCGCGTCGCTGAAGCTCGCGGCCAGGGCCTGGCCGATGCCGCTCGATGCGCCGGTGATGAAAACAAGCGGAGAAGACGTGGTCATGCGTGAGTGGCTTTCGTGTTCTTCTTTTTCAACGCTTCTTGGCCGTTGGCGCTGCAAGCATCGCCGGCGACGGCATCAGCAGGCCGCGCACCCGGCCGTTCAGGTTGGCCACGCCGCTCAGGTTGTCGTAGTCGAGCGTGTCGCCCGTGAACTGGTCGGTGCCGCGAAGAAGCGTGACCGGCTGGTTCGACGTGACGCGCTCGGTGTCGAGAAAGGTGTGCAGAAACTCGCCACGGAATTCCAGGCGCGGCATCGGCTTGCCATTGGCGCCCACTGACGGGTCGCGAATGACGATGGCATTGCCGAACAGCTGGATTTCGCTGCCATCGGAGTTCGACAGGCCACGGTTGGCCGTCGAGCGCGTGACCAGCCCTTCGGGGGACACGGAGCGCATGCGCACCTTGTCCACCTCGATGGTGTCGGTGTCCGGGTAGTGCCGGCCTTCGACGCCATGAAGCTCGCTGCGCAGCTCGCCGCTGGGCAGGAAGTTCTTGATCACGAAGTCGCGCATGAAGTAGTCGGGCTCGTGCGTGGGCGCGCTCTTGGCGGTGGGCTCCAGCAGCTTGGGCGCATTGCGCACCAGCCAGTAGGTGCCCAGCGCCACGGTCGCCGTCAGGATGATCGGCAGGTAGATCGTCGCGCGGTCCAGCACGTTGCGCACCTGGTCCCACACGCGTTTGATGTCGTTCATCGGTTCGGGCCCATGGCAGCGTCGAGCAGCGGCCGGTACTGGCCGCAGGCTGTCAGAAGCAGATCGCAGAATTCGCGCGCCGCGCCTTCGCCGCCGCGTGCCTTGGTGACGTAGCGCGCAATGCCGCGCACCTCGGCATGCGCATTGGCCGGCGCTGCTGCAAAGCCGACGCGGGTCAGCACCGGCAGGTCGGGCCAGTCGTCGCCGATGGCGGCGGCCTGTGCCCAGCCGAAGCCCAGTTGGTCGAGCATGGCCTGGGCGGCGGGCAGCTTGTCTTCGGTGCCGTAGCGCACGTGCTCGATGCCCAATGCTTCGAGCCGCACGCGCAGCGGCTTGGAATCGCGACCCGTGATCACCGCCGGCGTGATGCCCGCCTTGCGCAGCAGCTTCAGGCCGTAGCCGTCGAGGATGCTGAAGCGCTTGAGCGTTTCGCCATGCTCGGTGAAGTACACGCCGCCATCGGTCAGCACACCATCGATGTCGAAGAACACGATGCGCACATCCTGCGCGGCGAGCAAGGTCTCGGCCTGGAACTCGAGCGGCATCAGATGACCTTCGCGCGCATCAGGTCGTTGGTGTTGATCGCGCCGACGATCACGCCCGCGCCGTCGATCACGAACAGCCGGGTGATGCCGCATTGCTCCATCAGCTCGGCGGCTTCCACCGCCAGCGCGTCGATGCGGATGGTGCGCGGGTCGCGGTGCATCACATCGGCCGCCTTGGGCGTGCGCAGGTCTGCACCCGCTTCGATCAGTCGGCGCAGGTCGCCGTCGGTGAAGATGCCCGAGGCGCGGCCGTCCGGCTCGACCACGGCAGCAGCGCCGAAGCCCTTGATGCTCATGGCACGCATCAGCTCGCTGATGGTGGCGGACGGCGGCACGCGCGGCACTTCGTCGCCCGAGCGCATCACGTCGCTCACATGCGTGAGCAGCTTGCGCCCGAGCGCGCCGCCCGGGTGCGAGCGCGCGAAGTCTTCCGAGCCGAAGCCGCGCGCGTCGAGCAGCGCCACCGCCAGCGCATCGCCCATCGCCATCTGGGCGGTGGTGCTCGCGGTGGGGGCGAGGTTCAGGGGGCAGGCTTCCTTGGCAACGCCGGCGTCGATCACGATGTCGGCGTGGCGCGCCAGGGTGGAATCGGCGCGGCCGGTCATGGCGATCAGGGGCACGCCCTGGCGCTTGACCACCGGCAGGATGACCGTCAGCTCGTCGACTTCGCCGCTGTTGGAAATCGCGAGCACCAGGTCGACCGACTTGATCATGCCGAGGTCGCCGTGGCTGGCCTCGGCCGGGTGCACGAACATCGCGGGCGTGCCGGTGGAGGCAAGGGTGGCGGCGATCTTGCGGCCGACATGGCCGCTCTTGCCCATGCCCATCACGACCACGCGGCCGCGAACGTCGAGGATCTTGCGCACGGCTTCCACAAAACTCGGGCCGACCCGGGTCTTCAGGCCAAGAACGGCTTCGGCTTCGATGTCGAAGGTGACGCGTGCCCGAGCGAGGATGGCTTCGGGGTCGACCACATGGGCCGGGGCGGGGCGGGAACTCATTGGCCGATTTTACGGGCCGGGCGGTGCCCGGAACCTCTTGGCCCGGGGAAGCCCGGGGCACGGACATTGCTCTAGCATCGGCGCCTATGTCTTCGTTCGATCTCACGCTGTTGTATCTGCTGGCCGCGGTGATCGGCGTGGTGGTCTGCCGGTCGCTGAAGCTGCCGCCGATGCTGGGCTACCTGTCGGCCGGCGTGCTGATCGGGCCGCATGCGTTTGCGCTGGCGCAGAACTCCGAGGGCATCCGCCACCTGGGCGAATTCGGCGTGGTGTTCCTGATGTTCGTGATCGGGCTCGAATTCAGCCTGCCCAAGCTGCGCGCCATGCGCAAGCACGTGTTCGGGCTCGGCTTGCTGCAGGTGCTGCTGACGATGGCCTTCGCCACGATCGGCGCGCTGCTCATCTCCACGCAGTTGCCGCCGAACTGGCGCCTGGGCTGGCAGACGACGCTGGCGCTGTCGGGCGCGCTCACCATGAGCAGCACCGCCATCGTGGTCAAGCTGATGGCCGAGCGGCTCGAGCTCGAAAGCGAGCACGGCAAGCGCGTGATGGGCGTGCTGCTGTTCCAGGACCTGGCCGTGGTGCCGCTGCTGGTGCTGATCCCCGCGCTCGGCGCGCCGCCCGAGGCGCTGGCCAAGGCGCTCGGCCTCGCGCTGCTGAAAGCCACCTTCCTGATCGGCGTGCTGCTCTACGGCGGCCCGCGCATCATGCGCTGGTGGCTCACGCTGGTGGCCCGGCGGCGCAGCGAAGAACTCTTCATCCTGAACGTGTTGCTGATCACGCTGGGGCTGGCGTGGCTGACCGAATTGGCCGGCCTGAGCCTGGCGCTGGGCGCCTTCATCGCGGGCATGCTGGTGTCGGAGACCGAATACAAGCACCAGGTCGAGACCGACATCCGCCCCTTCCACGACGTGCTGCTGGGGCTGTTCTTCATCACGGTCGGCATGTCGCTCGACTGGCACATCGTGGTGCAGCGCTGGATGCTGGTGGGCGTGCTGCTGCTGGTGCCGCTGCTGTTCAAGCTGGCGCTGGTGACGGTGCTGGCGCGCGTGCTGGGCGCCACCTCGGGGGTGTCGCTGCGCACCGGCCTCTACCTGGCGCAGGCCGGCGAATTCGGCTTCGTGCTGCTGACGCTGGCGCAAGAGCGCAGCCTGCTGCCGCCGTGGCTGGCCAACCCGGTGCTGGCCTCGATGGTGCTGTCGATGCTGGCCACGCCCTTCATCATCATGTACAGCAACGCCATCGTGCGAAAGCTGGTGGCCAGCGACTGGCTGCAGCAATCACTGCAGATGACGAGCATCGCGCGCAAGACCATCAACACCGCCAAGCACGTGATCATCTGCGGCTACGGGCGCTGCGGCCAGAACCTGGCGCGCATCCTCGAGCGCGAAGGCATTCCGTACATGGCGCTCGACCTCGACCCCGACCGCGTGCGCCAGGCCGCCGCCGCCGGCGACTCGGTAGTGTTCGGCGACGCGGCGCGGCTGCAGGCCCTGATGGCGGCCGGTCTGGCCCGCGCCAGCGCAGTCGTCGTCACCTATCTCGACGTGCCGGGCGCGATGAAGGTGCTGGCCAACACCCGCGCCCATGCGGCGCATGTGCCGGTGATCGTGCGCACGCAGGACGACCACGACCTCGAAAAACTGCAGGCCGCCGGTGCGACCGAGGTGGTGCCCGAGGCCATCGAAGGTTCGCTGATGCTCGCCAGCCATGCGCTGGCGCTGGTCGGCGTGCCGATGCGCCGCGTGATCCGCGTCGTGCAGGACCAGCGCGACGCCCGCTACAACCTGCTGCGCGGCTACTTCCACGGCGCCGACGACGACAAGGCCGACGAGGTCGACCACGAGCGGCTCAACAGCTTCACCCTCACCTCAGGCGCACGCGCGATCGGCCAGACCCTCGAACAGATCGCGCTGCCGACACTGAACGTGCGCGTGGCCAGCCTGCGCCGCCACGACGGCCAACCCCGCACGCCGGCCGGCGACACGGTGCTGTCGGACGGCGACACGCTGGTGCTGTCCGGCAAACCCACCGCGCTGGCCATCGCCATCGAGCGCCTGCAAAAAGGCTGAGCGCCGAACCCGGCAGCCTCGGGGGCGCGCTAGTTGATCAGGCTGGGGTTGCGCTTTTCTTCTTCGATGCGCTGCTGACGGCGCACCGCTTCGCATTGCGCATGCGCCTTGTACTCGGGCTTCAGGCACTGGGCGGCCATGCATTGCGCCTTGGCGATGAAGTTGCGGTCGCCGCACATGGCCATCGGTTCAGCCGCGGGAGCGGGCGGCGGCGGTGGGGCGGCCACGACAGGCGGGGCAGAAGGTTCGGATGCGCTCGGTGGCGGCGCGGCAACCGTCGCCTGCTTGCGCGGTTTGACGATGGGCTTGGAAGGCGTTGCCACAGGCGCCTGCGGCGCTTCTGCTTCGGGCGCCGGCACCAGCGCTGGCGCAGGTGGTTCATCGGCTGCCGGCGCGGGCGACGCTTCGACTGGCGGCGGTGCCACAACAGCGGCAGCAGCCGGCTCCGAAACGGGCGGCGCAGTTTCCTCGACGCCCACCGGCGCCTTGCGCGTCCCGTAGCCATACCAGCCCGCAACGATCATCAGCAACGCCACCACCAGCAAACCCAGCCACAGCAGGATCACGCGCTTGCGCGGCGGCCGTTCGACGGGAACCGTTCGCCGGACCTTGACGCGGGTCTTCTTTCTTTCCGCCCTCTCGGCCCGGGCCGCCTCCGACATCGACGATGACGCAGAGGGCGGCGAAGGCGCGCGCGACGGCTCACCGGGCGCCGCGATCACGGTTCGCTCGTCCTCCGGCGGCGCGACGGGCGCCCTGCCAAAGAAAGAGCGCGAAGACACGGGCTCGGCGGGATCGAACAGCGGCGCCGGAATGGTCGGTGCACGCAACTGGGCCGGCGCCGTGGTGGCCCATTCGCGATCGGGGCTCGGCGCCGGGGGCATCCGGGTGGTCGTGGCAACCAGCGGTTCGCCGCAGCTTCTGCAGAAATTCGCGCCGTCACGGTTTTCCGTGCTGCAGTCCGGACAGATCAAGGCCATGGCTTACTTACTGACTACTCTCGGGGGTCCAAAACGAAAAACGGCGGCGGCTGCTGCCGCTGCGGGCTGGCATGGCCTGTGTCGCGGGTCTGCTGGCGGCAGGCCTCAGGTCACGGCGACGCGCTTGGAGCGGTGCGCCATGCGCTTGGCGATCACGGCGCCGAGCGCCATCGCGATTTCCAGCGCCATGTTGGGCTGCCGGTTCGACATTTCCGCAAAGCGGATGGCGTTGAGCCGCCACACGCGGCCCGCACCGGTGACCACCACATTGGCCGAGTGCGGCTGGCGCGAGAAGAAAGAGCCTTCGCCAACGACCGAGCCGGGGGTGAGCACGGCAAGGCGCATCTGCTCCTTGCTGCTGACGCGGTGCACGCTGATGGCGCCGCTCTCGATGAAGAACACCGAGCGGTCCGGCGTGCCCTGTTCGATCAGCACGTCGCCGACGCCCGCGTCGATGGGTTGCAGGTAGCCCGCGAGGGTTTCCCACTGCTGGACGTTGAACGTCAACGCGAAAGCGTCGAGGCTCGTGTTCTCCGCGATGGCGCGGCTCAGGTTCTGGATGGACATGTTTTTCTCAACCCCGCATCTGTGCCGAAGTATCCGCGAAGGCCATCCGGTTCGGCTACAAGTGTTTACGTTTTCGCCGGCCGTTTGTCGTCAAGTGTCGCTATTTCCCGATACAGAAGCGCGAAAAGATGACGCCGAGCAGATCGTCGGCACCGAACTCGCCCGTGATCTCGTTGAGCGCGTTCTGCGCCAGCCGCAGCTCTTCGGCCAGCAGGTCGAGCAGTTGGGCCTGCGCCGCCAGATGGCCCGCGGCCAATGCAAGGTGCGTTTCGACCCGGCCCAGCGCCTGCACATGGCGCGCCCGCGCCAGGTAGACGCCCTCGGGCACAGACTGCCAGCCGGCCATGTGAAGCAGCCGATCGCGCAGCGCCTCGATGCCCAGGCCGGTCTTGGCGGACAGCGCGATGCCCTGCGCCGGCTCGACCGAGGGCGCTGCATCCTGCTTGTTCCACACGTCGAGCACGGGCACGCTCGCGGGCAGCTTCTGCCGAAGGGCGCGCAGGATCTCGGCATCGGCGGCGGCGTAGTCCGGCAGCTCGGCGCGCGTCAGGTCGTGCAGGAACAGCACGGCATCGGCGCTTTCGATCTGGCCCCAGGCGCGCGCCACGCCGATCTGTTCGACCTCGTCGCTGCTCTCGCGCAGGCCGGCGGTGTCGGCCACATGCAGCGGCACGCCGTGGATCTGGATGGTTTGCGAGACCACGTCGCGCGTGGTGCCCGCGACCGCGCTCACGATGGCCAGCTCCGCCCCGGCCAGCGCATTGAGCAGCGAACTCTTGCCCGCATTGGGCTGCCCCGCGATCACGACCTTGATGCCTTCGCGCAGCAACGCACCCTGGCGCGCGCGCAGTTGCACGGCCGCCAATTGCGACTGCAACCTCACCAGTTGCCCGGCTGCATCGGCCTTCTGGAGGAAGTCGATCTCTTCCTCCGGAAAGTCGAGCGTGGCCTCGACCAGCATGCGCAGGTTGATCAGCGCATCGCGCAGCGTATGGATCTCGCGCGAGAAGGCGCCCGACAGCGAACGGCCGGCGCTGCGTGCCGCCGCCTCGGTGCTGGCGTCGATCAGGTCGGCGATCGCCTCGGCCTGGGCCAGGTCGATCTTGCCGTTGAGAAAAGCGCGCTGGCTGAACTCGCCGGGCTCGGCCACCCGAAGGCCGGGCAAACGCGGTCGGCCTGTGATCGCATCGGATTCCGCCGCCGCTTCGAGGCAGCGTGCCAGCAGCAACTGCAAGACGACCGTGCCGCCGTGCGCCTGCAGCTCGAGCACGTCTTCGCCGGTGAAGGAGTGGGGCGCCGGAAAGTGGATCGCCAGGCCGTGGTCGACCGGCTCGCCGTCCGCGTCGCGAAAGGGCAGGTAGGTGGCTTCGCGCGGCTTGAGCGCGCGGCCGCAGATCGCATCGATCAGCGGCGCGAGCCTTGCACCCGACACGCGAACGATGCCGACCGCGCCGCGCCCCGAGGCAGTGGCGATGGCAACGATAGGGTCGGAGGTGCGGGCGAAGGTCATGGAAGCGCGATTCTTTCAGCAAAAAGGAAAAGGGCCGCGAATGCGGCCCTTTGCGGGTGGCGGAGGAGCCCGTGCGGCTTACTTGCCCAGCACGCCCAGCCGCTTGTTGATGAACCACTGCTGCGCGATCGACAGCACGTTGTTCGTGATCCAGTACAGCACCAGGCCGGCCGGGAAGAAGATGAACATCACGCTGAACGCGAGCGGCATGATCCACATCAGCTTGGCCTGCATCGGATCGGGTGGCGTCGGGTTGAGCCAGGTCTGGAACAACGAGGTGGCCGTCATCACGATCGGCAGGATGTACCAGGGGTCCGGTGCCGACAGGTCGGTGATCCACAGAATCCACGGTGCATGGCGCATTTCGACCGACGACAGCAACACCCAGTAGAGCGCGATGAACACCGGGATCTGGATCACGATGGGGAAGCAGCCGCCCATCGGATTGACCTTCTCGGTCTTGTAGATCCGCATCATTTCTTGCTGCATTTCCTGCGGCTTGTCCTTCAGCCGCTCGCGCATTTCCATGATCTTGGGGTTGATGGCCTTCATCTTGGCCATGCTGGCGTAGGCCTTGGCGTTGAGCCAGTAGAAGGCCGCCTTCAGCAGCACCACCAGCGCCACGATCGACCAGCCCCAGTTGCCCAGGATGCCGTGCAGTTGGGTGAGCAGCCAGTACAGCGGCTTGGAGATGATCGCGAAGATGCCGTAGTCCTTCACCAGGTCCAGGCCCGGGGCGATGGCTTCGAGCTTCTTTTCTTCTTCGGGACCGGCGAACAGCGCACTGTTCACGACCTGCGTGGCACCCGGGGCGATCTTCGGCAGCGTGGCCACCATGGCCACGGTGAAGAGGTTGTCGCCCAGGTCTTTCACGCGGAACTCGCGGCGCAGTTGTTCGCTGGCCGGGTCGCCCTTGAGCAGCCACGCCGACGCGAAGTAATGCTGCACCATCGCGATCCAGCCGTCGTTGGCCGGCGGCGGCGGTTCGATCTTGCCCTTGGCGATGTCCTTGAAGTCCAGCTTGTGGAACTTCTTCTCGTTGGTGTACGCAGCGGGGCCGGTGAAGGTGTTGGTGCCGAACATGGTGCCGGCGGCCACGGTGCCGTGACGCAGCAGCTGCAGGTACAGCTGGGCTTCGCGCGGCTGGTCGCTCACGTTGACCACTTCGTGGCGCACGCCGATGACGTAGTCGCCGCGGTGGAACACGTAGGTCTTGATGTACTTCAGGCCGCCGACGGGCGCGCTCTCGAAGCCCACTTCCAGCGTGTTCTGGCCGTCGGCCATCTCGCGCGGACCGGCCTTCGGCGTCATCGGCGTCAGGTGGTTCGGGAAACGCTCACCGGTGTCGACCTGGTTCAGGAGGCCGGTCTGCGCCACATAGCGCGTGGCCGCCGAGCCGTTCTCGAACAGCACGACGCGCTTGGTGCGGTCGGCTTCGTCGTACTTCTGCAGCTCCAGGTGGTTGACCGTGGCGCCTTCGCTGTCGATCGTGGCCTTGAACAGGTCGGTGGTCACGGTGACCTGCTCGCGGGGAGCGGCCGCCGCGGCTTGCGTGGGCACGGCGCCGGCGTTGCCGCCGGTGCCACTGGCAGCGGTGGGCACGCCGTTGTTGGCAGCGGGCGTGCCGCCCGGGGCAGGGGCCACCACGGCTGGCTTGCTCGATGGCAGGAAGGTCGGCTTGTTGCCGTTGAAGACCTGCCATTGGTCCCACAGCAGCACCAGCGAGAACCCAAAAATCACCCACAGGATCGTGCGGCGGATATCGTTCATGACGAAGACTTCTTGTCGGAGGAGAGAAGAGACGAAAACAGCGATCCTGACTTGTCAGTGCGACGCTGTGATTTCGGTGGAACCGGATCGTGGCCGCCTTGGCACCAGGGCTGGCAGCGCGCGATGCGGTGCAGGGTGAGGTAGCTGCCCTTGAGCGCGCCATGCACCTCGAGCGCCTCGATCGAATACACCGAGCAGGTCGGCGTGAAGCGGCACGACTGGCCGAGCCAGGGGCTCAGCAGCAGGCGATAGCCCTTCACGAGGCCGATCAGCAGGCGTTTCATGGTGATCCGGAAGAGGGCGCGGAAGAGGAGGAAGAAGAACGTTCGGAACGCTCGCGCGGCGGCGCCAGCGGGCGCGCGGCACGCGCCAGCAGTTGCTGCAGTTCAGCGCGCACGGCGGCCTTGAGCTTGTCCGAAGAGGCGCTCACGAATTCCTTGCGATCGAAACTCGCGCGCAGCCGCACCACATGCGCGGCACGAGGCAGGCCGACGTCGGGCGCGGCGCTCACGGTATAGATCTGGCGCTTGATGGCGTTGCGCGTGACCGCGCGACGCGCCCAGCGCTTGGGCACCATGGCGCCCAGCCAGACATCGTCGGACGCGAACAACGGCTGTGCGCTCGATGCGAGATCGAGCGCACAACGGTGCAATGCGAAATGAGCAGTGCGCGCCACGGTGGCACCTGCGAGGACGGCCTGGAATTGCGCGCGGGTCTTGAGCCGCTGCATGGAAGCCGGGCCGGGCACGTCAGACGCGATGGCTACGGGAGCCTGCGCTGGCGTGTCGGCTGCTGGCAACGGCAGGTGGGCTGCCGTCAGACAGCCAGGCGCTTGCGGCCCTTGGCGCGGCGTGCGTTGATGACGGCACGGCCGCCACGGGTCTTCATGCGGACCAGGAAGCCGTGGGTACGGGCGCGGCGGACTTTGGATGCTTGATAGGTGCGTTTCATGGTGATTTCCTAGTTCCCTGTTCACGCTGATCCTTCGCATGTAAAGCATGAAGAACCTGCGGGGCGCCGGGGGAGCGTGTTTGGGATGGCCCCCGAAAGACGCAATAGGTTTTCAGGGAAACCCGCAATTATCGCAAACATTGGCGCCCGGAACAATCTTCGACTGGATTTGCGGGCCTTTCACCGTCGCCGGCAGCGTGTGGATAAGTTTTTGACAAGTTAGAATGCCGACCGCCTTCCAGCAGAGAATATCCACAATACCTATACCAAGAAATGCCCGAAGGTTTCATCACTTTTTCAAGCGCCCATGTCGACTGACGGCATCGGCGAAAGCCTCTGGCAGGCCTGCGTCGACCAGCTCGCGCAGGAGCTGTCCGAGCAACAGTTCAACACCTGGATCAAACCCCTGACAGCGCAGGTCGCAGACGACCTTTCGCGCATGACGGTGTTCGTTGCCAACCGCTTCAAGCTCGATTGGATCCGGGCCCAGTACGCCGGCAAGATCGCCGCGATGGCCGAGAAGATGTACGGCCAGCCAGTGGCTGTCGAGTTAGCGCTTGCTCCTCGCGAAGCTCCTGTGCGCTCTGCACCTGTGGCAGTCATGACCGAAACGGACGTGCCGCGCGACGTGGCCGGCCCCGGCGAAGAACCGGCGGCTGCCGGTTTCAAGAACCGCCTCAATTCCGGCCTCACTTTCGACACCCTGGTCGAGGGCACGGCCAACCGCATGGCGCGCGCCGCGGCGATGCACGTGGCGGGCATGCCGGGCCATCTTTACAACCCGCTTTTCATCTACGGCGGCGTCGGCCTGGGCAAGACCCACCTGATGCACGCTGTGGGTAACCGGCTGCTGGCCGACAAGCCGGATTCCAAAGTTCTCTACATCCACGCGGAGCAATTCGTCTCGGATGTGGTCAAAGCCTATCAGCGCAAGACTTTTGATGAGTTCAAGGAGCGCTACCACTCGCTCGATCTGTTGCTGATCGACGATGTGCAGTTCTTCGCCAACAAGGACCGGACGCAGGAAGAATTCTTCAATGCGTTCGAGGCCCTGCTCGCCAAGAAATCCCACATCGTGATGACCAGCGACACGTATCCGAAGGGGCTGGCCGACATCCACGAACGCCTGGTGTCGCGCTTCGATTCGGGCCTCACGGTCGCCATCGAGCCGCCCGAGCTCGAAATGCGCGTGGCCATCCTGATCAACAAGGCGCGCGCCGAATCGGCCGAAATGCCGGAAGAAGTGGCCTTCTTCGTCGCCAAGAACGTGCGCTCCAACGTGCGCGAGCTCGAAGGCGCGCTGCGCAAGATCCTGGCTTACTCGCGCTTCAACCAGAAGGAGATCTCGATCGCCCTGGCGCGCGAGGCGCTGCGCGACCTGCTGTCGATCCAGAATCGCCAGATCTCGGTCGAAAATATCCAGAAGACGGTGGCCGACTACTACAAGATCAAGGTCGCCGACATGTACAGCAAGAAACGCCCGGCCAGCATTGCGCGGCCGCGGCAGATCGCGATGTACCTGGCCAAGGAGCTCACGCAGAAAAGCCTGCCGGAAATCGGCGAGCTGTTCGGCGGGCGCGACCACACGACGGTGCTGCACGCGGTGCGCAAGATTTCGGGCGAGCGCCAGCAGCTCACCGAACTCAACCAGCAGCTCCACGTGCTCGAACAGACGCTCAAGGGCTGAAGCCGGATGTCGTTCAAAGTGTCCCTTCGGACAGCGGAGAATGGCGCCTTCGACGGGGCGGGTGAGGCTCCGATCTACGACTACCAAGCAGATTCAAAGAGATAAGAGAAGAGGTAAGCACACATGATCGTTTTGAAGGCAACCCAAGACAAAGTCCTCGCCGCGCTGCAGTCGGTGGCGGGCATCGTGGAGCGGCGCCATACCTTGCCGATCCTGGCGAACGTGCTGATCCGCAAGACCGGCGGCCAGCTGCAGCTGACCACCAGCGACCTCGAAATCCAGATTCGCACCACCGCCGAGCTCGGCGGCGACGAAGGCAACTTCACCACCACCATCGGCGCGCGCAAGCTCATCGACATCCTGCGCACCATGCCTTCGGACCAGACCGTGAGCCTGGAATCGAGCGCGAGCAAGCTGGTGCTCAAGGGTGGCAAGAGCCGCTTCACGCTGCAGTCGCTGCCCGCCGAAGACTTTCCGCTGGTGCAGGAAGCAGCCAACTTCGGCCCCGTGTTCAGCGTGCCGCAAAAGACGCTGAAGGACCTGCTCTCGCAGGTGTCCTTCGCGATGGCCGTGCACGACATCCGCTACTACCTGAACGGCATCCTGTTCGTGGCCGAAGGCAAGCAGCTGAGCCTGGTGGCCACCGACGGCCACCGCCTGGCTTTTTCTTCCGCCACGCTCGACGTCGAGGTGCCGCGGCAAGAAGTGATTCTTCCGCGCAAGACCGTGCTGGAAATGCAGCGCCTGCTGTCCGACGCCGAAGGCGCCATCGAGATGCAGTTCGCGAACAACCAGGCCAAGTTCAGCTTCGGCGGCATGGAGTTCGTCACCAAGCTGGTCGAGGGCAAGTTCCCCGACTACAACCGCGTGATTCCGAAGAACCACAAGAACACCGTCACCCTGGGCCGCGCGCCGCTGCTGGCCAGCCTGCAGCGCACCGCCATCCTGACCAGCGAGAAGTTCAAGGGCGTGCGCCTGAACATCGAACCCGGCACGCTGCGCATTGCATCGAACAACGCCGAGCAGGAAGAAGCCCAGGACGAACTCGACATCGACTACGGCGGCGACGCCATCGAGATCGGCTTCAACGTGACCTACCTGATCGACGCGCTGTCGAACATGGACCAGGACATGGTCAAGCTGGACCTTGCCGACTCCAACAGCTCGGCCTTGTTAACCATCCCAGAGAACGCATCTTTCAAGTACGTCGTGATGCCGATGCGTATCTAGCAGACAGCCCACCCAGCGCCTTGCGCACACAGCCCGCGGCCCTCCGCGGGTTTGCGCTTTCAAGAGGCGGTGAATTGAGCTTTTGAGAGCCCGAAAAATCACGTGAATGCCGTGAGAGATAGAGGAATATCCGAATGAGTGCAGAAGAAAACAAGCCCGAAGTGCCGCACACCGAGCCGGTCTACACGCCTGAAATCCAGGTCGTGCCGCCCGAAGGCATACCCGCCGACACCAGCTACGGCGAAGGCTCGATCACGATCCTCGAAGGGCTTGAAGCCGTGCGCAAGCGCCCCGGCATGTACATCGGCGACACCTCCGACGGCACCGGCCTGCATCACCTGGTTTTCGAAGTCGTCGACAACTCCATCGACGAAGCGCTCGCCGGCCATTGCGACGACATCGTCGTGACCATCCACAGCGACAACTCGATCTCCGTCACCGACAACGGCCGCGGCATTCCGACCGGCGTGAAGATGGACGACAAGCACGAGCCCAAGCGCTCGGCCGCCGAAATCGCGCTCACCGAACTGCACGCCGGTGGCAAGTTCAACCAGAACAGCTACAAGGTCTCGGGCGGCCTGCACGGCGTGGGCGTGTCCTGCGTGAACGCGCTGAGCGTCAAGCTGCGCCTGGTCGTGCGCCGCGAAGGCAAGATCCACGAACTCGAATTCAGCCGCGGCTTCGTGCAGAACCGTCTGCTGGACATGGTGAACGGCGTCGAAGTCTCACCGATGAAGATCATCGGCGAGACCGACAAGCGCGGCACCGAAGTCCACTTCCTGCCCGACACCGAGATCTTCAAGGAGAACTCGGACTTCCACTACGAGATCCTGAGCAAGCGCCTGCGCGAACTGAGCTTCCTGAACAACGGCGTGCGCATCCGCCTGAAGGACGAGCGCTCTGGCAAGGAAGACGACTTCTCGGGCGCCGGCGGCGTGCGCGGTTTCGTGGAGTTCATCAACAAGGGCAAGACCGTCCTGCATCCGAACTCGTTCTATGCAGAGGGCGAAAAGCCCGCCGACACCTACGGCGGCATTCCCGGCACGCACATCGGCGTTGAAGTGGCGATGCAGTGGAACAGCGGCTACAACGAGCAGGTTCTGTGCTTCACCAACAACATCCCGCAGCGTGACGGTGGCACCCACCTCACGGGCCTGCGCGCCGCGATGACCCGCGTCATCAACAAGTACATCGAAGAGAACGAGTTCGCGAAAAAGGCGAAGGTCGAAGTCACCGGCGACGACATGCGCGAAGGCCTGTGCTGCGTGCTGAGCGTGAAGGTGCCCGAGCCCAAGTTCTCCAGCCAGACCAAGGACAAGCTGGTGTCCAGCGAAGTGCGCGCGCCGGTGGAAGACATCGTCGGCCGCCTGCTGAGCGACTACCTGCAGGAGCGCCCGAACGACGCCAAGATCATCTGCGGCAAGATCATCGAAGCCGCCCGCGCCCGCGAAGCGGCCCGCAAGGCCCGCGAAATGACGCGCCGCAAGGGCGTGCTCGACGGCATGGGCCTGCCCGGCAAGCTGGCCGACTGCCAGGAAAAGGACCCCGCCCTGTGCGAGGTCTATCTGGTGGAGGGCGACTCCGCCGGCGGCTCCGCCAAGCAGGGCCGCGACCGGAAGTTCCAGGCCATCCTGCCGCTGCGCGGCAAGATCCTGAACGTGGAAAAAGCGCGCTACGAGAAGCTGCTCACCAGCAATGAAATTCTCGTGATGATCACCGCCCTGGGCACCGGCATCGGCCGCGCCGGCGCCACCAGCGCGGGCAGCGGCGCGGACGACTTCAACGTTGCCAAGCTGCGCTACCACCGCATCATCATCATGACCGACGCCGACGTTGACGGCGCCCACATCCGCACGCTGCTGCTGACCTTCTTCTACCGGCAGATGCCCGAGCTGGTCGAGCGCGGCCACATCTACATTGCGCAGCCGCCGCTGTACAAGGTCAAGGTCGGCAAGGAAGAGCAGTACCTGAAGGACGAAACCGCCCTCAACGCCTTCCTGCTCAAGGTGGCGCTGAAGGACGCGAGCATCCAGACCGGCGGCAGCGCGTCGACCACGCTCGCTGGCGACACCCTGGCCGAACTGGCGCGCAAGCACCAGCTGGCCGAGGCCGTGATCGCGCGCCTGCGCAACTTCATGGACGCCGAGGCGCTTCGCGCCATTGCCGACGGCGTGAAGCTCGACCTCGACACCACGCCGGCCGCCGAAGCTTCGGCCGCTGCGCTGCAGGTCAAGCTGCGCGAGCTCAACACCACAGGCATCCCGGCCGAGGTGAGCAGCGAGTTCGATGCCCGCACCGACAAGCCGCTGCTGCGCATCAGCCGCCGCCACCACGGCAACATCAAGAGCAGCGTGCTCACGCAGGACTTCGTGCACGGCGCCGACTACGCCGCGCTGGCCGAAGCCGCCAACACCTTCCGCGGCCTGCTGAGCGACGAGGGTGCCCTGGTCCGCCGCGGCGAGGGCGAGCGCGCCAAGGAAGAAAAGGTCGGCGACTTCCGCCAGGCCATGAAGTGGCTGATCGGCGAAGCCGAGCGCGCCACCTCGCGCCAGCGCTACAAGGGTCTGGGCGAAATGAACCCCGCGCAGCTGTGGGAAACCACCATGGACCCGACCGTGCGCCGCCTGCTGCGCGTGCAGGTCGACGACGCGATCGAAGCGGACCGCGTGTTCACGATGCTGATGGGCGACGAGGTCGAGCCGCGTCGCGAGTTCATCGAACAGAACGCATTGCGGGCTGCGAACATCGACGTCTGATCGCTGCCGACAGCGCTCTGTGTCTTCAAAACGCCCGGCCCGTCCGGGCGTTTTCATTGGTGGGTGCTGTACCGAAATGGAACAGCCCGTCTCTTTGCCGCAATCGAGGGTGTCCGATGTATTCTGCTGTACACAACGCAGATCCCCAGGCGACATTGCCCCAACCGGAGACAAGAGACATGCGCGACTACCTGAAGTTCTACATCGACGGCCGTTGGGTCGAGCCGGCCACGCCGAAAAGCATCGACGTCATCAACCCCGCGACCGAAAAGTCCGCCGGCCGGATCTCGATGGGCTCCGCCGCCGACGTCGACCGCGCGGTGCGTGCCGCACGCGCCGCGTTCGCGGACTATTCGCAGACCAGCGTGCAGGAACGCGTGGCCCTGCTCGAGCGCATCGTCGCGGAGTACAAGAAGCGCTATGCGGACATGGCCGCCGCCATCACCGAGGAAATGGGCGCGCCCGCGGCACTGGCCAAGGACGCCCAGGCGGCCATGGGCCTGGCGCACCTGCAGACGGCGCTGGAGGTGCTGAAGACCTACAGGTTCAATGAAGCGCGCGGCAGCACCTTGCTGGTGAAGGAGCCGATCGGCGTGTGCGGCTTCATCACGCCATGGAACTGGCCGGTCAACCAGATCGCGTGCAAGGTGGCGCCGGCACTGGCCGTGGGCTGCACCATGGTGCTCAAGCCATCGGAGATCGCGCCTTTCTCCGCCATCATCTGGACCGAGATCCTGGACGCGGCGCAGGTGCCCGCCGGCGTCTTCAACCTCGTGAACGGCGACGGCCCCACCGTGGGCGCCGCGCTGTCTAGCCACCCCGAAGTCGACATGGTGTCGTTCACCGGCTCCACCCGCGCCGGCATCGAGGTGGCCCGCAACGCCGCGCCGACCGTGAAGCGCGTGCACCAGGAACTGGGCGGCAAGTCGCCCAACATCATCCTGGAAGACGCCGACTTCCAGCGGGCCGTCACGGCGGGCGTGCGGGGCGTGATGGGCAACTCCGGCCAGTCGTGCAATGCGCCCACGCGCATGCTGGTTCCCCATGCGCGCATGGCGGAGGCCCTGTCCATCGCGAAGGCGGCGGCCGAGGCCACCACGGTCGGTGATCCGGCCAGCGGCGCGGCGCTCGGCCCCGTGGTTTCCGCGGCCCAGTGGGACAAGATCCAGACGCTGATCCAGAAGGGCATCGACGAAGGCGCCACGGTGGTGGCGGGCGGTCCCGGCAGGCCCACGGGCCTGGAGACCGGCTACTACGTCAAGCCCACCGTGCTGGGCCATGTGAACAACCAGATGACGGTGGCGCGCGAGGAAATCTTCGGCCCCGTGCTGACGATCCTCGGCTACGACACGGTCGACGAGGCCGTCGCGATCGGCAACGACACGCCCTACGGGCTCGCGGCCTATGTGTCGGGCACCGATCCCGAAGCCACGAGAAAGGTCGCCTCGCGCCTTCGTGCCGGCCAGGTGAACATCAACAGCGCAGCCCTCGACCTGAGCGCGCCTTTCGGCGGCTTCAAGCAGTCCGGCAACGGGCGCGAATGGGGCGACCACGCGTTCGGCGAATTCCTCGAAGTGAAGGCGATGCTGGGCTTTGCGCCGAAGGCAGCGGCCTGAGGCGTCGCGCGGCGCCGGATTCCTCTCGTACAGAGCCCGCACCTTCGCCCCTGTGGCGCGGTTGCGGAGCGCGTTCATCCTGATGAATCGTTAGCTGCTGTCGCCAACCCCGGCGGGATAATGGACGCCCGATGATCGTCCGACCCCGCCCCCATTGGCTGCGCATGCTCTTCGTGTGGCGCGGTTCGGTTCTGCCGGATATAGCGCCGCAGTTGTTGTGGACCACGGCCTTCGCCGTCCTGGTGACCGTGCTGCATGGGCAGTTGTTCCATTGGAAGGTGCCGCTCAACTTCGTGCCCTTTTCGCTGATCGGCCTGACGCTGGCCATCTTCCTGGGCTTTCGCAACAGCACGAGCTATTCACGCTACTGGGAAGCCCGCACGCTGTGGGGCGCGCTGCTCAACGAGACGCGCTCGCTGGTGCGCCAGGCTCTTACCTTGACCGATGCGCCCGCGCAGGCAGCCGTACCGGCCGCCCGCCTCATCGCCTTCGTGCATGCGCTGCGCCATCAGCTTCGCGGCAGCGACCCTGCCGCCGACCTCGCGCGCCTTCTTTCGCCGCAAGACTGCGCCCGCCTGCAAGCCGTGCGCTTCAAGCCGGCCGTGCTGCTGCTGATGGTGGGCGAGTGGCTGCAAGACCAGCGCCGGCAAGGCCAGCTCGATCCGATGCTGGCCCAGGCCATGGAAGTCCCACTGGGCCGGTTGACCGAGGCACTGGGCGGCTGTGAACGCATCGCGAGCACGCCGATTCCCTTCACCTACGCCGTCATCATCCACCGCACCATCTATCTGTACTGCGTGCTGTTGCCGTTCGGCCTGGTGGATGCCATCGGCGCCATGACACCCGTGGTGGTCGCCTTCATCGCCTACACCTTCTTCGCACTCGAAGCCCTGGGTGCCGAGATCGAAGAGCCTTTCGGCACCTCGCCCAACGACCTGGCGCTGGATGCGATGTCGCGGACGATCGAAGCCACGGTGCGCGAAATGATGGGCGAGACGCCGCCGCAGGACGCCCGGCCCGACGGGTACATGCAGACCTGAGGCCGCTGGCCGGCTGAGGCTTCGGAACGCCTCCGGGCGCCGCAGCACCTGCGCCAATCGCGCGATGCCGCGCATCCATGCACCGCTGCAGGCGCCGGCCGCGCACCGGCCACGCACCGGCCCGGAATCGTGCGCAAAGCGCCGCGTATCAGGGTTTCCGTGAGGTCAGGGTCACAAAATTGACTTCATGCCCGTCACACGGGCGTCACCAGCTATGAAAACAATAGCATTCAACTTCCGAGCGAGGATCGTTCCTCGTAAACGCTATATCTAGCCCGACTCTTGCTAAGCAAAATCCGTCGACGGATTTCACGTCACGCAAGATCGAGGACCACACAGCAATGAACCCATCGCGTCTCCGGCGGCCTCTGGCCGCGCTGGTACTGGGCGGTACAGCAGCATTCCTCGGGGCCATGTCTTCGGCCCACGCGTTCTCGAACCCGCCCATCCAGGTGGCGCAGGGCATCGAATACATGTGCGGTGGCACCGCCCGGGATGAAGCCGCATTCATGGAAATGGTGTCGCCGCGCTGGGCCGCCACCATCGAATTCGGCGTGAGCGACGGCAAGGGCGCGCAGCAGCCGGGCTTTCCGGCCAAGGCACTGATCGAAGTGCGCCAGAAATACACCGGCCAGGTCGTGCTGGACGTGCAGTCGCAGGGGCCGTACATGCTGGCGCGGCTCAATCCGGGCGCCTATGACGTGAACGTGACGCTGGGCGGGCTGACGCTCACGCAGTCGCTGGTGGTGATTGCCGGGGTGCCGGCGCGTGCGTCCTTTGTCTGGCCATCGAATTTCGACATGGCCTCGGTCACGCCGCCGCTGCCGCAGGCGCTGGCGCAGACTTCCGCCGCACGCTGAGAGACGACCCGGGCACGCCCGTGCGGCGTGCCGGTCTGCCTGACTTGCTGTGATCCCGGTCAGCCTTTCCTAAGCCACGCGCCGCACATTGGCCGCGTGGCCTCTTGCCACGACGACAAGGAAAGGATCCAGACCATGACCTCCCGTTTCTCATCGCGCACGCGGCCCCTGGCGGCCGCCATGCTGTTCGGCGCCGTCCTGCTGGGAGCGCTTTCATCGGCCCACGCGACGGTGAACCCGCCGATCTACATGGCGCACGGCGTCGAATACATGAGCGGCGGCATCGGCAGCGATGAAGCGCAACTGATGGAAACGGTGTCGCCGCGCTGGCCCGCGACCTTCGAGTTCGCGGTCAAGGATCACAAGGGTGCCGATTTCGCAGCCAACGTGCACGTGACCGTGCGCGACGGCAGCGGCGCCGCGCTGCTCGACAACGTGGTGTCGGGCGGCCCGTTCATGGTGGCGCGGCTGGAGCCGGGCAACTACGAAGTCGAGGCGCAGTTGGGCAACCAGGTGCTCAAGCAAGCGCTGCATGTGCTGCCGGGCGCCGCCGCCAAAGCCACCTTCGTGTGGCCGGCGGGCACCGACATGGCTTCGGCCGGCACGCGCACGGTGCAGTAGCGCGGCGAAAGTGGGCGCAGGCACCGCTTTTCGCCGGTGCGGATTCGCGGACCCGGCCCGGCCACAACGCCCGCTATCCGGGTGCCTTGCGCTATAGAAAAAATAGCGGCTGCCGCGCCTTCGGGCGCCTTGAATGCGCGGCATGCGCCTTGCAGATGGTGTATCCCGGGCAGTGCCCGAACCCATTGCCCCGATGCCGATCCGCCCCCTGAGTGTCCTGACCGCGCTGCTGCACGTCTACATCGCGCTGCGCCTGCTGCCTGCGCTGGCCGTGCTCACGCCCGCGTGGCCGTTGGCGTTGCTCGCGCTGCTGGTGTCGGCGGCCACGATTCCCTTGCCCTTCGTGTCGCGCCGCATCGGGCGCCATGGTTCGATGGACGACGTGCTCAAGTGGGTCGGCCTGATCAGCATGGGCTGGTTCTCGTCGATGTTCGTGCTGACGCTGGTGCGCGACGCCGGCCTGCTGCTGGCCTGGCTGGCGAGCGCGCTGGGCATGCTGCAGGTGCCGTGGAATGCGCTGCGGCCCTGGAGCGCGCTGGCGGTGCTGGCCATGGCCACGGCCACGTCGCTGATCGGTTTCTTCAACGCGCGCCGCACGGCCGGCGTGAAGCGGGTGGACGTGCCGATCAGCGGGCTGCCGCAGGCGCTCGAAGGCTTCACGATCGCGCAGCTCAGCGACATCCATGTGGGCCCGACGATCAAGAGCGCGTACATCCAGCGCATCGTCGACGTGGTCAACGGCCTGGGCGCCGACACCATCGCAATCACCGGTGACCTGGTGGACGGCAGCGTGCCCGAGCTGCGCGAGCACATCGCGCCGCTGGCCGGACTGCGCGCGCGCCACGGCACTTTCGTGGTCACGGGCAACCACGAGTACTACGCGGGCGCGCACGCCTGGATCGACGAGCTGCGCCGGCTCGGCCTGAAGGTGCTGTTGAACGAGCACGTGGTGCTGCAGACGCGCAACGTGCGCGGCGCGCAGACCGATGAAGAGCTGTTCGAAAGCGCGCTGGTATTGGCCGGCGTGACCGACTTCACCGCCGGGCATTTCGACGCGGCCCATGCCAGCGACCCGCACCTTGCATTGTTCGACGCACCGCCGCTGGTGCACACGCGCGTGCTGCTCGCGCACCAGCCGCGCAGCGCAACGCTGGCTGCAGCGGCGGGCTACCAGCTGCAGTTGTCGGGCCACACGCATGGCGGCCAGTTCTTTCCGTGGAATCTGTTCGTGCCGATGCAGCAGCCCTTCACGGCGGGCCTGCACCGGTTGCATGACATGTGGATCTATGTGAGCCGGGGCACCGGCTACTGGGGCCCGCCGAAGCGCTTTGGCGCGCCCTCTGAAATCACGCTGCTGACGCTGGTGCCTGCGCGGGCCTGAGCGTCGCTCTTCCTCTTCGCGTCTTCAGCCTCTGCCTCAGGCCTGCAGCTCGGCCAGGCGCCGCGCATTCGATGTGGCCGCTGCATGGATCGGCTTGAGCCCTTCGCGCGCGATGCCGGCCGCCGCGTCCGACAACTGGCTTGCCGCAGTCGCGGTGCGCGCCGTGGCCTGCACGAGCGCATCGCTGTGCGCCGCCGCCTGCGCCGGCGTGACGCTGCCCGCCAGCGAGAAGAACGCCGTGGTGCTCACCAGCCATTGCTGAAACGCACGGTGCGCCAGCGAAAGGTGGCTGCTGTTCCATTGCTTGACCATCGCCAGGCCCGATTCGCTCGCGGCCGCGAGCTTTTCCTGGCCCATGAGCTGGAACTCCGCGAGGTCGGCCGCGCTGGGCGTGAGCCCGGCCTTGGCGATGCGCTCGGTCCGCATGCGGATCACCGAGCCGGAGGAGAGCAGCATCTCGTGGGTCTTGACGGCCAAATCGACCCATTGCATCAATGGATCGGCAAGGCGGGCGGTGGAAGTAAGAGATGGCATGGGAGGCTGACGCGTAGAGGTGGTGAGCCACTATAGGCTTCGTGAGTTTCGATTGTTGCAGTGCAACAAAATCCATCTCTTTCAGTGAACAAGTCGTGCATTTCGGGGCAAAAGGTGCGCGCTGATCGCACGCCGCCGGTTCACAAAGTTACGAATGACCCGGTCGCAACCGCCTGGCCTGCATTTCCGTGACCAGATAGCCCAGCGTGGCCACGGCCAGCGGCAGCAGGTAGTAAAGCGCGCGATAGGCCAGCAGGGCGCCCAGCAGTTTCGTTTCCGGCACCTGGTGCGACAGCAGCGCCACGAACACGGCTTCGAGCACGCCGAGCCCCGCCGGCACATGCGTGATGACGCCAGCCACCGCCGCCACCAGCAGCACCGCGAGGACCTGCGGATAGTCGACCTGGCCTTGCAGCAGGAACCAGATCACGCCGCCCATCAGCGACCAGTTGGCGCACGACATCGCCAGTTGCAGCAGCGCCAGCGGAAGCCGGGGCGCGCTGAACTCATGGCCCCGCACGCGCCAGGCGCGTCCCTTTGAAAAAGCGCACAGCGCCACGTAGCCCACGGCCAGCAGCAGCAACACTGCACCCAGGATGCGCAGCCCTTCGTTGTCGATCTTCCAGTCGGGCGGCAGCGCCAGCGGCCAGAAGCAGAAGGCCGCGCCGGCCACGAGCAGGTAGCCGAGCCAGTTGGTCAGCATGCTGAAGCCCAGCACGCGCGTGATGGTGTCGTTCTCCAGCCCCAGGCGCGAATAGAGCCGGTAGCGAAACGCCACGCCGCCAACCAGCGAACCCAGGTTGAGGTTGAAGGCGTAGCTGATGAAGGTCACGCCCATCACCGTGCCAGTGCCCAGCTTGTGCTTCGTCACGTAGCGGCCCAGCAGGTCGTAGGTGCTGTACAGCGCAAAGCTGCAGGCGGCCAGCGCACCCGCAGCGAGCAAGGCGGATGCGGGCAGCGCGCGGATCGCGTCGAGCACTTCGTCCCATTCGATGGTGCGCGCCTGCTTCACGAGCAGCCATGCGATCAGCCCGAAGAAGCCCCACAGCGCCACGCGGCGGGCCCAGGGCCACCAGGACTGGCGGGTGAGGGCCATCGTGCTCATGGTGAATCAGGCGGTGCTCGCCTCAAGCCGCTTCCGTCTGCGTGGCACCGCCGGCCGGATCGCTCGTGCCGGTGTCGCGCCGGCTGGCAAGGTCGGTGGCCTCGGCGGGTGTCAGGCGCGGCACGTGGCGCGGCAACCGGCCCAGCAGCGCCGGATACCAGCGCAGGATGTGGAAGACGAAAAAACTGCGCACCAGCCGCCAGCCGCTCCACTCGCTCGCCAAGTCGGCCGTGTCGATCTGCTTGCAACTGTGCTGCATGAGATGGTCCATGCGCTCCCACAGCACCTGGTTGAAGGCCGCATCCCGCACGACCACATTGGCTTCGAGGTTCAGCGACAGGCTCAGCGGATCGAGGTTGCTTGACCCCACGGTGCTCCACCGGTCGTCCATCAGCGCGACCTTGCCGTGCAGCGGACGATCGCAGTACTCGTAGATGCGAACGCCGGCATGCAGCAGGTGGTGGTACAGCATGCTCGCTGCCGTCTTGACGATCGGCATGTCGGGCTCGCCCTGCAGGATCAGCCGCACATCGACACCGCGTCGTGCCGCGCGCCGCAGTTCCTTGATGAGCCGGTAGCCCGGAAAGAAATACGCATTGGCGATCACGATGCGTTCGCGCGCGGCGCGGATCGCCGCGCGGTAGTGGCGCTCGATGTCGTTGGTGTGGCGCCGGTTGTCGCGCGTGACGAACATCGCGTCGGCCTCGCCGGCGCGGCTGCCGGCCTCGCGTGGCACCTGCTTCAGGCGGCGGCGGAACCAGCCCGCGCCCTTGCCGCCGAGTGCGATGGCGCGCAGCACGAACTGGTGGATCTCCGCGACGATCGGCCCCGTCAGTTCGACCGCGTAGTCCTGCTTGGCCTTGGGCCCGAAGTCGAGCAGATGGTCGGCCGAATAGTTGATGCCGCCGACGAAGGCACGCTCGCCGTCGATCACCACGATCTTGCGGTGCATGCGGCGGAACACGTTGAGCCGCTGGCCCATGAAACGCTGGCCCGGATCGAACACCCGCACCTTCACGCCGGCCGAGGTCAGCCCTTCGATGAATTCGCGCGAGAGGTCGGGCGAGCCAAAGCCGTCGATCATCAGGTCGACCTTCGCGCCGCGTTCGGCGGCCGAGCGCAGGGCCGCGTGCAGTTGCAGGCCGACCTTGTCCTCGAACAGGATGAAGGTCTCGACGATCACTTCGCGCTGCGCCTGCCTGATGGCGTCGAACACGCGCGGAAAGAACTGCTCGCCGTTTTCCAGCAGTTCGATGCGATTGCCGGCGACCCAATGGTTGTCGTTGCTGTTGTCGTTGTTGCTGCTCATGGCGAGGTGTTCACAGGTCGATGTCCGCCACCAGCGGGGCGTGGTCCGAGAGATGCGACCACGGCCTGCGCGGCAGCACCACGGGCGCATGCACGCCCGCGTTGCGCACGTAGATGCGATCGAGCGGCAGCACCGGAAAGCGCGCCGGAAAGGTCTTGGCCGCACGCCCATTGGCATGCACGAACACCTCGCGCAGCCTGGCGCCTTGCGCCAGGATCTCGTGCGCGCGGCTGCGCCAGTCATTGAAGTCGCCGGCCACGATCAGCGGCGCATCCGCCGGCACCTCGTCGCGCACGATGTGGCACAGCAGTTCGAGTTGCTGCTGCCGGTGCGCCTCGGCCAGCCCGAGGTGCGCGCAGATCACATGCACATCGACGACGCGGCCCGGCAGGCGCAGCACGCAATGCAGCAGGCCGCGCTTTTCGGGGCCGCTCACCGACACGTCGTGGTTGCGGAAATGCACGATCGGAAATTTCGACAGCACCGCGTTGCCGTGGTGGCCCTTCGGATACACCGCGTTGCGCCCGTAGGCGAACTGCGGCCACATGGTGTCGGCCAGAAATTCGTAATGCGGCGCATCGGGCCAGTTGCTCACCTTGCGCGAGTGGCGCGAATGCGTGCCCAGCACTTCCTGCAGGAACACCACGTCGGCGCCCACCGTGCGCACCGCGTCGCGCAGCTCCGGCAGGATGAACTTGCGGTTCAGCGCGGTGAAGCCCTTGTGGGTGTTCACCGTCATCACCTTGAGCGAGGTCGGCGCCGGGGTCGCGGCAGCAGGAATGGGGGGAGAAGACATCGGTCTGCGGTTGTACGTTGCCTCGCCCGCTGCGCCTGTAGGAACGCGCCACCTTCTTCACCGGCTTTCACGCCTGGGCGGCCGGCTCCTACAGGCAGGCCTGCCGCACCCCCACACAGCGCGGATTTCGTGCCTCCTACGGTGGTTTCAGGGCCTGCAGAAAACAGCCCGCGGTTTCATCCATTGAATTCGAGGCAACCCAGAAGGAACACCCCATGAAGCAAGCCATTTTTCGCGCCACGGTCCTCGCTGCGCTGATGGGCACGGCAGGCATCGCCCTGGCCCAGGCCCCATCCGACCCAGCCTCCCGGGAGGCTGTAAAGGCCGAAGCCCGCGCGCAGAACCGCAACAACGACAACAGCATGGTGCCCAAGGGCGAGGCCACGACCACAGTCAATCACCAGCCGAACGCCATGCCGCAACCGACCGGCGAGCGCTCGCGTGCGGAAGTGAGCCAGGAGGCCCGCAAGGTCAAGCCGCAGTTCGGCCAGAAGGGCGAACGCCCGGAGGTTGCAACGAACCCGACCGACAAGACCGGCACGCCGAAGTAGCCAACTGGTCGACATGCGCCGGTGAACGAAAAAGCCCGCAGTGCTTTTGCGCTGCGGGCTTTTTTTCGATGGCGCCGTTGCCGGCGCCCTGGCGGCTGCGATCAGCCCTTGGCGGGAGCGGCGCCGCCACGCGGGCCACCGTGGCCGCGATGGCCGTGGTCACCGAAGTGGGCGGTTTCCGTGTCGAAGGTCTTCTGTTGGTCGGGCGTCAGCGCGGCGTAGAAGGTCTTCGTGGCGTCAGCGCGCTTGGCGAACCTGGCGCTGCGCTCGGCCTGGCGGGTTTGCATGCGTTCCAGGCGTTCCGGCGTGGTCAGCTTGGCGAACTCGGCGCGGTCCATGTGCGGACGCGGGCCGGCGGGCGGCTGGCTCGCGGCGGTGAAGGTGCTCCATGCGCCTTCCTGGGCCGATGTCAGCTTGAGCTTGTCCTTCAGCGCGGCCATGCGCTTGGCGCGGCGTTCCTGCATGCGCTCCATGCGCTGGGCCGGGTCCATGCGCTTGTGCTGCGCCTTGGGCGCGGCGGCGTTGTCGGCCTGGGCCACCGCGGCGGTGGGTGCGGTTGCGGCGGCCGGTGCCTGAGCGAAAGCGCCCGAAGAGGCGAGAGCGGCCGAACCCAACAGGCTGGCCCAGACGATGCGTTGGCGAAGAGAAATCATGAGAAGTGCTTCCTTTCGAAGAAGCCCGCCACCGATGGGCAGCAGGTGAGACGAAGTGTGGAAGCCCTCTGTATCGCCACCGTTAGCCGGAAGTGAGCTTGCGTAAAGAACGGTGAACCCGACTCTATCCACCCAGCTTTCCATTCTGGAAGTCATGAACCGCCTGCTTGATCTGCTCCTGCGTGTTCATCACGAAGGGGCCGTATTGCGCGATCGGCTCGTGCAGCGGCTTGCCCGCGATCAGCAATGCGCGCGCGGGGCTGTGGTTGGTGGCGCCGGCGCGCAGCATCACGCCGTCGCTGTCCGCTTCGTTGGCCAGGATGGCCATGCGGCGCGTCGGCACTTCGCTGCCGGCGATCCAGAGCGATTCGCGGAACACGTAGACCAGCACGTTGTGGTCATGCGGCAGCGGCTGCGCGAACTCGGCGCCCGGGGGCAGGGTGATGTCCAGGTACAGCGGCTCGGTGTGCTCGCGCCGCACCGCGCCCTCGATGCCGTGGCTCGCACCGGCGATCACGCGCACGTGCACGCCGCCGGCGGTGGTGTATTCGGGAATCTCTTCGCTCTGGATGTCGCGATACCAGGGCTCGCGCATCTTGTCCTTGGCGGGCAGGTTGAGCCACAACTGAAAGCCTTCCATCAGGCCTTCTTCCTGCTCGGGCAGTTCGCTGTGCACGAGGCCGCGGCCGGCGGTCATCCATTGCACGCCGCCGTTTTCGAGCAGCCCTTCATGGCCTTCGCTGTCGCGGTGGCGCATGCGGCCCGCGATCATGTAGGTGACCGTCTCGAAGCCCCGGTGCGGATGGTTCGGAAAGCCGCCGATGTAGTCGCCCGGGTTGTCGCTGCCGAAGGCATCGAGCATCAGGTAGGGGTCGAGCCGCTTTTGCAGCGGCTGCTGCAGCACGCGGGTGAGTTTGACGCCGTCGCCATCGCTGGTGGAAACACCGGCCACGATGTGGTCGATGCCGCGCGGCGTGGCCACGGGATCGGTGGGGTGGTTGCTGTGGTGGTTGGCGTTCGTCATGCGGCCATGGTGGCACTAACGCGGCCGCCGCGCCACCCATGGCCCCCGGGGCGATTCAGCCGCCGGCTATTTCGGCCACTGCTGGCGCTGCCAGTAGCGGTACTGCCACCGGGTCTCGAAACCGGCCCGCCGGTAGAGCGCCAGCGCCGGCGGGTTCGCTGCATCGACCTGCAGGAACACGCGCTCGAAGCCTTGCGACAGCGCGGCCTGCGCCAGCCCGGCCAGCACGCGCCCCGCCAGCCCACGGCCCCGGTGCGCCACATCGGTCCGCATGCCGTGCACGCTGGCCCATCCGTGCCCGAAAGCCATCGCGCCGGCGGCGAGGGTTTTGCCGCCTTCGCGCACGCTGGCGTAGAGCGAGCCCTTGGCGCGCGCCAGCATCCGCACGCGATGCGCGCCGTCCACCGGATCGAAACCTTCGCCCAGGAACAGCGCCGCCCAGGCGTCGTCGGGCTTGCGGTCCACATCGGCCAGCGCACCGCCGGCCGCAACCACCTGCCGCATGCGCTGCGCCGAGCCGACCTGCACGCAGGTCGGGTTGTCGTCGGCATAGTGCCGCCGCGCCAGCTCGCTGCGCAGCCCGTCGAAGCAGGTGGCATCGGCCAGCCGCAGCGCGGGCGCGACCTGGCGGCTGTCGTAGCGGTCTTCGATGCGGTCGAGCGTGCCGTGATCGACCGCGCCCCGGTGCAGCGGCACGGCCGATCGAGCGCGCTTGACGGTGCCGCCGTCGAAGGGCAGCAGCCAGCCGTCGAGTTCTTCGGTCACTTCGGGCGACACCGCCGCGATGGTGGCGCGCTCGATGGCTTCGATGTCGGCATCGGTCAAAAGAGTCGTGGTCATGGCGTGGCCTCCGGCGCCGTGAATCTGGCGGCGGCCACGCCCTTGAGCATGGCCTCGCGCTGGTTGCGGCTGATGCCGCGAATGCCTTCCGCCACCCACTTGATGCGGTCGGCGTCGATCTGTCCGTCGCGCCGCCACTGCTCGAGCACGGCCTGCGGCTTGTGCAGCATCGCGGCCAGCCAGACGGCCTGCGCCGGCTCCAGCGTGCGCGCGCTGCGCTTGAAGTAGCGGCGCGCCGCGGCCTCGGCGCCGCAGATGTTGCCGCCCCACGGTGCGTTGTCCAGGTAGAGCTGCAGGATGCGGGCCTTGCCCAGCGTCTGCTCCATCTCGACCGCGTAGAGCATTTCGCGCAGCTTGCGCTCGGCCGTGCGATCGCTGCCGGTCACGAGCAGCTTGGCGAGCTGCTGCGTCAGCGTGCTGCCGCCGCGCCGGACCTGGCCGGGCTTCTGGTTGTTGTCGATCGACGCGAGGATCTCGGTCAGGTCATAGCCGGTGTGGGTGAAGAAGCGCTGGTCTTCCGCCGCGATGACCGCGCGCGCCAGCCAGCTGTCGTTGGTCAGCTTGGCCGACGGGCCGCAACTGGTGCGCGCATTGAGCATGGCCTCGGTGCCCAGCCCTTCGACGGTGAACTGGCTGATGTTCGGCTGCACCGAGAACGTGGCCTCGGGCAGCACGAGCTGGCCGTGCAGCGCCAGCGTGCCGCCGATGCGCGCGCGCTGCAGCTCGGGCAGCGTGGGCACCAGCACCGCGTACCAGCCGGCGATGGGCGCGTCCTGGATGTTGGCGCTGAGCTGCAGGTTCTTCGGCGTGAGCTTGCCTTCCCAGTGGCCCTGCAGCCGGGTGGCGTCGTTGTTCTGCGGCGTGGCTTCGAGCGTGCCGCTCAGCGTGTTGCCGTCGCGCCGCACGGTGGCAATGAGCCGCTCGACCTTGATCGGCTGCGTACCGAGCGCGGACACCTCGGCGCTGCAGGGGGCGCAGGTCATCTCGAGCAGTTCGCTGGTTTCTTTCCAGCCGAAGCGCACGGTGCCGAAGCGGGTGTCCAGCGAATGGCCGTCCAGGCGCGGCGCGAACCAGGGCGAGGTGGCCAGGCGCAGCGCGGTGGGCACGCCGATCTCGAAATTCAGCGGACCGGCCTTCACCGTGGTGCTCCATTCGCCGGCGGCCGGCGCGAGCACCAGCTTGACTATCAAAAAGATAGCTACACACGCTGTAATAACCAGGGCCATGAGCCCGAAAAGCACAAATCTCAGGGTCTTCTTCACAGGCACGTTTCTCAGATCGGTCTCGCCACGGTGACAGCTTGCCACGGACCATGCGACTGGCCGCTGGCCGCTGCCCAGTACCAGGCTGAAGTGTCGGTGAAAGCCGTGCCCTGGGCATCGACGATGCGCTCGCAAACGCGGATCTTTTGCGCACCGTGCCGTTGCGCAACAAAACAGCGCCACAACCGTTCCTGCGCATCACGTTCCAGCCGCGCCTGTTCGATGCGGTAGCCCAGCGCGCGGTAGCAATCGAGCGCCGGATGCAGCATGCGCGTGGGCTGCTTCACCTCGCGCATCACCAGCGTCTGGGTGCCGTCGGTCATGCGGCCGATGGCGCCGGGGAAGCGGTCGGCAAAGCGCTGCTCGACTTCGCTCAGGGCCAGCGGGCGCAGCGGAACGCCGTCCCACTGGCTTGGCCATTCGTGCGAGATCGCCACCTCGTCGGACGCCGCCGGTGCGCGCAGGGCCGCAGCGGTCGACCACAGCATGCACAGCAGCATCGCCAGCGCAAAGGCCGTCTTGTGGCCGATGCGGTTAATGAAATGGTTCGCAAACCAGCGCTCAAAGAACGGTGTCGACATGGCGGCCTCCTTGCGTCGTGATCAGGCCCGCGATGGGATGTTCCAGCGGCTCGGGTGCGGGGCGCGCCGGCACCATCAGCCGGGCGATGGCGCCGCACACGGCCGCCAGCACCACCAGGCCCAGCGCGTTGTGCGCCCAGGCCGCCAGCGGATGGCCCGCGCCCTCGAAGGCGATCAGCACGCTGTTGCGCAGGATGTTCCCGCCCAGCACCAGCAGGCCGACCATCGGCAGCCGGCGAATGAAGCCGCGGTCGCTGCGGCGCGCCCACAGCGCGACGGCGCAGGCCGTGAAGTAGCCCAGCCACACCATCTGCACGCCCGAGCACGGCGCATCGACGATCACGAGGCGCCCATCGACCATCAGGCTGGCGCCTTCACGCGCCACGTCGAAGCCCGGTGCCAGCAGCCAGCGGCTGGCTTCGGCCGTCACCACGCGCAGCGGATAGCCCGCATAGAACTGCAGCGACGACAGCAAAGGCAGCGCCAGCACCGCAAGCCCCACCACCGGCAGCGCGGCCACGCGCCTCGGCAGGAACGCCATCAACCCGCAGGCTAGCGACAGCACGGCCACCAGCCCCGCAGCCAGCGGCGGCAGCGCCGGCACGACGCCGAGCCCCGTGCGCAGCAGCGTCGCGAGCACGCCGCCCGCACCCGCCAGCGCCAGCCAGCCCAGCCGCGGCGAAGCACGCAGCTCGCGCCGGCGATGCCACACCAGCGCCGCCAGTGCGACGAGCGCCAACAGCCCCATCGGATCGTCGGAGCCGTCGCGCATGCGCTGGACCATCCACACCCAGGTCGGCATGAGCGCGACGAACTGCAGCGCGAGCCAGCCGGCGGCCGGCGTGCGGTCGATGTGGATGCCCCAGTCCACGATGCGCGGATGACGGTGGGCGAGCGTTGCCAAGGACATTTTTCTTCTCTCTTCTTTTCGTTTCGTCTGCGCGTGTTCAGGAGGTGAAGCGGCGCGCGTCGTTGCGGCGGGCGCGGCGGCGCAACATGGCCAGCATCGACAGCACCACGGCAATGGCGCCCAGCGCTTCCGGCTCCGGCGTGCTCGGCACTTCGGCGCCCAGCGCCAGGTCGCTCACGCCTTGCGGCATCGGCAACGGCTGGTTCACGTCCACGCTGTTCTGCGGCGCCACGTTGCGCACCACCTTGTCGACCGCGATGAAGCTCGTGTACTGCGTGAGCAGGCTGTACTTCAGGCCCAGCTCGGTGATGCGTTCCTTGAAGGCGGCGCCGCCTTCCAGCGTTTCCTGGTCGCTCAGGCTTTCGATGCGGTGGCGGGCCCACAGGGTTCGCAGCGCGGCGGTGTCCTGGCGGGTGCGTTCGTCGATGCGCACTTCCTGGCGGTAGGGGCCGTTGGCGCTCTGGCCTTCGATGATCACGCGGCCTTTTGCTTCACCGCGCCACTTGCCGAACACGATCACCGGGCGTTCGCCCAGCACGTCGGGCAGGGCCTGCGGTTCCACGTCGTACACATCGAGGCCGCCGAAGGTGGCCTTCACGCTGGTGAGCACCGGCGACTCCACCATGCGGCGAAAACGCGCGGCCTGCTCGGGCGCCTGGATCGGGTCGGTGACGATGAAGGGCTCGCCCATGCCGGCGCGTGCAATGCCTTCCATCAGGCTGCGGTTGACCGAGGAGCCGATGCCGAAGGCGAACACATTGGCCTTCGACAGGTTGTTGCGCACCAGCTCGAAGGCTTCGCGCTCGACCGTCACGTAGCCGTCGGTCACCACGACCACGGTGCGCGACACGTTCTCTTCCTTGGGCTCGGCGTAGACACGCTTGAGCGCCGGAATCAGCTCGGTGCTGCCGCTGCCGCTGTAGTTCTTGATGGTTGCGAGTGCCTGTTCGATGTTGGCGCGCGTGGCCGGCACCGACCTGGGCGACAGCATCTTGTTGCTGCCCGAGAAGAGCAGCACGTTGAAGGTGTCGCTCGGGCGCAGGCCGCCGATCAGGCGCTCCAGCACGGTCTTGGCGGTGTCCAGCGGAAAGCCGTGCATCGAGCCCGAGATGTCGACCACGAAGATGTAGTCGCGCGGCGAAATCGCGCTGGCGGCCACGGCCTTCGGGGGCTCGACCATGGCCAGGAAGAAGTTCTCTGCGTTCTCGCCCTGGCCCTTGTAGAGCATCAGGCCCGATTCGATTTTTTCGCCGGCCAGGCGGTAGTCGAGCACGAAGTCGCGGTTGTCGGCAGGGCGGCCGTCTGCCGTGAGCACGATGTCGGCGTGCTGGTCTTCGTCGCTCTTCTTCACGTCGATGGCGTGCGTGGTCGAGCGGATTTCCTTCAGGCCCATCGGCGTGTCGATGGTGGCCTTGAGCTTGAAGCTGGTCGAGGGCGCGGTGCCGGCGGTCAACGTGGGTTGCGCCACCCATTTCGCCTGCGCGTTCGCAGACTGCGGGCTGTTGTAGCGCGGGCCGACCACGGTCGGGAACACGAATTCGTAGTTGCCCGACTGCGGCACCAGCAGTTCGGTGTAGCGCAGCTCCACCTTCACATCGTCGCCCGGCATGATGTTGGCGACGTTCATCTGGAACACGTTGGGCAGGTGCTGCTCCAGCAGCGCGGCGGTCTTGCCTTCCTTCTTCGCGGTGTCGTATTCGATCTGCGCCTGCTGCTTCTCGCGGATCTGCGCGGTGATGAGCCGGTCGGCCAGCCGCACGTTCAGGCCGCTCACGGCCGCCTTGGTCGATCCGGGAAACACGTACTTCGCCTCGATGGCGCGCTGGCCTTCGTTGCGATAGGTCTGCGTGACCGTCACGTCGGCGATCACGCCCGAAATCTTCACCGAGACCTCGGTGCCCTTGAGCGGCAGGCGATCGACCGACGGGTCGTCGCTCTTGACGAAGAAGTACGGGCTCTCGGTCTTCATGCGCGGGCCGGCGGGCGCTTCCTGCGCATGCAGCGGGCGCACGCCCAGTGCGACGAAGCCCGCGGTCGCCAGGCTCACGGTGGCGAGCCAGAGCCAGCGGCCGGGGCGTGGGGTGGTGTGGGCATCCATGGCGGGGGTCCTTGTCCGTGCGAACTTGCACAGCCGCAACTGTCGGCACCGCACGAGAAGCCAGTTGGAAGGCTCCTTGAAGTCGCACGCCTTGAATGCCCCGCTGTGTGAAGTCTGTGTGAAGTGCGCCGGCGCGGGTGCTTCACACGGCCTTCGGGTCGCGCGAAGAGCATCGCGGCTTCGCTACTGACGAGGAGATCAAAAAATGCTTCAGTTCCTGAGAGCCCTGCAGAGCTCGATGCTGGTCAAGGTGGCCGGGCTGTTCTTCCTGCTGTTGCTGCTGTGCATTCCGCTGGCCGAGATCGACTCGATCAACCGCGAGCGCGGCGAGAGCCAGCGTGAGGCGGGCCGCGAGCTGGCCGCCACCTATGCCGGCCGCCAGACCGTGGTCGGCCCGCTGCTGCTGGTGCCGTATGTCGAGCGCTGGACGGAGCCGATGCGCAATGCGCAGGGCAAGCTGATCGGCCAGGAGCCGCACAGCAAGGAAATGACCCACGTGGTGTTTCCCGACAAGCTGCACATCGAAGGCACGATGGCGCCGCAGGAGCGCTACCGCGGCATCTTCAAGAATCCGTTCTACACGCTCGACGCCACGCTGAGCGGCGGCTACGCCGCCTTCGATCCGAAGGCCGTGGCGCACAGCGAGACCGATTCGACGATCGAGCTGAAGGCGCCTTTCATCGCCTTCAACGTGAGCGACCTGCGCGGCCTCGACGGCTCGCCGGCGCTGCTGATGAACGGCGAGGCACTGCGCTTTCGGCAGCGCGTGCCGGGCATTGCCGACGACGCCTGGTTTGCCAACGGCATCCACGCACCCGTGACCGGCGCCGCGCTCGCGGCATGGCAGGCCGGCAAGGCCTTGCCCTTCGAGATGAAGCTCGGCCTGGTCGGGCAGGACACGCTGGCCATCGCGCCCATCGCCGAGGAAACGACCGCGCACCTGCGCTCGCCCTGGGCGCACCCCAGCTTCGGCGGCCGCTTCCTGGCATCCGAACGCAGCGTGACGCCGGGCGGCTTCGATGCGCACTGGCGCGTGTCCTCGCTCGTGACCACGGCGCGCGAGCAGGTGCGCGCGGGACTCGCCGGACGCGGTGTCGATCCCGACAGCGACGCCCAAGCCGTCACCCAGGCCGCCGGTGCCGTGCGCCGCAACCTGGGCCCGCTGCAGACCTTCGACGTGTCGCTGGCACAGCCGATCAACGTCTATTCGATGAGCACGCGCGCCGGCAAGTACGGCATGCTTTTCATCGGCCTGGTGCTGATGGCGGCCTTCATGTTCGAGCTGTTCCGCAAGCTGCGCCTGCATCCGATCCAGTACGGGCTGGTCGGCCTGTCGATCGCGCTGTTCTTCCTGCTGCTGCTTGCGCTGTCGGAGAAGTTCGCGTTCTGGATGGCCTACGCGGGCGCGGCAACAGCCAGCGTCACCTTGCTCGCCGTGTACTTCAGCGCGGTGCTGGGCGGCTGGCTACGCGGCCTGTCGTTCGGCGCTTTCGTCGCACTGCTGTACGGCGCGCTCTACGGTTTGCTGGCTTCCGAAAGCAATGCGCTGCTGCTCGGCGCGCTGCTGATCTTCGGCATGCTGGCCACGCTGATGCTGGTCACGCGCAGGGTCGACTGGTATGCGCTCTCTCGGCGCAATGACGCAACGCCGGCCGCACCGGCAACGCAGGCGGCATGAAGCTGCTGCGGGTCAGCTTCGGCGCACTGGGCTGGCTGGCCCTGGCCACGCTGTGGTTCTGGGCCTGGCACCTGAAAGACCCGCACCTGCGCTTCATGCGTGCGTGGGAACTGCCGCTGCTGCTCGGTGCGCTGGCCGTCGGCATCGCGTTCATCTGGCGATGGACCCACGGCTGGTTGCGTCCGGTGGCCTTGGGCCTGGCGTTCGCGGCGGTGCTGATGGCGCTGTGCAACGAAGCGGCCTCCATCCAGCACCGGGCCGAAGTGAATGCCTCGTCGGGGCCGATGGCACAGGCGCTCGGTGCGCACTTCATCGTCGGTTATGACGATGCGAAGAAGCTGCGCGAGCTGGCGCGCAAGGGCCTCATCGGCGGCATCTTCGTGACCGGCCGCAACGTACAGGGCCGCACGGCCGCCGAATTGCGCGATGAAATCGCCGGCCTGCAGGCGCTGCGACGCGAAGCCGGCCTGTCGCCGCTGGTCGTTGCGACCGACCAGGAAGGCGGCGCGGTGTCGCGCCTGTCGCCGCTGGTCGAACGCCAGCCCGCGCTGGCCACGCTGCTGGACGCGGACGTGCCCGACGAAGACCTCGCGCAGCGCGCCCATGCCTACGGCGCGCAACAGGGCAGGGCGCTTGCGGCGCTGGGCATCACGCTCAACTTCAGCCCGGTGGTCGATTTGCGCACCGGCCGCGCGCCGGGCCGCTGGGATCTGCACACCCGCATCGACGAACGCGCCATCTCGGCCGACCCCGCGCTCACCGCGCAGGTAGCGCTCGCTTATGAGAAAGGCCTTGAGTCGGCTGGCGTGCGCGGCACGCTCAAGCACTTTCCCGGCCTTGCCGGCGTGCACGAAGACACCCATCACTTCGCCGGCAGCCTGCGCACGCCGGTCGCCCGACTTGCAACACATGACTGGAAACCATTTCAAGAAGTGTCGAAACAATCTGACGCAGCCATCATGCTCGGGCATGTGATCCTTGCGGAACTCGATGCGGAATCTCCGACTTCTTTCTCGCGCAAAATCGTGCAGCAGGTGATTCGGGGCGAATGGGGCTATCAGGGCCTGCTCGTCACCGACGATCTCACGATGGGCGCGGCCTACAACCATGGCCTGTGCAATGCCACCGTGCGTTCGCTGAACGCCGGTGTGGACCTTCTGCTGATCGCCTTCGACCACGACAAGTACTTCGACGCCATGCATTGCGCGCAGCAGGCCGCGCAACGCGGCGCACTCGATCTGCCGATGCTGGAACGCAGCAGCGCGCGGCGGCTCCAATCCTTTCGCTAGTCAGTTAGCCCATTTCTATGTTCAAACGTTCAAGCTCCTCCCCCACCGACGACGGCGCCAAGCCGGACGGACGCAACCGCCGCTGGAAGCGCATCGCAGGATGGGGCGCCATCGCGGCGGGCTCCGGCGCGCTGGTGGTGATCGTCGCGGCCATCGTCGCGGTCGTTGCCATCTATCCGAAGCTGCCCGATGTCTCGGCGCTGTCCGACTACCGGCCCAAGCTGCCGCTGCGCGTGTACTCGGCCGAAGGCCAGTTGCTCGGCGAATTCGGCGAAGAGCGCCGCAACCTCACGCCCTTCGCCAACATTCCGAAGGTCATGAAAGACGCGGTGCTGGCGGTGGAAGACGCGCGCTTCTACGACCACGGCGGTGTCGACTACAAAGGCTTTTTGCGCGCGGCGGTGGCCAGCCTGAAAGGCGGACGCAAGCAGGGCGCATCGACCATCACGATGCAGGTGGCACGCAACGTCTACCTGAGCTCCGAGCGGACCATGAGCCGCAAGACCTACGAGATCCTGCTGGCGCTGCGGCTCGAACAGCAGCTCACCAAGGACCAGATTCTCGAGATCTACCTGAACCAGATCTACCTGGGCAACCGCGCCTACGGTTTCGCCGCCGCCGCCGAAACCTACTTCGGCAAGCCGCTGCAGAACGTCACCATCGCCGAAGCCGCGATGCTCGCCGGCCTGCCCAAGGCGCCCGGCGCGAACAATCCGGTGGCCAACCCGCGCCGTGCGCGGGCGCGCCAGCTCTACGTGATCGACCGCATGCAGGAAACCGGCTTCATCACCGCCGAGCAGGCGGCCACCGCGAAGAAGGAAGAACTGCACCTGCGCGATGCCGCCGACCCGAACCGGCTGCATGCCGAATACGTGGCCGAAACCGTGCGCCAGATGATGTACGCGCAGTACGGCGACAGCATCTACACCAGCGGCATGAAGGTCTACACCTCGCTGGTCGCGGCCGACCAGGTGGCGGCCTACAAGTCGCTGCGCAAGGGCATCATGGATTACGAGCGCCGCCAGGTCTATCGCGGCCCCGAGAAGTTCGTCGACCTGCCGACCGAGCAGAAGGAAGTCGATGAAGCCGTGGACGACGCGCTGGCCGAACACCCCGACAACGGCGACGTGATCGCGGCCGTGGTGCTCGATGCCAACGCCAAGGAAATCAGCGCCGTGCGCGCCAACGGCGAAACCATCCAGATCAGCGGCGAAGGCCTCAAGCCGGCGCTGTCGGGTCTTGCCGCCAAGGCACCGCCCAACATCAAGATCCGCCGCGGCGCGGTGATCCGCGTGGCGAAGACGCCGAAAAACACCTGGGAGATCACGCAACTGCCCGAGGTCGAGGCGGCCTTCATCGGCATGGACCCGCGCACGGGCGCCATCAAGGCGCTGGTCGGCGGTTTCGATTTCGGCAAGAACAAGTTCAACCACGTCACGCAGGCCTGGCGCCAGCCGGGTTCGAGCTTCAAGCCCTTCATCTATTCGGCCGCGCTTGAAAAAGGCTTCACGCCCGCGACCATCGTCAACGACGCGCCGCTGCACTTCGATGCCAGCGAAAACGGTGGCCAGCCCTGGGAGCCGAAGAACTTCGAAGGCACCTACGAAGGCCCGATGCCGCTGCGCACCGCGCTGATGAAGTCGAAGAACCTCGTGACGCTGCGCGTGCTGCAGTCGATCGGCGCGCCTTATGCGCAAGACTGGGTCACCAAGTTCGGCTTCGACAAGGACAAGCAACCGGCCAACCTGCCGATGGGCCTGGGCGCCGGCTCGGTCACGCCGATGCAGATGGCGGTGGGCTACTCGGTGTTTGCCAATGGCGGCTACCGCGTCAACCCTTATCTGGTCACGCGCGTCACCGACCTGCGCGACAAGGTCCTGATGGAAACCGAGCCACCGGTGCTCGACGAATCGCGCCGCGCCATTCCGCAGCGCAACGCCTTCATCATGAGTTCGCTGCTGCAGAGCGTGGTGCGAAACGGCACCGGCTTCAAGGCCTATCAAGCGCTCAAGCGCGACGACCTCTACGGCAAGACCGGCACCACCAACGATTCCTTCGACACCTGGTTCGCGGGCTTCCAGCCGACCATGGTCGGCGTTGCATGGGTCGGCTACGACACGCCGCGCCAGCTCGGCGTGCGCGGCGAAACCGGCGGCAGCCTGAGCCTGCCGATCTGGACCGGCTACATGCAGACCGCGCTGCAGGGCGTGCCCGTGACGCAGCCGGCCGAGCCGCCGGGCGTGGTTCGTGTCGACGGCGAGGTGTATTTCGACGACTTCACGCCGGGCCACAACGTGGCGAGCCTGGGCCTTGAAAATGCCGAAGCGGCACCGCCGCCGGTGGAACAACTCACCGGCGCGCCGATCGGTGCGCCGCCGCCACCGGAAGAGCGCAACAAGATCCTGGACTTCTTCAGGTAACGGCCACACGGTTCAAAGCGCAAGCGGGATGCGGTGCCTACACTCGGTGCCGCTTCCCGCTTTTTTTTCTTCTCTCTTCACGCATACATGGAAATTCTTACCCTGGTGGCGTTGATCGCCGCCGGCGCCTACATCCTCAAGTCCAGAGACCAGCGCCAGCGCATCGCGCTGCTGGGCACGCACCTGGGTCGCTACCAGATCGAGAAGCTGATGGAGAGCCTGACTTCGGGCTACCTGCGCTGCCTCGGCGAAGACGATCCCGAGCGCCGCCAGCAGATCTGGAGCCTGCTCGATTCCACCGAGGAAAAACTCTCGGCCCAGTTCGACAGCTTCGCTGGCGAGTTCGCCCGCACGCCGGAAGCCGACACGCGCGTGAGCAAGCTGCCCGTTGCAATTCCCTTCGCGACCAAACTCTTTCCGGCCGCGGCCTTCGACCTGCGGCAAGCGCTGGCGATTCATGCGCGCGGCATCGCCGGCGTGATGAAGAACGAAGCGAATCGCTCGGCCAAATCCAAGGCCTTCACCATGTCGGCCGAACTGTTCCTGATGCAGCACACCTGCCACTGGTACTGCAAGTCGAAGACCGTGGCGTCGGCGCGCATGCTCACACGCCACCAGACCTCGTATGAGCAACTGCTCGATGCGGTGAGCCCCGAGACGCGCGAGGCTTATCTCGCCTTGATCTCGGCCTGATCGGTTCCTGAGGGTTTCCAGTGCAGCTCACGGGTCTCGATCACCATCGTGTCCATGCTGAGCATGCGGACTTCGTTCTGGAAGGCGATGTTCGCTATGCGCCCGGAAAGTCCCTCTGGTTTTGCGCAATGGCCACCGGCGCAGCCGTCGGTGGCGTCTTCTTTTTTCAATGGAATGCGCTCGCGCTTTTCGTTGTCAGCACGGGCTTCGTGCTGTTGTTCGGCCACTCGCTGGGCAGCCATCGCCAGTTGATTCACAACAGCTTCCAGTGCCCGCAGTGGCTGCGATATGCGCTGGTGTATTGCGGTGTTCTCGTGGGACTGGCCGGGCCGCTGGGCATTCTTCGCCAGCATGAACTGCGGGACTACGCGCAGCGCCTGCCCATCTGCCACGACTACCTGCGCCATGGCCGCGGCTTCTGGGGCGACGCATGGTGGCAACTGCATTGCGAGCTGCATCTTTTGCGACCTCCACACATCGAACTGGAGCCGCGCATCGCCAACGACCGAGTCCTGCAATGGCTCGAGAAAACCTGGATGCTGCAGCAATTGCCGGTGGCCGTTCTGTTCTATGTCTGGGGTGGCTGGGCTTTTGTTGTCTGGGGCGTTTGTGCCCGGGTCACGTCCGGCGTTCTGGGCCATTGGCTGATCGGCTGGTTTGCACACAACCACGGCGCGATGAACTACGAAGTACGCGGCGCCGCAGTGCAGGGCCGGAACATTCCATGGACCTCGCTGCTGACCATGGGCGAGTCCTGGCACAACAACCATCACGCGTTTCCGGGCTCTGCCCGGCTGGGACTCGCGCCGGGCGAATGGGACCCGGGTTGGTGGATGCTCAAGCTGCTGGAGCGTTTCGGCCTGGTGTGGGATTTGCGCTTGCCGGCTTCGCTGCCGCCACGGCCCGAACTGCAGGCACTGACGCCGGTTCAGTGATGTGACAACAGCGGCAGCGTGAGCGTTGCGACCGCGCCGCCACGCGATGCGTTGCCCAGCTCGATGCGACCGCGGTGCAAGGCCGCGATCTCCTTCACGAACGCCAGCCCCAGCCCCGTGCTCTTCTTCTGGCTGTGCGGCCGCGCGAGCGAATAGAACTTCTGGAAGACTTTTTCCTGCGCGTAGTCCGGAATGCCCGGCCCGTGATCGCGAACGGTCACGCGTGCAAGCCTGGAGGTGGTCTCCAGCACGAGCAGCACTTCGCTGTCGCGCGGCGAAAAATCGATGGCGTTGTCGAGCAGATTGCTGATGGCGCGGCGCAGCAAGAACGGATCGCCTTCGGTGCTCGCCTCGTCGCGAATGTTCACCAGCAGACGGATGTTGCGCTTGGCCGCCGCGGGCTGTGCGCTGAGCGCGATGTCTTCGATCAATGACGCCAACACCACCGGCTCCGTGCGGTCGAGCGCGCGCCGCGTTTCGAGCGCGGTGAGTTCCATCATGCGGTCGACGATTTCCTGGATGCGTTGGGTCTCGCTTTCGATGTTCTTCAGAAAGCGTTCGCGCTCCGCATGCGGCATCGATGGCTCCTGCAGCAGCTCGGCCGCGCCACGGATCGCGGAGAGCGGGCTTTTGACTTCGTGCGTGAAGGTCTGCACGTAGTCGGCCACGTAGTTGCGTCCGGTGAGCGCATCGCGCATTTCGCCGAAGCCGCTGCGCACCGTATCGACCGCGCGGCGCGCCATGCGCGACAGGCTCAGGCTGCGCTGCGCGCGCACCCAGGTCCAGTAGTCCGAGATCAGCCCGAAGGGCCGCACCAGCCAGATCGACACGATCACCGCGAGCAGCAACAGCGCAAGGCCGGAGCCCACGCCGACCCACAGCGTGCGGGCGCGGGCGTCTTCCACGAACTGGCCGAAGCTCTGCACCGGCTTGCCGACGCTGACCATGCCGACGATTTCGTTGTTCCAGCGGATCGGCGCGCCGACGTACATGACCGACGTGCGCGGATCGCCGTCGACGTCGCGCGAAGTGCGCGCGCCATACAGGCCGGCGAGCGTGCGGCTCACGTCCATCCATTGCGAATAGTCGGCGCCCAGGTGCCTGCCGAGCGAATCGAACATCACGCGGCCGTTGCGGTCGGTGACGTACACGCGCAGCTCGACGCGGTTCTTGTGCAGGTTGTAGATCTGGGCCGAGAACTCGCGCGCGTAGACGGTGCGAAACAGCGGTTCGAGCCGCGCGGTGTTGATGGCGCCGGCAATCACGTCCTGCTCGACCAGGCTGGCCACGAGTTGCGAGGTTTCGACCAGCGATTCCTCGGCCGACTCGCGGTAGCGCGGGTCGATGTCCGACATCACGCGGTACAGCAGGAAGGCGATGCCTGCCGTGTAGATCAGCAGGATGCCGATGAAGATCCGCGTGCGACGGGTCACGAGGACTTGGCTGGCAGTTCTTCGTTCAGCGCGTAGCCGGTGCCGCGCAGCGTGCGGATCGGCTCCACATCGGGCGCGACGGTCTTGAGCTTGGCGCGCAGGGTCTTGATGTGCGCATCGACCGTGCGGTCGAAGCTGTCGCTGGCGTCGTCCCAGACCAGTTGTAGCAATTCATCGCGCGTGAAGACGCGGCCGGGGCGCTGCACCAGCAGGCGCAGCAGCCCGTACTCGTAGCGCGAGAGTTCGAGCAGCCGTCCGTAATACCGGATCTGCATCCGCTCGTTGTCGAGCGAAAAGGGCATTGCGGGTGCCTGTGGGGTCGCTGGAGCCGCCTGGGGCGCGATTTGATGGGGAGCCCCATGGTTTGCTCCGGCGGCCGCTGGCGAGGCTCCTGGGCCGTTTCTCGCGCTCCGTCTCAGGATGGTCCTGACGCGAGCGACCAGCTCGCGCGGCGAAAAAGGCTTGGCGATGTAGTCGTCCGCACCCAGTTCGAGGCCCACCACGCGGTCTATTTCGTCGCTGCGGGCCGTCAAGAACACCATGGGTACCTCCGGGCCGCCCATGGACTGGTTCAGCGCCTGGAGGCGTTTGAAGAGCTCGAAACCGTTCAGGTCGGGCAATCCGATGTCCAGGATCGCCAGCGCCGGCGGTTCCTGCGCGAACTGCGCGATCGCTTCCTCGGCGGTGGCACACCAGATCGGGGTGAATCCGTCGCTTTTCAGGACGTACTGCAGCGTGTCGGCGATGCCCGACTCGTCTTCGGCAATCAGGATCCGCGGTTTGAAGCTCATCCACGGATGTTAGCGAGGGGAAGCGGGCCGCCCGGGCCCGTTTTTTCGCCCGAGGCGCTGGAGACCGGCGCGGCCGTCCGCGGCTTTTTTTTTGGCGCGGCGCTTTCCCTGTTCCCTATTTCTTATTCTTCTTATTCAAATTAGTAGTAGTAGATAAGGGAAGCACTCTTCTGTGGACAGGGCACTTTTTTCGTTATGTGACAACGAGTTGTCATGCCTGCGTCACTGTGCGCAGCCGCGCTTCCGAGGTGTACCGCCGAAATGAACAACATTGGGTAACCCGCCGGCGCTGTGGATAACCGATGGCTTGTGCAAAAACTGTCCCCAGAGTTGTCCTTTGACACCCCCTTGGAAATCTGCGAAAGGCGGCTTTCGGGCAAAGAAATTCAGTGCTCAAAATTTAAGCAATATGTAGAATCCCCTTGCAAATCAATGACTTGCAATGGCCCTACACAGCAGTGCCGGGGTTATCCACAGAGTTGCTCAAGCTTTGTGGGGAGAACGTCCAAAGGAACCTTCGCAGCGCCAAGCACCCGAACTTCGTCCTTCATATGACGAAAACCTCGAACATGACACCTTCAGAAACAACGGCCATCGTGACCCTGAGCCTGCTGGCGGCCTTCGTCGACGGCGAAAAGCACGAACGCGAACGCGCGGAGATCAAGCGCATCGCCGAAGGCCTGTCGCAAGCCGACGGCCTGAATCTGCCGACGCTCTACCAGGACGTGCTGATGAAGCGCGTTTCGCTGGCGTCGGTGGCCGGGGAGCTGAAGAGCACCGAATCGCGGCAGCTCGCCTACGAGATGGCGGTGTGCGTGTGCGATGCCGACGGCACGCAGTCGGAGGCGGAGCGCATGTTCCTGGCGGACGTGCGCACCTCGCTCGGGCTGGATGCGTCAGTGGCGGGGTTTGCGCAGCGGGCGGAAGAAATCGCGTCGGTGCCGGTGGGCGCCGCAGTGGGAACGGCCACGGCGGCGGGTGCCGCGGCGGTGGCCGTCAATGCGCCCGACAGCGCGGAGCTGGACAAGTCGATCCTGAATGCGGCCATCCTCAACGGTGCGCTGGAACTGCTGCCCGAGACGCTGTCGACCATGGCGATCATTCCGCTGCAGATGAAGCTGGTCTATCGCATCGGCCAGGCGCACGGCTACCAGCTGGACAGCGGGCACATCAAGGATTTCCTGGCCACGGTCGGCGTGGGCCTGACCTCGCAGTACCTGGAACAGGCCGGGCGCAAGCTGCTCGGCGGGCTGCTGGGCAAGGTCGGCGGCGGCTTGCTGCGCGGGCTGGGCAACCAGGCCGTGAGTTCGGGCATGAGCTTCGCGGCGACCTATGCGCTGGGCCATGTCGCCAAGCGCTACTACGCGGGCGGCCGCACGCTCTCGACCCAGATGCTCAAGGACGCGTTCTCGGGCGTGGTGAAGGAAGGGCAGGGCCTGCAGACGCAATATCTGCCGGCGATCCAGGAGAAGGCCCGCACGCTCGACGCGGGCAAGATTCTTTCGCTGGTACGAGGCGCCTGATCTAGACCTTGCTCAGGTCATCGAGGATCGGGCAGTCGGGCCTGGCATCCCCGTGGCAGCAGTGAACCAGATGGGACAGCGTATTGCGCATGGATTGCATGTCCGCGATGCGCTGCTCCAGTTCACCCAGGTGCTTTTCGGCGATGCGCTTGACACTCGAACTCGCGCGCCGGCGGTTGTGCCACAGGCCGACCAGCTCCGCGATTTCTTCCATCGAAAAACCCAGGTCGCGTGAGCGCTTGATGAAGCGCAGCGTGTGGATGTCGGCGTCGTTGTACTGGCGGTAGCCACTCTCGGTGCGCGCCACCGCCGGCAGCAGGCCCAGCCCTTCGTAATGCCGGACCATGCGGGCCGAGACGCCCGACAGGCGCGCGGCCTCGCCGATGGCGACCTGCCGGCCTCCGGTGTCCGTCATTGAACGGCGTAGCCGGCGTTCTCGATCGCCGCCACGATGTCCTTGCGCGGCTGTTCGCTCAGCACGTCGACATGGCCGGTCGGAAGATCGACCGTGACCTGCGCTTCGGGATCGACCGTCTGCACCGCGTTCTGCACCGCGGTCACGCAGTGGCCGCAGCTCATGCTCGAGACCTGGAATTTCTGGCTCATCGTCGTGGCTCCTTTTGAATTCAATTGAATGAATGAATGGTGGGTTGCAAGGGGAAGCCGCAAGTTTGAACCCTCTCACGATGTCAACGTCCAGCGAAGGGGCACTGTCGCTGCGCGGCGGTGTTGGCAACGACCTGCGACGTTATCGCTTTCGCACCGGAAGTTGCGCACAATCGCGAACCCATGAGCACTCCCCACCCGGTTAGGCAGAGGCCCGTTTGAAACTTGCGCAACTCCTGCGCCACCTGCGCACAGATCGCAAGATCAGCCAGCTCGAACTGGCGCTGCGCCTGGACGTGTCGCAAAGGCATGTGAGCTACATCGAGGCCGCGCGCGCACGGCCGAGCCGCGAATTGCTGCTGGCCTGGCTGGCCGAACTGGACGTACCGACCTCGGTGCGCAATGCCGCGCTGCTGCATGCGGGCTTCGCGTTGCCGCAGGAAAAGATGGCGCTCGACAGCCCCGAACTCGCGCCCGCGCTGCAGGCGCTGCGCCACACGCTGGCCGCGCACGACCCGAACCCCGCGCTGGTCTTCGATGACGACTGGCACACGGTCGACCAGAACCGCGGCGCGGGCTGGTTGTGGTCGCTGGTCATGCCCGAGCTGGCCGCGAGCGCCGGGGGCCGTGTGCGCGGCATGGACATGATCACCGCGCTTGGCCATCCCAAAGGCCTGCTGTCGCGCATGCATCAACCGTGGGCCGTCGGCTCGGCGCTGCTGGCGCAACTGCGCACCGAGGCCAGCGCGACGCCGGCGCTGCAGGAAAGAATTCAGCGGCTTTCCGATGCACTGAATCAACGGCACCGACCGGCCGTTGCCGCGAAGGCGCCAGCTCATGCGGCGCCCTATCTGAGCCTGGTGTTCGACACGGCACTGGGCACGCTCTCGTATTTCTACGTGCAGAGCGTCTTCGCATTGCCGCAGGACGTGACGCTGGCTTCCTTGCGGATGGAGCTCTGGTTTCCGCTCGACAGCCATACCGCCGAGATGACGCGGCGCCACGTCGAGCTGGGTTGAGCATCGGCTGTCATTGCTGGCGCACAGGGACCTGCTGCGCGGGGTCGTAGAAGAAGGTCTCCGCCGCGATGCGCTCGCCTTCCCAGTGCTGGCAGGCCACTTCTTCCATCCGCGTGACGGAGCCATCGAGCCATTCGAAGCGGAAGACCCAGCGCACGACCACGTCGTCGCCGCTCACGAACACGGGCGGCAGGCATTGCGAACTCACCGACCTGGCGCGCGCAAGCACCTTGCGTTCATGGGCGACCAGCGTGTCCCGCCCGATCCGTGGCGGCGACTGGTTCTCCTGCATGGAAGCTTGCGGCGTGTAGAACTCCTCGATGGCTTCCACATGCGCGTTCTGTTCGACGCGTGCGATGAATCGGGCCAGGGTATCGGGTGCGGGCATGGCTGTTCTTTCTGCGAAGGCGCAAGGCCTTGTGGGGATGCAGGCAAGTCTGGCAGGCGCGCCCGGCACTGTCGATTACCTGCCTGGTCGCAGTGCAGCGAAACCTTGCGACCTCGTGCATGCGACGAGGCCGACGGCTCTTCTTCAGTCGATCAGCAGCGCCATCATGTGGTCGTCGATGGCCTGCGCATCGGCGGCCCGCTTGTAGAACTTGCGCAGCGTGCCTTCGCGTTGGAAGCCCAGCTTTTCGTAGAAGCGCAGCGCGGGCGCGTTGTCGCTTTCGACGATGAGTTCGATGCGCTTGACGCCCGCCGATATCAAGGTGTCGATGGCCTCGGTCACCATGGCCAGCGCCACGCCTTGCCCGTGCAGGGCCGGATCGACCGCGAGCGTGCCGAGGCTGGCCACGTGCTGCACGCGGCCCGGATAGCGCGTGGCGCGGTAGAAGCCGGCGACCTTTCCGTCGCGCTCGTAGATGTGGAAGCCGCGGCCGTCGAGCAGCTCTTTGTAGATCGCGCGAAAGTCTTCGAGCGGCATCGGGTCGTAGCCCAGGTAGGGCACGACCTTCTCGTGCATGTAGAGGGCGAAGACGGTGTCGATGTCCTGCGGGGTGGCCAGCCTGTGCATGGTGTGTGGAGCTTCCATATCGATGAAGCGCCGAGCATAGCGAGGCGTTAAAAAACGCCTGCTGCGAAAGAGCCTCAGGCCAGCATGACCGCCGACACCGCCAGCAGCACCACCTGCACGCACCAGGCCCAGCGCAGCCGCAGGCGCGAGTCGAGCACCGCGCCGATGGCCCAGAAGCCGCCGACCGCCAGTGCGAGCAGGACCAGGCCGGTCTGGAACGCCAGGTCGTCGGCCCGCCACAGGAAGGCGAGCGTCACGCCGACCCAGCCGGCGAAATGGATGGCAGCCGACGCGACCTGGGCGCGCGTCAGCACCGGGTCATGGATGTGCATGGCTTCTTCGAGCGAGAAAGGGGCTTCCGGAAAACGCGCGGCCACATCGGCCGGGCGCCAGCCCGGCGGCTTGAACCAGACGGCGAGCTTGTCCTGCCATCGCCGCGTGTGCCAGCTGTCGCGCAGCAGCGGTGCGTAGGGTCCGAGGATCGCGCGCAGCGGATCGAAGCTCGCGAGCGTCTTGCGCGTGCCGTAGACGCAGCGCTCGCCTTCTTCCGCGAAGGTGCCGAACATGCGGTCCCACACCACCAGCATGCCGCCGTAGTTGCGATCGACATAGCCGTCGTTCACGGCGTGATGCACGCGATGGTTGGAAGGCGAGGAGAACACGCGGTCGAACCAGCCGAGCTTGCCGATGTGCTCGGTGTGGATCCAGAACTGGTAGACCAGCACGATCAGCCCCGCCAGGCCGAACTGCTCGGGCGGCACGCCCACCACCGCCATCGGCAGATAGAAGGCCCAGCCGAGAAAGGCCACGGCGCTCTCTTGCCGCAGCGCGGTGGAGAAGTTGAATTGCTGGCTCTGGTGATGCACCGAGTGCGCGGCCCAGAACACGGCCGACTCGTGGCCCGCGCGGTGCAGCCAGTAGTCGAAGAAGTCGAACAGCAGCACCGCCGCGATCCAGCCCATGGCGCTGTCCCAGAAGCTGGGACGCGTCCAGATCGCGACGACCGGGTAGACCATCGCGTACAGGCCGATCTGGAAGAGCTGGGTGCATACGGCGAACGACTGGCTCAGCAGGCCCTGGCTCAGACTGCCGATGGTGTCGCTGAAACGGTAGGTGTTGCGCCGCTTGAGCCAGCCCCATGCGAACTCGCACGCCATGAGCAGCGCGAACACGGGCACGACGAAAACGACCAGCCGGTGCACCGTGCGTGTTTTTCAGGAAGTCTTCAGCGAATCTTCAGCGTTCGGACGCGCGACCGGCCACGATGACCGCGTTGGTGCCGCCGAAAGCGAAGGAATTGGACAGCGCGTAACGGATGCCCTTGGCCTGGCGCGCCTCGCCCTGGACGAAGTCGAGATCGAAAGCCGCATCGGGCGTCTGCAGGTTGGCGATGGGAGGCAGGGCCTCGCGTGCCAGCGCGCGCAGCGCTGCAATCAGCTCGATGGCACCGCCGCCGCCGAGCACGTGGCCGTGGATGGCCTTGGTGGCGCTCACGGGCGCGCCCTTGCCGAACACTTCGCGGATCGATGCGGCTTCGGCGGCATCGCCGGCCGACGTGGCCGTGCCGTGCGCGTTGATGTGGCCGATGTCCGAGGCCTCGATGCCCGCATCGCGCAGGGCGGCGCGCATGGCGCGCACCTGGCCGCCCGCATCGGGGTTGGTGATGTGCGTGCCGTCGCAGTTGGTGGCGTAGCCCGCGAGCATGAAGGGCGCGGCGTCGGCGCCGCGTGCCAGCGCATGCGCTTCCGATTCGAGCACCAGCGCGGCAGCGCCTTCGCCGATGGCAAAGCCGGCGCGGTCGCCCGAGAAGGGGCGGCAGGCGGACGACGGCGCATCGGCCGGCGGCGGTGCCATCACGCGCATGGCGTGCCAGCTCGCCATCACGCCGGGCGTGAGCATGGCGTCATGGCCGCCGACGATGGCCACGTCGATCCAGCCGCCGCGAATGGCGCGCATGGCTTCGCCGATGGCCACGGCCGAGGAGGCGCAGGCACAGGCGTAGGCAATGGCTGCGCCGCGTGCGCCGAAGTGCAATGCCAGCTCTGCCACCGCCGCGTTGGGCATGACGGTGAGCACGGTGGTCGGGCGCATGCGGCGCTGTTCGCCGTAGAGCGCGCTGGTGGTGTTGTCGAAGGTGCCGGCGCCGGCCAGGCCGCTGCCCCAGTAGATGCCGAGGCGATCGCGGTCGATGCTGTCCAGGTCGAGCTTGGCTTCGGCGGCGGCGTCTTGCGCGGCGGCCAGGGCCATGGCGGTGCCGCGGTCCAGCGGCAGGCGCGAGGTGCTGCGCACGCCGTTCGATTCGAAATCGCAGGCGGCAACGGCCAGCTGCATCGGGTCCATGCCCTTGATCTCGAGCGTCTGCGCACGCACGGCGGAACGGCCGGCGAACAGGGCTTCGTCGAAGGCTTCGACGGTGCGGCCGATGGGCGTGATGAAACCGAGACCGCTCACGCGCACCGGCGTGGATGCGGCGCGCGCAGCAGAAGCGGCGAGCACGGCGTGGGCGGCTCCGCTGCTCATGCGTGGGCTTCGGCGGTCTGGGTGGAAGGGACGGCAGCAGCGCCGCTGCTTTCGGTGTCGATCACTTCGCACAGGCGTTGCAGCGTGATGCCGGCTTCGCGCGGATCGAGGCGGTCTTCGGGAATGCGCAGGTGGAATGCGTCTTCGACGGCGAAGACGAATTCCATCAGCGCGAGCGAATCGAGACCGAGGTCGGACAGCGCGGTGGCAGGCGAGATGGCCGAGCGCTCGACCTTGAAGTCGGTCTCGAGAATCGTCGCGATGCTGTTGAAGGTGGGCGAAGTGGAATCGGAAGAAGACATGGGGATGTTTTCCTTTCAGTCGGGTTCGGGCCGGGTCAGGCGTACAGGGGATGCTCAGGCATCGTGCCATGCGCCACTGCATCGGCGAAAGACACTGTTTCGCGAACGACCTGCTGGCGGTCGTTGTCGATCGTGATCATGTGGTAGCTGTTGGCCACCACCACGGTGCGGAATGCGCGGCAGCGAAGGCCGCGCGCCAGGATGTCGAGATTGGCCACGCTGGCCACCTCGTCCTGCTGGGCATGCAGTGCGAGCACGTTGTCGCATTGCACGCTGTTGAGGTTGCGGCGCACGTGGCGGATCAGCCGGTCGTGTTCGCGCAGGTGGCCCACGCCGATCACCGAGCTGCCGGCGCGCGAGACCTTGCGGTGGCGCAGCTCGCGCTCGATCCAGGCCCGCACGCGTTCGTTCTTCACGCCGTAGGGCGGGCGTTCGCGGTATTGCCAGAGGCGTCCGAGCGGCGTGTAGAAGGCCAGCGGCAGCAGGAACTGCGTGCGCGGAATGGCCCAGCCGTCAAAGCGCAGCGTGGTCGACATGAGCACCAGCGCGTCGATGTCCTTGCCGCAGCGGATGGCCGCGCCCAGCGCGAGCGAGGAGCCGGCGGAAATGCCGATGAGCACCACGCGGTCGTGCTGCGCGCGCAGCGCCTTGACCTGGGCCTGGATGACGTCGAGCCAGCGTTCGTACGGTGCGGCGTGTTGCAGCGGCGCGTTGGCATCGAACGAGTAACCCTCGATCGACAGCGGGTGCACCGGATAACCGCGGCTGCGCAGTGCGGACTGCACGGTCAGCAACTCGTCAGGCGTGCTGCATAAACCATGCAGCAGGACCACGGCGGTGCGTTGCACCTCGGAAGGCACCACACTCAACAGATCGGAGGGTTCGCGCGCACTCATCGTGTGGCGCCGGCCATGAAAATGGCCCGTGTTTCATATTGCTGTCGTATGCTCATGTTGCGTTTATCGCTGGAGCGACTGACCGGCTGCTGACCCGTCATTCGTAAGGGCAGATTACCCCAACCACACAATTACCATGCGAATTCTGCTTGTCGAAGATGACGCCGTACTGCGCGATGTGATGCTGCGCAGTCTCGCGGATGCAGGCCATCGGGTCGATGTGTCGACCAACGTCGAAGATGCCGACCACCTTTGGCGCGTGCAGCCCTTCGACGCGGTGCTGCTCGATCTCAACCTGCCCGCCACCGCAAGCCCCACCAGCGGCCTGGCCAGTGGCCTCACCGCCTTGCGACAGGCGCGTGCACGCGGCGACCGCACGCCGGTGCTGGTGCTCACCGCGCGCGGCCGCACCGAAGAGCGCATTGCCGGCCTCGATGCCGGCGCCGACGACTACCTGGGCAAGCCCTTCGACCTGGCCGAGGTCGAAGCTCGCCTGCGTGCATTGGTGCGCCGCGCCAAGGGCACCGAAGACATCGTGCTGCTGGGCCAGCTCAAGCTCGATCGCAAGGCGCGGCGCTTCTCCACCACGGGCGGTCCGCTCGACCTGCCGGCGCGCGAGTTCGAGGTGCTGTGGGAACTGATGAGCCCGCCGGGCCGCACGGTCAGCAAGCGCGCGCTGTCCGACAAGCTCTCGAGCTTCGACGAATCGCTCGGCGACAACGCGCTCGAGGCTTTCATCTCGCGCCTGCGCAAGAAGCTGCTCGGCACCGGCGCAACCATCCGCACGCTGCGCGGCATCGGCTACCTGCTCGAAGCCGACGTGTGATTCGCGCGTGACCGAGTCGATCGAACAGCCCCTCGGAAAGCTGCGACAGGCACCGTCGCTCACGCGGCGCGTGCTGCGCAACGTGCTGGTGCCGCTGGCGCTCACGTGGACTGTAGGTGCCGTCATCGCGCTGGTCATCGCCAACTATTTTTCGGAACAGGCTTTCGATCGCGGCATGCTCGACGACGCCTATGCGCTGTCGGCCAACGTGCAGGCGGGCGAGCGCGGCATCGAACTGCTGTTGACGCCGCGCGAAGTGGCGACCGTGCTCTTCGACCAGGTCGACAAGGTGTACTTCGCGGTGCAGCGGCTCGACGGCACGCTGATCTCGGGCCAGGCCGGACTGCAGGCGCCCCTGCCGGTCGACGGCTTGCGCTATCGCTTTTCCGACGTGGAATACGAAGGCAGCGTGTTGCGCGCAGTGGTGCTCGAACACGATGCGGAGCCCGACCTCAGCATGCCCTACCGCGTGGTGGTGGCGCAGACCACGCTGAGCCGGACGGCGCTGGTGCGGCAACTGCTCGGCTATGCGCTGGCACCGCAGATCCTGTTGTTGTTGTTGCTCGCGGTGTGGCTCTGGTACGGCATCCGCAGCGACCTGCGGCCGCTGGCCGAATTGCAGCGCGCTCTTGACCGGCGCGATGTGCGCGACCTGTCGCCGGTGACGGTGGCGCAGACCTCGCGCGAGCTGCAGCGCCTGGGCAATGCGGTCAATTCGTTGTTCGACAGGCTGGGACAGAGCCTGCAGGCGCAGCGCGAGTTCGTGGGCAACGTAGCGCATGAACTGCGCACGCCACTCGCGGGCATTCGCGCGCTGGCCGAATACGGACTGGCGCAGCATGACGCGAAGGTCTGGCGCGAGCAGCTCGAACGCGTGTCGGAGCGGCAGTCGCGCGCGAGCCACCTCATCGACCAGTTGCTTGCGTTGGCGCTGGCTGAAGAGGCGCGCACGGGCCTGGACCGTGTGCCGGTGCGACTCGACGTGCTGGCCGAGCAGACGGTGCTGCGCCACCTGGCACGCGCGGATGCGCGCGGTGTCGACCTGGGCGCGCGTGGCCTGGACGACCCGGTGGTGGTGCATGCGAACGAAGCGCTCGTCGAAGGCATCCTCGACAACCTGATCGACAACGCGCTGCGTTATGGCGGCCGCACGATCACGGTGGAACTGGCAGGCCAGACACTGAGCGTGATCGACGACGGCCCCGGCATTCCACTCGAAGCGCAGCGCGACCTGATGCAGCGATGGGCGCAAGGGCCCGCCGGTGAAAAGCTGGGGCAGGGCTCGGGCCTTGGGCTGTCGATCGTGTCGCGCTACGCCGAGCTGTTGGGCGCGGAGCTGCGGCTCGATGCAGCGGAGCCAACAGGGCTGCGCGTAAGCGTGGCGTTCGGAGAAGTGCCTTAGCGGCCAGTGCTCAAAGCGGTGTTCCCTGATGGAACGCCATGCGCCAGCGGCCAAGCCGTTGCCGCCACAGCGAGCTGCGCAGCGAGTCCGCCGAAGGCCGTTCAGCAATGGCCTTGCGGTGTACGCGGTAGGTGACCAGCGCCACATCGGAGGCGATGCGGTGCACGCGAAAGTCGGTCATCGTGCGCTCTGAAAAAGCTTCATCGCGCAGGGCTTCGATGATGGCCGGTCGGGTCCATGCGATGCCCGAAATGCCGATCTCCTGGAAGTCGTCTTCGAGCAGTTCTTCGAGCCGTGTGGCGCTTGCACGCACCTCGCGAAGATGCAGGTCGCCTTCGAGTTTCAGCAGCAATGCATCGAGATTTTCGAGCGGTGCGGCTTCGTAGAGTTCGAGCGGCAGGCCGTCAGGATCGGCGAAGAAGGTGAAGCGCCGGCTGGTGAATTCGTCGGTGCGCAGTGGGTCGACTGCGATGCCTTGTGCGGCCAGTTCGTTGGCTGCGGCCTGTACGTCGTGGACCTCGAAGGACAGGTGGCGCAAGCCCTGTGCCTCGGGTCGCGTGAGGCGCGTGGGTGCATCGGGAAAAGAGAAGAGTTCGATCTGCGAGCCGTCGGGCAACGCCAGGTCGAGCTTGTATGAATCGCGTGCGGCGCGGTAGTTTTCAGCGACGACCCGCAGGCCCAGAACCTCTGTGTAGAAGCGCTTCGACACCGCGTAGTCGGCGCAGATGATGGCTACGTGGTGGATTCTGTTCAGCTGCATCGCGGTGTTCATCTCAGTTGGCTCTATCGCTTTGTTGTGGGCTTGGGATCGGGCTCGGGTTCATTCAGGGCGAGTGCGAATGACACCAGGAGCTCCCCTCCGCGAATGTCCCCCGCTTCGCTCCTCCTTTATTTCGCTGCGGGGAGCACCTGGTGCCATTCGCACTGGGGCACGCTGCTGGTGAACCGCTGATCAACAATTGCTCTGTCCAACGCTCGCGCCGATACGGGGCTCTTTTTCGCGAAATAAAGGAGGAGCGAAGCGGGGGACATTCGCGAAAAAGAGCACCGTGTCGGCGTGAGCGTCGCCCTGAACAGCAGCAGCGCCAAACACAACGCGACGAACGAAAAGACAAGGACTCATCCCAGCCGCTTGCGCAGAAAAACGCGGGTACGTTGTTCAAGCACGAGCCGCTTGTATTCCACATAGCCGATGCGTTCGTAGAGCGCGCGGTTCTCCGTCATCTTCTCATTGGTGAACAGGTAGATCGAGTCGTGTCCTTGCCGCAGTGCTTCGCGCTCCGCCAGTTCGAGCAGCGCGCGGCCGACACCCGTACCCTGATGCTGCGGCAACACGGCAATGACGTCGATCAGAAAGCCTTCGTCGGTGATGTCGAGCACCAGTGCGGCCACGACCTCTTGCTGTTGCGTGGCGATCCAGACCTGTGCATTGGCGATGGCCGCGCCGTAGTCCTTCGTCATCGGAATGGGTGTGAGGCCCAGGCGCGGAATGTAGATGCGGAAGGCTTCGATGGCGCATGCGGCAACCGCATCGGCATCGGCGGCCTCCGCACGCCGCAAGGTCCACGCGGCAGTGCTCATGCCGCGAACTCCACCTCGGCTTCGATCTCGACCGGGATGTTGAACGGCAACTCCGCCATACCCACGGCACTGCGCGCATGCGCGCCGATGTCGGGGCCGAAGAGTTCGAGGATGAGGTCTGAAAAACCGTTGATGACAGCCGGCTGTTTGTCGAAGCCCGGTGCCGAAGCGACCATGCCGAACACGCGCGTCCATGCGGTGATGCGGTCGAGATCGCCGAGTGCGCGTTGCAGGCTGCCGAGCATTGCCAGTGCGGTCAGGCGTGCGGCTGTGTAGCCCTGTTCGACGCTGACTTCACGGCCCAGTTTGCCCAGCGGCGCGGCGATGGTGCCGTCGGCGTTGAGCGGGCCGTGGCCCGAGATCAATGCACGGCTGCCGGCCACGCGCACGAACTGGAAAGGCAACACCACGCCGGGTGGCGGCGTGATGGTGGGCGGGAGCACGAGGCCGAGTGCGGCCAGTCGTTGCGCGATGCGGGCCATGACGTTCTTTCTCTTCGATTGGAAGATGGATGCGTCGCCGCATCTTGCCATGGCCCATTTCACATCCGCAGCAGCGCCTGGGCAGCACTGCAAGGCCCTGTCAGGCCAGTGCTGGATAGTCCGTGTAGCCCTTCGCGCCGCCGCCGTACATCGTGGCCTTGTCCAGCTCGTTCAGCGGTGCGTTCTCGCGCAGGCGGCGCACGAGGTCGGGGTTGGAGATGAAGGGCTTGCCGAAGGCCACGAGGTCGTCGCCTTCCTTGAGCGCTTCTTCCGCCAGCGGGCGGTCGTAGCCGTTGTTGACCATCCATGCGCCCTTGCCACCGGCTTCGCGGTATGCGGCCTTGAGGGCTTCGTAGTCGAAGGGGCGGTCTTCGATTTCACGCGGGCCGCCGGTGGCGCCTTCGATGATGTGGATGTAGGCCAGGTTGAGCTTGGCGAGCTGCTTGACCACGTAGGTGAAGAGCGGCTGCGGGTTGCTGTCGTGCACGTCGTTGGCGGGCGTGACGGGCGACAGGCGGATGCCGGTCTTGCCGCCGCCGATGGCGTCGACCACGGCGCGCGTGGCTTCGAGCAGCAGGCGGGCGCGGTTCTCGATGGAGCCGCCGTAGTCGTCGGTGCGCTTGTTGCTGCCGTCTTTGAGGAACTGGTCGAGCAGGTAGCCGTTGGCGCCGTGGACTTCGACGCCGTCGAAGCCGGCGGTCTCGACCGCGCTGCGGGCCGCGACGGCATAGGCGTGGACGATGCCGGGCAGTTCACCGGCGTCGAGCGCGCGCGGCTCGGAGGTCTCGACGAAGGTCGGCACGCCGTCCTTGATGAGCACGGTCTTGGTCTTGGCGGTGATGGCCGAAGGCGCGACGGGCTTTCCGCCATCGGGTTGCAGTTCGGTGTGCGAGACGCGGCCCACGTGCCACAGCTGCACGACGATCTTGCCGCCCTTGGCGTGCACGGCATCGGTCACGTGCTTCCAGGCGTCCAGTTGCTCGGTGCCGTAGAGGCCCGGCACGTCGGCATAGCCCTGGCCCTGATGGCTGATGGCGGTGGCTTCGGTGATCAGCAGGCCGGCCGAGGCGCGCTGGCCGTAGTAGGTGGCGGCGATGTCGGGCGGAATCGCGTTGGGCGAGCGGTTGCGCGTCAGCGGCGCCATCACGATGCGGTTGGCGAGCTTCAGGTCGCCGGCCTGTACGGGGTCGAAGAGGGTTGACATCGTGTGAGAGTAAAGAAAGTGAAAACAGGCCGAAGGCTAAGCCCGGGGCCTCAACCCTGCTGTGACGGGGTTGTCCGGTTGGTGCTAGGCGTTCGGCGGGAGCGCCAGCGCCTCGGGGATCAATGCGCCGTGGTAGTTGGCCCAGGTGTCGAAGGGCATTTCGACGTCGGACACGAAGCGGTCGCCGCGGTACCAGAAGCGCCCGGCGAGCGCGATGCGGCCCTGGGTGTCGAAGATGCGGCGCTCCATGTGGGCGATGGGCGTGGCGAAGGAGCAGTGCAGGTACTGTGCGAGCAGCAGGTCGGCGGGGGCGACGGTGAGCGTCTGTTGCACCTTGTGCATGCGGTCGGCGGCGTATTCGTCGAGCAGGTAGGCGATCTTGTGGCGCTGTTCGCCATCGGGCGGAAAGAGCGCGTGGATTTCCGAGGCGACGTGGATCTCGACGAGGCAGAAGGGCTCGCCGCCGTGCACGTGGATCTTGCGGATGAAGGCGTAGTCGGGATACGTGGCGCCGCCGCGTGCGAGGCCTTCGGGCAGCGGTTGCTGGCGGCGTTGTTCGAGGATGTCGAAGCGGATGTCGCGGGCGCGCGGGTCGTTGATGGCGTTGCGCAGCAGCGGGTCGGCGCCGGAAGAGGGCAGTGTGGAAACGAAGGTGCCGCGTCCGCGCTGGCTGGTGATGAGGCCTTCGCGCGCCAGCACGCCGTAGGCTTGTCGCACGGTGACTCTTGCGAGCTTGTAGTCGGTGGCGAGTTGCGCGACGGTCGGCAGTTGTTGGCCGCTTTGCAGTTCACCGTGGGTGATGCGGTGGCGCAGGACGCTGGCGAGCTGCAGGTACTGGGTGACGCCCGCGCCGTGTTCTCCGCCCAGGGGTGAAGGCGAAGCGAGGGAAGACGGGGCGGAGAGGGTCATGTCGGTTTTCTTCTACTGCGCGTTGTTGTTGTGTTGTGGGTTCGGGTTCATTCAGGGCGAGTGCGAATGACACCAGGAGCTCCCCTCCGCGAATGTCCCCCGCTTCGCTCCTCCTTTATTTCGCTGCGGGGAGCACCTGGTGTCATTCGCACATGGACACGCTGCTGGTGATCCCGCGATCAACAACCGCCCTGAACAGCAGCGCCCCGAAAGACGCACAACAAACACAACGCGACGAACAAAAGAGCAGGGCTTCATCCTATGGATTGTCGATGTGCAGCGAGCGGATGAATGGTACCCATCGCGCGCGTTCGGCACGGCCATAAGCCTCGGCCTGCGTGGGCGTGGTCGGCCCGAGCGGGTCCGATGCACCTTGCGCGAGCCGCGCCTGTACGGCCGGCAATGCGAGCGCCTGGTTCAACGCAGTGTTGAGTTTGGCTAGCACCTCGGGTGGCGTGCCGGCGGGGGCCATCAGGTCGTTCCACGTGTAGGCCTCGTAGTCGTGCAGGCCCTGCTCGGCGAAGGTCGGCAATGTGGGAGCCATCGGGCTGCGCTTGTTGCCCGAGATCGCGAGCATCTTCAGCTTGCCCTGTTTGGCGAGCGGCGCGGTCGAGATCAGGCCGTCGAACAGCAACTGCACATGACCACCCGACAAGTCGACCAGCGCGGCGCCATTGCCCTTGTAGGGCACGTGCAGCAGTTGCACGCCCGCGGCCTTGGCGAAGGCTTCGCCGACGATGTGGCTGATGGAACCCGGGCCGCCCGACCCGTAGCTGACCTGGTCGGGTTTGGCCTTTGCGAGGGCGATGAGTTCCTTCAGCGTGCCGGGCATGTCCGCGCTGCCCACCAGCACGAGCGGCGTGCGCGAGACGAGGCCGATGGCGTGCAGGTCTTTCTCGACATCGAAAGGCAGCGAGCGGTACAGGCCCACGTTCATCACCAACTGCGAGCTGGTGCCCAGGCCGATGGTGTAGCCATCGGGCGTGGCCTTGGCGACTGCTTCGGTGCCGATCACGCCGCCTCCGCCACCACGGTTTTCCACCACCACGCTCTGGCCCAAGCTCTGCGTCATGGCGATCGCGAGTTCGCGCGCGATGGTGTCGTTGCCGCTGCCTGTGCTGAAGGAGACGATGAGGCGGATGGGCTTGGTGGGCCATGCCGGTTGCGCGAAGGCATGAAGTGGCGCACCGAGCGTTGCGGCAGCAGCAGCGGCGCCACCGAGCACGAGCCTGCGTCGCTGAAGGTGCGCGGTGTTCATGGCAACAACGCGAGCAGTGCGGTGCTCACGCGCACCGGCACCGCGAGCAGGATCTGCCCCATGCCCTTGCCGAGCGGGTCGTTGCGCAGCGACGCCATGCCACCGCCGCCGAGCGCCTGTTCGCAGACGAAGTTGAAGGCGTCGATGCCAGGCACGTCGTAGCGCGTGACGCGGCCCTTCACCAGATGCGCGAGCCATTCGGCAACACGCGCCTCGGTGAGTTGTTCGCGCAGCAGTGGCAGCAAGGCAGGGTGGCGCGCGATGACGCCGATGTTCGAGGTGTCGCCCTTGTCGCCGCTGCGTGCCCATGCGAGGCGGATCAGTGGGACTTCGATGCTGTCGGCGGTGTCGACTGATGCGGCGGTTGCCGCGGGCGCTGCTGCGTTCGTTGCGCGTGGTGCGTCGTTGTTCGATGCAGCCTGTGTCTGCGGCACATCGACAGGCGCGCCATCGAGCGTGACGCGTGCCTGCACGCGGCCCTTGTCGAGCAGGAAGGCGTACTGCCGTATCGATGGCGACACCGATGCACGTCCGCCGCCCGATCCGGTGGTGCCCGGTGCCCATGAGGTGCCGGCCGGCGCGACCTCGCGCGCGAAGAGTTCCAGTGCCTCCTTGCGCTGATGCGTCACCGCGAGCCGCAAGATGGCTTCACGCGCTTGCGTGGCTTGTGCGTGGGGTCCGTAGCAGGACTCGGCGCCGAGCACTTCGAGTTGTGTGCCGCTGTAAGGGCCGAATCCGTACTGCGCGAACAGCGTGCCCGTGCGCGCAAGGATGGCCTCGCCGGTGCGCCTGGCTTTCGCCACCGCATCGAAGCCCACGATGGTGAGCTGCGCGGCCGTCTTGAAGCCTTCCACATACGTGGCGCAGACCTTGTAGGTCGCGGTCGGTGCGCGGCCGCGCGCGCCTTGCACGGCCACGCGATGTTCGCCGGCCTGCGCGATGCGCACCTGCGTGAAGTCGGCCACCACGTCGGGCAGCAGGTAGGCGGCGGGGTCGCCGATTTCGTAGAGCAGTTGCTCGCCCACCACCGCGGGCGTGAGCTTGCCGCCGGTGCCTGCGGGCTTGGTGACGACGAAGCTGCCGTCGGCCTTGCATTCGACGATGGGGTAGCCGATGTTGGGCCAGTCGGGCACGGTGTCCCAGTCGGTGTGCAGGCCGCCTGTGGCCTGGCAGCCGCATTCGATGATGTGGCCCGCGAGGCTGCCTGCCGCCAGCAAGTCATGGTCGCCGGGCTGCCAGCCGAACTCGTGCATCAGCACGCCGAGCGTGACGGCGGAGTCGACACAACGGCCGGTGATGACCACCTGTGCGCCGGCGTCGAGCGCGGCTTGTACGGGGCGTGCGCCGAGATAAGCGTTGGCGGTGAGCACACGTTCGGGTAAGGCCGTGCCGCTCTGCAACTCGCGCACCGGTGGTTGCGATTGACGCAGTTCGGGCAGCAGCGGCGACACGTCATCGCCGCTCACCACGGCGATCTTCAGTGTGATGCCTTGCTCTGCCGCGAGCGCGGCCAATGCATCTGCGCAGCCTTGCGGATTGACGCCGCCCGCATTGCTCACGACGCGGATGCCTTGCTTCACGACGTCCTTGAGCACGGCCTTCATAGCGACCGACACGAAGTCGGTGGCATAGCCCAGCTCGGGCTTCTTGAGCCGCGCGCCCGCAAGGATCGACATGGTGAGTTCGGCGAGATAGTCGAACACGAGGTAGTCGATCTGCCCGCTGGCCACGAGCTGCGGCGCGCCCACGCTGCTGTCGCCCCAGAAGCCCGATGCGCCGCCGATGCGGACGACGCGGTCCTTGTTGTTGTTTGTGTTGCTGCTGTTCATCGGCCACTCCATTGCGGCTTGCGCTTTTCGCGGAAGGCGAGTTGGCCTTCGGTCGCGTCTTCGGTGAGGGCGAAGAGGGCGATCTGGCTTTCGGTGAAGGCCATCGATTCTTCAAAGGCCATGGCCTCGATCTTCTTCATCGTGTAGAGGCCGCGGCGGATGGCGGCGGGCGACTTGTCGAGCATGCGGCCGAGCAGCCAGTCCACGCTTTCATCGACGTCGTCGCTCACGCGGTTGACGAGGCCGTGTTCGAGTGCCTGCGCGGCGGCGATGGGCTCGCCGGTGATGCACATCTCGGACAGCACGCGGCGCGGCAGCAGGCCGCCGAGCACGCTGAGCACCTGCGCGGGGAAGAGGCCGACCTTGACCTCGGGCAAACCGAACACGGCTTGGCTGCTGGCCACCGCCATGTCGCACATGCCCATGATGCCCATGCCGCCGGCCATGCAGGCGCCGTTGACGCGCGCGATCAGCGGCACGGTCGATTGCTTCGCCTGGCGGAAGAGGTTCGCGAAGCCCTGGTAGGGCTGCGAATAGTCGAACTTGAAGGCGCTGCCGCTTTGCAGGTCGGCGCCCGCGCAGAAGGCTTTTGTACCGGCGCCGGTGATGACGACGGCGCGCACGGCGGTGTCGGTGTTGGCCCGTGCGAGCGCGGCGGACAGGCCCGCGAGCACGCCGGGGCTGATGGCGTTGCGGCGCTCTTCGCGGTCGATGGTGAGCCACAACACGGACCCGCGCATTTCCTCGCGCAGTTCGGTGGTGGCAGGAGCGGTGTCGGTCATGCGGCGGGTCCTTGGTTCAAGAAATAGAGGAGGGAGAGGAAGAAGTCGCGGGCGTGGCGGGCCACTGGAAGCGTGCTGGCCTGCGTTGCGTGAAGTCGTCGATGGCCTGGCGGTGGTCATCGGTCGTGAAGGCGAGGCCTTGGGCCATGGCTTCGAACTCGAACATCGCGTCCATGTCGCTGTCGTGCGTGCGTTGCAGGCCCTGCTTGGTGAGCGCGATGGCGGTGGCGGGGCCGTTCGCCAGTGCGGCGGCTATGGCCTGCGCGTGCGGCAGCAGTGCGTCGGCGGCGATGACTTCGTGGACGATGCCCCAGTCCATCGCCGTCTGCGCATCGAGTTCGCGTGCGGACAGCATCAATGCCTTGGCGCGGTTCAGGCCCACGCTGCGCGCGAGCGTGAAGAGCGAGCCGCAGTCGGGCACGAGGCCGACCTTCATGAACGACATGCAAAAGCGCGCGCTCGGTGCGGCGAGCACGAGGTCGGCCGCCAGCGCAAGGCCGAAGCCACCGCCGTAGGCACAGCCCTCGACGGCCGCGATGACGGGCTTGTCGCTCTGCATCAGCAGGCGCATGCCGGCCTGTGCGTCCTTCATGCGAAGGCGACCCGCAGCGGCTTCGAGGCGTTCGATCTCGCGCATGCCCTTGACGTCGCCGCCCGCGCAGAAGTGGCCGCCGCGTCCGGTGAGGACGATGGCGCGCACCTGCGGGTTGTCTACCGCGCCACGGATCGCATCGAACATCTGCGCGCGCATTTCGAGGTCGAAGGCGTTGCGGCGCTCGGGCCGGTTGAGCGCGATGGTGGCAACGTGGCCGTCGATGTCGCAGGCGATGAAAGAAGAGGAAGTGGTGGTCATCAGGATGCGCGCACGGCGCCGTTGTGAATGAGGGCGTCGATGCGCGCGTCGTCGTAGCCGGCTTCGCGCAGCACTTCGCGGCTGTGCTGGCCCACGCGCGGCGGCGGCGTGGCGCGGCCCGGCGGCGTGCCGGACCATTCGCTGGGCACGGCCATCTGGCGGATGCGGCCGACGTCGGGGTGCTCCATCTCGCTGAAGAAGCCGATGTCCTGCAGGTGGGCGTCGTCCAGCAGCGTGTCGAAGGTGTGCATCGGAAAGACGGGGATGTCGGTGCCGCCCAGCAGCGCTTGGCACTCGGCGGTGGTGCGCGTGGCCAGCGCCTCGCCGACCATCGCGTAGAGCGCGTCGATGTGCCGCGTGCGCACGCGGATGTCGGCAAAGCGCGGGTCGGTGTCGAACAGCGCCGGTTGGCCGATGGCTGCGAGGAAGGCGCGCCACTGCAGGTCGGTGTAGATCAGGCAGCAGACGTGGCCGTCGAGCGTCCTGTAGGGGCGGCGTTCGGGCGAGAGCAGGCGCGGGTAACCGAAGTCGCCCTGCGGCGGCACGAAGGTCTGGTTGTAGAGGTGGTCGCCCAGCACCTGCGGCACCATGGTCTCGAACATCGGCACGTCGATGCGCTGGCCGCGCCCGGTGCGCTCGCGGCCGTAGAGCGCGGCGCTGATCACGCCGAAGGCATAGAGGCCCACGGAGCGGTCGGCGATGGTGATGGGCATGTAGCGCGGCGTGCCGTCGGCGCTGCCCATGGCCATGGCCTGGGGCAGGGCGCAGGCGGCCTGGATGAGGTCGTCGAAGGCGGCGCTGGCGGCGTGGCGCCCGCGCTGCGAGAAACCGAACATGCCGACGTAGAGCAGGCGCGGGTTGATGGCGGCAAGCGCCTCGTAGCCCAGGCCCAGGCGTTCCATGGCCTGCGGGCGCACGTTGTAGGTCAGCACATCGGCGTCGCGCACGAGGTCGATCAGCGCGGCGCGGCCATCGGGCGATTTCAGATCCAGCGCGATGCTGCGCTTGTTGCGGTTCATGCCCAGGAACAGCGGGCCCATCTTCTGGTGGCCCTGCGCGCCGATGCCGCGCACCACGTCGCCTTCGGGCGATTCGACCTTGATCACGTCGGCGCCGAGGTCGCCGAGCATCTGCGTGGCCGAAGGGCCCATGAAGATGGTCGTGATGTCGATGACCCGCACGCCGGTGAGCGGGCCGCGTGCGCCGGTTTCGTCGCCGCCCGGGTGCGGGGAGTTGGAAGAAGAGGAAGACATCGGCCCAATCTCTAAAGTTCTATTTATAGAGTTTATGAGGCGAAAGAAAAGCCGCGCAAGGCGGCTTGTGGCTGAATCGATCCGGGTTTTCCCTCGGATCGGAGCGCTTTGGCTTACTTCAGCAGGCCTTCTGCCTTCATTGCTTCCTGAACGGCCGGGCGGGCGCCCACGCGTGCGTGCCAGGCCAGCAGGTTGGGGTAGCTGGAGATGTCCACGCCGGTGGGCTTGGTCCAGTTGGTCACGGTGAACAGGTAGCCGTCGGCCACGCTGAAGTTCTCGCCCATCAGGTACTGCTTGTCGGCCAGTTCGTTGTCGAGCCACTTGAAGCGCGAGGCCAGCTTGTCCTTGAAGATGGTCTTGGCGTCTTCGGGCATGGCGGGGTTGAACAGCGGGCTGAAACCCTTGTGGATCTCGGTGCCGATGAAGGTCAGCCATTCCTGCAGGCGGTAGCGTTGCAGCGTGCCGGCGGCGGGCGCCAGGTTCTTGGTGGGTGCCAGGTCGGCAATGTATTGCAGGATGGCCGGGCCTTCGCGCAGGCGCGTGCCGTCGTCCAGCTCGAGCATGGGCACGTAGCCCAGCGGGTTGATGCCGTAGTAGTCGGTGCCGTCTTGCAGCTTGTGGCTCTTGGTGCTGGCCAGCACCGGCTCGACGGCAATGCCTGCTTCATGCAGGGCGATGTGGGGCGAGAGCGAGCAGGCGCCGGGCGAGTAATACAGCTTCATGCGAAGAACTCCAATGGATGTTGTCGAGGTTGGATTTTTGGAACCGAAGCGGATGCTATCGGGTTTGGAAGCATCGCGTTTTTGTCCTACGGCTGCTTGCGCAGGGTGACTATCAGCGCGGCGGCGGCGGCTTTCTAAGCTGCCGGCACGGTGGGCGAGGCCTGCTGAAGGAGTCCTGGAATGTTGAAGTACGCGATCATTTTTGCGGTGATTTCGTTGGTGGCCGGCCTGCTCGGTTTCGGTGGCGTGGCCGCCGGTGCGGCAGGCATTGCAAAGCTGCTGTTCGGCCTGTTCCTGGTGCTTGCCGTGCTGTTCGTGGTGCTTGCGGCCCTCGGCGTGGGCGCGGTGAAAAAAGCGCTGGACTGATGCTGCGCGTGAAACCGAAGTGGCCGCGGGCGCGCTCGCTCGGGCTGCTGCTGCAAAGCCCCGCGCACCGCGTGCTGCGGGTGCTGCTGGTCACGCAGAGCCATTGGCAATTGCCCGATGAACCCCGCTCCCGTCGACGACGGGCCTGAAGAAAGATCTTTGCCATGCACCTGTCCCACATTGACGCGCAGCTCGACTACGAGGTGGTCGCGCCGGCCCACATGCTGCTCAACATCGAAGCCGCGCGCTCGGGCGCGCAGGCCGTGGTGAGCGAGGTGCTGAGCATCGAGCCGCCCACGGAGATGCAGGTGTTCTGCGATGAGTCCAGCGGCAACCGCTTCATCCGCTTCGATGCGCAGCCGGGGCCGCTGAAGATCCGCTACAAGGCCAGCGTGCAGCGCGCGCATGTGGCCGTGCCGATCGACTTGCGTGAGGTGCCGGTCAGCGAGGTGCCCGACGAGGTGCTGCACTACATGATGCCCACGCGCTACTGCGAGTCGGACCTGATGTCGCGTTGCGCGCAGCAGCTCTTCGGCGAACTGCCGCCGGGCATCGGCCGCGTGCAGGCGATCGTCGACTGGATTCACGAAAGCATTGCCTACGAGCCGGGCAGCAGCGACTCGACCACCACTGCGCGCGAAGTCTTCGTGGAACGCGCGGGCGTGTGCCGCGACTTCGCGCACCTGGGCATCACCTTCTGCCGCGCGCTCAACATTCCGGCGCGGCTGGTGGTGGGCTATGTGTGGTTCGATGAACCGCCGCAGGATTTCCACGCGGTGTTCGAGGCATGGCTCGGCGGGCAGTGGGTGCTGTTCGATGCGACGCGCATGGCGCCGGTCGACCGGCTGGTGCGCGTGGGCACCGGGCGCGACGCGAAGGACGTGGCCTTCTGCACGATCTTCGGCAACGTGCGCATGACGGACAAGAAGCTGGTGGTGCGCGAGCTGCAGGATGAAAGCCCTGCGCCCCCGAAGGCGCCGCCGCCAACGGGCGCGCTGCTGGGCATCGAGAAGCCCGTGCCGGTGGTGCAAGTGGCGCAGACGGCCGCCTGATGCGGGTAGTTTGCTATTAAATATATAGCAAACTATCCAATACACACGAGCGTTACGGCTTGATTTGGCAAGCCCCTCTAGCTTGTCCACACAGGCGGCGCAAAGCGGCATCGACGATTAAAATTAGCGCCCCCTTTTGCGCCGCGCACGCGTCAGTTGTGCGCCCTCTTTTCAAATGCTGTACCCCGAAGAATTCGACGTGATCGTCGTCGGCGGTGGCCATGCCGGCACCGAAGCCGCGCTCGCCGCCGCGCGCATGGGCGCCAAGACGCTGCTGCTCTCCCACAACATCGAAACGCTGGGCCAGATGAGCTGCAACCCGTCGATCGGCGGTATCGGCAAGGGCCATCTGGTGAAGGAGGTCGATGCACTCGGCGGCGCGATGGCGATTGCCACCGATGAAGCCGGCATCCAGTTCCGCATTCTCAATTCGAGCAAGGGCCCGGCCGTGCGTGCGACCCGCGCGCAGGCAGACCGCGTTCTGTACAAGGCGGCGATCCGTCATCGCCTGGAGAACCAGCCAAACCTGAGCCTGTTCCAGCAAGCGGTCGATGACCTGATGGTCGAGGGCGATCGCGTGGTCGGCGCCATCACGCAGGTCGGCATTGCTTTTCGTGCACGCACAGTGGTGCTGACCGCCGGTACTTTTCTCGATGGCCGCATCCACGTCGGCCTCGACAACTACCAGGCCGGGCGTGCGGGCGATCCGCCGGCCATCAGCCTGTCGGCTCGCCTGAAGGAACTGAAGCTGCCGCAAGGCCGCCTCAAGACCGGCACGCCGCCACGGCTCGACGGCCGCAGCATCGATTTTTCGAAGTGCACCGAGCAGCCGGGTGACGGCATGCCGGGTGGGGCAGGGCCGATGCCCGTGTTCAGCTTCATGGGCCGGACCGACATGCATCCGCAGCAGATGGCCTGCTGGATCACCCACACCAACGCGCGCACGCACGACATCATTCGCTCCGGCTTCGACCGCAGCCCGATGTTCACCGGCAAGATCGACGGCGTCGGTCCGCGCTACTGCCCGAGCGTCGAAGACAAGATCAACCGCTTCGCCGACAAGGAAAGCCACCAGATCTTCCTGGAACCCGAAGGCCTGACGACCAACGAGTACTACCCCAACGGCATCTCGACCAGCCTGCCGTTCGACATTCAGCTTCAGTTGGTGCGCTCGATGGCCGGGCTGGAAAACGCGCACATCCTGCGACCGGGCTACGCGATCGAGTACGACTACTTCGATCCGCGCGAGCTGAAGAGCAGCTTCGAGACCCGCTCGGTCAAGGGCCTGTTCTTCGCCGGGCAGATCAACGGCACGACCGGCTATGAAGAGGCGGCGGCCCAAGGGCTGTTCGCGGGCATCAACGCCGCACTGCAATGCCGTGGTGAAGACGCCTGGCTGCCGCGTCGCGACGAAGCCTACCTGGGCGTGCTGGTCGACGACCTCATCACCAAGGGCGTGACCGAGCCGTACCGCATGTTCACGAGCCGCGCCGAGTTCCGGCTGCAACTGCGCGAGGACAACGCCGACATGCGATTGACCGAAGCAGGGCGCAAGTTGGGCCTGGTGGACGACGCACGCTGGGACGCTTTCAGCCGCAAGCGCGATGCTGTTTCACGTGAAACACAGCGCCTCCAATCGATCTGGGTGAACCCCCGCAACCTGCCGGCCGCCGAGTCTGAGCGGGTGCTGGGCAAGGTCATCGAGCACGAATACAACCTGGCCGACCTGCTGCGCCGGCCCGACGTGAACTACGAAAAGCTGATGTCCCTGGACGGCGGCAAGTACGGCGCCCAGACGGCGCTGACCGAAACCGAGATCGAGCAGATCGAGATTTCGGCCAAGTACTCCGGCTACATCGAGCGCCAGCACGATGAAGTGGAGCGTGCCGCGCACTTTGAAAACCTGCGCCTGCCGGACGACTTCGACTACGGACAGGTCAAGGCGCTGAGCTTTGAAGTGCGCCAGAAGCTGGACAAGCATCGCCCCGAAACCCTGGGCCTGGCTTCCCGCATTTCGGGCGTGACCCCTGCCGCCATCTCTCTCTTGATGATTCATCTGCGCAAGGGCGGCCATAAAGCCTTCGCCCGCGACGCCGCCACGGAAGCTGCCACCGAGCCGCAATCTGCACAATGACGATGCCTATCGACACGCTGCGCGCAGGCGCAGCCGCCCTGGGCGTGGCCCTGTCCGACCATCAAGCGAACCAACTGCTGGCCTACGGCACCTTGATGCTGAAGTGGAACAAGGTCTACAACCTCACGGCCGTGCGCGACCCAGCGGGCGTGATGACGCACCATCTGCTCGACAGCCTCGCCGCCGTGGCGCCGCTGCAGCGCGAGTGGCCGGGGAAGGGGAGGCTGCTCGACGTGGGTTCGGGCGGCGGCCTGCCCGGCGTGGTCATCGCGATCATGCGGCCCGACATCGAGGTGAGCTGCCTGGATGCCGTGGCCAAGAAGGCCGCGTTCGTCCAGCAAGTGGCGGTTGAACTGGAGATGCCGAACCTTCGAGGCCTGCACGCACGGGTCGAATCCCTGGCCGGCAGCTATGAGGTTGTCAGCTCTCGCGCCTTCGCCTCGCTGCCGGACTTCTTCAACGGCTCGGTCCATCTGCTCGCGCCCGGCGGTGTCTGGCTCGCCATGAAGGGCAAGATGCCCAGCGACGAACTCGCTGTTTTGCCCAAGGGCGTGGCTGTGTTTCACGTGGAACAACTGACGGTTCCGGGCCTGGACGCCGAGCGCTGCATCGTCTGGGCGCGCAAAGAAGCGACCTGAGCTGCAAATAGAAGGGGCTGCGCCGGCAAAAGCGCGCCCCGGAACAGCCCTCGCGGCGTTGGCCTCGCTTAGACTCGACAGCTCCCCCTTGGCTCTCTTTTTCGAGGCAAATCCATGTTCGGCATCGCTGACTACGGCGCTTTCGTCGCCGCCATCGTCCTGTTCCTCCTGATTCCCGGTCCGGGCAATCTTGCGCTGATCACGTCGACCAGCAAAGGTGGCATTCGAGGCGGACTGGCCGCGACGGCCGGGGTGATCTTTGGCGACCAGTGCCTTTTGTGGGCTGCGGTGGCCGGCGTGTCGGCTGTGATGGTCGCTTACCCGGCGGCATTCAAGGCGGTTCAGTGGCTGGGCGCGGCCTATCTGGCATGGCTGGGCATCAAGATGCTGCTGGCCAAGCCGGGTGCGGCGCCCATCCTCAACATCAAGCCGAGCCATTTCATGCGGCAGGCTTTCACGATCACCTTGCTGAACCCCAAGGCGATCGTGTTCTACATGGCTTTTTTCCCGCTGTTCGTCGACCCGGCCCGTCACCAGGGCCTGATCACCTTCGGCGTGATGGCACTCACGATCGCGACGCTGACCTTCCTGTACGGCCTGACTTCGACGCTGCTCACGCACTTCCTGGCCGAGCGCATCCGCGCCAATCCCCGCATCTCGACCACGCTCGAAAAGCTGGCCGGCACCTTCCTGATCGCCTTCGGCATCAAGCTCGCGATCACTCGCTGAACCCGTAGAACCCGACGACATGGCCAAGATTTTCTGCATCGCCAACCAAAAGGGCGGCGTCGGCAAGACCACCACCACCGTCAATCTCGCCGCAGGCCTGGCCAAGGTCGGCCAGCGTGTGCTGATGATCGACCTCGATCCCCAGGGCAATGCGACCATGGGTTCGGGCATCGACAAGCGCCAGCTGGAGCTGACGGTGTACGACGTGCTGCTCGAGTCGGCCTCCGTGGCCGAGGCGCGGGTGAAGGCCGACAAGCTGGTGGAGGGCGGTTGCGGCTACGACGTGCTGGGCGCCAACCGCGAACTGGCCGGTGCCGAAGTCGAAATGGTCGCCATCGACCGCCGCGAGAAGCGCCTGCGCACCGCGCTGGCCGCCGTCGGCGCCGAGTACGACTTCATCCTGATCGACTGCCCGCCGTCCCTGAGCATGCTCACGCTGAATGGCCTGTGCGCCGCCCATGGCGTGATCGTGCCGATGCAGTGCGAGTACTTCGCGCTCGAAGGGCTGACCGACCTGGTCAACACCATCAAGCAGGTGCACGCCAACCTCAACAAGAACCTGCAGATCATCGGCCTGCTGCGCGTGATGTTCGATCCGCGCATCACGCTGCAGCAGCAGGTGAGCGAGCAGCTCAAGTCCCACTTCGGCGACAAGGTGTTCGACACCGTGATCCCGCGCAACGTGCGCCTGGCCGAAGCACCGAGCTACGGCCTGCCGGGCGTGGTGTTCGATCCGGCGGCGCGTGGCAGCCAGGCTTTCATTGCCTTTGCGCAGGAGCTGATCGAGAAGATGCCGCCGGCAAGTGCCTTTGCTTCGGGCGCGGTGGCGCCGCCGATTGCGCCTGTCGAGCGCATGGCACCGGACCTGCCCATTCCCGAAGACGTCCTCGCGCCGGCAGTTGCTGCTGCGCCAGCGGCCGATTCGACCAGCCAAAACAACGCCTGACGCTTGCCTTATCTGGGTAAGTTGCTATCAAGTTCGTAGCAAATGACAGCTCCCCGCATCCTGCTGCTGCCCGGATGGCAGAACAGCGGCCCCGGCCATTGGCAAACCCTTTGGGAGTCGATCCATGGCGACCACCGCGTCGAGCAGCATGAATGGATGCGCCCGCTGCGCGGCGACTGGTCCATGCGTCTCGAAGAGGAAGTGCTGGCCGCGCCCGGCCCAGTCGTCCTTGCGGCGCACAGCCTCGGCTGCATCCTCGTCGCGGCCTGGGCCTCGCACTCGCGCAACGCCCACAAGGTGCGCGGCGCATTGCTGGTGGCGCCCGGTGACCTGGAGCGCGACGACCTGCGCCAGATGATTCCTGGCTGGGCACCCATCGTGCGGCAGCCGCTGCCGTTTCCGGCGGTGCTGATCGCCGCCAACGACGACCCCTATTGCGAGGCTTCGCGCTCGCGCCAACTGGCCGGCGACTGGGGCGCGCGCTTCGTCGACGCCGGCGCACGCGGCCATCTGAACGCCGAATCCGGCCTGGGCGACTGGCCCGAAGGCCGGCAACTATTGAACGAAATCTCGAAAGACAAGAACTGATGGCGACCAAGAAACCCAAGGGCCTGGGCCGCGGCCTCGAAGCGCTGCTCGGCCCGACGGCCGCGCCTTCCGCCGACAACAGCAACGGCGGCGGCAATGCAGGCTCGGAAGAGGGCGGTGCGCCGCAGAACCCGAACACGCTGAGGCTCGACGAGATGGTCGCCGGCGTCTACCAGCCGCGCACACGCATGGACGAAGGCGCGCTCTACGAGCTGGCCGAGAGCATCAAGGTGCAGGGCATCATGCAGCCGATCCTGGTGCGCCGGCTCGATGCCGAATCGGCGGCCGCCAAGAACGCCGAATACGAAATCATCGCGGGCGAACGGCGCTTCCGTGCCGCCAAGATCGCGGGCCTCGACAGCGTGCCGGTGCTGGTGCGCGACGTGCCCAACGAGGCCGCGGCGGCCATGTCGCTGATCGAGAACATCCAGCGCGAAGACCTCAATCCGCTGGAAGAGGCTCAAGGCCTGCAACGCCTGGTCACCGAGTTTGGGCTCACTCACGAGCTGGCGGCACAGGCCGTGGGCCGTTCGCGCAGCGCGGCCAGCAACCTGCTGCGCCTGCTGAACCTGGCCGAGCCCGCGCAGCAGATGCTGATGGCCGGCGACATCGACATGGGCCACGCCCGCGCGCTGCTGTCGCTCGACCGCGGCACGCAGATCACCGCCGCCAACCAGATCGCGGCCAAGAAGATGTCGGTGCGCGAGGCCGAGGCGCTGGTGAAGAAGCTGGCGGCCGAGTTCACGCTCACGCCATCGCGCCGCGGCAATGCCGGCGACAAGTCGCGCGACCTGCAGCGCGTGGAAGAAGAACTGGCCGACCTGCTCACCGCCGAGGTCGAGGTGCGCATCAAGAAGCGCACCAAGCGCGGCGAAAGCGGCGAGCTGGTCATTCACTTCGGCTCCATCGAAGCGCTCAACGGACTGATCGATCGCATCCGCCGAACGGCCTAGTGTTGTGAACAGGGCGTCGTGCATTCGTTTGATTGATTCCTGCAATCCTTTGCGCGTATCCTCGATCGCTGGTTTTTTCACCTCAGATATCTGACAACAGAGGGAGTCACCCCATGCAGCTCACCAAGTTCCCGCTCGCGGCCATCGCCGTCGGCGCGCTTCTTCTCACTGGCTGTGCGGCCACCGACATGCAGATGGGCAGCTCGTCGGCCAAGACCATGGCCACGGGCAGCGCGGCCGGCGGCTCGACCGACAACGCCAGCAGCCAGCTGGAGCGTTGCGAATCGCCTCTGGGCACGGTCTCGCTGATCGAGAACCAGAGCGCGGGTTGGTACACCATCCTCACCGGTGAATACCGTCTGCCGCCTACTGCAAATCTGTTGCGTTTGCTGGTGCAGCAATCCAACTGCTTCATCGTGGTCGAGCGCGGCGCCGCCGGCATGAACGCCATGACGCGCGAACGCGCACTGCAGCAGTCGGGCGAAATGCGCGGCGGCAGCAACTTCGGCCGCGGCCAGATGGTGGCGTCCGACTACGGCCTGTCGCCCGAGATCGTGTTCAGCAACAGCGATGCCGGCGGCATCGGCGGTGCGCTCGGCGGCCTGGTGGGTGGCGGCCGTGGCCGTGCGCTCGCACAGATCGGCGGCAACATGCAGACCAAGGAAGCCAGCGCGCTGCTGACCCTGATCGACAACCGCTCGGGCGTGCAGGTCGCAGCTTCGGAAGGCAGCGCCTCCAAGACCGACTTCGGCGCCTTCGGTGCGCTGGCCGGCCGCAGCGCGGGCGGTGGCCTGGGCGGCTACACCAACACGGCGCAGGGCAAGGTGATTGCAGCCGCGTTCATGGACGCCTTCAACCAGATGGTTCGTTCGCTGCGCAACTACAAGGCGCAGACCGTGCGCGGCCAGGGCCTTGGTGGTGGTGGCCGCCTGGGCGTGGACGGCGGTGCAGCACCGTCGCAAACCTATGTGCCGGCAGAGAAGGCACCGGCTCGTCGCCGCAGCAACAACAACTGATCGCGCACAGCGGCCGGCAGGCCGCACACAAACAAAAAGCCCGGGGCTCTTGCGAGCCACCGGGCTTTTTTTCTTTTCAATGGGCGCTTGCGTCGTCGCTCAGAGGCTGAAGATCTTGCCCGGGTTCATGATGTTCTTCGGGTCGAGCGCGCGCTTGATCGTGCGCATCATGTCGATCGCGCCCACGCCCGCTTCGGTCACCAGGAAGTCCATCTTGTGCAGGCCCACGCCGTGCTCGCCGGTGCAGGTGCCTTCGAGCGCCAGCGCGCGGCTTACCAATGCATGGTTCAGCTCTTCGGCCTTCACGCGCTCTTCGGGGATGTTCGGATCGAGCAGGTAGCCGAAGTGGAAGTTGCCGTCGCCCACGTGGCCGACGAGGAAGTAGGGGATGCCGCTGGCATCGGCCTCGGCCACCGAGTCGAGCAGGCAATCGGCCAGGCGCGAGATCGGCACGCAGGTGTCGGTCGAGATCACGCGGCAGCCGGGGCGCGACTGCACCGCCGCGAAGTAGCTGTTGTGCCGCGCGGTCCACAGGCGCGTGCGTTCTTCCGGCGTGCTGGCCCATTCGAAGGCATTGCCGCCGTGGCCGCTGGCCAGCTCCTGCACCGTCTCGGCCTGTTCCTTCACGCCGGCGGGCGAGCCGTGGAATTCCATCAGCAGCATCGGCTCTTCGCGCAGGCCCAGCTTGGCGTAGGCGTTCACCATGCGCACCGTGTTCACGTCGATCAGTTCGACGCGCGCGATCGGCACGCCGAGCTGGATGGTTTCGATGGTGGTGCGCACGGCCGCCTCGATGCTCGGGAACGAGCAGATCGCCGCCGACACCGCCTCGGGCAGCGGGTAGATGCGCAGCGTGACCTCGGTCACCACGCCCAGCGTGCCTTCGCTGCCCACCATGAGGCGCGTGAGGTCATAGCCGGCGGAAGACTTCTTGGCGCGCGTGCCGGTGCGAATGACTTCGCCGGCGGCGGTGACCACTTCGAGCGCCAGCACGTTCTCGCGCATGGTGCCGTAGCGCACGGCGTTCGTGCCGCTGGCGCGCGTGGCCGTCATGCCGCCGATGGAAGCGTCGGCACCGGGGTCGATGGGGAAGAACAGGCCCGTGCTCTTGATCTCTTCGTTGAGCTGCTTGCGCGTGACGCCCGGCTGCACCGTCACCGTGAGGTCGTCGGCATTGATCGACAGCACGCGGTTCATGCGCGACACGTCGATGCTGATGCCGCCTTGCACCGCCAGCAGATGGCCTTCGAGCGAGGAGCCCACGCCGAAGGGAATGACGGGCACGCTGTGCTCGCTCGCGAGCTTCACCGCGTCGGCCACATCCTGCGTGCTTTCGGCGAACACCACGGCCGAGGGCGGCGGCGCATCGAACGAAGACTCGTCGCGCCCGTGCTGCGTGCGCACCGCCATCGCCGTGGAACAGTTGTCGCCGAAGCGCGCCTTCAGCCCGTCGATCAGGCTGGCGGGCACGTCGCGCAGATGAAGCGCCGGCATCAGGTGCGAGGTTTGGGTCGGGGCGTTCATCGGGGCGTCTCCTGAAGGGAAATGGGGGCGGGGGTGCGCGGTCATTTTACGGAGCGAGCACCATAATGCGCTTCGGAAAAAAACATGAACCCCACCACACTCAGCGCACTCGCGGCCTTCCCGTCGCAACTGGAGGCCCACTACGCGGCCATTCCCGCCGCCTTCCGGCATTGGGCGCCGCCCTCGTGGGAGGGCGTGCCCAGCGAAGCCTTTACCGCCATCGAGCAGCTTTGCCATGTGCGCGACATCGAGGTCGAGGGCTACCACGTGCGCTTTCGCCGCACGCTCGCGGAGGTGCATCCCACGCTGGCTTCGATCGACAGCGAACCGCTGGCCATCGAACGCAACTACGGCGCCGCCGATGCTGCGAAGGTGTTGGCCGAGTTCCGCCTTGCGCGCGTGCAGACCATGGAGATCATCTCCAGCCTGAGCGACGCGCAACTGGCGCGCACGGCCGTGTTCGAGGGCTACGGCCCGCTCACCATGCGCAGCCTCATTCACTACCTCTGCAGCCATGACCAGCAGCATCTTGCAGGTCTGCAATGGCTGGCCGGCAAGATCGACGCCTCGACCGTCGCGCTGTAGTCAAGTCGTCAAGCAGTCAACAGGAGCGCCCATGGGCAACCGACTTTCCCAGATCGCCACCCGCACCGGCGACGACGGCACCACAGGCCTGGGCGACAACACGCGCGTGCCCAAGGACCATTTGCGCGTGCACGCGATGGGCGATGTGGACGAGCTCAATTCGCAGATCGGCGTGCTGCTGTGCGAGCCCATGCCGGAGGCCGTGCGCGAGCTGCTGGTCGACGTACAGCACCAGCTTTTCAACCTGGGTGGCGAGCTGTCGATGCCGGGCTACACGCTGCTCAAGCCTGAAGCGCTGCTGCAGCTCGACAACGCGCTGGCCGATCACAACGCCGCCTTGCCGCGTCTTGCCGAATTCATCCTGCCGGCCGGCACGCGCGCGGCCTCGCTCGCGCATGTGTGCCGCACGGTGGCGCGACGGGCCGAACGCGCGGTGGTCGCGCTCGGTGCGACGGCCGAACTCAACGACGCGCTGCGCCAGTACCTCAACCGGCTCAGCGATCTGCTCTTCGTGCTGGCGCGCGTGCTCAACCGCATGAACGGCGGTGACGACGTCTACTGGAAGAGCGAGCGCATGGCGCGCGCGGCAGCCGCAGAAGCCGAAGACAACGCCAAGGAGGCACCATGAAGACTTTCCGTACCGCATCACTCACTGCAGCAGCAGCCATCGTCGCCGTAACGCTCTGGCTGCCGGCCACAGCGCAGGCACAGAGTGCCGACAACCCACCTCAGGCGCAACGCGCCCACACCATCAAGGCACCGGCGCGCAACGGCAAGGTGGTGGGCAGCGTGCAGCGCGGCACCAACGCGGCGGGGCGCGGCGTCAACCGCGCTGATGCGGCCACGCGTCGCGGTATCAGCAACGTGTCGGAGAAGGCGAGCCGGCCGGTGCGCAACGTGGGCGAGGCCTTTGGCCGCAAGCTCTCGCCGGGCTCCAGTGGGCGTGCTGCGCCACCGGCTGTGGGGCCGCAGGGCAACGCGCCTTGATGTGTGGGGTCGTGAGCGCCGCGTGAGTTTTTGCGCTGCTGCTGTTCAGGGCGACGCTCACGCCGACACGGTGCTCTTTTTCGCGAATGTCCCCCGCTTCGCTCCTCCTTTATTTCGCGAAAAAGAGCCCCGTATCGACGTGAGCGTTCAGAGCACTTGTTGATCGGCGATCACCGGCAGCGTGTCCATGTGCGAATGACGCCGGGTGCTCCCCGCAGCGAAATAAAGGAGGAGGGGCGCGTAGCGCCCCGGGGGACATTCGCGGAGGGGAGCACCCGGTGTCATTCGCACGCGCCCTGAACAAGAACGCCAAATACACAGCAGTCCAAAAACGGCACAAAAGAGAACACCCGAGATGGCAAGAAACATAGAAATCAAGGCCTGCATCGACAGCGTGGAACGCGTGGCACTCATTGCAGCGAAGCTCGCCGACCAAGGCCCCATCGAGATCGCGCAAGACGACACCTTCTTCCGCTGCAACGACAGCGCAGACCGCCTCAAGCTGCGCACCTTCGCGCCCGACCGCGCCGAGCTGATCTTCTATCGCCGCGCCAACAGCAGCGGCCCGAAAGAGTCGTTCTACCTGATCACACCCACCGACAAGCCTGATGTGCTGCGTGAATCGCTCACGCTTGCGTGGGGGCAGGCAGGCCGCGTGCGCAAGCAGCGCCGGTTGTTCATCGTCGGCCGCACACGCGTGCACCTGGACCGTGTCGAAGGCCTGGGCGAGTTTCTTGAACTCGAAGTGGTGTTGAAGGAAGGCGAGACGCCCGAGGCCGGCGTTGCCGAGGCGCATGCGCTCATGGCGCAACTGGGCATCGGCACCGACCAGTTGGTGCAGGGCGCCTACGTCGACCTGCTGAACGCCTGATCAACGCCAGCCTGCGGCCTTGAGCTGGTCCGCCAGCAACTGCGCGACCTTTTCATAGCCTCGTGCATTGGCATGGATGCGGTCGGAGCGCAGCGATGCGTCCGACAGCACGCTCGAATAGACATTGGCGACCAGCAGCGCCTGCGCTGACTTCGCGACTTCTTCGTAGACCGGCGCATCGCTGAGCGAGCCGATGGCCGCGCGCATCGCATCAGGCGCGGGCGTGGCCAGCAGCGCGACATGCGGCGTGTGCGCACTTGCCTGGCTGACCAGTGCCGCGAGGTTGTCGCGCGTGGCATTGGGAGACACGCCGCGCAGCATGTCGTTGCCACCGATGCCGATCAGGATCGCGTCGTAGCTGCCCGCCGCCAGCAGCGCGGGCAGGCGCTCCAGCGCACCGGCCGAGGTGTCGCCGTTGATGCCCGCGTTCTCGATCTGCCAGCCCGTCAGCTCGCCCAGTTTCACGGGCCACGCAGCGTCGGGCGGTGCGCCGTAGCCGAAGGTCAGGCTGTCGCCCAACGCCAGCACGCGGGCGTCCGGTTTCAATGCGGTGGCGGAGGCCTTGCGCTTGCCACAGGCCGCGAGCACTGCGGCAGCCGGCACGCCGGCCAGCAGTTGGAGAAGGTGTCGTCGCTTCATGTTGCGCGCAGCTTAATTGCTGGCCCGCATCGAGCCGATGCAAGGCCCACGGGCGTGCGGGCCTTTGCTCGGAAAGCGCATAAGCCTCCCCGTTTTTGTTCGTTCTCGCGCAAGGCACAGGCGCGAAGAATCGCGGCCCTGCACGCTCATTCATTACCGGGGTCCGACACCATGTCGCTGTTCAATCGCCATCGTTTCCTGCGCCATGTGGTCGCACTTTCCGCCGCGCTGCTGGCCGCGCCGATCGTGGCCTGGGCCGCGCCCGCCACCGGCGAGCCGGTGTGGTTCGGCGTGAGCGGGCCGCTCACCGGGCAGAACGCGCAGTACGGCGCGCAATGGAAGGCCGGCTTCGACCTGGCGCTCGAACACATCAATGCACAGGGCGGCATTCATGGCCGTCCGTTGGCCTACAACTTCGAAGACAGCCAGAGCGATCCGCGCCAGTCGGTGGCCATTGCGCAGAAGCTGGTGAACGACAAGCGCGTGCTGATCGAACTGGGCGACTTCTCGAGCCCTGCTTCGATGGCCGCGTCGCCCATCTACCAGCGCGCAGGCCTCGTGCAACTGGGCTTCACCAACTCGCATCCCGACTTCACCAAGGGCGGCGACTACATCTGGAGCCCGTCCATCAGCCAGGCCGACGCACAGCCGCTGCTGGCCGAACTCGCGGTGAAGACGCTGGGCTTCAAGCGCATTGCGGTGCTGTACCTCAACACCGACTGGGGCCGCACCAGCAAGGACGTGCTGGTGAAGGCCGCGCAGGAGCGTGGCGCGCAGCTTGCGATTGCCGAGGGCTACCAACCCGACGAGAAAGACTTCCGCTCGACGCTGGTGCGCGTGCGCGACGCCAACCCTGATGGGCTGGTGCTCATCTCCTACTACCCCGACGGTGCGCTCATCGCGGGGCAGGTGCGCAGCGTGGGGCTCAAGCAGCCGATCGCCGCGGTGGGCTCGGTGTATTCGCCGAAGTTCATCGAGCTTGGCGGTGCGGCGGTGAACGGCATCTACACCAACACCGCCTTCTATCCCGAAGAGCCGCGCGCCGAGGTGCAGGACTTCGTGAAGAGCTTCCGCGCGAAGTACAGCAAGGAGCCGGATGCGTTCAATGCCTACGCGTATGACGCTGTGGTGTACGCCGCAGCAGCGCTGCGCCAGGCCGGCCCGAAGGCTGATCGCAAGGCGGTGCGCGATGCGTTCTACAAGATCAAGGATGTGCCCAGCGTGATCTTCGGCAAGGCGAGCTTCGATGCGCAGGCGCGCCGCGTGGTGGGGGTGAAGAGCGTGAATCTGGTGGTGAAGGACGGCAAGTGGGCGCAGGTCGATGAGAAGGCGGCGCTGGCCTTGTCGAAATGAGCGGTCTTTTGTCTTTTTCCCTCTCCCTCTGGGAGAGGGCCAGGGTGAGGGCAGTCGGCATCACAACATCGCGCGGCCTTGATTGCCGCGTGCCCTCACCCCAACCCTCTCCCAGAGGGAGAGGGAGCAAGACGGGGAGAGGGGGCGCGGCCCTCATCAAGGCCACCCGATGAGCTTCACCTCCTTCTTCGACTACACAGTCAACGGCCTGATCATCGGCAACATCTACGCGTTGCTCGCTGTCGGGCTCGCGCTGATCTTCGGTGTCTCGCACCTGATCAACTTCGCGCACGGCTCGGTCTACACGGTCGGCGCGTACATCGGCTGGGCCAGCATCACCTACCTGCACACGCCGCTGCCCGTGACCATCCTGCTCGTGGTGCTGGGCTCGGGCGCACTCGGCATGCTGATCGAGCGCGTGGGCCTGCGGCCGTTGCAGGGCGCCGCGCGCATCGCGCCGCTGCTGGCGACCATCGGCATCAGCTTCGTGCTCGACATCCTCGTGCAACTGGTCTTCAGCCCCGACCCGCGTTCGCTGCCCACGCAGCTGCCCGATTGGCGCCTGCAGATCGGCACCGGCACCATCGGCGCGCTCGACCTGCTGATCGCGGGCATCGGCATCACCAGCGCGGCTGTGCTGTTTCTCTTCCTGCGTTTCACGAAGCTGGGCTGGGCTGTGCGCGCCACCGCGCAGGACCGCGATGCGGCGCAGCAGATGGGCGTGGACGTCGACCGCGTCAACCAGACGGTGTTCGCGATTGCCGCCGCGCTGGGCGGCCTCTCGGGCCTGCTGGTGGGCATGTACTACAACAACATCAGCCCGGCGATGAGCTTCCAGGCCACGCTCAAGGGCGTGGTGGCCACCGTGGTCGGTGGCGTGGGCAACGTGCCGGGCGCCATCGTCGGCAGCCTGCTGTTGGGGCTGATCGAGAGCTATGGCGTGGCGATTCTCGGAACGCCCTACCGCAACCTCTTTGCCTTCGCGTTGCTGCTGGTCATCCTCGTGTGGAAGCCCAACGGCCTGTTCGGCCGCAAGCGCGCGCTGCCGCCCGAGCCGCTGACCGGTACCTTCATCGCACCGAGCAAGCCGTGGCACATACCGCGCCGTGTGCTTGCCGCGCTGTTCGCGGCGGCGGTGGCATTGCCGTTCTTCGATCCATCGCCCTACCTGCTGCAGACGCTCACCAACGCATGGCTCTACGGCGCGCTGGCGCTGAGCCTCACGCTGGTGGCCGGCACCATCGGGCAGATTTCGCTCGGCCATGCGGGGCTGCTGGCCATCGGCGCGTATGCCTCGTCGCTGCTGGTGCTCGACCTGCACCTGCCGGTGGGCACGGGCATCGTGCTCGCGGGGATCCTCACGTCGCTGATAGGCACCGCGTTGATCTTCCCGGCGTTCAGGCTGCGCGGGCACTACGTGTCGATTGCCACGCTCGGCATCGGCGAGATCGTGGCGCTGACCATCCTCAACTGGGAAAGCCTCACGCACGGGCCCATCGGTGTGTCGGGCATTCCGCCGCTGTCGCTGTTCGGGCGCGATGCCTCGTCGAACGAGGCCATCTACTGGGCCTCGTTCGGTGCGATGGTGCTGCTGGCCCTGCTGCAGTGGCGCTTGCTGCGTTCGCACCTGGGCCGCACCTTCCGCGCGGTGCGCGAAGACGAAGTGGCCGCGCGCGCCTACGGCGTGAGCCCCGACCGCTACAAGGCGCTGGCCTTCGGCTTCGGCGGCTTCGCGGCGGGTGTGAGCGGCGCCTTCACCGCGCACATGTACTCGTACATCAACCACGAGACCTTCGGCTCGCAGATCTCGATCCTCGCGCTCACGATGGTGATCCTCGGCGGACTGGGCAACATCAGCGGCGCCTTGCTCGGTGCGGTCGCGCTCGTGAGCCTGCCAGAGCTGTTCCGCGTGACGGCCGAGTACCGGATGCTGATCTACGGCGTCGCATTGCTTCTGTTGATCCGCTTCCGCCCGCAAGGCCTGCTGGGCACCGTCTGAAAGAACCAAACACACCATGAGCCACCTCAACGATTACCTCGCCGAGAAACGCGCCGCCGTGCTGGCACGCAATGCCGCTGTCGAAGCGGGCACCGCACAGCCCTTGCAGCTCAAGGCCAGCGTGAAGGCCGAAGGCCGCAGTGGCGTGCGCCGGCTGCGCATTCGCGATCACCAGGTCATCAGCGACAGCCCGCCCGATTTCGCGGGCTACAACCTGGGGCCCAGCTCGCCCGAGCTGCAACTGGGTGTGCTCGGCACCTGCGTCACGCACATCTTCCTGATCCAGGCGGCAGAGCGCCAGGTGCCGCTCGAAAGCCTCGAAGTCGAAGTGACCGGCATCATCGATCCGCGCGGCGGCAAGCCGGGTCATGAGCACACGCCCATCTGGCCGCACCAGATCGGCTACACGGTGCACATCGATTCACCCGCGAGCCGCGAAGACATCGACGCGCTGTTCGAGGCGGTGGAGCGCAACTGCCCCATCCTCAACCTGCTGCGCAATCCGCAGACCATCCGCGCCGAAGTGAAGCTCGTCAACTCGAAGGCGCAAGCGGCCAACGCGCCGTCGAAGGCGGGCGATGCCATCGCTGCTTGAGATCCGCGGTCTCACGCGCCGCTTCGGCGGGCTGACGGCGGTGAACGCGATCGACCTGCATGTGGGCGAGGGCGAACTGCTCAGCGTGATCGGCCCCAACGGCGCGGGCAAGACCACGCTGTTCAACCTCGTGACGGGCCTCGATCGGCCCGATGCCGGGCAGGTGCTGTTCGACGGACAAGACATCACCGGCCTGCCGGCGCAACAACTCGCGCAGCGCGGCCTGGCGCGCACCTTCCAGCATGGCCGGGTGTTCGCGAACCTCTCGGTGCTCGACAACGTGCTGGTCGGCGCGCACACGCGGCTGCGCGCCGTGAAACCGCGCGTGGGCGGTGTGCCGGGGCTGGGTGCGCTGGCCGAGCTGGCGCTCGCGCTGGTGCAGCCCGCTGCCGTGCGGCGCGAAGAGCAGGCGCTGCGCGACGAGGCGCACGCCATCATCGCGCTCTTCGGCGAACGCCTCACGCCGCGCACCAACCATCCGGCGTACAGCCTCTCGTACGCGAACCGCCGCCGCGTGGAGATCGCTCGTGCGCTCGCGCTCAAGCCGCGCCTGCTGCTGCTCGACGAGCCCACGGCCGGCATGAACGAAAGCGAAACCGCGGAGATGCTGGAGATCATTCGCGGCCTCAAGTCGCGCGGCCAGACCATCCTGCTGATCGAACACAAGCTCGACCTCGTGATGCAGTTGTCGGATCGCGTGGTGGTGCTCGACGACGGCCGCAAGATCGCCGAGGGCCTGCCTGATGAAGTGCGGAACGACCCGGCCGTGATCGAGGCGTACCTCGGCCATCGCCACGTGGGCGAAGCACACAAGGAAGCGGTGCCCGCATGATCGCCACCGTCGCACGCACCGGCCTTTCTCCTTCCACCCTCTGGGGAGAGGGCAGGGGCGAGGAACTGCCCGAACGGAGCACTGCGCCTGCGCTTCGCAGTGCCACACAGCCCCTTCTGCAACTCAGAAAGATCAACAGCTTCTACGGCCCCGTGCAAGCCCACTTCGACCTCGACATCGAAGTGCGCAAGGGCCAGATCGTCAGCCTGCTCGGCGGCAATGCGAGCGGCAAGTCGACCACCATGAAGATCGTGCTCGGCCTGCTCAAGCCGCGCTCGGGCGAAGTCAATTTCAACGGCGAGTCCACGCTCGGCCTGAGCACGCCGCAGATCATCCGCAAGGGCATCGGCTCGGTGCCCGAGGCGCGCCGCCTGTTCCCCGCGATGACCGTGCGCGAAAACCTGCTGATGGGCGCCTACGCGCGCAGCGACCGCAGGGCCGTGGCCGAAGACCTCGAACGCATGCTCGAGCTGTTCCCGCGCGTGGCCGAGCGCATCGAATTCCAGGCCGGCACGCTGTCGGGCGGCGAGCAGCAGATGGTGGCGATGGCGCGCGCGCTCATGGGCCGCCCGCAACTCATCTGCATGGACGAGCCGACCATGGGCCTGTCGCCGCTGTATGTCGACAAGGTGCTCGAACTCATCGCGCGCATCAACGGGCAGGGCGTCTCGGTCTTCATGGTCGAGCAGAACGCCAGCCTTGCGCTGCAGATCGCGCACCACGGCTATGTGCTGCAGACCGGGCGCATCGTGCTCTCGGGCCCGGCACGCGAGCTGCTGGCCGACGCGCGCATCCGCGATGCCTACCTCGGCGGCGAGGGCGCGGCCCGCACCGCCTCTTGAATCCACAACCGGACACACGGAGAACGATCACCATGCCATTGACACTCGACCACATCGTGATCGCGGTGCACGACCTCGAACGCAGCATCGCCGACTACGGCGCGCTCGGCTTCCATGTGCTGCGCGGCGGCGACCATCCGGGGCGTTCCACGCACAACGCGCTGGTGGTGTTCGGCGACGGCAGCTACTTCGAGCTGATCGCGTGGCGCCAGCCCTCGCCCAACGAACGCTGGTGGCAACTGCTGCAGCGGCATGGCGAAGGCATCGTCGACTTTGCGCTGCTGCCGCGCGACACCGCCATCACCGTGGCCGATGCCAAGGCACGGGGCCTCACGCTCGAAGGCCCGCTCGACGGCGGCCGCGTGCGTCCCGATGGTGAACGCCTGCGCTGGCAGACGGCACGTGCCTCCTCGGCCGACCTGCCTTTCCTGTGCGGCGACCTCACGCCGCGCGCCTTGCGCGTGCCCGAAGGCGAAGCGCGCGTGCATGCCAACGGCGCGCTCGGCGTGGCCAGCCTGGCGATTGCGGTGCGTGACCTCGATGCCACGCTGGCGCGCTACCGCGCCTTGCTCGGCATCGTGCCCGACGATGCCGACACGCACATCGGCGAGCCGGTGGCGGTGCCCGGCAGCAACCTGCGCGTGGCGGTCATTGCGCTGGGCGGCAGCGTGCTCGTGCTGTCGTCACCGCGCGAGAACGCATCGGCCCCGCAGGAGGGCAGCGGCACGCTCACCCAGCGGATCGCGGCCCGTGGCGAAGGCCCGTATGCGCTGGTGTTGCACACAGACCGGCCGCAATCGACCGGTGTGTTCGACCTGGCACGCACTCATGGCGCGTTGATCGAACTCGACCTGCCGCCGGTGGAGCGCCATGCGAAGCATGGCAGCGCACATGCCGATCAGGCCAACAGCGTGGTGGGCGGATAGGCCGCTGCAGGCCGTCGCATCGAGACAGTGGCGTTCAGGCCACCCGTTCGCGCAACTGGAACACATTGCCTTCGGGGTCGTGCCCATCGCAATGGCGGTGGCCGTTGAATTCCCACTCCGCCTCCGCGGGCTTCAGGGCGCCACCGCTTTCGGCCGCCAACCGGCGCGCATCCGCGAGGCTGGCCACCGGGAAGATGAATTTCAGCGCGGTGTTCTCGCGCAGCACCGGCGGCTGCGCGATCTGCACCTTGGCCGCGATGCCCGGATTCATCGCGACAATGAAGAGCTGCAGCGCCGGCGAGGCCAGGCTCGCATGGTCGGGTTCCGGTGGCGAGAGCGTCAGCCCCGCGACCTTTGCGTAGAACGCGCCCACGCGGGTGACGTCCTTGGCATAGATGACGGCTGCTGCGGCGGTTTGATCTGGCATACGCACTTTCTCCTCGATGGTTTCTTCTTCACTGTTCGGCTACCTCGTTTCGATTCTGCCTGCGGGCGCGCTCGCGCTGGCTCTGTTGCTGCTGATCCCACGTGCGTTGGTGGGTGCGCGGGTGGCCGTGCACATCCTGTTCTTCATCCTGGCGCGCGATGCCATGAGCCCTGCGGGTTTCTGGCAGCTCGATGCGGGCTCGATGCGTTTGAGCGGACCGGCGCCGGTGCTGTTTGCACTGGCGGGCATGTCCGCCGCGCTGGTCGTCGGCGTGGCCTGGCTGGAGCGCGCGGCGCGCGAGGGCATGGCGTGGTGGGGCAAGGGGCGGGTGGTGGCGTCGGTGCTCTGGGGCGTGCTGGGTGCGGTGGCCGTTACCGCCATCGCCGCTGCACTGAAGGCCATGCTGGGGCTGTCGTCGTTGCCGGCACCGGGTCCCGCGATGTACGTGCCGATCCTGGTCTTCGCGCTGCTGGGCAATGCCTACGAAGAGCTGCTGTTTCGCGGCATGCTGCAGCAGCGCCTGGCACAGCACATGTCGGCAACGCGCGCTTGGTTCGTGGGGGCCGTGTTGTTCAGCCTGTGCCATGCGTGGCTCGCGTTGATCGTCACGCGCGTGGGCCTGCCGGTGCTGGTCTTCACGCTGATCGAAGGGTTGGTCGCCGGTTTCGTGTACCGGCGAGCGGGGTTGCTCGGTGCCACGCTGGCGCACGGCCTTGCGATCTTCGCGCTCGCGGTCGGCCTGTACTGATCGATCTGACGCCGGTCAGGCCGCGCGGCCGGCGGCGTGCGCCTTGCGCAACTCGGCCTGCATCTTCTTCTGCAGCGGCAGCCCGCCTTTTTCGAGCGCCGCGGCGGGCGCTGCGCTTTGCTTCGTGGCGGACGTGTGCTTGCGCCCCCAGATGCCGAGCTGCGTCACCACCGGCAGAAGGTCGATGCCCCTCGGCGTGAGGCTGTAGATGGCCTTCTGCTTGTGGCTCGGGTCATCGGTTCTGGTGAGCACGCCCTGTTCGACGAGCGTGTTCAGCCGCTCGGTCAGGATGTTCGAGGAGATGCCTTCCTCGGACTGCAGGAACTCCCGGAAGTGCCGCTTGCCGGCAAACATCATGTCGCGAACGATCAGCAGGCTCCAGCGGTCGCCGAGGACTTCGAGCGCGAGGTTGATCGGGCACAGCGATTTCTGTTGAGTGGCCATGGGGCTTGTGTGGGCTGAAAAACTGATTGCAGTTTCGCACCAGTTCGCCAATACTCCAACTGCTTGCATTTCAAGAGCAGTTGCATTGAAAGATGCGAAGGAGAAGCCGCATGCGAAAACTCATACTCCAGATGCAGATGTCCGTCGATGGATACGTGTCGCCCGCCAACGGCAATCTCGACTGGCAGGTGTGGGGCTGGGGCGATCGCTGGGCCTGGGACGACCGGCTGAAGCAAGACTTCAACACCGTCTTCGGTGGTATCGACACCATCCTGCTGAGCCGCAAGATCGTGGAAGAAGGCTACCTCGACCATTGGGGTCGCGCTGCGAAGAGCCATCCGGCCGACCCGCACTACGCCTTTGCACGAAAGGTGGTCGATGCGCGGAAGGTCGTGCTCACCGACAAACTGAAGGCATCGCGCTGGGAGCGCACCGTCATTGCGCGCGGCGGCATGGCCGACGAGGTGAACGCGCTCAAGCAGCAGGGCGGCAAGAACATCCTGTGCATCGGCGGTGTGGGCTTCGCGTCTGCGCTGGTGGCGCATGGGCTGGTCGACGAGTTCCAGTTCTTCGTCAATCCCACGGCCGTGGGCGGCGGCCGTTCGGTGTTCCACGATCCGCACAAGGGCCACAAGCTGCGCTTGCTGCAGTCCACGGCCTACGAATGCGGCGTCGTGGTCAACCGCTACGCCCCGATTTGAAGGACAAGGCCTCGTGCGGATACCAGCCCTTACCTGATTTCACCTGACCGAGACCTGAAGCGTCCGTTCGGGACACATGCGCGGCACACAATGGACTCGTCATCAACGCATGAAGGAGTTCCAGATGATCATCAATTCAAAGAGCATGGCCGTCGCTGCTGCGGCGCTCGCGATGTGCATGGCCGCGGGAAGCGCCTTTGCGCAAGACCGCCGCTTCGATGGCCGCCCCGGCGATGGTCGTCCGGGTGACGGTCGGTATGAACAGCGCGACCGCAACTTCGATCGCGGTGGCCCGCGCGGCGGTTACCGCGGCAACCAGGACTTTCGCGATGGTCGCCAGTTCGATCGCCGCGGCTTTCCGCAGCCGCACGTCGAATGGCGCCGTGGCGGCCGCGTGCCGCCCGAGTATCTGGGCCGCAACTACGTGGTGAACGACTGGCGCGGCTATCGCCTGCAGGCGCCGCCCCGTGGCTATCAATGGGTCGGCGTGGGCGGCGACTTCGTGCTCGCGGCCATCGCCACCGGCGTGATCGCGAACATCATCGCAGGCCAGTAAACAGCCGCGTCGGTTCACGACAGCTCAAGAAAAGCCGCCACAGGCCACTGTGGCGGCTTTTCTTTTGGGGGAGTGTGGCTCTCAGGCCAGTGCGGTGGGCACGGACTGGGCGCAGACGTTGCGCCCGGTGATGGTCAGCCGAAGGCCGCCGCCGTGCCATTCGAGCCAGTTAAGGCTCACATACGCGTCGATGTCGCTGTCGTCGATGCGGTCGGCCTGGCGGCTTTGCAGAAGCTCCACCGTGGCGGGCAAAGCCCGTCTCAACCGCTCGCGCCGCTCCGCTGCATCGGCCGCCTTGAGGGCGGCCCTTGTTTGCTGTTGCTGCTGCTGCGGGGTCGATGCCATTGCTGATCCGTTTCCAGGAAGCCAGGGAATTAACCCGAATGTACGCCCCTTGTGTGAAGGTGCATTCTTCTTTTTTAACCTCTCTGTCGTCCGTAGTACACGCCACGCAACAGACGCTGGACAGCCCCTAGATTTCGTAGTGCGATGCCCTTGCCTCATCGCCCAAAGCCTTCTCCACAACCGCGCGTGTCAGCGTGGGGGCAAACGACTCGATGAAGGCATAGACGTACTTGCGCAGGTAGGTGCCGCGCCGCACCGCCAGCTTGGTGAGGTTGATGCCGAACAGGCGCCCCGCGTCGAGCGCGCGCAGTTGCGTGTCGCGCTCGGCCTCATAGGCCACGCCGGCCACGATGCCCACACCCAGGCCCAACTGCACGTAGGTCTTGATCACGTCGGCATCCATGGCGGCGAGCACGATGTTGGGCTGCAGCCCGCGTTGCTCGAAGGCTTCGTCGATGCGAGAGCGGCCTGTGAAGCCGGTGTCGTAGGTGATGAGCGGATAACGTGTGAGCGCATCCAGCGTGAGCGGCGCGTCGAGCAGCGGATGCTCCGGCGGCACGATCACCGAATGCGTCCAGCGGTAGCAGGGCAGGGCGACCAGTTGCGGATAGTCGCCCAGCGCCTCGGTGGCAATGCCCACGTCGGCTTCGCCATCGAGCAGCATCTGCGCGATCTGCTTGGGCGAGCCCTGGTGCAGGTGCAGTTTCACGTTCGGAAACTGCGTGCGGAATTCCTGCACCGCCACCGGCATCGCATAGCGCGCCTGCGAGTGCGTGGCCGCCACCGAAAGCAGGCCGCTCTGCTGCGCGACGAACTCCTGTCCGGCATGCCGCAGGTTGCTGCTCTCCATGAGCATGCGCTCGATGATCGGCAGCACATGGCCGCCCGGCTCGGTCAGGCCGGTCAGCCGCTTGCCGGCGCGCACGAAGAGCTCGATGCCGAGTTCCTCTTCGAGTTCGCGGATCTGCCGGCTCACGCCGGGCTGGGAGGTGTGAAGGGTGTGCGCGACTTCGGTCAGGTTGAAGCCGCAACGAACGGCCTCGCGTACCGAGCGCAGTTGTTGAAAGTTCATCTGGCGCGGAAGGGTCGGGGCCCCGGAGCGGGGCCGACCGGCGATTCTCGGCACAAGTGCTTATTCGGGGAACGATGCGTTTGTTGGTTTCACATGAGTAAAACATCTTTAGAGCCTTTGTTGGCGGGTGTCTTGTAATTTCGCACGTCCGTGCTAAAGTTTGCCGCATGGACGCCAAGACCCAGAAAAGCGAACTCACCCGCACCGCCATCGTCGGTGCGGCGATGAACCTTGCGCTGGCCGAAGGGCTGGAGGCGATCACGCTGCAGGCCGTCGCGAGCCGGCTCGGGCTGTCCAAGAGCGGCGTGTTCTCGCGCGTGGGTTCACGCGAGGCGCTGCAGAAGGCCGTCATCGAGGAGTACGGCCGTGGTTTCCTGGCCGATGTGTTCGTGCCCGCCATGCAAAAGCCCAAGGGCCTGCCCCGACTGAACGACATCGTGGCGCGCTGGATCGCCCGCACCCGCGACGTGGAGATGTACACCGGATGCCTCTACATGGCCGGTGCCTTCGAGTTCGACGACCGAGAAGGCGAGCTGCGCGACGTGCTGTTCGACGAGATCACGCGTTGGCGTGCTGCACTGCGCCGCACGGTGATGCTCGCGGTGGAAACTGGCGAACTGAAGGCCGACACCGACCCCGCGCAACTGGTCAGCGAAATGAACGGCGTGATGATGACCCAGCTGCACGACGCGCGTTTCCTGCGCGACCCGCAGGCCGCCGACCGCGCCACGCAGACCTGGCAGCGGCTTCTTTCCAGCTACCTCGCCTGACTCACGGAGCAGGCAGATTTCCCACGTTCCCATTTGCCAGAATTTCGCACAGTCGTGCGATAAGTAGGAGAAGCACCATGCTGATCATTGCCCTCTTTCTCGCCGTCTACGCGACCGTTGTTGGCGCCCGGACTGTTTGCGACACCTTGCGCAGCTTGCCTCGCAGCAATCGCGATTGGGTCTGGTACTAGGGATTCGACTTCGCTCTTCTGTTCGTCGCGTTGTGTTCGGTGTGCGTTGGTTTTGCGCTGCTGCTGTTCAGGGCGACGCTCACGCCGACACGGTGCTCTTTTTCGCGAATGTCCCCCGCTTCGCTCCTCCTTTATTTCGCGAAAAAGAGCCCCGTATCGACGTGAGCGTTGGAAAGAGCGGTCGTTGATCGGCTGCACACCAGCAGCGTGCCTATGTGCGAATGACACCAGGTGCTCCCCGCAGCGAAATAAAGGAGGAGCGAAGCGGGGGACATTCGCGGAGGGGAGCTCCTGGTGTCATTCGCACGCACCCCGAATGAACCCGAGCCCAAGCCCCCGAATGTCCCAACCGACAAGCGCTCGTTTCGTACGTAGCAGGCCACGCAACAGCGTGGTGAAAAACGGATATCCAAGGACCATCTCATGACAAGCACTTCCGCCGCCTCGAAGGCCGCTCCCGTCAACTACTACGGCGCCAGCCGGCTGATGCGTGCGATGCGCTTTGGCCTGGGCGCCTCGCAGCGCCTTTGGCCCGCGCTGGGCGTGCACGCCGCATATCGCGTGTTCGGCACACCACTGCCGCCCAAGTGGCTCTATCGCGGCCAGCACCCCGGCACTGACTGGCGACACGAAGCCTGGTCCTTCGAGGACGCGAGCCTGGGCATCTATCACCTGGCCGCACAAGACTCGGCCGCGGAATCGGCACCTGTCGTGCTGCTGGTGCATGGCTGGGGCGGCCACGCGGGCCAGATGCTGCCGCTGGCCCATGCGCTGGCTGCCGCAGGCTTGCGACCGGTGCTGCTCGAACTGCCGGCCCACGGCCGCAGCGCGGGCACCGCGACCAACGGCGCACAGTTCGCGCGCGCCATCGACTACGTCGCGGCGCGGCTCGCGAACGATGGGCACGCACTGCGCGCAGTGGTGGCGCATTCACTGGGCGCCAACGCGCTTGCCTACGCCACCGGGCGAGGGCTGCCCGCGGAGCGCATCGTGCTGCTTGCACCGCCCGCGTCGCCACGCGAATACACGCGCTACTTCGCAAATGCGTTCGGCCTCAGCGAATGGACGCGGGCTGCGATGCAACGGATGTTCGAGGCGCGTGAAGGCGTGCTCATGCCGCAGTTCGAGCCCGCCTTCGTGGGCCCGCGCATCGCGCAGCCGACGCTGATCGTGCATGACCGAGACGACCGCGTGAACCGCTTCGCAGATGCAGAGGCTTACCGCGATGCCATCGCCAACGCACGCCTCGTGGCCACGCAGGGCTGGGGGCATCGCCGAATCCTCAAGGAAGCAGCGGTGCTCGACGAGGTGACGCGTTTCCTGATGACGCTGGCGTAGGCAGCCCTGGGCCAGCTGCCAGCTACCACGTCGGATGAACCGGCGTGAACACCGGCCTGAACAGATGCCGCCACACGATCTGCCCGTACCCCCGGTAGTAGAAATGGCCGTTCGCTTCCAGCACCGCCGCGCGATGGCGCCGGAAGTACACCGGGATCTCGTACCAGGGCATCGTCGGCGCACGGTGATGCACATGGTGCAGGTTGTTGAAGAGGTAGAGCAGGCCGAAGACGATGTTCGACTCGACGATGGCCACGCGTTCGTGCGGCGTGTCGGCCCAGCGGTGCTCGGTGAAGGTGCGCAGCGAGCCCAGCATCATCCCGGGGTAGACGAAGTACAGCAGGTATTCGCCAATGCCCATGCCGCAGACCACGGTCACGTAGTACAGCACCGGCGCCACGCTCAGCGCATGCCAGCCCCATGTCGGCAGGCGCGAGAAATTACCCGAAAGAACCTGCCCCAGCTCGAAGCGCACCAGCTTCCACAGCCGCAGGAACGGCCCCAGCACCACGCGGAACGCGATCGTCTGGTTCGCCATGTAGATCCACCGCCACACCGGCCCGTAGCCGGCCCATGCGGGTGCCGAGTGATAGGCGCTTTCTGTGTCGCGCTCGGGATGCGTCAGGTGGAAGTTGACGTGGTGCGAACTGTGGCCGCGGTTGTAGAAGGGGTAGGGCAGCCACAGGTTGAGCGGCGGCCACACGACGGCATGGCGCAGCCAGGTCGGCAGATGGCGCATCGCGTGGATGCTCTCGTGCTGCAGCGAGAAGTGCAGTTGCGCGAGAAAGCCGCCGAGCACGAACAACGCCCAGCCCGGCAAGGCCGCGTGCCACCACAGCAGCGCGGCCCACGCAACGTACAGCGCGGCCGCCAGCAGCAGTGTGGGCACTTCGTAGTGCCACCACCAGTGCTGGCGCTTGGCAGTGGGTGCGCGCGTTGGCGCGGGCGACGGTTCGGCGGTCGAAGTCATGGTGCGAGGACTGCGATCCTAGGTATGAAGAACCCGCTTGCATGCGCGCATTTCGCATAAGCAATGTCGTGAAACTTCGTTCCGGCCCGGGGACCCTGCGTCCTACGCTCGACGTCTTTGCTGCGCTCCTGGCGCTTCCGTCTGTCTTCGCGTCTCCTGCCCCATGAAACCCTCTCTCTCCCGCCTTGCCGTTCTGCTGGGGGCGTTGTCGTCGTCCGCGCTGTTGAGCTTCGCGCCCGCCCACGCCGCCACCGTGGACGACTACCCGACCAAAACCATCCGCGTCGTCGTTCCCTATCCGGCTGGCGGCATTGCCGACAAGATCGCGCGTGAGGTCGCCGAACAGCTCCAGCAGCGGCTCAAGCAGGCGGTGGTGGTCGAAAACCGCAGCGGCGCGGCCGGCAACATCGGCTTCGAATACGTGGCGCGCCAGCCGGCCGATGGCTACACGTTGCTGCTGGCGCCCGCGTCCAATCTCACGGTGCAGCCCGCGCTCTTCAAGCAGTTGAGCTACGACCTCGCGCGCGACTTCACACCGGTGTCGCTGCTGGTGCAGACGCCGCAGGTGCTGCTGGTCAATCCGAAGCTGTCGATCAATACGCCGCGCGAGTTGATCGACTATTCGAAGAAGCACCCCGGCAAGGTCAACTACGGCATCAGCGTCGGCGCGTACTCGCACCTCGCGGGCGAGCTGCTGAAGACGCAGACCGGCGCCGACTTCACCGCCATTCCTTACCAGGGCAGCGCGCCGGCCATCAACGACCTGCTGGGCGGCCAGACGCAGTTCATCTTCAACGAGGTGATCACCGCGATTCCTTTCGTGAAGGCCGGCACCCTGAAGCCGCTGGCCGTGGCCTACAGGACGCGCGCGCCGTGGCTGCCCGATGTGCCGACGACCGCCGAAGCGGGCTTGCCCGATTTCGAGGTCACGTCCTGGTACGGCGTGGTGGTGCGCAGCGGCACGCCGGCGCCGTTGGTGCAGCGGCTGTCGCGCGAGTTGCGCGACATCGTGCAGTCGGCTGATTTCAAGAGGCGCTATGACGACATCGGCGCGTTCACCGTGGGCAATACGCCTGAGGAGTTCGGCCGCTTCATCCAGACCGAGACGGTCAAGTGGACGGCTGTCGTGAAGCAGGCGGGGATTCAGCCGAACTGATACGGGGATGGATCTTGCTTCGCGGTTTGTCGTGTTTGAAGTGCGTTGTTCAGGGCGGCACGAGCGTTGGACAGAGTAGTCGTTGATCAGTGATTCACCAGCAGCGTGCCCCTGTGCGAATGACACCAGGTGCTCCCCGCAGCGAAATAAAGGAGGAGCGAAGCGGGGGACATTCGCGGAGGGGAGCTCCTGGTGTCATTCGCACTCGCCCCGAACAAGCAGCGTTCAAAACACAGCACCCCCAACGTAGTAAAAAACCGAAATGAGCTGGACCGAAAAGAAGGCCATACCCCCCGCCGAACTGCAGACCTTGCTGCTGGCAGAACCCCCAGCAGAGCTGGCCTTGCTCGACGTGCGCGAAACCCGCTGGTTCGTGCAGCGCCACCCGAATCTCGCGCGCAACGCACCGTTCAGCGGCCTCGAACTGCAGATCGGCGCGTTGGTGCCGCGCCGCTCCACACCCGTCGTGCTCTACGACGACTACAACACGCCCGATGGCGCAGCACAGGCCGCGGCAGCCTTGCTCGCGCGCATCGGCTACACCGACGTGCGCACACTCGACGGCGGCCTGCAACGCTGGGTGACCGAGGGCCTGCCCGCCATCGACGGCTACGGCACGCTGGTCAAGGCCTTCGGGGACCGCGCCCGCCTGCACTACGGCACGCCGGCCCTGTCCACGGAGGCGCTGCGGACACGCCAGCGCGACGGCCTGCCGACCACGCTGATCGACGCACGGCCGCGCGCTGAATTCGAGTTCCTGTCGCTGCCCGGCGCGCGCAACCACGCCGGGACCGAACTGGCACTGCGCCACTTCGCGCCACGCGAGACTGCCCATGTGTGGGCCATCAACTGCTTCAGCCGCACGCGCGGCATCATCGGCGCGACCACGCTGCGGCTGCTTGGCCATGCGCCCGAAGCGGTGTTCGTCGAGGACGGCGTCATGGCCTGGGGCCTGCAAGGCGCGCCGACCGTCCAGAACGCCGCGCCCGACGACGAGCTTCCGCCCGAGTCGCCCCAGGTGCTGCGCCGCATCGCCGACGACCTCATCGAACGCTTCGCCCTGTCGGTGGCCGATGCCGGACAGCTTGCCCGCTGGCGTGCCGACGACACGCGCACGCTCTACATCTTCGACGTGCGACCCACCGCCGACCCGGCCCTCGCGGGCACGGCCGTGCAGCAGGTGCCCGGCGGCCAGTTGCTGATGCATTTCGAGAACCTCATCGGCACGCGCGGCGCGCGCATCGTGCTGCTCGACGACCCGGCCCATCGGCTGCGCGCGGCCGTCACCAGCTTCTGGCTCACGCAGCTCAATCAGGCCGAGGTGCACATCTACGACGGCGATGCCTTCCTGCCGGAACAGGCCCCGCCCGCAACACCGATTACCGTGAAAGAGGCGCCCCAAGGACTCGACCACGCAGGCCTTGCCCAACTGCGCAGGAACGGCGCCGTCACGGTGATCGACGTCGGCCCCAGCCTGGATTACGAACGCGGCCATCTGCCCGGCGCGCTCTACATGCTCCCGGCTTCGCTCGCGCCCCTGGCCGGACATGCCGCGCCCGGCCGCACGCTGGTCTTCACCTCGCCGGACGGCGCAACAGCAGCCCGCGTGGCGCGCGATGCGCACCGGCGCTGGCCGGGTTCGGGGGCGGTGTTCACCTGGCTCCAGGGCGGAACGCAGGGCTGGAAGGCCTCAGGGCGGCCGCTGACGACCGCTTTCGTGCCGGCCCAGCTCCTGACCCCGTTCGATGACGACTGGGGCTCGGTGATGCGGGTGTTCGGTCCGCGCCGCGACGCGGCCTGGGCCGATTACCTGGCGTGGGAGCGCGCGCTGTCCGAGCGGGTCCTGCAAGACCCGTCGGTGCGCTTTCGCTTCTTCCCCTGGTCGCCGCTTCTCAGCGCGCCGGCGTAGGGGCAGGGTCGGGCAGCTCGATCTTGATGTCGAGCACTTCGAGGTTGTCCTGGGTTTCCAGGTGCACCTTGATGTCGTTCGCGTTGATCGACACGTACTTGGAAATCACCGCCACCAGCTCGCGCTGGAGTTCTGGCAGATAGTCGGGGCGCCTTTTGCCGCTGAGGCTGGAGCGCTCGTGCGCGAGGATGATCTGCAGGCGCTCTTTCGCGACGCTTGCAGTCTTCTTCTTCTCGCCGAGCAGGAACGAGAGAAACGACATGCCTACTTGCCTCCGAAAATTCTCTTGAAGAAGCCCGGCTTCTCGGCGTCGACAAAGCGCATTGGCTTGTCTTCACCCAGAAAGCGCGCAACCACGTCGCTGTAGGCCTGCGCCACGTCGGTGTCCTTGTCGTGGATCGCGGGCACGCCCTGGTTGGAGGCATGCAGCACGCTTTCCGACTCGGGAATCACGCCGATCAGCTTGATGCGCAGGATGTCCTGGATGTCTTCCAGCGAAAGCATCTGCCCGCCAGCGACCCGGTTCGGGTTGTAGCGGGTGATCAGCAGGTGCTCCTTGATCGGGTCGCCGCCGTCCTTGGCGCGCTTTGTCTTGCTGCTGAGCATGCCCAGGATGCGGTCCGAGTCACGCACCGAAGAGACTTCGGGGTTGGTCACCACCAGCGCCTCGTCGGCGAAGTACATCGCCATCATGGCGCCGGTCTCGATGCCGGCGGGCGAGTCGCAGACGATGTATTCGAAGTCCATCGCGGCCAGGTCGGCCAGGATCTTCTCGACGCCTTCCTGCGTCAGGGCTTCCTTGTCGCGCGTCTGCGAGGCGGCCAGCACGAACAGGTTGTCGCACTGCTTGTCCTTGATGAGCGCCTGGCTCAGGTTGGCTTCGCCCTGGATGACGTTGATCAGGTCGTACACCACGCGGCGTTCGCAGCCCATGATCAGGTCGAGGTTGCGCAGGCCCACGTCGAAGTCGATCACGGCCGTCTTCTTGCCCGCGAGCGCCAGGCCCGATGCAAAGCTGGCGCTCGTGGTCGTCTTGCCGACGCCGCCCTTGCCCGAAGTCACCACCACAATTTTGGCCATGGCCATTCCTTCTTGTTTCGATTCAGTTGTTGGTTGTCAGGGTCGCCGCGTTCCGTGAGCCGGTGATCCGGGTCAGGGAATCGCGTCGATCGCGATTTTCTTGCCGTCCAGCCGCACTTGGGCGGACTTGCCCAGCACCGTGTCGGGCAGCGGCACCTCGTTGGTCCGGTAGATCCCGGCGATGGCCACCAGCTGCGCTTCCATGCAGGTCGAGAAGATCCGCGCCTCGGTGTTGCCGCGCGCGCCGGCAATCGCCTTGCCGCGCAGCGGTGCGTACACATGCACGTTGCCGTCGGCAATGACCTCGGCGCCGAAGCTCACCACCGCCGTCACCACCACGTCGCCGCCACGGGCGTAGACCTGCTGGCCCGAGCGCAGCGGCTTGTCGATCAGCAGCGTGCCGTTGGCCGGCACCGGCACTTCGCGCACGATCTGCGGGGCTTCCGACACGGTCGGGGCCTCGGCGGGCGGGGCAGGGGGGCGGGGCGCGGGCGCCGAGGGCATGGCCGCCAGCGACAGGCCGGCGGCGCGGGCCGCGGCGTTCTGGGCGGCGTTGCCGCCGCGCACCGCAATCGGCTGGGTCTGGTGGCGCGCCAGCAGGCTGCGCAGGGCGGCGAAGTCGATTTCGGCGCTGGTGGCGCCGTCGTCTCCTTCTTCTGGCGCCTGCAGCAGCGAGAGGTCGATCACCACCGGCTCCTGCTCGAAGAAGTCGGGCGAGTCGGCCAGCTGGGCGTCGAGTGCCTCGGCCAGCACGTCCAGGTCGGACGTCTTGAGGATCACTGCAATCAGCGGCAGCGTGGCGCTCTTGAATTCGAAAACCGCCTTGGTGCGCGCGGCGGAGACATCGGCCATTGGAAAACGTCGGTGCGAAAAGCGTTGGAGTCTAACGGGCGCGGGCTTCCGGCCGGTGACCGGCCGCTCTTTGAAGCCCTTGGCACAACACTTCTTGCACCACGTTTCACTTTCCCGGGGGTCAGGCGTTGCGCGATCTGCCCAGCAGCGCGTAGAGGATGATCGCCCCGAAAGTGGCGGTTCCGATGCCGCCCAGCGCGAAGTCGCCGAACTTCAGCGTGAAGTCGCCCGTGCCGATGATCAGCGTGATCGCGGCCACGATCAGGTTCTTGTTCTGCGAGAAGTCGACCTTGTTGTCGACCCAGATCTTGGCGCCGGCAATGGCGATCAGGCCGAACACCACGATGCTCACGCCGCCCATCACCGGCAGCGGAATCGCCTGGATCAGCGCGCCGAACTTGGGGCTGAAGCCCAGCACGAGCGCAATGATGGCCGCCACCACGAACACCGCGGTGGAGTAGATGCGCGTGGCCGCCATCACGCCGATGTTCTCGGCATAGGTCGTCACGCCCGTTCCGCCAGCCGCGCCGCTCACCACCGTGGCGATGCCGTCGCCGATGAAGGCGCGGCCCATGTACGCATCGAGGTTGCGGCCCGTCATGGCCGTCACCGCCTTCAGGTGGCCCAGGTTTTCCGCCACCAGGATGATCGCCACCGGCGCGATCAGCAGCATCGCGTTGGCCGTGAACACCGGCGTGGTGAAGGTCGGCAGGCCGAACCAGGCCGCGTTGGCGATGCCGCTCAGGTCGACCGGCTTGCCCCAGCCCAGGCCGTTGGTCAGCACCGCGTAGACCACCGTGGCCAGGATCAGTCCGGCCAGGATCAGCAGGCGCTGCAGCATGCCGCGCGCGAACACCGCCACCAGGCCCACGCACAGGAAGGTCACCGCCTGCATCCACGACTCGAAATTGCTGGCCGCCATGTTCTTGATCGGCACGCTCGCCAGGTTGAGCCCGATCACCGCCACCACCGCGCCCGTGACCACCGGCGGCATGAAGCGCTCGATCCACCCTGTGCCGATGGCCTGCACCAGCGCGCCGATCAGGATGTAGACCACCCCGCAGGCGATGATCCCGCCGAGTGCCACCGCGATGTTGGCGTTGGGGCCCTTGCCCGCATAGCCGCTGGCCGCGATCACCACGCCGATGAAGGCGAAGCTCGAACCCAGGTAGCTGGGCACCTTGCCGCCGGTCACGAAATAGAAGATCAGCGTGCCGATGCCGCTCATCAGGATCGCGATGTTGGGGCTGAAGCCCATCAGGATCGGCGCCAGCACCGTGGCGCCGAACATCGCGATGACGTGCTGCACGCCCATCGCGCCGGTCTGCAGCCAGGGCAGCCGCTCGTCCGGCGCAATGACCGCGCCGTTGGCCAGCGCGGACGCCGGTCTTTCAGTCCAGTTGAACATTCTTCTTGCTCCTCTTGAGGGGGTGTCGGTTGGTGGTTGTCGTCGTCGAATCGCCTGCGCTTGTCCCAGCGCGCCCTGGCTCTCCCGGGGCGTGATTGTGGTCGAAGCGTCTCGTGCTGAACATCAGGGAGCACAGCAGGGGCCGGCGTACGCGCGAGAAGAATGTGAACCGGCAATTTGCGGCCCGACCGTGACGGATTGGGTATGACGGCCTGGCGCATGCCTCTAGTCTCGCGGCGTCACAACATCAACAACGGGAGGAAAAATGGCCAACGAGACCATGAGGATGAGTGCCGCGGGCATGTCTGAACTTCGCCGCCGGGAGCGCGTCGTTCTGCGGTACTACAACGACGTGGCAAACAACTGCACCTTCGGTGCCGGCACGCTGGCTCACCTTGGCGGATGCACCGCCGAAGAACTGGGACGCACCGTCACGGTCGCTCAAGTGGATGTTTCACTGGCCTCCAGGGTCGCCTCGGCCGAAGAGACGGTGCGGCGACGCGTGACCCGTCATCCGCTCACGCAGGAGCAGTTCGACGCATTGGTGAGTTTTACTTTCAACGCGGGCCCGACCGGTGCGCGCAGAACCCTCGACGCCGCGGATCGCGGCAGCAACGCGGATGTGGCGACGAACATGACAAATCACGTTTTCATTCATCCCAGAGATGCCAGTGGTCGCAGAGGACGGGCGGTCAGGTCTTCCGGCCTCGTGAACCGGCGCCGTGAAGAGGTGATGCCGTTTCAACCGGTCGCGCCTTCCCGGTGAACACAGGACGTATTGCGGCGTGCTTGTGGTTCGCCGCCATGAGCTTTTGCGCTTCGGCGCTCGCGCAGCCTTCCGAAAAGCCCGTCGAGACGCCTTCCGCTCAAGAAGTCCTGTCCGCACTGTCCCGGCGCAGCCAGCTTCCCGAGGAGGAACTGCGCCGCCTGACCGCAGATTGCGCGGCCGACCAGCAGAGCATGTACTTCTGCGCCTACCGCGATGTCGTGGCGGCTGAACTGAAGCTCGATCGCGTGATGGCGGACAAGGCGCGCGAACGCCCCGGGTGCAAGGGCGCGATCGACGCCAAGGTCGAACGCTGGAAGGTCGCTCGCGACCGGACTTGCGCGAAGAGCGCGGCACGGGAATGGGGTGGCGGCTCCATGGAGCCCACGGCGCGGAACATCTGCCTTGCCGAGAGCACCGGCCGCATGGTCAGGCAGGTGCAGCGCCTGAACAGTTGCCCACGCCCGTAAAAAGAGAAGGTGCGTTCAGCGCGGCTGCAGCACCGCCATCGTGATCCGCGACACGCAGGTCAGCTCGCCCGCCTCGTTTGTCAGGTCGATCTGCCAGACCTGCGTGGTGCGCCCCCGGTGCACCGGCCGGGCGGTGCCGATGACCCAGCCGCTGGTGACCGAGCGGATGTGGTTGGCGTTGATGTCCAGGCCCACGGCGCGGTCGCCTTCGGGGGCCGAGTAGTGGGCGCCGCAGGAGCCCAGCGTTTCGGCCAGCACCACCGACACACCGCCGTGCAGGATGCCGTAGGGCTGGCGGGTGCGTTCGTCGACCGGCACGCGGGCGCGGATGAAGTCGTCGCCCACCTCCAGGAACTCCATGCCCAGCGTGGCGACGGCGGTGCCGACGTGGTTGCGGGTCAGTTCTTCGACGGTGATTTCTTTTTTCCAGATACGCATTCGGTTCTTTCCGGTACAGGGTGTCGGGAAACTATAGCGACGGCGGCTGACATTGGCAGTCGCCTTTGCGTGTTAACTTGGATCGATGAAGCGCCCCCTCCGTCATTGGCTCATCGGCATCGCCGCCGTGCTGCTGCTGGGGGTTGGCGTGCTGGTGCTGGTCGTGCGCGCGAAGCTGCCCACCGACGCCGAAGTGGCCACGCAGATTTCCGCCGCGTTTGAAAAGCGCTTCGGCACGGCGCTGAAGATCGGCGGCGCCCGCTGGTCGCTGCTGCCGGTGCCCGCGCTGGTGCTGACCGACATCGCCACCGACCAGCCCCGCCCGATCACCTTGCGCCGGCTCAGCCTGCAACTGAAGCTGGCGCCGCTGCTGCACCGCGTCATTGCCGTCGACGACGTCGAGATCGACAGCCTGGTGTTGCCGCGCGCCTCGGTGCAAGCCTTCCGCGGCAAGGGCCCCAAGCCGGCTGAGGGCGGCGATGCCGTCGCGCTGCCCGCGCCCTGGACGCTGGCGCCCGTTCCCGTGGAGCGGGTGCGCTGGCGCGACGTGGTCTGGATCGACCGGCGCGACATCGCACTGGCCTACGACGGTGAAGTCACCTTCGACCCCGGATGGCGCCCGCGCCAGGCCCGCATCGAGCGCGCCGGCGTATCGACCCCGACGCGCCTGCGGCTGGACCGCGAAGCCGGGCAGGACCGCTGGCGCACCCGCATCGACGCAGGCGGCGGCACCGGCAATGGCGTCACGCGCTTCGAGACGCTGGCCAACGGCAAGCTGCGCGTGTCGGCCGAACTCGAACCCCGGCAGGTCGACATCGAAAGCCTGCTGCAGGCCTTCGACCGCCGCAGTTCGCTGGCCGGCAAGGTCTCGGGCCGTTCCACGCTGGTGGCCGAGGCCGACGACGTGGCCGCGCTGGTGCGCAGCCTGCACACCCGCACCACCTTCTCGGTCCAGCCCGCCACGCTCACCAAGCTGGACATTGCCAAGGCCGTGACCACTGCCGGCATCAGCCGAGGCGGCCGCACGGCGCTGGACGAACTCACCGGCACGCTCGACACCCAGGGCACCGCCGACGGCGTGGTGATGCAGTACAGCAACCTCAAGGCGCGCTCGGGCGTGCTCACCGCAAGCGGCAACCTGCGCCTGTTCAACCGCAAGCTGGACGGTGAGGTGGCGGTCGATCTCGTCGATGGCGTGGTCGGCGTGCCGCTCAAGATCGGCGGCACGGTGAGTGACCCCGAGCTGTCGCTGACCGGCGCGGCACTCACAGGCGCGGCCATCGGCAGCGCGGTGCTGCCGGGCGTGGGCACCGCCATCGGCGCGCGCGTGGGGCAGCAGGTGGAAAAGCTGTTCGGCGGTGGCAAGCCTGAGAAGCCGGTGCCCGGGAAGCAGCGCACGCCGCCAGCCTCCGCGCGCTGAACGCCGATAGGTTCAGGGCGAGTGCGAATGACACCAGGTGCTCCCCTCCGCGAATGTCCCCCGCTTCGCTCCTCCTTTATTTCGCTGCGGGGAGCACCTGGTGCCATTCGCACAGGGACACGCTGCTGGTGTGCAGCCGATCAACGACTGCTCTGAGCGCTCACGTCGATACGGGGCTCTTTTTCGCGAAATAAAGGAGGAGCGAAGCGGGGGACATTCGCGAAAAAGAGCCCCGTGTCGGCGGGAGTGCCGCCCTGAACAGCAGCACTCCCAAGCGGCAGGCTCAGCAAAAGTACGACTACGAAAAAGCCTTGATCACCGCAGGCACAGTCAGCACCGCCGTGTAGTAGCCCATGAACTGCACGCCCGTGTTGAACCCGATGGCACGCGACAGCAGCCCGCCTAGCAGCCCCATCGTCAGGATCACCAGCAGGCCGAGCAACTGCCCTTCCCACACGCTGATCACCACGATCAGGCCAACGAAGGTCGCGATGATCGCTTCGTGGCTCACCTTGCGCGAGACGAACAGCGCAGCACGGCGCGCGAAGTTCATCGTGAACGGATAGGCCACCAACGCAGCAAGCACCACCGCCAGCATGCCGTAGCCCAGGAACTCCCAGTGGTTCAGCAGGTTGTGCAGGTTGTGGGTCTGGCCCGTGGCCGAGTCGATGGTGAATACCGGCGGCGCATTGAACAGCGGCGCCGCCGGCCCGGCGGCCACCGGGCTCAACGGCAGGCCGATGGCGATCAGCGGAATCAGCGCCTCGGCGATGTAGGTCGCCTCGGTCACACCGTTGCGCGCGGCCAGCGTGGTGGTGAGCCGGTGGTATGCGTGCTTGATGCGCGAGCCGACCAACTCGCCCAGCACCACCGTCATCGCGACCGGGCTGAACACGAAGGTGGCGCTGGAGATCGTGGCGGTCGCAACGGTCCACTTCACCTGCGTGCGGTCGAGCACCTTGAACGGATTCGGGAAGTAGCCCGTCCAGCCCTTCACGTCGGGCGCGAGCGAGAAGGTGCGGACCTTGTCGCGCTTCATGCGCGCACGCGCGGCGGGCGAGATCACCGAGAACAAATCAGCCACCAGCGGCCCGATGGCAATGCCCAGGAAGTAGCTGATGCTGAGCTTCACGCCGTACTTGCCGGTGAGCGCCTGCAGCGCGACGATGACCATCACGAACGGCACCAGCGTGGCCACCGAGGCCCAGCGCCCGCTCGAAAAATAGGCGATGGCCACGGCAGCCACCACGAAGATCCACGGCGCCGCCTTGGTGATGGCCGCGCCATACGGCGCCAGCAGCACCGCGAACAGCACGGCCAGCGGCACCGCGAGAAACGCCGCGATGATCGCGCCCGACACCATCTTGCGCAGCGCGATGTGCGGCACGCCCAGGTTGCGCAGCACGTTCGCGTCCTGCAGCAGCGGCGTGGCCATGGTGTCGCCCGGAATGCCGAGCAGCGCGGTGGGCACCGCATGCGTCATGTGCTTGGCCACGGCCGCCGCCAGGAAGAAGGTGAACACGCCTTCGGGCGGCACGCCGAGCAGCACCACCAGCAGCGTGAGCGGCGCGAGCGTGGTGGTTTCGTCGGTGCCCGAGACGAGGCCGATGGCCGCGAACACGACGGCACCCACGAGGCCCATGCCGGTGGCGACGAGGATCTGGTTGAGGAGGGCGGCTTCGATCACGATGCGGCTCCTTCAGTACTGCGAGCCTGGGGCTTGTACGACGCGAACAGGTCGTAGATTTCCAGTTCCTTCATCTCGCGCACCACCGACGGCGGCAGGTCGTCCACCGAGCCCAGGTCGCCGTGCTCGCCGGCCAGTTCGGCCAGCACTTCTTCGCGCCAGCGCGGATCGGGGTCCGTGCCTTCGACCACCTCGCGCTTCGGCGCGAAGAGCTTCGCGCAGATCAGGCCCGACACCACGCAGCCGCCGAGACCGGCGAGCATGGCGTAGGCACGCGCCAGCTCGGGCGTGCTCACCACGCTGGCAAGCACGCGGCTCGCCACGAGGTAGCCGGTGAGGCTCACCGCGACACCGATGACGATCGACCACGCGAGGTGGCCCAGGTCGGCGGTGTCGCCCCATATCTCCACCAGCCGCCAACGGGCGGGCGTTGCACTGTCTGCATTCATTTGTCGTTGTCTCCGTCTGTGGTTGTGTGACGGCCACCCTGCGTGGCCGCCGCGGTTTCGGCCGCGGTCCGTTGTGCGCCTGCCTACTTCTTGCGCAGTGCTTCGAGCAGTGCCACGGCGCGGTCGGTGCGCACGTCGTGCTCTGCCGCCATCTGCTTGGCGACGCTGTCGATCTCGTCGCCCGTGGCACCCGCGACCAGTGCGATGTTGCGGGCATGCAGCGCCATGTGGCCGCGCTGGATGCCTTCGGTGGCGAGCGCGCGCAGGGCGCCGAGGTTCTGCGCGAGGCCCACGGCCACCGCGACTTCGCCAAGCTCCTGCGCCGACTTCACGTCGAGGATCTTCAAGGCGAGCCGCGCGAGCGGATGCGTCTTCGTCGCACCGCCGACCAGCCCCACCGGCATCGGCATCTCGATGGTGCCGACCAGCGCGCCGCTCGTGTCTTTCTCCCACGTGGTCAGCGAGGTGTAGCGCCCGCTGCGGCAGGCGTAGGCATGCGCGCCGGCTTCCACCGCGCGCCAGTCGTTGCCGGTCGCGACGATCACCGGATCGACGCCGTTCATGATGCCCTTGTTATGCGTCGCCGCGCGGTAGGGGTCGATGGCGGCGAAGGTGTACGCATCGATCACGCCTTCGACCACTTCTTCGCCGCTGCGCTCGCGCGTGGCCAGCACGGACGGTGCAAGCCGCACGCGCGCGCGCGCCAGCCGCAGGTCGGCCAGGTTCGACAAAATGCGCAGGCGCACCGTGCCGCCCGTGAGCTTCTCGACCAGCGGCGACACCGCCTCGGCCATGGTGTTGACGGTGTTCGCGCCCATCGCGTCGCGCACGTCGACGACGAGGTGCATCACCACCATCGCGCCGCGCGGCGTGTCGCCGAACACATGCACCTCGATGTCGCGGCAACCACCGCCCAGGCCGATCAGCACCTTGTCGCGGCTGTTCGCCACGGCCAGGATCTCGTCGCGCGCACGCAGCAAGGCGAGCCGCGCGCCGTACGGATCGGTGATGCCGATCACCTGCACCTGCGCGCGCATCAGCGGCCCGGTGCTCGATGCCTCGAAGCCGCCGCCCTCGCGCGCCAGCTTGGCCATGAACGATGCAGCGGCCACCACCGAAGGTTCTTCCACCGCCATCGGCACGAGGTAGTCGCGCCCGTTGACGGTGAAGTTGCCGGCCACGCCCAGCGGCAGCTCGAAGGTGCCGATCACGTTCTCGACCATGCCGTTGGCGCGGTCCACGCTCAATGCGCCGGGCTGGGCGAGCAGCGCCACCTCGTCGTCGGTGAGCGATGCAGCCTGCGCGATGTGGGCGAAGCGCTGCGCGGGCGTGAGTGCGCGGAAGTTGGGAATGCGGGAATCGGCGACCATCGTTGCTTGTCTCTTCGGAAGATGAATTCGGGAGCAGGCAATTTAGGTCGGCTGTACCGCCGGCGGAAGGCACAGTTTGGCGGGACAGTGCGGACAGTGGTGCGCGAGGGCAGGGCGCTGTGTCACAGTCCCGGCCCATGACCACCATCGCCGATTCGCTCGCCGACACCCTCGCGCGCCAGATCGCCAGCGGCGCCTACAAGGCCGGCGACAAGCTGCCTTCGCTGCGCGAACTCGCGCAACTGCACCACTACGCCAAGAACACCGTCGTCGCCGCCTTCGAGCTGCTGGTGTCGCGCGGGCTGGTGGAGCCGCGCCGTGGTTCGGGCTACTTCGTGCTGCCGCAGAAGCAGGCCGCCAGGCCGGCGGAAGAAGACGCCGGCAGCCTCGGCCGCGCCATGGACATCGTGTGGCTCATGCGTGAACAACTGAAGACGCAGCCCGACGCCATCGCCGTGGGCGACGGCTTTCCGCCGGTCGAATGGCTGGCCGACGTGCGGCTGGACAAGTACCACCCGAAGGTGGTGCGCACCGGGCTCGGCGCGTTGTTCCGCTATGGCAGCCGCTTCGGCTATGCGCCGCTGCGCGACCACCTCGTGCGCAAGCTCGCCGACTTCGGCATCGGCGCCGAGCCGCGGCAGATCGTGCTGACGCACGGCGCCAACGAGGCCATGGACATCGTCATCCGCTACTTCGTGCCGCCCGGCGGCAAGGTGCTGGTGGACGACCCCGGCTACTACCCGTTGTTCGGCAAGCTCAAGCTCGCGGGCGCGCAGATGCTGGCCGTGCCCCGCCTGGCCGATGGCCCCGACCTCGACGTGCTGGAGCAGTTGCTGATTGCCGAGCGGCCGCGCCTCTTTTTCACGCAGTCGCTGGCGCACAACCCCACGGGCTCCGACATCTCGCCGGCCAAGGCGTTTCGCGTGTTGCAGCTCGCGCAGAAGTACGACCTGCTGATCGTCGAGAACGACCCGCTGGCCGATTTCAAGCCCACGGCCTTGCCGCGGCTCTCGGCGCTGGACCAGCTGGAGCGCACCATCTACATCGGCAGCTTCTCGAAGTCGTTCTCGGCCGCGCTGCGCGTGGGCTTCATCGCCTGCGGGGCCGACCTGGCGAGCGACCTTGCGGACCTGAAGGCGCTGATCCACGTGAGCAGCTCGGAGTACAGCGAGCGCACGGTCGACGTGATCCTCAGCGAAGGGCACTACCAGCGGCACCTGAACCGCCTGCAGAACCGGCTCGGTGAAGCCACGCGCAACGCGCTCAAGCTGTTCGACACGGTGGATGCCGAGGTCTTTGCGCGCAGCCCGCAGTCGCTCTACATCTGGGCCGCGCTGCCGGGGGTGGACGACTCGCTGGCCTTCGCCCGCGAGCTGCTGCCGCGCAAGATCGTGATGGCGCCGGGGCGCATCTTCAGCGTCGACTCGACACAGGTGTCGCGCTGGTCGCGCTTCAACGTGGGCGCCATGGCCGACCCACGTTTCGCGAAGGCGCTGCGCACTGCACTTAGGCGGCGCGGGGCTTGATCAGGCCAGTCGTCAGTCGCGCAGGCTCTCGCGCAACTGCCTGCGGTTGAGCTTGCCCACGGCCGTCTTCGGAATCTCCTGCGCGAACAGCACGCGCTGCGGCTTCTTGTAAGACGCGAGCTGGTCCGCCACATGCGCGATCAACTCGGCCTCGTTCACTTGCTGCCCGGCGCGCAGCACCACGACGGCGGTGACGATCTCGACCCACTTCTCGTGCGGCAGCCCGATCACCGCGCATTCGCGCACTGCCCCGTGCGTCATCAATGCGTTCTCGACCTCGCGCGGATAGACGTTGTAGCCGCCGCTGATGATCATGTCCGAGGTGCGGTCCTTCAGGTGCAGGAAGCCGCGTTCGTCGAACACGCCCACGTCGCGCGTGCGCACCCAGCCGCCTTCGACAAAGGTCTCGGCATTGAGCGCGGCCGCGTTGTAGTAGCCCGCCACGGCAGAGGGCGCGCGCACAGCGATCTCGCCCGGCGTGCCCGGCGGCACGTCGTTGCCCGCTTCGTCGATCAGCCGCATCTCGATGTCGAGCGCCGGCTGGCCGCAGGTGTCGAGCAGGTCGTCGGTGTGGTCTTCGGGCCGCAGCACCGCCAGGCACAGCGGCACCTCGGTCTGGCCGTAGTACTGCCAGAAGCGGTGCCGACCCCAGGCCGCCATCGCGCGCTGGATCACCGCGCGCGGCATCGGCGAGGCGCCGTAGATCACGTAGCGCAGGGCCGACACATCGGTGTCGCCGATGTCGGGAAGCTCGAACAGCATCTGCAGCATCGTCGGCACCAGGTTGATGGCGGTGATGCGCTGGGCCTGCAGCGTGCGCAGGAACAGGCCAGGCTCGAAGCCCGGCAGGATGACCGTGCGCCCGCCGCGCAGCCAGAAGGGCAGTACGAACACGCCGCTGGCATGGATCAGCGAGGCCGCGTGCAGCATCGCGTCGTCGGGCGTGGCGGGCAGCAGGTTCAGCAGCACGTTGCGGCAGATCGCGGCGTAAGAAGCCTGCGTGTGCTGCGCCGCTTTCAACGTGCCGGTGGTGCCCGAGGTGAACAGCGTCAGCACCACGTCGTCGTGCGAAGGCGTGAAGGCGGGCGCATCAGCAGGGCATGACGCGGCCTGTGCGAGCAGATCGGCGGCGCCGGCAAGGGCCGCGCCCATCCCCATGCACACCAGCGTGGGCACGGCCTCGCGCAAGGCGGCTGCGCGCTCGGCAAGGTCGGGGCCGAACACCAGGTGCGTGCTGCCGGTTTCCGCGAGCATGCGCGCGTGTTCCGCCAGCGACAGCCGCGAGTTCAGCGGCACGCGGTTGATGCCGGCCTTCACGCAGGCGAAGTCCAGCGGCACGCTGTGCAGGCCGTTGTTCAGCAGCAGCGCCACGCGCGTGTGCGGCACCGCGCCGGCCGCGTGCAGTGCGTGCGCAAGCTGGCTGCTCAGGCGGTCGACTTCGGTGAAGGTCAGCGTCTTGTCGCCGAACACGATGGCCGTGCGCGGGCCGTGCTGCAGTGCGCCGCGGCGGATCAGGTCGAGGTAGGTGGGGCCACGTGCAGGCAGGGTGGCGGATGGTGTGGAAGGCACGGTGTTTCTCCTGTCGTTTCTATGGATGGCGTGCGCGGCTCAGCGCTTGAACTCGCCATGACGCCCGGCCCCGCCGGCGAAGCGCGCGGCACCCGCTTCGCCCTCGGCAAAGACGATCGGCACGCCCTGTGCGCCTTCGCGGCGCAGGGCCTCGGCCAGCGGCAGGTCCCATTGCCCGTAGGCGGACTGGCGGTCGGTCAGCATGCATTGCTGCGGGAAGGCGGCGATCTGGCGCGCCAGTTCCTGCGCGGCCGCGAGCGCACCGCCGGGCGGCGTGACGCGGTTGACCAGTCCCATCGCCAGCGCTTCTGCGGCACCGACCGGCCGGCCCGTGAGGATCATGTCGAGCGCGCGCCCCATGCCCACGATGCGCGGCAGGCGCACCGTGCCGCCGTCGATCAGCGGCACGCCCCAGCGGCGGCAGAACACGCCGAGCACGGCGTCGTCGTCGGCCACGCGCATGTCGGCCAGCAATGCGAGTTCGAGCCCGCCCGCCACCGCATAGCCGTTCACTGCCGCAATCAGTGGCTTCGACAGCGCCATGCGCGTCGGCCCCATCGGCCCGCTGCCGCCGCCTTCGCGGTCGAGTTCGTTGCGGCGCGCGGGGTCGCCCACGGCGGTGAGGTCGGCGCCCGCGCAGAAGTTGCCGCCCGCGCCGGTCAGCACCGCCACGCGCAAGGCGTCATCGGCCTCGAAGCGCTCGAAGGCTTCGCGCAGCCCGGCGGCCACGGTGCCGTCGACCGCATTGCGCTTGTCGGGCCGGTTCAGCGTGATGGTGCAGACCGTGCCGTCCACGTCGTAGTTCACATAGGGGGAGACCATGAGGAGGTCCTTTCGGGGCAAAATTACACGTTCAATCGTTCATGGCCATCGTAGGAAATATTTCACAATTACGCAAACATGGACAAAATATGTAATGTTCCGGTCGATGTCCCGAGCGCGTCGGACCTGATCCTCGACCTCCTGGTGGCCCACGGCGACACGCTGACTTCGCAAGCCCTGTGCCGGGCCGGGGCGCTCATGGGCATCGGCGAGACCACGCTTCGCGTGGGGCTGACGCGCCTGGCAAGCGACGGCAAGATCGGGCGCGGCGAGCGCGGCAGCTACCGCCTCAATCGCGCGGGGCCGGCCTTGTCGCGCGCGGTCGACGACTGGCAGCACAAACAGGCGCAGGCCATCGCATGGCAGGGCGACTGGCTCGCCGTGCACGACGCCAGCGTGCCGCGCACCGAAAAGACGGCCTGGCGCCACCACAGCCTGGCGCTCACCTTGCGCGGCTTTGCCCCGCTGCGCGAGCGCCTGCACATCCGGCCCGACAACCTCGCGGGCGGGCTCGCGGCCGAACGCACGCAGCTCGAAGCGCTGGGCCTGTCGCCGCAGGCGCTGGTGTTCCGGCTGGCCGACCTGGACGATGCGGCGCAGGCCGCCTCACGCAAGCTGTGGAACGTGCGCACGCTGGCGGCCGACTACAAGCGACTGCAGACGGGGCTCGAGCGCAGCGAGAAGCGGCTGCGCACCCAGCCGCTGGAAGTGGCCGTGCGAGAGTCGCTGTTGCTGGGGCGCGCCGTCATCGCGCACCTGATCCGCGATCCGCTGCTGCCGGCCGAACTCATGTCCCCCGAGCCACGCGCCGCGCTGCTGGTGGCGACGCGGCGCTACCAGGCCAAGGCGCTGCAGTTGTGGCGCGAGTGGCTGCCGCAGCCCTGAGCGCGCCGAAGCGCCTCACCCCAGTTCGTCGAACTGGACCACGCCTTCCTTCATGACCAGCGGGATGCGCTCGCCCTGGCCCAGCAGGCAGGCGACATCGCGCAGCGGATTGCCGTCGACCACCAGGATGTCGGCCAGCGCGCCGGGCACGAGCCGGCCGAGGCGATCGGACATGCCCAGTACCTCGGCGCCGACCGTGGTGGCGCTGGCGATGGCCTCGGCGGGCGATAGCACTTCGGCGCGCAGGCGGAACTCGTCGCTCTGCAGTCGCTGCGATTCGCCCAGCAGGTCGGAGCCGAAGCCCATCTTCACGCCGGCCGCCTTGTAGATCTGCAGCGAGCGCAGGCCGGCCTCGCGCACATCGGCCACCTTGGCCACGCTTTCCTTGGGCAGGCCGTAGCTTTCGCCTTCGTTGGCCAGCGCGTCGTAGGTGACCAGCGTCGGCACCGCGTAGGCGCCCAGTTGCGCCATCAGCGCCGCCGTGGGTTCGTCCACGAGGTTGCCGTGCTCGATGGTGCGCACGCCGCAGCGCACGGCCCGTGCGATGGCGGCTGCTGTGTAGGCGTGTGCCATCACATAGGTGCCGCGCGCCTCGGCCTCCGCCACGATGGCGCGGATTTCATCCTCGCTGTAGCCGAAGGCGCCCACCGGGTCGGTGGGCGACGCCACGCCGCCGGAGGCCATGATCTTGATCTGGTCCGCGCCCATCTGCAGCTCTTCGCGCACGGCCCTGCGCACCGCATCGACACCGTCGACCACGCGCGCCAGCGCACCGACCCGCACGCAGGTCGAGCAGGTCGCGCCCGCATCGAGAAAGTCGGAGCGGGCCCGCATGTCGCCGTGGCCACCGGTCTGGCTCAGCGCGCGCCCCGAGACGAACAACCGTGGCCCCTGCGCGAGCCCGGCGTCGATCGCCTGCTTGAACGCGAACCCCGCGCCGCCCGCGTCGCGCACCGTGGTGAACCCGCGCCGCAGCATGCCGCGCATCATGGGCACGCTGCGCAGCGTGATGAGCACATTGGGCATGTGCACCTGCCGCGAGAGGTTCAGCTCCACCGCGATCACGTGCACGTGCAGGTCGATCAGGCCCGGCATCACCGTCTTGCCCTTCACGTCGATGACCCGCGCCGTCTTGCTGTGAAGCGGCTTGTCGGAGACCTCGCGCACCACGCCCTGTTCGACCAGGATGTCGTGCCCCTCCAGCAGCTCGTTGCGCAGCGGGTCGAGCAGGTTGGCGTTCCTGAAAAGTACGGTGTTCGTCATGTCGTGGACTCCTGAGCTTGTTGCGCCATCACGGCCGGCACCGCCAGTTGCGCGAACACGCGCGCAAGCTCGACGTGCCCGGTGCCGTACCAGTTTTCTTCATGCAGCATGTTCAGCGTGCCCAGCGTCTGGCCCTGCCAGCGCAGCGGAATGTTCAGCACGCTGCGGCAACCCAGCGACACGATGAGTTCGTGGTCGTAGAACACGTCGCGCAGGTCGTCGGCATTGCGGCCGATGTAGGGCAGGCCTTGTTGCATCACTTGCTGCATCCACGGCGAATCGGTGATGGGCTTGCGCCCGCCCACCGGATAGGCCTCGCGCATGTTGGTGTAGACGCGCTCTGACTCGCGCGCCGCGCGGTGATGAACCAGGATGGTGAACAGCCGGTGGCCGATCGTTGCCGCCACCGCTGCGTTGATCGCATCGAAGGTGGCTTGCGGCTGCTGCGTGTCGGCGTGGGCCTGTGCCACGGCGAGCAGCGATTCGGTAATGGAAGAGGTGGGCAACATGGATGACAGGTTTCAGGAAAGTTCGGTGGCGGCGATGTCTTCGAGCGAACGCCCCCGCGTCTGGATGCCCATGAAGGTGACGGCCGCCGCGCCCAGCAGCAGCACCGCCGTCGTCATGCCGAACACGCCCGCGAAGCCCAGCGACGGATAGACGAAGCCGACCAGAATGGGCGCGGTGATGCCGCCGATGCGCCCGATGGCCGACGCCAGGCCGGAGCCGGTCGCGCGCACCTGCGTCGGAAACACCTCGGGCGTGTAGGCGTAGACACCCGCGTACGTGCCGTTCATGAAGAAGGACAGCAGCACGCCGGCCAGCATGATCTGGTTGTCGCTGTGCGTGAAGGCCAGCCCCAGCGCCGAGAGGCCGCCCAACAGCATGTAGCTCACGATGGTGGCCTGCCGGCCGATGCGTTCGTTGAACCATGCGGCCGAGAAGTAGCCGGGAATCTGCGCGATGTAGATCACCAGCGAATAGCCGAAGCTCTTGGTGATCGTCATGCCGTTCTGGATCAGCAGGCTCGGGATCCAGGTGAAGAACGAGTAGTAGCTGAAGGTGATCGACAGCCACATCAGCCACGTCATGCTGCTGATGCGGATGAGCTTGCTGGAGACCAGCGTGGCGTAGTTCTTCAGCAGGCTGCCCCGGCTGTTGCTGGGCGGCGGCGCGGCGATGTCCTCGGCGTTGAGCACGGGCAGCGTGTGGCCGCGCCGCACGTGGTCGGCCTCCATCGCATCCATGATCGCCGTGGCCTCGGCCTGCCGACCCTGGCTTTCGAGCCAGCGCGGCGACTCCGGCAAAGCACGGCGCCACCACAGCAGCAGCACCACGGGCGTGGCCGTGATGAAGATGACGATGCGCCAGCCCTCGGCAAACGCCGGCACGATGAAGTAGCCCAGCAAGGCGGCAGCGACGAAGCCGAACGAGAAGAAGCCGGCCAGCGCCCCGGTGAAGGTGCCCCGGTAGCGGCGCGCCACGAACTCCGACAGGTAGGGCGCGATGATCGCGCTCTCGGCGCCGGCGCCAAAGCCGGCCACGATGCGCAACGCCAGGAAGAGTGTCCACTCGTTGACCATGCCGCTGAAGAGCGAGGCCACGCAGTAGATCGCCAGCGCCGACATCATCACCTTGCGCCGCCCGATCAGGTCGCCGAAGGAGCCGGCCGCCAGTGCGCCGAAGAAAAAGCCGATGAAGTTCGCGCTGGCCAGCACACCGATCTGCACGCTGCTCAGCCCCCATTCGGTGCGCAGCACCGGCAGCACGAAGGCGATCACCGCCGCGTCCATCGCATCGAAGGTGTAGCCAAGTCCTCCCATCAGCAGCAGCCGGCGATGAAAGCCGGAGAAGGGCAGGCGCTCGATGCGGGCCGACAGCATGGTCATGGGGATTCCTTCGACGACAGGCTACGAAAAAAGAGGTAACTGAACGACGCGCCAGATCGTAGGATCGACCGGATATAACGACAAATTTATACGGGTGATTGTGTTTATAGAGGCCGTGAATGACCTACCGCACCGCTGACCTCAACCTGCTGAAGGTGTTCGAGGCCCTCATGACCGAGGGCAACGTCACCCGCGCAGCCCGCAAGCTGTCTTTGACCCAGCCCACGGTCAGCAATGCGCTGCGGCGTTTGCGCGAGACCTTCGACGACCCGCTGTTCGTGCGCAGCGGCGCGGGCGTCAACCCGACGCGGCGGGCCATCGACCTGTGGGAGCCGCTCTCGCAGTCGCTGCATGCGATTCGCAACACGCTGGATGTCGAGAGCTTCGACGCCCTGCGCAGCACCGCCAGCCTGAGCATCGCCATGTCCGACTACGTCTCGAGCATCGTGGTGCCCCGCCTGGCCAGCAAGCTGAGCAAGGCGGCGCCGTCGATGCAGATCCACGCCATTCCCAACACGCTGGTGGACTTCGGCAAGGTGCTGGCAGACAACAAGGCCGACTTTGCGATCAGCGTCTACAACGAGGAAGTGCAGCGGCCGGCGTTCCTCAAGTCGAGGGCGCTGTGGTCACCCGACTTCGTCTGCCTCATGCGCACCGGGCATCCGCTGGCGCGCCTGCAGAAGATTCCGCTGAAGAAATTCCTGGCCGCGCGCCATGTCGACGTGAGCCTGGTCGGCAAGACCACGCCGACCTACGACCTCTTCCTGCACAGCCGCGGACTGCAGCGCAACCTGGTCGCGACCGTGAACCACTACAGCGCGGCTTACGAAGTGGTGCGCCGCTCCGACCTGATCGCGGTGCTGCCATGGACCGAGCGCTTCGAGCCACCTCGGCTGACCGGCCTGCGCAAGATGCCCGTTCCGCTCGAAGCGCCGCCGCGCATCATCGAGCTGTTCTGGCACCAGCGGCACGAGACCTCCGCGCTGCACCTGTGGCTTAAGAACACCTTGCTGACCCTGTTCGAACAGCCGTCCTGAGGCGGCAAGCTTCAGCCGCGCAGCCGCACCACCTGCGCGTCGCCAGGTGTGCGCGCATGCAGCCGCGTCACCTCGGCCGCGCGCCGCGTCAGCACCGCGCGCTGGTTGATGTAGCCCTTGTCGGTGATCTCGCCCGCGTCCAGGCTCGGCGGTTCGGCCAGCACCAGCGCGCAGGCCGGGCATTGCGACGAGCCTGCGCCTTCGTCGCGCAGCGCACGCAGCACCTCCGCGATGCGCGTGCCCATCGCTTCGGGCGACAGCGCGGTCCCTTGCGGGCTGGCGAACACCAGCATGCCGATCTCGTCGCGGTCATGGCCCGTCAGCACCACGTCCTGCACATGCGGCGCGAGCAGCGACACCAGCTTCACGCGCAGCGTGCCCACCGACACCCAGGTGCCGGTCGACAGCTTGAAGTCTTCGGCCACACGGCCGTTGAAGATCACGCCGTGCGTCGGTTCCGCAGGGTTCGCGAGAAAGCCGGCGTCACCGATGCGGTAGTAGCCCTCTTCGTCGAAGGCCTCGGCGGTTTCACGTGGTGCGTCGCGGTAGCCGGGGAACACCGACACGCCCTTCACGCGCATCTCCAGCTTCTCGCCGTTGGGCACGAACTTGATCTCCAGCCCCGGCAGCGGCGCACCGATGCAGCCGGCACCGTCGAGCTTCCAGTGCGCGGAGGTGATGGCGGGCGAAGTCTCGGTCGCGCCCCACGAAGTCGTGAGCCACAGTGGCCGCGTTGGCCGCACGCGCTGCGCCACCGCTTCGAGCCGTTGCCACGTGGAAGGCGCGAGCGCCGCCGCCGCATAGAAGGCCAGCCGCAGCCGCGAGAACACCTCGGTGGCCAGCGCGTCGTCGGCTTCGAGAAAGGGCAGCAGCATGTCGAAACCACGCGGCACGTTGAACAGCAGCGTGGGTTTCACCTCGCGCAGGTTGCGCACCGTCTTCTCGATCAGGCCCGGCGCGGGCCGGCCTTCATCGATGTAGAGCGCGCCGCCGTGGCACAGCACCATGTGCAGGTTGTGGTTGGCGCCGAAGGTGTGGCTCCAGGGCAGCCAGTCGACCAGCACCGGTTTTTCCTGCGACAGGAAGCGCCAGGTCTGCGCCATCATCTGCTGGTTGGCGCACAGCATGCGGTGCGTGTTGATCACCACCTTGGGCTTGCCGGTGGAGCCGGAGGTCAGCAGGTACTTGGCATGCGTGTCGGGCAGGATGGCCGCGAAGGCTTCCATCACCGCCGGAGTTTCCCTGGCCGAGAGCAACCGGTCGAAGGCCAGCGCACCTGGATGCGCGTCGGCGTTGCGGCTGAACACGGTGACTGCCTCGACACCGCAACCCGCGAGTGCACCGCCGTAGACCTTCGCATCCGATGCATAGATTAGCGAAGGCCCTAGCGCCTTCAGCATGCCGTGCAGCCGCGATGGGTCCTTGGCCATGCGCGAGTACGCGCTCGACAGCGAGCAGGCGGTACGGCCGATGTGCATGGTCGCAAGCATCAGCACTGCGTGGTCGATGGCGTTGTCCGAGAGGATCACCACCGGTTTTCCCACGGGCAGGTTCAGGTCGAGCAGGCCTTGTGCCACCGCACCGACCGCCCGGCGCAGCGCGCGGTAGTCGAGCTTGCGCCAGCCTTCGCCGCTGTCGTCGCGTTCGGCGAAGGCCAGTGCATCCGGCGTTTCGCGGGCCCAGCGTTCGATCCACTCGCCGATGCAGCGCGCATAGGGCTTGAGCGCCATCGGCGAGCGCAGTGCGAAGGAGCCGTCGTCGAAATCCATGCGCACTGTGCGGGGTGGGGCGATCAGGGTTTCGTCTTGGAGGAAGTCGGTCATTTCAGTGTTCCACGGAGTACTGTCTGCGGCGTTCTTGTTCGGGGCGTGTGCGAATGACGCCAGGTGCTCCCCTCCGCGAATGTCCCCCGCTTCGCTCCTCCTTTATTTCGCTGCGGGGAGCACCTGGCGTCATTCGCACAGGACACGCTCTGCGTTTGCAGCCGATCAACGACTGCTCTGAGCGCTCACGTCGATACGGGGCTCTTTTTCGCGAAATAAAGGAGGAGCGAAGCGGGGGACATTCGTGAAAAAGAGCACCGTGTCGGCGTGAGCGTCGCCCTGAACAGCAGCAGCGCAGAAACGCCCAACGCGGCGAACAAGAAAACAGGGGGCCATCTAGTCAAGCTTGCCGGTATCAGCCTTCGCGCGAATCAGGTCTAACAGCAGGGTGTCGCGTGCCGCTTCGAGTTCAGCAGTGCGGCGCGTGCCAAGTTCTTCAGCCACGCCTTGCACCACCTGCTGCTTGAGTTCGGCAGTCATCGACGGCGCCCCCAGGTCTTTCCACCAGTCCTCGATCGGCCCACCCAAGTGAGCAAGCACATGTGCGATGCCACCCGCACCACCCGAGAGATGCAGATTCATGAACGGCCCCATCACCGCCCATCGCAAACCCGGCCCATGCGCGATGGCCGTATCGATGTCGGCCACACTCGCCACGCCTTCGTTGACGAGATGGAACGCCTCGCGCCACAGGGCAGCCTGCAGGCGGTTCGCGATGTGCCCCTTGACCTCGCGCTTCACGTGGATCGGCCGCTTGCCGATGGCCGCATAGAACGCCATCGTGCGTTCGCTGACCTCGGCCGAAGTCTTCTCGCCGCCGATCACTTCCACCAGCGGAATCAGGTGCGGCGGATTGAACGGATGCCCCAGCACCACGCGCTGCGGATGCGCGCAGCCCGACTGCACGCCGCTGATCGCCAGGCCCGATGAACTCGATGCCAGGATGGTGTCGGGCGGCGCCGCCGCGTCCATGCGGCGGAACAGGTCGATCTTGAAATCCATGCGCTCGGGGCCGTTCTCCTGCACGAAGTCGGCGACCGACACGGCATCTTCCAGGCTGTCGTGAAAACGCAGGCGATCGACCGATGCGCCTTCGGACAGGCCGAAGCGCTCCAGCGTCGGCCAATGCTGCGCCACCGCCTCGCGCAGACGCTCTTCCGCGCCCGGCGACGGATCGGTCGCATTCACGTCGAGCCCGTGCGCCAGGAAGTACGCGACCCAGCTCGCGCCGATCACGCCGGTGCCGACGACGGCGACGCGCTTCACATCGGTAGTGGTGAGAGTGGCGTTCATGACGACTTCCACCGCGCGCAGCGGCTCTCGGCCCTGGTGGTCCACGCGGCCTCGCCGGCAATCGGCTCGACCACCTTGTAGTAGTCCCACGGCTCCTTCGACTCGGCCGGCGTCTTCACCCGCATCAGGTGCATGTCGTGCACCATCAACCCGTCGTCGCGCAGCCAGCCGCCCTTGACGAACATGTCGTTGAACTTCGTCTTGCGCAACTGCGCCATCACCTTGTCGGCATCGTCGCTGCCAGCAGCCTTCACCGCCTGCAGGTACTGCAGCGCGGCCGAGTAGTCGCCGGCGTGGAAGGACGAGGGCATGCGCTTGTGCTTGTCGAAGAAGCGGCGCGCCCAGGTGCGTGACTCGGCGCTCTGGTTCCAGTACCAGCTGTCGGTGAGGTACATGCCCTGCGAGGTCTTCAGGCCCAGCGCATGCACGTCGTTGATCGTGATGATCATGCCCGCGAGCTTCATGTTCTTGTTGATGCCGAACTCGGCCGCCGACTTGATGGCGTTGACCGTGTCGCCGCCCGCGTTGGCAAGCGCCAGCACCTGCGCCTTCGAGTTCTGCGCCTGCAGCATGAACGACGAGAAGTCGCTCGCGCCCAGCGGATGCTTGACCGAGCCCGCCACCGTGCCGCCATTGGCCTGGATGATCTTGACCGCATCGCTCTGCAGCGCCGCGCCGAAGGCGTAGTCGGCTGCCACGAAGTACCAGCTCTTGCCGCCGGCCTTGACCACCGCGCTCGCGGTGCCGCGCGCCATCGCCACCGTGTCGTAGGCGTAGTGCACCGTGTAGGGCGAGCAGTATTCGTTGGTCAGGCTCGACGCGCCTGAGCCCACCACGAAGTACGGCTTCTTCTTGTCCGCCGCCACGCCCGCCATGGCAATGGCCGCGCCCGAGTTGACGCCGCCGATCAGCATGTCGACCTTTTGCACGTCGAACCATTCGCGCGCCTTGGCCGCCGCGATGTCGGGCTTGTTCTGGTGGTCGGCCGTGACCAGCTCGATCTTCTTGCCGTCGATGGCGCCGCCCATGTCGGCGATGGCCATGCGGATGGCCTCGGCGCCGGCCGGGCCGTCGTAGTCGCGGTACAGGCCGGACATGTCGCTGATGAAGCCGATGCGGATCACGTCGTCCGACACCTGGGCGCAGGCGCTCGCGGTGAAGGCCGCGCCCAGCGCCAGGGCCAGTGCGGTGCGGGAAATGTTCATGTGCTCTTGTCTCCGTTCGTTGCTCTTGTCGGCATCAGCCCAGCGCGAACTCAGGGCGTGGCAAGCCCGTGCGCGGCAGGCCCATCATCTGCCGCGCCTCGGCGGGCGTGGCCACTTCCATGTCCAGCTCGCGGATCACGCGCACGATGCGCTCGGTGAGCTGCACGTTGGTGGCCAGCTCGCCGTGGCGAAAGTACAGGTTGTCTTCCAGCCCCACGCGCGCATGACCGCCCAGCAGCAGTGCCGCCACGTTGGCTTCGAGCTGCGACATGCCGATGCCGCTCACGCCGAAGATGCTGCCCTTGGGCAGCGTGTCGACCATCATCTGCAGGTTGCGCGGCGAATACGGCATCGCGTTCTGGAAGTTGCGGTGCACGTTCATCACGAGGTTGATGAAGTAGGGCTCGTCGTCATGCCCTTCGCCGACCAGCGTGGTCACGTCCTGCAGGATGTGCGTGGGGCTGAACACCTCCCACTCGGGCTTGATGCCGCGCGCCTTCATGCCGGCGGCCAGCTCGCGCCCGCGCGTGATCGGCGTGTCCATCAGGATCTGCTTGCCCTCGAAGCTCAGGTTGAGCGTGGTCGCGTCCAGCGTGCACATCTCGGCACCGGCGTCCATGCCCTTGATGCGCTCTTCCCACGCAATTTCCCAGCGGTCGCCGGCCAGCGGCTTGACCATGTCGCCGTGCACGCCACCCCCGGTGGAGTTGTTGATGACGATGTCGCTGCCGCCCGCGCGGATGCGGCTGTTGATGTCGCGGTACACATCGGCATTGCAGGTGGCGCCGTCGTCGGGCCGGCGCGCGTGGATCGCCACCACGCTGGCGCCGGCGTTCCAGCAGCGCAGCACGTCGGCGGCAATCTCGGCGGGCTGCGTGGGCAGGTGAGGGTTCTGCGACTTGTGCGCCATGCCGCCGGTGGGGGCGATGGTCACGATCACTTTGCGCTTCGACGACATTCCGGGCTCCTGGTGTCTTTCATTGGGGGGCGCGGTATTATTTTTTTAAGGCGCAGGCACACTCAGTCATCGCGACGACATTTGGGGGCAGGGTTTACGCGGCGCGCCCCGTTCCTCGCCTCTTCTTTGCCCCTTTCTCGCCCTTCAGGAGCTTTCATTCCATGCCCACGACGAAGCCGGCCATCCAGGCGGCATCGCTGACGATTGCGCAACTGCTGCACGGCTCGGCCTGGTTCCCGCTGCTCGACGAAGCGGCGCGCGAACGCGTGCGCGACGAGATGCGCGAAGTCGACGTGGCCGCCGGTGCCGCGCTGTGCCGGCGCGGCGACACGCCGATGCACTGGTACGGCACGCTCGAAGGGCTGCTCAAGTGGTCAATCACCTCCAGTGACGGCCGCTCGGTGACCTTCGGCGGCCTGTCGGTCGGAAGCTGGTTCGGCGAAGGCACGCTGCTGCGCGCGGTGCCGCGCTCGGCCGACATCATTGCGCTGCGGCCCAGCCGCGTGGCGCAACTGCCGCTGGACACCTTCGAGTGGCTGCACCGCACGCAGCGCGGCTTCGACCACTTCCTGCTGCAGCAGATCAACGAGCGGCTGCACTGGTTCATGGGCAACTATGCGGCGCACCGGCTGCTGGATGCGGACAGCCAGGTGGCGCGCGCGCTGGCGGGGCTGTTCCACCCGTGGCTGCATCCGGGCAGCGAGCCGCATCTGCAGACCTCGCAGGAAGAGATCGCGAACCTGTCGGGCGTGTCGCGCCAGCGTTGCAATGCGGCGCTGAACCGGTTGAAGGAAGCGGGTTTTCTGCGGATCGAATACGGCGGCATCACCGTGATCGACCTCGAAGGGCTGCGGCGCTTCATCGAATAACGAACCCACCCCAAAAACACGGCGGAACCTTCATGACATTGCCCTGGCCCCTGTTCCTTGCATTGCTCAAGCTCATGGGCCGCCGTCGCCGCTTCGAAAGCGCCGAAGGCTTGCTTGCGGCCGTGGCCCGCGACCGCAAGACCGCGAGCGCCGAGCCGCCTGCGTCGGTGCACAGGCGCTGCGCGATCAGCAAGCGCCAGGTGAATGGCCACGATTGCTACACGCTGGCGCCGCTGTCCGGCGCGGGATCGGTGCAGCTCCTGTACCTGCACGGCGGCGCGCACGTGGCGGAGGTCTCGCCCTTCCACTGGCGCCTGATGGCGGAACTGGTCGAAACCACCGGCTGCACCGCGCATGTGCCGGTCTTTCCGCTCGCGCCCGAGCACACCTACCGGCCGGCCTATGCGATGGTGAACGAGGTCTACCGCACGCTGGCCGCCGCGCACGACCCTGGGCAACTGGTGCTGATGGGCGATTCGGCGGGCGGCGGCCTTGCGCTTGCACTGGCGCAGGGCTTTGCCGCATTGGGCCTGCCGCAGCCGCGCGACATCGCGCTCATCTCGCCCTGGCTCGACCTCACCGTGTCGAACCCGGCCATTCCCGCGCTCGAAGCCGACGACCCGTGGCTGGCCCGCTCCGGGTTGGCGGAAGCGGGGCGCTGGTGGGCCGGCGACGACGAAGACCCGGCCCTGCCGCACCTGAGCCCGTTGCACGGCGCGCTGCAGGGGCTGGGCCGGCTCACCGTCTTCATCGGAATGCGTGATCTGCTGCTGGCGGACTGCCGGGCCCTGCGCGACCGCGCCGCGGCGCAGGGCGTGCATGTCGAGATGCACGAGGCCGCCGGCATGATCCACGTCTGGCCGCTGCTGCCGGTGAAGCAGGCGACGGCGGCGCGCGCCGCCATCGCGCAGATCGTGCGCGGCCGGCGCTGACTCAGCGCGTGTGGTGCGACGCCGCCAGCTCGTAGACCGGCGTATCGATCCCCTCCATGCGCGCCTTCAACTGCAGCGCCAGAAACTGCGAGTAGTGCCGCGACTGGTGCAGGTTGCCGCCGTGAAACCACAGGTTGTCGACCTGCGTCGGCTTCCACATGTTGCGCAGCTCGCCTTCCCACGGCCCCGGGTCCTTCGGCGTGTCGGAGCCCAGGCCCCAGCACTTGCCGACCTTGTCGGCCGTCTCGGGCGAGATCAGGTCGGCCAGCCAGCCGTTCATCGAGCCGTAGCCGGTGGCGTACACCAGCAGGTCGGCCGGCAGCTCGGTGCCGTCCGTCAGCGTGACCGAGCGCTCGTTCACCCGCTCGATGTTCACGCCGCTCTTCAGGTGGATGCTGCCGTTGGCCACCAGCTCCGACGCGCCCACGTCGATGTAGTAGCCCGAGCCGCGCCGCAGGTACTTCATGAACAACCCCGAGCCGTCGGCGCCGAAGTCCAGCAGGAAGCCCGCCTTCTCCAGCCTTGAATACAGGTCCGCTTCGCGCTTCTTCATCTCCTCGTACACCGGGATGTGGAAGGTGTGCATGATCTTGTAGGGCACCGAGGCGAAGATCAGGTCGCCCTTGTGATGGTCGATGCCGTTCTTCAGCGCCTGCTCGGAATACAGGCCACCCAACGCCAGCTCCATCAGCGACTGCGAAGGCGCGATGTGCGTGGACGAACGCTGCACCATCGTCACGTCCGCGCCGTGCTCCCACAGGGCCGCGCAGATGTCGTGCGCCGAGTTGTTCGAGCCCAGCACCACGCACTTCTTGCCGGCATAGGCCTCGGGCCCCGGATGCTGGCTGGAGTGGTGCTGGTCGCCCTTGAAGTTCTCGGCGCCCGCCATCTTCGGCACGTTCGGATAGCCCGACACGCCGAGTGCGAACACCAGTTGTCTCGGCCGCAGCACCACCGGCTTGCCTTCGCGTTCGACGGTCACTTCCCATGTCTGCGTGGCTTCGTCGAAGCGCGCTTTCTTCGCGTGGGTGGAACTCCAGTAGTTCAGTTCCATGATCTTCGTGTACATCTCCAGCCAGTCGCCGATCTTGTCCTTGGGCGCGAACACCGGCCAGTCGTCGGGGAAGGGCATGTAGGGCAGGTGGTCGTACCAGACCGGGTCGTGCAGGCACAGCGACTTGTAGCGCTTGCGCCAGGAGTCGCCCGCCTTCGCGTTGCGCTCCACGATGATGGTCGGCACACCCAGCCGGCGCAGCCGCGCACCGAGCGCGATGCCACCCTGGCCACCGCCGATGATCAGCACCTCGGGCTGTTCGGTGTAGCCGAGCGCCGCTTCTTCGTCACGGCGCTTTTCGAGCCAGTTCTTGCGGCCCTTGTGCACGCCGTGCTCCGCGCCCTTGATGCGGTGGTCGCCGGTCTTTTCCTCGAAGCCCTTCAGCTCGGTCATCGTGGTGAGCAGCGTCCACGCCTTGCCGTTGCGAAGGCGCACATGGCCGCGGCCGCGTGCCACGCGCGTCTCGAAGGTGAACCACGCATCGACCACGCCATCGGCCTCGGTCGCTTCGCCCTCGATCGCGAAGGCCGTGGGCTGCGTGTCGGCCAACTGCGCCTTCAGCATCGCGCGAATGGCGTCGGCGCCTTCCTGCGTGCGGATGTTCCAGGTGAAGGCCACCAGGTCGCGCCAGTAGCTGTCGGGCTCGAAGAGCGCAACGGCCGCGTCGATGTCGCCTCGCGCGAGCGCGGTGGCGAAGTCGGCAAGCCAGGTGGCGGCGGCCCGGGTGGGGGCGGTGGTCGGGTCTGTCATTGGATGTCTCCGTGGCGTTGGATGAATGCGCGGCGCTGCATGGCGCTCGCGGTGTTCATTGCGCAGCTTTCGTGCCGCGTGGGGCGCGACGAAGAATCAATGGCTTGGCGGTGCTTTTGTCGCAACTGTCGCGTGCGTCGCAGGTGGCTTGCGACGGCCGTGCGACACGGATGCGACAGGCCTCATATTGCCGTGGACACAAAAAAGAAGACTTTGGATTTAATTTCAAAAATGATTGTTTTCAATACATGCGCAGCTTGTGGCTTCTCAACTACTTTTTTGTTTGCTTTTGATTACAGAAATTAAGCACTTCGCTACATTCGTATGCGATCCACGGCGTCGCCGAGGACGCATTTGATTCATACGAATGAAGAGGGACAGATGAGGAGAAACATTGGAGTTGCGTTCGGCGCGGCGTTGGTCTTGGGTTTGGCCGGTTGTGGCGGCGGTGGGGGTGGAGGAGGGGGCGGTGTTCCGTTGCTGCCGATTCCGGTCGCACCCGCGCCGTCGCAGCAACAGCCCGCCGCTGCGGAGCTCAAGCTCACGGTCGAGATCGCGGGGGCAGCCGCAACGCCCGATGGCGCCGGCAAATACAGCGTGGTGCCCGGCCAGCAAGTGGTGGTCAAGGCCAGCGATAGCGTGACGTGGGTCAGCGACGCCGGCAACAGCTTCGTGACCCGCACAGATGTCGACACCACCGTCGCGCAGTGGGTTTCGCGTTTTGCCAATTCCGACAAGACGCAGACTGGCTCTTACAAACTCGTGGCCAATGCATCGGAAAGCCGCTCAAAGGAACTGAATTTCGTTGTGCAGACGGGTGACTATCGCAACGGCGATTACATGGTGTTCGCCGCCAACGGCTCGCGCCAGAAGCTGAGCATCGATTTCGACAAGGCCACCTACAGCATGACGGATGCGGCCGGCGATATGACCAGCGGCACGCTGACACCGCCTACCCCATCGACGCTTGCAAACGACTGGAAGGTCCAGAACAGCCGCATCACCGGCACGAACACCTCCGCACTTTGGGCCCTTGGCGACAACATCGTCGGAGCGTTCCCATTTGCGAAGCCCTTCTCGGCGCCGGTGTCTTACGCGGCAGCGCCATTGGTGGCGACCCGTGCGCTTCTCGCCACGCAGAGCAAGCTGGACGGCACCTACGACCGCGCACGCATAGAGATCTCGAACTCGAGCCGCGAATCGGCCATTGCGCAGATTCAGATCTCTGGTGGCGGTACCGTGATGAAGCAGTGCTCGGACCTGATCATCTACAGGATCGAAAATTGTCCGACGGCAAACGTGGTGACCAGCAAGGTCGAAGCGGATACCGAAAGTGGTCTGTGGTTGCTCAAGAACCCTGCGGATGGAACCGTCCTCGGCCGTTTTGGCGTTGCCATCGTTGACGGCGAGAAGATCTACCTGAGCGCGGGAGTATCGCCGGCCACTGGTGGCCAAGTGTTCGCCATTGGGGTGCCGGCGGCGTCGGAATATGTGGGCTTCAGCTCGTTTGCCGGATGGTCGACAGACGGCACCATGGACATGGTGATCGGTGCCACCCCGTCCGTCTATAACATTGTCATGACCGACGCAGTCATCCATGCTCCGTTGGCCCTCACGGTGGCTGCAGGCCCCGCTTCGGCGTCCTACGGTATCCGCTCGGCGGCATCGGGTCCGGACTCTTTCTTCACGATGCGTTCCAAGCAGCTCGAAGTGCTGGTCAGCGCACGCAGTCCGTCTGCTCGCGCGGGCTTCCTGCACCTGGGTCTCATCCAGTAACTCGACAGAGCTGATAACGAAAAGAGCTCGCACGCCATCACAGGCGTTGCGGGCTTTTTTCATGAGGGCAGCGTTCGTTCGGGTCGCGTGATGGCGTTGCGTTTCGGTTGCCTTGGCCTACCCTCGACGCGGCGCCACGATGCCCTGGCGCTTCATTTGGCGGTAGGCGGTCGCACGGCTCAAGCCGAGTTCGTCGGCCGCGCGTGCGACGTGCCAGCGATGGCGTTTGAGCGCGTCGAGCAGGCGGCCGGATTCATCGAAAGGGTCTTCGTCGACCGCCGTGTCGGCGCTTTGCATCGGCCGCGGCTGCAATTGCAGATCCTGCGTTGCCACAGTCGACCCCGTGCACAACGCCAACGCCAGCCGCAGCACATTGCGCAACTCACGCAGGTTGCCCGGCCAGTCGTGCGCCAGCAGCCGTTGCATCGCCGCGTCGGACAGCCGCGCCGTTGAGCGCATCGCAGCCGCTTCCTCGTTGAACATGATCTCGATCAGATAGCGCCTGTCGCCACGATCACGCAAGGGCGGCAGCTTCAAAACCGCGCCGCACAACCGGTAATACAGGTCTTCACGAAAACGCCCCGCAGCCACCAACTCCGGCAGATGCCGGTGCGTGGCCGCCACCACCGCAATGTCCACGCGCTGCGGCGACTCCGCGCCCAGCGGCAGCACCTCGCCTTCGGACAGCACGCGCAGCAGCCGCGTCTGCAGCGCCATCGGCATGTCGCCGATCTCATCGAGGAACAGCGTGCCGCGGTCGGCCTGCGCGATCAGCCCCTTCATGCCCTTGGCCCGGCCGCCGGTGAAGCTGCCGGGCGTGTAGCCGAACAGCTCGCTCTCGATCAGTGAATCGGGAATGGCCGCGCAGTTCACGGCCACGAAAGGCATCGCCGCGCGGCTGCTCTGGCCGTGCATCGCGCGCGCCAGCACTTCCTTGCCGCTGCCGGTCTCGCCTTCGACCAGCACATGGATGCCCCGGTCCACCAGCCGGCGCGCCTGCGCGAGCAGCTTCTGCATCGCAGGGTCGTCGCCCGCGATGCGGTCGAGCGGCGGCAGGCGGTCGGAGGGCTTGGTGGAGGTGAGGGCAGCCGCCGTTGTCGTCGTTGAACGCCGCACGCGCGGCGCCAGCAGCGAGGCGTGGTACTCGCCGCCACCGGGCAGCAGCACCGTGTGCGCGAAAGGCATCGCCGACGAGGCGCCGGCGCCGATTCGCCAGATGGCGTCCATCGGCATGTGCAGCAGTTGCGACACCGCGCCGCCCAGCAGCGGCGCCTGCGCATCACTGAACGCCCGCCGCGCACCGCCATTGGCGCCGACCACCGCGCCGCTGTCGTCGAACGCCAGCATCACCTCGCCCGCCACATCGACCAGCCCGTAGGCGCTGCCCAGCCGCAGGATCCAGTGGCCGCGAAAGTTGCGCAGGAAATCGGCGTCTTCGATCATCCGCGCGTAGATCGACACCAGGTGCCCCACGAGATGCTGGCTTTCTCGCGCCTCGGGCGAGCGCAGCGCCGACACGTCGAGGATGGCCGTGAGCTTGCCGCTGTGGTCGAACAGCGGTGCGGTGGTGCAGGTGAGCGCGATGTGCGTGGCATCGAAGTGCTCGGTCTGGTGGCAGGTCATCGGCTGTCGCTCGACCAGGCAGGTGCCCACGCCGCAGGTGCCGGCATGGGCTTCGTTCCAGTCGGCGCCGAGGTACAGGCCGGCCTTGCGCAACTGGTCGTCCCAGGCCGGGTTGCCGATGTAGTCGACGGTGATGCCTTCGGCGTCGGTCAGCAGCACCATGTAGCCCAGGTCGGCCACGCGGCGGTAGATGTCCTCCATGCCCGCACGCGCGGCCCGCAGGAAGTGCTCCAACTGCTGCTGGTGCGCGCGGACCTCCTGCGCCGGCAGGATGCGCGCGGGCGTCGGCTTCGACGGATCGAGCCCGTGGTCGCGCACGCAACGCGCCCACGACTTGTGGACCAGGCTCGTCGCCGGATCGGCCAGCGCCGTGCCGGTGGCGATCGAATAGACGTTGTCGATGTGACGCGATTGCAGGGAAGTCATGCGCAACCTCGCGAGGGTGGTGGGGCGCGGCCATGCCAGGGGCCGCGCAGCCGTCCATCATTTGGCTGTCGCACTGTCGCGGGTGAGAGGTGAAACCCGGTGGCTGGGTCAAACTCGGTTACGCTTTCCGGCCGATCTCCACTTCAGGATGCCAAGGCTGTCCATGAGTTCTCCGCTTTGCCCGAACTGCCAGGAACGCATGTCCTCTGTCGAGCATGGCATGGGCGGTGTCTGGTCATGCATTTACTGCGAAGGCACATGGCTGTCGCGAGGCCAGGTCGGAGAAATCGCTCATCGCTTCATGCCTCGTGCAGCGAGTTCGACGAGTCCGCCCGCCAATTGCAAGGCGGCTTCTTTTGTGTGTCCAGCCTGTCCGAACTCGTGCTTCGAAGCGGGTGAGGAAGACGGAATCTATCGCTGCGCGGCCTGTCGCTCGCTCTTCTTCGAGCGAGGCGTGCTCGCGAAGACTTCGCCGCAAAAGTTTTCGAGCGATGGAGAGGCGCCAGTGGCGGCTGCGCTTGCTGGCGTCATCGGATCCACGTTGGCACTCGACTCGCTGCCCCTTGCGGTGGCGTTGCAAGCCAAGAGGCCAAAAGGCCTCGCCTGAGTAGAAAGTAGCGTCCACCTGCCATGTCACAGATCCTGCTCGAAGGCTACACCGTCGATGAAATCCTCCAACTACCGAACGAGGAACTGCAGGGCATCGTCCTGAGAGATGAGCCGCTCGTGTTCAAGGCGGGCAGCGCCAACATGCTCGGTCGATTCAAGGTCGAGGGCAATGTGTTGGTCATGGAACTCGCGCATATCGACGGCGGTGGCGAGGGAGCGCTCCCCAGCGTGGCCTCTCTTGCCAGTCGCTATGCCAGGCGCGAAGGCTTGGCGTTCATCGAGTGGCGTGTTCATGCGGTGCATTGCGCCAACCCGAACCTCAAGCTTCGGCGCGTCCTGGAGCGCAGGGGCTTCGTGGTGCGCGACGTGCCGGGAACCGGGGAGTGCTACTGGTTGCGAGTGCCGACGGACGGCACCCTGCACGCCATCAACTGAAACCGCAAACTCCATGGCACCGCTGGAATCCACTCATCAACTTCTCACTGTGGCTGCGAGGCTGCTGGACAGTGCCGCTTCCGGCATCCGGGACGCCAAGCTCGAGCCTGTTCGCGAGAACATCGCGCAGATCGGCCAGATCCTTGCAGCGATTTTCGAGATCGAGCAGAAGATCTACGCGCTGCGGCCGGACCTGCAGTCCGCGTACCTTGGCGAGCCCTCGCCGTATCCCGAGTCCAACAAGCGGCTCACCCGGTTCATGTTCCAGGCATGCGGTCTGGAGGACGCGGGCGAGATCGCGCAAGCCATCGAGAAGTACAAGGAATACCTGCAGCTCGAAGAGTCATCTCATCATCGCGAGATTGCGGAGGGCGAAATCCGAAGGCTCTCGAACAGAGAGGAAGACTGACCCCTTTGCGTTGAGGCCTCACACCCCCAGCAATTCCTCCAGCACCTTCGGCTCCCCCAGCAGTTCCGCCGAAGCCCCATGCCGCACGATCTGCCCCTTCTCCATCACCACCGCCAGATCGGTATGCGCCAACACCTTGCGGTAGTCGCGGTCCACGATCAGCGTCGCGATCCCTGTGCTGCGGATCTCGCTGATCACGCGCCATATCTCGGCCACGATCAGTGGCGCCAACCCTTCAGTCGCTTCATCGAGGATCAGCAAACGCGGGTTGGTCATCAGCGCGCGGCCGATGGACAGCATCTGCTGCTCGCCGCCCGACAATTGCTGCCCGCCGTGCGACAGCCGCTCGGACAGCCGCGGAAAGGTCGCCATCACGCGGTCGAAGGTCCATTCGCGCTTGCCGTCGATGCCGGCGCGCTCGCTCATCACGAGGTTCTCGCGCACCGACAGGTTCGGGAAGATGCCGCGCCCTTCGGGCACGTAGCCGATGCCCAGACGCGCCATCTTCTCGGGCGGCAGGCCGGTGACGGTGCGGCCGTCGACCTGCACTTCGCCCGAAGCGGGGCGCACATAGCCCATCACCGTGCGGATCAGCGTGGTCTTGCCCATGCCGTTGCGCCCGAGCAGGCCGACCGAGGTGGCCGCCGGAATGCCGGCGTGCACGCCGCGCAGGATGTGGCTGTTGCCGTAGTAGGTGTTGAGGTCGCGAACGAGCAGCATGTCAGTGTTTTTCCTCGCCCAGGTAGGCGGTGCGCACTTCGGGGTTCTCGCGGATCGAGGCCGGGTCGCCGGTGGCGATGACGGTGCCGTTCACCATCACGGTGATGCGGTCGGCAATACGGAACACCGCGTCCATGTCGTGCTCTACCAGCAGGATCGCGTGCGTGGCCTTCAGCCGCACGAGCAACGTGAGCATGCGGTCGGTTTCTTCCGCGCCCATGCCGGCGAGCGGTTCGTCGAGCAGCAGCACGCGCGGGTGGGTGGCCAGGCACATCGCCACTTCGAGCTGGCGCTGCGCGCCGTGGCTCAGCGTGCCGGCGATGCGCAGGGCTTCGCTCGACAGGCCCGCAGCTTCCAGTGCCGCGTCGGCCGATGCATTGCTGGTGGCGCAGCGCCGTGACGACTGCCAGATCGCCCACGGCTTCGCGGTGGCGGCCTGCGCGGCGAGGCGGCAGTTCTCGTGCACGCTGAACTCCGGAAAGATGGTGGTGCGCTGGTAGCTGCGGCCCACGCCGTCGCGGGCGCGGCGCGATTGCGCGCGGCCGGTGATGTCGATGCCGTCGAGCGCGATGCGGCCTTCGGAGGCTTCGATCTCGCCCGAGAGCATGTTGATGAGCGTGGACTTGCCGGCGCCGTTGGTGCCGATCACCGCGTGGACTTCGCCGATGTGCAGGTCGAGCGTGACGGCGTTGACGGCGGTGAGGCCGCCGAAGCGGCGGGTGAGGCCTTCGACAGAGAGCAGTGCGTTCATGGTCTTGCTCCTTCCCCTTCCGGGGGAAGGTTGGGATGGGGGCGGGCGGCCTTGGATGCTGCGCGGCGTTGGAGGCCGCTTGCCCCCACCCCGGCCCTCCCCCAGAGGGGGAGGGAGAAAGACAGGCAGAGGGAGCAGGTCATGCAGCCCCCTTCGGCGACAGCCGTTGCACCAGCCCGATCAGCCCCTTCGGCAACAGGGCCACGAACACGATGATCGCGATGCCCAGCGTCAGTTGCCAGTGGTCGGCCAGCGGGCCCATCACCGCATGCGTCGAGAAGATTTCCTTCAGCAGCGTGAATGCGATCGCGCCGATCACCGCGCCGCGCAGGTGGCCGAGGCCGCCGAGGATCACCATCAGCAGCACCTCACCCGAGTTGTGCCAGGCCATCAGCTCGGGGTTGACCACGCCGTCACGCGAAGCCAGCAGAAAGCCCGCGAGCCCGGCCAGCGAGCCCGCCAGCACGAAGGCTGCGAGCTTGTAGCCGTACACCGCGAAGCCCGCTGCGCGCATGCGCTGCTCGTTCACACGGATGCCCGCGAGCGCCGCACCGAAGCGCGAACGACGAATGAGCGCCAGCAGCCCGTAGGTGAACACCAGCGAGGCCAGCACCACATAGAACAGCACCGTGCGGTTCTCCAGGTCGAGCGCACCGAGAGCGGGCCGCACATACATGTAGATGCCGTCGCTGCCGCCGCCGACCTTGGTGTCGTGGAACACGAAAAAAGCCATCTGCGCGAAGGCCAGCGTCACCATGATGAAGTACACGCCACGCGTGCGCAGGCTCAAGGCGCCGACGAACAGCGCATACAGCGCCGCCGCGCCCATGGCCAGCGGCAGCAGCAGCGCGAAGTTGCCGCCCTCGCTGCCCGAGGCCAGCACGGTGACATACGCACCGATGCCGTAGAAGGCCGCATGGCCCAGGCTCACGAGGCCGGTCATGCCGACCAGCAGTTCGAGGCTCAGCGCGAAGATCGACAAAATCATGATCTTCACGACGAAGTCGGACATGTAGTTGCCCATCAGCGGACCCGCCACGCCGATGGCGACGGCGCAGGCCACGGGCACGAGGAACGCGCTCTTCTTCATGACCGCCTCCCCATCAGCCCTTCAGGCTTCCATATGAGCACGATGGCCATCAGCAGGTAGATGCCGATGCCGCTCAGGTCCGCGAAGAACACCTTGCCGAAGGTGTCGACAAAACCCACCAGCAGCGAGGCCAGCAGCGCCCCCGTGATCGAGCCGATGCCGCCGATCACCACCAGCACGAAGCAGATGATGAGCACGCTCGCGCCCATGTTCGGATACACCGAGGACATCGGCGCCGCGATCATGCCGGCCAGCGCCGCGAGCGCCACGCCGGCCGCGAACACGATGCGGTACAGGCGCTTCACGTCGATGCCCAGGCCCCGCACCATGTCGCGGTTGCTGGCGCCGGCGCGGATCATCATGCCCAGGCGCGTGCGGTTGACCACGAAGTACAGGCCCACCGCCAGCACGATGCAGGCGGCCGATGCGAACAGGCGATACCACGGGTAGCTCATGACGTTGCCCAGCGCGAAGCTGCCGTCGAGCCATGCGGGCACCTTCACGCCGTGCACGTCGTTGCCCACGAGGATGGAGCGCAGCTCCTCGAACACCAGGATGAGCCCGTAGGTCATCAGCACCTGCTGCAGGTGGTCGCGCTGGTAGAGGTAGCTGAAGAAGGCCCATTCGAGCAGGTAGCCGAAGATGGCCGCCAGCACCACGCCGGCCACCAGCATCAGCAGGAACTGGTCGCCGAACAGCGGCGCGAGCGCGAACGCCATGTACGCGCCGATCATGTAGAAGCTGCCGTGGGCAAGGTTGATGACGCCCATGATCCCGAAGATCAGCGTCAGCCCCGAGGCCACGAGAAAAAGCAAAAGCCCGTACTGAACCGAGTTCAGGCACTGGACCAGGAAGGTTCCGAAATCCACCGTGTGAGATCCCAGTTGAATGTGGTTGCCGCAAGGCGGCTCGCGGCCCGTGAATCAGCTCAAGGGCCGCGAGGGAACGAGATAACCGAAGGCCTCGTGGCCTCTTACATCCGGCAGCCGCGTGCCGGGTCTGCCAGGCCCTTCAGCGCGATGCTGACGAGCTTGTTCTCTTTGCCGTCCACCTTGCGCAGGTAGATGTCCTGCACCGGGTTGTGCGACTTGCTCATGGTGAATGTGCCGCGCGGGCTGTCGATCTTTGCCTTCTCGATGGCGCCGGTGAACTCGGCCTTCTTCGAGATGTCGCCCTTGGTGGCGTTCAGGCCCACGCCGAGCATCTGCGCCGCGTCGTAGCCCTGCACCGCGTACACGTCGGGCTGCAGCTTGAAGGCCTTGGCGTAGCCGACGCGGAAGGCGTTGTCGCGTGCGGTGTTCAGGCCGTCGGCGTAGTGCAGCGTGGTCAGCATGCCTTGCGCGGATTCGCCTTGCGCGTCGAGCGTGCCGTCGGTCAGGAAGCCGGGGCCGTACAGCGGAATGGTCTTGTTCAGCCCCGCGGCCTGGTAGTCCTTGACGAACTTCACCGCGCCGCCGCCCGCGAAGAAGGCGTACACCGCATCGGGCTTGGCCGCCGCGATCTCTGTCAGCAGCGCCTGGAACTCCACGTTGGGGAAGGGCAGCGTGAGCTGCTTGTCGACCTTGCCGCCGGCCTTCTCGAAGCCTTCCTTGAAGCCGTTGACCGACTCTTCGCCGGCCGCGTACTTCCAGGTGATCGTCATGACCTTCTTCTTGCCCTGCTGCTTGGCAGCGACTTCGCCCATCGCATAGGCCGGCTGCCAGTTGCTGAACGAGCTGCGGAAGATGTTGGGCGCGCACATCGGGCCGGTCACCGCATCGGCGCCGGCATTGGGCACGATCAGCACGGTGCCGCTTTCCTTGGCGGCCTTGGCCATGGCCATCGCCACGCCCGAGTGCACGGTGCCGACGATCACATCGACGTTGTCGCGCTTGATGAGCTTGTTGACGTTGTCGGTGGCCTTGGCCGGGTCGGACTCGTCGTCGACCTTGAAGTACTCGATCTCGCGGCCGGCGAGCTTGCCGCCTTGCTCGTCCACGTAGAGCTTGAAGCCGTTCTCGATGGCCACGCCCAGCGCGGTGTAGGTGCCGCTGTAGGGCAGCATCAGGCCGACCTTGAGCTTGCCGGTGCCTTGCGCGCCGGCCGTGCCGCACAAGGCGGCCGCGAAGGCGAGGGCGGTCAGCGCAAGGCGCGCGGTGCGAACCGGGGTGGGTGTGGTCATGGTGTTTGTCTCCTGTTTTTGGTGATGAAAGAAGCGGTTGCGACGGTGACACGTTCCGGCTGATCGCGATGTGGGGAATGCCCGCATTCAGGGATTTCGAGCAGCTCGCAAGTACCACCCACGCGCGCCGCGATGCCGCGGATCTGCGCCAGCGTGCCGTACTCGTCGTCGATGCCCTGCACGGCCAGCACCGGGCAACGGATGGCATCGAGTTCGGCCTCGATGTTCCATTGGCGAAAGGGCGGATGCAGCCAGATGCGGTTCCAGCCCCAGAAGGCGGAATCGGCGTTGTCGTGGTAGCGGCCGAGCTTCTTCGGCAGGTCGGTGCTGAGGTAGGCGGTGCGGGCGATCTCGATGTTCGCGACGGTCTTGTCTTCCACGAAGATGTGCGGCGCCAGCACCACGAGGCCTTCGAGCTGGTCGGGGAAACGCGAGGCATAGAGCAGCGCGATCGAGCCGCCATCGCTGTGGCCGAAGAGCCAGGGTTTTTCATCGCCGAGCTTCAGTGCGGTGAAGAGCGCGGGCAGCACTTCGTGCGCCTGGCGATGCATGAAGTCGACGTCCCAGATTTCGTCATCGGCGCGCGGGGTGGAGCGGCCGTAGCCGGGGCGCGAGAAGACGAGGCCGCGTGCGTTGGCGGCGTTGCAGACTTGCGCGGGGAAGTCCTTCCACATCGCGATGGAGCCGAGGCCTTCGTGGAGGAAGACGATCAAAGGTGCGCCGGTGCGCTCGGGGGAGAGCCACTGGCATTCGATCTGAATGGGGCGGTTGCGCCAGGTGATGGTGGCGAAGTCGGGGGTGCTCATCGCATGGCTCCCGGCTGTTGCTCCTTCCCCTTCCGGGGGAAGGTTGGGATGGGGGCAAGCGGCGCTGGCGAAGGCTGTGCTTGTGCGAAGGCCGATGCCCCCACCCCAACCCTCCCCCGGGAGGGGAGGGAGAAAGACGGGAAGCTCATGCCTGCTTCTCCCGCTCACGCAACCTGAACCGCTGAATCTTCCCGGTGGCCGTCTTCGGCAGCTCTGCCACGAACTCCAGAAACCGCGGGTATTTGTAAGGCGCCAGCCGCTCCTTCACAAAAGCCTTCAACTCTTCTTCAGTCGCCGTGCTGCCATCCTTCAACACCACGAACGCCTTGGTCTTCGTCAGCCCTTCGCCGTCTTCCTTGCCGATCACCGCCGCTTCGAGCACCGACGGGTGCTGCATCAGCGTGGCCTCGACCTCGAAGGGCGACACATAGATCCCGCTGACCTTCAGCATGTCGTCGCTGCGGCCCGCATACGTGAAGTAGCCGTCGGCATCGCGCGTGTACTTGTCGCCGCTCTTGGTCCAGCCGCCCTGGAAGGTCTCGCGCGACTTCTCGCGGTTGGTCCAGTACATCAGCGCCGAGCTGGGGCCGCGGATGTAGAGGTCGCCGACTTCGCCATCGGGCACCGGGCGGCCGTCTTCGCCGCGCAGCTCGACCTCGTAGCCGTCCACCGGTTTGCCGGTGGTGCCGTAGCGGATGTCGCCGGGCCGGTTGGAGATGAAGATGTGCAGCATCTCGGTCGAGCCGATGCCGTCGATGATCTCGCAGCCGAACTGCGCCTTGAAGCGCTGCGCGATCTCACCGGGCAACGCCTCGCCGGCCGACGAGCACATGCGCAGCGCCACCGCATCGCGCGATGGCAGCCGGGGCGATGCGAGCATGCCCGCGAAGCCCGTGGGCGCGCCGAAGAAGACCGTGGGCTTGTGCTCGGTCCAGCGACGGAAGGTGGCATCGGGCGTGGGCCGTTCGGCCATCAGCACGACCGTGGCGCCGACCGACAGCGGGAAGGTCAGCGCATTGCCCAGGCCATACGCAAAGTACATCTTCGCGGCCGAGAAGCACACATCGTCTTCGGTCAGAGCCAGCACCGGCTTGCCGTACAGCTCGGCCGTCCACCACAGGTTGGCGTGCGTGTGGACCGTACCCTTTGGCTTGCCGGTGGAGCCGGAGGAATACAGCCAGAAGCCCGGGTCGTCCGATGCCGTGGTCACGGGTGCGGCCAGCGGTTCGGCGGCGGCGAGCGCGGCCTCGAATTCCGTTGCGCCCTCGGGCAGCGCACCGGTCGGCTGCGACACGATCAGCGTGTTCACTTCATGCCCGCCGCGCGCCATCGCGTCCTGCAACGTCGGCAGCAGCGCGCCCGACACCAGCACGGCCTGCGCGCGGCTGTGGTCGAGCATGTAGGCGTAGTCGTCTGGCGTGAGCAGCGTGTTGACGGCCACCGGCACGATGCCAGCGTAGAGGCAGCCGAGAAAGCTCACCGGCCAGTCGCTGCTGTCGAGCATCAGCAGCAGCACGCGTTCTTCGCGGCGCACGCCGGCGGCCTTCAGCGCGGCAGCGAGGCGGCGCGCGCGGTCTTCGAGCTGGCCGTAGCCCAGCGTGCCGCGATCGTCGATGTAGGCGGTGCGTTCGGCGCGGCCACGGTTGAGGGCGAACAGGTGTTCGGCGAAGTTGAAGCGTGCGGGCAGGGTCATGGTTTTTGTCTCCTTCGGCCGGGTCTTTGCTTGTTCTAGAGGCCGAGTGCGGCGATCACGCCGGGGCTCGCCTGCACGGCGCTGCGGCGGTGATAGAAGTCCAGCGCGCGCAGGCCGCCGAGTTCGGCGCCGCCGCCCGCGCGGCCGGGGCCGCCATGCATCGACATCGGCATCACGTTGCCGTGGCCGGTGTGGGCCTGTGCCACTTCGGGCGAAATCACATGCACGCGGCCGTGGCTCGGTGCGACGGCAATTGCGGCCTGTGCCAGCGCCGTGTCGTCGCTGCCATAGAGAGAAGTCACGAGCGAACCCTGGCCGCGATGCGCCAGCGCAATGCCGTGCGCGAGATCGCGGTACGGCAGCAGCGTGGCGACGGGGCCGAACACTTCCACGTCATGCACGCGCTGCGCCGCATCGGCATCGCGCGCGCCCAGCAGCACCGGGCCGATGCAGGCGGCGATGGCCGGGTCGGCGTCGACCAGCGGCTTGTTGCGGCTGTCATGCAGCACGGTGGTCTGCGCGGCCAGCGCGTCGAGGCCGTCGCGCACCGCGTTCAGTTGCGCCCGGCTCACCAGCGAGCCCATGCGCACGTTCTCGTTGCGCGGGTTGCCGACGGTGATGCCCGCGAGCTTGGCGCCGATGGCTTCGGCGGCCGCGTCGTACACCTCGGCCGGCACCAGGATGCGGCGGATGGCAGTGCACTTCTGGCCTGACTTCACCGTCATCTCGCGCACCACTTCGCGCACGAGCAGGTTGAAGGCCTCGCTGCCGGGCGCGGCACCGGGCAGCAGCAGGGCGCTGTTGAGGCTGTCGGCCTCGATGTTCGCGCGCACCGAATATTGAGCCACGGCGGGGTGCGAGCGGATCACCGCGGCCGTTTCGGCCGAGCCGGTGAACGAGACCACGTCGAAGGGCTGCAACGCATCCATCAAGCCGGCCGAACTGCCGCAGATGACGGAAAGCGCACCGGCAGGCAGCACGCCCGCATCGACCACGTCCTTGACCATGCGCTGCGTGAGCCACGCGGTGGCCGTGCCGGGCTTCACGATCACCGGCACGCCCGAGAGCAATGCCGGTGCGGCCTTTTCCCACAGGCCCCACGACGGGAAGTTGAAGGCATTGATGAAGAGCGCAACGCCGTGCGTCGGCACCTGCAGGTGCTGCGACTGGAACACCGGCTCCTTGCCGAGCTTGACCGCATCGCCGTCGCGCAGCGCGCGCACGTCGCCGAGCGCATCGCCCCACTTGGCGTACTGGCCCAGCGTGAAGATCGCACCGTCGATGTCGACCGCCGAGTCGTTCTTCACCGTGCCTGAATTGGCGGTGGCGATCTCGTAGTACGCATCGCGGTTGGCCTGCAGCACTTTGACGATCGCGCCGAGCAGGCCGGCACGTTGGCGATAGGTGAGGGCGCGCAGTGCATGGCCGCCCTGTTCGCGCGCAAAGGCAAAGGCGGCGGGTAGGTCGAGGCCGGTGGCGTCGACGCGAACGAGTTCGGTGCCGAGCACCGGATCGAACAGCGGCGTGCCGGCGCCCGATCCGCTTTGCCAGCGGCCGGCGACGTAATTGGAAAGGAGTTCGGTCATGGGGTGAACTTGATCTGCCCTTCGGGCAGCAGATAGAGAACGAGCGCGCGGCCGTGCGCCACGGTCGGGCGATGCGCGGTGCCGGGGCCGTAGACGCACCAACCGGCGGAGCGGCCGTCGAAGGTGGCGTGTGCGCTGTCGTCGAGCGGCATGATCAGGTCGATCTCGCCGTTCGGATGCGTGTGGTGCGGGCCCGCGATGTCCTGCATGTCGACCACGTCGACCGAGAAGCGGTGCAGCGCGTCTTCGGCCTTGAAGACCCGGCCGTACTTGATGCCACCGCCTTCGCGCTCGCACAGCCAGCCTTCGGCTACGCCGCCGATGCAGGCCTGGCGCAACTGCTCGAAGCGCGCGCTGCCCGCGCCGTGCGTGGCGTTGAGCCACTGGTCGAGCGCGCCATCCAGCGGCTTGCCGGCGATCTCGGCGGTCAGGCCGGCAATCAACTGGTGAAATGCCGGCTTGCCGTTCGTGGTGGCGGTAGTGGGGCTGCTGCTGCTGTCGGACATCGTGGCGGGCTTCTCGGTGGAGGCTGGCTGGGCGCGAACATCCAGGGCCCTGCAACGGGCCATGAACTTATGAACTACCTTGCAGGATCTCTGTGTGTGCAGTATCTTGCTTGTGGCCGAACAATAAGCAGCGAGACAATCAGTGTCAAGCAATATAGTGCATCTATGGTGTTTACCCTGAGCGCGCACAATCCCGGCGAAGAACGAGGAATTGCATGAATGAGCATGTAGACGCGGTGCTGGCCACCGCGCCAGAAAACGGCAATGGCAGCAACGCCGGCGCCACCGCACCGGCCGGGGAGGCCCGCAATCCGCTGCTTGCAGCGCTGGGCGACCGCGTGCGCAACCTGCGCGCGCAGCGTGGCCTCACGCGCAAGGCGGTGGCGATTGCAGCCGACGTGTCGGAGCGGCACCTGGCCAACCTCGAGTACGGCATCGGCAATGCGTCGATCCTGGTGCTGCAGCAGGTGGCCGGCGCGCTGCATTGCTCGCTGGCCGAGCTGGTCGGTGACGTCACGACCAGCTCGCCCGAGTGGCTGCTGATTCGCGAACTGCTCGAAAACCGCAGCGAGACCGACCTGCGCCGCGTGCGCGTGGCGCTCGGCGAACTGCTGGGCACGGCCTCGGTCGATCCGGCGCGGCAACGCCGCATCGCGCTCGTGGGGCTGCGCGGCGCGGGCAAGTCGACGCTGGGGCAGATGCTGGCCGAAGACCTCGAACTGCCGTTCATCGAGCTGAGCCGCGAGATCGAGAAGCTCGCCGGCTGCAGCGTGCGCGAGATTCACGACCTGTACGGCACCAACGCCTACCGCCGCTACGAGCGCCGCGCGCTCGAAGAAGCGGTGCAGATCTACAGCGAGGTGGTGATCGCCACGCCGGGCGGCATCGTCTCCGACCCGGCGACCTTCAACGAACTGCTGGCCCACTGCACGACCGTGTGGCTGCAGGCCGCGCCCGAAGAGCACATGGGCCGCGTGGCCGCGCAGGGCGATACGCGTCCGATGGCGGCCAGCAAGGAGGCGATGGAAGATCTGCGCCGCATCTTGAATGGCCGGGCTGCCTTTTATTCGAAGGCCGATCTGTCAGTGGACACGAGTGGCAGGACGTTGGCGCAGAGCTTCCAGGCGTTGCGTGCTGCTACTCGCCAATCGATGGGTCTTCTCGACGGCTGAGTTTTTAGCGGCTCGGGTTGAAGTCCTTCAGGGCGGCACTCACGCCGACACGGTGCTCTTTTTCGCGAATGTCCCCCGCTTCGCTCCTCCTTTATTTTCCATCAGAGGGTTAAAACCACCGGCTTTCAGCCGGTCAGCTTTAGCACCAAGATGTGGTGCTGGAGGTGGCTGGTATGGACT
>NZ_JBPJZR010000005.1:0-457947 GCF_051216615.1 Variovorax raffinosi
GTACCAGCTGCCCATCGACATGATCGCCAGGATGGCCAGCACGGCCTTGGCGACCAGGTCACTCTGCGCCCACAGGGCGCCGATGCCGTAGGGGTTGTCGACCTTGGTTGTCGCGGCCGGCAAAACCGGCGCAGGTACGGCGACAGGCGCGGCAACGGATGCGGCAGTGCCCGTGTCTTGCGTCGTCGGCGCAGCACCGGACGGGGCATCAGCGGCGTGCGAAGCGCCCGCCAGGCAGAAGGCCAGAACCAACGGAACAACGGAGGCGAACAGCCTGGCGAGAAGCGATTTCATCATGAGTGTCTCCAACAAAAAAACAGAACAGGCGCGCTGAGGTCACGCGAGCTGCGCATCCACCGGCTCGCCCGTATGCCAGCCACGGGTCTTGCCCCACACGGCATGCACACCGGAGCCGGCGCCGCGCACGACGTGGTAGCGGTCATAAGGGGCTGCGGTCATGCAGGCGTGATGCGGCAGGATGCGCACGCGACTGCCGACGGGTAGCGCATCGAACATCGCTCGCGCCTCGCCATTGCTGGCGATCAGGCCGTGCTCCTGATGAAGCTCGGCCACACGCAATCCGGTCAGTGGCGCACCGCCGTCCTCATCGCAGACGAGTCCGTAGCCGAGGTCGTTGCGGAACTCGGCGCCCGAACTGTCCTTCGACAGCGCGAGCGCGCCGGCATCGATCAGCACGCGACCTGAACGTGGGTTGTGGCCGATGACAGTGGCCAGCACCGACAGCGCGATGTCCTCGAACCCGCAGATGCCGCGCGCGGCCTGGTCGAGATCGAAGAAGGTGTAGACGCCGGGGCGCATCTCGGTCACGCCGTCCAGCCGTTCGGCGCACACCGCCGTCGGCGTGGCGCCCACGCTGACGACGTCCACCGTGAAGCCGGCCGCGCGCAGGCACTCGGCGGCTCGCACCGCACCGGCGCGCTCAGCTTCGGCAATGGCGCGGATCAAGTCCAGCCCCTCGGCGTGATAACTGTGGCCGGCATGGGTCAACACGCCCGCGAAAGAGAACACCTCGCTGCGCTGCACTTCGCGTGCGACCGCCAGCAATTCGGCATCGTCCGGCGCAATGCCGCCACGGCCGCCGCCGGTGTCCACCTCGACCAGCATCCGGAACGAGGCATCCAGCGCACGCGCGCGAGCCGCCGCGGCGCGGACCGTCTCGACCCTGTCCGCCAGCAACGTCACGCGCGCGCCATGCGTTCGCTGGATGCGCTCGAGCGCATCGATCTTGCTCGCGCAGATGCCCACCGCATAGCTCAGGTCCAAGAAGCCGTGAGACGCGAAATAGTCGGCCTCGGCCACGGTCGACACCGTGATGCCGCCGCCCTGCCCGCGCGTGGCCAGGCGAGCCACTTCCGCCGACTTGGACGTCTTCAGATGCGGGCGCAGCGCCACGCCGTGCTTCGCCGCGCGCCGCGCCATCGCCTCGCAATTGCGTTCGAGCACCGCGCTGTCGAGCAACAGTGCGGGCGTGGCGAGTTCCGCGAGCGTCATCTGCGCGGACTGCTTCATCGCTCGCTTCCGAGCTGGGCCATCATCCGGTCGACCTCTTCGGCCACGCGGTTCACGAAAGGCGGCAGCAGCACGAGGCTCATGTGATCGGCACCCGCCACTTCATGCGAGCGGCCACGCGAAGACAGCGCCGCATGCGCCTGCTGAAAGCTCGGCCAGCGCTTCTGGATGGCGGTCGCGCTGTCGGAGCCGGCCGGCAGTTGCACCGGCGCCCACAGCACGGCAAGCGGACGGGCGCCCAGGTCGACAACGGCTGCGGCCTGTCGGGCGACATGGGGAAGGCCCTCGATCTCCCGCGCCATCGTGTCGATCGATTCAGGCGTGAAGGTCGCGGTCAGTTGCTGCACGACATGGGGCATGTCGGCAAAGATGACGCCGGCCATCGCCAGCTCCGGCGGCGGCGGACCGCCCTCCTGGAATTTCACCCGCTTGTCGCGCTCCATGGCGACTTGCGCCATCGGCATCTCGCCGATTTCCTCGAACTGATCTGGATGGCTCGCATCGAGCATCACCAGTCCGACCACCTGCGCGGGGTACAGGCCGGTGTAGACGCGCATCAGCAGGCCGCCGAGTGAATGGCCGATCAGCACGATCGGACCGCTCACGCCGGCTGCATCCAGAAGCGCATGCAGGCGGTGTGCATTGCGTTGGGCGTCGAAGGGCGCGCAGTCGATGTCGCTCCAGCCCATGCCGGGGCGGTCGTAGCTGACCACCGGGTACTTCGCCGACAGCACCTGCTGCATGCGCGCGTAGATCGGCGAGGCGCAACCGCCACCGGCTTCGATCACAAGCGTGGGCTGCAGGGCATCGGTCGGCGCGGGGCCGCTGCGTTGCAGGTGCATGCTGAGCCCATCGATCGTGTGCAGCTCGCCGGGTGCCGGCATGGCGAACGGGTGTTTTGCCGAATGCTCGCCGCGTTGCGGCGCCTCCACGCGCGGCCAGTAGTCGAGGTCGCGCACGCGGTACGGCAGCGTGGCGAAGTCGTTGCTCATGGCGCCCGGCGTCGAGACATACAACACCGCCTTCGCGAGGGGCGCGAACTGGGCATGGAAGTGCTGCGCCGACTTGACGACGATCAGCTTCTTGGCCGCCAGGTCGATGCCCAGGCCCGTGAACAGGTCGGGCGAGAACACCTGGTTGCGCTTGCTGATGAGCACGATGTCCAGGCCGTGCTCAGCCTGCACCCACACGCTGGGCCCGAGCGCCGTTCGCATCCCGGCGGTGAGGCCGCCTTGCGTGTAGTCGTCGTGCACGGCCTTGACCGTCACGCGCAGATCGATGGGGTCGCCCGAAGCCGGGCCGCACTTGCCGCCCAGTCGAAGGTCGAATGTGGCGCCGACGCCCGCGTCGCGGCACAGTTGCACCGCGCCCAGGTCCCAGAAGGCGCCGATGGCGGCGTCGGCGATGTGGCGCTCGACCAGCGCGCGCAGGATGAAGGTGCTGTCGCTGGTTGCACCGCCGCCCGCGTTGTCGGCGATGTCGGCCAGCACCACGGGGCCGCCCTCGGTATGCAGCGCTTCGCTCAATGCCTCGTCGAGCGACAGCACGGGCGCGCCGATCAGGTGGCGCAGGTTCCAGAACGCGCGGCCCAGTTCTTCGGCCACTTCCGCGGCCAGCGCGGGATCGTTGTCGGTCACCACCCACAGCTTGGCGCCGGCCTCCGGCACGTCGGCCCATGGGAAGCCGTGACCGAGCGAAACCGAGAGCACGCCCGGCCGTTGCTCGCAGGCCTGCATGCGGCGCACGAAGCCGGCCATCGGCTCACGCGTGGTGTGCCAAAGGCCGACCATGCGGCAGTCGTGCACGGCCGTCGTCGGCTTCACGCGGCCCTGTGCGGTGTCGATCACGATGCGGGCCAGCTCGCGCAGGCGCAGCACCGCATCGGTGTGCGGATATTCCTTGTAGCCGACGATCACGTCGGCGCCGTCCAGCATCTGCTGCGTGAAGTGGCAATGTAGATCAAGCTCGACGCCGATCGGCACCTTGGGCCCGACGATGGCGCGCACGCGCGAGATCAGGTCGCCTTCGCAATCGTCATAGCCGTCAGCCACCATCGCGCCATGCAGGACGAGGATGACGCCGTCCACCGGACCGGCCTCGGTCAGGTCGGAAAGGATCTCGTCGCGCAGGCTTTCGTAGACCTCGCGCACAGTACGCCCGAGCGGCTGCGCAAAGGCCAGCAAACTCTCGACCATCTCGTGGCCTTCGGCTGCGAGCAACCGGCGCAGCTCGGCCGGAAACATGCCGTAGCCGAGCGGATCGCGCGTGCTGGCGTCGCCATGGAAGATGCCGTATTCGCGAAAGCTGCCCCATCCGGTGGGGGCCGAGACGAAGGTGTTGGTTTCAGTGGCAAGGGAGGCGTTGAAGAACTTCATGCGTGGGTCTCTTGGCGGGCAAAGTGGATGTGTCGGGTGCGCAGGCTGTCCAGCCGCAGGCCGACGACACGGCCCGCACTGCGCTCGATGTTGAGAACGCTGCTGCCGCCGAGGGCTGCCAGCAGCGGATCGCACGGAGTGAAGGTCATCACCTCGTGCGACAGGGCTTGCAGGCGGCCGACCTGGCGGCCATGGCGGCCTTGGACGGTCATCTGCAGTGCGTCGTTCGTGCGTTCGATCTGCGCGCTGGCGTCCAGATCGGCACTGCGGTAGTCGCCGCACAGCTGCGGTGCCAGCCATGCGATGTCGGGGGCTGTTTCAGGCAGGCGCTCGAAGCGCTGCAGGTGCCCGCCCTCGCGCAGCACGAGGGTGTCGGGCGCGCGCGTGGCATCGCCGCCGGACACATCGAGTTCGAGGGCGTTGATGGCCAGGTCTTGCGCGGCCAGCCACAGGTCCTCTTTGCGCTGGCGCAGCGGCAATGCGGTGAAGCCCTGCCACGACAGGCCCAGCTTGCCCGCGACATCGGCAAAGCCGATCACGCTGCCGGTCGCTGGCGCGTGGTAGCGCTGGCCGACCAGCGCGGGGAAGGCACTGGCCGAAGTACGCTCTTCGGGCGGCTCGGACAACGCGTCGGCCAGCAGCAGGTCGATCAACTGGTATGCGAGGGCCGGCGGCGAAATTGCTGCGCCGTTCGCCATGACCATGATGTCCAGGCCATGGGCCGGCACGGTGAGCATCTGCGAGGTGCCGCCGATCACGCCGCCCGCGTGATGGATCACTTCGACGCCGCGATAGGCGTGCCGGAACAGCCCGAGGCCGTAGGGCACCACGGCACCGGAAGACAGCGTGGTCGGCGCGAGCATCTGCGCCCAACTGCTGGCGCTGCCCACGGTCTTGTCGCTGCTGCGCAGGTGCGCGAGCCAGCGCAGCATGTCGTCCAGCGTCGAGACCAGCGAGCCGCCGCCTTCGAGTTCGCAGGGGTAGATGCCCCGCTGCCATTGCCCGCCCGATGCGGGCACGTAGAGACCCGCGAGGCCGGCGCGCACGTCGAGGTCGCTGGCCACCGACTCGGTATCGGCCATGCCCATCGGCTCGAAGATGCGCGCCTTCATGAACGCGTCGAAGCCCTGCCCACTCACGCGCTCGATGATCTTCGCCAGCATGAAGTAGGCGCCGTTGCTGTAGACCATGCGCGTGCCGGGCTCGAAGTTCAACTCGCCCTGGCGGACCATCGCGGGCAGACCGAGCCCCCGTGGCTGGAACGCCAGGCCGTTCACGATGCACCACAGTTCGTCATGGCCGCGCCAGCCGCCCGTGTGGTTCATCAACTGGCGAAGCGTGGGGCCGTTCGCACCCAGCTGCGGCAACTCTGGCAGGTGCTTTTGCACCGCATCGTCGATGTCGAGCCGGCCGTCTTCGGCGAGCAGCAGAACTGCAAGTGCCGTGAAATGCTTGCTGGTCGATGCGATGCGCATGCGGGTGCGCGGCGTGTTGGCCACGCCCTGTTCGAGGCTGGCCATGCCGATGCCGCGGCGGTACAGCGACCGGCCGTTCTGCGCGATGCCGATGACGAGGCCGGGTGCATCGCTGCGGTTGAAGGGCTGCAGCAGCGCATCGATGGCATCGATGACGGCAAGGCCGGAAGTCGGAATGGGTTCGTGCATGGAGAAGAAAGGTCGGGTCGACATGAAGAGGTGTCAGGCCGCGGGCTGCAGCGTTCGCACCAGGCGCACGAAAGAAGCCTCGGTCGCGCGCAGCATCAAGGCGCCCACGCCGCTGGTGACCAGCGTGACGGCAACGACGGCCAGCGCCAGCCCGTTGGGCGAGCTTTCCTTGACGGCATCGGACAACATGCCGATGGCCAGCGGACTCAGCACGGCGAAGGGCAGCATCGCGAGCGCCAGCGCAGCCAGCACGCGGGCGCGCAGGTGCGGCGGGCTGATGTCCTGCAGCACGTTGGGCGACAGGATCGAGCCACCGATCAGCGGCACCAGCACCAGTGCCTGCAGCACGTACACGTCCATCGGCGAACGCACGAACAGCAACAGCACCGACAGCGACGCCGCCGTGACCAGGCCCAGCGCGATCATGCGCAGCGCCGCGGCGGGGCCGACGACACGCTGCGCGAAGCGCATGGAGCCGACGCCCAGCACCGCGCCGCCGAGTATTCCCGCGAGCGCGGCAAGGCCGATGCCCCGCCCCATGTCGGCCGGCGCGACCCCAAACTGGCGCACCATGATGATGGGAATCCAGGTGTCGAGCGCGATCAATCCGATCGACGCAAGGCCGAGGCCGACGACGATGCCGCCCAGGGTGCGCCAGTTCGTGCGCAGGTAGTCGCCATAGCCGATGGCGTGCGCCTCTTGCGCGGCCGGCCGGGGGTCCCGGGCACGCCGGGGCCAGCGCGCCGTGAGCAACAGCAGCACGACCGGCAACGCGCCGGTGGCCATGACACAGAACACCACGCGCCAGGTTTCCATCCCTTGCATCGACACGGGCAGCAGGTGCCGCGCGCCGTCGACCACCGTCACGATGACTCCGCCCAGGATCGAACCGAGCGCGCTGCCGAACAGGAGCGACAGCGCATACACGGCATTGGCCATCACACGCTGCGCGCGCGGAAACAACTCGGGAATCAGGCTGTTGACAATCGGGTTCACACCGGCCTCGCCCACGCCCAGGCCGATCGACGCGATGAACAGCAAGGTGTAGTTCGGCGCCAGGCCGCGCATGGCGGTGGCGGCACTCCACAACACGACGCAGGCGGCGAGCACATAGCGGCGGTCGTAGCGGTCGCTCAGCCAGGCCAGCGGCAAGGTCGCAAGGGTCGTGAACAACGTCAATCCGACACCGCGAAGCAAGCCCAGTTGCGTGTCGGACAGCCCCAGCGTGATGCGCACGGGCTCGGCCAGGAGGTTGAAGATCATCAGGTCGATAGCGCCGAGCAGCGCCGCGACGATCAGCACCGCCAGGCCATACCAGGCGTTCGCCGATGCCCGCTCGCGCGCGGCGAGCGGTGCGACGGACGCGGCTTGCACCGTCGGCTCCCCGACGATCGATACCGGATTCGACATCTTCAGAACGGCACGGTGAGGTTCATGCCGACCGTGCGCGCCGGGGTCAACGCGGCCTGCAGCAGGCCGGGGTTGATGGTGGCAACGTTCGTCAGCCCGCGCGAGTTGCCCAGGTTTCGCACATAGGCCGCCAGGCTGAAGTGCGGAAACGCGATGCCCGCCTGCAGATCGACCACCGTATAGGCCGGCATCTTGAAGCTCGGAAGAATGGTGCTGCCGGCATAGCCGGCGTCGCGCTCGCCGACATGGCGCGCGCTCACGCCCAGGTAGGCCTGGCGCCCTGCAACGACGAACTGGCGCGTGGCGCCGACCGTGGCCGAGAAGCGTGCGGTCATGGGCAGCCGTGCACCGGCGTTGGCGCCCAGCCCTGCGGCACTGGTGGTGAGATGGGCGTCGATGGCGGAGGCGGAGGCGTTCACTCGCCACTCGGTGCTCGGCATCCAGTTGAGCGTCAGTTCGCCGCCGCGGATGCGTGCGTTGCCCGCATTGGTGTAGTAGTTGAAGGCACCGCTCTTGACGAACTGCTGGATGTTGCACCATTCGATGTCGTAGAGGGCCGCCTCCAGCGACAGCGTGCGCGCCAGCAGGTCGGCCTTGTAGCCCAGCTCGTAGCTCCACAGCGAATCGGACTTGAACGTCGGCTGGATGAGCGCCGTCTCGGCACCGGGCAGCAGCCCGTTCGGGCCACCGGGCCGATAGCCACTGGCAGCGCGAACGTACACGTTGCTCGTCGGCGTGAGGGCGTACTTGGCCGCAAGCAGGTAGGTGTTGGCGCTTTCCGCCGACGAGCCGCCGGACGTGGAGGTCGGCCCCGCCAGCAGCCCCGACGTGGTGCTGGTGTAGCTCTGGTGGTTGCGCGCCACGCGTACGCCGCCGGTCAGCGACAGCGCGGGCGTCGGGTGCCAGGTGACGTCGCCGTAGGCAGCCACTTCGCGGTAGGTGCTGGGCTCCGTCGAGGTGAGCAGGTTCAGGTTGCCCAGCCCGTAACCCAGCGTCGCATCGGCGGCCCCGATCTGGTTGCCGCGTTCGCGGTTCAGGTAAAGACCGGCCAGCCACTCGATGCTGGAATCGGGACGCGAGGTCAGCCTGAACTCCTGGCTCACGCGATGCTGCGGAACGACGTCCGACAGCCTCGCCGACTGTGCCGGCAGACCCGCAAGAGCCAGCGTCGGCACGAAATTGGGACTGACGTCGTTGACGGTGCTGATCTTCACGTCCTGCACGGAGGTGATCGAGTTCAGGCGCGCCCAGCCGAAGTCGTACTCCACGTCCAGCCCGTACAGCGTGGTGCGGTTGCGAAAGGGCTCGTTGAGATAAAGGCGCCGGGTCCGGCTGCCTTCGATCGGCCGGCCGGTGACCGGGTCCAGGTCCTCGACGCCCGAGCCGTTGCGGCGCACATCCTGCGTCGTCGCGGTCAGGCGAACCTTCAGCTCCCTCGTCGGCGTCAGCAGCAGGGACACCCGTGCGCCGTCCGTGTTGCCGCTGTTGATGTTCCAGCCCGCCGCGGGGCCGACCGCGTTGTAGTCGCCGCCGAAATGGTCGTGGAAGGCGGCAATGCGGATGGCCGCCACGTCTTCCTTGATCGGCACGTTGAGCACGGTGCTGGCCGTGTAGCCGGGGCCGCCGCCCTTCGTCGACGAAGTGCCGAGCGTTACCGAGCCCGCGAACTCGCTCGTGTCGGGCTGGTTGGTCACGTACTTGAGCACGCCGCCCATCGCGCCCGCGCCGTACAGCGTGCCCTGCGGTCCGCGCAGGATCTCGATGTGGTTCAGGTCCAGCAGCCCCATGTCCAGTGGCGTGGACGAGCCCAGCGCATAGGGTGCGCTGGAGCCCGTCGCCACGTCGTCGATGTAGACGCCGACGGTCGAGATGGTCTGCTGGCCAGTCGTGAGGCCGCGGATGCTGAGTGCGCCGCCGACAGTTCCCGTGCTCATCAGGTTGACACCTGGCTGGTCGGCAACGTAGTCGGACAGGGTCTTGGCACCGGCACGCTCCAGCGCCTCGCCCTGCAGCACGTTGACCTGCATCGGCACTTCGCGCACCGGTTCGCGACGGCGCGTGGCCGTGACGGTGACGCTGTCCAGCGCCTTGGGCGATGCAGCGCCTGCTTCGCTCGATGCGTCGGTGCTTGGCGGCACGGGCGCCGGCTGTGCCTGCACCACCTGGCTCGCCAGGCCGACGGCCGAGGCCACCAGCAATGCGAGCGGTGCGGCGCACGGCGACAACGGGCGGGAGGTCCGGCAAGAGCCGGGACTGTCGAGGCGATTCATGGTGTGAGGCACTCCAACGAAATGGCGGGGCGGTGGTCGATCCGGTCGGCATCCTACAAACTATTTTCTAAATTCGCAATTTCTTTTCTTATATGTATAAAACTAGTGAATACGACAAGTTTTACTGCCCACATAGATCGGATAATCGCAATCCGTACCGACCCCAACGCCTCCTCACACCCATCCATGATCGAAGCCCTGCCGCCCCCTTCTCTCGCTCGCACAGCCCCTGGAGAAACCATTCGCGCCTTGCGAAAACGCCTGGGCCTCACGCTGGGCGAAGTCAGCGCGCGCACGGGCCTGGGTGTTTCAACTTTGTCCAAATTGGAAAAAGGCCACGCGTCCCTGTCGTACGAAAAACTGCACCTGATCAGTCGCGGGTTGGGCGTCGACATGGCGCAGGTGCTCGAACCGTTGGGCAGCATCGGCGGCATGGCCGGCGCACGCGGCACGCCGCTGCCGCAGGGGCGCACCACGGGGCGGCGCATCGTGCAGCGCCGTGGCGAAGGCATGGCGATCGGCAATCGCAGCTATGGCCAGACCTACCTCGCCACCGAACTGTTGAACAAGCGGTTGACGCCGATGGTCACGGAAGTGCGCGCACGCAGCCTTGACGATTTCTTCGCGGAGTTCGGCGGCTTCATCCACCACCCGGGCGAAGAGTTCAGCTATGCGCTCGAAGGACAGATCGAGTTCCACACCGAGCTCTATGCGCCGGTGCTGCTCAATCCCGGCGACTCGGTCTACTTCGACAGCGACATGGGGCACGCCTACCTGGCCGTCGGCGACGCCCCATGCCGGTTGCTCTCGGTCTGCGAGTCCGTGGGGGAAGCGCATCCGTCGATGAGCGCATCTGTCGAACACACGGCTGCTCGCCAACCCGACGCTGCAACCGCAGCGGCGTCGGCGTCAGTGCCCGCGTCGCGAGCGAAAAAACAGAGATAAGGCTGCGGAAATGAAGCGCCTCATCTGGCTACTGCTCCTTGCTTGCGGAGCGCTGCATGCAGCTGAAACGCCCTCGGCTCCGTCTCGATCTCCAGACAATCCCGACCTGCCGGCAAGCATCGTCGAACTCATACCGGCCGGGTATGAAGAGTTGGACCATCTGGCGGGCCATCTCTCCGGCACCAACCGCCTGGACTACCTGGTGGTCATCCATCGCGCTGTCGACACGATGGGGCAGCCATCTCCACGCCCCTTGCTGATCTTTACCCAAGACCCCGCCGGAACGTTCAGGCTGGCGGCAAGAAATGACGCGGTGATCCTGCGCGCCAACGATGGCGGCCAGTGCGATCCGTTCACCGACAGCGCCGATGACGGGCTTGCGATCAAGGGTCGCTATTTCACCGTGCAGCACGGCGTTGCTTGCGGCCTGCTTCAACACTGGACGGACTACGTCACCTTCCGCTACGACAAGGATCGTCGCGACTGGTTGTTCCACAGCCAAATCGCACAAAACTGGCGACCGAATGATGGACCGACGGGCGGCGTTTTCAAGCCGGACCCTGCACGCATCACCAAGGCCAACAAGGACCGTCCCGTTGCCTTCGAAGCATGGCGGCCCAACGGTTGGTGCATTCACCCGTGGAGAGAAGAGCACGAGAATGACAGCGCCTGTTCCGCGGCTCAGTCTCAGGTTGGCGCCAACGCCCGGCAACCGCAACCCAAGAAGACTCCGTAGGGCATTTGAATACCGGCGTGTAAATTTCCACGCTCGTTTGACAAGGGAGCTGCGATGCATTTCGAGGCACTGCTGGGTCTGCACCTGAAAGACGATGAAGTCATCGACGTGCTTGAGTCGTTCGACATGCAAGTCATCTACGACTTCGACCGCACGCACGAGAACATCGAGGATGTTTACTGGGCCGCGGCCCCTTCGCGCGGTTTTCAGTTCCGGTTCGACAAGGACCAGAGGCTCGACGTCGTGTTTGTCTACGTTGCAGCCAGCGAGGGCTTTGCGCCTGTCGCGCGCGATGAGGTCGACGTGCCTCTTTTCGAAACCTTCGACGCGGCGAGGCAGAGCTTCGAGCAGGCGACGATTCCGTTCAGTCAAAGCCCCGGTGAAAAATGGTGGGTCAAGGGCGATTTCGGAGCCAGCACCCGGCACTACCAGTTTCGGGATGGCGCGCTCTTTCGCGTCACGCTGAGCATGAAAAGCGCATAGGGTGCGTCAAGGAAACTTTGAGATGGAATGGATTTTTTTGCACTCGATCCTGCACACGACATGAACCCACCTTCCGTTCGTCAAGCTGTCCTGGCCGATCTGGAAGAGCTCGCCACGCTCTTTGACCAGTACCGCCAGTTCCAGGGACAGGCAAGCGAGCTGGTCGCCGCACGTTCGTTCTTGCGCGAGAGGTTCAACCACGGAGAGTCGGTTCTTTTCATCTGCCACGACGGCGATGCGGCAGTGGGATTTGCCCAGCTCTATCCAAGCTTCTCATCCGTTTCTCTCTCAAGAGTCTTTGTCGTGAATGACCTCTTCGTCCATGCGTCGGGGCGCCGCAAGGGCGTCGCGTCCATGCTGCTCGCGGCCATCGAGTCGTACGCCTGGTCGTTCGGGTCCGCCCGCGTGACGCTGAATGTCGCGCGTGGCAACCATCCGGCCCAACGGCTCTACGAGGAGCAGGGCTGGAAACAGGATGACCAGTTCTTCATGTATCACCGCTTTCCCGAAGACCCGTCCTGATGGATGGCGCAGCTCTCGGCCGCAATAGCACTGTTCATGATGCTCCCGACATTTTTCAAGACGCCGAAAGCCTTCCGGCAGTGGCTCGAAACCCATGCCGGCAGTGCCGAGGAACTTCTTGTGGGCTATCACAAGGTCGGCACAGGGGAGCCCTGCATGTCATGGTCGGAGTCTGTCGACGAGGCGCTTTGCTTTGGTTGGATAGACGGCGTGCGCAAGCGCATCGACGAGGCCACGTACTCCATCCGCTTCACGCCGCGCAAGCCGACGTCCATCTGGAGCGCCATCAACATCGCGAAGGTCGAGCAACTGCGGCTCGAAGGCCGCATGACACCGGCGGGGCTCAGTGCATTTGCCAAGCGGACGGCGTCGCGGTCGGCCGTCTACTCGCACGAACAGGATGAAACCGCCAAGCTCCTCACGCACGAGGTGCGTGCATTCGAGGGCGACAAAACGGCCTGGGCCTTTTTCGAACTGACGCCGCCCAGCTACAAGAAGCGTCTCTTGCATTGGGTCTGCAGCGCCAAGAAGCCCGAGACCCGAAGTGCCCGCCTGACCAAACTCATCGAAGCCTGCGCGGCTGGACAGCGTCTGGGCTGAGTTTTTTCCCTTCAGCTCCACTACCATGCCAAGACGCAGGTGAGGAACATTTCAGGATGACTCATCAGCTCGCGCGCCCTGGAAGCACTGGGCAACTACATCGTGGCGCGCAACCGCGTCTTGCAGGCGACGATGGAGGGCGAACTCCATTGAGATTTCTCAAGTCGTTCCTCGTTGCCGCGCCTGCGGCCGCGCGCGACTTCCAAAACCAACAAAGAACAGGAGCCTTCTCATGCGTCAACTCTCCCCCAACGCCCAACTCGTCTCCGACATCTTCGACGAAGTCGCCAAAGGCAATGGCGCGCCTTTCTGGGAGGCGTGCCACGATGACGTCGTCTGGCGAACCATCGGCGAAGGCTCCTGGAGCGGCGAGTTCGCTGGCAAGCAGACCATCATCGACGAGGTGTTCCGCCCGCTCAATCGCGCGCTTGCGCAACGAGCCACCATCCCGACCCGCGTGATCGATGGCGGTGATGTCATCGTTCTGCAAGCCAGGGGCAAGAACCTGACCCGCGACGGTCAACGCTACGAGAACGACTATGTCTTCGTGATCCACTTCGAGGACGGAAAGATCATCCGATACGAAGAGTATTGCGACACGGAAATGATCACTCGCGTGTTGCCCGACCGCATTGCAGCCAAGTCGATCCCCATAGCCAAGTGATGATGCGTCGCGCTGTGGATGCGCGACCTCCCCCTTCAACGCGCAGGGCGCCTCAGTGCCCGCCGCCCAGGTAGGCCGCCTTCACCGCCGGATCACTGCGCAGCTTCTCCGCCGGCCCATGCAGCGAGATGCGCCCGTTCTCCAGCACATAGCCGTAGTCGGCCACGCCGAGTGCGGCGGCGGCGAACTGCTCCACCAGCAGCATCGTCACGCCCTCGCTCTTGAGCCGCTCGATGATGCGGAACACCTCGGCCACCAGGATCGGCGCCAGGCCCATCGAGGGTTCATCGAGCAGCACCACTTCGGGGTTGAGCATCACGGCGCGCGCCATGGCCAGCATCTGCTGCTCGCCGCCCGACAGCGTGCCGGCCAGTTGCGTGCGGCGCTCCTTCAGGCGCGGAAAGAGTTCGAGCGCGCGTTCCAGGTCGCCCGCCACGTCGCCGCGCGGGCGGCTGCCGGTCAGGCGCGGGAAGGCGCCCAGCGTGAGGTTGTCGGTGACGGTCATGGTCGCGAACACGCGCCGGCCTTCGGGCGAATGCGCCAGGCCCTGCTTGGCGATGTGGTACGACTCCAGGCCGTCGATGCGCTTGCCGTTGAGCGTGATCTCGCCCGCCGTGGGCGCAATCATTCCGGAGACGGCCCGCATGGTGGTGGTCTTGCCGGCGCCGTTGGAGCCGATCAGCGTCACGACCTTGCCTCTGGGCACCTCGATCGAGATGCCGTGCAACACCTGCACCTTGCCGTAGCCCGCAAAAAGATTCTGGATGGTCAGCATGAAGGGGTTCCCGGTCTTGCGTTGCCAGCGCGCGTCATGTGGTGCTGCCGCCCAGGTAGGCCTCGATCACCTTCTCGTCGGCCTGCACCCTGGCCGGTTCGCCCTCGGCGATCTTCTGGCCGAAGTCGAGCACCGAGACGGTGTCGCACATGCTCATCACCACGTCCATGTGGTGCTCGATCAGGATCACGGTCACGCCGTGCTCGCGGATCTTGCGGATGATGCCGAGCAGTTCCTTGATGTCGGGCGCGGTCAGCCCGGCAGCCGGCTCGTCGAGCAGCAGCAACTGCGGGTCGAGCGCCAGCGCACGCGCGATCTCCAGCAGGCGCTGCTTGCCATAGGGAAGGTTGCGCGCCTCCTCGGTGGCGAAGTCTTCGAGGCCGACAAACCTCAGCAGGCCCAGCGCACGCTGCACTGCCGCCGCGCTCTCGCGCCTGTAGCGCGGCGTGCTCACCGCCACGTCGAGCAAGTTGCTCGCAAAGCTGTGATGCAGGCCGACCTGAACGTTCTGCAGCACGGTCATTTCGCCGAAGAGCTGCACGTTCTGGAAGGTGCGCGCGATGCCCGACAGCGCAATGTCGGCCGAGGTGCGCCCGACCAGCGAACGGCCGCCGAAGGAGATGGCGCCGGCCGTCGGCACGTAGATGCCGGTCAGCACGTTCATCATCGTGCTCTTGCCAGAGCCGTTGGGTCCGATCAGGCCGTGGATGGTGCCGCGCCTGATGCGCAGGTCGACGTTGTTGAGCGCCTTCAGGCCGCCGAACTGCATCAGCACGCCGGTGGCCTCGATCACGTCCTCCGTGCCGCCGGGATGGGCCGCGGTGGAGACGGCATCGGCCGGTGCCGCGTCGACATCCGCCACCGCCACCGATGCCACGGGCCGGCGCAGGTTGAGCGCCTTGCGCACGAAGCCGACGATGCCGTCCTGCAGGTAGTAGATGACGAACAGCATGATCACGCCGAAGATCGACAGCCGCCAGTCGGTCATGGCATCGAGCCAGAAGGCCAGGCCCGCCAGTGCGATGCTGCCGACCACGGGAATGGCCATCTGCGCCGGCGTGGCGCGCTGCCGCCTGATGGCCACCACTGCGGCCACCAGCACCAGCACGGCCAGCCCCACCGAGACATAGCGGAACAGCACCACGTCGTCCAGCAGCTTGGGCAGCAGCACGATGATGGTCGCGCCCAGCATGGCGCCGATGCGGCTCTTGCGCCCGCCCATGATCACCGCCAGCAGGAACAGCACGGTGAGCTCGAAGTTGTACGAGTTGGGCGAGATGTACTGCTCGGAGTACGCATAGAGGCTGCCCGCGAGCCCGGCAAAGCCGGCGCTGATGACGAAGGCGTAGACCTTGTAGCGGTACACCGACACGCCCATGCAGTCGGAGGCCACCGGGCTGCCGCGCAGCGCCTCGAAGGCGCGCCCGAGGTGCGAGCGCAGGATGCGGTGCACCACCACCAGCGCCAGCACCATCAGCACCGCCACCACCCAGTAGTACTCGCGGTCGTCGAGCTTGTGGCCGAACAGCGCTGGCTTCTCCAGCTTGATGCCCATCGGGCCGTCGGTCAGGAAGCTCATCTCGTTGATGAGAATCTGGATGATGGTGCCGAAGGCCAGCGTGACCATGGCCAGGTAGGGCCCTGACACGCGCAGCGCCGGCAAGGCCAGCAGCGCGCCGAAGCCGGCCGTGAACACGATGGCGAAAGGCACCGTGATCCAGAACGGCGCCGACAGCTTGAACACCAGCACGCCCGCCGCATAGGCACCCAGGCCGAACAGGCCCGCGTGGCCCAGCGACACCTGGCCGGTGTAGCCGACCACGATGTCGAGCCCGAACAGCAGGATCGCGTAGATCATGATGGTCTCGAGCAGGTGGATGTAGTACGGGTTGTCGATGCCGATGGGGAACAGCAGCAGCGCCACCACGCCGGCGATGCCCAGAAGCAGATGGCTGGTCTTCATTTTTTCTTCGGGATTCATGGCCACGCGTTCACACCTTCTTGATGGCGGCCTTGCCGAACAGGCCCGAGGGGCGAATGGCGAGCACGATCAGCAGCAGCACCAGGCCGGGCACGTCCTTGTAGCCGGTGCTCAGGTAGAAGCCGGTGGTGGTCTCGGCAATGCCCAGGATGATCCCGCCCACCACGATGCCCATGCCGCTGGTGAGCCCGCCGATGATGGCGACCGCGAAGGCCTTCAGCCCGAGCACCGCGCCCATCGAGGCGCCGGTCAGGGTGAGCGGCGCAATCAGCACGCCCGCAAAGGCCGCCGTCATGGACGACAGCGCATACGAGAAGGTAATGACCAGGCCGGTGTTGATGCCCATGAGCTTGGCCGCGTCGCGGTCATTGAAGGTCGCGACCACCGCCTTGCCGTAGATCGAGCGGCGGTTGAACAGCTCGACCGCCAGCATCATGAGCAGCGCGCCGACGACCACCAGGATTTCCATCGGCAGCACGTTGGCGCCCAGGAAGTGCAGCGGCGATTCGGGCAGCGGCGACGGAAACTTCAGATCGTCGCGTCCCCACACGTTCTCGGCCACGTTGGTGAAGATGATGCCCAGCGCAATGGTGGACATGATCCAGCCGAACTCCGACTTGATCTTGATCGCCGGCCGCACGGCGATGCGCTCGACCACCACACCCTGGAAGGCACCGAACACGCACACCAGCGGAATCATCAGCCAGTAGTTCAGCCCCGTGTTCACCAGCGTCAGGCCGACCATGGCGCCGAGCATGAGCGCGTTGCCCTGGCCGAAGTTCAGCGTGTCAGACGTGGCAAAGGTGAGCTGGTAGCCGAACGCGATGACGGCATAGATCATGCCCAGCGCAATGCCGCTGAAGATCAGTTGGGTGAGGATTTGCATGGCGCCTCGAAGCAAGCAAGCGTTGAACCAGAAAACGCGCCGCCGCGGGAACCAAAGCCCCGGGGCGGCGCCGGCGCTCGGGCCGGTTTTTATTGCTTCTTCAGCAGGGCGTCGTTGGCGGCCAGGTCCTTCATGCGCACGGTGCCGGCGCTCTTCTGGTCGTCGGCGCTGGCGAAGACCACGCGGCCGCCCTTGACCTCGCCGAACACCGGAATGTTGGCGGTGATGGCGTCGTGGTCGGTCTTGGTGAAGGGCTTGTTGTAGGTCGTCACCACGCCTTCGACCGGCGCCTGCAGGTCTTCGAGCGCGGCCTTGATCTTCGGGCCGTCGGTGCTGCCGGCCTGCTTGATCGCGGCGGCCAGCAGGTAGATGGAGTCGTAACCCTGCGCTGCCGACACCGGCGAATCCATGCGGTTGTTCTTGGGCTTGAACTTGGCGACGAAGGCGTCGATGAATGCCTTGCGCTTGGGCGTGGTCGGCTCCTGGATGAAGGTCTGCGGCATGCGCGCGCCGTCGCCGCCGGGGCCGGCGTTGTCGATGAAGTTGGCCATGGCCAGCGTCCAGCTGCCGACGATCGGCACCTTCCAGCCCAGCTTGGTCATGCCGTTGGCGATCTGGGCCAGCTCGGGGCCGATGCCGTAGGTGAGCACCGCCTCCGCGCCGGCTTCCTTCGACTTGAGCAACTGGGCCGTCATGTCGACGTCCTTGATGTTGAACTTCTCGACCGCCACGGCCGTGATGCCCTTGTTCTTGAGCGCGCGCTCCAGATCCTCGCGGCCGAGCTGGCCGTAGTTGGTGGAATCGGCCAGGATCGCGACCTTCTTGTAGCCGCGGCGCACGATGGCCTCTTCCACGATCATCGGCGCCTGGATGCTGTCATGCGCGGCGTTGCGAAAGACGTAATTCTCGGGGTCCTTGTCGAACTGGTGCGTGATGACCGAGCCGGTGGCCACGTTGTTGAGCACCGGGATCTTTGCCTCCTGGAAGAAGCGCTGCGAGGCCAGCGCCACGCCGGTGTTGATGTAGCCCACTGCGGCCACGACCTTTTCCTTGTTGACGAACTCCTGGGCGATCTGCACGCCGCGTTCGTTCTTGGCTTCGTCGTCGCGCTCGACCAGCTGGATCTGGCGGCCCAGCACGCCGCCGGCCTTGTTGATTTCTTCCGTGGCCAGCCGCACCCCGTCGCGCATGCTCACGCCCATCGAGGACGAGCCGCCGGTGTAGGGCCCGTCCACGCCGATCTTGATCGGATCGGCCGCAAAGGCGGCGGCCGACAGGGCGAGCGCGCTGGTCAGGGCCAGCAGCTTGAAACGGAATTGCATGAGAAGGTCTCCAACGATGTTATGAAAGTCTGGGTCGGACCGAAAGGGACAACGCGCAAGCGCGAAGCCCACAAAACATAGTCGATAAACCGCTCCGCGCCCAGAGAGTGACAACCCTAGCCGGAGCTGTTCCGCGGGAGACAGCCGCGCGTCAGACTGGTGCGTAGGCGCCCGTGCCTCCGGGCCAGGCCGTCAGCACGTCATAGCCATCGGGCGTGACCGCCACCATGTGCTCCCACTGGGCGGACAGAGACCGGTCCTTCGTCACGACCGTCCACCCGTCGGGCAATTGCCGGGTATCGCGCTGGCCGGCGTTGAGCATCGGCTCGATGGTGAAGACCATCCCCACCTCCAGCTTGAGCCCTTCTCCACGCCGCCCGTAGTGCAGCACCTGGAGCTCTTCGTGATAGACCTGACCGATGCCGTGCCCGCAGTACTCGCGCACCACGCTGAAATGCTCCCGCTGGGCAACCGACTGGATGGCATGGCCGATATCGCCCAGCGTCGCGCCAGGCCTGACCTGGTGGATGCCGGCCAGCATGGCTTCGTACGTCGTCTCCACCAGCCGCCGCGCCAACACGCTGGGGGCACCGACGAAGTACATGCGGCTGGTGTCACCGAACCAGCCGTCCTTGATGACGGCGACATCGATGTTGACGATGTCGCCCTTCTTCAGGATCTTGTCGGGCGAGGGAATGCCATGACAGACCACCTGGTTGACGGAAGTGAGGATGGTCTTGGGATATCCGAGATACCCCACGTTGGCGGGAATGGCGCCCTGCACTTTCACGATGTGCTCGTGGCAGATCTGGTCGAGCGTTTCCGTGCTCACCCCTGGCACGACGTAGGGCTCGATCATGCTCAGGACCTCTGCGGCAAGACCGCCGGCCCGTCGCGCCATTTCGATGTCCTCGGCGGACTTGATGCGAATGTCTCGGGCCATCAGCGTTTTCCGGTTGTTGATGCGCGCGGCTTGCCGGAAGACTGGGCTGTCGCAGCCGCGGCGATGTCCAGCCCGCCCGAGAGTTCGGCCTGTATCAGCAGTTGGCAGACTTCGCGGTAGTCCAGCTCCGGGTGCATCTCGGTCAGCATGCCGACCCGCATCCAGTGCTCTGCCTGCGCGTTGATGGACCTGCTGAGGGCGTTGCCCGCCACTCGCAGGTTTTCGTGCATGAGGTCGGAGATTTTTACGATGCCCATTTGCGATTCCTATATGAAACGTATATGCATTATATATACGGAATATGGTCCATCAAGGTCCGGGTCGATGAGGTCCACGAGACCGCTGTGGCCAAGCGCGGCCAACAGGGCTTCAACCAAGGTCAGCAATCAGCGGCCGTTCGGCTCGCAGGCTGGATCGGATGCAGCGAACAAGAGTTGAGAGCTCGGCATCAGGTCGAACTCACGCTGACGCTGGTGGACGAGGGATGCCCGTCTGCTGAAGCCGCTGGCCATTCACTTCGCCAAGCCGGCTTGAAACCGTGCTTCAATCACCGCCGCCCCATACGACGCGGAATGGTCCATGCACACGACAGATATACACGTCTGCGACGACGTTGATCCAGCATTCGAAGCCTTGCTCGAACAAGGGCTCAACGGTTTCAACGATGTCGCGGTGGGGTATGGCGACAGGAAGCCGCTTGCCGTCGTCCTGTCCGACGCACAGACACGAAAACCCATCGGCGGTGCCGTCGGACGATCGTCGCTGGGGCTGCTTTTTCTTGACCTCTTCTACCTTCCTACGACACTCAGAGGTCGTGGTCTGGGTTCGGAGATTCTGCGGAAATTCGAAGCCGAGGGTCAAAGACGCGGGTGCGTTTCAGCGGTTCTGTACACCATCAGCTTTCAGGCGCCGGAGTTCTACAAGCGCCACGGGTGGAAGGTGTTCGGCGAGATTCCATGCGCGCCGGCCGGAACAAGCCGCATCTTTTTGACGAAGACGCTGTGAGGTCTTGCGACCACAAGCGGTCATTTGCCCAGCGCCTTCAATTGGTTGATCAAGCAATGTTCGATTCGAACTCTCCAAACCATCCACCCGACTTGATCAAGTGCTTCTTCGAGTATGTTCATCAGCAAGGTGCACTGATGCGCGTCCTCGATGCGCTCACTCAGCGGATCAGCTATGTCTACAACGAGGAAGGCTGCTGGTTTCCTGACCCTGATGATCCAGACCCCTACTTTCACTTTGAAGGGGTGAAGTTCGGCCTGGTCGATGAATCGGCGATCGTCGTGATCTCGGAAGCGGAATGCTGGCAATATGTGCGGCAGGTCGCGAAGGTGTACGCAGCGGAGTGCGAGACCAACGCAGTCGCCGTTGCGCGAATGCTGGCGCGGATCGTCGGGTAAGGAGCACGTGTCTTCGAGCTCCCTCGCACTATGGCCTGCCGGCACAGTTCGGCCACAACCAGACCCTCGCTGGCAACCCACAGTTAGACGAAGAAAACCCGCAAGACGGACTTTATGTCCGCTGTGCCGAGAAACCTTGCAAGCCCGGCCGATCGCTTGAAAGAGAGACCCATGGTTCCAACCAAGGCATGCCCCGTTGTGTTGAGGCGCACCGACGACATCGAGGTGCTTGCTTTCGAGCATCCGCTGGCAGGATTCCAGCTCGTGAAGGGTTCGATAGATCCGGATGAATCGCCGGCGGCCGCTGCGGTGAGAGAGTTGCAGGAGGAATCTGGACTGAAGGCGAGTTCTGTGAGCGCGGACCTTGGCATTTGGGTGCCCGGCTATCAAGACCAAGTCTGGTCGTTTCATGTTTGCCACGTCTCGCACCCGCCGCCTGAACGTTGGATGCACCATGCAGCAGACGACGGCGGCCATGACTTCAGATTTTTCTGGCAACCACTGAGCAAGCCCGTCTCCGACGAATGGCACTGGGTCTTTCGCGGAGCACTTTCGTTTGTTGCTGAGCGTGTTCTTGTGCGATAGAGCCAGAGGGCAGCACGCAGCCATCCCACCGAAAAGCAAACATGTCCAATCCCGATGATTCATGGCCCTTCGAGGACGCACCAAACGTTGCGTGTTTCACCCTCAAGTCAATCATGGAGAGGGCCAAGCCCATCCTCTTGGTATCGCGCGACGCTGAAAGTGAGTCCTGGCAGATGCTCACAGGCGACGCGTTCAACATGGATGAGGCGATGCTGGTTCTGCTCAAGAACCTCGTAGCGCTCGACGCAAGCTTGCTCGAACTGGCGGACCTGCCTTGGGGTTGGTCGGCCTGGCGTGAGAGCCCCGGCGCGCCATGGATTCGGCGAGCCGACGCCGAGCAGGCGGCCGATTGAGCACCAAGCTCAAAAGCGGCCAGGAGTTGTTCGCTCATCGTCCTGACAACATTCAACAAGCAGTAGCTATTGCCTGAGGGAAATCTAAAACATGACAAGTGTTTCTGCCAGCCTGCTTTCAAGCAGCGGCTTTCTGGTCCTTTTGGTGGGGTTCCTATGCGGCGCCCCTTTGGGCAGCGCGATCAACAAGAACCAAGACGAAGAACGTATTCGAGCTTGGCGGGTTGCGCATTCAAGTTTGGTTGGCGGGGGTGTCATGCTTCTTGCCATTGCCCCCAATCTTTTGTATGTTGAGTTGCCTTTGAACCTGACGGTTCTGGCCTCGGCAATGCTCTGCGTTTCCGTCTGGTCGTTCACCTTCGCTCTGACTTTTGGAGCCTTAAAGGGGCATCGAGGAACAGAGCGAGGAGCCGGGTTTGGTGCAGCAATCACTTATGCCGCCAACTTGACGGGGGTGGTCCTCTCGATGATTTCGATTCTGGTGCTTGCATACGGAGCAATCGTTCACCTCTATCGTTCTTTGTCGTTGGCTTGACTTGCGGCGAACAGCTGCTTCCGAGCGCGTCGAAAGTCGCCTTCGGGCCCGAAGCGATCCCGGCTCGTACTCGACAGCGGTTGTTTCGCCAGCAGGCTCCTGACAGCAGGTCGGCACATACGACGAAACTCCCGCTGGCCGATGCGCGCTCGTTTGCCCAGCTACCATCCTGACGATTCATTCTTCCCGCTCACAAGAAAACGACTCGAGGACATGCTCACCGCGCTCTACTACCTGCTGATGCTCTTGCTCGGATATGCCTGGTACAAATTCGGGCAGAACCTGCTCCGGAAGGGGTATCGCGATGAGAACGACCAACGCACCGAAGGACTTGTGGGACCGTTGGGATTGCTCGTGATTTCTGCCGTGGCCTGCTACCTCTTGTTCGCGTTGTTGCGCGCGCTGGTTCGGGGTGAGGTGTCATGCATCGGCAGGGGTTGCAAGACGCACGTCTACACCCTGGCGGCACATGCGGGCGACTACTGGGCCAACATGTTCTACCTCGCGTGGATGGTGCTTGGCCTGAGCTATGCGGTGTATGTGACGCTCAAGATCTGGTTCCGACGGTAACGCTGTCGGAGCGGCGGCGAACTGCGATGCATAGTGGGTGGACATCCGACCCGACTCTGCCTACCAAGGACTCAGCACGATGAACGACGACGACACCTACGACACCGAGCTTTCGCCCACAGAGAGCGCGTGGGTTGCAAGGCTGCCTCAAGCTGAACTGGCGTTCATCGATGCAGCGCTTCTTTCACAAGTCTCCAACGATTGGAGGAAGGTCGCGCGCGTAGTTGGGATGACGATGCTATCGATGCCAGACCACCTGGACGGAGTTCCCGACGCCTTCTTCGCGAAGCGGGTTGGACTGTTCGTCGAGTCTGGCCAACTGGAGTCGCAGGGCAACCTTCGGCGGATGCGATTTAGCGAAGTGCGACGTAGGTCTGCCTGACAACAGCATCCGGCCAGAGGAGAGCAATGCCGGCCTTCAAGATCGGTCGCTCAACGTTCGGGGCTGAGCCATGAGTGGCGAATGGGCACAGAAGGCTCGGAATGAAATCAGAGCCTGAAGTTGCAAGCCAGATCGAGCGGAGAGTCAGGCGTCGCTGCCCAAAGGCTTGTGACGTTGCTCTGCATATGCCTTGAGCGACAGCATGGTTCGAGGAAGCCCCTCGCGAACCTGCTTGGCAACGCCCGGTCCGAACAGAAACGCAAGGGCACCTGTGAACCACACGCGGTGAGCCACCTCCGACCCGCCGGCCACCGGAGACACCGTGTGCTCGAAGTGCATGCGAAACAGAGGGATGTGACCTTCTACGGTGAACGATCGGCCCTCGGTCCGCTCTGTGACAGCCATCGGCACGCCCATGCCTTTGCTGGGAGAAATCCGGCCCCTTGTTCCGACTGCGAATGGCCCATCGAGTCGGGCTTGCTTGGTGTCCGGGTCCCAAAGATGCCATCGGTCGACCTCACTCCAGATGTTGTCGATGACCATGGGCGGGACTGCGATGTGGATGCGTTCTTCTATGTGCATGGGATGGATAAACCTTGTCGCCGAGCCTATCGGAATGTCTCCCGCAGAACGTGAGTAGTACGCTGGGCGAAGCGGGATATTCTGGATATGACGTCCCCCGATTTACTCCCACCAAGCAGGTTGGCACTCCGATCGAGGGGCAGCAACCAAACGGTCGCGCGACCGGCTACATTCGTCCAGAGGATGACAGTTCGCGACGATGAGCCAGCAATCGGCTCGGGCCGCATGTCGCCTCGAATGCCGCATCAGGAGATGGCCTTCGGGCCTCGTACAAACAGCACTCTCTCAACCTACGAAGAAGACCTGCATGACCGAGACAGCCAAGGTAAAAGGACCCGCCTCCTACTTTCCCTCCATCGAAAAGACGTACGCCAAGCCGATCGCGCATTGGATGGAAGTTCTTCAGGAAGCAGGTCCTCTGAAGCACATGGAGCTTGTCAACCAGCTCAAGACCCAGCACCAGATCGGCCACGGGCACGCGAACGCCTTGGTTGCAGCATTTCTTGCGAAGAAGTAGCACTGCTCGCCATCCGTGCACCGTCGTACAAGCGAGAGCTTGCGAAGCTCGGCTCGCCAATGACATCGCGGCCGTTTTCCATCCAAACCGCAACAGGTGACTGATGGGGATGCGAAGTTTTCTGTACGGCTACATCGAGGAGGCCTGGCCGGGGGCCAGGACCGACGGTTCCGCGGTGCGCCGACAACTCCTGCTGGACAACACGCGATCCATCGAGAAGCACAACGACGACGTGCTTCAGTCCTTGCCCTTGGAAGACAAGTGGCCTCCCGTGAGCAGGCACATGTTCGCGTGCCCGCCGTGGGATGCCCCGATGATCAACTTCAGGACTCGCCCGATTCACTTCGCCGCGTCCCTCAAGGAGGTTGACTGGGAGCTGCGCGATTGGCTCGACAAGTTCGAAGCCCTGTTGCGACGTCTCTACTGGGAGAAGGCCGTCGTTCATTTCGATGGCGCCTACATCGGAAGCCAGAAATTCGAATGGCGTCCCGCTATCGAATGGGTTCATCGTTTGACTGATGGCGTGCTGGAGCCGATTGCCGATTGGACCTTTCACAGTTCCATCGAGACGTCGGAACTCGATCAGTTTCGCGACAGCCCAACCAAACCGATCGACTGACGCGAAGAACGGTCGAGCAGCAAGCACTTATCAAACTGAAGCCATGCGAAATTTATCGACTACCTGCCTGTTGGCCGCAATCTCCTTCTTCCATCTGAGCGCCATGGCACAACAAAGCCTGTGCGCGCCGAATGAAGTCACCGAGTGGTCTTGTGCAGCCAAGAAGAAAACATATTCGCTGTGCTCGTCCAAGGACCTTGGCGCCAACGCGGGCTACATGCAGTACCGCGCTGGCACGGCCTCGAAGACGGAGTTTGTGTTCCCCGAACGCCAGGAGCATCCAAAGGGAAACTTTCGTCTTTCTCTGCTGGCGAAGGGCGTCGTGTTGAGTTTCTCGAATGCCGGGTACGAGTACGCCATCTACGAACCGCTGGCGGGGTCAACGCATATTGATGTCACCAAGAACCAGGGGACCCAGGTAGCTGCCGTGGCGTGCACTTCGGCCACCGATACGCTCACGTTGACGAGCACGATGAAGCGCTTCGAGCTGGTGGGTATTTATCGATGAGCGGTCCGGTAAGGCTCGGCACATTCTTCAAGAAGCGCTTGTTCGCTCGCGCCGTCGCACCGTTCGCCTACCCGCCCTTCAAGGGCCCGGCGACCTTGTACGCGCTGAAGATGATGCCGGACGGCATTGCTTTCGCGCTGATGAGTTCAAAGGCCCGTGGCGGCGTCCCCTCCGCAAAGAAGCGCTTTCCGGCGCCCAGCAGGACCGGATAGACGACCAGCAGGACTTCATCCGCAAGCCCATGTTCGAGCAGCGTCGATGTCAGCGTGGCACTGCCCCAGACGATCAGGTTCGGCCCCGCCTGCGACTTGATGCGGCGAACGCCCTCGACGACGTCCGGCCCCAGGCCCTCGAACGGACCCCATTCAAGACTTTCCGGTCGGTGGGTCACGACGAATTTTTTCGCCGCATTCAAGCTGTCCGCCATCGGGCTGCTCGGAGCCTTCGGCCAGAAGCCCGACCACATGTCGTAGGTACGGCGGCCGAGCAGCAGATCGACGTGCCCGCCCTGCGCGGCGAGCAGTTCATCGCGCCCGGCGGGAGTCCGGTAGGGCATCGTCCAGTCCGCATAGGGGAAATCGTCTTCACCAGTGGTCTGGATCACGCCGTCCAGCGAGATGTGCGCCATGATTTTCAGCGTTCGCATGCGGGTCTCCGTTTGGGTTTGGAGGTTGCAGCCCTGTGGCCTTGGGCGAGGCAGTCGCGGTTTGAGCGGCGTGTTGCGGATGGTAGTGGACCTTGGCGGTGACCGGTCTGGTTCATCGCAGCCCCATCGAAAAAGGCCTCAGAGCCGACGACCGTGGCTCACAGCGGGCTTCTCATTACGCCCCGCCCTCGCCCACCGCAATACGCAACGCCTGAACCGTGGCATCGGCCGCTGCGATACACCGCTGCAGCTCTTCATTGACCACCCGAATCAGCGCACCGAGTTCGGTGCGCGTCGGATAGACCTCTTCTGCATCGTCCACACCTTGCGGCACGATGAGTTTTTCAATGCACGCATACGCACGCTGCACCACGTGCAGGCCGTCGATGTCATCGCATGCCTGCAGCGCAAGCGATTCGGCGCTGTCATCTTCAGGAGGTTCGGGAAGGAACGAGGGAGCGTGAGCCATGAATGGCCTCCAAGAGGTGCGGTTTGCTGAAACCGCCGCTCCCGAGACCAATCGGAGGCGGCAGCTCGACGGGTTGGTCTACCGGGCACCTCTTGCGAGAACCGGCCGGGCTTGCGCCCGCCCGTCGAGCCGCCAAAACTGGAGGCACGAACGACGAAGCCGCAGACCCTGCGGGAGTGACTGCGGCTTTCGTCGCAGAGATGCTTCGGGAGACCAATCCCGGTCACGCCTTTTTCGGGCGTGACGGGCGCAGCATAGCCACGCAAATATCCCCACCGCTCGAGGAATGGAAGCGGGGATTCCCCTACGAACCGCAGCCCCAACCCCGATGCTGGAACAATGCCTGCACCATGGACGGCCTCGATCTCATCAAAACATTCCGCGAAGTCGCGTTCCGGCGCAGCTTCTCCCGCGCAGCGATCTCGCTGGGCATGTCGAAAGCCACGGTCAGCCGCTATGTGGCCGAGCTGGAAACCCGCAGCGGCGTGCGCCTGCTGAACCGCTCCACCCGCTCCCTGAGCCTGACCGACGCCGGCCAGGTGCTGTTGGACCGCAGCACCGAGCTGGTGACGATGGCCGAGAACACGCTCAACGACCTGCAGGGCCACGGCGCCCACCCGCGCGGGCGCCTGCGCATGAGCGCGCCCAACGGCCTGATCGCGGGCTGGATGTCGGACGTGATCGCCGAGTTCATCAAGCGCTACCCCGACGTGTACGTGAGCCTGGTCTTCACCAACGGCGAGGTCGACCTGATCGGCGAAGGCATCGACATCCACCTGACGGGCGGGCGCATCGACGACATGAACCTGATCGTGCGCCGGCTGGTGAAGTTCGACATGGTGGTCTGCGCCACGCCGGCCTACTGGGCCCAGCGCGGCATTCCGCAGGTGCCCGACGACATGGCCCGGCACGACGTGCTGAGCTATTCGGCGGCGCCCACCTCGCACCTGCCCTTCGAGATCGACGGCAAGCCGCACGAGGTGCCGGTGCACAGCCGCATGGAAGCCAACGACGCGGTGGCGCTCATCGAGCTGGCGCTGCGCAGCGTGGGCGCGGTGTATGTGCCGGAGCCGCTGGCGCAGGTGCACCTGGAGCGCGGTGCGCTGGTGCCGGTGCTGCGCGAGTACATGCCGCGCGACCACGACCACTGGCTGTACGCGGCCTACTCGCAGCGCCGCCACAACAGCGCGGCCATGCGCGCGATGCTCGACTTCCTGGAGCAGTCGATGGGCCCTAACGGCGAGAACCCGGTGCTGCCGCCACTGCCGGCGCTGTCGCCGGTTTCCCCGCATCCAGCGGCAGCAGCAACGACATCAACAGCATCGCAGCCGCCTACATGCGCCCTTTCCAGGGTACAAGGCGTCGCTCGAGCCACCGCATCAGCAAGTCGAACAGATAAGCCACCACGCCAATGACGATGATCCCCATGATCACGATGTCGGTGCGCAAGAAATTCGACGCGTTCAGCACCATCTGACCCAGCCCCATGTTGGCAGCCACCATCTCGGCGGCCACCAGCGTAGTCCAGCCGAAGCCGATGGCGATGCGCATGCCCACCAGGATGTCGGGCAACGCCGACGGCAATATGACGTGGCGGATCACCTGCATGTAGCTGGCGCCCATCGAGTACGCCGCGTTGATCTGCTCCTGCGACGCGCTGCGCATGCCTGAGCGCGCGGCCAGTGCCAGCGGCGCGAAGCAGCTCAGGAAGATCAGCAGCACCTTGGGCAGTTCGTCGATGCCGAACCAGATGATGATGAGCGGCAGGTACGCCAGCGGCGGCAGCGGCCGGTAGAACTCCAGCGGCGGATCGAAGATGCCGCGCCAGAAGCGGCTCATGCCCATCGCGATGCCCACCGGAATGGCGGTGGCGCAGGCCAGGAAGAAGGCCGAGAACACGCGGAACATGCTGGCCAGGAAGTGCTGCCACAGCGGCTTGTCGTTGGCCTGGCCGGTGAGGTATTCGTAGAACTGCTGAAACACCGCCTGCGGCGTCGGCAGGAACAGCGGCTTGACCCAGCCCATGTTGGTGACAAGGAACCACAGCGCGATGAGCGTTGCCACGGTGACCACGCTGATGGTCACGCTCGAGCCCTCGCCCGGCACCTTGAAGGCGCTGGTCTTGAGCTTGGTGCCGGCCGCGGGGGCGGGCGGCGCGGCGGGCTTGGACGGCGGTGGTTGCGTCATGACGGCAACTGCGACAGGCGATGCAATGGTGACCTCAGGCATGTGCAACCTCGCGATGATGAATGATCGACAGCACTTCTTCGCGCATGCGGATGAATTCGGGCTCGGACTTCACCTTGCGTGAATCGCCGTGCGCAAGAAACTGGCGCGAGAAGGGCACGGTGTCGTAGACGTGCGAGATGCGCCCCGGGCTCGGGCTCATCACGATCAACCGTGTGGCGAGGAACAGCGCTTCTTCGACCGAGTGGGTGATGAAGAACACCATCTTGTTCGACTTGGACCAGGCCTTGAGCAAAATCTCCTGCACCTGTTCGCGCGTGAATGCGTCGAGTGCGCCCATGGGTTCGTCCATGAGAAGAACAGCCGGGTCGCTGGCGAGTGCGCGTGCAATGCCCACGCGTTGCTGCATGCCGCCCGACAGTTCGTACACGGCGCGGTCGGCGTATTGCTGGAGGCCGACGAGTGCGAGTTTTTCTTCGGCGATGCGGTCACGCTCGGCCTTGCCTGTGCCGGCCAGTCGCAGGCCGAGTGCCACGTTGTCGCGCACGTTGAGCCAGGGCATGAGCGCATGCTTCTGGAACACCACGCCACGATCGGCGCCGGGGCCGATCACGGGTTTGCCGTCGAGCAAGATTTCTCCGGTCGAGGGCGGAAGAAAGCCGGCGATGCTGTTGAGCAAAGTAGTCTTGCCGCAGCCCGAAGCGCCGAGTGCAACGACGAAGTCGCCGTCGCGCATCGTGAGGTTGACGGGGGCCAGCGCCTGCAGCGTGCCGCCCTTGACGGCGTAGTTGACCGTGAGGTCGCGAATATCGAGCGTGGGCATTTCAGTTCTCCATTGCACGTTGCGTGTTCGGGGGCTTGCTGTTCTTGACGCTGCTGTTCGTTCGGGGCGGGTTCATTCAGGGCGGGTGCGAATGACACCAGGTGCTCCCCTCCGCGAATGTCCCCCGCTTCGCTCCTCCTTTATTTCGCTGCGGGGAGCACCTGGTGTCATTCGCACTGGGGCACGCTGCTGGTGTGCAGCCGATCAACGACTGCTCTGTCCAACGTTCGCGCCGATACGGGGCTCTTTTTCGCGAAATAAAGGAGGAGCGAAGCGGGGGACATTCGCGAAAAGAGCACCGTGTCGGCGGGAGCGTCGCCCTGAATGCCCCCTACAAAAGCGCCAGCCTCAGGGCCTACTTACCCATCGCCTTGTCGACATAAACAGTGGTCACGAAAGCGCCGTAGTCCGGCTTAACTTCCTGCACCCTCCCCTGCTCTTTCAGGAAAGCCGCAGTCCCCGCCATCGCCTTGGCCGCACCACCACCCAGCCACGTAGGCGAGACCTGCTCAGCCATCGTCGGGAAGGTGTACAGCGCCATTGCCGCACCCACGTCCTTCGGGTCCGCCTTGGTCCACTTGGCCATTGCCTTGGTCTGCGGTGAATCGGGCGTCCAGCTCTTGCCGGTGGCTTTGTATTCCTCGTTCGCGCGGTTGAGCGCCTTCACGAACGCGATCATGAAAGGCTCGTTGGCCGCCGCCCACTTGGCGTTGACCACGATGCCCTCGAAGGTCGGCGCGCCGCGCTTGCCGATGCTGCCCGAGGTGGCAATGGTCTTGCCGTTGGACTTGATCTTCGAGAGCACCGGGTCCCAGATGAAGGTGGCGTCGATGTCGCCGCGTTCCCATGCGGCCGCGATCTCGGGCGGGCGCATGTTCATCACGTTCACGCTCTTGGGATCGACGCCGTCCATCTTCATGCCGGCCATGAGCTGGTAGTGCGCGGTCGACACAAAAGGCGTGGCCACCTTCTTGCCGGCCAGGTCCTTCATGCTGTTGATGTTGGAGCCGTTGCGCGCGATGAGTGCTTCCGCATTCGCGATGTCGGCCGAGATCCAGAAGAGCTTGATGTCCTGCCCCTGGCTGGCTGCCGCCGTGAGCGGGCTGGAGCCGGTTTCGCCCATCTGCACGTCGCCCGACGCCATTGCGCGGATGACGTCGCCGCCACCCGAGAACATGCGCCAGTTGATCTTGTAGCCCGTGGCCTTCTCGACCTCGCCGGATTCCATCACCAGGCGCAGCGGCACCAGCATGTCCTGGTGGGCGAAAGTGAGTTCCTTGGTTTGCTGCGCGAAGGCGCTGCCGCAGAACGTGGTGAGCGCGGCGGCCAGTACCGCGAGTTGGAGGGGGAGACGGCGGGACATGGTCATCGATTTTCTCCAGTGGGTGAATCGGGGCGACTTTGCGCCTATCGGGTCCAGCCAGGAAGTGCCAGTGCTCTTGTGGGTGTGGAGCCAGCTTGTCGGTGAATACCCTTGTCTTGGTGCATGGGGCACTCGGACGGGGCGTGCCTTCTTAAAAAGCTCAGTGCGTCCGCAACCCGGCGGCCCGCTTCTCTCCGCGTGCCAGAGCCAGTTCTTCCACTGCCAGTCCCAAAGCCCGAATCCCTGCCGGGATCTGCGAAGCGGCGATAGACGACAACCTCAACCGGAAGAAGGGGCACGGGTACGGCGGCTTCGCAAAGAACACGTCGCCGGCTTCGATCAGCACGCCGTGGTTGCGCGCCATCAAAGCCAGTTCGGTCGCGTCCACCCACGTCGGCGCCTGCACCCAGATCGATGCGCCACCCGAGGGCAGCCGAAACTCAAAATCAGGCAGATGGTCGCGCAGCGCCTGTGCTGCCAAGGCCAACCGCTCCTGCATTGCGTGGTTCACCCGCCGCGCATGCGACTCGTGGTGCCCCAGAGAAAGAAACAGCGCATACGCATGCTGAAGGAACGCACTCGGGTGCCGCACCATCGCATGCCGGATCACGCGCAGCTCCTTGATGAGCGCACGCGGCGCCACGATGAAGCCGAGCCGCAGCGCAGGCGACAGGCTCTTCGACACGGAGCCCACGTAGATCACCCGCCCCGTCTTGTCCAGGCTCTTGAGCGCGGGCATCGGCGTGCCTTCGTACAGGTTCTCGGCCTCGTAGTCGTCCTCGATGATCACGAAGTCCTGCAACTCTGCCTTGCGCAGCAGCCACTGCCGCCGCTCCAGGCTCAAGGTCGCGGTCGTAGGACTTTGGTGTGAAGGCGTCACGAACAGGTAGTCCGCAGCGGGCAGCGCATCGACCACCAGCCCGTCTTCGTCCACATCGACCTCGACCCACTTCGGCTGCCGCAACGAAAAGCTGTTGCGCGCATGCGGATGCCCCGGCTCTTCCAAACCAACGCGCGTCTGCTCGTCGAACAGCGCCTCGGCCAGCAGGTAGTAGGCGTGCTGCGCGCCCATGGTGACGAGGATCTCTTCCTTCAGCGCGAACACGCCGCGCTTGGGCAGCAGCCGCGTGCGGATCTGCTCGATCAGGTCGGGCACGTCGTCGGTCTCGAAGTCGGGCGTCCAGTGCGGCAGTTGCGAACGCGCGAGGCTGCGGGCGCAGCACTCGCGGAAATCTTCGGTCGGAAAAAGCTGCGGGTCGTAGTTGCCGTAGACAAAAGGGTACGGGTAGTCACGCCACCGGTCGGGCTTGGACAGGGTGGGCTTGTCGACCAGCGAGCGCAGCACGCGGCCCGACCAGTCGGGTGGCTGGCTGGCCTGCCCGCTGCGCCCCACCAGCGGCTCGGCATGCGCGGCCGACTGCGGCCGCGCATTGCGCGCCACGAACACGCCGCTGCGCGGACGGGCTTCCAGAAAGCCTTCGTCGATGAGTTGCAAGTACGCCGAGGTGACAGTGTTGCGGCTCATGCCAAGCAGCGTGGCCAGTTCGCGCGACGACGGCAGCGGTGCGCCGGGGCTCAGGTGTTCTTCCAGGATCGCCTGGACCACGGCGGTGCGCAGGCGGGCTTGCAACGGCAATGCCGGTTGATCGGGCAGCGCGAAGAGCTGCGCCCATTGAGTGGCTCGCGGGTTGGGGGGCATGGTGCGCCGCAGTTTAGGACAGGCAGCCGAATTCGTGGTGCCCCGTGCTCTGGCTCGGTCGAATCCCCGCAACTGGCCCTATCGCGCCGGCAACCGGCTGCCTACCCTTGGCCCATTCATTTCCGGAGTTCCCGCGTGACCGCACAGCAGCCCTCTTCTTCTCCCGTGACCACCGCCACCCTTGCCGCCTTCAGCGACGCCTGGAACCGCCACGACATCGACGCGCTGATGAGCTTCATGACGCCCGACTGCATCTTCCAGACCGCCGCCGGCCCCGACGCCTGCGGCACCCGCCATGTGGGCACCGAGGCGGTGCGCAAGGCCTTCGCCGCTGCATGGGCCGCGGTGCCCGATGCGCAGTGGGTCAACGGCCAGCATTTCGTGCAGGGCGACTTCGGCACCTCGCAATGGACCTTCACCGGCACCGCTGGCGACGGCAGCCGCATCGAGACCGACGGCATCGACGTCTTCACCTTCAGGGGCGGAAAGATCCACCTGAAGAACGTGTTCCGCAAGGCGCGCCCGAACCTGCCCGCCGCGAAGTAAGCCGGCCCTTCTTCCCCTCTTCCTGGAGCCCTTCATGACCATGACAGGCACCGTGCAATTCGCAAGCGCCACTGCCAGCGTCGCCATCGACAGCGCATCGTTCGAGCAGCAGCAGCCACAGCAGACGCCCTTTCGGCCCTACGACCCGCAATACGACCCGCTGCACGCGCCCGACCCCGGCGCCGGCCGCGCCTACGCGCCCACCTGGTGGGTGGCGAGCGCCGGCACGCCGCCCGAGGACGACGGCCCGCTGGTGCATGACATCGATGTCGACGTGGCCATCATCGGCTCGGGTGCGACCGGCATGTCGACCGCGCTGTACCTGGCGCAGGAGCACGGCATTCGCGCCACGGTGCTCGAAGCCAACCAGGCCGCCTGGGGCTGCTCCAGCCGCAGCGGCGGCCAGGGCCAGAACGCGAGCGGGCGACTCAAGCGCTCGCAGTGGATCGAACGCTGGGGCATGGACACCGCGAAGAAGCTCGACGCCGAAATCCGCAGCGGCTTCGAGAACTTCCGCCACCTGACCACGCAGATCGACTGCGACGCCTGCGACGGCGGCCACCTGCATCTTGCGCACCGTTCAGAAAAGCTCGCGGGCCTGGACACCGAGGCCCGGCTGATGCGCGAGAAGTTCGGCTACGCCACCCGCATGATGAGCGCCGAAGAAGTGCGGCACGACTACTGCGACGAACGCGAGACCGTGGGCGCGATGTTCGAGCCCGAAGGCGTGGGCATCCATCCGCTGAAGTTCACCTTCGGCCTGATGCGCCGGGCGCGCGCGCTGGGCGTGACGGTCCACACATCGAGCCCGGTGCAAGGCTGGCACACCATCGATGGCGTGCACCACTTGCAGACGCCCGCCGGCGTGGTGCGCGCGCGCCGCGTGGCGGTGTGCACCGGCGGCTACACGGGGCAAGCGCTCAACCCGCTGCTGAAGAACCGGATCATGCCGATCCTGTCGAACTCGGTGGTCACGCGCCCGCTGACCGATGCGGAGCTGAAGGCCACCAACTTCAAGTCGCTCACCTTCATGACCGACACGCGCACGCTGCGCTTTTACTACCGGCTGCTCAAGGGCAACCGGCTGCAGATCGGCAGCCGCAGCGCGGTGAGCGGCGCGGACGCCGAAGGCCCGGTGCACCTGAAGCTGCTCACCGATGCCATCGCGCGCAAGTTCCCGCCGCTGGCGGGCATTCGCATCGACTACTCGTGGTGGGGCTGGGTCGACATGAGCCACGACATGATGCCGCGCATCACCCAACCCGACGCGAGCAAGAAGATCTGGTACGCGGTGGGCTACGGCGGCAACGGCGTGTCGTTCTCGACCTGGGCCGGCAAGCGGCTGGCCGAGCGCGTGGCGGGCAAGGACACGGGCAAGGATGTGTTCGAGCTGCCGATCTATCACTCGCCGCTGCCCTTCCCCAACGTGATGGGCATGGTCGAGTCGCAGGCCTTCGCGCCCTTTCGCCGCATGGGCCAGCGCATGCTCTACAAGTGGTACTGGCTGCGCGACGAGAAATAGCCAGGGCACACACAGGGCCGCGCACCGGCGGTGCGCGTTCACCGAAGTGGCGCATCGCCCCATTGCACAACGGGGCAAACCCGTGCCCTCTGGCCCTGCGGATCGCCCACCGTTGGCTCTTCGCTGGCGTGCAGCCAGCGCCTATCTTCGACACCAAGGCTCTCGCGAGCCGATATGGATTGCCTGTGTCGAACTCCCAGAGGTCTTGTCATGCCCCTTCCCCGCTTCACGCGTCGCACCACCCTGCTCTCGGCCGCCTTTCTTGGCGCGAACACCCTGCTGCCCTTACCGGTCTTCGCAGCCGATGAACCCAAGCGCGGCGGCACGCTGGTGATCGGCAGCACGCAGACGCCACGGCACCTGAACGGCGCGGTGCAATCGGGCATTGCCACGGCAATGCCCTCGACGCAGATCTTCGCGAGCCCGCTGCGCTTCGACGACAAGTGGAACCCGCAGCCCTACCTGGCGGAATCGTGGAAGCTGGCGGACGACGGCAAGTCGCTCACGCTCAAGCTGCGCAAGGACGCGTTGTTCCATGACGGCAAGCCGGTCACCTCGGCCGACGTGGCGTTCTCGATCATGGCGATCAAGGCCAACCATCCGTTCACCACCATGCTCGGCCCGGTCGAGAAGGTGGAAACGCCCGATGCAACCACGGCCATCATCCGCATGAGCGTGCCGCACCCGGCCATCGTGCTGGCGATGTCGCCGGCGCTGTGCCCGATTCTTCCCAAGCACATCTACGGCGACGGGCAGGACCTGAAGAACCATCCGCGCAACAGCACCGACGTGATCGGCTCGGGCCCGTTCCGCGTGACCGACTTCAAGCCGGCGCAGCGCGTGGTGCTGGAGCGCTTCGACAAATTCTTCCTGCCGAACAAGCCGTACCTGGACAAGATCATCGTCAACATCACGCCCGACTCGGCGAGCCTGATCCTCGGGCTGGAGCGCGGCGACATCCAGATGGTGCCCTTCGCCACGCTGCCCACCGACTTGAAGCGGCTGGCGAACGACCCCAAGGTGTCGCTCACGCCCAAAGGCTACGAAGGCATCGGCGCGCTCAACTGGCTGGCCTTCAACACCGCGAAGAAGCCGCTGTCCGACGTGCAGGTGCGCAAGGCCATCGCCACCGCCATCGACAAGAACTTCATCACCAAGGCGCTGATGGGCGGCTTTGCCACCGTGTCCGACGGCCCGCTGGTGGCCAGCAGCCCCTTTGCGGTGACGGACCTCGTGCGCTACCCGCTCGACCTGAAGAAGGCCGGCGAAATGCTCGACGCCGCGGGCTACAAGGCCGGTGCCGGCGGCGAGCGCTTCAAGCTCACCATCGACTACCTGCCCGGCGCCGACGACCAGCAGAAGAACGTGGCCGAGTACATCCGTGGCCAGCTCAAGAAGGTGGGCATCACGGTCGAGGTGCGCGCCTCGGCCGACTTCCCGGCCTGGGCCAAGCGGCTGGCCTCGCACGACTTCGACCTGTCGATGGACACGGTGTTCAACTGGGGCGATCCGGTCATCGGCGTGCACCGCACCTACCTGTCGACCAACATCAAGCCGATCGTGTGGACCAACACGCAGTCGTATGCCAACCCGAAGGTGGACGAGCTGCTCAACACCGCCGGCGGCCTGATCGATGCAACGCAGCGCAAGGCCTACTACGCGACCTTCCAGAAGATCGTGACCGACGAGCTGCCCATCGAGTTCATCAACCAGGTGCCGTATCACACGGTCAGCAGCAAGAAGCTGGCGAACGTGCCCACCACCATCTGGGGGCCGATGTCGCCGATGGACGAGGTCTACTTCAAGTAAGAAGCGCGCGGCAACAACATCATGGGCATGCTGCGCTACGCCGCCTCGCGACTGCTCCAGGCCATCGGCCTGGTGCTCGCGGTGGTGGTCCTGAACTTCGTGCTGGTGCACGCCGCGCCGGGTGATCCGGTGGAAACCATTGCCGGCGCCAGCGGCGGCATGTCGCCCGAGCTGATGGCGCAACTGCGCACGCAGTACGGGCTCGACAAGCCGCTGCCGGTGCAGCTGCTCGTGTACCTGGGCAAGGTGGCGAGTGGCGACCTGGGCTATTCGTACTTCTTCAACCTGCCGGTGACGCACCTGATTGCCGAGCGCGTGCCGGCCACGCTGCTGCTGGTGCTCAGCGCGGTGCTGCTGGCCTTCGTGGTGGGCACGGCCCTGGGCGTGCTGTCGTCGCGCAAGCCGAACGGCTGGCTGTCGCAGTTCATCAACGTGCTGTCGCTGGTGGGTTTTGCCGCGCCGGTGTTCTGGCTGGGCATCATGCTGGTGATCTTGCTGGCCTCGGTGTTCCCCATCCTGCCGGTGGCGGGCATGCGCGCCATCGATTCGAGCGGCACCGGTGGCCTGGCGGACATGGTCGACGTGGCCTACCACCTGGTGCTGCCCACGCTCACGCTGAGCCTGGTGTACCTGGCGCAGTACAGCCGGCTCGCGCGCTCGTCGATGCTCGATGTACTGGGCTCGGACTTCATCCGCACCGCGCGCGCCAAGGGCCTGGCCGACCGCGTGGTGCTCTACAAGCATGCGCTGCGCAATGCGCTGCTGCCGGTGGTCACGGTGCTGGGGCTGCAGTTCGGCAACGTGCTGGCGGGCGCCATCCTGGTCGAGACGGTCTTCAACTGGCCGGGCCTGGGCCGGCTGGCCTTCGAGTCGGTGCTGCGGCGCGACTACCCGACCATCCTGGGCGTGCTGCTGTTCTCTTCCATCGTGGTGGTGGTGATGAACCAGCTCACCGATCTTTGCTACCGCTTCATCGATCCACGGATCAAGGCTTCATGAACAAGGTCGTCGCGATGCCCTCCGTCCCTGCCGCATCTTCCAGAACCAACGCCGCAGCCGCAACGGCGGCCCGGCCCGCCGTGCGCGTGGAGCACCCCGGCATGGAAGCGCTGCGCATGTTCCTGCGCAACCCCTCGGCCATCGTCGGCATGGCGATGCTACTGCTGATCCTGCTGGTGGCCATCGCCGGGCCGTGGGTGCTGCCGGCCGACCCGTTCGAGATCAAGGCCGCGCCGCTCACACCGCCCTTCAGCGAAGAGGCCTGGCTCGGCACCGACTACCTGGGCCGCGACGTGCTCACTGCGCTGATCTACGGCGGGCGCGCCACGCTGCTGGTGGGCGCGGTCGCCGCGCTGCTGTCGGTGGCGATCGGCATCACGCTCGGCGCCTTCTCGGGCTACTACGGCGGCAAGATCGATGCCGCGCTGATGAAGCTCACCGAGTTCTTCCAGGTGCTGCCCGCGCTGCTGTTCGCGATGGTGGTGGTCACGCTGTTCTCGCCCACGCTGGTGACGGTGACGCTGGCCATCGGCATCGTGAGCTGGACCGGCACCGCGCGCCTCACGCGGGCCGAGTTCATGAAGTTCCGGGGGCTGGAGTTCGTGCGCGCCGAGCGGGCCATCGGCGCGCGCGACGCCCGCATCATCTGGAAAGTGATCCTGCCCAATGCGCTGCCGCCGCTGGTGGTGTCGGCCACGCTGGCAGTGGGCGCGGCGATTCTTTTCGAGGCGGGGCTTTCGTTCCTGGGCCTGGGCGATCCGAACCAGATGAGCTGGGGGCTGATGATCGGCTCCAGCCGGCAGTACGTGCTGTCGTGCTGGTGGGCCGTGGCCTTTCCGGGTGCGGCGATCTTCGTGACCGTGCTGGCCGTGAGCCTGATCGGCGACGGACTGAACGATGCCCTCAACCCCAAGCTGAGGGAACGCTGATGGCAACAAGCAACGACCCGCTCCTGCGCGTGCAGGACCTGCACGTCGAGTTCAAGACCCGGCGCGGGCAGGCGCTGGTGCTCAACGGTGTCGACTTCGAGATTCGCGCCGGCGAAACGCTGTGCGTTGTCGGCGAGTCGGGCTGCGGCAAGAGCATGACGGCGCTGGCACTGCTGCGGCTCATTCCCTCGCCGCCGGGGCGCATCCGCAGCGGCCGCGTGCTGTTCCAGGGCGAAGACCTGGTGCAGGCCAGCGACGCCCGCATGCGCGAGGTGCGCGGCAACCGCATCTCGATGATCTTCCAGGAGCCGATGACCTCGCTGAACCCGGTGTTCACCGTGGGCGACCAGATCGGTGAATCGCTGCAGTTGCATGCCGGCATGAACGCGCACGCGGCACGCCAGCGCGCCATCGAGATGCTGCAGCAGGTGGGCATTCCGGCACCCGAGCGGCGCGTGGACGAGTACCCGCACCAGCTCTCGGGCGGCATGCGCCAGCGCGTGATGATCGCGATGGCACTGGCCTGCCGGCCCGACATCCTGATTGCCGACGAGCCCACCACCGCGCTCGACGTGACAGTGCAGGCGCAAATCTTCGACCTGCTGCGCGACCTGCAGCGCGAGAAGGGCACGGCCATCCTGCTCATCACCCATGACATGGGCGCCGTCGCCGAAATGGCCGACCGCGTGATGGTGATGTACGCCGGCCGCGTGATCGAGCAAGGCACCACCGAGCAGGTGCTGTCCGAACCTGGCCACCCCTACACGCGCGGGCTGATCGACTGCCTGCCCGAGCTGGGCAGCAGCGCAGCCTTCGAGGACGGCACGCGCGATGAGCTGGCCGAGATCGCGGGCGTGGTGCCGTCGATCTGGGAGCTGGGCACGGGCTGCGCCTTTCGCGAACGCTGCCCGCAGGCGATGGCACGCTGCGCCGTCGAAGTGCCGCCGATGTTCGCGGTGCACGGGAACGTGGCCCGGGGCGTGCCGCATGGCGCAGCCTGCTGGCTGCACGCCGAAGCACTGGCGCAGCGCAACCTGCACGAAAAGGAAGCCGCATGACATTCATCGGCAAGACCGACACGCTGCTCGCGGTCGACGACCTGAAGGTGCATTTTCCGCGCGGCAAGGCCGGCTGGGGCCGCACGCCCGAGGTGGTGAAGGCGGTGGACGGTGTCTCCTTCGAGATCCGCCGCGGCAGCACGCTCGCGGTGGTGGGCGAATCGGGCTCGGGCAAGACCACGACCGCGCTCGCGGTGATGCGGCTGTCGCCCATCACCTCGGGCAGCATGCGGCTGGGCGACACCGACCTCGCCGCGCTGCAGGGTGAAAAGCTGCGGCAGGCGCGCACGCGCATGCAGATCATTTTTCAGGACCCGTTCTCTTCGCTGAATCCGCGCGAGCGCGCGGGCGCCGCCGTGCGCGCGCCGTTGGACCTGATGAACGTGGGCACGTCCGACGAACGCACGCGCCGCGTGGCCGAGCTGTTCGAGGCGGTGGGTTTGCGGCCCGAGCAGCAGCACCTGTTTCCGCATCAGTTCTCGGGCGGGCAACGCCAGCGCATCAACATCGCGCGGGCGCTGGCCACCAACCCCGAGCTGGTGGTGTGCGACGAGCCGGTGTCCGCGCTCGACATCGCCATTCGCGCGCAGATCCTCAACCTGCTGGCCCGGCTGCAGCGCGAGCTGGGCCTGACCTATCTTTTCATCTCGCACGACATGGCGGTGGTGGAACACATCTGCGACGACATCGCCGTGATGTACCTCGGCCAGATCGTCGAGCGCGCGCCACGGCGCAGCTTTTTCGCGCGGCCGCTGCACCCATACAGCGTGGCGTTGATGTCGGCGGTGCCCACCGTGAGCGGCGGGCGCAAGCGCGCGGCGAACCGCATCAAGCTGAGCGGTGACCCGCCGAGCCCCATCAATCCGCCCAAGGGCTGCCGCTTTGCAGGGCGCTGCCCGGTTGCCGAGCCAGCCTGCGCGGCCGAACTTCCACCGCTGCGCGAAGTCGCGCCCGATCATTGGGTACGCTGCAGGCGCGTCGATGTTGTCGACGGCCTGCCGCGCCCTCCTCTTTCGATTCCCACATCGCCATGAGCATCAGCAAAACCACCGTCTACCCCGCCCGCAAGATCATCACCATGAACCCGATGCAGCCGCACGCCACCCATGTGGCGGTGCGCGACGGCCGCGTGCTGTCCGTGGGCTCGCTCGCCGACATGCAGGCCTGGGGCGACTTCGCGCTCGACGAACGCTTTGCCGGCAAGGTGCTGATGCCTGGCCTCGTCGAAGGCCACTGCCACCTGAAGGAAGGCAGCATGTGGGACTGGACGTACCTGGGCTGGTTCGACCGCCGCGACCCCGAAGGCAAGGTGTGGAGCGGCCTGCGCTCGATGGATGAAGTGGTGGCGCGCCTTTCCGAAGTCGCCGCGAAGATGACGGCCGACGGCGTGCCCGACACCGAGCCGCTGGTGGCCTGGGGGTTCGATCCGATCTACTTCGGCGGCGAGCGCATGACGGTGCAGCACGTGGACCGCGCGAGCGCCACGCGCCCCATCGTCATCGGCCATGCCAACGGTCACCTGATGAACGTCAACAGCGCAATGTTGCGCATTGCCGAGATCACGCGCGACAACGAGGTCGAGGGCGTGGTCAAGTTCGCGAGCGGCCAAGCAGAAGGCGAGCCCACCGGCGAGCTGCAGGAGCCGGCCGCGATGTTCCTGGTGCTGCGCAAGATCGGCAATGCCGGCCTGCTCGCACCGATGACCGAGGCGGGCATCCGCTCCTTCGGCCGCCTGGCCTGCCTGCAGGGCGTGACCACCGCGACCGACCTCGTGAACAAGCTGACAGAAGAAGACTGCGGCGTGCTGGAGAAGGTGACGGAGGACGACGGCTTTGCGGTGCGCATCCTGCCGGCCTTCCAGGCTTTTCATGGCACGCATGGCGCGGCGCTCGGTGCAGAGCATGTGAAGAACCTGCTGCCGCGCAACACCGACCGCCTGCGCTACGGCCTCGTGAAGATGATGCTCGACGGATCGATTCAGGGCTTCTCGGCGCGACTGCGTTGGCCGGGCCACTTCAACGGTGCGCCCAACGGCATCTGGGTGACGGCCCCCGCGCAGTACGAAGCCGACTTCGAGACCTACCACCGCGCGGGCCTCACGATCCACACGCACACCAACGGCGACGAGGCCAGCGAGGTGGCCATCAACGCCATCGAGCGCGTGCTGACGAGTGCGCCGCGCCCCGACCATCGCCACACGCTGCAGCACGGCCAGATGATCGATGCGCCGCTGTTCCGCCGCATGGCGTCGCTGGGCCTGTGCGCCAACCTGTTCGCCAACCACATCTGGTACTGGGGTGACCAGCACTACGAGATGACCATGGGCCCCGACCGCGCCAACCGGCTCGATGCCTGCGGCAGCGCGCTCGCGGCGGGTGTGCCGCTGGCCATTCATTCGGATGCACCGGTCACGCCGTTGGGTCCGCTGTTCACCGCGTGGTGCGCGGTCAACCGCATCACGCCCAAGGGCCGGGTGCTGGGCGAGGCGGAGCGCATCACAGTGGCTCAGGCGTTGCGCGCGATCACGCTCGGTGCGGCGTGGACGTTGAAGCTCGACGGGGAGATCGGCAGCATCGAATGCGGCAAGCGTGCGGACTTCTGTGTGCTGGAAGACGATCCGTTGGAGATGGACCCTGTGTTGCTGAAGGATGCGCGTGTGTGGGGTACGGTGCTGTCTGGGCGCGTGTTCGAGGCGCAACGTCCGCTTTGAGGCTCTGTTTTTTTGGGGCCGCTGTTGTTCAGGGCGACGCTCACGCCGACACGGTGCTCTTTTTCGCGAATGTCCCCCGCTTCGCTCCTCCTTTATTTCGCGAAAAAGAGCACCGTATCGACGTGAGCGTTGGACAGAGCGGTCGTTGATCTCAGGATCACCAGCAGCGTGCCCTGTGCGAATGACACCAGGTGCTCCCCGCAGCGAAATAAAGGAGGAGCGAAGCGGGGGACATTCGCGGAGGGGAGCTCCTGGTGTCATTCGCACAAGCCCCGGACAAACGCACAACGAACAAGAACCATGCAACGTGACAAAGAACTGACCCCAACCCGATGCAGATGAAGAAGCGACTGCCACTCACCGTCATCGGTGGCTTTCTGGGCGCCGGAAAGACCACGTTGCTCAACCGCTGGCTGCGCGACGCGAAGGGCCTGCGCATGGCCGTGCTGGTCAACGACTTCGGCGCACTCAACATCGACGCCGACCTGATCGCCGCCACGCATGGCGATACGGTGGCGCTGACCAACGGCTGCGTGTGTTGCCAAATCGGCGACGACCTGGGGCGTGCGCTGGTGCAGGTGATCGAGTCGGCCACGCCCTTCGACGCGGTGGTCATCGAAGCCAGTGGCGTCTCTGACCCATGGCGCATCGCGCAGATCGGCATGGCGGCGCCCGAACTGAGCCTGGAAGGCGTGATCGTGCTGGTCGATGCGAGTGCGGTGGCACGACAGTCGCGCGACCCGCTGCTTTCGGACACGCTCGCGCGGCAAGTGAAATCGGCCGACCTCGTGGTCGTCAACAAGATCGACCTGGCCTCCGGCGAGGCGCTGGCCGAAGCCCGCGCCTGGGTCGAGGCCACCGCGCCCGGCACGCCGTGCATCCAGACAGCGCAGTCGACGGTGCCGCTGGCGCTGCTGACTGGCCTGCCATTGCAAGAAACTGCGCGTAACACATCGTGTCATGTCTGCGGTCATGACCACGACCATGACCATCCGCACGGCGACCACGACCACAGCCATTCCCCGGACCACGGCGCCCTGTTCCAGACATGGAGCGTGCAGCCCGAAGCGGTCATTCCCGCCGCCACCCTGCGTGCCTGGCTGCGCGACGTGCCGCCGGGCGTGCTGCGGCTCAAAGGCCTGCTGCGTACCGGCCACGGCGCCCAGGGCGACGAGTGGTCCGAAATCCAGTTCGCCGGCCGCCACGGCTCGCTGCGCAAGGCGACAGCGCCTGCCGGCGATGCGCGCGCGGGCGTGGTCGCCATCGGGTTGCGGCACCAGTTGCCTGAAGAAGCCCTGAAAGTTTTCTTCACGGGCTGAGCCAAGTCATGTTGCAATCGCCGTTTTTCAACACGTGCAAGCTGCAGACGCATGACTTCCCCTCTCCTGATTCGCCCTCCGACGCCGCAGGACTACGCGGCATGGAAGCCGCTCTGGGACGGCTACAACGCCTTCTATGAACGGGAGGGCCCGACCGCGCTCCCCGACGCGATCACCCAGGCCACCTGGCAACGCTTCTTCGACGCCTACGAGCCGGTGCACGCGCTGGTTGCCGAGCGCGACGGCCAACTGGTGGGACTGACGCACTACCTCTTTCACCGCAGCACCACGCGCATCGAGCCCACCTGCTACCTGCAGGACCTGTTCACGCTGCAGTCAGAACGTGGTCAGGGCGTGGGCCGCAAACTCATCGAGGGTGTGTACCAGCATGTGCAGCGCGTCGGCGGGCATCGCGTGTACTGGCAGACCCACGTGACCAACACAGCAGGCCGGACGCTCTACGACAAGGTTGCCGAGCATTCGGGTTTCATCATCTACGCCACCACCGTCTGACGCCACGCCAGGGCGCGCCCGACCATGCAACGCTTCACCATCTCGCTGGACGACGAACTCGCGCTGGAGTTCGACCAACTGATCACCGACAAGGGTTATGTCAACCGCTCGGAAGCGGTGCGCGACCTGCTGCGATCGGCGCTGGGCAGTGCCACGCTGGACACGGCCCCCCGCAAGGGCAAGGCCTCATGGTGCGTGGCGAACGCGAGCTATGTGTACGACCACCACGACCGAACGGTGACCTCCCGCGTGCTGGACCTGCAGCACGATCACCACGAGCTGGTGATCACCTGCGTGCACACGCACCTGGACCACGACCATTGCCTGGAAACCGTGGTGATGCGCGGCCCGACTGCCGCCGTGCAGGCCTGCGCCGAGCAACTGGTGGCACTGCGCGGCGTGCGCCACGGCAATGTGCACATGGTGCCGCTGGACGCTGTCAGCGGGCGGCATGCGCACGGCACGACCGGTGCGCACACGCACTTCAAGCCGCGCAACTGACAACGACTGCCGAATGTCAGTGCGCCGGGCTCACCACGCGTAGCCCGCCTGCACCCTGGCCGCCACGCGGTTGCCGTTGCCGCCGCTGCTGGTTGCGGTGGAAACACCCACGCCCAGGTTCAGGCCTTCGTTGACCTGATAACCGAAGGCAAAGCCGATGGCCGATGCACCCGCGTAGTTGCCGACCGCTGCACCCATCCACTTCTTGCCCGCCGGCAATGTCGGCATGCTCGGCATGGCCAGTGCTGCTGCCACGCCTTGCGCGGCGAAGGCGTTCGCCTGGCTGGTCGCGTTGCTCACCGCCTGCTGCAACTGGTTGACGTTGACGGCGTCGGTGCCCAGCACGCCCGGGGCGACATTCGTGATACCGCGCAACTGACCGGTGGCTGCATTGCCCACCGACACGGTGTTGTCGCGGTCGGCCACCGAGCCCTGCCCCAACGCCACCGCGTTGTTGCCCGTGGCCTGCGCGTTGGCACCCAGCGCCACGGTGTTGTTGCCGGTGGCCGCGGCCTTGTTGCCCATTGCCGTGCTGCCCGCGCCGCTGGCACCGGCGCCGGGGCCGCAGGCCACGGAGCCATTCGCGTTCACCGCGCACACGCCGCTGCTCAGGGCCTGGTTCATCAACCCTTGCAAGGCGGTGACTTGCTGGATCGTGAAGTTGTTGGCCGTGGTGATGGCCGTCTGCTGGGCCTGCTGCACCTGGCCGACGTTGGCGGCATCGGTGGTGGCCTGGCCGGCGCTGACGTTGCTGATGGTGGTGCCGGCGCCGCCGTTGGCATTGAGCTGCAGCGTGGTGCCGCCCGCGCCGTACTGCGCGGAGTTCTGCGCCAGGCCGAGCGCCGAATTGGCGGTGCCCTGCACGGTGAACAGTTGGCTGCCGTTGACGGCATCGGTGCTGGTGGCGGTCACCGCACCGGCGCTGACGTTGACCAGGCCGCGCGTCTGGCCCGCGCTTCCGAAAGACACCGTATTGGCTGCGGTGGCGACCGAGTTGGAGCCGATGGCCACGCCGCCGGTCGCGCCACTCGCCACCTGGCTGCCCGACCCGATCGCCACGCCACCCGTGGCCAACGCGGCCGCGCCCGAACGTCCGCCGTTCGCCCCGCCGATGGCGGTGCTGCCGTCGCCCGAGGCCACGGCGCCCTGGCTGCTGCCCGAGGCGCTTCCGATGGCGACCGCTGAAATTCCCGAAGCCTGCGCGCCGCTGCCGCCCGCCGGCGCAGTGTTGCTGCAACAACCGGCGGTGCCCGCGCTGCCTGCGCCAAGCGCGATCGCGCCATCCGCCGAGGCCTGAGCACCGCTTCCTCCCGCACCGCCCGTTCCCCCTGCGTCGCCACGCCCGCCACTCCCGCCGCCGCCGATGGCCGTCGCGCCGTTCGCGGTGGCGCCGGCGCCCCCACCGCCCGTGCCGCCCGTTCCAGTGGAAGTGCCAAGGCCACCGTCGCCGCCCGCACCGATCGAGGTGGCGCCATCGCCAGAAACCGAGGCCCCTGCGCCGCCGGCGCCTCCGGTCCCGCCGGACTGCCCGCCGCCGCCATTGCCTGTGCCACCAGCCACGTAGTCGGCCGCGTGAGCCCACCCCATCGCCAGCAAGGCAACCGCCGGCAGCCAGCGGAATACGCGCAGACGCGGCAACCCGTTCTTCACTCGGTGGGGTTCACGCGTGGCACCGTTGTGGGCACCGACCTGGGTTGATTGGGACATCCTCACCTCTGAAAGCAAACAAACACAAACGCGGCGGAGTGTGTCTTTTTGTTTTCAGCGGGGCCATCCCCGAAAACAAGTAAACGAGAGCGCAGGCGTTGCCGCGCAGGCCGTCGTCAGTACTTGATGGTCACGCCGGCCTTCACGCCGTTGTTGGTCTTGCCGTCCGACGACACACCACCCGTGAGCGACACGTTGCCGCCCGTGCTTGCGCCCAACGAATACGTGGGGCGCGGCGTGGATGTGTCCGTGCCCACGTAGGCGCCACTGCCGTCGGGCCGTTGCACACCGACCGTCCCGCCCTTGGTGTAGGCCGAGTCTTCGGTGGAGGTCACGTTGGGGGCGACGTAGACGGAGCCCTTCTCGTCGCTGTCGATCGGCACCTTTACAGGTTCGGCGATGGCTGCCGTGGCGGCGCACAACGCAGCCGCGCTCAGGCACGCAAGGATCAGTTTGCTCATGCCGCGATGCTCGGGCCCACAGGACTTTGCGCCTGTAGGACGGGAGGAATCGCGCCAGACGGAGGCAGGGAGATTCATCGGGCAGCCTGTCACGTTGAATATCAAAGATTATTCTTTGACAATAAACACAAAGCTCCGAAGACCGCATGCCATGAACACACCCACGAATTCTTCTTCAGTGCCCGGCCTCTCGCCCGAGGCGCTCGAACGCATGCTGGCCTCGGGCCGCGACGGTGCGCTGTTGCGCATGAGCCTTGCGCTGGCCTACCACCGGCGAGAAGAAACGCAGACCGCGCTGATGCATGTCGAGAAGGCGTTGGCCTTCGATCCGGAGTTCACCGCCGCCGGCCGCCTGCACGGTTTGATCGCGCTGGCCCTTGGCGACAACGCGAAGGCCGAAGCGGCATTTGCGAAGGCGCTCGAAGTGGCGCAGCGGCGCGGAGAGATGCAGTTGGTCAAGGAACTGACCGTGCGCCTGCGACGGCTCAGCTCACCCCGCTGAGCGGGGCGGGCCCGATGCCCGGCGTGTTCCGTTCAGTCGAGCTTGATGCCGACCGTCTGGATCACCTGCCCCCACTTGCTGCGTTCGCTGCGCCAATAGGCCTGCATCTGTGCGGGCGTGCCCGGCAGCGCCTCCAGCGCGAGGGCGTCGAAGCGGGCCAGCACCGCTGGCGACTTCAGCGCCGCCTGCAGCGCCTGGCTCCAGGCCTGGATGATGTCGGGCGAGGTGCCCACCGGCGCCACCAGGCCCTGCCAGGCATGGGCCTCGAAATCGCTCACGCCCTGCTCGGCCAGGGTCGGTATCTGGGGATAGTTCTTCAGCCGCTGGGCGCTGGCCACGCCGATCGCGCGGACCTTGCCCGCAGCCATGTGCTGGACCACGGTGGCGCTGTCGATGAGCATGAACGGCACCTGCCCGCCGATCACGTCAAGGATGGCGGGCGCACCGCCACGGTAGGGCACGTGCGACATCTTCAGGCCCACGCGCTGGGCCAGCAGTTCGGTGGCCAAGTGGTGCGGCGAGCCGAGGCCGGGGCTGCCGTAGTTGAGCTGCCCGGGATTGGCCTTGCCCCACGCAAGAAACTCCTTGAAGTTCTGCACCGGGAGCTGGTTGTTGACCACCAGGAACAGCGGAAAGCGCGCGAGCAGGCCGACGGGCAGGAAGTCTTTCTCTGCGTTGTAGCCGAGCTTGCTGAACAGCGTGGGGTTGGCGGCGAGCGTGGCGAAGTCGCCGGTAAAGACGACGTTGCCCAGGTCGCGCGAACGTGCCACGTACTCGGCGGCAATGTTGGTGCCGGCGCCGGGCTTGTTGGTGACGATGACGGTACGCCCGATGGACTTGCTCCAGGTCTCGGCGACCCCGCGCGCCACGGCGTCGGAGCCGCCACCGGCGGCAAAGCCGACCACCCATTCGATCGGCCGGTCCGATCCCTGGGCCAGTGCCGGGCCGGCGCCCAGGGCGAGTTGGGCGCCGAGCACGAGGCCGGCTTTCAGCAGTTGTCTGCGCATGTTTCTTGTCTCCTTGAAGTCTTCTGCTTATGAAAAAACGGGAATCAGGCTGGCTGGTGTGCGGCGCGCTCGCGCAGGTGAATGAGTTGGTACAGGGTGCGGATCACCGGTGTGGGCAGGCCATGGCTTTCGGCCGCTCGAAGCACCGCGCCGTGGATGGCCTCGACCTCGGTGGCACGGCCGGCCAGCAGGTCTTGCAGCATCGAGGGTTGGTGGCCCTGATGGTGGTCGAGCGCGTCGCGCACTGCCGCACGCACCCGCTCGCCGCTGGCGTTCACGCCATCTGCATGGGCGACGGCCAAGGCCTCTTCGAGCGCCGCCTCCAGCAAGGGCTCGCCCATTGAATTGGCCAGGCCGTCCACCGTCTGGCCGCTGAGGGCGCAGATGCCGTTGAACGCGGCATTGAAGGCCAGCTTTTCCCAGATGGCGGCCTGCACGTCGGGGTCGATCCGGCTGTTCAGCCCCGCCGCGTTCAGGTCTTGCGCCAGTTGCTCGAAGACCGGGTTTGCGCGGCCATCGCAGGCCATGAAGCGGATGCCGCCCTGCCCCAGCGAACTCACCTCGCCCGGCCCGAGCAGCCGCGCGGGCCAGGTGGTCACGCCGACCGCGACGCGGCTGGCAGGTGCAAAGCGTTGCAGCACCTCGGCATGGCCGATGCCGTTCTGCAGGCTCAGGAAGTGCGTGGCGGGCCCGATCAGGTGAGCGATGCTCTGCAGGGCCGCTGCGGTGTGCGCCGACTTGGTGAACACCAGCCAACGGTCAGGGCCGGTTTGCAACTGGTCGGCGCGCAACGCCTCGACGGGGGCCTGCAGCAGGCCTTCGTCGGTCATGCAGCGTGCGCCTTCGCGCCGCAGCGTTGCGAGCAAAGTCTCGTTCACGTCGACCAGCGACACGGGCACGCCGGCACTGGCCAGTCGCGCACCGAACAGCGTGCCCATGGCGCCGGCACCGAGGATGCCGATGCGGCCTGGGGTGGGAGAAAGATTCGTCATCGTGCGTCGCGTCGATCAGCAAACCGGATGACGCTCACGCCACCTCCACCTCGACCAGCATCGGCCGCTCAGCCGCCAGCGCCGCACGCAGCACGCCGGCAAGCGCGCCGGCATCGCGCACCGAGACCGCCTCGCAGCCCTGGCCGCGCGCCAGCGCAGTGAAGTCCAGCCCCGGAAGATCGGTGCCCTGCAGGGTCTCGCCGGGTGCGAAGCCGAACACCGGCGCGAAGTCCTGCAGCGCGGCGTAGCGGCGGTTCTTCAGCACCACGAAGGTGATCGGCAGGTTCAGTTGCGCGGCGCTCCACAGCGCCTGGATCGAATACATGCTGGAGCCGTCGCCCATCACGCCGATCACCTTGCGACCGCTGCGCGCCTTGGCCTGTGCCAGCGCCACGCCCACCGCCGCGGGCATGCTGTGGCCCAGTCCACCGCTGCTCATGGTGTAGAAGCCGCCACTTTGCAGCATCGGCAGGTAGCGGTGCATCACCGAGCGCGCCGTAGGTGCCTCTTCGACCACGATGCTCGCGCGGTCACGCAGCTCGGCCAGGGTCTGCAGCACATAGGCGACCGACATCAGCTCGTCGCCCTCGGGTGCCGTCGCCACGGGCCGCGTCGCACGCGGTGCAGGCAAACCCCGAGCCGCCACTTGCGCAGCCACGGGCCGGCCCAGCAGGTCCTGCAAGCCCAGGCGCACGTTGCCCACGGCGGTGGTGCCCACCGGCGTCCACGCGGCGATGGTCGGGTCGTCGACCAGTTGGCCCAGCTCGGCACCGGCCGGCACGTGCGGGCCGTGGCCCTCCACGTGATAGATGAAGGCCGGTGCGCCCACCGCGAAGATGTAGTCGTGGCCGCCGAGCAGTTGCACGATGGCCTCGCGCGCCGCCGGCAGGAAGCCGGCGAAGAGCCGGTGGTCTTCGGGGAAGCCGCAGCGCCCCGACATCGGCGCCACCCAGACGCTGGCGTTGTGCCGCTCGGCCAGCGCCACCATGTCGTCCCACGCCTGGCTGCGGTCTACGCCCGTGCCGACCACGAAGGCCGGGCGGCGGCTCGCGTCCAGCGCATCGCCGATCTGTCCCAGCACCACTGGCTCGGGGCGGAATTCGGTGCTGACCACGCGCGGCAGCACGGGCTCGGTCAGGCGGTCCCAGTCGTCGGCCGGGATCGACACAAGGACCGGGCCGCGCGGCTCCTGCATGGCGATGTAGTAGGCGCGCGCCAGTGCCAGCGGCACGTCTTCGGCGCGGGCCGGCTCCACGCTCCACTTCACGTAGGGCTTGGGCAGCTCGGCGGCCTGCGCGGAAAACAGGAACGGGTCGAACGGCAGGATGGAGCGCGCCTGCTGGCCTGCGGTGATGACCATCGGCGTCTGGTTCTTGTGCGCGGTGAAGATGTTGCCCATCGCGTGGCCCACGCCAGCGGCCGAGTGCAGGTTCACGAAGCTGGCCTTGTGCGTGGCCTGCGCATAACCGTCGGCCATGCCCACCACCACCGATTCCTGCAAGCCCAGCACGTAGTCGAAGTCGGCCGGGAAATCGCGGAACAGGCCCAGCTCGGTCGAGCCGGGGTTGCCGAACAGGGTGGTCATGCCGAAAGCACGCAGCAGGTCGAGCACGGCCTGGCGAACGGTGACGCGGTCGGCGGTGGCGGAAGCTGCATCGGCAGCGAGGGGGGTTGTGGCGAAAGAGATGGTCATGAACGGTTTTTGATTGGAACGCAGACCGCACGGCGGTGGCGAACCTGAACGAGTGAGCACCGATCTTCGGAGTGCGTGCCCCATAAATCAATAAGATGAGGGCACTATCGAATATTCATTCGGTGCATGTCGAAGACATCGATCCGAGCGCGACAATTTCTCTGCCGGCCCGGGCCGTCAGGGGTTTCAGCAGAAGCCGACTGCAGTGTTTTTTGAAGGCGCTCTAACGCGCCGATTGCGCGATCCGGCCAACCTGCTCGAAGTCGAGGCGTTCAAGCGCATCGCGCAACAGCGCGGCCAGCGACGCGTGCTTCTGGTCGGCGGCCAGCCGCTCGATGCGTTCGTGCAGGTCGGACCATCGACCGTCGCGCGCGAGTTCCGCCAGCTCATCGCGTATTGCCGCGGCAAGCGGTTCCAGGCCTTGCCCTTCAGGCACGGGCGCCACGGCTTGCGCGGATGTGGATGCAGTGGACGCAATGGCACGCACCCGAGGCACGACCTCGTCGATCGATGCCGCCTCGACCTGCAGCGCGAACTTCAGTTGCGTGCCGCGATGCGCCCGGCTGTGCAGTTCGAGCTTGCCGCCCATGCTCTCGACGATGCGCCGTGCAATGAACAGGCCCAGCCCGTGCCCGTCGAACTGCACGTCGGCGCGCTGGAACATCTCGAAGATGCGCGCCTGGTCGGCTTCGTCGATGCCGATGCCCGTGTCGGCAACCTCGATCTCCAGCGACCAGCCCTTCTCGCACGCCTTCGCCGCAACGACCAGTTCGATGCGCCCGTCACGCGTGAACTTGGCCGCGTTCGACAACAGGTTCAGCACCAGTTGCTGGAAGCGCTTGCTGTCCAGCCGCACCGCCGGCGGCAACGTGTCGTGGCAGCGCAGCGTGAAGCGGTTGTTCTGGCGCTGCGCCAGCGTAGCGGCGTACTGGGCGATGTCGTCGATCAGCGCAGGCAGGTCGACAGGTTGCGGCGCCGGCACGATCGGCTGGAGTTCGCCCTTGGCGTAGTCGAGCAGGTCGTCGATGAGCGACAACTGGTAGCCCGCATTGCGCTCGATGGCCTGCAACAGCGTCGGCGAACCCGCGTTCGGTTCTTCGCGCAGCAGCCGCACATGGCCCAGGATGGTGGCGAGCGGTGCGCGCAGGTCGTGGCTGACGATGGCCATCAGCCGGGTCTGGTCGTGCATCTGCGCTTCGGATTGCAGCAGCGCCGAGTTGAGCGCGCGGGTCTTGCGCTGGACTTCATCCTGCAGCTTTCTCTGCGACTCGGCCTGCCAGCGCAGGAGCGTGTCGCGCGCCTCGTCATGCTGGCGCGCGAGCCGGTGTCCCCACCACGACAGCGTGATGAGCCCCAGCAGCATGCCCGGAAAGCCGAGCGCATACGGGTCGAGGCTGGTGGCAAAGCGTTCCTGGAATGCGATTTCCGCCAGCCGCAGGCCGATGCCGGCCGCAATGACCAGCGTGATGCCGAACACGAGCTTGCCGCGCGCGCCGCCACGGCGCATGTAGACGAAGCCGCTGACGTTCAACGCGACCACCAGCGCCAGCACGGTCACCAGTGCGGCCTGCGCGAAGAATCCGTAGGGCCCGATCAGGCAGCCGGCCACGATGACGAGTTGCAGCGCGGTGAGGACCGCAAGCACCTTCAGCCCCGGAGGCCGGATGCCCGAGTGCCGCGTGATCGCATGCAACTGAAGCACCAGCATGACCGCGCACACGGGGCCGAGCGTGCCGGCCGCGCGGTAGCTCCACAGCGGCGAATCGGGCCAGAGAAAGATCCCCGCATAGCCGCGGTACGAAGCCTCGTACAACGCCACGAGGATGAACCCCGCGCCCTGCCAGCCCATGGCCGGCGCGCGCGACAGCGTCCATGTCGCCAGCGAATAGACGCCCAGCACGAGCAGCCCGCCGATGAGCAGGCCGTCGAACAGCGCATGCCACTGCTCGGACGCGAGCAGCTTCTCGGTGGAGTACAGCGCCGGCGCAAAGCGCAGGTTGGACGCGGTCTGCGCGCGCACCAGCACCAGCGCGCGTTCGCCCGGTTGCAGGTCGATCGCCACGAAAGGCTGGCGCCCCGGCGCATGGGGTTGTGCCACGCCCCGCTTGCGAACGGTCCAGCGCGCGTCTTGTGCGTCGCCCTTTCTCAGATGGAAGTCGGCGTGCTGCAGCCAGGTGCTGTTGAGCATCAGCTGCAACGATTGGGGCGCGCTGCCGTCGTTGACCAGTTCCAGGCGCAACCAGAATGCGGCGTCGGTGAATCCGGGGCGCATGCCGGTGGGCGTGCCGGGGTGAAAGCCCTCGGGCGCGTCGGCGGGGATGGCGAGCACGTCGTCTCGCGTGAGCGCGCCCGTGGCGTCTTTCAGCACCTCGACCTTGCGGTCCAGCGACAGCGGCCAGCGCTCGTCGCCTGTCAGGTGCAATGTCGATGCCTGGGCCGGGAGCCACAGGCACAGTGCCAGCAGCGGCACGAACAACGCGCGCATCCAGCACCTCATGGTTGTTGTCGTGCTTCGCTCAACGGATCGGCAGCGGCGGCACCCGAGCGCCGGAACGCGCTCGGCGTTGCGCCGAAGCGCTGGCGGAAAGCCGTGGCGAGGTTCGCTCCGTTGGAAAAGCCGGTCTCCGCCGCGATGTCTTCCATGCCCAGCAGCGTCTGCGCGAGCAGGCGACGGGCCTTCGCAAGACGCGCTTCGCGCAGGAAGCCGAACACCGTCTCGCCCCGCTGCTCACGAAAAACCCGGGACAGGCGCTTCTCGTGCGTGCCCAGGCGGGCAGCGATCGTCGCCAGACTCGCCGGGTCTGTCAGGTCCGACATCAGCAGGTCGATGGCTGCCTGCACGAGCACCTGGTCGGCCCGTTGCACGGGATCGGCCGCGCTCTCTGTGGGTGTGTCGGCTGATGGCGTTTGACTGGCTTCGCGACCCGAGGCCAACGCCAGATGGATCGCCACGCGCGCCAGCACCTCAGGCGGATCGAAAGGCTTGGTGACGTAGTCCACCGCACCACCGCGCAGGCCGGTCAGGCGCTCGTCGAGCGAGGCGGCGGCGGTCACGAAGATCACGGGGATGTCGGCGGTGGCGGCGTCGGCCTTGAGCAGCCGGCAGAGCGCGTAGCCGTCCATGCTGTTCATCTGCACGTCCAGCAGGATCAGGTCGGGCTGCAGCGCGGCGGCGCGCCGCAGGCCCTGTACCGGATCGAAGGCGATGCTCAGGCGATGGCCCGCATCGCGCAACGCGCTCACCAGCAACCGGAGTTCGTCGATGTTGTCGTCGATGAGCAGAAGATGCGCGCTCGAACCGGGAGTCTGCAAGGACGACATGCCAACAACGAAGGGGAAAGAACGGGCTCGGCCTGGGACCGGCGGGTCTCGAAATTATTGTTTCTGATTGTGTGAAGACTTTAACACTCCGTCACCTTTGGCAAAGATCTTGTCCCCGCTTGCAAAGGAGCTTCGACGCCTGCTTTCAAACAATCCCGTCTTGTTGAAACACGGTGAAGGTCGAATGAAGAATTCATCCAGTTTGTTGCTCGCGCGCGCTGCCATCGAACGGGTCTCGGCCATGGAGCCGTGCGTGATTCAGCGCCGGGGAATCTCCGTCGAGGAAGCCATGAAGGCACGCGATGTGCAGCTTCAGGAAGCGCTCGCCGCGCTTCGCTGCGCGGCCGATGAAGCCTCGGCCGCCGTGGTCGCCCTGCTTCACACCATCAAGCCGAACGTTCGGCTCACACCTGCGCAAGTCGTGGTGAAGGGGGCGTCTCGGGCGACCGGTTTCGTCACGCTGGCCCAGGAACTGAGGGACATCACCTTTCAGTTGCGCGTGCTTGAAACGTCGGTGGAGGGTGTGTCGCGGTTGTCGAGGGAAGGTGTTGCCTGAGCCGTTCTGCGATGGCGCCTGCGGGTCATGTCATGAGCTGCCGCTCTTCGTGACTATGGAATGCGCTTGCGTTGCTTCAAGGCTTCGAGGCGGTCGATGAATTCCTTGGGCAGCCGCCGGGCGCGTGCGATGTCCAGCGCATCGCGGTCGCTGAAATCCGCAATGGAGGGATCGGCTCCCGCATCGATCAGCAGGCTCAGTGTCTTGAGGCGCTGGAGCCTCGCGGCGTAGAAGATGGGTGTTTCGCCATGAGCGCGCAAGTCCAGTTGCGGCCGGGCCTTGAGAAGCGCGCCGCACATCTCGTCGTCGTCGCGCCAGACTGCTGCCCACAGCGAATAGCTGGCGTTGGCGCCGCGCTCGAGCAGTGCCGCGACCAGCGGCATGTTCTCGCCGCGCGCGACGGCGTGCCAGAGCGGTGTTGCGCGGAAGTCGCCTTCGTCCTCGTCCATGGGCACCACGCCTTCGAGGTTGGCGCCGGCCTTGAGCAATGCCGCCACGGTCTTCAGGCCATTGGGCTCCATGAGCTGCGGACTGCTGCCGGGCTTGATGGTGCAGGCCAGGTGCAGCGCGGTGCGGTTTTGCGGGTCGGTGGCCGTGACCAATTCGGGCGCCTGGGCCAACGCGGCCGCTACCGAAGCGGCGTCCCAGATCCTGGCGGCGGCGAAGAGCGAGGTTTTGGAAGGTGCGCGCATTCAGAGCCTTTCCCAGACCTGGACCAACCCCAGCAGATGAACGATGCCAAAGCCCAGGCAAATCACCGAGCTCCAGAGCCAGAAGGCCGTGCGATGGCGGCGGTCGAAGACGAACAGGGCCAGCGGTACAAGCCCGCGCACCAGGTAGACGGCCGTGATTGCCGGCAACACGAAAGCCAGCAACGGCAACGGCCGCAGCACGCCGGCGCCCGACAGCGCATACGCGGCCCAGACGCCCAGCACGCAGGCAATCAGCAAGGTGACGATGGGCGGATACAAGTGGCCGGCCGCCGCGCCCGAGGCCATTCGCTCTCCGGCACCGAAGAAGCGATACCAGGCGGGGCCGCCGAAGATGATGCAGATGTGCAGCAGCGCGGCCACGGCGCTGAGGAAGGCCGCGAGGATCAGGGGAAGGTTGTAGGTCGCGGGCACGAGGTCTCTCAAGAATTGGGTACAGGACGCATCGCGCGCACCGTGTCGCGTGTCGGGCCGAAGGCGCCGTAGCGCACGGGCTGCCCGCTCAGGGCTTCGACTCGCTCGATCCACGCCTGCGGGTTGGCGATGGTGCCGGGTTCGTAGATGGGCTGGGCGCTTTGCAGCAGCCGCGTCAGCGCGTGTTGATGGTCGAGGTCGTGCGCGACATCGCTGCGCGGCAACGCGGTGAGGATCGAGCCATCCGGTGAGCGATGGCTGCCGCACCAGCGCAAGCCCGCGCCGTCGATCGCGTCGAGATGGCACGCCACCAATCCGTCGAGCGGTCCGACGGCATCGAGGGCATGGCGCAGCAGCACCGCATCGGGATGGCCGCGACGGAACACGCCCTGCCAGCCTTCGTCGACGTTGTGCGGCTCGGCCAGTCGCGCATCGAGTGCGCGGTCGTGCGTGGGCAGCGGGCCCGAGCCGTGGCGTGTGAGGTAGCTGCGTAGCACGCCGAGATGCTGCACGGGGGCATCGATGCCCACGTCGCGCAGCACGGCTTCCACGGCTGCGGTGGAGATGGTGCTCCAGGTGGTGTGCGGATGAAAGCCGCGCCATTCGTCGAGCAGCACGCCTTGTGCGCCCTCGAACAGCACGGTGCCGGAACGCGCGAGCTGCTGGCCGATGGCGTCTGCGCTTGCGGGTGGCGATTGCCGAAGACATGGCGCGACGGCGTCGAGCCAGCGTGCGGCGAGCGAGTCGTCGCCGAGCATCGCCAGTTCCTGCGCTGCATCTGCATGTGATGGCAGCGCATCGATGTGAGCAAACTCGTGGCGAAGCGAGAGGCGCGAAGCCTCCAGCTTTTCAAGCGCACGTGCGCGATTCATCAGATCACCGTAGTGCAATGCCGCATCCGGCGCCGCGAGTGCCTGACGCACCGTCTCGCCCACGCCCACACCACAACTGCCATGCGCCTGCGCACCTCGCGCCCATTCACGCAGGCGGCCGGCCGCCTGATGAAACGGCGTCGTCACCCGGCAACGCGCATCGACCAGCAGGCGCGAGAAGGCCTCGTGCACGCCCACGCGCTGCAATGCTTCTTCTTCGATGCGCAACGCGGTCGGATGCACCACCACCGGACTCGCGAGCACCGTCGCCACGCCCGCATGAAAACTGCCGGCGCCGAATTGGGAAAAGGTGTGATGGCGGCCATCGGCCAGCACCACGTTGTGGCCGGCCTGCGCGCCGCCGTTGAAGCGCACCACCGTGTGGGCCCGCCATGCGTCGCACAGATGGTCGGTGTACAGGCCCTTGCCGCAGTCCCCGAAGCCGAGCCCGAGCAGCGAGACGTAGCGCGTCGTCACACGGCGTCGATCAGCCGAACAGCCGCTTCCACCACGAAGAGCGCGCGCCCGATGCCGCAGCGGTGGCCACGGCCGGTGGCGCGCGGCGCGGTGCCGTGGGGTCGAGCAGCGCGGCATAGCCGTCGAGCGCATGCAGCACGCCGCCCACGCGCTCCTTCGCCATGCCGGTGGCGCTCATCACCTTGGCCAGGCCGTCGAGGTTGGGCACGGCCTTCTCGGTCAGCGCGACGATGCCGGCGGCCACCGCGCAGGCGTCGTCGGGCGAATCCATGCAGATGACGTGATCGCCCAGCAGCTCGCGCCAGCGCGGCTCGCAGCGGCGGCGGCGTTGCGCGTCGGGGATCAGGAAGAACAGATTGGTGGTTTCAGCCGCGGCGGCGATGACTTCCTCGATGGGAATGTCCTCGTCGAGCTTCTCGCCGATCAGGCCTTCGATCTGGTGGCGCGAGACGGCCGGGTACGGCAGCTCGTCGCCGGTCACGAACAGGTAGCCGCGCTTCTTTCGCTTGACCCAGCAGTCCATATCCGTGTGCTGTGCCATCACGTAGAAGGCAAGCTCGTAGCTTTCTTCGCCGGTGCCGCCACCGCCGCCTTCGAGGTAGCTCCAGGTGAGCCACTGGTCCATGAGGTTGGCGGTCGATTCGAACTGCCCGACCTGCAGCGGCGCGTGGTCGGAGGTGGCGTCGCCGATGGCCATGAACATCAGCTGCGGGTCTGCCACGCCGCAGTCGGTCAGCAGCTTCATGAAGGTGGGCAGCTCGCGGCGCGCCAGGGTCTGCGGGATGTCGCCCATTGAGCCGGTGACGTCGAGCGCGAACACGATGCCCAGCGAATTGGGGTGGTCGGCGTTGTCGCGCGACTCGCGCACCTTGAGCCCCTTGGGGTTCATCAGCGCATGCGTGGCGCGCTGCATGAAGACCTCGGCGCCCGGCTTGGCGGCGCGGTCGGCAATCAGCGCCGTGTGGGCGGCATGCGAGTAGTTTCCGTAGCCCATGGGGTTGCTCCTTGAGGGTTGATTCTTCAGCCGCCGGCGCGCGGCGCGGGATCGAAATGAACGAACTGCGGCGCACCGAAGGCTTCGCGCGACGCGGCGGAAAGCGATTGCTCGATGCCCTGCGCACCGAGGCGCGTGCAGGTGGCGGCGTCTTCGCTGCACTGGCGCAGCAAGGTGGCCAGCGGCGCGGGCGTGTGCGCGCCCAGCCCCGGCTCGCCGGCCGCGCCGCCGCCGTGCAGCAGCGCGCGCACGGTCCAGGCGGCTTGCATCAGGTCGCGTGACACGGCTGCGGCATGCGCCGACGCAGTGGCGTGCTGCGCACGCGACCAGCCGATGATCAGCACGCCATGGTCACGCGGATGCACGAGCGCATGCGCGGGCGACAGGTCGCGGTGCGTCCAGCCGGCGCCATGCACGAAGGCCAGCACTTCGAGCATGCGGCGCCAGATCCACACGGCATGGCGCGGGTCGATGCCCTGCGGGTTGGCTTGCACCACGTCCTGCAGACTGCCCCAGAAACCGGTCGGGTGGCGCAGCACCAGCGCCTGCCGTGCACCATCGCCCAGGCCCTCGGCCACACCCACGCCCAGCGGCTGCGGCAGCCGGCGCGTGAAGTAGGCGGCGCCCGCCACCGACAGCGACTGCAAGGCCTGCAGCACGGCGCCTTCGCGCGCCAGCACGTCGTTGACGGCCGAGTCGCGCGCCAGCTTGAACGTGACGCGCTCGGGCAGCGCGCCCAGCCGCTCGGCAAGCAGCACTTCGCTGTGCTCGCCCGTGGCCAGCGGTGCCAGCACGCGGTAGCGCGATTCACGCCACTTCAGGATGCGGCCGCCCGCCACCTCGGCATTGGCCCTGCGCAACGCGGCGCGAAAGCTCTCGCGTTCGACCGTTTCCTCGCCACGCGTGATGGTTGCGCCGCAGTAGCTGCAGTTGACGGTGCGCCAGCGTGCGGCACGCGGCAGCGGTGCGGAACACTGCGGGCAGCTCAGGGCAAGCAGCGACAGCATGCCCGTCCTTAATCTTCCTCGCGCGCGGCGGGGTCAGGCGAGGCCAGCACGCGGTCGATGCGGCGGCCTTCCAGCGCGACGATCTCGAAGCACCAGCCCGCGCAGTCGATGTGCTCGCCCACCTCGGGCAGATGGCCGGACACCGACATCAGCAGGCCCGCCACCGTGTTGTAGCGCCCGCGTTCTTCATCGGGCAGCTCGCGGATGCCGAGCCGCGCGCGCAGCTCGGACACCGGCATCAGGCCATCCAGCTCCCACACGCCGTCGGTCCGCTGGCGCGCCCATGCGTCGGTCTGCATGCCGGGCTGCAGCTCGCCGGTGATGGCTTCGAGCAGGTCGCGCGGGGTCATGAGGCCCTGCACCACGCCGTATTCGTCGACCACGAAGACCAGCCGGCCGGCGCGTGCGCGGAACTGCTCCAGCAACTCCAGGCCGGTGAGCGTCTCGGGCACGAACACGGCCGGCGTGGCTTCCTGGCCCAGCACGCCGGGGTATGCGGCGCCCAGGCGCAACAGGTGCGCCACGCTGATCACGCCGACCACGTCGTCCAGCGAGTTGCGGCACACGGGGTACCACGAATGCACGAGATTGAGCGCCGCCGCATCCGCCACCTTCTGCAGCGCCTGCGACACCGAGTTGGAGGCGTCGAGCCATTCGATGTCGGCGCGCGGGACCATCAGCGACGACAGGCGCCTGTCATCAAGGTGAAACACATTGCGCACCATCTGGTGCTCGTGGTGTTCGATGACGCCGGCGTCCACGCCTTCTTCGAGGCTGGCCGAGATTTCTTCCTCGGTCACCGAGCGGGCCGCGTTGGCGTCGATGCGCAGCAGCCGCAGCATGGTGGCGGTGGCGCCGGCCAGCAGCCACACGAAGGGCTTGGCCGCCTTGGCCAGCCCGCGCATCGGGCGCGAGACAAAACGCGCCACCGGCTCGGGGTAGAGCTGGCCGATGCGCTTGGGCACCAGCTCGCCGAAGATGATCGTGAAGAAGGTGATGCAGGTCACCACCACCGCGGTGGACACGATGCTTGCGGTGCCCGCGCCCATGCCGACGCTTTCCATCCACACCGCGAGCGGCGCGGCGAAGGCGGCCTCGCCGACGATGCCGCTGAGCATGCCGATGGAGGTGATGCCGATCTGCACCGTCGAGAGGAATTGCGTGGGCGACTCCATCAACTTGAGCGCGGCTTCGGCGCCGGTGTCTCCCGTTTCGGCCAGGGCCGCGAGGCGCGCGCGCCGGCTGGTGGAAAGGGCCATTTCGGACATTGCGAACGCCGCATTGAGCGTGGTCAGCAAGGCCAGCAGGAAAACATCCATGAACGGGGGGAGAGAATGAGGGAATGGCACTTTACTTCAAAGGTGCGACACATCACAGGTACTGCGATAAAACGGGCGCACCACGCTTACGGAGCTTCCCGGCTGAAGGCTTCTTAGCGAGCCAGTACGTCCGCCACACGGTGGACTCTGAGCAATTGAACGCATCGGCAAGCATCGCAATAGTGAAATAGCCCGTCTCTTTCAGCCGCACTAACTCTCGCGCATCCTCATCAGTCACCACACGCGGCTGACCTCCCCATCGCACACCACGCCGCCAAGCTGATACCTGCCCAGCAATGGCACGCTCCCGAATGAGACTCCGCTCGAATTGCGCAAAAGCCGCGATCATCTGAAGCGTCAACTCGCCAAACGAATGCGACGTATCAATGGGCTCAGTCAGCGACTTGAAACTGCAACCACGTTGCTTTAGCAAGTCCATCACTCGCATCACTTCGGTCATCGACCGTGCAATGCGATCCAGCTTCCACACCACCAGTGTGTCGCCCTCAACCAGCGACGCCAACAGGCTCTGAAGCTCAGGCCGAGGGCCTACCCCAGAACCCTTTTCGCGATGTATTCGATGCACGCCATAGCGCTTCAAGGCATCGATCTGCAGATGCGTTTCCTGCTCACTGGTGGACACCCGCGCATAACCTACAAGCATCGAAATCCCCTCAAACAATCCGCCAAAAGATGTATGTATTTGGCCGCTGGGCCAAGCAAATCGACAGGCCGACATGCGCCACCCAAACCGCCTCCGAGAACAACCTTCGCCCTTGCACGTGCTATCGTTTCGGTGCTCCTTACATCCCGCAACAAGATGAAGACCCTACTTGCGATCGCTCTACTGGCTACCGCCCAATGCAACGCAGCAACCATCTACCTCTGCAAGGCATATAACGGCTCAACGTTTTGGACCAACGGAACATGCAGTAGCCGAAACGCCTTCATCGATCGAATCGAGACCGTTGCGGACGTGCCGTTCGACCAACAGGTAGAGCAGGCCCAACGGAACATGAACCGCCACACCGGCGCCGCAGCGTCGACAACAGCCGCAGCAGGACGTGACCAACAATGTGGCAGCTTGATCAATGAACTCAACGAGATCGAGGGCCGCTACAGCAAGGGCTACTGGCAATCCGTGGACACCGTCAACCAAGACCAGAAACGGACCATCGCCATCCGATCGCAGCTCAGCGCGAACAACTGCCATCTTCAATAGCAACGCGCTCAACAAACCGCCCCCGGTGGCTCAGCCTCAGTGCAGAGGTAATAGCTGTCCTTGAACCGCCCGATCCGGTGATCAACAACACGTTCACCGTCCTCGCACCAGAAGCACATCGCGATCAGATTGCGCAGCGACATGCGCACCAGCCGCTCGACCACTGGATCAGGCACCGCAACCCCTTGTGAATGGCTGTAGCGTTGCTTGCCCTCGGGGACCATTTCGTAATGCTTGGTGATGTACTTCGCGACGTATGCCGCCATCTTGGCCAAGCTGTTGCGCGCCTTCTTTGCACCTGGACCCTTGCCCCCGATGAAGCACATGCCGTTGTCATTGCCGACGATGGCCCGCCACACCATCGTGCCGACCTGCCAGCCCTTGACCTTGAACGTCTTCCAATCGCCGTTGGGCATGCGCTTTTTCACGTCGACGTGCTTAGGCAGTTCGTGAATCGCTGCGTGAACGTGCCACGCACCGCGTTGCTGAGGCTCGTAACCCGCGCAATAGCCAAAACCGGGGATCAGGTCACCCATACGCCGAAACCAGCGCCTAGCGTCTTCCTTGGCCTTGCGTTCGTCCGTTTGGTTCTCGCGGTAGGTCAACGTTGCCAGCTCGCTGAAGCCATTGGCTTTGATGAAGCGCCGACACATGGTCTTTGCGCGTCTGGCAGCGCGAAGAGCGTTCTTTTCTTTCCGCTCGGCTTCGTCGGCAGCATCCCACTCGGCGCGCTTCGCATCGTCAGCGAGGTGTGACCAGTCGGGAGCGGGGCCAACCTCTGTCCACTCGACCACAGGCCGCGCAGAAATCTCGCGGTGACCGTTGCATTCCCACACCCGCACATCGAAGCAGTCAGGCAGGGTTTTGCCTTCGTAGGCGATTCCATCCACAATGCGTTCCATCGCTGTTTCCCTTTGACAAGGCAGTGATCACGACCCCGGCGGCTGGCAGGCTGCGCGGGGTCTTTCTTTTGGTCCAACGGACCGGGGGTCTCAGCGAACGCAGCGTAGGCATTCGTAGAGAAGTGTCTTAGTAATAAATTAAGGCCGCGCTGCGCGCGGCCTTGGGCTTCGTACCTCAGCCCTGCGGCCTCAGCGCTGCGAAACGGCACAGGAAAAACCACCGCCACAACCTGCGACGTGCCTGCGGCCCGAGCGCGATGCACCGGCCATGGCTGCACGCCATGGAACATCCGCTCAGCAACAAGGGAGCGCTTCACTGGCCAGCGGTCTGAAAGGACCACTTGGACCCCGGCTGAACGCGCGGAGGCGATCCAGCATCGGGCTGCGAGGAAGCCGCGCCTGGAGCAGCACCACCAGAGGACTTAGCTGCACCGTCGATGATGGACAGGCCGGGCGCAGGACCGGGGGCAGGAAGGGCGGTTTGCGGGCCTACAGCAGCCTTTTGCGACAAGTCCTGAGGTTGCTCACCCTCAGCCCGAAACGCGAGGAACATGCCGTGTGCCACGAGCTGGCGGCACATACCAATCTCGACAGGGTAAGGGGTCGCATCCTGCGTATAGCACTTGCACCCGAACGGCTGGCCGAGACGATCTGTCTTGATCTCCACACATGCGGCAGCGACCGGCACACGCTTGGGCTCGGTCAGCTTGTCGTAGGCCGGGGCGGTGTGCATCAGCCCAGGTAGCCGCGGCTGATACGAAGCGATGTACTCCGCAGGGGTTATAGCCTTGCGCTCATTCCCCACGGCGACGTCGACGACTGGGCCAGATGCCTGAGACGATGACGCTGCAGGCTTGGCGGGACCAGTGCTGCCGGGCATGAACTTGGTGACGAGGAAGTACACCACCGCGACAAGCGCAATGACGCACATCAGCAAGGTCCAGATCTGCTTCGGAATACGCACCTTGCCGGTGTGCAGCGATGCGCTCTCGTACCAGGAGTAAACCTCTTTCTGAGGGTTGCGTGTCGAGGTCTGCGCGCTCTTGACCGCAGTCGGCCGCTCGCATGTTGGGTTGACCGCATCGAACTGCAGCACGCTGACCGCATTTGCGGCACCCAGCAGCCGCACAAAGTGCTGGTGATAACCGGGCGGGCCGATCAATCGACGCACGAAGGGGTCGATGTTGAGCGGATGCTGGTCGAGCAAGAAGAAGTCGTGACCGAACGAGCGATGCTCGGCCAGCATCTCGATGTGTTGCGGGCGCTTGGTGGACTCGGAGACCTTAGGCAGATCTCGGTGCACCTCGTCGGCCAAGATGATGCAGTCCTTGTAGTCGAGCCATTCCTTGAACTCGATAGGCTTCCAGCCGAATTCCTCAGCGAGGATCGGCAGCGCTACAAACCGGTCTTTGACGAAGAGAACCTCGCGGCCCTCTTTGAGCTGCATCTGCCGGACATCCCAGAGAGTGAGCGCGGTCTTGAAAGAGCCATTGGCCCCAGTGCGGAGGTACAGCATTACTTGTGCACCCAGCGTTTGAACGTATCGCCCTGAATGCCGTTGATGACGGCGCGGGCCAGCATCGCGGAGAAGACGATGTTGATGCACACACCGACCTTGAGCATGCCGAGAATGCCGACAACCTCAGGGCCTAGGCCTAGCAGCGCGGACACGGCCTGCGCCTTGACCCAGCCGACCGTTGTGTTGATGCCGGTGTAAGTGACAGCGCCGATACCAAGGGCCACCAGCACCCGACCAGCCATCGAGCCCACCAGTTGCAGCAGCAGCGTGCCCAGCGCAAGAAGAATTGCTGGCATTTCAACCTCTCAAGATGATGACGCCGGCCACTAGAAAACTCAGGCCGACCAGGAGCGTGCCGAGCAGCGGGAAACCGTCGCACGCCTTCGAAAGCGGCAACACGACCGACTGCCCGCCAAACACGGTGATGGATTTATCCGAGATACACGACCCACCTGCGCCCAGCGCATCAGAGGTGTCGATGCTTCCCGAGCTAATGGACACTGACCCGTTGTTTGGGTTGTCCCCGGTCTGGTTGCCAGTCTTGACACGCTCGACCTTCGCTAGGGTGGTCTCGCCATCGTCGGGGTTGACCTTGCAGTTCTGGCGGAAGGTTTCCTCAGCCATAGCGTTGACCACCGCGTCCTCGCTGACAGCCTTGTAGCCACCCACGCAGGAACCACCGAACCCTGTGGCCTTCTTATCGTCGCCCTTGCAAGCTGCCGCAGTGCTTCCCGCGCACATCTCGCTCTTCGTGCCACTCTCCGTCTTGGTCTCCGTCTTGGAACCTGAACCCGTCCCGTTTGGACCAGACCCACCACTGGTCACCGTGGTGATCTTCTGGCATGAATTGCCATTGCAGATCGTCGTAGTCGTCGTGGTGTTGTTGGTGGTGTTGTTGGTGACCGAACCATCGGGATTCTTCGTGCTGCCGTCCTCTTGCTTCTTAGTGTTTTCAGCAGACGAACCACAAGACACCACCACATCGACGCCGTTCACTTGGACAGGGCACTTGCCAGGAGGCAACTGCGACGGCACAGCGTTGGCCTCGTCTTTCACCTTCGTAGGATCAGGATTAGCACCGCCGTCCGTACCTTGCGATGACGGCCCATTGACCTCACCGGAACCGTTGCACTTATCGCCGGTGTAGAAGCTACCAGAGAGCTGGCATATCCCCCGACCCGAGATCATCACTCCGCTCGAGTACTGCCCGCACCAATCGAGATTGCCCTTCACGGTGCAGCTCTTGCTGCAAAACCGCCCATACGGCTGAGCCGTTGCCTGCTCGCCCGCGTTGACCTTGTATGAGTACTGGCACACCCCGCCAATGCAAGCGCCGTCGTTCGGAGGCGTCATGCCAAGCAGCGTCATGCACCCGTTGTCAACAACACACGAGTTGCCGCCCAACTCCGCGTACCCAGTTGCGCACTGGCACGCGCCACCAGAGGCCGCGCTGTTCGCGGGACATTGCTTCAGCGCGACCGATGAAAAACTGACACGAATGCCACTGCGCATCGTCGTGTAGAACGAGCATCCATTGTCCGAAGGATCCCCCGGCACGCTGTGACTGGATACCCCCGTAATGCTGTACTGCGCGATGTAGGCCGTCTTTTGCGCCACGCAACCAGCCGTGCGGTCCGCATCCCACCTTGACGCCCCCGGTGTCCCATTCGGATAGGTCGGGAACGGCGGAGACCCCCCGGTCAGCCAACCCGCCTGCTGGGGAATCGCGGCAACTGCCGAACCCGCAAAGGCCAGCAAAAGCAGAACGATCAAGCGCTGAAGATAAGCCATGCGGCACCCAACAAAGCAATGACGATGTAGATACCCATGAATGACAGGCCCTTTGCGAAACACCCGACTGGATGCTTTGAAAAGGGCAGCCGGGGCGTCCCCCGGACTGCACCACCCGATCAGCGGCCGAGGGCGCTGCGCACGTACGAGAAGGCCTTGACGCCCACGCGCACGATCAGGTCCGCATTGCCGATCAGGATGACCGAGGACGAGACGGCTGCAATCGCTGCGACGACAGCGGACACGTCCATGCCTTCGCCCGCAGCGTTGGCCGAGGCGACACCGACCGCTGCGGCCAGGACGAGAACACGCTTGGCGCGCTTGCTCAGATTGATCGCTTGCAGATGCTTGTTCATGACTCACTCACTTTCTTGATGGTTTGCTCCGGCTGAAAGTTGACGACCCACCTGCCGGAAGCAATAGGCGATCGCCCATACGAGGACGATGGCGCCCCCTATGAGTTGTCCCTGCTCGATGGTCAGATCGAGCACGGGGATATGAAGCTGGTGCACCACAGTGACGGTGCACTGCCCGGCGCATTGAATGACGGTCGGATCAGCCATGCATCGACGGCACACGGCTGTGATCGCGACGACGAGCACGCTCGATCCGATAGGCCCGCTCAGCCAACTCGCCCTGCACCCAGATCAGGGCACAGACGAGCAGGCCAGCGATGAAGCCGCCGAGGGCTTGCATTACGGCTTGGGCGGTTGCGGTTGAGCCTGCTTGACGATGGCCGTGAGGCCGGTCAGCACCGCGCCAATCTTTCGATCCTTGGGCGACGGCTTGAGTGAGAACTTCGCGCTGTAGGTGCCCACGATGGGGGCGTTCTGGCCGCGCATCTTGTCGTCCAGGCGAAGCACGCCGACCGCTTCGGGCGTGCCGTCTTCATTCAGCAGGATGCACTCGGCCTCTTGCACCTGATAGGCGCGGCCTTCGAAGGTCTTGTCCTGCACCGGGCCGACCTTGATGATTTGGATAAGCGATGTGTGGTTCATGGTTTCTTTCTTGCCGCTATTTCAGGCTTGAGGTTCTGGCGACGTGCCAGCTGGAAGCCCTGACCCGCAGGGCTACGAGCTAGCGGGTCAAAAGAGACGGGCTTGAAGCCAGAACTCCCGGCGACGAATGAGGGACCAACGTTGAGCGCTGCTCACAGCGCACCCCACTGAGCAGCCATCGCTTCCGCAATACCCTGCCTGGTGGTACTGCGACGCCGCCAACGATCTGGCCCGGGTGACTCGCGATGCACCACCGACCACTCCGCATGCTCACGAGTGCGCGACTTCGGCGGCGTGAGCATCCTGGTGGGCTTGAGCGGAGGCAGACCAATCAGCTCCAAGCCGGTTGCCTTGAACTCGGGATCACCAAACCAATACGGCTGCACCACCTGCCGAGGACCGGGTTTGATCAACTCCCGGGCGTAACGATGCATGACCGGGTTCTCTATCGCCTTGAGGGGAATGGGCGCATCACGCAACTCGCGGTAGAACGCGGCGGCCTCCTCAAGCTCAGCCCACATCTGAGCCTTCGTCTTGCCCGCAGGCGGCTCATGTAGCCAGCGAACGCCACTGTTCGCGAGCCTGGTGCACGTAGGGTGCGCGACCATCAGATCGAAACCGAAATCCAGCACATGCCGCACATCGCCCTGGATATGCCAAGCAGGGTCACCCTCTGTCGGCAGCAGATCGCACGACCACGCGTGATGCCCAGCAGCACGAAACGCCGCACTCACTCGACCGCTGTACTCGCACGCCACCAGAACACGCAGCGGGGTGTCCACCCCCACCCCGGGCTCAGCGGGAGCCGCCAGACTCGGCACCGAGCCGTTAGCCGAAGCAGGTGGGGGAGGACAGACGGACGACTGCGCGAAGGCAGCGAAAGAAAGCTGAGTTACAGGCATGGCGGCTCCTAGTGGCAAAATTGAACTTACGGCGAACCGGAAATACAGTTTCCCGTAATTTACGGTATTCCGTAAGGAGATGCAATGACTTTCATCGAGCTTTTGACCGGCCTGACCAAAGAGCAACGAGACCAGCTCGCAGCCGCAGGCATCCCGAGCCCACGCATCAGCGAATGGAAGGCAGGGAAATACATTCCTGGCCGCACGCACACACTGGCCCTCTGCCGCGTAACAGGCGCGGACTTCGACCAGATCAACCGAGAGCTAACGGTGCTGGAAGCTGAGCGCGACACAGAGCGCAATCCGCTGTTCGCCGGGTTCACCCAAGGTCTCCGGAGCGCATGGCACTTTTCTTGATCGGCGACGTCCAGGGCTGCGACCCTGCCCTGCAGCGGCTGCTGGACGAGATCGCTTTCTCGCCCAGCCGCGACACCATCGTGCTGCTGGGCGACCTGGTGAACCGGGGGCCCGATTCGGCCTCGGTGCTGCGGCGCGTGCAGGGTTACGGGGCTTCGGCGCTGAGCCTGCTGGGCAATCACGACCTGCATCTGCTGGGGGTGGCGCATGGCGCGCGCAAGGCCGGCCGCAAGGACACGCTGGCCGACCTGCTGGCCGCGCCCGACAGCGAGGCGATGCTCGAATGGGTACGCCATCAGCACATGGCTTTGCACATGCAGATCGGCCAGGGCGAGAAGGCGGGCGACCTGCTGATGGTTCATGCGGGGGTGTTGCCGCAGTGGACGGTAGGCGACACGCTGGCGCTGGCGGCCGAGGTCGAATCGGTGTTGCGCGGCCCGGCGCTGGGCAGCTTCCTGCTCACGATGTATGGCAACGAGCCCGACGAATGGCGCGATACGCTGACCGGCAACGCGCGGCTGCGCGCCATCGTGAACGCGCTGACGCGTCTGCGTTTTTGCACGGCCGATGGCGTGATGGAGTTCGAGGCCAAGGACAGCGCGGCGACTGCGCCCGAGGGCTTCATGCCCTGGTTCGACGTGCCCGGGCGCAAGACGGCCAGTGCCACCGTTGCTTTCGGCCACTGGTCGACGCTGGGCTGGCTCTCGCGGCCTGACCTGTTGTCGACCGATACCGGCTGCGTCTGGGGCGGTTGCCTCAGTGCGGTGCGCATCGGCGCGACGCTGGACGAGCGCGAGTTGATTCAGGTGAAGTGCGAGCAGGCGCAGAAGCCGGGGGGCTGAGGCTCGCTTCTGTTCAGTGCAGGCGCTGTCGTTCGGGGCGAGTGCGAATGACACCAGGAGCTCCCCTCCGCGAATGTCCCCCGCTTCGCTCCTCCTTTATTTCGCTGCGGGGAGCACCTGGTGCCATTCGCACTTGGACGCGCTCTGCGTTTGCGGCCGATCAACAAGTGCTCTGAGCGCTCACGTCGATACGGGGCTCTTTTTCGCGAAATAAAGGAGGAGCGAAGCGGGGGACATTTGCGAAAAAGAGCACCGTGTCGGCGTGAGCGTCGCCCTGAACAGCAGCGGCGCCCAAACCACAAACCCTCACCTCATTCAGCTAGCAGCAGAAGGCAGCCGGAACTTGTCCAGCGCCATGCGTTGCTGCCCCTGCGCATCGAAGTTCGCGGGCGACAACCACCGCTCGAACGCCGTGCGCAGTGCCGGCCATTCACTGTCGATGATCGAGAACCACGCCGCGTCGCGGCTGCGGCCCTTGTAGATGCTGTACTGCCGGAACACGCCCTCGGCCTGAAAGCCCAGTCGGGCCGCCGCGCGCTTCGACGGCTCGTTGAAGCTGTCGCACTTCCATTCGTAGCGCCGGTAGCCCAGCGTGTCGAAGGCCAGCTTCATCAGCAGGTACTGCGCTTCGGTGGACATCGGCGTGTGCTTGAGCAAGGGCGAGAAATTGACGTGGCCGACTTCGATCACGCCGTTTGCGGCGTCGATGCGCATCAGCGACAAGGTGCCGACCGCACGGCCGCTCTGCCTGTCGATGACGGCGAAGTGCACCGGGTCCGTGGTCTGCGAAAGGCGCTCGGTGTGGGCGCGCGCGGCGTTCAGGTCGGCGGGCCACTCGACGCCCAGGTAGGTCCAGTCGCGCCCGTCGGGGGCCTGCGCGTAGGCGGCGTACAGGTCGTCGGCGTGCTTCGCGGCGTTCACCGGTTCGAGCGTGCAATAGCGGCCTTCGATGGGCTCGCGCGGTGGCTGCGGGCGGGCGCTCCACTCGGGCATGAGGGGGCCGAGGGACTGGCCGTGTTCGTTGTGGCGGACTGGCATGAAGGGGACTTTCGGAACAAAAGGAACGGCATCGCCGGAGACCTATAAAGTACGGCCAACGTGGCGCCATTGGAAGCGCCACGGTCGATACTTTTCATGGTGCCACGCACTTGCGCCCTTTCATGACCGATTCGCCGGACACCGCTACCGCCACGCTGCTCGAAGCCGCCCTTGTGAAAGACCGCGACGCGGGCTCGATGCAGCGCCAGTTGCACGACCGCCTCAAGCGCGCCATCCTCGACGGCAGCCTGGCGCCAGGCAGCCGGTTGCCGGGCTCGCGTGCGCTGGCCGAGGCGCTGGCCATCTCGCGCAACACCGTCACCGCAACCTACGAGCACCTGGCCGCCGAAGGCTATGTGCAGCCCGACCGGCAGGGCACGCGCGTGACCGAGCTGTCGTCGCCTGCGCTGCCCGCACGCCCCACGCGCGCTGGCAAGCCAGCGGCCGCGCCGTCCACCGCGCAGCGCCTAGTTCATATCCGGGCCAGCGCGCCGCGTGCCGCGATGGACGCGGCCTTGCGGCCCGGCGTGCCCGCGCTGTCGCACTTTCCCATGGCCGCGTGGCGGCGCTCGCTCGACCGCGCGATGCGCAACGCCAGCCCCGCCACGCTCGGCTATGGCGATCCGCTGGGCGAGCCGCAATTGCGCGCGGCGATTGCACGACACCTGGCCATCGCGCGCGGTGTGCGCTGCGAGCCGCACCAGGTCGTCATTGCCGAAGGTGCGCAGGAGGCCATCACGATATGCGTGCGACTGCTGTCGAACCCCGGCGAGATCGGCTGGGTCGAAGACCCGGGCTATCGCGGCGTGAAGGCGGCCATGCATGCGGGCGACATGCGCATCGTGCCGCTGCGGCTCGATGCCGAAGGCCTGTGCGTGAGCGAACGCGACTGGCAGAAGCACCCGCCCCGGCTGATCTACACCACGCCCTCGCACCAGTACCCGGCCGGCACGGTGCTGAGCATCGCGCGCCGGCTGGCGCTGATCGCGCAGGCGCGCCATCACGGCGCCTGGATCATCGAGGACGACTACGACAGCGAGTTCCGCCACAACGGCGAGCCCATCGGCGCAATGCAAGGGCTGGTGGCGCAGGCGCCGGTGCTCTACGTCGGCACCTTCAGCAAGACGATGTTCCCGTCGCTGCGCCTGGGCTTCCTGGTGCTGCCCGAACAGCTCGTGGCCGCCGTGCGCGCACCACTCGAAGAAATGCTGCGCGGCGGCCACCGGCACGAGCAACTGGCCATGGCCGACTTCATCGAGAGCGGCCAGTTCAGCCGGCACCTGGGCCGCATGCGGCGGCTGTACCGCGACCGGCAGCAGGCCCTGCGGCTCGCGTTGGGCAAGCACTTCAAGGTGCCGCACGAAATCGATGGCGGCCACTGCGGCCTGCACCTGACCGTGCGGCTGCCGGAGCGCTTCGATGACCGCCGCATCGCGGCCGATGCGCTGCGCCATCACATCGCGCCGTCGGCACTGTCGGGCTTCGCGATGCGGCCCACGCCGTTGGACAACGGGCTGGTGCTGGGCTACGGCAACACGCCGGCCGAACTGTTCGAGCCGCTGGTCAAGCGGCTGTCGCAGTTGGCGCGCGCGGCCGCCTCATGACACAGGAATTTTTTCGTTCGTTCAGAGAAGGAAGAACCCGGGCAAGCACCGGCTGCAACTGTCGCAGCAGCCCCCCTCGACCCGACCGAAAAAGCTGCCGCGACGCAAAACCGTAACCCTTCCGACACGCGTCAGTCACGCCCGAACACTAACGTCCTCCCCGTGCAGAGACCCCCACGGGCAAAAGGATATTCATGAAGATGAAGGTTTGGTCTGCTTGCTTTGCGTTGTCGATCAGCGCATTGCTCGCTTCGTGCGGAGGCTCCGCAGGCAACGGCTTCAACCCGGGCCCCGTGACGGTCGCTCCCGATCCCACCCCGCCCCCGGCGGACCCGCATCCCACCAACCCCGCCAACGCATGTGGCGCCACCACGGCCGTCAAGATGAGTTGCCCGCCGACGGCCTCGTCGTCCTGAGTACCGCCCCATCATGATGAACAACCGTCGCAAGTTCCTGAAGGTGTCCGCCAGCATGGCCGGCGCCGCCGCGGCCATGACCGTGTTTCCGGATTCCATTCGCAAGGCACTGGCCGTCGAGCCCAACTCGGTGACCGGCACGATCCAGGACGTCGAGCACATCGTGGTCTTCATGCAGGAGAACCGCTCCTTCGACCACTACCTGGGGCACCTGAAGGGCGTGCGCGGCTACAACGACCGCTTCCCGCTGGCCCTGCCCAATGGCCTGCCGGTGTGGTTCCAGCCGCGCAAGGAAGACCCGACCAAGACCGTGCTGCCGTTTCGCTACGACACCACCCAGGCCGGCGTCAACGCGCAATGCATCGGCGGCCTGCCGCACACCTGGAGCACGACGCAGTCGGCCCTGCACGGCGGGCGCGCGGACCAGTGGGCGGTGCAGAAGACCAACATGACGATGGGCTATCACGTCCGCGAAGACATCCCCTTTCACTACGCGCTCGCCGACGCCTTCACCATCTGCGACAACTACTTCTGCTCGATCCCGGGCAACACCCATCCGAATCGCATGTACCTGATGACGGGCATGGTCGATCCCAAGGGCACCGGCGGCGGACCGCTGATGGACAACATCGACTACATCGACAACCAGTTCGATACCCAGAAGATGGCGCCCTTCACCTGGACGACCTACCCGGAGCGGCTCGAAGCCGCCGGGATTTCGTGGCAGATCTACCAGCAGGGCACGGACTTCGACGCCTTCACTGGCAACTACGGCACCAACATGCTGGCCTGCTTTGCCAACTTCGTGAATGCACCGGCGGGCTCTTCCCTGCAGCAGCGGGGCATGTCGACCCGGACCGTCCAGCAACTCAAGCTCGACGTGCAGGCCAATCAACTGCCGCAGGTTTCGTGGCTGCTGCCGCCGGCGGCTTATTCGGAGCATCCCAAGTACACGCCGCTGTACGGTGCCGAATACATCGCGAGCATCCTGGATGCGCTGACATCGAATCCGGCGGTGTGGAGCAAGACGGTCTTGTTCATCACGTATGACGAGAACGACGGCTTCTTCGATCACATCATGCCGCCGCAGGCGCCGACCGTGGCCGGCACCGGCATGAGCACGATGAACATCGACCTGGAGCGTCACGACCTGGTGAATCAGTTCCAGACCTCGACCTACACCGCGGACAACCTGCCCTACGGCTTCGGCCCTCGGGTGCCGATGACGGTGGTGTCGCCGTGGAGCAAGGGCGGCTTCGTGTGTTCGCAGGTCTTCGATCACACGTCGGTGATCCGCTTCATCGAACAGCGGTTCGGCGTGAAGGAACCCAACCTCTCGCCGTGGCGCCGCGCCATCTCGGGCGACCTGACGTCGGCGTTCAACTTCGCGGCGTCCGACGCCGCAGTACCCACGCTGCCGGACACCTCGGGATATATCGCGTCGGCCGATGCGCAGTGCGCACGAACCACCGCGCAAGCCGCACCCGCGGCGGGCACGGCGCAAACACTGCTGGCGCAGGAGACAGGCACGCGCCCGGCGCGGGCGCTGCCTTATGAATTGCACGTCAATGGCCAGCAGGACCCGAAGGGGGCGAGCTACTCCATTACCTTTGCCAACACCGGCACGCAGGGCGCGCACTTCTGGGTGTATTCGAGCGATGCCTCGGTCGCGCCGCGCAGCTACAGCGTCGAAGCCGGCAAGCAGTTGACGGACGCATGGCCGCTCAATGCGCAAACGCCCTACCAGTTGAGCGTTCATGGGCCGAACGGTTTCTACCGGCGCTTTGCAGGTGCCGCGACCACCGACGGCACGGCCGGGCCGGAGGTTGTCACCTGCTATGACGTGTCCAACGGCAACGTCTACCTGACGCTGAAGAACAACCGGTCGACGGCCGTCACGCTTACGGTGACCGACCAGGCCTACGGGCTCGGTACCCGCACCTACACCCTGCAGGCCGGGGCGAGCCAGGACGACCGGTGGGATCTTTCATGCTGCGGCGGCTGGTACGACCTGGTGGTCGGCGTGAGCGATACCGCCAACTATCAACGCCGCATTGCGGGACATGTCGAGACCGGGCAGCCCAGCATCAGCGACCCTGCGGCGACCGCCCCTGTGCTCACGGTGACCTGAACAGACTCACGGCCTCACCCACCCCACTCCACCAATGGCAAATCAGCCAGCGACGCCGAAGCCGGTGTCGAAGGTTCCCTTCACATCGAGCGGCTGCTTGATGAGCCCGACCTGCCGGTAGAAGTCCGCCGTGCCCTGCTGGTCGGCGATGACTTGCGCGTCGATGGCCACCCACTTCTGCTGGCGGCGCTCGAACTGCAGCTTGGCCGCTTCGGGCGGAATGCCGATGATGCGTGCGAGTGCGGCCGAGTAGGCATCGACGTTGCGGTACGACCAGAGCTGCGCCTTCACCACGCGCTGCAAGAAGTCCTGCAGCACCGGCCGCTTGGCGGCAATGGCCGCATCGGTCGCCGCGAGGTAGCTCAGCCCCGGCAGCAGCCCGCGCCCGCTGACCAGCACGCGCGCATGGTGGCTGACCTCGGCCAGCGCGGTGTAGGGCTCCCAGGTGGCCCACGCATCGACGGAGCCCTGCGTCAGAGCTAGCTTGGCATCGGCCGGCGCAAGAAAACGGATGTTCACCTCCTCGGGCTTGAGCCCCGCTGCGGTGATGGCCTTGAGCGTGACGTAGTGGCCGATGGAGCCGCGGTTGGTCGCCACGCTCTTGCCCTTGAGGTCGGCCGCGTTCTTGAGTGGTGAGTCGGGGCGCACCAGCACTGCCGTGCCGTAGGAGTCGGACCGGTTCGCACCGATCGCCTTGACCCGCGTGCCCGCCGCGAGCGCGAAGATCAGCGGCGCGTCGCCGATGGGGCCGGAATCGACCGCCGCCGCATTCAGCGCCTCGGCCAATGGCGCGGCGGCCGGGAACTCGGACCACTGGATGTCGTAGCCCAGGCCTTCGAGTCCGCCGGCCGCTTCGAGCAGTGCGCGCAGGCCGCCTTTCTGGTCGCCGGCCTTGAGCACGGGTCGTCCCTGTGCGCGGGCCTGCAAGGAGAAAGCGGGCAACGCCACTACCGTGGCTGCGGCAAGGCCGTGGGTGATGAGCTGTCTGCGCGATCTGTCGAGGTGTTTGTTCATGGGTTCTCCGGTGTCGTTCGATGAAAAAAAGAAATTCAGTGGATGAAGCCGCCCTTGACGAAGCGCACGGGCTCCGCGTCCATGCGGGTGATCAGCGCGCCCAATCCGTCGCCAGCGTTGATCGCGGTCTTCGTGGCCACAGGCAGGCGTTCGCTGCGGCACAGCAGGTCGTCGTCGGACCAGCCCGCCTTGCCGGGCTCACCACGCGCGCGCAGCCAGCCGTCGCGGTCGGCGATGAGCTGGGTGCCGTCGAGCTGGTCGGTGCCGGCGATCAGCGCCAGCGCCTCCCATGCGGCGGGCGAATCGGCCACGCAATCGGCAGAAGCCGATGCGTGCGATGACGGCGGCTTCAGCACCACGGTGACCAGCCTCGGGTCTTCAGACGGCGCAACATTGCCTGCCACGACGCGCAGCCGTTGCCCGCGCCAGCTCGCAAGCTGGCGCGGTGGCTTGATGCCACATCGCACCGCCATGTCGGGCAGGCCGATGGGCTGCGGCCAGTTGCCCAGCGCACGCAGGCTCTGGCCCGCGCCCTGCGCCTTCACGAAATCGATCAGGGCCCAGGCGTCGGCCTCGTCCAGCTTGCCGCCGAAGCTGGGCATCGTGGATTGGCCTTGCTGCGCGTCGCGCGTGCCGTGAAGAATGCGCCAGAGCAGATCGCCATCGGCGCGACGCCACAGCAGCGGGCCGCTGAGATTGGGCGGCCACACGGCCAGCGAAGCTGCGAGCGGGCCTTCGCCCTTGCCGTCCACGCCGTGGCAGGCGACGCAATGCTGGTCGTAGAGCGCCCGCCCCTGCGCGATGGATGCTGCAGTGAAGCCCGTGGGCGATTGCTGAAAGCTCGTGGGCGTCGCGGGCACCAGCACCACGCGCGCCTCGGGCCAGGGCGCCGCGATCAGCAGCATCGGCACCAGCGCGAGAAAGTAGAAGCGCGGGCGACGCCAGAACACTGCCAGCAGCAGCGCCAGCAACGCCACGGCGACGAACACCAGCGTCCACGCAAGGCTGCGTGCCTGCCCCAGGTCGATCAGCAGGTTCTCGCCCGACAGCCGATGCGCCCACGGCCATGCGGGCTGGCCATGCACCTGCGTCGCGAGCCCCAGCGCATCGAGCACGCGCAGCAACTGCAGTTGCGCGCCCTGCAGCAGGCCGATCAGCAGGTTGAGCCAATCGGCCTCGGGCGTGCTGTTCATCTCACCAGGTGGCGTCGAGCCCCAGGTGGCGCAGCGCTTCGTGGCGCAACTCGGCCAATCGCGCATGGCCACGATGGCGCGGATACGGCAGATCGACCACGATTTCGGCCGCGATGCGCGCCGGCCGGTCGCTCAGCACGATCACGCGGTTGGCCAGGAACAGCGCCTCTTCCACGTCGTGCGTGACCAGCAGCGCCGAGAAGCCCGCGCGCTGCCACAGGTTGACCAGCTCGCTCTGCATCGCGATGCGCGTGAGCGAGTCGAGCTTGCCGAGCGGTTCGTCGAGCACCAGCAGTTGCGGGTCGTTGACCAGCGCACGTGCCAGCGCCACGCGCTGCGCCATGCCGCCCGAGAGCTGGTGCGGAAAGGCTTTCGCAAAGTCGGTGAGGCCCACGAGCTTGAGCGCTTCGTCCACACGCCCGCGCTGCGCCTTGAGCACACCGCGCGCCTGCAGGCCCAGCGCCACGTTGTCCCACACGCTGCGCCAGGGGTAGAGCGTCGGGTCCTGGAAGACGACGATGCGCGAGGGGTCAGGCCGCGTGATCGGCGCGTCGTCCTGCGTGATGCGGCCCGCCGTGGCGGGTTCGAGACCGGCCACCAGCCGCAGCAAGGTCGATTTGCCGCAGCCGCTCGGGCCCAGCAGCGCGACGAACTCGCCGGGCTTCACGGTGAGGTCGATGTCGTCGAGCACCTGCAGCGGCCCTGCCGGCACATCGAACCAGTGGCTCACGCCGCGAATGTCGATGTGCGCGCCGGCCTTGCGAACGCCCGGCTCGGCGGTGGTGACGGCATCTACCATTTCACGGTCCCCTTCTGCCATGACAGCACGCGGTCGCGCACCTTGAAGAGCAGCGTGATCAGGCCCGAGCACAGCACGGCCATGACGATCAGCGCGGCGTACATGTTCGAGTACGAGGCCCAGCCCTGCGCCCACGACAGGTAGAAGCCCAGCCCGGCTTTCACGCCCATCATCTCGGCCGTGACCAGCACCGAGAAGGCCGCGCCCAGCCCCATGAACAGGCCCACGAACACCTGCGGCAGCGCGGCGGGAATCGCCACGCGCAGCACCAGGAAACGCTCGCTCGCGCCCATGGTGCGTGCCACGTCGTAGTAGTTGCGGTTGACGCCGGCCACGCCCGACCAGGTGAGCACCGCCACCGGGAAGCCCGTGGCCAGCGCGATCAGGAACACAGCCGCCGCGTAACTCGACGGAAAGAAGAAGAACGCCAGCGGCAGCAGCGCCGAAGCCGGCACCGGCCCGACGAAGCGCAGCACCGGATGCACCCAGTAGCCCGCGATGCGCGACCAGCCGATGGTCACGCCCGTGAGGAAGCCCGCGAGCGCGCCCAGCACGAAGCCATGGGCTAGCAGCCGGGTCGAATGCAGCAGGCTTTCGCCGAGGCGGCGCCAGTCGTCGATGTAGGTTTCGACAAGGCTCTGCGGCGGCGCGAAGAAAGGCGTGGGCAGCAGGGCGAGCTTGGCTGTCGCGATCTCCCAGAGGGCGAACAGCAGCGGCAGTGCGACGAGCCACGGTCCGGCGGGCCGCAGCACGCGCCCGATGCGGCCGGCGCGTGAACCGAGCAATGCCACAGCCAACAGCAAGGCGCCGACGACGATGGCGGCGATGCCGAACTCTTCGGTGTAGGCCCAGTCGCTGAAGCCGACGGCCTTGTTGGGCCAGTAGACCGTGAGCAGGCCCAGTACGAACCATGCGACGGTGGCGGCGAAGCCGCTGCGCCATGCGGGCACGGTCGTGGAGGTGCGGTGCGGCGTCGAAGCGGAGGACTGTGCGCGTGCGGGCGCCGCGGCCCCCACCCCTGCCCTCCCCCGGAAGGGGAGGGAGTCGAAGCCCAGGGCCGGATCGGGGGTGCTCATTGGGTAGCCTCTGTTCTCGGGGTATTGCTCCCTCTCCCCTCGGGGTGAGGGCCGACGGCGATGGCGCAGGCACAGCGCGTGCAACGGCCCTCGCCCTCACCCCGCCCCTCTCCCCAAGGGGAGAGGGAGAAAGATTGAACGCTCATGCCAGCGGGTCGTAGGAGACGTGCTCGGCGAAGCGCACCGGATCGGTGGTCTTCTTCAACACGCCGACGCTGCGGAAATCGCGCGCATAGAACTCCACCTCGTTGCGCAGGTTCTTGCCCAGCGGATGGTGGTTGTGCGTGAGCGTGCCCAGCAGCGCGCGCAGGTCTTCCACCGGCACGTTGGGCGAATACTTGGCGAAGAGCTTGGCCGATTCGTTCGGGTTCTCGGCCACGTAGTCCGAAGCCTGCGCGATGGAGCGCACGAGCGCGGCCACGGTGGCCTTGTCCTTGCGCACGAGTTCGCCGCGCGCGCCGACGATGCAGCAGACCTTGTCCTTGTACTCGCCCGAGAGGTTGCTCGCGACTTCGACGAACACGCCCTTGTTGCGCTTCTCGATCAGATAGACATTGGGGTCACCGTCGGCAATGGCGTGGATCTCGCCCTTCTTCACCGCGATGTCGAGCAGGTCGGCCGGGTACTGGCGCCACGTCACGTCGCGGTCGGCATCAATGCCGTTCTTCGCCAGCAGGATCGAGAAGAAATTCTTGCCCGGGCTCGCGATGTCCGACACGCCGATGATCTTGCCCTTGAGGCTGGCGATGTCGGTCACACCCGCGCTCTTGGCGCCCACCAGCCGCACGCAGCCGCCGTGCGAGCTGCCGACGATCTTCACGTCGAAGCCCGCTTCCAGCGGCTTGAGCCAGCGGTGGATCATGCCCACCGCCGCATCGGCCTTGGCCGTGGCCAGCGACTCCAGCAACTGGTCGGTCGAGCCGGTGTAGTTGATCAGGTCCACCTGCAGGCCGTTGCGCTCGAAATAACCGCGCTCCTGCGCCACCACCACGGGCGAAAGGCAGAAGGCCGCCGCGTTCCAGGCAAAGGTGAGCTTGCGGGACTGCTGCGAGAAAGCCTGCGAGGCAATCAGGCCGCCCGAGGCGACCACGGCGGCGGCGCCGCCTGCGCGCAGCACGCTGCGGCGGGAAAGGGATGCGTTCATCGACAACTCCGGAAGTTTTTTCTTGGGGTTCAGAGCGGCAGGGCTCAGAGCAGCAGTTCGGGCTCGGCTTCGACCAGGCCTTCGTGCAGGCTGTCGAAGGAATGGATGGCCCCCTCCGGGCCGCCGATCTGGCTGTGCGTGTGGCGTGCGGTGGCTTCGTCGATGGGCTGCGGCTTGCCGGCGGCCTCGGCCAGCAGTTGCGTGTGGCAGGCGTTGTCGAGCGCGATGTACCACCACGCGGCAGCCTCCACCGTCGGGCCCGCCGTCAGGATGCCGTGGTTCTTGAGGATTGCGCCCTTCTTGTCGCCCAATGCTTGCGCGATGCGGTCGCCCTCGCTGCTGTCGACCACCATGCCGGTGAAGTCGTCGAACAGCGCCACGTCGTCGTGGAACACGCAACTGTCCTGCGTGATCGTGTCGAGCTTGCGGCCTAGCGTGGACCAGGCCTTGCCATAGGTCGAGTGCGTGTGGGCGGCGGCAATGATCTTCGGGTTGTGCTCGTGGATCGCGGCGTGGATGGCGAAGGCGGCCTTGTTGAGCGGCCTGTCGCCGATGACGGTCTCGCCCTTCGAATTGACCAGCAGCAGGTCGGACACCTTGATGCGCGAGAAGTGGATGCCCAGCGGGTTGACCCAGAAGTGATCGGTCAGCTCGGGGTCGCGCGCGGTGATGTGGCCGGCCAGGCCTTGTGCGAAGCCGAAGCGCGCGAACAGGCGGAAGGCGCCGGCCAGGCGCTCTTGCCGGTGGCGGCGCTCGGCCTGCACGCTGGTGCGCGGGGGGATAGGGTCGAACCAGTACTTCTGCTGCGGGTTCGGGTTGAGCTTCAGCGGCAGGGCCGCATTGCGGTCGATGGAAAGAACGGCGCTCATGGGGATTCCTCGTGTTCGGTTTTTTTGGTTTTGCTCCTTCCCCTTCCGGGGGAAGGTTGGGATGGGGGCACGCGCGGCCTTCAAGGCTGCGCGGCGTTGAATGCCGCTTGCCCCCACCCCTGCCCTCCCCCGGAAGGGGAGGGAGAAAGACGGGGTCAGGCGGCCTTGCGAACGAAGGCCGCGCGCTGCGCGACGAGTTCGCGCGTGCGCGGAATCAGCTCGCGGCCGTAGTCGGTTGCGTCTTCCAGCGGATCGAAACCACGAATCAGGAAGGTGGTCACACCAAGGTCGTAGTAGTCCAGCAGCGCATCAGCCACCTGCTCCGGCGTACCGACCAGCGCAGTGCTGTTCGAGCGACCACCGATTTCCTGCGCCACAGCAGTCCACAGCCGCTTGTCCACACGCGGCCCCTTGTCGGCAGCGGCGAGCAGGCGCTTGGCACCTTCGCTCTGCTGCGGCCCACCGCGGTTGTAGCCCTGCACCACGCGCAGGCGTTTCGTCTCGGCCAGGATGTTTTCGGCGCGCGCCCACGCAGCCTCTTCGGTCTCGGCCAGGATCGGGCGGAACGACACCGAGAAGCGCACGCTGCGCCCATGCTTGGCCGCCTCGGCACGCACCCGCGTGGTCAGCTCGCGCGCCTGGTCGAGCGACTCGCCCCACAGCGCGTACACGTCGGCGTACTTGCCCGCGACCGGAATGGCGGCTTCGGACGCGCCGCCGAAGTACACCGGCACATGCGGCTTGCCGTTGCGCGTCTGCAGCGGCTTCACTTCGGAAAAGGCGTTCTGGTAGTGGTAGTGCGCGCCTTCGTGGTCGAAGGGCTTCTCGGCCGCCCACACCTTGTGCAGCACATCGAGGTATTCATCGGTGCGGGCATAGCGCTGGTCGTGGTCGAGCCAGTCGCCGTCGCGCCGCTGCTCTTCGTCGGAGCCGCCCGAGATGTAGTGCACGCCGAGCCGGCCGCCGCTGAACTGGTCGAGCGAGGCGAACTGCCGCGCCGCCAGCGTGGGCGACACGAAACCCGGGCGGTGCGCCAGCATGAAATGAATGCGCTCGGTGACCGAGGCCGCGTAAGCCACGGTGAGCGTCGCGTCGGGACCGGTCGAATGGTGCGGCACCAGCACGCGGTCGAAGCCGGCGTTCTCGTGCGCCTGCGCGAAGGCACGCACGTAGTCGCGGTCGATGGCCGGGCCCTTGGCGGCATGAATTTCCGAGACCTTCTGGCCCTGGATCATGCCGATGAATTCAACGTCGTTCTGGCTCATGGTGTCCTCGTTTTTTCGGGGTGGTGTGTGTGGAGAGGGAATCAGGCGGCGGGCAGGCGCAGCACGCTTTCGAAGCTGCGGTCCCACAGGGGCTTCACGTCGGCGGGGCCGTCGAGCACGCCGATCTTCAGGAAGGTGTCGGCCACGTCCTGGTGGCTGCGCACCACGGCGTCGCTCACGGGGCCCAGGCTGTAGTCGCCGCTGCGGCCGTTGAACAGCTCGACGATGTCGCCGACGGGCACGCGCGTTTCGGCCGACTGCGCACGCGCATAGGCCAGGAAGTTGCCGTTGATCCAGGCAAACGAACGCTGCAGGCGCTGCAGCAGGTCGGCGAGTGCCGCGCGGCGCAGCGCGTCGTCGAGCGCGCGCGGGTTGGCGTAGATCGGGAAGTTGCCCGACAGATAACCCACGCCCGTCTTGATGACCCGCGCGCCGTACTGGGTGCGCGCGATCTGCCCGTTGTAGCCGTAGATGGCCCAGGCATCGAGATCGCCGCGCGCAAAGGCCGAGAGGCCGTCCGAAGGTGTCAGGCTCACGGCCTGGATGTCGTTGAACGAAAGCCCGGCCTCGGCCAGTTGCTTGGCCAGGTAGTAGTGCGAAGTGGTGGCGCGCACATAGCCCACGCGCTTGCCCTTGAAGTCGGCGATGCTACGGATCGGCGAATCCTTGCGTGCCAGCGTGGCCTGGTTGTTCAGGTCTTCATGCGTGACGGCCACGAGCCGCACGCTGGATTTCTGGCGCGCCGCGAACACGGGCGGAATCTCGCTGCCCGAGCCCAGGTCGAGCGCGTCACCGTTGATGGCCTCGATGTGCAGCACGCCGTTGTTGAGTTCGCGCCAGTCGATCTTGTAGGGTGTGTTCGCCTGCCCCGATGCCTGCAGCAGTGGCCGCCAGAGCCCCTTGTAAGTGCCCACGCGCAGCGTCACGCCCGACAGGTCGCGCGATGGCGCAGCCGCACCGGCCCACCCTGCCGTCGCCGCGGCGCCCCATGCGGCGGCGGCTTGCAGCAGGCTGCGTCGGTCCAGAGGGAAATCCTGTTTCATGCGGTGAGTTCTTTCTTCTTCCTGCTTCGGCAGTCACCAGACCGTAACGAGAGGGGCGCCGAAAGCGAACGCAGAAAACCGAATTTGGATATGCGGGATATATCGTTCTCCGGGCTCTGGCAGACCGTTACCGTGCGAGAACCATGAGTGCACTCCCCTTGCGCCGCGCGCCGGCCACGCCCGAAGAACAACAACCGCCTGCCACCGTCGACGATTCAGTGCTGGCGCAGCTGTCGGCCCAGTTCGCCGCCACCGCGGCCGACCACGACCGCAGCGGTGCCTTTCCCCACGACAACTTCGCGACACTGCAGGCGCACGGGCTGATCGGCCTGGTGGCGCCAGCCGCGCATGGCGGCGGCGGTGCCACGCTCGCCACAGCCCGGCAGGTGATTGCCGCCGTGGCGCGCGGCGAGCCGGCCACGGCGTTGATCCTCACCATGACCTACCTGCAGCACCACGGACTGACGCGCAACGACAGCCGCTGGCCGTCGAACCTGCGCGAGCGGGTCACGCACGACGCGGTGGAGCGCGGCGCGCTCATCAATTCGCTGCGCGTGGAGCCCGCGCTCGGATCACCCGCCCGAGGCGGCCTGCCCGGCACGGTCGCCCGGCGCGACGGCAACGGCTGGAAGATCGACGGCCACAAGCTCTACACCACCGGCATCGAAGGCCTGACCTGGCTCGCCGTGTGGGCCCGCACCGACGAGGCCTCGCCACGCATCGGCGTGTTCCTGGTGCCGCGCCATGCGCCCGGCGTGCGCGTGATCGCGAGCTGGGACCACCTGGGCCTGCGCGCCTCGGGCAGCCATGAAGTGGTGTTCGAGAACGTCGCCATCGACCTCGACCATGCCGTCGACCTGCGCGCGCCGGCCGACTGGGCACCCGACGCCGGCAGCCAGACCGACATCGATGCACATGCCACGCAGCAGGCCTGGATGGTGGTGCTGCTCGGCAGCCTCTACGACGCGGTGGCCCATGCCGCACGCGACTGGCTGGTGGGTTTCCTGAACAGCCGCGCGCCCGGCAGCCTGGGCGCGCCGCTCGCGAGCCTGCCGCGGGTGCAAGAGCACGTGGGCGAAATCGAGGCACTGCTGCGCACCAACCGCGTGCTGCTCGACGATGCGGCCAGCGCCGTCGATCACGGCCACGCGCAGCCGGCCGCCGACAGCGGCCTGCTGAAGTACACCGTGACGGGCAACGCCATCCGCGTGGTCGAACTCGCGCTGCAACTGAGCGGCAACCACGGCCTGACGCGGCAGAACCCGCTGGAGCGCCACTACCGCGACGTGCTGTGCAGCCGCATCCACACGCCGCAGAACGATGCGATCCTGATCGCGGCGGGCAAGCGTGCACTGCTGGAAGCAGGAGCTGCCGCATGACCGATCTGCTGTTTTCCAATGCCTCTCGCCGCAACTGGCTGAAGCAAGGCGCCGCGCTGTCGCTGGCCGCCACCGGTTCGTTGCGCGCCTTCGCGCAGCCTCAGACCACGCTGATCCTCGGCGACCAGGCCGGCGGCCTGCGCTCGCTGTTCGAGGCCTCGAAGACGCTCGAAGGCGCACCCTTCGCCTACCGCTGGGCCAACTTCCAGGGCGCGGCACCGCTGTTCGAGGCACAGCGCAGCGCGGCCGTCGACACCGCAATGGCCGGCGACCTGCCGGTGCTGGCCGCGGCCGTCGGCAAGACGCCGCTGAAGATCGTGGCCACGCGCGTCGGCAAGGCCGATTCGCTGGGCATCGTGGTGCAGTCCGACTCGCCGCTGCGCAGCGTGGCCGAGCTGCGCGGCAAGACGGTGATCGTCTCGTCGGCGCGCGGCAGCATCTCGCAGTACCAGCTCTACGGCGCCCTCGAAGAAGCCGGCGTGCGCCGCGACGAAGTGACGGTGAAGTTCGTGCTGCCGACCGACGCGGCGGCGGCCTTTGCATCGAAGCAGATCGACGCCTGGGCCATCTTCGATCCGTACTACACGATCGCGCTGCAGCAAGGCGGTCGCATCCTGCGCGACGGGCGCGGCATCAACACCGCGCTGGGCTTCATCACGGCCAGCGAGCATTCGCTGGCCGACCCGGCCAAGCGCGCGGCCATCGTGCAGTTTCTCGACCGGCTGGGCCGCGCGGGCGATTGGGCGCTGGCCAACCCCGAAGCCTATGCGCAGGCCTACAGCCAGCTCACGCGGCTGCCGATCGAGTCGTCGCGCATCATCACCGCGCGCGCCTCGGTCGCGGGCCGGCCGGTGAGCGAGGCCGACATCGTCGCGCTGCAGGCCGTGGCCGACCGCTCGGCACGCGACGGCATCCTGCCGGTGCGGGTGGACGTGCGCGCGATCACCGACACGCAGCTCTGGAAACGCGCGGCGTGACCGCGCCGTCTTTGATCGCGCCGTCTTCGATCGCGCCGCTGCGCGAATTCGTCGGCGCCTTCGGCCGGCTGCTCGACAGCGCGCCCGACGAGCCGCGCATCCTCGCCGAGGGAAGCGCGCTGCTGCGCACGCTGGTGGCGCGCGACGACTGGCTGCCCGATGCCTTTGCCCAGCCCGACCCGGCGCGCTACCAGCAGTTTTTGCTGCATGCGGACAGCACCGAGCGTTTTTCGGTCGTCAGCTTCGTCTGGGGGCCGGGGCAGGCCACGCCGGTGCACGACCACACGGTGTGGGGGCTGATCGGCATGCTGCGCGGCGCGGAATACAGCCAGGGCTTTGCCTTCGGCGCCGATGGCCTGGCACAGCCGCATGGCGAAGCGGTGCGGCTGGACACGGGCGACGTCGAAGCCGTGTCGCCCACCGTCGGTGACCTGCACCGCGTGCACAACGCGCACGCCGATCGCGTGTCGATCAGCATTCACGTCTACGGCGCCAACATCGGGGCCGTGCGACGGCATACTTACCCGGCCGAGGGCGGCCGCAAGCCCTTTGTCTCCGGATACTCCAACACGCTGCTCCCCAACCTGTGGGACCGCTCCGCCGAACTCAGATCGACAACAACGCCTGCATGACGACTGCCACCTTTCCCCTTCTCTCTTTCGCCGCCGTGCGCGAGCGCCTCGTTGCCCGCGAAGAAATCGCCCTGCTCGACGTGCGCGAAGAAGATCCGTTCGCGCAGGAACATCCGCTGTGGGCCGCGAACCTGGCGCTGTCGCGCATCGAGATTGAGGCCTGGCGACGCATTCCGCGGCGGGACACGCTGATCGTTCTGTATGGCGCGCATGACGGCATCGACCTTGCGCCGCTGGCGGCGAACACGCTGGCATCACTCGGCTACACCAACGTGCACCTGCTCGAAGGCGGCCTCGAAGGCTGGCGCGCTGCGGGCGGCGAGCTGTTCCGCGACGTGAACGTGCCGAGCAAGTCCTTCGGCGAACTGGTCGAGCACGAGCGGCACACGCCCTCGCTCTCCGCGCCCGAAGTGAAGGCGCTGGTCGACGGCAAGGCCAATGTGGTGGTGCTCGATGCGCGCCGCTTCGACGAATACCAGACGATGAGCATTCCCTCGGCCACCAGCGTGCCCGGCGCGGAACTGGTGCTGCGCGTGCGCGAACTGGCGCCCGACCCGGCCACGCAGGTGATCGTCAATTGCGCGGGTCGCACGCGCAGCATCATCGGCACGCAGTCGTTGGTGAACGCGGGCATTCCGAACCCGGTGGCTGCGCTGCGCAACGGCACCATCGGCTGGAAGCTGGCGGGGCAGGTGCTCGACCACGGGGCCGACCGGCAGGCGCCGGCGGTGGTGTCCGATGCGCACCGCGCACAGGCGCAGGCCGATGCACGGCGCGTGGCCGATCGTGCGGGTGTACGGCGCATTGCACTCGATGCGTTGCAGACGCTCGAAGCGCCCGGCCGCACGGTGCATCGCTTCGACGTGCGCACGCCCGAGGAATACGCAGGCGGCCATCTGCCGGGCTTTGCGAGCGCGCCCGGTGGGCAGCTTGTGCAGGAAACCGACCATCAGGTGCCGGTGCGCGGCGCGCGCATCGTGCTGGCCGACGACGATGGCGTGCGGGCGTCGATGAGCGCTTCGTGGCTCGCGCAGATGGGGTGGGAGGTCTATGTGCCGGATGCGGTTCCTGCGGCTTCGGCGTTGACCGAGACGGGCGTGCCGGCATCCACCTATCCGCCTGTTGCCGCCGTCGTGGGAGAGATCGCACCGGCTGAACTCGCGACCTTGCTCAAGCAACCGGGCACGGCCGTGATCGACGTGACCACCAGCGCCAACTACGTGAAGCGCCACATCCCCGGCGCCTGGTACGTGATCCGCGCGCAACTCACCCAGGCGCTGGATGCCGTCATTCCATCGGCACAGCGCTATGTGCTGACCTGCGGCAGCAGCCTGCTCGCGCGCTACGCCGCAGCGGACCTGCGCACGCTGCTCGATGCGCGCGGCAAGCGCGACGTCGAAGTGCTGGTGCTGGCGGGCGGCAACGCGGCGTGGTTTGCCGCGGGCCTTGAAATCGAATCAGGCGAAACACGGCTGGCCACACCGCGCACCGATCGCTACCGCCGCCCCTACGAAGGCACCGATGCACCGGCCGAGGCGATGCAGGCTTATCTGGATTGGGAGTACGGCCTTGTCGCGCAGTTGGGACGCGACGGAACGCATCACTTCAACGTGATTTGACGTCGGCGCGAAAGCAGTTTGAAAGACTGCCTGCAACCGGCAGGTGACACTGTTTCGCGCGGGTAAAGGGCGTCATCCACCGATGGAACGGGGCGTTGCTTGAGGACATCGATAACAACCTGTCCCAGGAGCATTGCCATGATGAGATTTCCTGTTCTCGCCGTTTCTGCCGCCGCGCTGGCGGCTGCACTCACCGGCTGCGTGGTCGCACCCGCACAACCCGTATATGCGGCGCCTCCTGGTGTGGCATACGTCTCGCCGACCTATGTGTCGCCCGGCATCGGCTTCGTGTGGGCCTATCACCCGCGCTATGGCTGGGGCTGGCATCACCCGCAATACGGCTGGCACCGTGGTTGGAGGTGATCGAATTCGCCCCAGGCTACGCGCGCTTCGTGTCGCTATGCCATTTACGGGGGGCAACACCTGAGGCCCGGTAAAGCCGGTTCCTCGGTGTTTCTGGAAGGGATGCCGCGGCTTCGCGCGACATCTCATCCGGTCGAGTCAGTTAGCTCGGCTCTGCGCTCTTGAAGAGCGCCGCGACCTTGCGCTTGCTCTTGATGTTGCTCGAAATGCCACGTGCGGGCGCTGCCTTGGCGGCGGCTTCCCAAGCTGGCGTGGCGTCGGGCTCGCCCGCTTCATAAGGCTTGTCGAAGAACGGGTCGCGCGGTGCCGACGGGCGGTGCGGGCGTCCGCCACCACTGCTGCCACGGCGCGCGTCGCTGCCGCTCAGGCTGCTGCTGCGTTCACGCGGTTGGTCGAGCACGTCGCGCGAGTCGCCGGCTTCGCCTTCTTCGCGCCAATGACGGCGTCCGTCGTTGATGCGGCCACGCGGACGGTCTTCCTCGAACTCGACGGGTTCGAGTTCGATCTTCTTCTTGATCAGCTTCTCGATGTCGGCCACAAGGCGCGCATCGTTGCCGCCGCTGGCAAAGCTCACGGCCAGACCGGAAGCGCCTGCACGGCCGGTGCGGCCGATGCGGTGCACGTAGTCTTCGGCGTTGAACGGAATGTCGAAGTTGAAGACCGCCGGCACGTCCTTGATGTCAAGGCCGCGGGCCGCGACGTCGGTGCACACCAGCAGGTCGACTTCGCCGGCCTTGAACGAGGCGAGCGCCTTCAGGCGTTCGTCCTGGCTCTTGTCGCCGTGCAGTGCGGTGGTGCGAAGACCGTCACGTTCGAGCGAACGTGCAAGGCGCGCGCAGCCGAGCTTGCTGTTGACGAACACGAAGGCTTGCGTGATGCCGCGCTGCTTGACGATCTGCTTGAGCGCACGGCGCTTGTCGTCGTCGCTCACGCTGTAGAAATGCTGCTCGACGGTCGAGGCCGTTTCGTTCGGCCGCGCCACTTCGATGGTGACGGGGTTCTGCAGGTAGCTGCTGGCGAGCCGCTTGATTTCAGGCGAGAACGTGGCCGAGAACAGCAGCGTGGTGCGCTGCTTGGGCAGGTAGCTCAGGATGCGCTGCAGGTCGGGCAGGAAGCCGATGTCGAGCATGCGGTCGGCTTCGTCGAGCACCACGTATTCGACCTGGTTGAGCACCGCGTTCTTGGCTTCGATGTGATCGAGCAGCCGGCCCGGCGTGGCCACGAGGACTTCGACGCCCTTCTTCAATTCCAGCGTCTGCGGCTTCATGTCGATGCCGCCGAACACGACCGTGCTGCGCAGGTTGGTGTACTTGGCGTACAGCTTGACCTGTTGCGCGACCTGGTCGGCCAACTCGCGCGTGGGCAACAGCACGAGCGCACGCACCGGATGCCGCGCGGGCGAGGTGGAGGCGTTTTCGTGCTTGAGCATGCGCTGCAGCAACGGGAGCGAAAACGCCGCCGTCTTGCCGGTGCCTGTCTGGGCGGCGCCCATCACATCCTGGCCCGAAAGCACGACCGGAATGGCCTGCTCCTGGATCGGTGTCATGGTCTCGTAGCCCATTTCGGCCACGGCGCGCGCCAGCGGTTCTGCCAGCGAAAGATTGGAGAAGGAACTTGTCATTGAGCCCGCTATTGTCGCACTGCCGCAAAAAACAGCAGTGACGGCGGCGTGACAACGCCCGTGACGGCGGAATTGCTATTTATTCAATAGCAATCTGCCCAATGAAAACGGGCCTCTCAAGCCCTCGAAGCTCAGAGGCTGCGTGCGTTGAAGGTGTCGCAGGACTTCATGTCGCCGCTTTGGTAGCCCGCGCCGAACCACTTCTGGCGCTGTGCACTGGAGCCGTGGGTGAAGCTGTCGGGGACCACCGCACGGCCTGCGGAACGCTGCAGTGCGTCGTCGCCGATCTTCTGCGCGGCGTTCATGGCGGCCTCGATGTCGCCCGGGTCGAGCCACTTCTTCGACTCCTGCGAATGGTGGGCCCACACGCCCGCAAAGCAGTCGGCCTGCAGCTCGACACGCACGCTCATCGCGTTGTTCTGCGTCTGGCTCAGGCGGTTGCGCATGCCGTCGACCTTGGCGGTGATGCCGAGTTCGTCCTGCACGTGATGGCCGACCTCGTGCGCAATCACATAGGCCTGCGCGAACTCGCCCGGCGCGCCGAGCTGGTTCTTGAGCGTGTCGTAGAAACCGAGGTCGATGTAGACCTTCTGGTCGCCCGGGCAGTAGAACGGGCCCATGGCCGATTGCCCCGTGCCGCAGGCCGTGGGCGTGACACCGCGGAACAGCACCAGCTTGGGCGCGCGGTAGGTGCCGCCGTTCTGCCTGAAGATGTCCGTCCAGACCACTTCGGTGTTCTTGAGCACGGTGGAGACGAAGGCCGCTTCGCGGTCGCCGGAGGGAGGCTTGGGCGCCGGCCCTTGCTGGGGTTGCTGCTGCACCTGGGCGGGCCCGCCGCCACCGCTGAGCAGGCTCAGCACGGTGAGCGGGTTGATGCCGAAGACCCAGCCCGCGATCAACGCGACCGCGATGGTGCCGATGCCGATGCCGCGGCCGCCGATAAAGCCGCCTCCGCCACCACCACCGCCGCCACCCTCGTCACGGCGGTCTTCGACGTTGTCCGATTGTTCGTTGCCTTCCCATCTCATCGCGATCTCCTTACCGGCTTTTTGCAGGAGTAGTTGCCAGTGACGCAGGATGGTACTTGGGCCGGCGCCCGGCAGGGTAACCGGCCGTCAGCGCGCGGCCCGCGGGACCGTCAGGTTTTGGGCAATGTCACGCCGCGCTGGCCCTGGTACTTGCCGCCACGGTCCTTGTAGCTGGTTTCGCAGACTTCGTCGCTCTCGAAGAACAGCACCTGCGCGCAGCCTTCGCCCGCGTAGATCTTGGCGGGCAGGGGCGTGGTGTTGCTGAATTCGAGCGTCACGTAGCCTTCCCATTCGGGCTCGAAGGGGGTCACGTTGACGATGATCCCGCAGCGCGCGTAGGTGCTCTTGCCAAGGCAGATGGTGAGCACGTTGCGCGGGATGCGGAAGTACTCGACGGTGCGCGCCAGCGCGAAGCTGTTCGGCGGAATGATGCAGTAGTCGCCGTGCATGTCGACGAAGCTCTTCTCGTCGAAATTCTTCGGGTCGACCACGGTGCTGTGGATGTTGGTGAAGACCTTGAATTCAGGCGCGCACCGGATGTCGTAGCCGTAGCTCGAGGTGCCATAGCTGATGATCTTGTGGCCGTCGCTCTCGCGCACCTGGCCGGGCTCGAAGGGCTCGATCATGCCGTTCTGCTCGGCCATGCGCCGGATCCATTTGTCGCTCTTGATGCTCATATGCGGTCACTGCTGCTGCGGGGGGAATGGCGCGAATTGTGGCATGCCGGTCGCCGCGCGCGGCTTGAGGCTATCCTGCCGCGGACAACAACAAGACGGGCCCGCGGCAGCGCTGGCCACAGACCATGAATCCAGAAAGCCAGGCGCTCCCCGGTTCGCCAGCCGGCCGCATGTCGCGCAAGACGCAGGCGCTGCTCGGCCTGGCGCTGTTCCTGATCGGGCTGGTCACGATGGGCGTCGCGCTGGCCGGCGCGATCGGCGGCGCGCTCGCGGGAGGATGTTGCGGCGGCCACGGTGGCGGCTCGTCCGGCTCCTCGTTCTGGACCGGTGCTGGCTTCGTCGCGAGCGGCTTCGGCCTTGCCCTGCTGCTGGCGGCGGCGATGGCCTGGCGGACCCAGACGATTTCCATCGTGTATTTCGGTGCGGTGGGCCTGTTCATGGGCATCGGCGTGGTGTCGGAGTGGTCCCGTCAACGCGATGCGGCCCGTGCCGACGCACAAGAAGCCGCCGTGTTCACGCCCTGGAAGGCTTCCTACGAGAGCCGCCTCGCCGACATCAGGAAAGCCATCGACACGGACGACCCCGCCGCCCTCGAAGCCGCGGGCAAGGCTTGCGTGGCGTTCGCCAAGACGGTGCCGCCCGATTTCCAAATGCGCGTGGACGACGACACCTGCGGCATGGGCGCGCTCGACACCTCGCGGCTGCTGGACGACGCGTTCAAGGCCAATGCGTGGCGGGTCCTCGACCGCTATCTGGACCTCGCGCAGCAAGAGGCGCAGAAGTCCAAGTCATGGCGCGGCGTCTCCATCGACTCTGCCTCCGGTACTTGTTTTGCCGACCTCGCAGGGCGCGACAACGACGCCCCATGGCTCATGAAGGCGGAAGACAGATCCACAACCATCGCACTTCGCGAATCGGGAGCCATCGCCGAACCACAAGGCCCCGTTCCCACCGACATGCTGAGGGTGCTGGCCAGCCATCGCGCACCACTGCTGCGGGCTGGAGAAGGAGCACTGCAGCGCCTTTTCGAATACGCGCTCTACCAGCGCCGCATGGACATCGTCGAGGCCATCTCCCGGCAGGTGAACGGCCGTTTCGCGTGGTGTTCCAAAGGTGGCGCCTACGCCCACAACCTCGTGAGCGCGATCCGCCCGTCGAGCCAGGGGCGCGTCTGGAAGGAAGGCGAGGCGGCGCTCTTTCAAGCCATCGCATCCTGGCCGCAGGAGCCCTCGCGCGAAGTGGCGAACATCTACCTCGGAGAGTTCACCCGCAGCGACGACACGCGCCCGCGAAGCCAGACACAGGCTGCATGCCAAAGCGCAGCGGCACGCATCGCCGCCTTGCGGCCCGGCGCGGACCGTGCGTCGTTGATCGAGACCTGCCGGGCCTCGTAGGCCCTGCAAACGCGGCCCGTCAGGCAGCCTGCGAAATCACCGTGCGCTCGACCAGCCGGTCGTCGCCCAGCACGATCATCGCGAACAGCATTTCCTCGAGGTTGTTCGCCAGCGATGTCTTGCGCGCCAGCAGCGGTGTGGCCGAAGGGTTCAGCACCAGGAAGTCGGCCTCGCAGCCGGGCTGCAGATTGCCCACCACGCCGTCGAGCCCCAGCGAACGCGCCGCGCCGCCGGTGTGGTGCCACCACAGCCGCGAAGGCGCGATGCTCAGGCCGGTCTTGGTCTGGCCTTCGCGGCCCACGTAGTAGGCCGCCAGCATGGTGTGGAAGGGGCTGAAGCTGGTGCCGCCGCCCACGTCGCTCGCCAGGCCATAGGGCGACTCGATGCGATCGGCCGCGCCGAAATCGAAGAAGCCGCTGCCCAGGAACAGGTTGCTCGTGGGGCTGACGGCCGATGCGGTTTTCGTCTCGCGCATCAGGCGGCGGTCTTCGTCGTCGATGTAGATGCAGTGCGCGTACACGGCACGCTCGCGCATCAGGCCGAAGCCCGCGTACACGTCCAGGTAGGAACGCGACTTGGGGTACAGCTCGCGCGCCCACTTCACTTCGTCGCGGTTCTCGGCCACGTGCGACTGGATCCAGGTGTCGCCGTACTTCGCCGCCAGCTCGCCCGCGCCACGCATCTGCGCGTCGGTGCTGGTGGGCGCAAAGCGCGGCGTGATGGCGTAGCCCAGGCGATCGACGTTGTGCCACTTGCGGATCAGCGCCTCGGTGTCGATCAGGCTCTGCTCGGTCTGGTCGCGCACGCCGTCGGGCGAGTTGCGGTCCTGCAGCACCTTGCCGGTCATCATGCGCAGCTGGCGGCGCTGCGCGCTCTCGAAGAAGGCATCGACCGAGGCCACGTGCGAGGTCGCGAAGGTCAGCGATGTGGTCACGCCGTTGCGCAGCAACTCGTCGAAGAACACGTCCGCCACTTCGCGCGAATGTGCCGGGTCGACGAACTTGCTTTCGGCCGGGAAGGTGTAGTTCTCGAGCCAGGGCAGCAGCCCCGGCGAGGGCGCGCCGATGATGTCGGTCTGCGGATAGTGGATGTGCATGTCCACGAAGCCCGGCGCGAGGATGCGTCCGGGCAGGTGGGTCACTTCGGCATCGGGGTGGCGCGGTGCCACGGCGGCATGGCTGCCGGCATCGAGCACGCGCTGGCGGCCGGTGCTATCGGGGGCAATGACCAGCAGGCCGTCTTCATCGAAAACGGGCAGGCCTGCGGCGTCGAATCGCAGGAGGGAGGCGCGGTAGGCTTTTTTCATCGTGGCTGCGGAGGGTAATCCAGCCCCGCGCCGCCGCAATTTCCATGCGCATATGAGTGCTATATGCCGAACGCACTCACCGCGGCAACGCGCGCGACTGGATGTCGAAGGGCACGCCGGACGGAATGGGCGGATCGCTGTCCTTGTGCTTCGTCAGCAGCCCGTACTTCGATTCGATGAAATAAACCGTGTCCCCCAGCACCGCGCCGGACGACGGATCGTTCAGCCCTGCCACCACGGTCTGCAGGCCCAGCTTCGTGCCGTCGATGCGTGCCGCGGTGATCTGCCCGCCATAGGGCCCGTCGCCGAAGGCATTGCTCTCGAACAGCACGAGGCGCCCGGGCTTCCAGGCGCGGATCGCGTCGACGTTCTTCATCGTGCGCGGTGCCTCGATGCGCGTGACTTCGCCGGCATGGCCATCGGCACCGAGATCGATGCGCAGCAGATAGGAAGCCGCCGCCACGAGGCTCACATAGACGCTGCGGCCGCCATCGATGGCAATGCCGTTCAGGCCCTTGTAAGGCCCCTCCCCGGCCAGCGCCGGGTCTTCCTTCCAGACCGTCAGCGCCGTGGCGCCGGGCGCGAGCTTCAGCACGCGCGGGTGGTAGGAGTCCGTCACGTAGAGATTGCCGCGTGCGTCCTGCGCGAGGTCGTTGCAGTAGCCAGCGTCGGGCATCGCATAGCTCGCGCGCGGCGCGCCGGTGGTCAGGTCGTAGCGCTTGAGCGCGCTCGGCGTCTGCGCCACGGTGGTGAAGCCGCTGTTGCCAGAGCAGACCCACAGCGACCGATGTTTCGCATCCACCAGCACGCCCTGCCCGTTCGCCAGGCCATTGGCACCGGGCTTGACCAGCACCTCGGCCTTTGACGCCACGCCCGGCTTCAGTCGTGCGACCGCGCCCTGCCGCCAACTGCCGACATAGAACGCGCCGTCCGGCCCGATGGCCATGCTTTCCGGATACCAGTCTTCGGGCAGCACCTGCACGACAGGCGGTGCCGCAACGGCCGCAGCCGTGGCAAGCGCAAGCAGCGCACCAGCCGACCGTGTGCGCCCGCTCATTGCCACACGCGAAACACGCGCCCGGTCAGCGGACCTTCGATGCTGCGCACATAGGCCAGCGCCACGCGCGCGGCCGGCACGGCCTCAACGCCCGGAAAGAGCGCGCCATACGCCGCCGCCGATTCGGTCAGCAGCGTCGGGCTCACCGCATTGATGCGCAGGCCGCGCGGCAACTCGATCGCTGCGCCCCGCACGAAACCCTCGACCCCCGCATTCACCGCAGCAGCATTGCTCCCCCCGCGAACCGGGTCGTCGGCCGCGACGCCCGTGGTCAGCGTGATCGAGCCACCATCGCGCAGCACATGCTGGCCGAGCAGCGCGAGCCGCACCTGGCCCAGCAGCTTGTCCTGCAGGCCGACATTGAAGTTCGCCGGCGTCATCTCGGCCACGGGCCCGAAGAACAGGCCGCCCGCCGTCGAGACGATGGCATCGACACGCCCCACCGCCGCACACAGCGCCTCGACGCTGACGTCGCTCGTGATGTCCACCTGCCGATCGCCGCGCGTGCGGCCCGCACGCACCACCTCGTGCCCGCGCGCGGCCAGCACCTGTGCCACCGCGCTGCCTACAGCGCCCGTCGCGCCCACAACAAGAACCTTCATGGAGAACCTCGCCAAAGTGAATCAAAGAAGCGGTCATTGTTTTGCGAACCGTTCATTTGATAAATTGGCATCCGGTTCGGTCATTCAGAACTAATAGTTATCAATATGGACAAGCTCCGTGCCATGGAAGTCTTCGTTGCCACGGTCGACGCGGGCAGCTTTGCCGCCGCCGCCGAGGCGCTCGACCTGTCGGCGGTGATGGTCGGCAAGCACATCCGCGCGCTCGAAGAGCAGCTCGGCGCTCGGCTGCTCGAACGCACGACCCGCCGCCATGCGCTGACCGAGATTGGCGCGGCCTACCTGGAGCGCTGCCGCGACGTGCTGGCCAGCGTGCACACGGCCGACGGCGTGGCCGAGTCGCTGCGCGCCATGCCGCAGGGCGTGCTGCGCGTCACCGCGCCGGTGGCCTATGGCGCGCACCGGCTCACGCCGGTGATCGGCGACTACATCGCCGCCTATCCGCAGGTGAAGGTGGACCTGGTGCTCAACGACCGCGTGGTCGACCTCGCCGAAGAGGGTTTCGACTGCAGCATCCGCTCGGGTGCGGCGGTCGATGAACGGCTCATCGCGCGTCCGCTCGCGCTGGCGCGCATGTTCGCGGTCGCGAGCCCGGCCTGGGTCAAGCGCCACGGCCAGCCGAAACATCCATCGGAGCTCGAAGCTTTTCCGCTGCTGGGCTTTGCCACCTGGGGCCCGAACCATTCATGGCGCTTCACGCGCGACGGCCAGACGGTGCATGTGCCGGTGCGCGGCCCGCTCACCACCAACAACGGGCAAGCGCTGCTGGCAGCCGCAATGGCCGGCGTGGGCGTGATCGTGCAGGCCGATGCGCTGCTCGGGCCCGCGCTGGCCTCGGGCCAGGTGGTTCAGTTGCTGCCCGAATGGGAACTGCCGACGCGCAAGGTGCACATCATGCGATTGCCCGAGGCGCGGCCCAGCGCCAAGCTGCGCACCTTCGTCGACTTCGTGGTCGAGCGGTTGGGTTAGCGCGTCACGCGCCCTTGCACGCCTTCGGCCAGCCAGTTCATCTTCAGTATCTGGTCGTCACTCAGTTGCGCGCCCTTCGCGATGACGACGTGGCCTTCGTTGTCGCGCACATCGCCCGCCATTGCGCGAAACGGCTGCAGCTTGCCGGCCGCGATGTCCTGCTGGCGCGCCAGCACCTCCTGCTGCACGGCCTTGGGCACCTTGGTGCCGAAGTCGCCGACGCGGATCATTCCTTCCTTCACGCCGCCCCAGAGGTTGCCGCTCTTCCAGCTCCCATCGAGCACCGCCCGCGCGCGCTGCGTGTAGTAGCCGCCCCACTGGTGCGTGACCGCGACGATCTGCGCGTCGGGCGCGATCTTGCGCATGTCGGAGTGGTACGCAATGGCCATCTTGCCGCGCTCCTGCGCCGCCGACATCACGGCGGTCGAGCCCGTGTGGAAGGCCACCACATCGGCGTTCTGGTTGAACAGCGTCATGGCCGCATCGCGTTCCTTCGGCGGATCGAACCACTCGTTGAGCCACACCACGATCACCTTGGCGTTCGGGTTCACCGAGCGCATGCCGAGCGCGAAGGCGTTGATGCCCTGCAGCACTTCCGGAATCGGGAAGCCGGCGACGTAGCCTGCCACGTTCGTCTTCGTCATGCGGCCCGCGGCGATGCCCGCGAGATAGCGGCCCTCGTAGTAGCGCGCATTCGCGGTCGCGACATTGGGCGTGGTCTTGTAGCCGGTGATCGACTCGAACTTCACGTCGGGGAAGTCTCTCGCCACCTTCAGCGTCGGCTCCATGTAGCCGAAGCTCGGCGTGAAGATCAGTTGGTTGCCCTGCTGCGCCAGATCGCGGATCACGCGCTCGGCGTCGGCACCTTCGGCCACGTTCTCGACGAAGGTGGTCTTCACCCGGGCGCCCAGCGCCGCATCGACGGCCTTGCGGCCCTCTTCATGCTGGCGCACCCAGCCGGCATCAGTGACCGGCGTGACGTAGACAAAGCCGATCTTCAAAGGCTCCTTGGGCGCCTGCGGTTGAGAAAAAACGGGAGATAAAAAGCAAGCGGCTGCCAGCGCCAGAACGGCGCGGCCCGCGAGGTTTTTGTACATGGTGGTCCTCTACATGGCCCCGGAAAAGCAAAAACCCGCAGCCGGCCGGGACGCCCGGCTGCGGGTGCGGATTTTAGTGCGGGGCTTTCTCAGGCCTGCAGGGCCGCTTCCGCGCGCGCACTTGCCACGCCGTAGCGAGACGCGGGCGCCGAGCTGGAAAGCCGCACCGACATGGCACGGCGCGCCGCCTCGAAGGCGTCCCACTCGGCCTGGCTCGGCAACGCGGGAATGGTGACCTGCTCGCCCAGGTCGAGCCCGGCCAGGGCCGCGTCGACCATGTCCTCGGCGCTCATGACGATCTCCGTCGGCAGGTGCTGCACCGGCAGGCCGGCAATGTCCCAGAACTCGGTGGCCGTGGCGCCCGGCAACACCGCCTGCACGCGCACGCCCTTGTCGCCCAACTCATGCTGCAGCGACTGGCTCAAGGCCAGCACGAAGGCCTTGCTGCCGCCGTACACGCCATTGAGCGTTTCGGGCGAGACCGCCACGATGGACGAGATGTTCACGATGGTTCCCCCGCCACGGGCCACGAAGCCCGGCGCGGCCGCATAGGTCAGCCGCGTGAGCGCGTTCACGTTGATCGCGAGCATCTCTTCCATCTTCTCGATGTCCGAAGCCAGCAGCGGCGCGGTGGCGCCCACGCCAGCGTTGTTCACCAGGAGCGTCAGGTCGCGGTTGGTGCGGATGGCGGCTTCGACGCGCGCAATGTCCTTCCTGTTCGTCAGGTCGGCGGCGATCGTCTCGACCTTGCGTCCCGTCTGCGCCGCCAGCCGGTCGGCCAGCGCCTGCAGGCGGGCCTGGTTGCGCGCAACCAGCACGAGGTCGAAGCCACGGCGGGCCAGCCGGTCGGCATACACGGCGCCGATGCCCGAAGAAGCGCCGGTGATGAGGGCGGTGCCCTGTGGTGTCGCAGTCATGATGAAGCTTTCCTTTTGTCGCCACGTTGTTGTGGGCGTGAGGGAAGTTTCTTCTTTCGAGGCTATGGCGTAAATGCCATATAAGCCTCCTTTTATGCCACTTCGGCCGCCTGCTTCGCCACGCGGCGCACGGCCTGCGGCGGCTGGCCCAGCGTGCGCAGGAAGGCACGCCGCATGCGCTCGGGATCGCCGAAGCCCGTCTCGTTGGCAACCACGTTGAGCGCGAGCCCGCCAGCATCGATCAGCAAGCGCGCCGCTTCCACGCGCAGGGTCTCGACGGCATGCGCAGGCGACTGGCCGGTCTCGGACTTGAAGGCGCGGCTGAACTGGCGCGGGCTCAGGTGCGCCACTTCGGCCAGGTCTTCCACCGACAGCGGATCGCGCAGGTTGGCCCGCGCATGCGCCAGCGCCTGCTGGATGCGATCCGACTTGGGCGCCAGCTCCAGCAGCGCCGAATACTGCGATTGCCCGCCCGCCCTGCGGTGGTACACGACGAGCTTCTTCGCCGCCATGCGCGCGACTTCGACGCCCAGGTCCTGCTCCACCAGCGCCAGCATGAGGTCGATGCCCGCCGTCATGCCCGCCGAGGTCCAGAGCGTGCCGTCGTTGATGAAGATGCGATCCGGCTGAACCTTGGCGAGCGGATGGCGCTTTTGCAGCTCCTGCGCAAAGGCCCAGTGCGTGGTGACGCGCCGCCCGTCGAGCAGGCCCGCGTCGGCCAGCCCGAAGGCGCCGGTGCAGATGCTTGCCAGCCGGCGCGAACTGCGCTCGCCCGCGCGCAGCATCTTGCACAGGGTGGCCGACGTGGGCTCGATGGTCAGCGCGCCGGTCATCACCAAGGTATCGAACTTCGAGGCAGTGAACCTCTTGGTTTCAACGCTGATGCCCGACGAACTGGGCGTGAGCCCGCCGGTCTCGGAAAGCAGCTCCACGCGATAGATCGGCTGGCCCATGTGCTGGTTTGCCAGCTCGAAGGTGGCAAGGGCGGCCAGGTCGAGGATCTGGAAACCTGGAAAGACGACGACGGCGATGCGCTTCATCTTGATGTCCTGAAAGGAGGGATTTTGATATTCAGGACAGAAGCCTATGGGACATCCCGGGTTGGGTCAAACAGCCCACCCCACGCGCACGACATCACGGGCACCCAGCTCGATTGCGACCTCGATCGGCCCGACAACGCCTTCAACACCCCCGAAACCGTGAACAAATTCACGAAATAAGGGTCATCGCCCATTGAAACTTTTCGGTGACATTTAGATACACGAAGTTACGATTGTGCAGTCAGGCCCCGGTCAGCTCGACCGCCAGGCCGCCCCTTCCACGCACAACGAACGGAGTACCGGTGATTGCTGTCAGCGGCGCATTGCAGCGCAATTTTGGAGATTCTCTTGGCCGACAAGGCGCACTCGCGCGCAAGACCTGTTGCCTCGTCGCACTCGCCGTCCTGGTCAGCGGTTGCTCCACGACCATCGCGTACACCCCCCGCGTCAGCAAGGACGCGCCGCAGTCGCTGAAGTACACAGACGGCGTCGGCACGCTGTCCGAGAAGGACGAGGCACGCGAGCTGTTCGTGTATTCGCGATTCAAGACACAGGGCCCGACGCAACCGACCTTCACCCTCGGCTATGCCAACAACACCGGCGCGCCGGTGAACTTCAGCACCGACAACGTCAAGGCCTACTTTCGCGGCACGCCGGTGCAGATCTACACCTACACCGAGCGCATCGCCGAGATCCAGTCGGAGAAGCAGGCCAAGCAGGTCGCGCTGGCCATCATCGGCGGGCTGGCGGCCGGTGCCGCAGCCTACGGCGCCTCACGCCAGACCTACCGCTCGAACTACTCCGGCTACGTGGCCGGCCGCCGCGGCCTGACCAGCTTTGCCGGCTCGAACACCGTGCAGGTCTACGACCCGGTCGCCGGCATGCTGGCCGGCGCGGCCGTGGGCGGCGCCACTGTGCTGGGCATTCGCCAGATCGAATACAACGCCGAGAACCAGGAGCAATCGGCCAACTCGATCCTTCAACTGAACACGGTGGAGCCGTTGCAGATGGTGACGGGCGACCTGGTGCTGAAGAACTGCTGCGACCCTTCTGTGTCGCCCAATGACGTGATCCGCCTCGAAGTGACGGCCAGCGACAAGACCTCGGTGTTCGAGTTCGTCCGCACGCAGACGAAGAAATAAGCGAACGGAGCGGGGCCGCTCGCCGGCCTCCCTTCAAGCCCCATGCGCCGCTCGCGATGGGTGGCGCCGCCAATCGGCAGGCGCCGGATCGGCCGCATCGCCACACAATGAGTTCGCCCCATGACGAACTCGACAACCAACGCCCCGCGCAGCGCATCCGCGCCCGACCCCACCAGCAGTGCCAACGAACACTGGCAGCGCAACCTCGCCGTCTGCATGTTCGGCTCCTTCACCACCATCGTGGCGATGACGCTGCTGCTGCCCTTCCTGCCGCTCTACGTCGAGCAACTGGGCGTGAAGGACCATGCGGCCATCGTGCAATGGTCCGGCGTGGCCTACGGCGCGACCTTCTTCACCGCCGCGCTGGTGGCACCGCTGTGGGGCCGGCTGGCCGACCGCTACGGGCGCAAGCCGATGCTGATTCGCGCCAGCCTGGGCATGGCGGTGGCGATGGCGCTGATCGGCATGGCGGGCAATGTCTGGCAGCTCGTCGGCCTGCGGCTGCTCGCGGGCCTGCTGGGCGGTTATGCCTCGGGCTCGATGGTGCTGGTCGCCACGCAGACGCCGAAGGCGCGCACCGGCTGGGCGCTGGGCACGATGTCCTCGGCCATCATGGCGGGCAACCTCGTGGGCCCGCTGGTCGGCGGCGTGCTGCCGCCGCTCATCGGCATTCGCGCGACCTTCTTCGCGGCGGGCGCGATGATCTTCGTGGCCTTTCTCGCCACCGCCTTCCTGATCCGTGAAGAAAAGAGATCGCCTTCGACCGCGAAGCAGCGCGACGAGGCCGGTAGCGGCTGGGCCGCCATTCCCGACAAGCGCCCGCTGGTGGCGATGCTCTTCACCGGCATGCTGCTGATGCTCGCCAACATGTCGATCGAGCCGATCATCACGGTCTACGTGGCCACGCTGGTCGAAGACCCGAGTCGCGTGACGATGATGGCCGGCCTCGTGATGTCCGCCGCGGCGCTGGGCAGCATCCTGTCGGCTTCGCGGCTGGGCAAGCTGGCCGACCGTGTGGGGCACTGGAACGTGATCGTGGGTTGCCTTGCGGTGTCGGCGGTGCTGCTGGTTCCGCAGGCCTTCGTCACCTCGGGCTGGCAGTTGGTGGTGCTGCGCTTCCTGATGGGGCTGTCGCTCGGCGGGCTGCTGCCTTGCATCGCGAGCGTGATCCGCCATAACGTGCCCGAACGCGTGGCGGGCAACATGCTGGGCTATTCGACCTCGGCGCAATACACGGGCCAGGTCACGGGGCCGCTGCTGGGCGGCTTCGTGGGCGGGCACATCGGCATGCGCGCCGTGTTCCTCGGCACCTGCGTGCTGATGGCCGCGGGCGCCGGATGGAACTGGCTCGCGAAGCGGCGGCAGCCTTCTTGAGCAAGCCACCGCCGCTTCGCGTTGCACCGATGCGGCGCTCTTACTCGCTGATGACCGCGCTGCTGTAGGCAGCGTCGCCCTTGATCTCCGACTCCGAGAACGGCACCTTCAGCCACTGCCCGGCGCTGTAGGCACGCGTGTAGTCGCCGTTGTGCGCCGATGCGGGGTCGTCGGACAGCGAGAAGGTCAGGAAGGTGTGGGCCTCCACGCCGCCTTCGGGGAAGCGCACGATCTGCATGTAGCTGTTGCCGTTGGGGTTGCCGTCCATGTTGTAGCCGCCCTTGTCGAGGCGGTTCTCTGAGCACGAGATGGTGAAGTAGCCCGGACCACCACAGCCGCCGTACAGCGGGATCTTCTTGTCGCCGCGCGTGGCGAACAGGTAGTCGCCGCGCTGTGCGTCGGGTGCGTAGCCGCTGGCTTCCACGCGCAGCACCGCGGCGCCGAAGGCCTGGCGCAGGTTCTCGACGGTGGTCGGGTCGGTCTTGAGGTCTCTCGGTGTGCGAATCGGTGCGCTCGAATCGAACGGCACGTTGTAGATCGCGCCCGAGGCCAGTGGCGCACGGCCCCAGAATTCGTCCCACAGGTGAGCACCGCGCGCGGCGCTGACGCCGGTGCCGTCCCAGTTGCGCAGCGCATTGCACGCCGCCGTAGTGTCGACATTGCGTGCCGGCGTGAACGTTTCCTTGGTCTGAAGATCACCACCGACCAGGAACGTCGCGGGCAGCGCGCATACGATGTCCAGCGCCTGGGTCTTGAACAACTCGGCCGTCAGCACGCGGCTGTTGAGCACCATGCGCTTCACGGTATCGACCGTGGCGCCCTTGGCGCCATAGCCGTCCGTACCGTCGATACGCCCCTGCGCCAGCACATTGCCCATGCGGGTACGGAAGCTCACGGCCTCGGTGCCTGCCGGACCCATGATGTCGGGATAGCCCGTCATCGGTGCGTTCGGATTGGCGAGCCAGTAGCTGTCGTTCATGTTGGCGACGTAGTCGTCGCGCATCAGGCTGGGCATGCGCGAAGGGCCGATGGCGCCCTTCTGTGCGGAATCGGCATCGGTCTGCCAGTCGCAGGCGCTGCGCGAGCCGTCGAAGACCGGCACGCGCGCAAGCGCACCCCTGAGGATCTGGCCAGCCGTGCTCGTGCTCGAACACTTCGCCATCTGGTCCGCCGACACGTTGGGCACGGCGCCGATGTCGGCATACCAGGCCTTGGCACTGCCACGGCCCACGGCCACGGTGTTGACCCACGGAATGGCCGCTTCCTGGCGCTGGATGGCGGTGAACTCGTCGAGCGACTTCGCCTGGTTCCAGCGCAGCCAGTTGCGGAAGGTGCGGTAGTTCTCGCCGTTGATGTCGCGGATGGCGTAGGCGGTGGTCTGGTTCCACTGCGGCAGCTTGTCGCTGAGGTACGTGAGGTTGAGCATCGGCCCGTGCTCCGACTTGTAGAGCGTGCGCGTCACCGCCGTCGTGCTGCCGTCGGCCTGCTTCACCTTGACGGTGATTTCATTCGCCTGCATCTTCACGGCGTTGCCGTCGCGCATGTAGCTGGTCGGGTCGCCCGCCGCGAGCGTCAGCTCATAGAACCCGAAGCGCCTGGCGGTCGACACGGTGTGGCTCCACGCGATGTTGTCGTTGAAGCCGATGAGCATCACCGGAATGCCCAGGAACGACGTGCCGCTGATGTTGAGCTGGCCCGGAATCGTGAGCTGCGCCTGGTAGAAGCGGTCGGGCCCGCGCCAGTACCAGTGCGGGTTGCCGAACAGCAGCGGGCTGGCGTCGCCGGTGGCGGCCGTGCCGAAGCCGATCATGTTGCTGCCCACACCCTCCTTGCCGCCAACCTGCATCTCGGGTTCGGGAATGTCGCGCAGGGCAAGCTGCAATGCGTGCTTCTTGTTGTTGTGGCCGTGGTTGCGGCTGTGTGCCGCGACCTTCGCCGCTGCCGCCGGTGAAGGCGCCATTGCATTGGCGATGTGCGCCAGGAAGTTGCTGTAGCCGCCCGCAAGGTTGGCCGCGTACATGCGGCGATAGATGTCGTCGGTCGTGATCGGCTGAACCCACGCCTCGGTGCGGCAGGCCGCATGCGCGCTGCCGCTGGCCTTGGCATCGCGCACGTAGCGGTTGTAGCCCGCCGCAAAACCCTCGACCAGCTTCTTCAAATCGTCGGGCTGCGCGTCGATCATCTTTTTCAGCACATCGGCCGAGATCACATGCCGGTGGAAGAAGTCGGAGTCGATGTTCTTCGGCCGGCCGATGGTGCTGCCGGCCACCAGCAGTGCGTCGCCACCGAGGTACTGCGAGCGCTCGCCGCGATAGGTGAGGAACGAGTCCGCCATCGTGCAGAGGTTGTCTTGTGCCTGCGCATAGCCGTAGCCGTAACCCGCGCCGGCCCAGTTGTCGGCCTTGATGTGCGGCACGCCCATCGCGGTGCGGCGGATCTCGGCCTTGTAGGTGCTCTCTGCCGGCGGATTGCCAGGGCTTGGCGGCAGCGGCAGGAACGAGAAGCCGCTGCCTCCGCCACCACCGCATGCGGTCAAGGTGGCAGCCGCGGCGAGCGCGAGCAGGGACAGCGGCATGGCGCCGCGACGGTGGGGTTGTTTCATGTTGTCTCCAGTTGGTGCTCTCTTGATGGAGCACTCTGGAGCTTAGGAAGGGGCTGCCACAGCCTCTTGAACGCAGCCGCTGTGATGCCTAGGGTTGGCCCTAGCTAGGCCGGAGTTCCATCACGCCCCCATGCATGCGAAGCCTGCGCGTCCGCGCTCACGCACACCTGGTTCGCAAGAAAGGACGGCGCCAGGCCGAAGTAGCGCTGGAAGGTGCGGCTCATGTGCGCCGCATCGGTAAAGCCGCTGACCAATGCCACATCGGTCAGCGGGCGATGCCCGGTGAACTGCTGCACCGTGCGGCGCACCTTGGTCCACAGCGCATAGCGCTTGACCGACACGCCCACCTGCTCCGCGAACAGGTGCGTCAGCCGGTCGGGCGACAGGCAGGCCACGGTCGAGAGTTCACGCAACTGGATCTGCCCCGCATGCGCGCGGATGGCCTCCAGCACGCGCCCGATGCGCTTGTCGATCGGCGCTTCAAGCTCCGGGTGTTCGGTGATGGCTTCGACCAGCTTCGCACTCAGCATCTGCAGCCTGCGGTCTGACAGCAGGCCGCGCTGCGCCGGGTCGAAGTCGTCGCGCAGCCGGCCGAAGCGGCGCGCATCGATGGGCTGGATGCCGTGGCCGCCCATGTGTCGGGCGAGCATGCGGTAGGCGCTCGATGCCGGATCGAGATTGAGCGACAGCAGCCCACAGCCGTCGACATCGAGCCGGCGCGACACATGCGGCGCCACCAGCGCGGCGGTGCAGCGCACACGCGTGCCATCGACTGCTTCGAGCACGAAGGGATGGCCGCTGACCGACGCCAGCAGCGTGGCCGACGAACGCGCCGTCAGCCCCGACTGGATCGCCGGCGTGATGTAGAGAAACCTGTCATCCCACAGGTGCAGAAAATTCTGTTGCGTGGTCATGCCGTATCACTTTTGTTTTTGTCTCCAGCGGCGGATTCTCACGCATTGCCATTGCGGCCAGGCAAGGGCTTGTGCGCCCCGCCTTCAGCATTCCTTCAGTGTGCGGCCACCAATGCATCGGTCTGCACATGCTGGCGCACCGCCTCCAGCAGCAGGGTGGCCAGCCGGCTCGCCGGGGCCTCGGCGCGGGCCTGCGCGCGATAGAGCACCAGCGATATCTGCGGCAACGCCGGCAGCGACAGCATCGCGCGGTCGAGGGTGCGCACATGCGCGGGCAGCCCGAACGGCGTGCGCACCGTCAGGCCCAGCCCGGCCGAGGTGGCGGCCCACAGCGCCGACAGGCTGGCGCTGGCGAACGAGCGGCGCCACGGCACGCCCGCGCGGTCGAGCGCGGCGATGACGATCTCGCGCAGCGGGCACGGCGCGTCGAGCATGACCAGCGGCAACGGCTCGCGGCTCTTGCGCGCGCCCGGACCACGGCGCTCGCGCTCGGTCCACCAGGGGGCATCGACCCTGTCGGGCGCCTTGGGGCCGATCCACAACAGCGGCAGCCGCGCCACGCGCTCGGCATGGGGCGACAGGGGCTGGTCGCCCGCGTCCCATGCCAGCGCCAGGTCGAGCTGGCCGAGTTCGAGCCGCTCGCGCAGGTCGGCGCTGCGTGCCACGCAGGCCTCGATGCGCACCTTGGGATGCGCCCGCGCGAAGCGGCCCAGCACGGCGGGCAGCAGCGTCTCGCCGAAGTCTTCCTGCAGGCCCAGCCGCACCGCGCCCTGCAGGTCGACGCCGCGCATGGCGGCGCTGGCCTCGTCGTTGAGCTCGAGCATGCGGTGGGCGTAGGTCAGCAGTGTTTCGCCGGCGTCGGTCAGCTCCAGCCCGCGGCCCGCCTTGCGAAACAGCACCGTGCCGGCCTGCGCCTCCAGCTTCTTGAGTTGCGCGCTCACGGCGGAGGTCGAGCGGCCCAGCCGGTCGGCCGCGCGGGCATAGCTGCCGAGCGCGATGCCAGTGGAAAAACTGCGCAACACATCGAGATCGAACATCACCTGGGACATGGTTTCTTCCTTTTTCAACCATCCTGTTTTTCAGTACGGTTCGCTCATTATTTTCTGATTTTCAAAACCTTTGCAACGGCGGACACTGCACCGCAACATGACCCATTCATCGCACTCCCCTTCGTTCGCGCCCCGCCACCGCTGGAAGGTTCTGGCAGCGGGCGTGGCCGCCAACGCGGCGTTTTCCGTGGCCTTCAGCGGCATTCCGATGACCGCCGTGCTGATGCGCACCGGCTACCAGCTCGACAACGCCACGCTCGGGCTGGTGCTCGGCCTCATGGGCCTGGGCATCGCGGTGAGCGAGCTGCCCTGGGGCCTGCTGACCGACCGCTGGGGCGACCGGCCCGTGCTGCTGACCGGCCTGGGCAGCACCGCCGTCGCGCTCGTGGCGATGGCGCTGTGGGCGGCGCCGAACGCGCAGCACATCCCCGGTCTCGGCTGGCTGGCCGCCGGCCTGCTGCTGGTCGGCCTGCTGGGCGGCAGCGTCAACGGCGCCAGCGGCCGCGCGGTGATGACGTGGTTCGACGCCGGCGAGCGCGGCCTTGCCATGAGCATCCGGCAAACGGCCGTGCCGCTGGGCGGCGGCATCGGCGCGCTGGTGCTGCCCTTCGTCACGCTGCACTTCGGCTTTGCCGCGCTCTACGGCCTGCTGGCCTTGCTGTGTGCATTGAGCGCGGCCATGAGCTGGGCGTGGGTGCACGAGCCGCCCATTGCGCCCCGTACCAAGGCCACGACCGAAGTGCGCGCCGTGCCGAAGAGCGGCCCGCTGCGCGACGCCCGCGTGTGGCGCATCGTGCTGGGCATCGGCATTCTTTGCGCGCCGCAGTTCGCGGTGCTGTCCTTCGGCACCGTGTTCCTGCACGACTTCGGCCATGCGGGCTTCGCGACGATCACCGCCACCATGGTCTTTACGCAGGTCGGCGCGATGGTGATGCGCGTGTGGAGCGGCCGCTGGACCGACCGCCGCCGCAACCGGCCGGCCTACCTGCGCGCCTGCAGCGCACTCAGCGTGCTGCTGTTCGCTGCACTGGCGGTGCTGGTGATGGCCGCCGGCACGCATGTCGCCGACTCATGGACGCTGCGCATCGCGCTGGTCGTGCTGCTGGGTGTGAGCGGTGTCTGCGTGTCGGCATGGCACGGCGTGGCCTACACCGAACTCGCCACGCTGGCCGGTGCGGCCCGTGCCGGCACGGCGCTGGGCATGGCGAACACCAGCGTGTTCCTGGTGTGCTTTGTCACGCCCTTCTCCATTCCGCACCTGCTGGCGCTGCAGGGCTGGCCGCTGGTGTGGCTCGCGGCCAGCGCCTGTGCGTTGGTGGCGATGCCGCTGCTGGTGCCTCGGCCCGATACCGCAGCCTCTGCCGATCAGAACGTCGCGAAGACGGCGTTGAGCCGGTCGACGTAAGCGCGCTTGGCGGCCGCGTCGATGAAGCTGCCCTCGAAGCTGTTCGCCGCAAGCTGCCAGGCCTGCTGCACATTGAGCCCGGTGGCCGCGAAGGTCTGCGTGAAGTTCTGGTTCATGTAGCCGCCGAAGTAGGCCGGGTCGTCCGAGTTGACGGTGGCGACCAGGCCGGCGTCGAGCAGCGCGCCGAGGTTGTGCTTCGACAGGTCGGGGAACACGCAGAGCTTGAGGTTCGACAGCGGGCACACGGTGAGCGGAATGCGGTCTTGCGCGAGCCGCTTCATCAGCGCCGGGTCTTTGGCGCTTTGCACGCCGTGGTCGACACGCTCGACCTTCAGCACGTCGAGCGCGCTCCACACATAGGCCGGCGGCCCCTCTTCGCCTGCATGCGCGACGAGGTGAAAACCCAGCTCGCGGCAACGCGCGAACACGCGAGCGAATTTTTCGGGCGGATGGCCCAGTTCGCTCGAATCCAGGCCGACACCGATGAACTTGTCGCGAAACGGCAGCGCCTGCTCCAGCGTCTCGAAAGCCTCTTCCTCGCTCAGGTGGCGCAGGAAGCACAGGATGAGCGTGGCGCTCACGCCCAGCTTCGGCTGCGCATCGACGCACGCACGGTGCAGGCCGTTGACCACCGTCTCCATCGACACGCCGCGCGCGGTGTGCGTCTGCGGGTCGAAGAACATCTCGGTGTGCACCACGTTGTCGGCCGCGGCGCGCTCCAGGTAGGCCCAGGCCATGTCGTAGAAGTCCTGCTCCTTCAGCAGCACGCTGGCGCCGGCGTAGTAGATGTCCAGAAAGCTCTGCAGGTTGGTGAAGGCGTAGGCGCGGCGCAGGTCTTCGACGCTGGCGTATGGAATGGCCACGCCGTTGCGCTGTGCGAGCGCGAAGATCAGCTCGGGTTCGAGCGAGCCTTCGATGTGCATGTGCAGCTCGGCCTTGGGCATGGCGCGCAGCAGCTCGGGCAGGCGGTCGGCGGGGATCCGGTCGAAGCTCTTGTCGAAGGCGGGGCGAAAGTCGGTCATGGTGGGGAACTCGGCGTTGTGATCCCGCAAAGCATAAGCGCAGCCGTCGCGCAGGCGATCACGGCAAACATATACGTTCGATAGACTGGGTTTTCCTTCCATTCCACAGCAACAGGAGACAACGCATGCCGATCGACACCCTTGCCACCTGGCACCGGCTCGTCAAGGAACGCGATCTGGCGGGGCTGGACGCCCTGCTCGACGAAGAAGCCGTCTTCCACTCGCCGGTGGTGCACAAGCCCCAGGTCGGCAAGAGCATCACCAAGAAGTACCTGTCGGCGGCCTTCCAGGTGTTCTTCAACGAGAGCTTTCGCTATGTGCGCGAACTCAAGGGCGCAAACGATGCGGTGCTGGAGTTCGAGCTTGAACTGGACGGCATCGTCATCAACGGCGTCGACATGATCAAGTGGAACGAAGCCGGAAGGATCGTCGAGTTCAAGGTGATGCTGCGCCCCCTGAAGGCGGTGAACCTGATCCATCAGAAGATGGGGGCGCAGCTTCTTCAGGCGGCGCAGCCGTAGCGGCGGCTGCGATCAGCGACGGCGCGCCTGAAGACTTGCGGTCACTTCGGGGTTCCGGCCTCGCTGAGCCTTGCGAGCAAGGCCTCGTCGCAGGTCGGCTCGACGTCGTAGCTGAAGTGCATGTAGAGATGCGCCTGCGGTTCGCCACCGCTGCCCAGTTGCAGAAGATGCGCGCCTTCGCTGCTGGTGCAGACCTGCGGGATCGCCTTGTCCGCCGCACCACCCAGCAGCGCGCGTTCAGCCGCAACCGAATCGCGCTCACCGGCCTTGAACACCAGCGCCCCGCCCACGAAGGGCACCGCATCCGCAGCCTTCAACGGCGGCAGGGCATACGCCCTCACCTGTAGCCCCTTCAGCTCGTCCGAAACGTCTGTCCGCCGCCTTTGCGTTCCGGTGATTCGCAGGGAGATGCAACACTTCGCGCCGCCCTGTGCCTCGGCGTGTTGCGCAACGATGCGATCGCTGCGGCTCAGCCGTTCGGTCGTGAACACGGTTCGCCTGCCGTCCGGTCGAACTTCGATCAATCCGGCAGACGGCTGCGCGGCCGATGCGACGAGCGACGAGACGAAGAACGCCACCGGCAAGAGGTATTTTTCAAAAGCCATTGTCTGACCAGTGCGGTGGATCGCTGACAAGCTTCTTGACGCCATATGTCGCGCCAACGGCATGAAGATCGCTGTCCTTCTTGATCAGCACCTCGACACCCGAGGCATTCTTGATCTTCTTGTTCTTCACGCCTGAAATCGTCATGTCGATTGCGCTTCGCTCCGTATGGCGGGATGCCAATGCGGGTGGATACACGATGTCGTAGGCCGAAGCCATTTCACGCGCCGCGGCTCGGGACTTCTCGGCCGAGCCGTGGTCCCACTCGATGTCGACGCCGGGCATTGCGGGAACACGCTCCGCGGCAGTGGAGCCATTGGCGATGGCGGCGGCATAGTGCATCAGGTAGGCCCTCTCCTTGGGGCGAAAGGTCGCGGAGATCCTCACCGAACCTCCGGCGCTTTCAATCGCGGCAATGAAGTCGTTGGTGTTTCGCCTGAACACCGGCGTCAGGTCGTTGGTAGAGGTCCCGGTCGGAAACTTCGAAACCCATTTCCGTCCGCTCAATTCGTTCCGTGAATTTACGCTTGCCGTGGATGCGGGCGCAGGCCCGGCTTGAGACGTTGTAGCCATGTTGATCTCTCCCTGAAAGTCTTATTGATGATTTCGCATCGCCGACGAGGATGCTCATCGGCAATGCGAATTCATCGTAGACCCACAAGGCTCTGCACAATTTAAAACGGGCCACCCCTTTGCAGGGGTGGCCCGTGAATTAATCAGCCTGTGGCTGCTTTACTTCTTGTCGCCGCCCGGCACCTTGCCTTCCACGCCCTTGACGTAGAAGTTCACGCCCGACAGAAACTTGTCGTCGGCCACGGCGTCCTTGGCGACCACTTCCTTGCCGTCCTGGCCCAGGATCGGGCCCTTCCAGATCACGAAGCTGCCGTCCTTCAGGCCCTTCTTCACTTCCTCGACCTTGGCCTTGGCTTCGGCCGGTACGTCTTCGGCGATCGACACGAGGTCGATGGCGCCTTCCTTCACGCCCCACCAGCTCTGGCCGGTGGTCCACTTGCCGTCCAGGGCTTCCTGGGTGGCCTTGATGTAGTACGGGGTCCAGTTGATGACGGCCGATGCCAGGTGGGCCTTGGGGCCGTAGGCGGTCATGTCCGAATCCCAGCCGAAGGCGCGCTTGCCCTTCTCTTGCGCCGTCTTCAGCACGGCCGGCGAGTCGGTGTTCTGGAACAGCACGTCGGCACCGCCGTTGATGAGGGCGGTGGCGGCTTCGGTTTCCTTGGGCGGGCTGAACCATTCGTTCACCCACACGACCTTGGTCGTGATCTTCGGGTTGACCGACTGCGCGCCCAGCGTGAAGCTGTTGATGTTGCGCAGCACTTCGGGGATCGGCACCGAGCCGACCACGCCGAGCGTGTTGCTCTTGGTCATCGAGCCGGCGATCACGCCGGCCATGTATGCGCCTTCGTACGTGCGGCTGTCGTAGGTGCGCATGTTCTCGGAGGTCTTGTAGCCGGTGGCGTGCTCGAACTTCACGTCCTTGGCGTCGGCGGCGACCTTGAGCATGGGCTCCATGTAGCCGAAGGTGGTGCCGAACACCAGCTTGTTGCCCTGGCTCACGAAGTCGCGGAACACGCGCTCGGCGTCGGCGCCCTCGGGCACGCTCTCGACGAAGGTGGTCTTGATCTTGTCGCCGAATTCCTTCTCGAGCGCCTTGCGGGCGTTGTCGTGCGCGAAGGACCAGCCGCCGTCGCCCACCGGGCCGACATAGGCGAATGCGATGTTCAGCGGCGCGGTGGTGGCGGGAGCCGGTGCGGCTGCCACGGGCGCGGGGGCCGCAGGTGCGGCCGGTGCTGCCGCTTCTTCTTTCTTGCCGCAGCCCATGAGGGCCGCCGAAGCCACCGCGGTGAAGGCGGCGAGCTTGAGCAGGGAGCGTTTGTTCAGATCATTCATTGTCGGAAATCCTCAAAAAGGACAGGTTGGCAAAAAAACGAGAACGGGATTATGAGCCGGGGTAGAACGGTTTTCCTATGGAAGCCGGCATGTTGATGCGAATGAAAGCCGGGTTGCGCGAGATCAGCGCCAGCACCACGATGGGCGCGATGTACTGCAGCATGCTCAGGAACTGGGGCGGCACGTCGACACCGCTGCTTTGCAGGTGAAAGCCCAGCATCGAGACGCCGCCGAACAGGTAGGCGCCCAGCAGCACGCGAATGGGCCGCCAGGTGGCGAAGGTGGTGAGCGCCAGCGCGATCCAGCCGCGGCCCGCGACCATGCCCTCGACCCACAGCGGCGTGTACACCGTCGAAAGGTAGGCGCCCGCCAGGCCGCACAGCGCGCCGCCCGCAATCACCGCCATGAAGCGGATGCGCCGCACTGGGTAGCCCAGCGCATGCGCCGACTCGGGCGATTCGCCCACCGAGCGCAGCACCAGCCCGGCGCGCGTGCGGTACAGGAACCAGATCAGCCCGAAGGTCAGCACCACCGCGAAATACACCATCGGGTGATGGCGGAACAGGGCCGGGCCCACGAGCGGGATGTCGCCCAGCACGGGGATCGCGTACGACACGCTTTCCGGCAGCTTGGCCTGCACGAAGTTGATGCCGGCAAAGGCCGAGAAGCCCACGCCGAACAGGCTCAGCGCGAGCCCGGTGGCGTACTGGTTGGTGTTGAGCCAGATCACCAGCACGCCGAAGAAAGCCGCGAGCAAGGCGCCCGCCGCCATGCCTGCCAGAAAGCCGAGCCAGGGGTTGCGCGTGATGACCACCGTGGCGAAGCCCGCGATGGCGGCGCACAGCATCATGCCCTCGGCGCCGAGGTTGACGATGCCGGCCTTCTCGTTGATGAGCAGGCCCAGCGCCGCGATCGCGAGCACGGTGCCCGCGCTCAGGGTGGAGCCGAGCAGGAGTGCGTAGCTGTCCATGTCAGAGGGCTCCCTCGGTCGGGCGCGCAACGGGCGCGGTGATGGGCGTGCTGGCTTGCAGCGAACTCGTGGTCATCGTGGAGGCGGCTGCCTTGGCCGCGGCCTTGCGCCGGATGCGGTAGGCGATGAGCGTGTCGCACGCCAGCAGCGTGAACAGCAGCAGCCCCTGGAACACGCCGGTCAGCGACTTCGGCAGCCCGAGCCGCGACTGCGCCAGCTCGCCGCCGATATAGAACATGCTCATGAGGATGGCCGAGAACACCATGCCCACCGGATGCAGCCGACCGACGAAGGCCACGATGATGGCCGCGAAGCCGTAGCCCGCCGGCACATAAGGCGTGAGCTGCCCGAGCGGCCCGGCCACTTCGAGTGCACCGGCCAGGCCGGCCGCGCCGCCCGAGGTCAGCAGTGCGATCCACACAGCGCGCCGCGCCGAAAAGCCCGCATAACGCGCGGCCGCAGGCGCAAGCCCGCCCACCTGCTGCGCAAAACCGGCCCGCGTGCGGAACAAAAACACCCAGAGCGCCCCCGCGCCCAACAGCGCGATGACCAGCCCGATGCTCACGCGCGAGCCCTTGAAGAGCCGGGGAATCTGCGTGACCGCCTCGAAGGTCTTGGTCTGCGGAAAGTTGTAGCCGTGCGGGTCTTTCCAGGGGCCGAAAACCATGTAGCCCAGCAGCAGCGTGGCGACATAGACCAGCATCAGGCTCACGAGAATCTCGTTGGCGTTGAACTTGTCGCGCAGGAACGCGACGATGCCCGCCCACACCATGCCGCCGACGATGCCTGCGACCAGGATGGCCGCGACGATCCACTGACCGGTGTTCTTGTCGGCCAGCAGCGCGACGCCACCCGCCGCGATGGCACCGAACACGAACTGCCCTTCGGCGCCGATGTTCCAGACGTTGGAGCGAAAGCACACGGCCAGCCCCAGCGCGATGATGAGCAGCGGCGTGGCCTTGACCATCAATTCGCCAATCGCATAGCCGCTCTTGATGGGCTCGTAAAAAAACACCAGCAGGCCCTTGACCGGGTCCTTGCCGAGCGCGGCGAACAACGCAACGCCGATCAGCACGGTGATCAGCAGCGCCAGGATCGGCGAGGCATAGGTCCAGAAGCGCGACAGCTCCGGGCGGGGTTCGAGCTTAAGCATGGGCCGCCTCCTTCGCCTGCGCCTGCGCCTGCCACAGGCCGCTCATCCATTCGCCGATCTGCGGCAGCGTGGCCACCGCGCGGTCGATCGAGGGCGAGAGCCGACCCTTGGCGATCACGTGCAGCCGGTCGCTGATGTCGAACAGCTCGTCCAGCTCCTCGCTGACCACCAGCACGGCGCAGCCGGCATCGCGCAGCGCAAGAATTTCGCCGCGGATCAGCGCGGCCGCGCCCACGTCCACGCCCCAGGTCGGCTGCGAGACGATGAAGAGCTTGGGGTTGGCGTCGATCTCTCGGCCGACGATGAATTTCTGCAGGTTGCCGCCTGACAGCGAGCGCGCCGCCGCGTGCGGGCCACCGGCCTTGACGTTGAAGCGCTCGATGATGGAACGCGCATGGCGGTCGAGCGCGGCGGTGTTGATCCAGCCGCCCTTGCCCACCGCGTTGCCGCGCGTGAGCAGCAGGTTGTGCGCCAGGCCCAGCGTGGGCACGGCGCCGCGACCCAGCCGTTCTTCGGGCACGAAGTGCAGGCCCAGCGCGCGCCGTGCGCGCGGGCGCAGCCGGCCGGCCGGCTTGTCGAACACCTGCACCATCGCAGGCTCGGCACGCACGTCTTCACCCGACAGCGCGTAGAGCAATTCCTTCTGGCCGTTGCCCGAAACACCCGCGATGCCGACCACCTCGCCCGCGCGCACTTCAAGCGAAATGCCGTCGAGGTCGACACCGAACTGGTCTTCCCGCGCCAGCGACAGGCCCTTCACGCGCAGCGCCACCGCGCCCGCATGCACCGGCCGGTGCTGCAGCGGCGGCGGCTCGCTGCCGATCATCAGCCGCGAGAGCGATTCGTTGCTCTCGTTCTGCGGATTGCACACGCCCGTGACCTTGCCGCCGCGCAGCACGGTGCAGGCGGTGCACAGCTCGCGGATCTCGTGCAGCTTGTGGCTGATGTACAGGATGCTGCAGCCCTCCGACGCCAGCTTGTTGAGCACCGTGAAGAGCTTGATGACCGCCTGCGGCGTGAGCACCGAGGTCGGCTCGTCGAGGATCAGCAGTTTGGGGTTGGTCAGCAGCGCGCGGATGATTTCGACGCGCTGCATCTCGCCCACCGACAGCGTGTGCACCGGCCGCGAGGGGTCGATGTCCAGTCCGTATTCGCTCGCCTTGGCCGTGATGCTGCGCGCCACCTCGGCCAGTTGCAGCGACTTGTCGAGCCCCAGCCACACGTTCTCGGCCACCGTGAGCGTGTCGAACAGGCTGAAGTGCTGGAACACCATGCTGATGCCCAGCGCCCGGGCCTGCTGCGGGTTGCGCAGGTTGACGGCCTGGCCGTCGAAGGTCACGGTGCCTTCGTCGGGCTTGACCGACCCGTAGATGATCTTCATCAGGGTCGACTTGCCGGCGCCGTTCTCGCCGAGCACGGCGTGGATTTCGCCGGGCTGCACGGCCAGGGAGATGTCGCTGTTGGCCACCACCGCGGGATACCGCTTGGTGATGTGCGCGAGCTGGAGTCTGGGGGTTGTCATGCCGGGTTTCGTGGGTTTGTCTCGTTCAACAGCAACAAAGCGGAAGCAGCTATAAGTTTAATAGCGTGCTCCCGCGACCATCGGCGCCCGACGGCGCTTTGCTCAGTTCACAGCATCAATGACCGCCGACGTAGGCGAACTTGAACAGGAACACGGCGGCGATGACCCAGACCATCGCATGCACTTCCCGTGCCCGGCCGGTGCACAGCTTCAGCACGGCGTAGGTGATGAAGCCGAACGCCAGGCCGTTGGCGATCGAGTAGGTGAAAGGCATCGCCAGCGCGGTCACTGCCGCCGGGATCACCTCGGTGGTGTCTTCCCAGTCGAGTTCGACCAGGTCGCGCAGCATCAGGCAGCCCACGAAGAGCAGCGCCGGCGCGGTGGCATAGGCCGGCACCGAGCCCGCCAGCGGCGAGATCATCAGGCAGGCCAGGAACAGCACCGCCACCACCACGGCCGTAAGGCCGGTGCGGCCGCCCGCCTGCACGCCCGCCGCGCTTTCCACGTAGGCCGTGGTGCTCGAGGTGCCGAGCAGCGAGCCCGCGAAGATCGCGCCGCTGTCGGCCAGCAGCGCCTTGTTCATGCGCTCCATCTTGCCGGGCACCAGCAGGCCGGCGCGCTTGGCCACGCCCATCAGCGTGCCGGTGGCGTCGAACATCTCGACCAGGAAGAACACCAGCACCACGTTCAGGATGCCGCCCTTGAGCGCGCCCAGAATGTCGAGCTGCATGAAGGTCGGTGCGATGGACGGCGGTGCATCGAACACGCCATGGAACTTGTTGCCGCCGAAGAAGAACGACAGCACGGTCACCGTGATGATGCCGATCAATATCGCACCGCGCACCTTGAGCCTGTCCAGCGTCACGATGATCAGAAAGCCCAGCGTGGCCAGCACCACCGGCGGCGAGTGCAGGTCGCCCAGCGTGACGAAGGTGGCCGGCGATGCCGCGACCACGCCCGCGCCCTTGAGCGCGACCAGCGCCAGGAACATGCCGATGCCCACCGTGATCGCCGTTCGCAAGGACTGCGGTATGCCCGCGATGAAAAGCTCCCGCAACCCGGTGACCGTCACGATCAAGAAGAGGCACCCCGAGATGAACACCGCGCCCAGCGCGACCTGCCACGTGTAGCCCATGCCCAGCACCACCACGTAGGCGAAGTAGGCGTTCAGGCCCATGCCCGGCGCCATCGCGATCGGGTAGTTGGCATACAGGCCCATGATGAGCGTGCCCAGCGCCGCGATCAGGCAGGTGGCCACGAAGACCGCGCCCTTCGGCATGCCCGCGTCGCCGAGGATCGAGGGGTTCACGAAGATGATGTAGGCCATCGTCAGGAAGGTGGTGAGCCCCGCGATGACTTCCGTGCGCACGGTGGTGTTGTGCGCACTGAGCTTGAACATGCGTTCAAGCAGACCCGAGCCGCTTGCGCTGCCCACAGCCGCACGCGGACGCGCGGACTCGACATGCCCCGGCGCGCGGGGCTCGGCGTCTTTCGGCGCCTGTTCAAACGTACTCATTTAGCTTGTCTCCAGCTGTTGTTGTGGCGGTTTTCATCAGTGCCCCGCTCACGACGCCGGCGCGAACGGGAAGCTCTCAGGGATCGGGTGCCTCAGGGGTGGCGGGCGGCCGCGCGACGGCGGAATGCGGTGGCCGCAGCGACGCCGCCACGTCCTTGATGCATTCGCGCAGCCAGCGCGCGGAACTCGACGAATGGGTGCGCTCGTGCCAGAGCTGGTAGTACATGAGGCGCGGCAGCGCCACCGGGCAGTCGAGGATCTTCACCGGCAGCCGCGCCGCGAAGCGCTCGCAGTACTGGCGGCCGGTGGTCAGCACCAGCAGGCTCGACGCCACCATGTCGGGAATGAGGCTGAAGTGCGCGCAGCGCGCGGTGATGTTGCGCTGCCGCCCCAGCTCGTCGAGCATCTGGTCGATGATGCCGCGCCCGCCCGGGTGCATGGGCGTGGGCGCGATGTGCTCGGCCGCCAGCCAGGTCTCCAGGTCCCAGCCGCGGCGCACCGCCGGATGGTCCTGATTGACCAGCGACACCACCTCGTCGCCGAACAGGCGCGCCATGTGCAGGTCTTCCGGCGGCTTGAGCCAGTTGCCGATCACCAGGTCGACCTGCCCCAGCGCCAGGTGGCCGTGGTAGTCGGAGTCGGGCGACAGCGCATGGATCTCGATCTGGCACAGCGGCGCATCGCGCTTGACCTGCGCCACCAGCATCGGCAGGAACAGCGGGTCCATGTAGTCGCTGGCTGCAATGCGAAAGGTGGTGGCCGCCGACTGCGGCTCGAAGCCGCGCGCATCCGAGAACAGCATCTCTGCCGCGCGCAAAATGCTTGCGGCCGGCTCGATCATGCGCAGCCCCGCGTCGGTCGGCACCATGCCCGAGCCCGAGCGCACCAGCAGCGGATCGCCCGACAACTCGCGCAGGCGCTTCAGCGCGGCCGAAACGGCCGGCTGGTACATGCCCAGGCGAATGGCGGCGCGCGAGACGCTGCGGTCGGTCAGCACGGTGTGAAGCACCCGGATGAGGTGTAAGTCGATCTTGTCGAAAAGCGCCTGGTCTCTCATGGCTGTTCACACCTTTCTTGTCTGTGCGAACAGTTATACAGCGCGGCATTTGGATGAAGTAGGAAAGCTCGGACCGTGCGAGCACGGCCCGTTTTCATTCGACCGATGCGGATGGCGCTGCCTGGACAGCGGTCACGGCACGAAGAATCGACTCGCTCGTGGCCGGCGCCTTCAGCGGCGGATCGACCCTGTGGCCGCCGGCCGCCGACACCGCATCGCGGATCGCGAAGAACACCGAGAACGGCAGCAAGAGCGGCGGCTCGCCCACCGCCTTGCTGCGGTGAATCGAGTCCTCGAAGTTCTGGCCTTCGAACAGGCGCACGTTGAAGACCGGCGGGCAGTCGTTGGCGGTCGGAATCTTGTAGGTGCTGGGCGCATGCGTGGTGAGCTTGCCGCTTTGCGGATGCCACACCAGCTCTTCGGTGGTGAGCCAGCCCATGCCCTGGATGAAGGCGCCTTCGACCTGGCCGATGTCCACCGCCGGGTTCAGCGACTTGCCCGCGTCGTGCAGGATGTCGGCGCGCAGCAGCTTCCATTCGCCGGTGAGCGTGTCGACGATCACCTCGCTCACCGCCGCGCCGTAGGCGAAGTAGTAGAACGGGCGGCCCTGCATCTTGTCCTTGTCCCAGCTCAGGCCCGGCGTGGCATAGAAGCCGTCGGACCACAGCTGCTTGCGGTCGAGGTACGCCTCGCCCACCACGGTGCTGAAGGCCAGCGACTTGCCGTTGACCTCGACCTTGTCGTTCGCAAAGCGCACCGCGCCGGCCTTGCCGCCGTGGCGCTCTGCCGCGCAATCGGCCAGCCGCTCGCGGATCTGGCGGGCCGCGTCCTGCGCGGCCTTGCCGTTCAGGTCGGCGCCGGTCGATGCGGCGGTGGCCGAGGTGTTCGCCACCTTGGTCGTGTCGGTCGCGGTCACGCGCACGCGCTCGAAGCTCACGCCCAACTCGTGCGCCACCACCTGCGCCACCTTGGTGTTCAGGCCCTGCCCCATCTCGGTTCCACCGTGGTTCACGAGGATCGAGCCGTCGGTGTACACATGCACCAGCGCGCCGGCCTGGTTGAAGTGCTTCACGTTGAACGAGATGCCGAACTTCAGCGGTGCCAGCGCCAGGCCGCGCTTGAGCACGACGCTCTTCTTGTTGAAGGCCGCGATCTCTTCGCGCCGCGCGCGGTAGTCACTGCTGGCCTCCAGCTCGGCCACCAGTTCGTGGACGATGTTGTCGGTCACGGTCTGGCGGTAAGGCGTGACGTTGTTCTCCGCCTTGCCGTAGAAGTTGACGCGCCGCACGTCGAGCGGATCGCGCTTCAGCTCACGCGCCACCGAATCCATGATGTTCTCGATGGCGATCGCGCCCTGCGGGCCGCCGAAGCCGCGAAAGGCGGTGTTGCTCTGCGTGTTCGTCTTGCCCGAGAAACCGTGCATCGACACGTTCGGCAGCCAGTAGGCGTTGTCGAAGTGGCACAGCGCGCGCGTCATCACCGGGCCCGACAGGTCGGCCGAGTGGCCGGCACGCGAGACCATCGTGATCTCGGCGCCGAGGATGCGGCCTTCGTCGTCGTAGCCGACGTCGTATTCGTACCAGAAGCAGTGGCGGCGGCCGGTGATCATGAAGTCGTCGTCGCGGTCCAGCCGCAGCTTGACCGGGCGCTGCAGTTGCCGCGCAGCGATGGCCGCCACGCAGGCAAAGATCGCCGATTGCGATTCCTTGCCGCCGAAGCCGCCGCCCATGCGCCGGCATTCCACATGCACTTCGTTCGACTGCAGGTGCAGCGCATGCGCCACCAGGTGCTGCATTTCGCTCGGGTGCTGCGTCGAGCAATGGATGTGCAGCGCGCCGCCTTCCTTCGGAATGGCGTAGCTGATCTGGCCTTCCAGGTAGAACTGCTCCTGGCCGCCCACGTCCAGCGTGGCCTTGTGACGGTGCGGCGCCTTGGCGATGGCGGCGCGCACGACGGCTTCGTCGCCCTGGTTGGCGGCGCCACCGCTGCGCACGATGTGCATCGGCGGCACCACGTACTGGCCGCGCGCATGGGCGTCCTGCGGCGTGATCACGGGCGGCTGCGCCTCGACGGTCATCGCGTCCTTGGCCTTGGCGGCGGCGCGGCGCGCGGCTTCGCGCGTTTCGCCGATCACCGCGAACACCGGCTGGCCGAGGTAGCGGATCTCGCCGCCACCGTTCACGGGCAACAGGATCGGGTCGTCGTGAATGATCGAGCCGCAGTCGTTGACACCGGGAATGTCGTCGGCCGTCAGCACGGCGACCACGCCGGGCATGGCGCGGATGACGTCGAGCGACAGCGCCGTGACGCGGCCGTTGGCAACCGGCGACAGCCCCAGCGCGCAGTGCAGCGTGCCGGTGAGTTCGGGAATGTCGTCGATGTAGGTGGCCTCGCCGGCCACGTGCAGGTGCGCCGACTCGTGCGGCCGGCTGATGCCGACGCGCGCGCCGAGGTCGTGCGCGAGTGCTTCGGCGCCGACGTCGATGCGGGCTTTGGCGTTGGTCAGGTAGTCGGCAAAAGCCTCGGCGGGCTGCAGCAGGCGGGCGTCGATGGGTTTGTTCATGGTCAGACTCCTTCGGCCGCTGTCTTGGGCGCATGGGGCATCACGCTCCAGACGCTGGTTTCCTCGATGGACAAGGCATCTTCGGTGCGGGTTTCGAGCCAGAGGCGCTGGATCAGGTTCTGCGCCACCTGCAGCCGATAGTCGGCCGAGGCACGCATGTCCGACAGCGGCTTGAAGTCCTGTGCAAGCGCCAGCTTGGCGGTGCTCACGCTGGCCTGGTTCCACGGCTTGCCGACCAATGCCGCTTCGGCATTCGCGGCACGCTTGACGGTGGCGGCCATGCCGCCGAAGGCCAGGCGCACGGCCTTGACGGTGTCGCTGCCTTCTTCCAGCTCGATGGCAAAGCCCGCGCACAGCGCCGAGATGTCGCAGTCGAAGCGCTTGCTGATCTTGTAGGCGCGAACCTGGCGGCGCATGGCGGCCAGCGGAATCGCCAGCCCCTGCACGAACTCACCCGGCTGCAGCTGGTTCTTCATGTAGTCGATGTAGAAGTCGGGCAGCGGCATGCGGCGCACGGCGTCACCGCGGCGCAGTTCGATCTGGGCGTCGAGCGACATCAGCACCGGCGGCGAATCGCCGATGGGCGAACCGTTGGCCACGTTGCCGCCCATGGTGCCGGCATGCCGGATCGGCGGCGAGGCAAAACGCAGCCACACGTCGGACAGGTTGGGCACGCGCGCCACGAGCGCGGCAAAGGCGGATTCGAGCGAGGCGCCGGCGCCGATGTAAAGCTCGCCGCCTTCGGCGTCAGGGCGGATCTCGATGGTCTTCATTTCGGCCACGTCGCCCACATAGATGATGTCGCCCAGGTCGCGGAACTGCTTGTTGACCCAGAGGCCGACGTCGGTCGAGCCGGCCAGCAACTGGGCGCGCGGCTTCTGTTCGCGCAGCGCGGCGAGCTGGGTGAGGGTCTTGGGGGCGTGGAAGTGGTCCATGCGGGCGCCCAGCGGCGCGGCGTAGTCCAGACCGTCGTTCTGCAGCGCGGTGAGCGCCGCCACCACGGGCTGCGTGTCGAGGCGCACCGAAGGCAGGTCGAACATGCGCTGGCCGGCATCGAGGATCGGCCGGTAGCCGGTGCAGCGGCACAGGTTGCCCGACAGTTCGTCGGCCAGTTGCTGGCGCGTGGGCTGGGTGCCCTCGGCCTGGTGATGTTCGTAGCTGGACCACAGCGACATCACGAAGCCCGGCGTGCAGAAGCCGCACTGGGAACCGTGGCAGTCGACCATCGCCTGCTGGACCGGGTGCAGCGTGTGCACGGCGTGCGGTTTCTTGTCGGCCTTGGCGCACTGGGTCTTGAGGTCTTCGACCGTGAACAGCGCCTTGCCGTGCAGCGTCGGCAAGAACTGGATGCAGGCATTGACCGTCTGCAGGTTCAGGCCGCCGATGGCGCCCGGCGCGTTGGCATCGGTGGCCAGCTCGCCGATGACGACGGTGCAGGCGCCGCAGTCGCCTTCGTTGCAGCCTTCCTTGGTGCCGGTGCAGTGCGCGTCCTCGCGCAGCCAGTCGAGGACCGAGCGCGTCGGATGGACGCCACTGACGTCGACGATCTTTCCGCGATGGAAAAAGCGGACGGGTTGGATCTTGCTGTTGCTACTGCTGCTCTCGGTGCTCATGCTTTTCAGGCTCGTGGGGTGGCCCTTTGTGGGCCAGTCATGGACGTTAGCGGCTTGCGGCGGCCTGCGCATACCGACGGGGCCATATTGCGTATGTAGGGGCTGGTATGGCACGTACGGGGAAACCCTTGCGCGAGCCGTGCAATTCCCGGGCCAGAGGGGGCGGCGGCCCGTTCAGGTGGGGGCGATGCGAAGGTAGGCCGCTTCCAGGTCGCGCGCATAGCGCGCCGTGTCGAACAGGGGGCTGGCGCCGCGCGCCCGGGCCAGATGATCGCGCAGGGCCTGCCGCCGCGGGGCGTCGGCGCACAGGGCCCGCGCGCGGGCCAGGTAGTCGGCGGCGCTGTGCGTGACCAGCTCGGGCAGGCCCACGGCCTGCAGCAGGCTGCCCGCCACGCGCGAGGCGAAGGTGTCGCCCATGCGCGTGAGCACCGGCGTGCCGGCCCAGAGCGCGTCGCTGGTCAGCGTGTGGCCGCCATAGGGGAAGGTGTCGAGCACGAGGTCGACGCAGTGGCGCAGGCGCCCGAGATGGGCCCGCATGGCGATGCTTTTGCCGAAGCCGATGCGATTTGCGGCCACGCCCTGCAGCACCGCCTGGGCGCGCAGGTTTTCCTGCACCTCGGGCGACTCCCCCAGCAGCCACAGCACGGCGTCGGGGCGCTCGCGCAGCAGGCTGCACCACAGCGCAAAGACCTCCGGCGTGATCTTGTAGGACTGGTTGAAATTGGCCAGCACCAGCGCATCGGGCGGCACGTTGAAATCGGCCCGCGTCAGGGCGGACGGCTCGACGCGGCGGTGGTCGTGCGGCTGGTAGGCGTGCGGCATGCGCAGGATGCGTTCGCTGTAGAAGCGCTCCGACCCGGGCGGAACGACCACGGGGTCGGCCACCAGGCAGTCGATGAACGGCGCGCCGGTGGTTCCGGGGTAGTAGAGGTAGGCCACCTGGACCGGCGCGGGCCGCAAGGCCAGCATGGCGAAGGCGTCGTCGACGGGCCGGCTGGTGTAGACCGCGATGTCGATCTCCGCTTCGCGGATGCGCCGCGCCGATTCGGCCGCATCCAGCCCGTGCAGGCTCACGATGCGGTCGAAGCAGCGCTCCAGCCGCATGCGAAAGGACCGGCGTTCCGCACGGACCTCGTCGGCCATGCCGGGCAGGTCGGCATCGTCGGGCGAGAAGTCGAAGCAGACCAGTTCGAAGCGCTCGCGGTCATGCTGCTCCAGCACGCCCGCCATCAGGTAGCTGGTGGCCTGGAAGCAGAAATCGCGGCCGATGTAGCCGATGCGCAGGCGCCGGTGGTCCGGGTAGCGATGCCCCGGCGGCACCAGCGGCGGCGCCACCGGGTGCTGGCTCATGAGCCAGCGCGCGTGGCGCTGCGCGCTTTCGAGCTGCAGTGCCGGGGTGATGCGCGGGGTGGCCAGGGCCAGTTCGCCGACCAGCCTGGCTTCGGGCTGGTGCGCCAGGCTCTCGGCCACCACCGTCTGCAGGAATTCGTGGCGCGTCCAGTCGCACAGGTGGGTGCTGTCGTGCAGCGCGTTCCAGGCGGCCTCGAAGTCATAGGGCTGCGCATCGTGCCAGGCCCGGCTGAGCCGCCATGCGCCCGCCAGATCGTTCCGCTCGCGCAACCGGGCCAGTTCGGCGCCGGCGGTGGTCAGGTCGAAGGGAGCGGGGGCGTCGTGCGGCATCGCTTCGATTCTATGAATCGCCCGGTGCGGCCCGGGCCTTCAGCGCACAAGGTCCCAGCCCATCATCAGGGCGGCAAAACCCATGAGCGCCGTACCGCCCCAGCCGAGCCAGCGGGTGCGCCGGCCGGAGGTGAACACGCCCATGACCTTCTCGCGCGTCACCAGGATCATCATGGCCGCCATGATCGGCACCGCGACCACCCCGTTGATGACGGCGCTCCAGTACAGCGCCTTCATGGGATCGATGGGCGTGAAGTCCAGCGCGGTGCCGACCAGCGTGGCGACGGCGATGATTCCGTAGAACTCCTTGGCCTCGCGCCAGTGCCGCTCCAGGCCTTCTTCCCATCCGAAGGCCTCGGCCACGGCGTAGGCGGCGGAAGAAGCCAGCACGGGGACCGCCAGCAAGCCCGTCGCGATGATCCCGCCGGCAAACAGCCAGAAAGCGAAGTCGCCCGCCAGCGGACGCAGCGCCTCGGCCGCCTGCGCCGCCGAGGTCACGTCGTGCACGCCCGCCGTGAACAGCACCGACGCGCCCACCACCATCACGAAGAACGCGATCAGGTTCGAGAAGGTCATGCCCACCCAGGTGTCCAGCCGCACCCGCCGCAGGTCGTGCCGCACCTGCTTGTCGGTGCCGCGCCGGCCGCCCTTGAGCCGCAGTTCCTCGACTTCCTGCGAGGCCTGCCAGAAGAACAGGTAGGGAGAAATCGTGGTGCCCAGCAGCGCCACCAGCATCATCCAGTAGTCGCTGCTCCATTGCAGCTTGGGCACGACCAGGTCGTGCAGCACCCGGCTCCATTCGACCTGCACCACGAACACCGCCGCCACGTAGGCAAACAGCGTGAGCGTGAGCCACTTGAGGATGTGGGCCAGCTTGCGGTACGGCACGAACACCTGCAGCAGCACCGTGACCACCCCGAAGATCAGCGAATGGAAGTGCGCCCCGCCGCCCACCACGAGCTGCAGCGCCTCGCCCATGGCGGCGATGTCGGCCGCGATGTTGATGGTGTTGGCCACCACCAGCAGCGCCACCAGCGCGACGAGAAAGCCGCGCGGCATGTGCTCGCGCAGGTTGGCCGCCACGCCCTTGCCCGTGACGCGCCCGATGCGCGCCGACACCAGCTGGATCGCCACCATGAAGGGCAGCGACAGGAACACGGTCCAGAGCAGGCCGGTGCCGAACTGGGCGCCGGCCTGGGTGTAGGTGGCAATGCCCGACGGGTCGTCGTCGGCCGCGCCGGTCACCACGCCGGGGCCGACGTGACGCAAAAAGGAGGGGATGCGTTTCTTCATGTCGGCCGATGGTTGCATGCCGAGACTGACCGCCACATGAATCCCGCGTGTCAAAAAACGTGGGTCAGCCCTTTTCGGAGAACAACGCCACGATCACCTGCCGCAGCCAGCGGTTGCCCGGATCGGCCTCGAAGCGTTTGCTCCAGTGCAGCGACACGGTGAAGTCGCGCAGCGGAAACGGCGGCTCGACGATGGCGTAGTGGCCCTCCTCGGCAAAGCCGCGCGCGATGTTGCGCGGCATCACCACCGCCAGGTCGGTGGCGCGCACGATGGCCGGCAGCACCATGAAGTGCTCGGTCGTCAGGCGCAGGCGGTCTTCGAGGTTCAGCAACTGCAGGATGCGCAGGGTCTCGGCATGCGTGCGCACGGCCACGTAGTCCAGCTCCTGCAAGGCGTCGAGCAGCGCCTGCCCGCTGCGGCGGCGCTTCACGAAAGGGTGGTCTTTGCGCAGCAGCACGATGTAGCGGTCTTTGAGCAACTGGGCGCGCTGGGTGTCCTTCACCTTGGGCAGGAAGCCGAAGGCGAAGTCGACCCGGCCGCTGTCCAGCCCGTTCGCAATGTCGCCGACGGCCAGCGGCATGGTCTCGACCCGCACGCCCGGCGACAGCTCGCGCAGCCGCGCCATCAGCGCCGGCAAAAAGCGGCCTTCGCCGATGTCGCTCATGTGGATGCGGAACAGCTTGCGCGAGGCAGCAGGGTCGAAGCGCTCGGGCTCGGCCAGCGCCTGCTGCAGCAACGTCAGCGCCGACTGCACCGACACCGCCAGCCGCTCCGCCCGCGGCGTGGGCGCCACGCCGCCGGGCGAACGCGTGAAGAGCGCGTCGCCCAGCAACAGCCGCAGCCGCGTCAGGCCATGGCTGGCTGCCGGCTGCGTCAGGCCCAGGGCCTCGGCCGCGCGGCTCACGTTGCGGGTCCGGTAGACCGCGTCGAAGAGCCGAAGCAGGTTCAGGTCCACCGTGTCGATATGCACTGAGTTCATATTGGATAGCCTTTTTATCTTATTGAAGTATGGCGGCGCGGCGACCAAACTGCGGCACTCCCCCAAAAAACATGACCCAGGGCCTGCTGCAGCCGGGCGTGCGGCCTTGCCCACCAAAGTGAGACAACGACTTGAGGAAACAAAAATGCTCCGCCCCGCTTTTCCCTGGCAACGATGCCTGCTGTTGATGGCCGCCGTCGCCCTGCTGAGCCCCGCGCACGCCAACACCTGGCCGGCCAAGCCGATCCGGGTGATCGTCAATTTCCCGGCCGGCGGCGCGGCCGACCAGATCGCGCGGGCCATCTCGCAGCCGCTGCAGGAATCGTTGAAGCAACCCGTGGTGATCGAGAACCGCGCCGGTGCCAACGGCAACATCGGTGGCGAAGCCGTGGCGCGTGCGCCGGCCGATGGCTACACCCTGCTCATGAGTTCGGGCGGCATGGTGTCGGTGAACCCGCATCTGTATTCGCGCATGAGCTTCGACCCGGCCAAAGACCTCGTGCCGGTGGCCGCCGCCGCGCGCGTGCTGGTGTTCCTGGTCACCAAGCCCTCGCTGCCGCCGGCGAACGTGAAGGAGTTCATCTCCTATGTGAAGACCAACCCGGGCAAGCTGTCGTACGGCTCGCCGGGCAACGGCAGTTCGCCACACCTCGCGGGTGAAATGTTCAAGAGCCAGGCCAATCTTTTTGCATTGCATGTGCCCTACCGCGGCGCGGCGCCCGCCTTGCAAGACCTGCTCGCGGGCCAGATCGACTACGCCTTCGACCCCGGCATCGCCCTGACGCAGGTGCGCGCAGGCAAGCTGCGGCTGCTGGCCGTGGGCAGCCCGCGCCGCTCACCGCTTTTCCCCGATGTGCCGACGCTCGACGAAGCGGGCCTGCGCGGCTTCGACGCGGACACCGTGTTCGGCTTCTATGCGCCGGCGGGCACGCCGGCGGATGTGGTGGCGCAGCTCAATGCGCAGATCAACCGCACGCTCGCGCTGCCTGCGGTGCAGGAGCGCATCGCGTCGCTCGGCGGCGAGGCGCAGCCCGGCTCGCCGGCCGCCTTCCAGCAACGCGCGGCCGCCGATTCGCAGCGCTTCGGCGCGCTCATCCGCGAACGCAAGATCGTCGCGGACTGATTGATCGATCGATTGCCGCCCGGCACGGAAGCACCGATGGCCCTTCTCAATGTGGACGACTACCGGCGCCGCGCGCGCCGGGTGCTGCCGCGCCTTGTGTTCGACTACGTCGATGGCGGCGCGGAGGACGAACGATGCCTGCAGCGCAACCGCGACGCGCTGGAAAGCCTGCCGCTGATTCCGGAATGCCTGCGCGACACCAGCGCCATGGACATCGGCATCGAACTCTTCGGCCGCCGCTGGCGCGCGCCTTTCGCCGTGGCGCCGATCGGACTGGCCGGCCTCGTACGGCCAGGTGCCGATGCCCTGCTGGCCAGTGCCGCGCAGGCCGCGCGCGTTCCCTTCATTCTCTCGACCGCATCGAACACGCGCATCGAGGACGTGCGCGCCGCCGCGCCCGACGCCACGCTGTGGATGCAGCTCTACGTGATGGGCGAACGCGCGATTGCCGAACGCATCGTGCGCCGCGCGCGCGCCGCCCGCTTCGAGGCGCTGGTGCTCACGGTCGATGTGCCGGTCAGCGGGCTGCGCGAGCGCGATCTGCGCCACGGCTTTCGCGTGCCGATGCAGCTTCGGCCCGGCACGCTGTTCGACATGGCGCGGCATCCCGCATGGCTGCTGCGGCTGGCGCGCGGCGGCATGCCCCAGTTTGCGAACCTGCTGCCCGACGACGACGGCGCGCCGGTGTCCGCGCAGACCCAGGCCGCATTGCTCTCGCGCGCGATGGACCGCACGCTCACCTGGGAGAGCCTGACCTGGCTGCGCAAGCTCTGGGACGGGCCGTTGCTCATCAAGGGCCTGCTGGGTGCGGAAGACGCACGCCGTGCGGTGCGCCACGGCGCCGACGGCATCGTGGTCTCGAACCACGGCGGACGCCAGCTCGATGCGGCGCCGGCCAGCATCGCGGCACTGCCGGCCATTGTGGATGCCGTCGGGGGACGCATCCCCGTCCTCATGGATGGGGGCATCCGGCGCGGCAGCGACATCGTGAAGGCACTGGCGCTCGGTGCGCACGCAACCCTTGTCGGCCGTGCGCCGGTGTATGGCCTGGCCTGCGATGGCGAGCAAGGCGCGCTGTCGGTATTGCAGCTTCTGGCCGAGGAAACCGAACGCACGATGACCTTGCTGGGTGCCACGCGCGTGCATGAACTCGGGCCGCGCCATGTCGACCGGCCCGCGCCGCGCGCACTCGCCGAACAGGACGGCGCCGCACAACGAATCAAGGAAACCCCGCACGGGAAAGCCTCCATTTACCCGGCCCGCGCGACTGCCTAGGCTGACCGACCGCAACGACTCACAACAACATCACGAAGAAAGAGACACATGCCAAGCACTCACCAACCCCGCCCCCGTGGCACGCGCCCATCGCGTGCCTTGCGCGCCTCGCCCCTCGCGCTGCTCGCGGCCTGCGCCGCGCTCGTCGCGGGCACGCCCGCCGTGCAGGCACAGGACAAGCCCGTGCAACTCAAGCTGTCGAGCTGGGTGCCGGCGCAGCATCCGCTCAACCCTGCCCTGCAGGCCTGGGCGGACGACATCAAGAAGGCATCGAACGGCACCATCACCGCGATCCTTTTTCCGTCGGAACAGCTCGGCAAGGCCTTCGACCACTACGACATGGCCCGCGACGGCATCGCCGACTTCTCGTACGTGAACCCGGGCTACCAGCCGGGCCGCTTCCCCATCATGGCCGGCGCTTCGCTGCCCTTCCTCTTCGCCAACGGCAAGGAAGGCTCGGCCGCCATCGACGCCTGGTATCGCAACTATGCTGCCAAGGAAATGAAGGACGTGAAGTACTGCTTCGCGTTCGTGCACGACCCCGGCACCTTCCACTCGCGCAAGAAGATCGTGGTGCCCACCGACGTCAAGGGCCTGAAGGTGCGGCCGGCCACCAGCACGGTGGGCCAGCTCATCACCTCACTGGGCGGCACCAACGTGCAGGCCTCGGCGCCCGAATCGCGCGACATGCTGGAGCGCGGCGTGGCCGACGCGATCACCTTCCCCTGGGGTTCGATCGGCCTGTTCGGCATCGACAAGGTGGTCAAGTACCACATGGACGTGCCGCTGTACGTCACGCCCTTCGTGTGGGTGATGAACAAGGGCAAGTACGACGCCATGTCCACCGCGCAGAAAAAAGTGATCGACGACCACTGCACCAGCGAGTGGGCACAGAAGGTGGCCGGGCCATGGGCCGACTTCGAATTCGCGGGCCACGCCAAGATGGCCGCGCTGCAGGGCCACGAGATCTACAAGCTCACGCCGGAGCAGCTCGATGCATGGCGCAAGGCGGCAGCGCCGTCAGAGGCGCAATGGGCCGAGAGCGTGAAGAAGGTCGGCGAAGACCCGAAGGCCGTGATGGACGCGCTCAAGGGCAGCCTCGCGAAGTACAAGTCGGCACTTTGATCGATCGCCCCCTTCGGGGCATCGGCCTGAAAAGGAAGACACATGGCTACACGGTCCGCCAGCTACATGGACCGCGCGATCAACACGATCGAATGGCTCGCCGCCATCTTCGTGGGCATCGTCGCGCTCAACATCTTCGTGGCCGTCGTGCTGCGCAAGTTCTTCGACACCTCGATTCCCGACGCCTACGACTTCGGTCGCATGCTGCTGGGCATCCTGATCTTCTGGGGCATCGCGGCCACCAGCTACCGCGGCGGCCACATCACGGTCGACCTCGTGTGGACGGCCGCGGGCCCGCGCATGAAGCGCGTCATCGACGTGTTCGCCACGCTGGTGCTGCTGGTCGTGGTCGCGGTGCAGACCGCGATGCTGTTCGACAAGGTGCGCGGCACCTACGTCGACAACGTGCAGACCTACGACCTGAACATTCCGACCTGGCCGTTCTACGCCGTGGCCTGGGCCGGCGACGTGTGCGCCGTGCTGCTGATCGCCATTCGCACCTACCGGCTCATCTTCCATCCCGAGCAGCTCGAAGAAGCTCACCCTGAACAGAAGGCGGACGAATGAGCCCCGATGCAGTTGCAGTCCTGGGCTTCGTCGCCCTGTTCGTGTTGATGTTGTTGCGCGTGCCGGTCGGCATGGCGATGGGACTCGTGGGCGTGACCGGCTACAGCTACCTCGTGGGCCCCGGGCCCGCGCTGAAGCTGGTCGGCCAGACATCGATGCGCACCGTGACCGACTACACCTTCGGCGTGATCCCGATGTTCATGCTGATGGGTGCGCTGGTGTCGGTGTCGGGCGTGAGCCGCGAGCTTTTCAAGGCGGCCAACTCGATGATCGGCCACTTGCGCGGCGGGCTCGGCGTGGCCACCGTGGTGGCTTGCGGCGGCTTCGCGGCGATCTGCGGATCGTCGGTGGCCACGGCCGCCACCTTCTCGGCGGTGGCGTACCCGGAGATGCGGCGCTTCAACTACCCGCAGTCGTTCTCGACCGGCGTGATCGCGGCGGGCGGCACGCTCGGCGCGATATTGCCGCCGTCGACCGTGCTCGCGGTCTACGCCATCCTCACGCAGCAGGACATCGGCAAGCTCTTCATGGCCGGCATCGTGCCCGGCATTTTGGCGATGGCGATGTACGTGATGACCATCGCGATCATCGTGAAGCTGCGGCCCGACTGGCTGCCCGGCGGCGAGGTCAAGCCGTGGTCGGAGCGCTTCAAGGACCTGAAGAACGTGTGGGCGCCGCTGGTGCTTTTCATCTTCGTGATCGGCGGCCTCTACGGCGGCTTCTTCACACCGACCGAGGCGGGCGGCGTGGGCGCGAGCGGCGCCTTCATCCTCGGGCTGGTGCGGCGCAAGCTCGACGGCCCGAAGATCCGCGAGGCGCTGCTGTCGGCCACGCGCACCGCGGCGGCGGTGTTCACCGTGCTGATCGGTGCACTGCTGTTCGGCTATTTCCTCACCATCACGCAGAGCCCGCAGAAGCTGACCGAGTTCCTCACCGGCCTGGGCATCGGCCGCTATGGCGTGCTCGCGCTCATCATGCTGATGTACCTGGTGCTCGGCTGCCTGATGGATGCGATGGCCATGATCATCCTGACCGTGCCCATCATCTATCCGGTGATCGTGCACCTGGGCTTCGACCCCATCTGGTTCGGTGTGATCATCGTGATGACGGTGGAACTGGGGCTGATCCATCCACCGGTGGGCATGAATGTCTTCGTCATCAAGAGCGTGGTGAAGGACGTGAGCTTCACCACCATCTTCAAGGGCGTGCTGCCGTTCATCGTGACGGACATCGTGCGGCTGGTCATCCTGATCGCGTTCCCGATCATTGCGCTGTGGCTGCCGACGAGAATGGGCTGATGAGCAACAGCAGCAGCAACATCAAGGAAGTCGTCTACACCGCGCGCGTCGAGTTCGGCGATTGCGACCCCGCCGGCATCGTCTGGTTTCCCAATTTCTTCCGCTGGATCGACGCGGCCTCGCGGCACTTCTTTGCCGAGTGCGGCGTGCCGCGCTGGGAAGAAACGACCGAGACGCTCGGCGTGATCGGCACGCCGCTGGTCGACACCCACACCCGCTTCGTGAAGGCCGCCAGCTACGGCGACACGCTGCGGATTGCAGTGCGCATCACCGAATGGCGCGACAAGAGCTTCGTGCAGACCTACCGCGTGACGCGCGGGGAAGACCTGATCCTCGAATGCGAAGAGGTGCGGATCTTCGGGGCGAAGCGCGAAGGCGGGGGGATTCGGGCGGTGGCGATTCCGGCTTCGATTCGGGCGCTTTGCGAGTAGGCCTTCAGCGCGCCTCGGCCTGCAGTTTCGCGAGCAGGCCATCGACGCCATGGTCGATCAGGTCGAAGACTTCGATGAAGTCCTTCTGGCCGCCATACCAGGGGTCGGGCACATCGCCTTCGACGCCTTCCGCGAACTCGGTGAACAGATGGACCTTTCCCTCCGTTCCCGCAGGTGCGAGCCTGCGCAAGGCGGCGCAATGCTGGGCGGTCATGCCGACGATCAGATCGAAGCGCTCGAAGTCAGCCTTTCGCACCTGTCGCGCGCGGTGCGCATGCATCACGATGCCGCGGCGCCTGGCCTCGGCCACCGAGCGTGGGTCGGGCGGGTTGCCGCGCTCCTCGTCGGAGATGGCGGCGCTGTCGACTTCGACCTCGAGACCCGCCGCTCGGGCCTTGTGCATGAGCAGCACATGGGCCGTGGGGGAGCGGCAAATATTGCCGGTGCAGATGAACAAGACCGCATGTTTCTTCATGGCCGGCATTCTCATGCCGAGTGCCTACCGAACCACATAATCGCCCACGTATCCACAGCAAGCAAAGAGTGATTTCAAAGATGAAGATCGCAGGACACATCGCGCTTCTGGCACTCGCAGGCCTAGCCAGTACAGCGGCGGCACAGGAGCAGTTCCAGATCTTCGGCCTTCCGCTTGGGGCCAAGATGCCATATGCAGTCAAGGCATGTGCACCGAACCTCAAGGCGGCCAACACGGTGTGCTGGCTCGATCGTCCCTCTATCGGCAAGGACAAGAAACAAACCGGACGTGCCTTGCTGCCAGAGGACAAGTCGCCCGACTGGGTCGGGCGCGGCGAAGCCAAGCTCACGATCACCTCGGCAGGGATCCTGGAGAACGTGAAGGTCCGCGGGATGCCGATCGGCGACGAGTCAGTGGTCAGGTCATCAGTCGAACGTCGATTCGGCGGACCGAGCGATTCGGGCCGCTACCCGTTCGGCAGCTACGCCCGGTGGGCAAAAGCAGAGGCAGACATCAAGTTGATCTGCTCAACGAAAGTGGCGGTTTGCGGGCTCGAGTTCCTTTCGGGCGCGGAGTTCAGGCGCCAGGAAGCAGCCAAGGAAGCAGAAGCAGTCCAGCGTTTGCGCAAGCCTCAGTCGCCCTGATGCGCCACGGCCACCATCGAATCGCAACACAGAGGCGACAAGACCTTTTTTGCATCACAGAACTTCATCCCAAGGGTTGACGCTCCATATGCCGCGGTGCAACAATTCGGAATCTTTATTTCGGAGCCCCGTGCGTGGACAGTGCCAGTTGGATCAGTGACAAGACGCGTGCCTCGGCAGGCGTGACACTCCAGGCCCTTTAGCGCAGGCTCCCCGCGCTGTGGCCGCCGTGCACGCAGCGTGACCCTCTTGCCTTCAGGCAAGCGGTTCTCCCCTCCCGATCCCCGTCGTTCTCGTCACTGACTTTTTCAGTCAGCTTGCGTGCGCCCATGCACGAGGCCCTTCACTGCGAAGGAGCCTTGCCATGCGTCAGTTTCAACTTCGTCAGCCGCAGCCGTTGCAGCAGCCGCAGGTGCGCCCGTCGGCGCACGCGCCTGCCCGCACAGCCACGCCCGAAATCGACGGCACGCTGGACCAGGCCGCCGCGCTCTGGACCACACGCCGCATCCGCAGCTTCCTGACGCTGCTCGACCTGCCCGCGCGCGCAGCGCAACGCTGAAGCGCGCCGCAGGCACCGACACCGCACACAGGAAAGGAGGCACTCATGGACCCCGCCTCTCATTGGCGCCTTCGCGCGCCCCAGCCGTTCCGATTGATTGCAAGAGTGCAGCGCGCCGTGCTGCGGAGAGACTTCCACGCCTGATTGACGCGTGGGCTTCTTTCCTTCGCGGCCTGCGCCGCCGTGAAGGAGAGAAAAATGAAAAACGTCCTGAAGTCCTTTTTCGAGAGCTTCCTGCGCAGCCGCCACATGCTGCATCACTTCGAGCGCTGGCAGACGCTGCTGGGCTCCAAGCCCGTCGGCACCGGCTCCATCAGCATGCCGCCCGACATCGCGAAGGCCCTGGCCACGGCATCGCGCACCGACGCTGGCGAGATGCTCGTCAAGCTCGACAGCTCGCCGCGCGGCCTGAGCGAAGGCCACGCGCAGGTGCTGCGCAAGCGCCTGGGCAGCAACGAGGTACGGCACGAGCAGCCGCTGCCGTGGTGGCAGCACCTGTGGCAGTGCTATCGCAATCCGTTCAACCTGCTGTTGACGGTGCTCGCCCTCATCTCGTACGCCACCGAGGACATGAAGGCCACGCTCGTGATCGGCAGCATGGTGGTGCTGTCGACGGTGCTGCGCTTCCTGCAGGAGTCGCGCTCCAACAAGGCCGCCGAGCGGCTCAAGGCGATGGTGAGCAACACCTCCACCGTGCTGCGGCCCGCGCCAGGCTACAAGGCGGGAGCGGCCGGCGACGAGGGCTTCGACACCACGCATGCCGGCACGGTGCGCGTCGAGGTGCCGATGCGCGACCTGGTGCCGGGCGAAGTGATCGCGCTGTCGGCCGGCGACATGATCCCCGCCGACTGCCGCCTGATCACCGCCAAGGATCTGTTCATCAGCCAGTCCGCGTTGACGGGCGAAGCCATGCCGGTCGAGAAGTTCGTTGTCGACCGCAACGGGCATGCGGCCGGCGTGCTCGAACGCGAGAACCTGCTCTTCATGGGCACCAACGTGATCAGCGGCACCGCCACCGCGCTCATCGTGCACACGGGCGACCGCACCTTCTTCGGCGCCCTCGCGCAGCGCGTGACGGCCACCGACCGCGGCACCAGCGCGTTCCAGGCCGGCATCAACCGCGTGAGCTGGGTGCTGATCCGCTTCATGCTGGTGATGGCGCCGCTGGTGCTGGTGATCAACGGCGTGGCCAAGGGCGACTGGTGGGAGGCGGCGCTGTTCGCGCTGTCGATCGCGGTGGGCCTCACGCCCGAGATGCTGCCGATGATCGTGACCGCCACGCTGGCCAAGGGCGCGGTCGTGATGTCGCGCCAGAAGGTGATCGTGAAGCGGCTCGAAGCCATCCACAACTTCGGCGCCATGGACGTGCTGTGCACCGACAAGACCGGCACGCTCACGCAGGACCGCATCGTGCTCGAACGCCACACCAACGCCTGGGGCGAGGCCTCGGACCACGTGCTGCAGCTGGCCTACCTCAACAGCTTTCATCAGACGGGCCTGAAGAACCTGCTCGACAAGGCCGTGCTGAGCCATGCCGAGATGCAGCTCGAAACACGGTTGCAGACCGCCTACCGCAAGATCGACGAAGTGCCCTTCGACTTCTCGCGCCGCCGCATGTCGGTGGTGGTGGCCAACGGCGGCAGCCAGCACCTGCTGATCTGCAAGGGCGCGCTGGAAGAGATCCTGTCGGTGTGCACCTCGGTCGAGCGCGGTGCCGAAGTGCTGGCGCTCGACGCGGACGTGCTCGCGCGCATCCACCGCGTGGCGTCGGAGCTCAATGCCCAGGGCCTGCGCGTGGTGGCCGTGGCGAGCCGCGCGCTGGCGCTCGACGCACAGAAGCCGGCCTATGGCGTGGCCGACGAATCGGGGCTCACTCTGCTGGGCTACGTGGCTTTTCTCGATCCACCGAAGGAATCGACCGCGCCCGCGCTGCGCGCCCTGGCCGAACATGGCGTGGCCGTGAAGGTGCTGACCGGCGACAACGAACTGGTCACGCGCAAGGTCTGCGCCGACGTGGGGCTGGAGGCCGGCCGCATGGTGCTTGGCCGCGAGATCGAAGAGATGGACGACGCCGAGCTGCGGGTGCGGGTCGAACAGCACCAGGTGTTCGCCAAGCTCACGCCCGCGCACAAGGAGCGCATCGTGCATGCACTGCATGCCAACGGCCACGTGGTCGGCTTCATGGGCGACGGCATCAACGACGCGCCGGCGCTGCGCGCGGCCGACATCGGTATCTCTGTGGACAGCGCGGTGGACGTGGCCAAGGAATCGGCCGACATCATCCTTCTCGAAAAAAGCCTGATGGTGCTGGAGCAAGGCGTGATCGAGGGCCGCCGCACCTTCGCCAACATGCTCAAGTACATCAAGCTCACGGCCAGCTCGAACTTCGGCAATGTGTTCTCGGTGCTGGTGGCGAGCGCGTTTCTTCCGTTCCTGCCGATGCTGCCGCTGCACCTGCTGGTGCAGAACCTGCTGTACGACGTGTCGCAGATCGCGATTCCGTTCGACAACGTCGACGAGGAATTCCTCAAGAGCCCGCAGCGCTGGAACCCCGCCGACCTGGGCCGCTTCATGGTGTTCTTCGGTCCGCTGAGTTCGGTGTTCGACCTGCTGACCTTCACCGTGATGTGGTTCGTGTTCGCCGCCAACACGGTGGACCACCAGACGCTGTTCCAGTCGGGCTGGTTCATCGAGGGCCTGCTGTCGCAGACGCTGATCGTGCACCTGATCCGCACGCGCAAGATCCCCTTCCTGCAAAGCCGCGCCGCGTGGCCGCTGCTGGCCATGGGCGCCGCGATTGCCGCGGTGGGCATCTGGCTGCCGATGGGCCCGCTGGCGCACTACTTCAAGCTGCAGGCGCTGCCGCTGATGTACTTCCCGTGGCTGGTGGCCATGCTGGTGGGCTACGCTGTGCTGACGCAGACGGTCAAGGGCTGGTACGCGCGGCGCTATGGATGGCAGTGAATGACGCGCGGGGCCGGCGCCGTGTTGTCACGCGGCCCGGCTACCCTGTATCGCATCGAGGAGAACAACAATGCAAGCCATCAACAGTTTCAATCTGGTCTCGCTGCTCGACACGCTCATCAGCGTGACGGTCGCCTTTGCGCTCGGCTCGCTGATCGGGCTGGAGCGCCAGATCCGCCAGCGCACAGCGGGGCTGCGCACCAACACGCTCGTGGCGGTCGGCGCCGCGGTGTTCGTCAACATGGCCAGTCGCCTCAACGGGCATGAAGGCGCCGTGCACGTCACGGCCTATGTCGTGTCGGGCATCGGCTTCCTGGGCGCGGGCGCGATCATGAAGGAAGGCGCCAACATCACGGGCCTGAACACGGCGGCCACGCTGTGGGGTTCGGGCGCGGTCGGCGCATGCGCGGGCGCGGGCCTGATCGGCGAGGCGATGGTCGCGGCGCTGTTCGTGCTGGCCAGCAACACGCTGCTGCGGCCGGTGGTCAATCGCATCAACCGCCGTCCGATCAGCGAGGAGTCGAGCGAGGCGACCTACATCGTGCGCGTGATCTGCTCGCGCGCGGCACGGCCCGATGTGATGGACCAGTTGCTGCTGCTGCTGGAAGCCGCGAACTACCCGGTGCGCGATGTCGACCAGCACGCCTTCGGGCCGGCCGACACGGAGATCGAAGCGACGCTGTACGCCACCGCGGTCGAGCCGCTGGAACTCGACCGGGTGATTGCGGAACTCGAAGCGCTCGAAGGCGTGCAGCAGGCCTTCTGGAACGCCTCCGCCGAAGATTAATTAAACGCCGAGGATCGACACAGCCTTGGTGTTCAGGTAAGCCTCGAGCGCCTCGGGGCCGCCTTCCGAACCGTAGCCCGAATCCTTCACGCCGCCGAAAGGCATTTCCGGCGACGGGGTGGCGGGCTGGTTGATCCACAGCATGCCGAGTTCGAGCTTCTGGCTCAGCAGGTGCGCGCTCTTGATCGACTTGGTGAAGGCGTAACCGGCCAGGCCGAACGGCAGGCGGTTGGCTTCGGCAATCGCTTCTTCGAGCGTGTCGAAACCACGGATGGCGGCGATGGGGCCGAAGGGTTCGTTGTTGAACACGTCGGCGTCCAGCGGCACGTCGGTCAGCACGGTGGGAGCGAAGAAGTTGCCGGTGTCACCGACGCGGTCGCCACCGGTGGCAACGGTCGCGCCCTTCTTGCGGGCGTCTTCCAGCACGTGGGCCATGGCCGTGAGGCGGCGTGCGTTGGCCAGCGGGCCGATGGTCGTGCCTTCAGCCAGACCGTCGCCGAGCTTCAGGCCTTCGGTGTACTTGACCAGCGTGCGGGCGAACTCTTCGCGCAGGCTGTTGTGCACCAGGAAGCGGGTGGGCGAAATGCAGACCTGGCCGGCATTGCGGAACTTGGCGGCACCGGCGGCCTTGACGGCCAGCGCGACGTCGGCGTCTTCGGCCACGATCACCGGGGCGTGGCCGCCCAGTTCCATCGTGACGCGCTTCATGTGCGAGCCGGCCAGCGCGGCCAGTTGCTTGCCGACCGGGGTGGAGCCGGTGAAGGTGACCTTGCGGATGATCGGGTGCGAGATCAGGTAGTTCGAGATTTCAGCAGGGTTGCCGAACACCAGGCCCACGGTGCCGGGCGGAATGCCGGCGTCAACAAAAGCTTGCAGCAGCGCGGCGGGCGATGCCGGGGTTTCTTCAGGGGCCTTCACCAGGAACGAGCAGCCGGTGGCCAGCGCGGCGCCGAGCTTGCGCACGATCTGGTTGATCGGGAAGTTCCACGGCGTGAACGCGGCGACGGGGCCCAGCGGCTCCTTCAGCACGAGCTGCTGCGCGGCTAGGTTGCGCGAGGGCACGATGCGGCCATACACGCGGCGGCCTTCGTCGGCGAACCATTCGATGATGTCGGCGGCAGCCAGGGTTTCGCCCTTGGCTTCGGCCAGCGGCTTGCCTTGCTCTTGCGTCAGCAGCTTGGCGATGTCGCCGGCGCGTTCGCGGATCAGGCCGGCGGCGCGGCGCATGATGGCGGCGCGCTCGTTGGCGGGGGTGTTGCGCCACTTGTCGAAGCCGCGTTGGGCGGCGGCCAGGGCGCGGTCCAGGTCGGCGATGCTGGCATGCGCCACCTTGCCGATGGCTTTGCCGGTGGCGGGGTTCACGACGTCCAGCGTCTTGCCGCCGGTGGCGTCGACCCATTCGTTGTCGATCAGCAGGCGTGTGTCGGTGTAGGTGGCGGTCATGGCGAACTTTTCCTTCGAGGACTGGATGATGAAAAGGGGGAAATCTGGATGCGCGACGCGGCACCACGGGGGTGCGCTTGCAACAACGGCGGCAGCAGGCTGCCGGACGCGTAGATTAACCCGAGTTCACAATCCTCGCCGAGACTGGGAAACCCGCCCCCGCCCTCTCCCTCGCCGCTTCACAGCACCAGCAGCGCGCGGAAGTCGTTGACGTTGGTGTTGGTGGGACCGGTCACGAACAGGTCACCGATGGCGTCGAAGTAACCGTAGGCATCGTTGCGGTCGAGGTGATCGGACAGCTTCTTGCCCGCAGCCGCCGCGCGCGCCAGCGTGTCGGGGGTGACGAAGGCGCCGGCGTTGTCTTCCACGCCGTCGATGCCGTCGGTATCGGCGGCCAGCGCCCAGACCTGCGGCTGACCCATCAACGCACCGGCCAGCCCCATGCAGAACTCGCCGGCCCGCCCGCCCCGCCCCTTGGCCTGGCCCGGCTGGCGGGGTCGGATGGTGACGGTGGTTTCGCCGCCCGACAGGATGACGCAAGGCCGGGCGAAGGGTTCGCCGCGGTGCGCCACGGCGCGCGCAAGGGCTGCGTGCACCTTGCCCACTTCGCGCGACTCGCCTTCCATTTCGTCGCTGAGGATGTGCACGGCAATGCCCGCCTCGCGCGCGGCCTTGGCAGCGGCTTCGAGCGACTGCTGCGGCGTGGCGATCATGTGAACCTCGTGGCCGGCGAACACGGCATCGTCCGGCTTGGGCGTTTCGAGTGCGCCGCTGGCGAGTTGCGCGCGCACGGGTGCGGGCACTTCGATGCCGTAGCGGTCGAGGATGGCGAGCGCATCGGCGCAGGTGGTGACGTCGGGCACCGTGGGGCCGCTCGCGATGACGGCTGCGTCATCGCCCGGCACGTCGCTGATGGTGAGCGTCACCACGCGCGCCGGCGCACAGGCTGCAGCGAGCCGGCCACCCTTGATGCGCGAGAGGTGCTTGCGCACGCAGTTCATCTCGCCGATGCCGGCACCGCTTTCGAGCAGTTCCTTGTTGATGCGCTGCTTGTCCGCCAGCGTCAGGCCTTCGGCCGGCAGCACCAGCAGCGAGGAGCCGCCGCCGGAGATCAGGCACAGCACGAGGTCGTCGGCGGTGAGGCCCTGCGTCAACGCGAGGATGCGTTCGGCCGCCTGCTGGCCAGCCGCGTCAGGCACCGGGTGCGCGGCCTCGACGATCTCGATGCGCTGTGGCAGGCCTTCGGGGCGCGGCGGAATGTGGTCGTAGCGCGTGACGACAAGGCCCGACAGCGGCGCGTCGGCCGGCCACAGGGCTTCGAGCGCCTGCACCATCGAGCCGCCGGCCTTGCCGGCACCGAGCACCAGTGTGCGCCCCTTGGGCGGCTTTGGCAGATGCGCACCCAGCGTGGACAGCGGCAATGCGCGGTCCACCGCCACGCGGTAGAGATGTTCGAGAAAAGCGCGCGGGGCTTCGCGCGGATCGGGGGCGGGGCCGAAGGACGGGTTCGATGCGGTCATTGCTGCGTTGTCTCCAATCCGGCGATTGTGCTGCGGACCATGACCCGCCCTTCGCCGGTCAGTTTGCTGTGGTCAGTTGGTCTTTGCGCCGGCCTGGAACCAGCGGCTGATCAATGCGCGTTCTTCGTCGGTGATGCCGGTCGCGTTGTTCATCGGCATGATCTTGGTCACCACGACCTGTTGGTAGATCGCCTGTGCATGCGCGGCCACCTGCTCGGGCGAATCGACCCGCACGTTCTTCATCTGCACGGCCGGGCCGTGGCACATGAAGCAGCGTTGCTCCAGCACCTTCTGCACGTCCGAGAACGGCACGGCAGGCGCAGCAGCGGCCGCAACGACCGGCGCCGCCACCGGCGCGGGCTTCATCCACACGATGGTCAGACCCAGCACCACGATGCCGACCAGCGCATACGGCAGCGGGTTGCCCGCATTGCCCAGCTTGAAGCGATGGCGCACCACGAAGAACTGGCGAATGGCCGCACCGCCGAGCATGATCAGCAGCAGCACGATCCAGTTGTACTGGTGCGTGTACGTAAAGCTGTAGTGGTTGCTCAGCATCGCGAACAGAACGGGCAGCGTGAAGTAGGTGTTGTGCACGCTGCGCTGTTTGCCGCGCTGGCCGTGCACCGGGTCCACCGGCTTGCCTTCGCGCAGTGCCGCCACGTTCTTGCGCTGCCCCGGGATGATCCAGAAGAACACGTTGCCGCTCATGGTGGTGGCCATCATGGCGCCCACCAGCAGGAAGGCCGCGCGGCCCGCGAACCACTGGCAGGCCAGCCATGTCGCGAAGGCGATGAAGATCGCGATCAGCACGCCGACGATGGTGTCGCCGTTCTTGCGACGACCGAAGACCTGGCAGATGCCGTCGTAGACCATCCAGAACACGACGAAGAACGCCAGCGCCACGGCGATGGCTGCGCCGGGCTGCCAGTCCATCTTCGACTTGTCGATGAGGTAGGTGCTCGCGTTCCACAGGTACGACATGGTGAAGAGCGTGAACCCGGTGATCCAGGTCGAATAGCTTTCCCAGTACGACCAGTGCAGGTGGTCCGGCAGCTTCTTGGGCGCCAGCGCGTACTTCTGCATGTTGTAGAAGCCGCCGCCGTGCACGGCCCACTGCTCGCCGCCCACGCCCTTGTCGAGCGATTCCTGGTCGTGCGGCTTCTCCAGGCTGTTGTCCAGCATCACGAAGTAGAAGGAGGCGCCGATCCAGGCGATGGCGGTGATGACGTGGACCCAGCGCAGCAGCAGGTTGGCCCAGTCGAGGTAATAGCTTTCCATGTGCTCTCTCTCAACCCTGTGCACGCGTGGGGGCGTAGCAAAGGGGTTTCAGCCTGCTCACCACCGCGGGCGCTGTAAGCAGAGAAAGTGCCGCGAACGCAGGCTCCATGGAATGGGCCTCGCTCCGCTGCGGCTTGTTGTCGACCGAAAGTGTATACAGTTTTGGCAAGGGGCGGGACGCTTTTTTGGGGCACCGCCGCCGGGAAAACCCTGTTCAGCCCAGCGATTGCAACAACTGTGCCGCCACCGCGACAGCGATCACCTCGGGCTCCTTGCCGGTGATGCCGGGCACGCCGATCGGACAGGTGATGCGGGCCAGTTCTTCGGCCGAGAAGCCGCGCGCTTCGAGCCGGTGGCTGAAGGTGGCCCACTTCGTCTTGCTGCCGATCAGCCCGATGTAGGGCAGGTCGTTGCGCTCGCGCAGGCGCTTGAGGCAGGCGATGACGACGTCGAAGTCTTCGGCATGGCTGAAGCTCATGATGAGCACGCGGCTGCCCGGCGCGAGCGCGGCCACCGCGTCCTGCACGGGCTCGGAATGTTCGGTGTCGATCTGCGCGGGCAACTCGTCAGGAAAGACGCCGTCGCGGCTGTCAATCCAGCGAACCGCAAACGGCAGCCCGGCCAGCAGGCGCGCGAGCGCGGCGCCCACATGGCCGCCGCCGAACAACGCGACGGGCTCGAGTTGCGCCACCAGTTCGCGCTGCAACGCGGAGGCATCGGCCGCCGTGATGCGCTGGTACGACAGGAACATCACGCCGCCGCAGCACTGCCCCAGGCTCGGGCCCAGCGGATAGCGCCGGATGCCGTCGATGGCGCGTTTTCCGTCGAGCAGTTCGCGCGCTTCCTGCGTGGCCTGGAACTCGAGCTGGCCGCCGCCGATGGTGGCGGTGAGCCCGTCGGCCCACACCGCCATCCAGGTGCCGGCCTCGCGCGGCGCCGAGCCCTGCGTGGACTCCACGCGCACCAGCACCCCGTCTTCATGACGAAGACGCGCCAGCAACTGGTCGACCGCACCGCTCATTGCCGATACCTCCGGTTGCCGGACCGGTGAAGACTCACGGTATAAACCCGGCGATGAATCGTCAGCTTACGCCGCGCCGCCTTGCCCTGGTGGCATCCGTTCTTTCCGCACTCTGGCTCGCCGGCTGCGGCAGCCCCGGGGCGGTTCCCGGCCAGTTGAGCGGGTCCTCGGGCGCCGTGGGCTCCGGCCCCGCGCCGCGCGCATCGAGCGCGGCCAACGCGCGCGACTACCGCCGCGACGCGGCACGCCACATCTACGACATCAACCGCTCGCGCATCTACAAGGGGCAACTGCCGCCCGTGCTCTACGCGGTCGGCACGCTGCAGGTCAACCTGGACGCGGGCGGCAAGGTGCTGTCGATGAACTGGCTGCGCGCGCCGAAGCACGCGCCCGAAGTCATCGCCGAAATCGAGCGTGCGGTGCTGCAGGCTTCGCCCTTCCCCCGCGCCACCCGCCTGGGCGCCGTCACGTGGACCGACACCTGGCTGTGGGACGAGAGCGGGCGCTTCCAGTTGGACACCCTGACGGAAGGCCAGCAGCAAGGGGACTGACGACATCAAGACCCGCGGTAGGTGGAGTAGCTCCACGGGCTCACGAGCAGGGGCACGTGGTAGTGCTGGTCGGTGTGGGCCACGCCGAAGTCCAGCGAGACCTTGTTCAGGAAGTTTGGCTCGGGCAGTTTCACGCCGCGCGCCTTGAAGTAGCTCGCCACGTCGAACACCAGCCGGTAGGTGCCGGCCTTCAACGAGTTGTTGTCATAAAGCGGCCCGTCGCTGCGGCCGTCCGAATTCAGCGTGAAGCGCTTGACCAGCGTTGCGGCGTCGCCGTCGGTGGTGAACAGCGCCACCTCCATGCCGGCGGCGGGGCCGCCATGCATCGTGTCCAGTACGTGAGTGCTCAAGCCCATGGGGCGCTCCTTGAAAGTTCGAAAGTCGGATCGACGGGTGCGGGATATTCCGGTGGACAAAAGTGTATACAGTTCACGGCTTTGGGTCTATCATGAAAAACATGGAGTCCTCCACCACCCGTTCGATCGTCGACGCGCTCACGAAAGCGATCGTCGAGCACCGGCTTCAACCCGGCACCAAACTCGCCGAGCAGAAGCTGGCCGACCACTTCGGCGTGTCGCGCACCCTCGTGCGCCAGGCGCTGTTCCAGCTCTCGCAGAACAAGCTGATCCGGCTCGAACCCGCGCGCGGCGCCTTCGTGGCCGCGCCGGCCGTCGACGAGGCCAAGCAGGTGTTCGCGGTGCGCCGCATGCTCGAAGCCGAGATGACGCGCGAGTTCGTGCGCACCGTCACGCCGGCCAAGATCAAGGCGCTGAAGGAGCACGTCGCGCTTGAAAAGTCCGCCGTGTCGGGCGAAGACATCTCGGGCCGCACCGAGCTGCTCGGCGACTTCCATGTGCGCATGGCCGAACTCATGGGCAACCAGGTGCTGGCGCAGATTCTTGGCGAGCTGATCTCGCGCTGCGCCCTCATCACGCTGATGTACCAGAGCACCAGCGCGGCCGAGCACTCCAACGACGAGCACGCCGACATCGTGAAGGCGCTGGCCGCTCGCGACGAAGAGCGCGCCGTGCGCCTCATGACCGAACACCTGGAGCACGTCGAAGCCAACCTCACCTTCGACCGCAAGGTTCCCACCAACGACATCTCGCTCGCCCTGGCCTGAACACCCATGACCGTCTACGACACCACCCTGCCCTACCCGCGCGACCTCGTCGGCTACGGCCGCAACCCACCGCATGCGCAATGGCCCGGCGGCGCACGCATCGCCGTGCAGTTCGTCCTCAACTATGAAGAAGGCGGCGAAAACGCCACGCTGCACGGCGACGCGGGCTCCGAGCAGTTCCTGTCCGAGATGTTCAACCCGGCCAGCTACCCCGACCGGCACATCAGCATGGAAGGCATCTACGAGTACGGCTCGCGCGCCGGCGTGTGGCGCATCCTGCGCGAGTTCGAAAAGCGCGGCCTGCCGCTCACCGTGTTCGGCGTGGGCATGGCGCTGCAGCGCTACCCCGAGCTGACCGCCGCCTTCAAGGAACTGGGCCACGAGATCGCCTGCCACGGCTGGCGCTGGATCCACTACCAGAACCTCGATGAAGCCACCGAGCGCGAGCACCTGCGCCTGGGCATGGAAGCCATCGAGAAGCTCACCGGCGAGCGCGCCCTCGGCTGGTACACCGGCCGCGACAGCCCGCGCACGCGCCGCCTCGTGGCCGACTACGGCGGCTTCGAATACGACAGCGACTACTACGGCGACGACCTGCCCTTCTGGATGAAGGTGCAAAAGACCGACGGCAGCGTGGTGCCGCAGCTCATCGTGCCCTACACGCTCGACTGCAACGACATGCGCTTCGCGCTGCCGCAGGGCTACTCGCACGCCGACCCGTTCTTCCAGTACATGAAGGACACCTTCGATGCGCTTTATGCCGAAGGCGACGCCAACGGCGACAACAGCCCCAAGATGATGAGCATCGGCATGCACTGCCGGCTGCTCGGGCGGCCCGGCCGCATCACGGCGCTGCAGCGCTTCCTCGATCACATCGCGCAGCACGACCGCGTGTGGGTCTGCCGGCGCATCGACATCGCGCGGCACTGGAAGCAGGCGCACCCCTTCGCATCGGCCGTCACCGGAAACTGACCATGAGCCTCACCCTCACCCTCGCCCAACTCAACGCCGCCGCGCCGGCCACGGCCGTCGCACTGCTCGACGGCATCTACGAACACTCGCCCTGGATCGCGCAGCGCGCGCTGGTGCAACGCCCCTTCCGCTCGCTCGCGCATCTCAAGCACGCGCTGGTGCAGGCACTGGCCGCATCGACCGCCGACGAGCAGATCGGCCTGATCCGCGCCCACCCGGAATTGGCGGGCAAGGCCATGGTCAGCAAGACGCTGACGGCCGAGTCGACCAACGAGCAGAGCAAGGCCGGCCTGACCGACTGCACGCCCGAAGAGTTCGCAAAGATCCAGAAGCTCAACGCCGACTACAACGCGAAGTTCGGCTTTCCGTTCATCCTGGCGGTGCGCGGGCCGCGCGGCACGGGGCTTTCGAAGCGCGAAATCATCGACACCTTCGAGCGCCGGCTGTACAACCACCCGGCCTTCGAGCTGGGCGAGGCGCTGCGCAACATCCATCGCATCGCCGAGATCCGCCTGAACGACAAGTTCGCCGCCGACATCACGCTCGGCAACGACGTGTGGGACTGGCAGGAGCAGCTCTCGGTGCACACCGACCCCGGCTATGCCGAGAAGGGCCAGCTCACCGTCACCTACCTGACCGACGCGCACCGCGCCTGCGCCGCGCAGATCAGCGCGCTGATGCGCGACGTGGGTTTCGACTCGGTGCACATCGACGCGGTCGGCAACGTGGTCGGCCGCTACGAGGCCACGCAGCCGGGCGCACGCACGCTGCTCACCGGCTCGCATTACGACACCGTGCGCAACGGCGGCAAGTACGACGGGCGCCTGGGCATCTTCGTGCCGATGGCCTGCGTGCGCGAACTCAAGCGCCAGGGCCGCCGCCTGCCCTTCGCCTTCGAGGTCGTCGGCTTCGCGGAAGAAGAAGGCCAGCGCTACAAGGCGACCTTCCTCGGTTCGGGCGCGCTCATCGGCCACTTCGACCAGCGCTGGCTCGACCAGAAGGATGCCGACGGCATCACCATGCGCGAGGCCATGCAGCACGCGGGCCTGAAGCAGGAAGACATTCCGAAGATCCAGCGCGACCCGGCCCGCTACCTGGGCTTTGTCGAGGTGCACATCGAACAGGGCCCGGTGCTCACCGAACTCGACCTGCCGTTGGGCATCGTCACCGCCATCAACGGTGGCGTGCGCTTCGTGGGCGAAGTGATCGGCACGGCCAGCCATGCGGGCACCACGCCGATGGACCGCCGCCGTGACGCCGCCGCCGCGGTGGCCGAGTTGATCCTCTACACCGAGCAGCGCGCCGCGAAAGACGGTGATTCCGTCGGCACCGTCGGCATGCTCGAAGTGCCCAGCGGCTCCATCAACGTCGTACCGGGGCGCTGCAAGTTCAGCCTCGACATGCGCGCGCCCAACAACGCGCAGCGCGATGCACTGACCGACGACGTGCTCGCCGAACTCAAGGCCATCTGCGCACGCCGCGGCGTGCGCTACGAGATCGAGGAAAGCATGCGCGCCTCGGCCGCGCCGAGCGCACCCGACTGGCAGCAGCGTTGGGAAAAGGCCGTCGACGCACTGGGCATCCCGCTGTTCCGCATGCCCAGCGGCGCCGGCCACGATGCGATGAAGCTGCACGAGGTGATGCCGCAGGCCATGCTCTTCGTGCGAGGCATCAACTCGGGCATCAGCCACAACCCGCTCGAATCGAGCACCAACGACGACATCCAGCTTGCAGTGCAAGCCTTCCAATTGCTGCTGGACAACCTCGCCGCCGAACAAGCCCACTGATTCACAGAAGAACAACCATGACCGACTACACGAAGCTCGACGCCTGGATCGACGCCCACTTCGACGAGGAAGTGCAATTCCTGCAGCAACTGGTGCAGGTGCCCACCGACACGCCGCCCGGCAACAACGCGCCGCACGCCGAACGCACGGCCGAGCTGCTGAAGGACTTCGGCCTCGACGCCGAAAAGCACGCCGTGCCCGCGCAGGACGTGAAGGACTACGGCCTCGAATCGATCACCAACCTGATCGTGCGCCGCAAGTACGGCAAGGACGGCCTGACTGTTGCGCTCAACGCCCACGGCGACGTGGTGCCCCCGGGCGAAGGCTGGACGCACGACCCCTACGGCGGCGAGATCGCCGACGGCAGCCTCTACGGCCGCGCCGCCGCGGTCAGCAAGAGCGACTTCGCCAGCTTCACCTTCGCGCTGCGCGCGCTCGAAGCGGTGGCCAAGCCGACCAAGGGCAGCGTCGAGCTGCACTTCACCTACGACGAAGAATTCGGCGGCATCCTCGGCCCGGGCTGGCTGCTCAAGAACGGCCTGACCAAGCCCGACCTGATGATCGCGGCCGGCTTCAGCTATGAAGTGGTCACCGCGCACAACGGCTGCCTGCAGATGGAAGTGACGGTGCACGGCAAGATGGCCCATGCGGCCATCCCGACCTCAGGCATCGATGCGCTGCAGGGCGCGGTGAAGATCCTGAACGCGCTCTACGCGCAGAACACGCTCTACCAGCAGGTGACGTCGAAGGTCGAGGGCATCACGCACCCCTACCTCAACGTCGGCCGCGTCGAAGGCGGCACCAACACCAACGTGGTGCCCGGCAAGGTGGTGTTCAAGCTCGACCGCCGCATGATCCCCGAAGAGAACCCGGTCGAAGTCGAAGCCACGATCCGCAAGGTGATTGCCGATGCCGCCGCCGAGAGCGCGGGCATCACGGTCGACATCAAGCGCCTGCTGCTGGCCAATTCGATGAAGCCGCTGGCGGGCAACAAGCCGCTGGTCGATGCGATCCAGAAGCACGGCGGCGAACTGTTCGGCGAGCCGGTCAAGGCCATGGGCACGCCGCTGTACACCGACGTGCGCCTGTACGGCGAAGCCGGCATTCCCGGCGTGATCTACGGTGCCGGCCCACGCACCGTGCTCGAATCGCACGCCAAGCGCAGCGACGAGCGCGTGGTGCTGGAAGACCTGCGCCGCGCAACGAAGGTCATTGCGCGCACGCTGAGCGATCTGCTGGCCTGATCGGCCGACCCGGCCAGTGCGGCCGGGTCACTTCACGTTGTCGCGGGGTCTCAGCGCCCCACGGTCGACCAGACCGCGGCCCGGCAACCGGGCTGGTCGCGCGGATGCAGCACATTGCAGTTCTGCAGCGCGAGCTTCTGCATGTCGCTCAGCCGTGGCCCTTCGCGCTGCTGCGGCGCTTCCCAGCGCGGCCCGTAGGGATCGGGCTGCCACTGGGGTGCGGGCACCGGAACCGGCACGGGCACATAGCGCTGCGGTGCTTCGCCCCAGCCATAGCGGCGGTCGTATTCGCGCCGCTCGTGGCGGCCGCTGCGATCGTTCTGAAGCCGCCACATGCAGCTGTTGAAGTCGACGCCCGAACGGCCGCTGGCGCAGTACCTGCGATCGCTTTCGTAGACGTCCATGTCACGCTGGGCGAAAACGGTCACGGCGTTCAAGCCCAGGAAGGCCAGGAGAACCAGTTTTTTCATAGATCGGACCACAGGTTCGTTGATGAAGAGCAGCCGGGCCGGGCCCGCCGCAATGGCTGTATTTTGCCCTTGTGAACACGTTACCAAGCGTATGAGTTCAGCGTACTCGCATCGGGTGCGCCGCGCCCGGGTTTTCGCCCTGTGCACGACATGAACAAAGGGTAGCGCCAGCGGGGCGCGCAGGGGTTCAGAAAGTCTTCAGCCATTTCATCGCTGCGTCACAGCCCGAATCCAGACTCGGCGGCTTCTTTCTCCTTCCTGCCTCGACAACCCGAGCGTGACGGCCAGCAACCTGCTGGCCGTTGTCGCGTCTGCTCTCATGAAATCCGCTTTTCCGCTTACTTCCGTTTTCACGCCCCTCGCCGCCTCCCTCGCACTTGCCACCGTCCTGCTCGCCAGTTGCGGCGGCGGGTCCGGCGGCGGCATGCCGTTCTTCGGTTTTCCCGCCGCCCCCGTGGCCGCCGTGCCGCCTGCCGTGCCCGCGGACCCGGAGCCGGCCGCCAAGCCCGGCCGCTGGACGGTGGGCGACCTGCACATCCACACCATCCAGTCGAACGACACGCAGCAGGTCTCCACGCTGGACCAGGTGCTGGCGCTGGCCTTCGACCGCTTCGGGCTCGACTGGGCCACCCTCTCGAACCATCTGCGCGAGTCCTCCTACGACAACGACGGCAACACGCTCCCCGCGGCGATCTCGTTCCCGCGGTTCGACAGCGACGGCAAGCCGCTTCCGTCGGTGATCGCTTTTTCAACGGGCATGGCGCTGTACGAAGTGCCGCGCATCAAGGCGCTGCAAGCCAGCGGCAAGTACGCGGACAAGACGATCTTCTCGTCCTTCGAGTGGGACATGCCCACGCATGACCACGGCAACGTCGGTATCCTGACCGACAACCCGATGTCCGACGCCGCGCTCAAGGCCGTGAGCCAGTTCGAATACCTCTTCACCACCCGCGACCCGGTGATGTTCCCGGCCGGCGACGTGGCGGCATGGAACGCAAAGGATGCGCGGGCCAACGCCACCCACGAAGACGTGCTCAAGGCCATCGCCTGGCTCAAGAAGAACTATCCCGACACGAGCTACCTGCAGATCAACCATCCGTCGCGCAACCCGGGCAAGTACACGATCGCCCAATTGCGCGAGATGAACGACGCCGCGCCCAACATCGTGTTCTCACTCGAAGGCATGGTCGGCAACCAGATGGAAGGCAACCGGGGCGGCTACGTCAGCGCATACGTCCCCGCCAACCTGCCCTCGCGCACCTATGGCGGCGTCGACTACCTCGTGGCCAATCTCGGCGGCACCTGGGACGCGTTGCTGTCCGAAGGCCGCCGCATCTGGAACGTGGCGGATTCGGACTACCACTTCACGACCGCCAAGGGCCTCTACGCCAGCGGCTATGCGCCCGGCGAGTACGCCAAGAACCACCTGTGGGGCGACATCAAGGACCCGAAGTCGCTGCTCGCGGCCTTTCGCGCGGGCAAGCTCTTCGCGGTCAACGGCGACCTGATCGACGCGCTCGACTTCAAGGTGCAGAGCGCGAAAGCCACCGGCGAGATGGGCTCGGAAGTGGCGGCGAACGCGGGCGACGACCTGAAGATCACCATTCGCTTCAAGAGCCCCGAGCGCAACAACTTCGAGTACCAGCTCGGCAGCGGCATCTACGCCAACGTGAAGCCGGTGGTCGACCACGTCGACCTGATCGCCGGTGACGTGACCGGCCCCGAAACCCCGGGCACGCCGGGCTACTGGCGCGCCACCAACCCGTCGACCCGCGTGCTCAAGCGCTTCACGCGCGCCGACTGGAAGCTCGACGCCGACGGCTACTTCGCGGTCAGCTACACCGTGAAGGCCGGCCGCAACCAGTACTTCCGCCTGCGAGGCACCAACCTGGGGACGGACGTGCCGAACGAGACATCGAACGGCGAGCCGCTGCCCGATACCGAGCTGACGGTGGGCGCCGAACCGGTCAAGGGTTTCAACGCCATCAATGCCCGCAACTACGCCGACCTGTGGTTCTACTCGAACCCGGTTTTCGTGAAGGTTGCCGCGCTGTAGCTTGTCGATCCGTCGGGGATTCCCTCTCCCCTTGCGCCGCACCTCACGACATGACACGCCCGCCGGCGACATCGAGTGTCACGCCGGTGATCCACGCCGAGGCAGACGACAGCAGGAACAGCGTGGCGGCGGCCACGTCATCGGGATGCCCGAGGCGGCCCAGCGGAAAGGCGGCGCGCATCCGCTGTTGCTGCTCCTCGGGCATCGATGTGCGGGTGCGCTCGGTCAACACGGCGGAGGGCGAAACGCAGTTGACGCGGATGCCGCCCGGTCCCAATTCCTGCGCCAGATGGCGAGTCAGCATGATCACGCCCGCCTTGGCGGCGCCATAGGCCGCGGGCGCACCGGAGGCGACTCGTCCACCGGCGGAAGCCATCGTGACGATGCTTCCCGCTCCACGATCGAGCATGGCCGGAAGAAATGCTCTGAGGGTCAGGAAGGTCGACGTCAGGTTGTTGTCGATGCTTGATCGCCAATCGGATTCGCTGATCTGAACAAAGGGGACCGGTCTTCCCGTTCCACCTCCGGCGAAGGACACGATGAAGTCCGGGACACCCAGTCGTGCAAGGACATGATCGCGCATGGCTTCGACCGCTGAAGCTTTCGCGCAATCGGCGGGGGCAGCCATCGCTTCGCCCCCCGTGGCGTGCACCGCCGCAACGGTGGTAGCCATCGCCGCTTCGTCACGGCCATTGACGGCCACCTTCACGCCGCTCCTTGCAAGCGCCAGGCAGGTTGCGGCCCCAATTCCACGGGAGCCACCCGTCACAAGCGCGATCTTCCCCTCCAGGTCTGGATAGATGGGAAGGCTGGACGATTGCGTAGGCATGGTGGGCTTTCTGAAGCTGTGTTGCCGCCACTTTGCGTCCGACCTAGACTAAAAACAAATCATGAATATTCGCCACGGGTATCAATATTTTTATGTCTCACCTGCTCTACCTCCGGACCTTCCTGAGCGTCTACCGGCACAGCTCGATCTCGCGCGCCGCTGAAAAACTTCATCTGACGCAACCTGCGGTGTCCCGGCACATCAAGGTGCTCGAAGGTCGTCTCGGTTATCGCCTGTTCGAGCGTTTGCCGCGTGGTCTCTTGTCTACACCGGCCGGCAATGAACTGGAGCGAAGGATTGCCTCTCACCTGGATGCGCTCGAGCAGATCGTCGGCTTGTCTGAAGGCAAAGGCGAAGCGCTTGCGGGGGTGGTTCGCGCCGGCACGAGCAGCGGTTTTTCCCGGCTCGTGCTCTCGGCCCTTTCATCGTTGCCGAACTACGGTGTCCGGCTCGATCTGCGCACTGCGCCACCTCCAACGCTCCTCGCCGCGCTCGTGGACAACGACATCGATCTCGCAGTGACACTCGCGCGAATTCCGCACCGAGCGATCGAATACGACCTGCTGCACGAGAGTCCGTTGCTGCTTGTCTGTGCACCGCGCTGGCGCGATCGGCTCACCAAAACCGCGGCGCCTCGCGGCATACCGTTGATCGATTTGCAAGGCCCTGCGCCGGCGCTGGCGGGCTACTGGCGCGCGGCGTTTGGCGAAGCCCCGGCCGCACCCTCGGCGATCGTTCCCGACTACCAGGCGGCGCTCGATGCAACTGTGGAGGGTGTCGGCATTTCCGTCATTCCCGAGTGCCTGTGCTTCGATCACCTGCAGACCGGCCGCGTGATCAGCCAGCCCACACGCGCAAGGATCCCGGTACCGCTCTATGCCGCGTACAGCAAGGCGACCCGCGAAAATGCGCGCTTGCGCACCTGCCACTCCCTGCTCACGGAAGCTGCGGGGGGCTGGCTCACTCGAAGCGCCCGCTGAAGGACCACCTCCGGAAGATCGCCCGGCGTAGACAGGACGGCACGAGACCACACCGGTGTCCGTCGTCCGAAGCGCGAAGCCAACGGCTGACGCGGCTCCCGCACAGAGCAACGGTCACGCACGGTTGCGGTGCATCCATGCAGATTGCCATTCCGCAGTTGTGCTTCAGCGCGCTCGCCAGCGTCCGCTGCAGCGGCGCCGGCACGGCGACGCACTCCATTGAGCATCAGCAGTGCATCAGGGAATCTACGGATATATGATTCCCCGAATGGTCTTGATTGCGTGCAGTTTTTGTATACAAATAACGCACTCGAAAAGCCGGCGCGAAATTTGCGTCAAAACGGGCTCCCCAAACCCAACTCAACTCGCACGAGGAAAGACCATGAGCACAGTCGTCAGCCAGGCCCCCACCGGGGCAAGCGAAGCCGGCATTGCGCCGCACGCGGAATCGAACGCCCTCATCAAGCCCGGCTACGACCCGCGCCTGACCAACGAAGACCTTGCCCCGCTGAAAAAGCAGACCTGGGGCCAATACAACATCTTTGCGTTCTGGATGTCCGACGTGCACAGCGTGGGCGGCTACATCACGGCCGGCAGCCTGTTCGCGCTGGGCCTGTCGAGCTGGCAGGTGCTGGTGTCGCTGCTGGTGGGCATCGTCATCGTGCAGTTCTTCTGCAACCTCGTGGCCAAGCCCAGCCAGGTGACGGGCGTGCCCTACCCGGTGGTGTGCCGCGCGCCTTTCGGCGTGCTGGGCGCCAACATCCCGGCCATCATCCGCGGACTGATCGCGGTGGCCTGGTACGGCGTTCAGACCTACCTTGCGTCGGCCGCCTTCATGGTGCTGGCGCTGCACATGGCCCCCGGCCTGGCGCCGTATGCCGAGGTGTCGCAACACGGCTTCGCGGGCCTGTCGACGCTCGGCTGGGTCGCGTTCATGGTCATGTGGGTGCTGCAGGCCTTCGTGTTCTGGCACGGCATGGAAGCCATCCGCAAGTTCATCGACTGGGCCGGCCCGGCGGTGTACGTGGTCATGGCCGTGCTGTGCGGCTGGCTGGTGTGGAAGGCGGGCTGGAGCAAGATCGACCTGAACCTGGGCGGCATCAAGTTCCAGGGCTGGGACGCGCTGCCCGTGATGCTCTCGGCCATTGCGCTGGTGGTGAGCTACTTCAGCGGCCCGATGCTCAACTTCGGCGACTTCTCGCGCTACGGCAAGAGCTTCGATGCGGTGAAGAAGGGCAACTTCTGGGGCCTGCCGATCAACTTCATCTTCTTCTCGCTGCTGACCGTCATCACCACGGCGGCCACGCTGCCGGTGTTCGGCGAACTCATCACCGACCCGGTGCACACCGTGGGCAAGATCGACAGCACCACCGCCGTGGTGCTGGGCGCGCTGACCTTCATGATTGCCACCATCGGCATCAACATCGTGGCCAATTTCGTGTCGCCGGCCTTCGACTTCTCGAACGTGGCGCCGCAGCACATCAGCTGGCGCACGGGCGGCATGATCGCGGCCGTGGGCTCGGTGTTTCTCACGCCCTGGAACCTTTACAACAGCCCCGAGGTCATTCACTACACGCTCGACGTGCTGGGCTCGTTCATCGGCCCGCTGTTCGGCATCTTGATTGCCGACTACTACATCGTGCGCAAGCAGCAGATCGACGTGGACGCGCTCTACACCATGAGCACGAAGGGCAAGTACTGGTACAGCGGCGGCTACAACCCGAAGGCCATCATGGCACTGGTGCCGGCGGCGCTGGTGCCGATCCTGTGCGTGATGGTGCCGACGCTGCGCGGTGCCGCCAACTACGCATGGTTCATCGGCATGGGCCTGGGCTTCGTGCTCTACGTGCTGCTGAACCGAAGCAACAAGACCTGAAACACTGAAAGAGAAAGAAAGGGAGAGCGCCGTGCGCATCAAGATCATCAACCCCAACACCACCTGGAGCATGACCGAGAAGATCGGTGCCTGCGCCCACGCGGTGGCGAGCGCCGGCACCGAGATCGTCGCCGTGAGCCCGGCCATGGGGCCGGTCTCCATCGAGAGCCACTACGACGAAGCGCTGTCCGTGCCGGGGTTGCTGCAGGAGATCGCGGCGGGCGAGCGCGAGGGCATCGACGGCTACGTGATCGCCTGCTTCGGCGACCCGGGCCTGAAGGCCGCCCGCGAACTCGCGCGCGGCCCGGTCGTGGGCATTGCCGAAGCAGCGATGCACCTGGCCAGCATGATCGGCAGCCGCTTCAGCGTGGTGACCACGCTGGGCCGCACCATGGGACAGGCCTGGCACCTGGCCGAGATCTACGGCATGGAACGCTTCTGCGCCAACGTGCGCGCTTGCGAACTGCCGGTGCTCGAACTCGAAGAGCCGGGCTCGCGTGCGCGCGAACGCATCGTCGATGAATGCCGGCGCGCGCTCGAAGAAGACGGCTCCGACTGCATCGTACTCGGCTGCGCCGGCATGACCGACCTGTGCGAGCACATCAGCGAACTGCTCGGCGTGCCAGTGATCGACGGCGTGGCCGCAGGCACCAAGCTCATCGAGTCGCTGGTCACGCTGAAGCTGCGCACCAGCAAGCGCGGCGAGCTTGCGCGGCCACTGCCCAAGACCATGAAGGGCGCGCTCGAAGGCTTCACCCTCGTCGGGTGATACAGGCACCGCCACAGCCTCCATCGCTCGCTGGGCCACAATCTGCGCATGCCCCGCGCCAGCTCCAAATCTTCCGCCTCCCCTGCAACCGCGGCTCTCGCCGACAACGGTAGCGCCGTTGCAGCGGCCGCAGCCGACAAAAACAGCTCCATCGAAAGCATCGCCAACGACATCGCCACCGCGATCGTCGAAAAGCGCCTGCCGCCCGGCACCTGGCTGCGTGAAGAGGCGCTGGGCCGCGTCTACTCGGTGAGCCGCACCAAGGTGCGCGCGGCCCTGCTGATGCTGTCGAAAGACAAGCTCATCGAGATGATTCCCGACAAGGGCGCCTTTGTCTGCCAGCCCTCGGTGGAAGAAGCGCGCGAAGTGTTCACGGTGCGCCGCATTCTCGAGAGCGAAGTGGTGCGCCTGTTCATCGCCAATGCACGGCCGCGCGACTACCAGGTGCTGGAGCAGCACATCAAGTTCGAGCGCGCCGCGCTGCGCCAGACCACCACCACGGGCACCGTGCGCGAAAAACTGCTGGGCGACTTCCACGTGGCGCTGGCCGAGGCCACCGGCAACAAGACGCTGGCCGAACTGGTGCGCGAGCTGGTGGCGCGCAGCTCGCTGATTGCGATGCTCTACCACTCGTCGAACGATCCGCACTGCTCTTCGGACGAGCACGCCGACTTTCTTCGCCTGTGCCGCAAGGGCGACGTGGAAGCCGCGGTGACCAGCATGATCGACCACCTCGAACGCATCGAGGCCAGCCTCGAATTGGGCACAGACAAGCCCGACCGCCAGCTCGACCTGGTCAAGGCGTTGCTGGCCTGACGCCACGGCGTTGCGCCGACACGGCCGGCGGGCCCGTGCGACTGTCACAGAACCGCGTCATGCTGCTGCCCGGACAGGCACCGCATACTTTCTTCTTGCGGATGCGCCACCGACGAACATCCCAACAGCATGCCCCGGCACATTCGGCCCAGCGACACCCCTGCCTCGCATCCCGCGGTCTACCCTGTTTTCCAGCCCATCGTGGACCTGCGCCAGGGAACGATCTTCGGCCATGAAGCCCTGATACGCGGCCCCGTCGGCACCCCACTCCACTGTCCCCTGGCGCTGCTCGCGCAAGCGGCCAGCGAATCGCGGCTGACCGAGTTCGAGCTGCATTGCGTGGAAGTCATCTTCACGCACTGGGGCCAGTTCCCCAAGCCGGGGCGGCTTTTCGTGAACATGAGCGCCGACGCGCTGGTCGCGGCCATGGGCGGCGTGGGCACGGCCTGCTGGCTCGAACGCATGCTCGCGCACTGCGACATCTCGGCCCGCGACGTGACGGTGGAACTCACCGAGCAACGCGCGGCCGTCAACCCCGAGGCGCTGCGCCACGCCGTCAAGGCGCTGCACGCGCTGGGCGCACTCCTGGCGCTCGACGACTTCGGTGAAGGCCATTCGAACCTGCGGCGCTGGAAAGACCTGCAACCCGATTTCGTGAAGATCGACAAGCTGCTGACCCAGGGCATCGCGAGCAGCCCGCAAAGCGTGGCGCTGGTGCGCGCCATCGTCGGCCTGGGCAACGCACTGGGCACCGAGCTGGTGGCCGAAGGCGTGGAAGACGCCAAGGACCTGCGCGTGCTGCGCGACCTCGGCATTGCCCACGGCCAGGGCTACCTGTTCGGCCGGCCGGCGCCCGCGCTGCAGCCCTCGCTGCCCGAGCCCGTGACGGCCGCCATCCACGACGCCCGCATCGCGGTGATGCCGCATGCCTCGCAGCCGTCGCAGCCCAACGTGCTGCGCGGCCTGTCGGTCATCCAGGCGCCGGCGCTGAGTCCGCAGACGCCGATCGACGAGGTCTCGGCCATCTTCCAGAAGCACCCCGACCTGCATGCGCTTGCCGTGGTCGAGCAGGGGCGTCCCGTGGCGCTGATCAACCGGCAGTCGTTCATGAACGACTACGCGAGGATGTACTTTCGCGAGGTGCACGGGCGCCGCCCCTGCCTGCTGTACGGCAGCCTCTCGCCGCGCATCGTGGAGCGCGAGGAAAACGTCGAGAGCCTGCTCGGCATCCTGATGTCGGAAGACCAGCGCTACCTGAGCGAAGGCTTCATCGTCACGGAGAAAAAACGCTATGCGGGCCTTGGCACCGGCGACCAGTTGGTGCGCGCCGTGACCGAGGCGCGCATCGAGGCCGCGCGGCACGCCAACCCGCTGACCTTTTTGCCGGGCAACATCCCCATCAACATCCACATCGCGCGCCTGCTCGAAGGCCGCGCCGACTTTGTCGCCTGCTATGCGGACCTGAACAACTTCAAGGTGTTCAACGACCACTACGGCTACTGGCGCGGCGACGAAATGATTTTGCTGCTCGCGCGCCTGGCGACGCAGCACGCCAACCCGCACCGCGATTTCGTCGGCCACATCGGCGGCGACGACTTCCTGGTGCTGTACCAAAGCCCCGACTGGCGGCAGCGCTGCACGCGGCTGATCGACGACTTCAACCGGCAGGCCCCCGGCCTCTACGACGAGGCGGACAGGCTGGCGGGTGGCGTCGAAGGTGAAGACCGGCAGGGCGTGCTGCGCTTCACGCCCTGCGCCACGCTCTCCATTGGCGCGGTGCGCATTCCGCCGGACATGTTCAGGCACGCCGAAGACGTGGCCAGCGAGGCGGCCATTGCCAAGCACGAGGCCAAGCACACCGCGTCGGGCCTCACGGTGCGCGAGCCCCGGCCGCGCACGTAACCGCGTACCTAAACGCTCACGTAAAGCACCCGGCCGGATTCGGGTTTTTCCGAGTCCGGATTGTTGCATAAGTTGTATACAGTTTGGCGTACACAATGAGGTGTGCGTCATGGCAATACCGTGTCGCGCCGCCTCTCCCCTCGCAGCAGCAGGAGACAACGATGACGGGCGATACCCTTTCCTCAACAGTTCACCCCGTGGACGAGCGTTTGCCCTCAGGCAAGCTCGCCGCCCTCGGCCTGCAGCACGTGCTGGTGATGTACGCGGGCGCCGTCGCGGTGCCGCTGATCGTCGGCCGCGCGCTCAAGCTCTCGCCCGATGAAGTCGCGCTGCTGATCTCGGCCGACCTGTTCTGCTGCGGCATCGCCACGCTGATCCAGGCGCTGGGCGCCACGCAGTGGTTCGGCATCAAGCTGCCGGTGATGATGGGCGTGACCTTCGCCTCGGTCGCGCCCATGGTCGCCATGGCCAACGCCAACCCGGGGCAGAACGGCGCGCAATTGCTGTTCGGCGCCATCATCGGCGCGGGCGTGGTGTCGATACTGATCGCGCCGCTCGTGAGCCGCATGCTGCGCTTCTTTCCGCCCGTGGTCACCGGCACCATCATCGCGGTCATCGGCATCAGCCTGATGCGCGTGGGCATCAACTGGATCTTCGGCAACCCGGTGGGCCCGACGGCGCCCGCGCTGGTCGACCCGGTGTATGCGAAGTGGCTGGCCGAGGTCACCTCGCCGGGCAGTTCGATTCCCGCCGTGCCCAAGGGCTTCGCGATCATGCCCACGGTGCCCAACCCCAAGTACGCAGACCTCTCGGGCTTCGGCGTGGCCGCGCTGGTGCTGGTGTCGATCCTCCTGATCGTGAAGTACGCCAAGGGCTTCGTCGCCAACATCTCGGTGCTGCTGGGCATCGTGATCGGCGCGGTGGTGGCGTCGGCCACCGGGCTCATGACCTACGAGAAGGTCGGCAAGGCCGCCTGGGTCGACATCGTGCTGCCCTTTCACTTCGGCATGCCGCAGTTCGACCCGATCCTGATCCTCACGATGACGCTCATCATGATCGTGGTGATGATCGAATCCACCGGCATGTTCCTCGCGCTCGGCGAAATGACCGGCCGCAAGATCGACCAGAAAGACTTGGCCCGCGGCCTGCGCACCGACGGCCTGGGCACGCTGATCGGCGGCATCTTCAACACCTTTCCGTACACCAGCTTCTCGCAGAACGTGGGCCTTGTCGCCGTCACCGGCATCAAGAGCCGCTATGTGTGCGTGGCCGGCGGCGTGATCCTGATCGTGCTGGGCCTGCTGCCGAAGATGGCCGCGCTGGTGGAGTCGCTGCCCACCGTGGTGCTGGGCGGCGCGGGCCTCGTGATGTTCGGCATGGTGGCCGCCACCGGCATCCGCATTCTTTCGGGCGTGGACTTCAAGACCAACCGCCACAACGCGATGATCGTCGCCGTGTCCATCGGCATCGGCATGATTCCGCTGATCGCACCCAACTTCAAGCAGTGGATGCCGCATGCCATTCACTCGCTGATCGAATCGGGCATCCTGCTGGCGTCGATTGCGGCGGTGCTGCTGAACCTGTTCCTCAATGGTGCGAAGCACGATGAGCAGGCGGTGATTGCTGCGGCCAAGCACGCCGACGCGCACTAGAAAAAGAAGAAGAGGAGGAAGGCACGGCCCTGGCCTGTGCCGACCTGCTCAACGATCGTTCAGGCCCATGCCGTCGAGTATCAGCGGCAGGGCTTTCTCGACCCGGGCCTCCCGGGTCTCCGCTTTTTTGGCCCCTGTGAAATAGATGTGATATTGCCGCTGGCGCCCCGGCGTCAAGGCATGGAATGCCTCGCGCAAGGCGGAGTTCTTGTCGAGCCTGCTCTGGAATTCCGGGGGATAGACCAGGTCCGTGCTTTTCTTGAACTGCACCTTCAGGCCGGCCTCTTCGACGGCGATGGCCTGCTTCACATAGCGCTTTACCGCAGCCTTCAGCTTCGTGACTTCAGCCGCTGACGTGAAGTGCATCTGGCGGGCCGATTGCGAGTTTTCTCCGGGCTGCACGAGCAGGCCTTGAGGGTCCTCCAGCAACGCGCCCTTCAGGAAAAGCAGCGCACAGCTTTCCTTCAGCGGCATGATCAAGATGATGTTGCTGCCGCCGAAGGTATAGGTGGGCTTGCCCCACTTGAGTTCCTCAGTGAGGTCGCAGCCAAGGAGGATGCCCCTCAGCAATTCGAGTTCGGCCTGCCAGGGCCCGGGCTTCGAAAAATAGGGATCGACCTTGGGGTTCGCTGGGCTCATTGCCGCGCCTCGATCATCTTCCACCCGTTGCCCGACGGGTCCCGAAAACCCGCATCCACCGTGCCGAAGCGGGCCACCGGCTCCTGCGTGAACTCCACGCCCCGGGCGGTCATCTGCGCATGGGCCGCGCGGCAATCGGTCACGCTCAGCACGAGCGGTGGCATCGCGCCCTTGGCCACGATCGCGTTCAGCGTCTGCGCTGTCGCCGCATCCAGGACCGGCGGCCCCGGCGTGAACAGCCCGAGCTGGAACAGCGGCTGCTCCGGATGCTGGACCGTGAGCCAACGGTACGTTCCGTTGCGCACGTCGGTGTGGACATGAAAACCGAGCTTGTCGACATAGAACGCGAGCGCTTCGTCCTGATCGCGAACATACAGGCCCACCACTTGAACACCTTGACTCATGAAGACTCCTTGTTGTGTGGCCTGTTTATATCGGCGGCCTCCCGGCGCCGCTTCTCCGAAACTGCTGTGATCAGGTCGGGCCGTTGCGCCGCGCCGAGGATGCACAGGGGCACGCGGCCGGGCTCGCCCGCCTCGGCCCGTGCGCGCGCACGCATCGCGCTCGGGCTCTCGCCGGTGATGTCGCGAAAGGTGCGCCCGAAGGTGCCCAGGCTTTCCCAGCCCGTGTGGAATGCGATCTCGGTGATGGGCAGGTCGGTGTCGCGCAGCAGCGCCGTCGCGCGCTCGATGCGCAGCGTCAGCAGATACCGGTGCGGCGGAACGCCGAAGGCCTCCTTGAACGAGCGGGCGAAGTGGGCTTCGGAAACACCGCTCACATCCGCCAGCCGATGAACCGGCCAGTCCTCGGACGAAGCCGCGTCCATCCGGTCCTTGGCGCGCAGCAGGCGGCGCAGCAGCGCCGGGTCCTGGCTCGGGGAGTCGTCGCTCATGTCGTGCGCCGCAGGGCCACGTCAGATCATTGCCAGCGGCGTCTTGCGGCGCGGCGGCGGATGCAGGCGGTCCAGTTCAGCCAGCGTGGCCGCATCGAGCTTCAATGCGGCAGCGGCCAGGTTCTCTTTCAGGTGTGCACTGCGCACCGCCTTCGGAATCGCGATGACACCGGGCCGCGCCAGCACCGCGGCCAGCGCGAGTTGTGCGGCGGTCACGCCGAGCCGCACCGCCAGTTCTCCCAGCGCATCGTCTTCGGCCAGCGCGCCCTGGTCGATCGGGCTGTAGGCCATCAGCGGCATGCCGCGCTCGCGCTGCCAGGGCAGCAGGCTGAACTCGGGGCCGCGCTCACCCAACGACAGATAGACCTGGTTTGCGGCGCAGCCGGGGCCATCGCCTGTGGCCTGCATCAGTTCTTCCATGTCGTCGGTGTCGAAGTTGCTCACGCCCCAGTGGCCGATGCGCCCGCCGGCAACCAGCGCCTGCATCGCCTCGACCGTGTCGGCCAGCGGATGGTTGCCGCGCCAGTGCAGCAGGTAGAGGTCGATGGCGTCGAGGCCCAGCCGCTTCAGGCTGCGTTCGCAGGCATCGCGTGTGCCGCGACGGCTCGCGTTGTGCGGATAGACCTTGCTGACGATGAAGAGCTCTTCGCGCTGCACATCGCCCGCGCGCAGCGCCTCGCCAATGGCCTGCCCGAGCACCGTCTCGGCGCCGCCCTCGCCATACATCTCGGCCGTGTCGATGAGCCGGTAGCCCATGCCGATGGCCTCGCGCACGGCGGCCACCTCGGCCGCGCGACGACCGGCCACCTCGCCCATGCGCCAGGTGCCGAGACCGAGAACCGGCATCTCGCCGCCGGTGGGGAGTGAAAGTTTTCGCATGGCCCCCATGGTACGAGGGGGCGAAGCGGTTGTCAGGCCAGCGAGAGCGGCAGCCACACCGTCACATGCAACCCGCTGCCTTGCGGGTTGGTGTCCAGCGCGATGCGGCCGTTGTGCTTGCCCAGCACCGACCTGACGATCGCCAGGCCCAGCCCGCTGCCCGATTGCGTCTGGTCGGGGTTACGGAAAAAGCGGTCGAACACGCGCTCGCGCAAGGCGGGCGGAATGCCGGGGCCCTGGTCCGTCACGCGCAGCACCGCCATCGGTCCTTCGCGGGCGATGCGCACCGTCACCCTGCCGCCGTCCGGGCTGTACTTGATGGCGTTTTCCACGATGTTGCTGATCATCGAGATCAGGCTCTCGCGCTCGCCGAACACGGGCGCGGCCCCTTCGGACATGAAGTCCAGCACGATGCCGCGTGCACCGGCCAGGCCTTCGACCAGCGAGATCCTGTCCTGCACCAGCGCGTCGAGCGCAAGCACGGTGGGCAAGGCGTCCTGCGGAATCTCGTCGCTGCGCATCAGCTCCTGCAACTGGCCCACGAGGCGCGAGGCGCGGTCGTTGCTTCGCAGCAGGTTGCCCATCAGTTCGCGCTGGCCCGCGTCGTCGGTCTGCTCCTTCAGCGCTTCCACGTTCACGCGCATCGCATCGAGCGGCGTGCGCAGTTCATTGGCCGCATCGGCGATCAGCCCGCGCTCGCGCGCAGCGCGGTCGCGCACGCTGCGCAACAGGTCGTTGATGCTGCGCACCAGCGGCCGCAGTTCCTTGTGCTTCGGCTCGAAGGACAACGGCGTCAGGTCGGCCGGGCCGCGCGCGGCGGTTTCTTCCGTGACGCGCCGCCAGGGCCGCAGCGCGAGCATCACCGACAGCCATGCCGGAAAAATCAGAAAAGGCAGGCTGATCACCAGCGGCAGCAGGTAGTAGCTGCGGTTCTCGATGGTGAAGTTGAAGCGCCAGATCTTCGGCTCGGCCAGCATCACGCGGGTGTCCAGAAGCGGCGAGGTCATCGTGCGCGCGCGCCATTCATGGTCGCCGACGCGGATCGTCTCGACCCGGCCGGGCGCCGAGTTCATCATCACCGGCACGCCCGCGTTGGAGTTGTAGATGAGCACGCCCTCCTGCCATATCTGCATGATGGGCGCCTTGTCCGCGGTGGAGCTGAGGTCGCCCGAGGTTTCCAGCAATGTCAGGTCGAAGGCGCGCAGGGTTTCCTGCTGCCGGTCGGGCGAGGCCGCCAGGTTCTGCGCGGTCGTGATGATGAGGTCGTAGACCTTGTCGTAGCGCACCAGCTCCGGCACCGAATTGGAGTCGTACAGGAAGAGCGCGACCGTCAGGCTCCACAGCAACGCCACCACGCCGATCTGGGCCAGCAGCAGTCGCCGCACCAGCGAAGGCTGGGCCCACCGCTCCCATCGCCGGGCAAGCGCCTGCATCACCGCGTGCCGCTCTTCGCGCGTGCGCAGCGGCCGCGATGCGGCGTTGTTCTCGGCAAGCAAAACATTCTTGGATCTCCTGGCGACCTGCCCCGGGCGAGGGTGTCGCGAGCGCGCCAAGTATCTGGGAGGCCTTGCGGTGAAATTCAGAAAACCTTCATGAAGGGTTCAGCGCGCGGCATTGGCCGGGTTCCAGCCGGGCTCCGGCCAGTGCCCGCTGCCTTCTCAATTTCAGAAGACCAAGACACTTTTATGACAGAAAAACGGGCGATCCCTCGGTGAAACCGCCTTTTCCCGCCTTCTGATTTTGTCAATGCCAAGTGGGTGCCAACCCCGAGCCGGCAGCCCACCCCCGCTCCTAGAATTTTTCGATGGTCCTGCGTCACGAGCGCCGGCACCCCATCGAAACGATTTTTGGAACAGGTAGAGTCAATGCAGAAAAAGCACAGGATTGCCGTCATTCCCGGAGACGGCATCGGCGTCGAGGTCATGCCCGAAGGGCTTCGCGTGCTCGACGCGGTCGGTCGCCGCTTCGGCATCGACTTCTCGTACGACCACTTCGACTGGGGTTCCGACCACTATGTGCGCACCGGCCTGATGATGCCGGCCGACTGGGCCGACAAGATCCAGGGCCACGATGCCATCTACTTCGGCGCGGTGGGCGCACCCGACAAGGTGCCCGACCACATCGCCGTGTGGGGCCTGCTGATCAAGATCCGCCGCGACTTCGACCAGTACGTCAACCTGCGCCCCGTGCGCCTGATGCCCGGCGTGCCCGGCCCGCTGGCGCACCGCAAGCCCGGCGACATCGACTTCCTGGTGGTGCGCGAGAACACCGAAGGCGAATACACCTCGGTGGGCGGGCGCCTGTTCGAAGGCACGCCGCGCGAGATGGCGATCCAGGAAGCGGTGTTCACCCGCACCGGCGTGGACCGCATCATCGACTACGCGTTCCAGCTCGCCAGCCGCCGCAAGCGCAAGAACCTGGTGGCCGCCACCAAGTCGAACGGCATCTCGATCACCATGCCCTACTGGGACGAGCGCCTGGCCGAGATCGCCACGCGCTACCCCGACGTGGCGACGAGCAAGTACCACATCGACATCCTGTGCGCGCATTTCGTGCAGCACCCGGACTGGTTCGACGTGGTGGTGGCCTCCAACCTGTTCGGCGACATCCTGTCCGACCTGGGCCCGGCCTGCACGGGCACCATCGGCATTGCGCCGTCGGCCAATCTGAACCCGGAGCGCAAGTTTCCGTCGCTGTTCGAGCCGGTGCACGGCTCGGCGCCGGACATCGCGGGCAAGGGCATCGCGAATCCGATCGGCCAGATCTGGTCGGCCGCTTTGATGCTGGACCATCTGGGCAACAACGACCCGGTGTATGCGCAAGCCTCGGCGGCGGTGATCTCGGCGATCGAGACGGTGCTGAGCGAAGGTCCGCGCACACGCGACATGGGCGGTACGGCTTCCACCGTGGACGTGGGGCGTGCCATCGCTGAATGCATCTCGGCATGACGCCTTGCCCTTCAGTTCTTCGCGTTGTGCTGTTGGGGCGTGGAGTGCGTCGTTCAGGGCGCGCCCACGCCGACGGCGTGCTCTGCTCCGCGAATGTCCCCCGGGGCGCTTCGCGCCCCTCCTCCTTTATTTCGCTGCGCAGAGCACACCGCCAGCGTGAGCGTTATGCGGAGCAGTCGTTGATCGGCTGCGCACCAGCCGCGTGCCCAAGTGCGAATGGCACCGGGTGCTCCCCGCAGCGAAATAAAGGAGGAGCGAAGCGGGGGACATTCGCGGAGGGGAGCACCCGGTGTCATTCGCACTCGTCCCGAATGAACCCGCTCCCGTGCATCCAGCAACACAAGAGGCGGAGCCACTGACATGGGCCTGTTCCTGCTCAAGCGCACATTGACACTCATCGGCACATTGATCGGTGCGTCGATCATCGTGTTCCTGGTGCTGGAAATTCTCCCGGGCAATGCGGCACAGATGCTCATGGGCCCGGACGCGTCGCCTGAAGCCGTCGCGGCACTGGCAACGAAGCTCGGTCTCGACCTGCCGGCATGGACACGCTACTGGCACTGGATCGGCGGCCTGCTTACCGGCAACCTGGGCGACAGCTACGCCTACAGCTCGCCCGTGCTCGACCTGATCCTCGAACGACTCGCACTGACCGTGCCGCTTGCGCTGCTTGCAATGGCCATCACCATCGTGATTGCGCTGTTGGTGGGTGTGACTGCCGCCGCACGTCATAACAAACTCGGCGACGTCGGCCTGATGAGCATGGCGCAGGTGGGCATCGCCATTCCCAATTTCTGGTTCGCGATTCTTCTGATCCTCGTGTTCTCGGTGCAGCTGCAGTGGTTCTCCGCAGGCGGCTTCGAGGGCTGGGGCGAAGGCTTCTTCGCGGGCATCAAGTCGCTGCTGCTGCCGGCCCTGTCGCTGGCCGTGGTGCAGGCCGCGATCCTTGCGCGCATCACGCGCTCAGCGGTGCTCGAAGTGATGCGCGAAGACTTCGTGCGTACCGCGCGTGCCAAAGGCGTGTCGCAACGCATGGTGCTGTGGACGCACGTACTGCGCAACGCGATGATCCCCGTCATCACCGTGATGGGCATGCAGTTCTCCGAACTGCTCGCCGGCACCATCGTGGTGGAGAACGTGTTCTACCTGCCGGGCCTGGGCCGGCTCATCTTCCAAGCCATCAGCAACCGCGACCTGATCGTGGTGCGCAACTGCGTGATGCTGCTTGCGGCGCTCGTGGTCATCGTGAACTTCGTAGTCGACGTGCTCTACGCCGTCATTGACCCGCGCATCAAGGCCAGCGACATATGAGCACCATCACAGCTCCGAGCGCCGCCGCGCTCAAGGTGCCGGGCTTCTGGCGCCGCGCCTCGCAGCACCGCAGCTTCGTCATCGGCGGCGTGCTCGCCGCCCTTCTTCTGCTTGCGGCGCTCGTGTCCTTCGTCTGGACGCCGTGGTCGCCCTATGCGATGGACATGGCGAACAAGATGCAGGCGCCTTCGGCTTCGCACTGGCTCGGCACCGATGCATTCGGCCGCGACGTGGCTTCGTTGCTGCTGGTCGGCGCGCGCGCCTCCATCCTCGTGGGCGTGATCGCCGTGGGCATCGGCCTTGTCGTCGGCACCGCCCTCGGCTTGCTGGCCGCCGCCAGACGCGGCTGGGTCGAGGAAGCGGTCATGCGGCTTTCGGACTTCACGCTGGCCTTTCCCGCGATCCTCTCGGCCATCATGATGACGGCCGTGTTCGGCGCAGGCATCGTGAATGCCATCGTCGCGATCGGCATCTACAACATCCCGACGTTTGCGCGCATTACGCGCGCTTCGGCGAATGCCATCTGGTCGCGCGAGTACGTGGCCGCCGCACGTGCCTGCGGCAAGGGACCGTTCTCGATCACGATGCAGCACGTGCTGCCGAACATCTCGGCGGTGCTGATCGTGCAGATCACGATCCGCTTCGCCATTGCCATCCTGGCCGAAGCCGCCCTCTCCTACCTCGGCCTGGGCACGCAGCCACCACAACCTTCGTGGGGCCGCATGCTCAGCGAGGCACAGACCCTCATGTTCCAGCAGCCGCTGCTGGCGGTCTTCCCCGGCATGGCCATCGCGTTGGCGGTGCTGGGCCTGAACCTGCTGGGCGATGGCTTGCGCGACCTGCTCGACCCCCGCCTCGCCCGCGCCCGCTAAGCCCTATGCCCCTCCTCGAAGTCAACAACCTCCAGATCGGCCTGCAGACGCAGCGCGGGCCCGCGCTTGCCGTGCGCGGCATTTCGTTTTCGCTGGAGCGCGGCGAAACGCTGGGCATCGTCGGCGAATCGGGCTGCGGCAAGTCGATCACCGTGATGTCGCTGATGGGCCTGCTGCCCTCGACGGCGGACGTCACCGGCAGCATCAAGCTCGACGGCCAGGAACTGGTCGGCCTGCCTGAAAAGCAGATGTGCCAGATTCGCGGCAACCGCATCGGCATGATCTTCCAGGAGCCGATGACGGCACTGAACCCGGTGCACACCATCGCGCGCCAGGTCGGCGAGCCGCTGCAGTTGCATCGCGGCCTGACGAAAGCGCAGGCCCGCAAGGAAGCCCTGGGCCTGCTCGACCGCGTGGGCATTCCCGATGCGGCTTCGCGTCTGGACGCGTACCCGCATCAGTTCTCGGGCGGCCAGCGCCAGCGCATCGGTATCGCGATGGCGCTCGCCTGCGGTCCCGACCTGCTGATTGCCGACGAGCCGACCACTGCCCTCGACGTGACCATCCAGAAGCAGGTGCTCGACCTGATCCAGGGGCTGGTCAAGGAGATGGGCATGGCGATGATCCTGATCTCGCACGACCTCGGCGTGATCGCCAACAGCGTCAATCGCATGCTCGTGATGTACGGCGGCAGCGCGGTCGAGAGCGGCCCGACCGACGTGGTCTTTGCCGGTCGCGCCCACCCCTACACGCGCGGCCTGTTCGCGGCACGGCCCGCCATCGGCGCGCTGCGTGCCGGCCGGCTGCCGACGATCCGCGGCAGCGTGCCCGAACTGGTCGACCTGCCCCGTGGTTGCGGCTTCGCGGGCCGCTGCGCCCACACCATCGACCTGTGCCAGAGCACGCGACCGCCCGCCACGATGCTGCCGAATGGTCACGCGGTGCGCTGCCTGCGGCTTGCGGAGATCGCGGCACTGAATGCGAAGGCGGCCACCGCATGAGCCAGCCGACGACGCGCGCCACACCCGGCCAGCCGCTGCTGTCCGTGAACAACCTCTACCGCCACTACGCGCTGCCGCGCGAAAAACTCTTCGGCCCGCCGCCGACAGTGAAGGCGCTCAACGGCGTGAGCTTCGATGTACAAGCCGGCAAGAGTGTCGGCATCGTCGGCGAATCGGGCTCCGGCAAGTCGACCATCGCGCGCCTCGTGATGGCGCTGGACACGCCCACTTCGGGCACTGTCTCGCTCGAAGGCCGCAACCTGCATGCGTTGTCGAAGGCCGAGCTGCGCACTGCGCGGCGCGACTTCCAGATGGTGTTTCAAGACCCGTACGGCTCGCTCGATCCGCGCCAGACCGTCGCACGCATCGTCGCCGAGCCGCTCGAAGCGCTGGCCGAAACCAGCCGCGCGGTTCAACGCGAACGCGCCGCCGAAACACTCGCCGCCGTCGGCCTTCGCACCACCGACATGGACAAGTACCCGCACGAGTTCTCGGGCGGCCAACGTCAGCGCATCGCGATCGCACGTGCACTGATCACTCGACCCAAACTCATCGTGGCCGACGAACCCGTGAGCGCGCTCGATGTGTCGGTGCAGGCCCAGGTGCTCAATCTGATGCAGGACCTGCAGCAGCAGTTCGGCATCAGCTACCTGCTGATCAGCCACGACCTCGCGGTGGTCAACCACCTGTGCGACGAAGTCTGCGTGGTCTTCAAGGGCCGCATCGTGGAGCGCGGCAAGCCCGCCGACCTGTTCGCGCACGCCCAGCACCCCTACACGCGCACCCTGCTGTCGGCCGTTCTGCACACGCCGTCGCGCTAGGCGCGCGGCGGTCTTTCTTTCTCTCTCACTTCCAGGAGCTATCGAATGTTGAAGCGACGCACCGTCATGACCTCCGCCATGGCCGCGGCCATCCCGGGCGTCTTCCTGCCGCAGGCCCGCGCGCAGGCCGGCAAGAACACGCTGACCATCGGCATGCCGCTCGAACCGCCGGGCATGGACCCGACGACGGGCGCCGCGTCGGCCATTGCCGAGATCACGCAATACAACATCTTCGAGACGCTCACCAAGGTCAACGCCGACGGCTCGGTCACGCCGATGCTGGCCGAGAGCTGGTCGTCGTCGCCGGACATGAAGACCTTCGTCTTCAAGCTGCGCCGTGGCGTGCGCTTCGAGAACGGGCAGCCCTTCAACGCCGCCGTCGTGAAGTTCTCGTTCGACCGCGCGGGCGGCGCCAAGAGCACGAACAAGGACAAGCGCTTCTTCAGCGAGATCGGCACCGTGGTGCTCGACGAGCACACCGTTGGCGTCAACAGCACGCTGCCCAACCCCGACCTGCCGTTCATGCTGGGCCAGTCGACCGCCTGCCTGGTCGAGCCCAAGAGCGCCGACACCAACGTCACCGCGCCCGTGGGCACCGGACCGTACAAGCTCAGTGCGTGGCAGCGCGGCGCCTCGTGCACGCTGGTGAAGTCGCCGACGTATCGCGACCCGAACTTCGCGAAGACCGAGCGCTTCATCTTCCGCTTCATGTCGGACACCGCCGCGCAGACCGCCGCGCTGATGGCGAACGACATCGACATCTTCCCGCGCGCTGGCACGCGTTCGGTGGCGCAGTTCAAGGGCAACCCGCGCTTTCAGGTGATCGAGGTGGGCACGCGCGGCAAGGTGATCCTGACCATCAACAACCGCAAGAAACCGCTGGACGACGTGCGCGTGCGCCGCGCGATCCTGGCGGCCATCGACCGCAACGCGATCATCCAGGGCGCGGCGGACGGCTTCGGCAAGCCCATCGGCAGCCACTATGCGATGGGTGCGCCGGGCTTCATCGACACGACTTCGATGAACCCCTTCGACATCGAGAAGGCGAAGAAGCTGCTGGCCGAGGCCGGCGTGAAGACGCCGCTCGAGTTGCGCCTGCAACTGCCCCCACCTTCGTACGCACGCCAGGGCGGCGAGATGATCGCGGCGCAACTGGCGCAGATCGGCATCAACGTGAAGATTCAGAACGTCGAATGGGCCCAGTGGCTCAGCGGCACCTTCGGCGGCGCACACGACTTCGACCTGACGATGGTGGCGCACGTGGAGCCCTTCGACCTGGTGAAGTACACCGAGCCCGACTACTACTGGGGCTACGACTCGAAGAAGTTTCGCGACCTGTTCGTCACCATCCAGAACGAAGAGAACAAGAAGCGCCGCGCCGACCTGCTGGCCGAGGCGCAGCGCCAGCTGGCCACCGATGCGGTCAACGGCTTCCTGTACCAGGCGGTGTTCCCGACCATCGCGCGCAAGGAAGTGAAGGGCCTGTGGCCCAGCATGCCGATCGTGGTGAACGACCTGGCCGCGATCTCGTGGGGTTGATGCGATGACGACGAAACCTCTTTACGCACTGGGCGTGCAGGAGCTGCACGCGGCCTACCGCAGCAAAGAACTCTCGCCGGTGGAAGTGACGCGCTCGGTCAATGAGCGCATCGCGGCGTACGAGCCCGAGCTGCATGCGACATGGCTCTTCCGCCCCGAACTCGCGCTCGAACAGGCCCGCGCCTCCGAGGCGCGCTGGCTGGCCGGCACGCCACGCGGCACGCTCGACGGCGTGCCCGTGACCATCAAGGACAACCTCGCGACTGAAGGCGACCCGATGCCGCTGGGCACCGCCGCCTACGACCTCGTACCGATGGCGCAAGACTCGCCACCCGCCGCACGCCTGAAGGAAGACGACACAGTGCTGGTGGCCAAGACCACGATGCCCGACCTGGGCATGCTGTCGTCGGGCCTGTCGAGTTTTCATGAACTCTCGCGCAATCCGTGGGACTTGTCACGCACGCCGGGCGGCTCCAGCGCGGGTGCCGGTGCGGCGGCTGCCGCAGGCTACGGCCCGCTGCACGTGGGCACCGACATCGGCGGCTCGCTGCGCCTGCCGGCGAGCTGGTGCGGCATCTACACGCTCAAGCCCAGCTTCGGCCGCATTCCGCTGAGCACGCCCTACATGGGCCGCTGCGCCGGCCCGATGACGCGCACCGTGGCCGACTCGGCGCTGATGATGGCGTCGGTCGCGCAACCCGACGACCGCGACTACTCGGAACTGCCCGCACCCACCATCGACTGGAACGCCTTCGAGGTCGATCCGTCGTTCCTCAAGGGCAAGCGCGTGGCGCTGCACATGGACGCGGGCTGCGGCCTGCCGCTCGATCCGCAGATTGCCGAGGCCATCCGCCGCGCCGCCAGGCGCATCGAGGCTGCCGGCGCGCACATCGAAGAAATTTCGGCCTTCATGACGCCGAAGATGCTGCAGGGCATGGACCACTTCTGGCGCATGCGCTCGTGCATCGACATCCAGGCCATGCCGGCCGACAAGCGCGCGAAGATCCTGCCGTACATCCGCGAGTGGGCCGAGAGCGCGGCGGGCTTTTCGGGCGCGCACATCTTCGACGCCTACAGCCAGTTCATCGCGACGCGCGCAGCCACGGTTGCCGCCACCAAGGGCTACGACTTCGTGATCTCGCCGGTGTCGCCGAACATGCCCGCGCCCGCGGACCATGCCTCGCCCACCAACGACCCGATGCTGCCGCTGGAGCACATCGGCTTTACCGTGCCCTACAACATGTCGGAGCAGCCGGCCGCGTCGATCAACTGCGGCTACTCGGCCGAGGGCCTGCCCATCGGCCTGCAGATTGCGGGCCGCCGCTTCGACGACCTGGGCGTGCTGCAGTTCAGCCGCGCCTTCGAGCAGATCCGCGACGCACAGCGCCCCTGGCCCGAACCCCAATGACGAATGACATCGCGGCGCATCCACACGGCGCCGCGCGCAAGGAGACAGATTCAATGAGCAACAACAACGCAGCCACCCACTACATCGACGGCCGCCGCGTGGCGTCCGAAGGCAACGCCACCATCGACGTGATCGACCCGAGCGACGGCCAGAAATTCGGCGAAATCGCGCGCGGCACCGCTGGCGACGTGGACACGGCCGTGCGCGCCGCGCGCAAAGCCATGGGCGAGAACTTCGACGGCCCCTGGGGCGCGACGACCGCACTGGAACGCGGACGCCTGCTCGCCAAGCTCGGCGCCGCCGTCATGCAGCACCACGAAGAACTCGCGCAGCTCGAAGCCCGCGACACCGGCAAGGCGCTGCGCGTGGCACGCAACGACGCGACCGCGCTCGCGCGCTACATGGAGTACTACGCCGGCGCCTGCGACAAGCTGCACGGCGACACCCTGCCCTACGAGCGCGGCTACACCGTGCTCACCGTGCGCATTCCGCACGGCGTGACGGGCCACATCATTCCCTGGAACTACCCGATGCAGATCGCGGGCCGCAGCGTGGGTGCATCGCTCGCAGCGGGCAACGCCTGCGTGGTCAAGCCGGCGGAAGACGCCAGCCTCTCGCTGCTGCGGCTGGCCGAGATCGCGACCGAGGTGGGCTTTCCCGCTGGCGCGCTCAACGTGGTGACCGGCTACGGCAAGGAAGCCGGCGCCGCGCTGTGCGCGCACAAGGGCATCGACCACATCTCGTTCACCGGCTCGACCATGACCGGCCGCAGCGTGGGCCTGGCCGCCGCCGAGCGCCACTGCCCGGTGACGCTGGAGCTGGGCGGCAAGTCGCCGCAGATCGTGTTTGCCGATGCCGACCTGGACGCGGCCGAGCCGGTGCTGGTGAACGCCATCATCCAGAACGCCGGCCAGACCTGCTCGGCGGGCAGCCGCGTGCTGGTGGAGCAGTCGATCTATGAAGAGGTCGTGCAACGCCTCGCCAAGCGCTTCACCGCCGTGCGCGCGGGCACGCCGGCGGAAGACCTGGACATGGGCCCGCTCATCAACGAAAAGCAGTTCCGCCAGGTGCGCGACATGGTCGCGACCGCCGAGGCGAGCGGCATGAAGGTGGCGGCGCGCGGCACGGTGTCGCCCAATGCATCGGCCACCGGCTACTACCAGGAAGCCGTGCTGTTCCGCGACGTGCCGCACGACAGCGACCTCGCGCAGCGCGAGGTCTTCGGCCCCGTGCTGGCCGTGATGCCCTTCGCCGACGAGGCCGAAGCGGTGCGCCTGGCCAACGGCACGGACTTCGGCCTGGTCGCCGGCGTGTGGACCCGCGACGGCGGCCGGCAACTGCGAATGGCCCACAAGCTGCACTGCGGTCAGGTCTTCATCAACAATTACGGCGCGGCGGGTGGTGTAGAACTGCCCTTCGGCGGCGTGAAATCCAGCGGCTTCGGCCGCGAGAAGGGCTTCGAGGCCCTGCTCGGATTCACCACGCTCAAGACCATCGCCATCAAACACGGATGAAGACAAACCCATGACCACTACTGAACAACAAACCCCACGCAAAGTCGGCCTCGTCGGCGTCGGCCTGATGGGCCACGGCATCGCCAGCAACATCGTCAAGCACGGCCACCAGCTGACGGTGCTGGAACACGCGGGCAACCAGCCGCTCGACGCGCTGCTGAAGGCGGGCGCCACCTCGGTGGCCGATGTCGCCACGCTGGCCGCGCAGGTCGATGTGCTGATTCTTTGCGTCACCGGCACGCCGCAGGTCGAGGCCGTGATGCTGGGCGACAAGGGCGCGCTGAGCACCCTGCGCCCCGGCACGGTAGTGATCGACTGCTCGACGGCCGTGCCGGCCTCCACCGCCAAGGTGGCCGAGGCTGTGAGCGCCAAGGGCGGCAAGTTTCTCGATGCGCCGATGACGCGCACCGCGAAGGAAGCCGCCGAAGGCCGGCTGAACCTGCTGGTGGGTGGCGATGCCGAAGTGCTGGCTTCGTGCCTGCCGCTGCTGCGCTGCTTTGCCGAGAACATCACGCATGTGGGCGGCATTGGTGCGGGCCATGCGATGAAGCTGCTGCACAACTTCGTGTCGCTGGGCACCGTCGCGCTGCTGTGCGAGGCTGCGGCCTGCGCAGAGCGCGCCGGCGTGAAGCCCGATGTGTTTGTCGATGTGCTCGCCAAGGGCGGCGGCAATGGCGTGGCGCTGGAACGCGTCAAGCCCAAGCTGCTGACGGGCAGCACCGACTCGCTGAAGTTCTCGATGGCGAATGCGAAGAAGGACCTGGGGTACTACAACGACATGGCGGAGCAGTCGTCGTCGAGCCATGGCATTGCGCAGGCTGTCGATGCGCTGCTGACGCATGGGGTCGAGAAGTTCGGTGGCGACCGGATGGTTCTCGATCTGGTTGAAGCGCTGCGCTAAGTACGCTTCTAGTTTTCTTTAGGGGGTGGGTTCATTCGGGGTTCATTCGGGGTGCATGCGAATGACACCGGGTGCTCCCCTCCGCGAATGTCCCCCGCTTCGCTCCTCCTTTATTTCGCTGCGGGGAGCACCCGGCGTCATTCGCACGATGAGCGCGGCTGTGGCGTTGGCGGTTCGACCGCTGCGGCGGATTCGCGAGCGACGGGCATTGGACAAACAGAACTCCGAAGGCTGGCGTGGGCGACGGTCGACATTGGCCTGACTGCATTCAATGCCCGCTTCAGGCTGCAAAGCAGACATCCGCTGCGGCTGGGTTTATGGCGGCACAGGGCCCATGGCTGAAGTTAACCTGCAGCCAACAGAAGCGTCGAAGGGTTCTGGCGCCCTTCATAATCAAAACCTACCCCCCGCTTGTTCGAGATGCCGACCTTTCGTCATGGATAAATTCTTGCTGCAACAGCAGGTGCTGGAACGGCTCGCCGAAGACCTGCTGCAAGCCGAGCAGGCAGTGCGGGCAGCCCATGAGACGGCGACTCACGAAGAAAACATCGCCGAAAACAAATACGACACATTGGGACTCGAAGCCGCCTACCTGGCCACCGGCCAAGCTCGGCGCGCCGAAGCCATACGCCAGGCGATGGCCAATTGGCGCCGATTCCGCCCGCTTCCCTACGACGCCATCAAAGGCATACAGCTCGGCTCGCTGGTCTGCCTGGTCGATTCCGACGACAAGCAGCAACAGCTCTTTCTCGGCCCGGATGGGGGCAGCATGAAGTTGGTCAGCGGCACTCAGCTTGTTCAGGTCATCAGCAGCGAAGCGCCTTTGGCTAGGGCAATGCTGGGCAAATGCGAGGGTGATGAGGTGTCGATACAGGTCGCTCCAATCCGACAGCAGTTTGAGGTGCTGCGGGTTCTTTAAGCCGCAAGCAAGTTCGCGCCGAATTGGCCGAGGCCAGCAGACGTGCAGGCATCGTGAACGTACCGGCTGACCAGCAAGGTCAGCGGTACTTGAAACCGGTCACTGGGTCGAGATGACACTGGCGCATGAATGACCGCTGCATGGCCAAGGCCGTGAACTCAGGAGGCCGACCTCGGCGGCACAAAGCTGTCTTTCACCCGTCGCCCCAGCTAATCATGCGTACTTACGCAGCACTCGGATCAGCCGTCGTGCGTGCTTCTCAATCGCCGGCCAATCCCACAGGTCGGGTTCGCCCAAGCGGGGGTAGGTTTTGGCCCAGGCACGCGCGCGTTCAGCGCTGTTAACCGCGATGCGGCAGCCGACCAAGCCGGGCTGGCGGAATTCGAGTTGCAGTTGTATGAGGCCCCATCCACCGAGGGTGTAGCGCCAAGTAGCACCATTGGCGGCGGGATTGTTCAGATCGATGCGTTCCTGCACTGCAAGGCCGCCCGTCTCGGGATAGTGCAGCGTCAGATTAGCTGTGGGGCGGCCGGCTGCCAGTTCGGCGGCGATGAACTGCTCGAGCGCCGGCTGGTCGTCGAATTGCATCAGTTCGCAGCCGGGCACGGCATAGGCCTCCATCACCACGGGTGAGCCTTGGTAAACCGCGCCCAATACCTGGGTCAATGCCTCTCGTGGAATGCTGTCTTTGCGTTGCATGGGTTTGAGTGGTGGCCGAGCAGTCGCTGGCCTGCGCGCAAGCCGAAGTTGGTGACTGGCTGGTAGTGGCCGATAGTACCCACTCGCGCGAAGCCGAGGGATGTCGGCTACCGCTGCATAGCCGCCATCAGCAGACCAACGTCGAACGCTCGCAACGGGTCGACTGTGTAATTCACAGACCAACGCAGCAGACATTTGGTCAGCTTTGACCAGGCGCCAGGCAAATCAGGGTAGATAAAGCCTCCATCCACAGTTAGCTGAAATCGCGCAGCGACGGAGGCTCTAGTTGCTATCGAGCGGCAGTGACCAGAGTGGCTGAACTCCTGTCTGTCTTGGGTCAGTAGGCACCCATGTAGTCGCGCTTACCGATCTCAATACCGTTGTGGCGCAAGATGGCATAGGTGGTGGTCACGTGGAAGAAAAACTGCGGCAGTCCATAGTGCAGAAGATATGCGCCTGCGGTCAGCTTCTTTTCCTTGGGGGTGCCGGGGCGCAATACGATCTCGCGGCTCTCGCTTGAATCAAATTGCTCAGACTTGAAGGAGCCGATATGGGCCAAAGCTTTGGCGATCAACGCTTGCAGGTCGGCGAAGCTGACCTCAGTGTCGGGCCAGGACGGCACCTCGGCACCAGCCAGGCGGGAGGCAATGCCCTTGGAGAAGTCTGCGGCGATCTGTACCTGACGTACCAGCGGAAACATGTCAGGGAACAGCCGCGCCTGCAGCAGCGCATTTGGATCGATATTTTTTTGCGTCGCGTGGTCTTCGGCCTTCTTGAGCACGTCGGACAGGGCGCGCAGCATCTGCTGCATGACGGGAGCGGAGGCGTTGTACAGCGGGCTGGTCATAGTGAGTTCACTTCTAAAATTGGGCGCGATGGCCGGAGTTGGCGTGGCAGAGGCGCTGCCGACCATGCAAGGCTAACAGCACAGGGCGAACTGAATCGCCCCGGCTTTTGTGGCTAGCTTTTCTTCCCGCTGGTAGTCGAAGCAGCCGCGTTGAAGGGCAGTTCGCTAGCAAGAAGCGGACTTCAATTGCAGACGGACGACAGACCGCGATCGCTGCAAAGCAGTCGGTCGACCTCTCGCATCAAAGGACCGCTTCGGGCCCGAAGCGGCTATACAGGATTCTCTGAAGCAGACGCAAAGAGGTGCGTGGGCACACGCATGACCATGAACAGCGCCTCAAGCTTGTGGCAGGTGATTTCTATGATTTATTACCGCAACCGGCGTAACTGAGTGAACTCTTCGTACCGTAGCAAGCCATCGAAAACTGCCTCATATGTCGCTTGGATGTTGTCTGCCCCAGGACCCCAATACTGCTCGAAGTCAAAAGCCGTAGCCTGTGCTGATTCAAGCTGCTCTGCTGCGAGTGAAAGCCACTCTGGGCACGGCGGAAGTGAACCCAACATTTGTTCGTCATCTGCCCAGGCTGTACCAACGTAGTGGTCAGCCAGGGCCAAGCGCCAAAAACTGATTGGTCCAACGTTCTCATCGATACAGCGCAGAAATTCGGCAGCTATGCTGCCCGGTCCGGCCAGCCACCCAAGCGCTGCGTCACGGTGCCAACGCAGCAGATGCGCATCGTCCGGAAATTTTCGAGTTGCTACCAACGCTGTCGTGAATGCCTCTTCGCTTGCTCCAACTGCGTTGTAACTTCGAAGCAGGCTCAAGAACTCGGCTTGAGTGAGTTCCTCAAGGGTACGGCTTTCAAGCAAGTGGAGCTCCACTCGAGAAATAAAGTGCTTGTGTCGGGAATTCATTCGGCTGGTCAGTCAGTACCACTCTTCGGCCGCATGACGACCCGAGCGGAGCCATTGTTTCAAACGTCGGCTCGTGGCCGAGGGCTGTCCGTCATCAATAGATTCGACGCGATTCCTAGATCAAGGATTTGTGTGCGGGATCGCCGAGATCCAGTTGCGTAGCCATGCCAACAGTGTCTGCCGATCAATTTCTCCTTCTCGGCCCGTTTCGACGGCAAGTAGCAACTGGCCCTGTACCTGCTGAGCCTCTTTGATCTTTCGATAGTCCATTGCTTCAAGCGCAGCAGCATGCCCAGCCAGTTGCGTAGCCAAGGACTGGATAGACAACTCTCCCAAATCAAAGGCCGCTGCCAATGCCTGGAGCCTATCGGCGATTCTTTCGTTCGACATTCATGCCTCTCCCTCGAATTGATCAGACCAAGAGCTGAGCTTACTGACGGATGTTGCGCAGATTCTGCCCCACATGCGAACGTCCGGTGTTGGCCGACCGTAGACGAACAGCGCCGGCTGAGTGAGGACCAAGTGGTGCTCGAGAGACTCGAAAACAGTGCTTTCAGGGAGAGGTGCCAGGGTGGTTTGACCGATGGCAACCGATATAGCGCTTCCAGTTCAATGCCCCGTTGAACCACGCCTCCGCATGAGAGCGACTTGATTTGAAAACAAACGCGTCATCAGCCGTTGCATTCGCTGGAAGTGCAAGAACTGACTCAGCAACGCCGTCTAGAAATCGCGTGGGCAGTTCCTGAGCCAGCACACCTGGCTCCCCGGACGCGCCTTCGACCACGATGGGAAGGTGTACATGCCCCGCTCATAGCACTCAATGAGCTCAGAAATGCTCCGCATAGATTGCACTCGGCTACGCACTTGAAGACCAGTGGTAGCGAATAAACGTCGTCGGCCCGCAAATGACAAGATGCGTCTCGTCCCACGAATCTTTCGATAGCAAGTAAGTGGGCCAGTCGCAATGCGGCGGTACGTCGACCTTGGCAAAGCGCTTAAGGTAGTCGCTAACACACGCCCTGTCTGCCACTCGATAAAAAGGCATCGGCTCATCAAGCGCCGACGCATGCGAGACGTCGACGGTTGATCTGACGAACGCCTTCACATCTGGATGTGGAAATCTCGACTGACTTGATACATCGATCTCGAGCGACTCTTCGCTGCCGGGATCGTCGAACTCGAATTGATCGATACGAAGTGAAAGCATTGTGCTGAGCAACGTCTGGTTATGGTCGAGTTCTGCCCCTAGTCATAGGTCACAGCGGCGGCAAGCGTTGGCAGTTCGGCTCGCATTTGGGCAAGGCACTCGCGGAGCTGTTTGGCATCAAGTGGCTGGCGGTTCTCGAAGTCAGCCCAGCCGACAAATCGCAGCTGGTGCGGCATTTCCACCAAACCCGTGATTGCGTCCCAGAAGGCGTTCCAGTTGCGGCCGTACCACCCTGGGAAGTCGAGCGATGCCATGAGCCGATTTTGAAGCTCGAGCGAACTGCTCACGTCGCGTAGGTTTACCGTCACCTCGTCTTTGCGAGCCGTCATGCTGTTCCAATCTTCTTATTTCTGTCGCAACTGCAAGCCGGTGCCGAAGGTCGGCTACTGGCCGAAATCGCAAGTCTAGCCCTGAGCAGCGACAGTCCGTTTCCGCTGCAAAGCCGATGCTCGCATCGTCTGTCGACGATCAGCATGGAGCGCATGGCTGCCACCGAGGCCTACCCCACAGGCAACCTCAATCGAACCGAACTCCCTCCATCACAGAGGCTTCGGCCGTCGCACCCCAAAGAACCCGTTCACCAGAGCGGGCCGCGAAGCACGCGACCCGCAGACCAGCCACTAACCGCCGGTCTCAGGCGCTGCGCGTCGCGCCTTCTCGCTCATCTGAAACAGCTCCCTGGCCTTGCGCGCGAGTTCTGCCGCGAGCCAAAGCAGGTTGTCCAGTTGTCGAGGCCCTTCACCGCTGCACCAGTCGATGTCTTCCCCGTGGCAGACCCACAGAAGAGCTTCGAGTTGAGAGAGGGTGTTTTCGAGAAGATCCGCCGGGTCTTGGGCGTTTTCTTCGGAAGCTACCGGCGTGCGAGGCCGGGCTATAGTCTTGGTAGCCATTTTTGTGCGTTCCTTCCAAGGTGTGTGCACGAACTTGGTTAGACGGTCGGGGCGCTGATAACGCCCCGGCCGTCGCCTTTTGATACCTCGCATTTGCATCGCTGCTTTCGCACCGACAACCTGCCGCGAGGCAAGCAGCCTTCAAACATTCAGTGCTTTGTGTGTGTCGCGCCTTCCGTGTCCCCTTGGTGGGGTTTTGAGTGACAGGGGCAATCACTTTAGAGAAGAGCGCGGCGCAGTGGCGATTTCGCGCGGCACGAAGTCTCGACGAGCGCCAACAAATGCAGCTTCCGCAATGCGCCGCGCACTGGCTTCACGGGCGCCATGTCGTGCCGTGCCAGTTCACTGACTGCGCTGAACGCTCACGTCGATGGTGTGCTCCCCGCAGCGAAATAAAGGAGGAGCGAAGCGGGGGACATTCGCGGAGGGGAGCACGCCGTCGGCGTGGGCGCCGCCCTGAACAGCAGCGCTCATCGCAACGCGAAAAAAACCTAGGCCATTCCCCGCGCCAGCAGGTGATCCACCAACCGACGCTGCGGAAAACTCAACGCCTCCTGTCGCGTACACAGGTACATGCGACGTGAAGCCCACGCATCGGTGAGATTGATGAAGCGCAACTTCATCTCCTTGCGGTAAGTCGCCGCCGCCCCCTCGGGCAAGATGCCCACGCCCATGCCCGCTTCGATCATCCGGCACACGGCCTCGAAGCTCTTCACCCGAACCCGCAGACGCAGCACCTTGCGCGCGCTCATCGCCGCGTCTTCCATCGTGCGCGAGATGGCGGAGTCGTCTTCGAGCCCCACGAAATCGAAGTCGAGCAGTTCCTCGAACGACACCTCGCGCCCGCGCAACGGATGCTTCTGGGGCGCGATGGCCACGAGCCGGTCGGTGCGGTAGGGAATGAAGTGCAGCGCCGGGTCGGCCGCCTCGCTGGTGATCACGCCGACGTCGGCCTGCCGGTCGCGAATGGCCTGCACGATGTAGACGCTGCGGTGCTCTTCCACGCTCACGCGAATCTCTGGGTAGCGCTGCCGAAAGCTCGCCACGTCGTCGGGCAGAAACTGACCCATGGCCGATGCATTGGCATGAAGGCGCACGCGGCCGGTGGCGCCCTGCGCGTAGTCCGACAGATCGGCGCGCATGCGGTCGACGTCGCGCAATATCTGGCGCGCATGCATGGCGAGCGATTCGCCGGCGCCGGTGGGCGTCACGCCCCGCGAGCTGCGGTTGAGCAGGCCAACGCCGAGCTGGCTTTCGAGGATCGCCAGGCGACGGCTCGCGGCCGACAGCACCATGTGGCTTTCGGCGGCGGCCTTCGACAGGCTGCCGTGCTCAATCGCGCGCAGGAAAAGCGCCAGCGAATCCAGGTCGGGTCTCATCGCGTTCTCGTTGTGGGGACGGGCACCGGGCCCGCGGGCGGACATTGTCGGGCCTGCGGGGGTTTGCAAGGCTTCCGAATTCCTTTCGGTGAAAGGCCGTCGCCAAAGACAGATCTTCCGGAAATCGCTCCGCCCTGCCTCAACGAAGAAGCACTTTCCGCGGGCCAAGCGCAAGAATCGTTGGTGCCCCGCCGTCTACCCCGGCGAGGCATTTCGCGGGCCGGCCCTCTACCGGGGCCACGCGCGCATTCCACGAGTCCTATCCGGAGTCTTTTTCAGTCATGGCATCCCACGAACTGGCCAGCGTTGCGCTGGACGACAAATACACGGCCACCGAAGGCCGGATCTACCTCAGCGGCATCCAGGCGCTGGTGCGCCTCATGCTCGTGCAGAAATGGCGCGACCAGTCGGCCGGCCTGAACACAGCGGGTTTTGTCTCGGGCTACCGCGGCTCGCCGCTCGGTGGCCTGGACGAAGCGCTGTGGAAAGCCCAGCCGCAGCTCGAAGCCAACGCCGTCAAGTTCTTGCCGGGCGTGAACGAAGAGCTGGCCGCCACCGCCGTCTGGGGCACGCAGCAGGTGCACCTGACCGGCGAGGCCGCGGTCGATGGCGTCTTTGCCATGTGGTACGGCAAGGCGCCCGGCGTGGACCGCTGCGGCGACGTGTTCAAGCACATGAGCCATGCGGGCACCTCGCCCCATGGCGGCATCCTGCTGGTGGCGGGCGACGACCACGGCGCGTCGTCTTCCACGCTGCCGAACCAGAGCGATCACCTGTTCGCGGCCTCGATGATTCCGATGCTCTATCCGCAGAGCGTGGAGGAATACATCGAACTGGGCCTGCACGGTTTTGCGATGTCGCGCTTTGCGGGGCTGCCGGTGGGCTTCAAGGCGCTGGCGGACACGGTCGAGTCTTCGGGCTCCATCGCGGCCGGCGCGCTCGACGTGCACACGCGGCTGCCCGAAGGCTTCGTGTTTCCGCCGGGCGGCGTGCATGCGCGGCTGTCGACCGACACGCTCGGCGTGCAGGCGCGCAAGCAAGAGGCGCTGATGCAGGACTACAAGATCTACGCCGCCATCGCCTATGCGCGCGAGAACCGCCTGAACCGCGTGACCATCGATTCGCCGAATGCGCGGCTGGGCATCGTTGCATCAGGCAAGTCGTACCGCGACGTGCTCGAAGCGCTCGAAGAACTGGGCATCGATGCCGACGAGGCCGCGCGCATCGGCATCCGCCTGTTCAAGGTGTCGATGCCGTGGCCGCTGGAGCCCGACTCGATCCGCGAGTTTGCCGACGGGCTCGAAGAAATTCTGGTGGTCGAAGAAAAGCGCCAGATCGTCGAATACCAGCTCAAGGAACACCTGTACAACTGGCGCGAGAACGTGCGCCCGCGCGTCATCGGCAAGTTCGACGAACAGGGCGAATGGGGCGCGCATCCGCGTGGCCACTGGCTGCTGCCGGCCACGGCCGACTTTTCGGTGGCGCAGATCGCGCGCGTCATTGCCGGGCGCGTGGCGCGCTTTCACACCAGCGACCGCATCCGCATGCGGCTCGCGATTCTCGACGCGAAAGACGTGGTACTCGGCAAGGCCGTGGCCACGCCGCCGCGACCGGCCTGGTACTGCGCGGGCTGCCCGCACAACACCTCGACCAAGGTGCCCGAAGGCAGCCTCGCGCTCGCGGGCATCGGCTGCCACGTGATGGCGACCGCGATCTACCCCGAGCACAACAAGACCACCACGCACATGGGCGGCGAAGGCGCGCCATGGCTGGGGCAGGCGTGGTTCTCCAAGCGCAAGCACGTGTTTGCCAACCTGGGCGACGGCACCTACTACCACTCGGGCTCGATGGCGATCCGCGCGGCGGTGGCGGCCGGTGTGAGCATCACCTACAAGATCCTCTACAACGACGCGGTGGCCATGACCGGTGGCCAGCCGGTGGACGGGCCGATCAACGTGCCGCGCATCGCGCACCAGATGGCGGCCGAGGGCGTGAAGCGCCTTGCACTGGTGGCCGAAGACCCGACGCGCTGGGCCGACCGCAGCGTGCTGCCGGCCGACCGCGAAGGCTTCGTGCTCACCGTGCACCACCGCGATGACATGGACGCGGTGCAGCGAGAGCTGCGCGAGTTCGAGGGCGTGTCGGTGCTCATCTACGACCAGGTGTGCGCGGCCGAGAAGCGCCGCCGCCGCAAGAAGGGCGAGTTTCCGCAGGCCGCCCGGCGCGTGTTCATCAACGAGGCCGTGTGCGAAGGCTGTGGCGACTGTGGCGAGCAATCGAACTGCACCGCCCTGCTGCCGCAGCCTACCGACCTGGGCCTTAAGCGCCGCGTCGACCAGAGCGCGTGCAATGCCGACGAGTCATGCATCAAGGGCTTCTGCCCGAGCTTCGTGACCGTGGAAGGCGTGAAGCCGCGCAAGCAGGCGCCGGTGGTGGCGAAGGCAGCATCGGCAGAACCACCGCTGCCCGAGCCCGCACCGCTCGCGCTCGATGGCATGCACAACATCCTCATCACCGGCATCGGTGGCACGGGCGTCATCACCATCGGCGCGCTGATCGGCATGGCGGCGCACCTCGAAGGCAAGGGCATCAGCGTGCTCGACATGACGGGCATGTCGCAGAAGAATGGCTCCGTCACCTCGCACGTGCGCATCGCGCGCGACGCGGCACAACTGAAGGCGCAACGCATTCCCACCGGCGAGGCCGATTTGATCCTGGGCTGCGACATGCTCACGGCCGGCGCGCCCGACGCCATCGCGCGCATGCGGCCGGGTCGCACCTACGCGCTGGTCAATACCTTCGAGCAACCGACCGGGCACTTCGCGCAACAGCCCGACTGGGAGTTTCCGGCCACGCAGGTGCGCGCGCTGATCGAGGAGTCGGTCGAGGGCCGCGCCGACTTCATCGATGCCACGCAACTGGCCACGCGCCTCATGGGCGATGCGATTGCGGCCAACCTGTTCCTGCTGGGCTTTGCGTTCCAGAAGGGCTTTGTGCCGCTGTCGGCCGATGCCTTGAACAAGGCCATCGAGATCAACGGCGTGGCGGTGAAGGCGAACCAGGCGGCGTTCCGCTGGGGGCGCAAGGCCGCGCTCGATCTCGCGGGCGTGACGCGCGAAGCCACGCCGTCGAAGGTCGTCGCGCTGCAGCGGCCGCAAAGCTTCGAGGCGCTGGTGGCACATCGCATCGAACTGCTGACCGTGTACCAGAACGCGGCCTATGCGCAGCGCTATTCGGAACTGGTCGAGCGCGTGCGCGTGGTCGAGCAACGCGAGCGCGGCAGCAACGTGCTGGCCAAGGCCGTGGCCTCGGGCCTCTACAAGCTCATGGCCTACAAGGACGAGTACGAGGTCGCGCGCCTGTACACCGACAAGCGCTTCATGGAAAAGTTGAATGAGCAGTTCGAGGGCAAGCCCACGCTGCGCTTTCACCTTGCGCCGCCGGTGCTGGGCCGCCGCGATGCCGAAGGCCATGCGCTAAAGACCAGCTTCGGGCCGTGGATGCTGGGCGCATTCGGCCTGCTCGCGAAATTCCGCGGTCTGCGCGGCACGGCGCTCGACCCCTTCGGCCGCACCGCTGAACGGCGCATGGAACGCCAGTTGATCGACGACTACCGCGCGATGGTCGAAGACCTGCTGGCGCGCTTCGATGCCATCGACTTCGACACCGCGCTGTCGCTCGCGCGGCTGCCAGAGCAGATCCGCGGCTTCGGGCATGTGAAGGAAGAGAGCGTGGTGTCGGCGCGGGTGCGGTGGCAGGCGCTGGTGAAGAAGCTGGATGCGGCAGCAGTGCCGCAGCGCGGCAAGGTCAGCGCCGTCTTGTGAGTCAGTTGTCCGCGCCGTGGGGCGGGAGCGGCGGCAATGCGTTGTCGTCGCCCCGCAGCCACGGCCGGTCGGCCCACGCGAGCATCTCGCGGTCGCCCCGGCTGTCGCCGTAGGCGTAGACCGTGGCGGGGCGTTCGCCATCGCCCAGCCATTGCTTCAGGCGTGCGACCTTCTGCGGGCCCCAGCAGTTCGGGGAAGCCAGGCGGCCGGTGAATCTGTCGTCGATGAATTCGAGTTCGGTTGCGAGCACTGCGTCGAAGCCTGCTTGCGCGGCCCACACGTTCAGGTAGAGCGATGGGGACGCGCTGACCAGCACCAGCCTGTGTGCACGGCGCTTGTGCTCGCGGACTCTTTCGAGCATCTCGGGGCGGATCATCTTCGGCAGTTCATGCGTCGCGAAATGCCGCGCGGCGTCTTCCAGTTCGCGCCGCGCCATGCCGCCGATGGTGGCGGAGAGGAACTGCGCCTTGGCGATGCCTCGGTCGCAGACACCTGCCCATGCGCCTGCCAGCCAGGGTGAGGAACGCAGCGCGCCGGTGGTGAATCGCCCTTGGCCGACCAGCCCATGCACGAACGCGCGCAAGCTGTCGGAAGTGGAGATGGTGCCGTCGAAGTCGAAGGCGGCTAGGGTGGGGGTGCTGGGCATCCGGGGGGTTGTTTGCCGTTGGGGCAGCGGTGCGGGAGTTTACCGAGGGTGGCGTGCTGCGATGCCGATGAGGCCAAAGACGCAGGCCTCGGGTTAAGTCAATGCGACTTCGCCACGGCGTCCGAGACAAGCAGCCCTTGTCAGCCATGTAAAGAGCGCGACGTGGCGGCGCTGTCACCTATCAGCGCAATGAAGTGCGCTACTGGCGCACAGGCCTTTGTCTCGCATGTCTGCTTCGCCGCGGAAGCCGTCATACGCGATGCGACGGCCTACGGCTCAAACCGAGCCATGAGCGAACATTCACAAAACGCTACAGGACGTCCGCAAGGTAGGCGAGCTTTTCGCCACGACACTAGAGCAGAGGGCTGCAGGAAGGTGATGCCCGTTACGCTGGGCCGCCGGCTGCATTCGACCATGGGGCTGCATTGAGGGCGGCGGCTGTCTCATCGCGGGTAAGCTAAACCGAACATGAAAAAGCTCTATCGCTCCGCTGTCGACTTTCTGTTGGAAAGAATTCCACACCCTAACCCCCAAGCAGTCCTCAACGCTTATCTCAGTGAAGCACGCGTTATCGATGCGTCTCTGTCGCTGTCCGAGTTGTTCATGCGAATCCTTAGTTCCGCTCAGAACGCGAACATGAAGGCTGGCGTTATTGGGGGTTCGATTGGCGGGTTCTCTAATCTCGGAAAGGCATTGTTCGAGTTCAGTCCTTCAAGGGTAAGCCGAAAATTCGCAGGCGACCCGACATCTCTTTTCTCTCACATCCAGAAGACACTTCAACCACGTGGACAGATGCGTACCTCCAGCAAAAGCATTTGGCCGAAGTACTGCAAGACGGTGCTTTCAGCTGCCGCCTTTCTTTCGCAGTTCAAGAGCGGTGATGACTTTCGAGCCTGGGCCAATCATCTGTATTCAGATCAACGTACTATGGCGGCACTCCCATTGATCGTTGCAGCCGAAATTGAAGGCGTGGGCTATGCGCTCGCCTGCGATTTCTTAAAAGAGCTGGGCTACACGAACTACGGCAAACCAGATGTGCATGTAAAAGAGATACTTACCGGTCTCGGGCTGTGCCTCCCCAACGCTACGCCTTATCAGATTCAGAAAGTGATCTCACAAGTTGCCAAGGCCGAGAAGGTTTCTTCGTACAACGTCGACAAAGTGCTTTGGCTTATCGGCAGCGGGAAGTTCTACAAGCATCTCGAGATGGGAAAGAAGGGGCATATTGGCCGTATGAAGAAGTTATTTCTCGCCGAGTGCATTGCGGTCTAACCCCTTCCCTCGACGTCGCCCGACAAGCCGGACGCCGACTCTCGCATCAAACGTTGGACCCCACAAAGGAACGAGCCGTGAACAATCTATGCCTTCTGACGAATCTTTCAAGCTCGGACGTTGCGGCATGGGCGCAGGCAGTCGTCAGCTCGATTGCGATCGTAGTGGGTGCATATTTTGTCTGGTGGCAGGTGAAGCGGGGACGTATGGAGCGCCTGGAGCGCGAAGCATTTGCCCTTGATGGCCTTGCTCGGTTATTGGTCCACCTTCGAGACTACGCAGTTGAAGCACGACTGGAGAAGAGAAAGCTCCAACGTTGGCCGGCGGGGCATCCGGCCGAGCCGCATACGCGCTATGCGCAACTTGCGCGCGCCATAACACAATACCCGCTCGAGGCACTTGGCGCCGATATCGCCTTCGAAGCGATCCTTAGCGCCCAGAGAGTGGCTCGGGAAATTGATCTTCTAGTGAACCCAGGCCCGGAGTTGGACGTCAATCCGAACTTTCAAGCAACGTTCGAAGCGTATATGAAAATCCTCGACCAACAGATTGATCATCTTCGTGCAGAGGCTCAGCGCCTGTTAGAGGGACAGCGGACGCGCTTCATGGTAGAACCTGCTCTTGCAGGAGCGTAGCGTGCGACTCAACATGTCGGTAAACACTGGCGCCTTGCGGCGTTCGCGCGCTGTGCGCTCTTGGCGCAGGCCGCCGGCTGCCCTCACGTTGCTCATAGGAAGACCATAGTGTTGCTATCAATCGAGCATCTCAAAGACATGGCAGCGCGCCGAATGGAAGTGCTCAGGCAGCCATCCGCGGAGACCACCATCTGGAGGTATTACCCGCTAGACCGATTCCTTGCACTCATCTCTGCTCGCGAGCTATTTTTCGCCCCGGCGACCAGCTTCGAAGACCCCTACGAGGGTGATTACGGTGTTGCGGCAAAGGAAGCGATCCGCGACCGTTTTGGTGACAGCCAGTACTTGCGCGACTTCAATACGTCTGAATTCCTACAGTCGCACACCTACATCTCGTGCTGGCACGAGAGTGATCATGAGTCGGACGCGATGTGGAAGCTCTACGGACGCTCGATCGCCGTCAAGTCAACGTTCGGTAGCATCAACAAGCTCTTGACCTGGTCCAAGACGGAAGTGAAGACAGCGGGGCGCGTCAACTACATTGACTACAGCGTGAAACCTGTGAACGTCGAAGCCAGCTACCTTCCTTATTTCTTTAAGCGGATGGCATTCCATCATGAGCAAGAAGTGAGGTTTCTGATTCAAGAGCATCGCGACGACTGGAGCGAATATCCTCCGCCAAGTCCTGGAAAACGCGCCCCGCTCAATTTCAACGCTGATATCGTCGAGATAGTTGTGGCTCCAACGGTTGAAGCCTATGTCGCTAATGCGGTCGAGAAGATCGTGCGGGCGTTGGACGTCGACATTCCGATCCGTCAATCAACACTTCTCGCGAAGCCTGTCTGGTGATGATTGGCAAGAACTTCTAGGCGCTGATGCCTCCCGCACAATGCCGCTGTGTGTCGGTCAACTCCAGTGTTGACCGGTTGCTTTAGGGCTGTGAAACCGCTGGTCTAGAAGTCCGCGCCGGGTCGGCAGCGCCCTTGGCCCCGCTTCCTGTCAATCACGACCGGGCCATCTTAAGCACCCGGTCTGGGGCACACGAGCCGCTGCCCGCCGAAAGTTCGGTGATGATCGCATCGCAGCCGTCGCTTGGGCCGCTGGACACGAATGACTCAGCGCAGTCTGAAGCAGCCATCCAGATCGATTTGCATTGGGCGGTCTGCGGCAAGCCCCGCTCCTCTCCATCGGCACCGGCCACGACCCGCATGCGCACCTCAAGGCCGTGCTACAGCGCCTGCCCACGCATATATCGCATCGACGAGTCGCGTCTCCGCACCTGACAGCCCGTACGCGCGCTCCACACAACGGGCGGCTGACTTCATGTTTGACCGTCAATGTGGTCCAACGGATTGACGACCTCGTCATCAAGTGCGATTGATCGACACACCCCCATCAACAAGCAGCGCCGCCCCAGTCATAAACGACGCAGCATCAGACGCCATGTACAGAACCGACTGCGCCAACTCTTCCGGCGTAGCAATGCGCTTGAGCGCATGCAGCCCTGCCACATGCGCCATCGCTTCAGGCGAGTTGCCCATCTCCCGGCCCATCGGCGTGTCGACGCCACCAGGAAGGATCGCGTTGACCCGAACTGCCCTCGGGCCCAATTCAGCAGCGAGCGATTGGGTCAATCCGATCAGCCCCGCCTTGCTGGCGGCGTAGGCCGCGACACCTGGAAAGCCGACTGTGTACCCGACGAAGGTCGAGGTGAAGATGATGCTTCCGGCGCCACGAGCCAGCATCGCCGGTATCTGATGCTTCGCCCCAAAAAATGCGCTGGTGAGATTGGTGGCGATGGTGTCGCTCCAGCCCGCCGCCGATATGGTCGATGTAGGGCCCATTTCGCCGAGTGTCCCCGCGTTGTTGAACGCGATGTCCAGGCCGCCGAAACGGTCGATGGCCGTCTGGACGAGAGCCTGCGCATGGCCTTCTTCGCGGACATCGCCCGTGACGCAAACGGCCCTTCCGCCCTTGCCGGTGATCTCTTCCACGAGGCTTTCCAGTTCAGCCCTGCGGCGACCGGCGACGACCACTGCCGCGCCCTCGCGCGCAAACAGCCGCGCCGTGGCACGCCCGATTCCTGAGCTGGCGCCAGTCACGATCGCGACCTTGTTTGCAAGCACATCCATATTTCTCTGGCCCACAGATTGAGTTGATGAGCGCGCAGCATGTTTGCTGGGGCGCTTCGTGTCTGGTCGTTTGTGGACATCCGATTTCGATTGAATTCGCACGATGGATGACGGGCTTCGCGTTGGGTCGCCAGTCAAGATGAAGCAGCCGGGCGCCTGCCTTGTCGGCACCGCACAGCACGCGCGGCATCCACCCTCTTTGCCCCTCCGCAGCCGCTACTCACGAGGGCTCCACCGCGATCAAGGCAGAATTCCAGCCGCCGCGCCGGTCGGCCCCGCCCCCATGCCGCCCCTCACCCCCGAACCCACGATTCCCAGACCCCGCCCCGCCCAGCGCACGCTGTACGCCTGGGCAGCAGCCGTCCTGGCCGCTCTCCTCCTGATCGCCATCGCAGCCCAATGGACCGCAAGCCGCGAAGCGAGCTTCCAGGCCGACTCGATCCGCCGCGCGATGGAAGTCCACGTGCTCGGCCTGCGCGATGCCGCCGGCAAGTACAGCTACCTGCCGTTCACCGCGGGCATGCACCCCGACGTGCTGGCCGTGCTGGCCCATCCGCAAGACCCGGCCACGCGGCAGCGCGCCAACAAATACATCGAAGAAGTGAACCGCCTGGCCGGCTCCGACGACCTGTACCTGAGCGACCTTCAAGGCCTCACGCTGGCGGCGAGCAACTGGGCGACGTCGCACAGTTTCGTCGGGCAGTCTTACGCCAACCGGCCCTACTTCATCGACGCCCGCGCGGGCCGCAGCGGGCTGTTCTACGGCGTGGGCCAGACCACGGGCGAGCCGGGGCTGTTCATCTCCGCGCCGGTGCAGCCCGAGGGCGGTCCGGTGCTGGGCGTGGTGACGGTCAAGGTCAGCCTGCGCCAGTTGCAAGAAGCCTGGGGCTTCGCGCGCGAGCCGATCCTGCTGACCGATGCGCGCGGCATCGTGTTCCTGAGTTCGGTGCCGGCGTGGCTGTACCGGGCCAACCGCTCGCTGGATGAGACGGACCTGAACTGGGTGCAGCGCCACCAGCAGTACGGCCCGCGCACCAGCTTCCCGCTGCTGCCATGGAAGGTGGCGCGCGACGAAGGGCAGCCGGGCTACCTGGTGCGCACCGACATCGGCGGCAAGCCGCGCCGCTTTCTCGCGGTGGACGAGCCGCTGCCCGACCTGGGCTGGACGCTGACGGTGATGGCCGACCATTCCGAAGTCACTCAGGCGCGCGAGCGCACCTGGATGCTGGGCCTGCTGTGCGCCGGCGTGCTGCTGCTGGGCGGCCTGTACTGGCAACTGCGCGAACGCCGCTTCGCCGAGCAGCGCGATGCGCGGCGCGACCTCGAACTGCGGGTGCGCGAGCGCACGCACGCGCTGGACGAGGCCCATGCCTTCCGCAAGGCGATGGAAGACTCGCTGCTGGTCGGCATGCGCGCACGCGACTTGGAAGGCCGCATCATCTACGTCAACCCGGCCTTCTGCGAGATGACCGGCTACAGCGCCGACGAGCTGCTCGGCAAGCTGCCGCCCTACCCCTACTGGCGCCCCGAAGACACCGCGCAGCACTGGCGCGAGTACGAAACCATGATGAGCGGGCAATCGGCGCTCTCGGGTTTCGAGTCGAGCGTGCGGCACCGCGACGGGCACGAGGTCATCACCATGGTCTACACGGCGCGGCTGATCGATGTCGAGGGGCGCCACAGCGGCTGGATGAGTTCGGTGGTCGACATCACCGAGCAAAAACGCGCCGAGCTGCGCCAGCGCCAGAACGACGAGCAACTGCAGCACGCGCAGCGGCTGGCCAGCCTGGGCGAGATGGCGTCCACGCTGGCGCACGAGCTGAACCAGCCGCTGATGGCGTTGAGCAACTTCGCCAGCGCCGCCAAGGCTTTTGCGGAGCAGGGCAACCAGTCGCTGCTGGTCAGCAGCCTGGACGAAACGGTGGCGCAGGCCCAGCGCAGCGCCGAGATCGTGCGGCGCATTCGCGGCTTCGTGCGCCAGCGGACCATGGGCGCCGAAGACTGCGCGGTGGCCGCGCTGGTAACGAACGCGCTGGCGTTGCTGCAGGGCGAGATGCGGCTGCGGCAGGCCCGCGCCGAGGTGCGCATTCCGCCCGCGCTGCCCGCCGTGCGCGGCGACCGCGTGCTGCTCGAACAGGTGCTGCTGAACCTGCTGTCGAACAGCCTGCAGGCCATGCAGGCCACGCCTGCGGAACAGCGCGTGGTCGAAGTCGAGGCCGAGGTGCGCGAAGGCCGCATGCACATCCGCGTGGCCGACCACGGGCCGGGCATCGATGCCGCGCTGGCCGAGCAGGTGTTCGCGCCCTTCTTCACCACCAAGGCCGGCGGGCTGGGGCTGGGCCTGAACATCTGCCGCACCATCGTGGAGGCCCATCGCGGCCGCCTGTCTTTTGCCAACCGTGCCGAAGGCGGTACGGTCTTCACCCTGGAACTGGAGATTTCATCGTGAATGCGCTTGCCAACAACCTGTGCGTGGTGGACGACGACGAAGCCGTGCGCCGCTCCCTCGGCCTGCTGCTGCTGTCGCGCGGCTACGCGGTGCAGACCTTTGCCTCGGGCGAAGATTTCCTGGCCGGTGCCGACCTGCAGCGCGCGGGCTGCGCCGTGCTGGACCTGCGCATGAGCGGCATGAGCGGGCTGCAGGTGTTCGATGCGCTGCGCGCGCAAGACAGCCCGCTGGTGGTGTTGTTTCTCTCGGGCCACGGCGACATTCCGATGGCGGTGGAGGCGGTGCAGAACGGCGCCTTCGGCTGGCTCGAAAAGCCCTGCAACGACGAGCGCCTGCTCGACAGCATCGCCCGTGCGCTGCAGCAGGCCGGTGAGATCGCCGTGCGCCGGCAGGCCCGCCAGGCCGCGCAGGCGCTGTGGGCCAAGCTCACGCCGCGCGAGATTCAGGTGGCGCGGCTGGTCGCCGAGGGTTTGCCCAACAAGCGCATCGCGCTCGAACTCGCACCGCTGGAGCTACGCACCGTGGAAACCCACCGCGCCCATGTGTTCGCCAAGCTGAGCCTGTCGAACAGCCACGAACTCGACCGCTTCCTGCGCGAGCACGGGCTCTGACCGGCGCTGTGGCCGTCATCAGGCCACGAAGAACCGGTCCCTGCCGTCCTCCGTATCGAAGTAGGCCTTGTGCGTGCGGCGCACGGGCCGCCCGTCGGCCAGCCTGTAGCTGACCTGCCTGCAGACCGGCTGGTAGTGCTTGGTGATGCTCACGCGCTCGAAGTAGGCACGGCATTCGATCACCGTGTTCCGGTGGTCGAAGGCATCGATCACTTCGATGCGGTCCGTCTCGCGGATGACTTGCTCGTAGGTCGCCATGGTTTCTCCTTGCGCCAGTGGGAGAGAAGGCCGGGAAATGCCCCGATTGAAGATTCCCCATGCCTATTACGCGCTGACCGGGCGAGCGGATTCGCGGGTTTGTCACTAGAAAGGTCTAGGTATTTACCCTTGCGTACACCTACGCAGGCGAGCGGCTGGAGGCTACGGACGACGGCGCGGGCACGGCGGGCCAGACTCACCGGCACGGCTTCAGGCGGCCCCGCGGCGGGTCGCGGCCAGAGACAAGGACCCTTCCCCCATGACCGCCATTGCCAACGCCGGTGCTGCCAGCCCGAGCGATTCCACGCCCTACACCTTCGAAGAAAAGCGCAAGCGCATCTTCGCGATCTTTGCCGCGTCGTCCGGCAACCTGGTGGAGTGGTTCGACTTTTATGTCTACGCGTTCTGCGCCGTTTACTTCGCGCCCGCGTTCTTTCCCAAGTCCGACCCCACGGCGCAGTTGCTGAACACGGCCGGCGTGTTCGCCGCCGGCTTCCTGATGCGCCCGATCGGCGGCTGGCTGTTCGGCCGGCTGGCCGACCGCAAGGGCCGCAAGACATCGATGGTGACCTCGGTTGTCATGATGTGCGTGGGCTCGCTGGTCATCGCCTGCCTGCCGACCTACGCGCAGATCGGCGCCGCCGCACCCGCGCTGCTGCTGGCCGCGCGCCTGCTGCAGGGCCTGTCGGTCGGTGGCGAGTACGGCACCACCGCCACCTACATGAGCGAAGTGGCCATGCGCGGACAGCGCGGCTTCTTCTCGTCCTTCCAGTACGTGACCCTGATCGGCGGCCAGTTGCTGGCCGTGGTCGTGGTGGTGGTGCTGCAGCAGTTCCTGGACGACGCAGAACTCAAGAGCTGGGGTTGGCGCATTCCCTTCGTACTGGGTGCCGTGGCCGCCATCGTGGCGCTGTTGCTGCGCCGCACGCTGACCGAGACCGCCAGCACCAAGACCCGCGCCGCCAAGGGCGCGGGCAGCGTGGCCGAACTGTTCAAGCACCACAAGCGCGCCTTCCTCGTGGTGCTGGGCTACACGGCCGGCGGCTCGCTGATCTTCTACACCTTCACCACCTACATGCAGAAGTACCTGGTGAACTCGGCCGGCATGTCGATCAAGACGGCCAGCAACGTCATGACAGCCTGCCTGTTCATCTACATGTGCATGCAGCCGCTGTTCGGCGCGCTGTCGGACCGCATCGGCCGGCGCAGCAACATGCTGCTGTTCGGCGCGCTGGGCGTGCTGATGACGGTGCCTGTGCTGACCACCCTGCAAAGCGTGACCAGCCCGCTGATGGCCGGCGTGCTGATCACCCTGGCGTTGGCCGTGGTGAGCTTCTACACCTCGATCAGCGGCATCGTGAAGGCCGAGATGTTTCCGCCGGAAGTGCGCGCGCTGGGCGTGGGCCTGTCGTATGCGGTGGGCAATGCGATCTTCGGCGGCAGCGCCGAGTACGTGGCGCTGGGGCTCAAGTCCATCGGCCACGAGTCGTACTTCTACTGGTACGTGACGGCGATGATGGCGGTGGCCTTCGTGGTGAGCCTGCTGCTGCCGAAGCAGGCGACGTACCTGCACAACGACAAGTAAGCGCGAGAAAAGACCGATCGGCCGCGGGGACTCAGGCGCTGAGCATCCCCGCAGCCATCCACCCGGCCATCGCCAGCATGGCCAGCGCAATGCCTGCATCGAGCAGGCGCCAGGTGTGCGCCGCGCCCATCCAGCGGCGCGCCCGCCGCGCACCGATCACCCACGCAGAGAACCAGACCAGCGACGCGCACACGGCGCCCGTGGCGTAGCTCATGCGAAAGCCTTCGGGCAGGGTCACGCCGACGGCACCGATGACCAGCACGGTGTCGAGCCACGCGGCGGGGTTGAAGAGCGACACGAACAGCAGCGACCGCAAGCCCCGGCCATCGGGCGGCGCGGATGGCTCGGCACGGGGATGCGCCCCGCGCACTGCATTCCGGGCGGCCAGCACACCGTGCAGCACCAGCAGGCCGATGCCCAGCAGTTGCGCGCCCTGTTGCAAGGCCGGCGCCTGCTGTAGCGCCGCCGACAGGCCCAGGATGCCGAGCGCGATCAACACGATGTCGCTGGCCACTCCGATGCCGACCAGCACGAGGGGCGAGCGCCCCGCGAGTGCTTCACGAAGGATCAGCACGTCCTTCGGTCCGGGGCAGATGAACATGCCCAGTCCAAGAAGAAAGCCTTGCAGCCATGCGGAGAGGTCGGTCATGGGACATGCCGACAACCTCTCAAGCTGAACCGGGGATTACGAGTTGGCCGAAATCATAGGGCCCGTTCGTGACCGGCACGAGTCCTTCGCCTGCTTGCGCTAGTGCTCCAGGAAAAGGTCGGAGATGACCGACCTCAGCCACTTGTTGGAAGGGTCGTGCTGATACCGCTCGTGCCAATGCTGCTTGATGGCAAAGCCCGGGAGCCTGAAAGGCGGATCGAACACCTTCACGTCGGCGATTCGCACCAGCGTTTCGGCCACGCGCGCGGGCACGGTGATCATCAAGTCCGTCTGCGCCACCGGCGCACCGATGCCCAGAAAATCAGGCAGGTGCAGGCTGATGTTGCGTTGCACGCCGAGGCGGTCGAGTTCGCGTTCGACCAGTTCGTTCCCCGCACCCGCCGCCGACACCACCACGTGATGCTCGCGCTTGAACATGCCCGGCGTCAGCCGTGCGTGCACGCGCGGGTGGTCGTTGCGCACCACGCATTTGAAGCGTTGGTCGAACAGCTTCTGTTGATAGAAGCCGGCCTCCAGCTCGGGCATGAAGCCCACGGCCAAGTCTGCGTCTCCAGACTCGAGCATCTTGGGCGTGCGGGTCGAGATGTGCGTGATCTCGACGCGGATCGAAGGCGCGACCTCGCTCAGGCGGTTCATGAGGTCGGGCAGCAGCACAAGGTGGGTGATGCCGGTCATGCACACGCGAAAAGTGCGCTCGACTTTTGCGGGATCGAAGACCGCCTGTTGCCGCGTCACCGTGCGCAGCAACTCCAGCGCCTGCCGGATCGGGTCAATCAGCGAGGTGGCATGCGGCGTCGGCTGCATGCCGTCCGATGTGCGAACGAAGAGCGGGTCGCCGAAGTGCCGCCGCAGCCGCGCCAATGCAATGCTGATGGACGACTGCGGCATGCCAAGGTGCTCGCCGGCCCGCGAGACGCTGCGCGTCTTGTAGACCTCGTCGAAGATGCTCAGCAATTTGAGATCCATTATTTAGATTCCTGCTTCCGCCTATTTAGCGCATGCCATAGTCTAAATAGTGCTGCCGACCTAGCATCGTCGGATGACCCTCAAGCTGGCCATCGTGGCCTTCACACTCCTGCCCTTCGCGGCACTCGCCGATGCTTCTGCGACGCCGGCCGATCCACCGGCCGTGAGCGCCTTCTATCGCCACCCCGAGCACTGCGCCTACATGGCGGGCCTGCCCGAGAACGACTCGCCTGAATTCATCAAGCGCTTCGAGACCGACGTTCAAAGCGCGGTCGAGGCCTTGCGCACGCGGAATCCGTCGCTGAGCTTGTCGACCGCGCTGGTCCAGCTCAAGGCCGGATGCGACCGTGCCTTGTCAGAGGTCAAGTAAAGCGCGGATGGCGACCCGCACTGGCACTACCGCGCCGCGGCACCGGCAAGAAACATCTGCACGGCGCGCTGGACCATCGCCTCGATCTGGTCTTGCGACAACGGCGGGGGTGTGGATTGATACAGCCGCACCTGGGTCTCTGCCGTCACCAAGGCAGAAAACTGCATTGCAGTGACCACGGGGTCCGCGCGCCGCAACTCCCCATATTCCATGGCCGATGCCATGAGCCCGGCCAGCGTCTGGATGAACTCGGTCGGCCCTGATTCGTAGAACAACTGCCCCACGTTGGAGTGCCCGGCTTCGGCAATGACCATCCGGTAGACCGCGAGCGCATCGGCGTCGTTGCTCAGCACGGAGAGCATTCGCTTGCCGAAGCTCTCCAGCATCGATTCGAGCGAAACGTCGCCGCTTGCTTCGAGCAACTGCGTCGGTGTCTGCGCCAGGTGCGATGTGGCGACGCTTTGCACCACCGCCACGAAAAGCTCTTCCTTCGACGGGAAGTACCCGTACAGCGTGGCCTTCGATCCGCCCAGGCGCTTGGCGAGTTCGTTCATCGAAGCCCGTTCGTACCCCTGCTCCCTGAACAGTGCCAGCGCGGCCTCAAGGATGGCGTTGCGCCGCATCTCCGTTCTTGTTTTCATCACGTCTCCTTCAAAAGAATACCCAACTGTACATTTTTATTGACAGCGCAAAAGGCACGGATCAATAATGAACCCAACTGTACAGTTGTGATCAATTTTTCAGCAGACCACCGATCAAGGAACCCATGCCCGTTCTCCTCAGGAAATCAACCGCCGCAAGCTTCGTGGCTTGCCTGGCGCTGGCTGCGTGCAGCAGCACGCAGCCCATTCCCTACGCCGGCATCACGTCGTCGAGCCAGTTGCGCCCCAGTCAGAACGATGACTCCGGACGCGTTCCCTTCGAATACAGGACCCGCATCGACTGGCGCAGATATTCGGGCTTCGTTCTCGACCCGGTGGCCATCTACCGGGGCAGCGACGCCCAGTTCGAAGACGTGTCGGAAGACGACAAGGCGTTCATGGCCCGCTACATGCAGACGCAGTTCACCGAGAAGCTGAGCGCGCGCTTCAGAGGTGCCCCGGCCGCAAACGCAAACGCGAACGCCGTGCGGATCAGGCTCACGCTCACCGGGGCCAAGACGAACACCGCCGTGCTCAGCACCTTCTCGCGCTTCGACCTGATGGGCGGCCCGTACAACGCCGTGCAGGCAATCCGTGGCCGGGAAGGCGCAATGACGGGCTCCGTCAGCTTCGCCGTCGAGATCTACGACGCCTCGACCAACGAGCTGCTCGGCGCGTACGTCGCCAAGCAATACCCCAATGCATGGAACCTCAAGGCCGGCATCGGCGCGCGAAGTGCGTCGGTTGCGGGCATCGAGAAAGGTGCCGACCAACTGGTCGCGTACCTGCAATGACACAGCGCCAACACCAGGAGCACCCGATGACTTCCACCCGCCTTTTCCGCTTTGCATGCCTGGGCGTTGTCCTTGCGACGTCCCTCAGTGCGAATGCCGAGCTTTTCACCTCGTTGGCTTCCAGTGCCGGTTCAGCGTCCAGCGGCAGCGTGTCCGCGTCCATGCACAGTTCGAGCAAGAGTTCGCCCGATGGCAACAAGGTGGCCGATGGCGACTACCGCATCACCGAGGTTGCCGAGGCCACCGGCCGCACCGGCTTCACGCGCATCGCGATGCAAAGCGACGACGCGCAGCAAAGCATCGTGCTTGAACTGCCGCAAGCCACGTTCGCGAAAGAGCGCCTGGGCCCCGGCGACCTCGTGCATGCACAGCAGCGCGCCTACGGGACCGCATTCGCGCGCGCCGATACGCGCGAAGCGTTCTATCTGGTGCTCGCCGATGACTGGTACGGGGAGCTGGCCGCCCGCCCCGTGCGTCTTTGAACGTCGCTCGCTGGCTCGCGCCGGGCCTTGCTGCAGTGCTCGTGTTCAGCACGGGTGTTGCGCAAGCAGTGCCTGGTGGAGCCGGTCCGATGGCCTCTTCGCAATTTTGCGATCGCACGAAGCCGTTGACTGCCGATCAGCAGGATCGCCTGTTGCGCCTTGCGGTCGTCGTGCGCGACGAGCTGTCCGCCAGCGGCGACGGCGCCGTGCTGATCAGCCGCTCCGGGCTCGATCTCTCGCGATTTCGCATTCGCTATTCCCACGCCGCCGTGGCCTGGCGGGACGAGAACGACACCTGGTCCGCCCGCCAGCTCTACTACGCCTGCGACGAAGGCCGTCCGCGAATCTACGACCAGGGCCTGACGGGCTTCGTGATGGGCATCGACGATCCGGCGCTGAGCTACATCTCGATCGTGCGGCTCCCCGCCGACGCGGCCCGAACGCTGCGGCGCGCGGCGCTCGACACACCGCGCGCGCTGCACTTGCTGGCCGCCAGCTACAGCGCCAATGCTTACCCGTTCAGCCTGCGCTACCAGAACTGCAACCAGTGGGTGGTGGAACTGCTCGCCGTCGCATGGGGCAACCTGGCCGACGGGGACGATCTGCGCGCACGCGCCCAGAGCTGGCTGCGCCAGGCGCCCTACGCGCCCGAGCCGGTCGACGTCGGTTCGCATGCGCTGATATTCGCGTCGAACTTCGTCCCGCTCCTGCATCTCGATGACCACCCGGAGGAAGACCGCTACGCGCTGAAGCTGCGGGTCAGCCTGCCTTCGACCGTCGAGACCTTCGTGCACGAGCAGTGGCCCGAAAGCGAGCGCATCGAGCTGTGCCATGACGGCAAGCAAGTCGTGGTGCACCGCGGCTGGACACCCATCCCCGAAGGCTGCAGCCCAGGCGACGGCGACCGTGTCGTGCCGCTCGACTGACTGGCCGACTGATCGACTGATCGACACGCAAAGGAAACAGGAATGCGCCCATCGATACACCACATGATCCACGCCGCAGCCCTCGCGCTGGCAGGCTGCGCGGGAGTTCAGCCCCTTGCCCCATCGGGGGCCCGGCCGTCGGCGCAGTCGTGCCCGGACACGGCCGAAGAAGACCGTGAAGCGCTGACGCAGTACATGAATGCCCGGCTCAGCGACAGGCTCGACGCGAGATTCAGCCTGGTGACGCACCCCGGTGCCTGGAACGCCAAGGCCGACAGCGAACAAGCGTCCAACGGCCTGATTGCGCGCGTGGACTGACTCGACCGCTCAACACAGCGGCAAGGTCACCTGCCCATGAACATCCTGCTTCTCGGCGCTGAAAGCCGAACGCGCGCCACGCTCGGCAGCGCGCTCTGGCGATCCGGTTTCGCGGTCGACGTCGCCGACCCAGACGATGCCGATGCGCGGCTGTCTGCCGGCAAGCCGTATGCATTGGTTCTGCTCGACCTTGCGCCACCGGCAGCAACCCAGGCAGCGATAGCGTCCGTTCGGCGCATGACCAGCACCCCGTTGCTGGTGTTGACCGAACGAGGCCTGTCGGCAAACGGTTTCGAGGGACTCGCACCGGGCACCACCGAGTACCTTCCCCAGCCCTGCGCCATGGACCATGTGCTGGCGCGCGCCTGGGCGCTGGCATCCCCTCATGGCGGCGCTGACGCCGCCCTGCTCCGGCTGGCGGACCTGGCCATCGACCGCAAGCGCGGCAAGGCGATTCGTCAAGGCACGGAGCTGCGCCTCAGCGTCACGCAGTTCGAGCTTCTCGATGTGCTGATGGCCAGCAGAGGCCATGTGATGTCACGCACAAGGCTCATCCACGCCGTCTGGGGGTCACGCGGCAGTCGTCAGCACGACAACATGGTCACGGTCGCCATCCTGAGGCTTCGACAGCGGCTGGACGATCCGTTCGACCTGAAGCTGATTCACACGGTGCATCGCAAGGGGTACGTCCTGGAATTGCGCGACGGCCGGTAGGCCTCGTTGCCGCGTTGCGCGGATCTGGAGCTAGAGCTGGATCCCTTCGAAGCTGGTGATCAGCACCAGCCCTTCGCCCACCCTGGGTTGCGCGGCATTGGCGATGGTGTCGGCCGCACGGACCAGGTCACCGAAGTCGAGCCCGGCCTGGGCTTCGATCTTCGCGATCGGCACGCGCCAGTGGTTCACGTCCACCGAAGGCAGAGGCTGCGGCGCACCCAGGCTGTGCCGGGCCTCGGACAGCAGCTTCGACTGATCGACCACCAGCCCCACGGCCTTGGGCCCGGCCTGCCCCTTCCAGACCACGACCTTGAAGAACGACGAAGGGATCTGCACGTCGTCGGCCCAGAGATCGATCTTGTCGTCGAAGATCGGCCCCTGGAAGACGACCAGCTTGCGTTTGGTATCTCCCGCGAGCGTGCCGTTTTCGAGCACATAGCGCTCGAGCCCCTGCCAATACTTGGCGCTCTGGTTGAACCTGAAATGCTGGGGCGAGCAATTGGTGAAGTGAAAGGTGTCGGCATTGGCCCGCGCGGCTTCCTCGGGCGTGCCCCAGGTCGGATCGGTGCGGCGCGTCAGGTGGCCGCGATCGAAGTAGGTCGACCACGCCGAATAGAAAGTCTGGTCCAGCAGAAAGCTCGCGCTGATGCGCGGGTCCTTGAACCAGACCTCGCCTTCCGATGCGTTGGCCTGCCCGGTCTTGCGGTCGACGTCGAGGTAGGTCTCGCCGTCGATGTTCGTCGCCGTGAACGCGGCGATCCGCTTCGACTTGTTCACCTTCAGGCTGAAGTGCTCGTACTTCAACTCGCCTTCCGCCGCGCCCGGCTCGTCGGCGCGCAGCGAAGCAATCTGCCTGGCCAGCGCGGGCGAGGGTTGCGGCAATGGCAGCTCCAGGCCGGGAATGAAGCCCGAGTCGTAGCCGTTGCGATTGCCGTAGTCCTGGTCGACCTGCACCGCCTCTGCCCCACGGGTCAGCAACTTCGGCTGCAAGGCGGCGGGCGATGAAGCCAGAGTGGAAGACGACGATGCCACGGCAACACCCGGCTGCAGCTGCGATTGCACCGCCTGCCCGATGCTGATCGTCAATTCGACGGGCACGGTCAATCGGATCGATTGTGGGGAAGGCGACGCGCTCGAAGTGGCCATGGTGTGCTCCGTGGTGGGGTTCGTGATGTCGATGACCTTGGCCTCCTGCGCCGAGGGCCGGGGCGGCGAAAGCCTGCGGTCGCCTTCTGCGGGCGGCGTGCTTGAGCCGACGGCGAGCGCCTCGCGCAGCAGGGTTTTCCAATCTGCAGGCAGGCCGCTCATGCGGCTCGCAAGGTCGCGGTAGATGGCGCTAATGCGCACGCCTTCGTTCACGTTTCTCGGCACCTCGCCGCCGAAGGTGTCGCGGTCGATGAAGGGCTCGCCCCAGTGGTGAAGGGCCACCAGTTGCCAGTCGTCGTTGAACACCGGCGAGCCCGACGAACCCTGCTCGGTGTCGGTCTCGTAGAGCAGCGTGCGGTCGGTGCGCGCGGTCAGGATGTTGTTGCGCACCGTGATCATCTTCGGCCAGCCCGAGGGGTGCTGGACGATGTTCGTGTTCATCCCGAGCACGTGCTTGTCGGGCTGGTCCGACAGCGCGCAGAAACCCAGGTCGGCCGCCTCGGCCAGGCCCGATTGCCTGCGGCCCAGCGCGACCAGGGCGTAGTCGAGCTGGTCGTCCGGCGAGAACAGCGCAAAGCGGTCGGGGTCGAGCAGGAAGGTGGTGGTCGGCTTCGGAACGCCGCGCTCGTCGAGTTCGCGAAAGAAGGTCACCTGGGCGCCCCGCGCGGCGTTCGCGTCTTCGATGACGTGGCGATTGGTGATCAACAGATTCGGGCTGACCATGAAGCCAGTGCCGATCTCCGCCTTGGTGCCGTAGTTGACCTCGACATAGCCGACGGCCCTGGCACTGAGCGCGCCCTGCGACAGGAAGCTGACCCGCTGGAAATCTTCGGTGCTGCCGGTGATGGATTCCGCGCCGCTGGGCGACATGAGCGTGCGATGCCGCGCGGCATAGGCGCGCGACCTGTCGACGTCCGGCTCGGCCTCGCGCCAGCGGCCCGTGGCCACCAGCTTGCGCACTTGCTCACGCGCCTGGGCGGTGCGCTCCACGCAGTCCTGAAAAGCGCTGATCGCGTCCTCGTTCATGGCGGTCCCCTTGCGAAGGCGCGTGGTTCAGGTGAAACGCGCGACGCAATTCATTGGATCGACGAACGGCGTCAGTGGCATGACACCTCAGGCGGCGGTTCCGTACTCCTTCGGCGTCATTCATTCAGCAACGCCACGGACCCTGCGCAAGACGCCGCAAGGCCGCAGAGATCAGTCGATCCTGATGTCGTTCGCCTTGATGAGGCGCCCCCAACGTTCCCGCTCGCCCTTCACATACCTGGCCATGTCGCTCGGTGTGCCTGGCATTCCTTCGACGCCGAGCGCCAGAAAACGTGCCTTGACGGATGTGGAGTTGAGCGCGTCTACAAGTGCCTTGTTGAGTTTTTCAACCGTTTCCGCGGGTGTCGCACTGGGCACCGCGAGTCCTTGCCACGCGTAGGCCTCGAAGTCCGTCAGCCCTTGCTCGGCCAGGGTGGGCACATCGGGCAGCGTGGCGATGCGCTTGGCGCTCGCAACGCCGATGGCCTTGACCTTGCCGGCCAGCACGAACTGGTTGCCGCTGGCCGTGTCGACCATCATGAACGGCACCTGTCCGCCAAGGATGTCCTGCATGGCCGGCGCAGCGCCCCGGTATGCGACGTGCGTCATGGCGACACCGGTTCTTTCGCGCAGCAATTCGGTCGCCAGATGGTGGGGGCTTCCCGCCCCGGCGGACGCATAGTTCACGCCGCCCGGTTGGGCTTTGGCCCAGGCGACGAACTCCTTGAAGTTGCGCGCCGGCACCTGGGGCCCCACGACCAGAACGAGCGGAAAGCGGGCCAGCATGCCGACCGGCGCGAGATCCTTCTCGGCGTTGTAGCTGAGCTTGGAAAACAGGAACGGGTTGGCTGCGAGCGTGGCGAAGTCGGCCGTCAACATGACGTTGCCGTAGTCCTTCGAGCGGGCCACATAGTCAGCGGCGATGTTGGTCGCGGCGCCGGGCTTGTTGCCGATGACGATCGGCCTGCCCAGGCCCCTGGACATCGTTTCGGCCGTGGCGCGCGCCACGGAATCGGAGCCGCCGCCTGCGGCATAGCCGACCACCCATTCAATGGGCTTGCCTTCTTGTGCCATGGCGCACTGAGCGGTTGCTGCGGCCATGGCCAGGCCGATCAGGAAAGGACGAATCATGGGAATGCCTCGGTTTGGTTTTGATTGGAAATTCGGCTGAGTCCTTCAGCGGCGAATGCCTCGTGCAGCACCGGCATCGATCCGATGCGGTTGGCCGGGAGAGGCACCCACCGTGCATTCAAGGCGTGGCTTTCATCCGTCGAGAGACTCTGCAAACGCGTCGGCAGTATGCGCGCGATATTCGTCTATGACGAACCGATTCGTGCTGATTGAATTAAGTGCTTTCCCTAGCTTGGCAGTGCTCAGCGCTTCCTGGCTGCGCCTTCCCGCCCGGGAATACCCTCTGCCCCCTCCGAAGTCTTCTTGCCTACATTTCTTGCATGCAAGACAAGGCATTGCTTGCATGCAAAAACTCGACAAAACAGTCTGGCAACAGACAGGAGACTCCCATGCCTCGCTTCGCCAAATCGCTTTTCGGTCAGGTGGTCATCGCGCTGGTGCTCGGCGTGCTCGCGGGGCTGTTCGCGCCCGAGTACGCCGTCAAGCTCAAGCCGCTGGGTGACGGGTTCATCAAGCTGATCAAGATGATCATTCCGCTGCTGGTGTTCTGCGTGGTGGTGCATGGCATTGCCGGCGCGGGCGACCTCAAGCGCGTGGGCCGGGTGGGCGTGAAGGCGCTCATCTACTTCGAGGTGCTGACCACCATCGCGCTGGCAATGGGCCTGGTGCTGGCCTTCGTGTTCCAGCCCGGCGCGGGCATGAATGTCGACCCCGCCAAGCTCGATCCGGCCGCGATGAGCGCCTATGCGTCGAACGCCGACAAGCTCACGAGCGGCGGCACGGTCGAGTTTCTGATGAAGCTGATCCCGACCACGGTGGTCAACGCCTTCGCCACCGGCGACGTGCTGCAGGTGCTGCTGTTCGCGGTGCTGTTCGGCTGCGCGCTCACGCTGCTGGGCGAGCGCGGCAAGCCGGTCGCTGTTGTCGTCGATGCGCTCTCGCTGGTGCTGTTCAAGATCATGGGCATCCTCATCAAGCTGGCGCCGCTGGGCGTGCTGGGCGCCATTGCGTTCACGGTCGGGCAGTACGGCGTGGGCTCGCTCAAGCAACTGGGCATGCTGGTCGCGCTCTTCTACGGCGCGGTGCTGATCTTCGTGTTCGTGGTGCTGGGGCTGGTGATGCGCTTCTCGGGCTTCAGCCTGTGGAAGCTGCTGCGTTACCTGCGCGAAGAACTCACCATCGTGTTCGCCACCACCTCGTCGGACAGCGTGCTGCCGCAGATCATGGCCAAGCTGCGCCGCATGGGCATTCGCGATTCGACGGTGGGCCTGGTGATTCCGACGGGCTATTCGTTCAACCTCGATGCCTTCTCGATCTACATCACGCTGGCCGCGGTGTTCATCGCGCAGGCCACCAACACGCCGATCTCGATGGCGGACCTGCTGACCATTCTTGCGATTGCGCTGGTCACCTCCAAGGGCGCGCATGGCGTGCCGGGCTCGGCCATCGTGGTGCTGGCGGCCACGCTGCACGCCATTCCGGCGATTCCCGCCATCGGGCTGGTGCTGGTGCTGTCGGTGGACTGGTTCATGGGCATCGCCCGCGCACTGGGCAACCTGATCGGCAACTGCGTGGCCACCGTCGCCATTGCCGCATGGGAGGGCGACATCGACCGCGAGCGCGCGCATGCGGTGCTAGACGGCACCTACGCACCCGACGACGAACCACTGGGCACGGCCGAGCCCGTGGTAAACACCGGCACCGCCACCGCATCCACCGCGCACTGAAAAATCAATGGCCACCGACGTCAGCCCCACCGCCATCGCCGAGCGCGTGGTCGAGGCCATCCTCGCGCAGAAGCTCGCGCCGGGCGAACGGCTGGGCGAGCAGGCGCTGGCCGAGAACTTCTCGGTGAGCCGCACGATGGTGCGCGAGGCGCTCATGCAGTTGCAGGCGCGCGGTTTCGTTGAAGTGCAGTCGCGCCGCGGCTGGTACGTGGTGGAGCCCTCGGCCGAAGAAGCGCGCGATGCCTTCTCGGCCCGCCGCATCGTCGAGGCCGGCATCCTGGCCGCGAGCGAAGGCCGGCCGCTGGCCAAAGTGATCCGCAAGCTGCGCGACCACATCGCCGACGAGCGGCGCGCCATCGAAGGTGCCGACGCCGCCACGCGCGCCTTTCTGCTGGCCGACTTCCATGTGTGCCTAGCCGAGCAGATGGGGCACCAGTTGCTGGTCGACGTGCTGCGCGACCTCACGGCCCGCACCACGCTGGCCGCCACGCTCTACCAGTCGAAGCACGAGGCCGGGCAGTCGTGCGCCGAGCATGGCGCCATCGTCGCCGCGCTCGAAGCGGGCGACACGGACAAGGCGCGCCAGTTGATGCTCGACCACATCGGCAATGTCGAACGGGCGCTGGAGGTCGATGCCACCACCGAGCCCGACGCGCCGAGCCGGCTGCGTGCCACGCTGGCGCCCGTCGCCCTGCCGCGCGGCAAGCGTTGAAGCTGTGCATTAGTGCCGGCGTCCGCTACTGATTCCATAGCAGGCATCGAAGACCCAGCCTCCGTTTCGGGCGAATTCGTCCGGCAACCCGATTCCGCCGCACAAGGGGGCTCCGGCTGACACGGCCACGGGTTGCGGCTCGGCTACAGTCCGAGACACTTATGAATTCACCCCAACTCCAGCGCGGCGTGTTTCTCGCCCTTCTCGCCGCCGTGACCGCCGCCTTCATCTGGGTGCTGCTGCCGTTCTTCGGCGCGGTGCTCTGGGGCGTGGCGCTGGCGATCCTGTTCACGCCGCTGTTCAAGTGGCTGCTGAAGAAGATGCCCGGCAGGAGCAACATCGCCGCCCTCTCCACGCTGACCATCTGCCTGTTCATCGTGATCCTGCCGCTGGCCATGGTGGGCGTGTCGCTGGTGCAAGAGGTGGCGCTGGTCACGCAGAGCATCCGCTCGGGCCAGATCAACTTCGCGGCCTACTTCCAGCAGATCCTCGACGCGGCGCCGCAGTGGCTGCTGAACATTGTCGAGCGCTTCAACCTGGGCGACATGGCGGCCTGGCAGGCACGCATCTCGGCGGCCGCCGGGCAGGCGAGCCAGATCATCGCGAGCCAGGCGCTGGCCATCGGGCAGAACACCTTCGACTTCGTCGTCAGCTTCTTCGTGATGCTGTACCTGCTGTACTTCCTGGTGCGCGACGGCGCCACGCTGTCCAAGACCATGCGCGACGCCGTGCCGCTGGCCAAGCCGCACACGCACTACCTGCTGAACAAGTTCACCACCGTGATCCGCGCCACCGTGAAGGGCAACGTGGCCGTGGCCATCGCGCAGGGCACCATCGGCGGGCTGGCCTTCTGGTTCCTGGGCGTGCAGGGCGCGCTGCTGTGGGCGGTGCTGATGGCCTTTTTGTCGCTGCTGCCGGCCGTGGGCGCGGCGCTGATCTGGGGGCCGGTGGCCATCTACTTCCTGGCCACGGGGCACTTCTGGCAAGGCGGCGTGCTGATCTTCGTGGGCGTGTTCGTGATCGGCCTGGTCGACAACATCCTGCGCCCGCTGCTGGTGGGCAAGGACACGCAGATGCCCGACTACATCGTGCTGATGTCGACCATCGGCGGCATGGCGATCTTCGGCATCAACGGCTTCGTGATCGGGCCGGTGATCGCGGCGCTGTTCATGGCGGCGTGGGGCCTGTTCGCGGATTCGGGCCATGTGGGCACGGGGCATGACCCGGTGGCGGAAGACGCGACGGGCGCGCAAGGCACCGAAAGCGCCGAAGCCAAGAAGAAGGGCCAGGAGAAGGCCTGAAACGCAACAGACTGGCGATGGGCCGCCCCGCTCCGGCCTGATCGCCTCGCTCCCTTTGCGTGCATTTCGCGCGCGCATTTGCGCATTCCGTCGCATGGCGCTGGGCACCGCAAGGCGCCTGCGAGATCGTCGGGCCTCCAACTCCAGACGAGGCCTGCCATGCATCTTCCCGCTCTCCTGTCCCGCCCGGCCGTGCGCGCCCTGTGCACCGCCGCGGTTCTCGCGCCCACAAGCGCCCTTGCCGCCGACCTGAGCCTGAGCGTTGCCGATGGCCCCGCCGCCGAAGCCACGCTCTACGTCGCGCTCTACAACGACGCCGTGAGCTATACCGCCAGCAAGGCCGTCGCATCGCAGACCGCGCCCATGCGCGACGGCAAGGCCCGGCTCGTGTTCACGGGGCTGGCGCCGGGGCGCTACGCGCTGAAGGTGTTCGCCGACGAGAACGGCAACGGCAAGCTCGACACCAACCTCATGGGCATGCCGATCGAACGCTATGGTTTCTCGAACGATGCCAAGGGCAAGCTCGCCGCACCCGACTTCGAGGCCGCCGCGTTCAGCCTCGACGCCGATCTGCAGACCGTCATTCACCTGCGCTGAGAGGTGGCCACCATGGAACGACGCGAACTCCTGCGCCTGCTGGCATCGGCCGGCGCCCTGCCCCTTTTTGCGCCACTGGCGCGCGCCGCTGGCACCACCGGCGGTGACAACTGGCAAGCCCAGTTCGAGGCCGCCAGCGCGCCCTGGAAGAGCGGCTTTGCCACGCCCGCCAACGACCTGCCGCTGACCCGCGCCACGGTGCGCGGACGCTTTCCCGACGCCGTCGCCGGCACGCTCTTTCGCGTCGGCCCGGCCGGCCACGACATGGGCGGTGAGCGCTATCACCACTGGTTCGACGGCGACGGCATGGTGCATCGCTTCGTGATCGACGGCGCCGATGTGCGGCACCAGGGCCGCTATGTCGCCACGCCCAAGCGCGTGGCCGAGGTAAAGGCCGGCCGCCGCCTGTACGAGGCCTTCGGCACCGTGCCGCCGGGCGGTGAGTCGCCGACATCGGCCGACAGCATCAACGTCGCCAACACCAGCGTGCTGCCGATGCAGGGCGAGGTGCTGGCGCTGTGGGAAGGCGGCTCGGCCACGCGCATCGATGCGCGCACGCTCGACACGCTGGGTGTGAAGACCTGGCGCGCCGATCTTGCGGGCATGCCGTTCTCGGCGCATCCGAAGGTGGACCCGGACGGCACGGTGTGGAACTTCGGCGTCAGCTCCGGACAGGGCCTGCTGGCGCTGTACGAGATCGCGCCAGAAGGCACGCTGCGCCGCGCGGCCGTGGTGCCGGTGGCCGACATGCCGATGGTCCACGACTTCGCGGTGACCGATCGTCACCTCGTCTTTCTCATGCCGCCGCTGGTGTACGACAGCAAGCGCAAGGAAGTCGGCGCGAGCTTTCTCGATGCCCATGTGTGGCGGCCCGAACTGGGCATGCGCGCGCTGGTCGTCGACAAGCACGACTGGGAGCGGCGGCAGATGCTCGAACTGCCGGCCGGCTTTCTCTTCCACGTGGGCAATGCCTGGGAAGAAGACACGCCGCGCGGCACGCTGATCCACGTCGACTATGTGCGCTCGGACAACGCCGACTCGGTGTTCACCAGCAACCGCGAGGTGATGCGTGCGCGCCTCGTGAGAAGCGTCCACCCGCAATTGACCGTGGCAACCCTGAATCTCGGCACCGGCAAGGCCACGCAGGCGGCGCTGGCGCAGGAGGCCGAGTTTCCGCGCATCGATCCGCGCCGTGTCGGCCTGCGTCATCGCCAGGTGGTGCACGCCACGCAGATCCGGCCCGACCTGCCGGGCTTCGGCGCGGTCGCACGAACGGATGTCGAGACTGGCCGCAGCCAGCGCTTCAGCTACGGCGCGCAGGCCATCGTGGAAGAGCACGTCTTCGTACCGGATGGCAAGAAGCCGGGCTGGGTGCTGGGCACGGTGTTCGACTTCGGGCGGCAGAAGACGGTGCTGTCTTGCTTTGCTGCCGATCATCTTGGGGCTGGGCCGGTGGCGCAGGCGACGCTGCCTTATGCGATTCCGTTGGGGCTGCATGGGGCCTTTGTGCGGGCCTGAAAGGGGCGCTGCTGTTCAGGGCGACGCTCCCGCCGACACGGTGCTCTTTTTCGCGAATGTCCCCCGCTTCGCTCCTCCTTTATTTCGCGAAAAAGAGCCCCGTATCGGCGCGAGCGTTGGACAGAGCGGTCGTTTATCGCGGGATCACCAGCAGCGTGCCCTGTGCGAATGACACCAGGTGCTCCCCGCAGCGAAATAAAGGAGGAGCGAAGCGGGGGACATTCGCGGAGGGGAGCTCCTGGTGTCATTTGCACTCGCCCCGAATGAACCCGAACCCCGCAGCCGTCAGCCAGCCCACCAGCCTTCATCGAACTGCCCCTGCAGAAACGCCACGAAGCCCGACACCTTCCCCGGCACCAACTTGGGAGAAGGAAAGACAGCATGAATCTCCTGCTCCGGCAGCGCATGGTCACCGAGCACCGCAACCACCTTGCCCGCCGCCAATGACTCGCTCGCCACGTAACGCGGCATCAACGCAATGCCCAGCCCGTCACGCGCGGCAGCCAGCACAGCCGACAGGTTGTTCGAGCGAAAGCGCCCCGACACCGGCACCGTCACCGGTTCGCCCTTGGGCGTGTGCATGCGCCAGAACTCATCGCCCACCACGCTGCTGTAGATCAGCGCCACGTGCGCGCTCAGGTCTTGCGCGCGCTTGGGCGTGCCGTGCTTCTTCAGGTAGCCCGGCGACGCGACCATGACCCATGGGTTCGCGCCGAGGTAGCGCGCGCCCAGTGACGAATCGGCCAGCTTGCCCATGCGGATGGCCACGTCGATGCCCTGCGCGATGAGGTCGACATAACGGTCCTCGAAGCTCAGGTCGAGCTGCACCTGCGGATGCCGGCGCATGTACTCCAGCGCCAGCGGCACCACCACGCGGCGACCGAATGCCACCGAAGTGCCCACGCGCAACAACCCCTGCGCCTGGTTCTGCCGCAGTTGCACGATGCTGTCGGCTTCTTCGGCCTCGCGCACGATGGTCTTGCACTTCTCGTAGTACAGCGCGCCCGGCTCCGTGAGGCTCACGCCGCGCGTATTGCGGTTGAGCAACCGCACTTTCAGCCGCGCCTCGGTGGCCGCGACCTGCTTGGTCACGGTGGGTTGCGTGGTGTTGAACTCACGCGCCGCCTTCGAGAAGCTGCCGGTCTCGACCACGCGCACGAACATTTCCATTGCCAAGAGACGGTCCATGGCCGAATGTTAGTCACTTATTCCATGGCGGAATAGGTTTTATGGCCTGCAGCCGTCTTCTTCGAATGCGCCGCGCTTCCTACAGTCGGGCCACCTCAAGGAGACATTCAATGGCAAAGATGACAGCGATCCAGGCTGCGGTTCTGGTGATGGAAAAGGAAGGCGTGACCCAAGCCTTCGGCGTGCCCGGCGCGGCAATCAACCCGCTGTATTCGGCGCTGCGCCAGCGCGGCACGATCTCGCACATCCTCGCGCGCCACGTCGAGGGCGCCTCGCACATGGCCGAGGGCTACACCCGCGCCATCGCCGGCAACATCGGCGTGTGCATCGGCACCTCGGGGCCGGCGGGCACCGACATGATCACCGGCCTGTATTCGGCCTGGGCCGACTCCATTCCCATTCTTTGCATCACCGGCCAGGCGCCGCGCGCCCGGCTGTACAAGGAAGACTTCCAGGCAGTGGACATCGAATCGATCTCCAAGCCCGTCACCAAGTGGTCGGTCACGGTGCGCGAGCCCGGCCAGGTGCCACAGGTCTTTCAACAGGCCTTTCACCTGATGCGCTCGGGCCGCCCGGGCCCGGTGCTGATCGACCTGCCCTTCGACGTGCAGATGGCGCAGATCGAATTCGACATCGACAGCTACCAGCCGCTCGTGCCGTACAAGCCGGCCGCCAGCCGCGCCCAGATTGAAAAGGCCATCGGCATGCTGAACGCCGCCGAACGCCCGCTGATCGTGGCCGGCGGCGGTGTCATCAACGCCGATGCGGCCGACCTGCTGGTGCGCTTTGCCGAAGCCACCGGCGTGCCGGTGATCCCCACGCTGATGGCCTGGGGCGCGATTCCCGACGACCATCCGCTGATGGCCGGCATGTGCGGCCTGCAGACCAGCCACCGCTATGGCAACGCGACCATGCTGGCGAGCGACTTCGTGCTCGGAATCGGCAACCGCTGGGCCAATCGCCACACCGGTTCGGTCGAGGTCTACACCAAGGGCCGCACCTTCGTGCACGTGGACATCGAGCCCACGCAGATCGGCCGCGTGTTCACGCCCGACTTCGGCATCGTGTCCGATGCCAAGGCCGCGCTCGAACTCTTCGTGCAGGTGGCCGAGGAAATGAAGGCCGCGGGCAAGCTGCCGAGCCGCAGCACCTGGGCCGGTGAATGCCGCGACCGCAAGAAGACGATGCTGCGCAAGACCAACTTCGCCGACGTGCCGATGAAGCCGCAGCGCGTGTACCAGTGCATGAACAACAACCTGGACCGCGACACCTGCTACGTGAGCACCATCGGCCTGTCGCAGATTGCAGCGGCGCAGTTCCTGCACGTGTACAACCCGCGCCACTGGATCAACTGCGGCCAGGCCGGCCCGCTGGGCTGGACCATTCCCGCCGCGCTGGGCGTGCGCGCCGCCGACCCGACGCGCAAGATCGTCGCGCTCTCCGGCGACTACGACTTCCAGTTCATGATCGAAGAGCTGGCCGTGGGCGCGCAGTTCAAGCTGCCGTACATCCACATCGTGGTCAACAACTCCTACCTCGGCCTGATCCGCCAGGCGCAGCGCGGCTTCGAGATGGACTACTGCGTGCAGCTCGCGTTCGACAACATCAACGCCGCGCCCGACGCCGGTGTCGAGAGCAGCTACGGCGTGGACCACATGAAGGTGGTCGAGGGCCTGGGCTGCAAGGCGATCCGCGTGAGCAAGCAGGAAGAAATGGCGCCCGCCATCGCCCGCGCCGAAGCGCTGATGGCCGAGTTCAGCGTGCCCGTGGTCATCGAGGTGATGCTGGAGCGCGTGACCAACATCGCGATGGGCACCGAGATCGACGCCATCAACGAATTCGAACCGCTGGCCGAGAGCACGGCCGATGCACCCACGGCCCTTGCCGTGGCGATGCTGGATTAAGGAGACCCGCCACATGCCCAAGTTCGCAGCCAACCTCACGATGCTCTTCACCGAGCTGCCTTTCATGCAACGCTTCGAGGCCGCCGCCAAGGCCGGCTTCAAGGGGGTCGAGTACCTCTTCCCCTACGCCTTCGAGAAGAAGGAGCTGGCCGCCGCGCTGCGCGACAACGGCCTGCAGCAGGTGCTGCACAACCTGCCGGCCGGCGATTGGGACAAGGGCGAGCGCGGCATCGCCTGCCACCCGGACCGCACCGGCGAATTCGCCGAGGGCATTGCCATGGCCATCGACTACGCGACCGCGCTCGGCTGCCCGCAGGTCAACTGCCTGATCGGCAAGATTCCGCCCGGCGCCGACATCAACGTGGTCAACCGCACGGTAATCGACAACCTGCGCCTGGCAGCGCGCGAGCTGGAAGCCGCGGGCCTGCGCCTGCTGATCGAGCCGATCAACAGCTTCGACATTCCGGGCTTCTTCCTCACACGCACCGACAAGGCGCTGGCGCTGATCGAAGCCGTGGGCTCGTCGAACCTGCGCGTGCAGTACGACATCTATCACGCGCAGCGCATGGAAGGCGAACTGGGCAACACGCTGACGAAGCACCTCGCGCAGATCGGCCACATCCAGCTGGCCGACAACCCCGGACGCGGCGAGCCGGGCACTGGCGAAATCAACTACCCGTGGCTCTTCAGGCACATCGACGCACTGGGCTACGACGGCTGGATCGGCTGCGAATACAAGCCCCGCACCGACACGGTCAACGGCCTGGGCTGGCGCGAAGCCCTCACGCAACCGCAATGAACAACACAGGAAAAGAAGACATGGCAACACAACAAAAAATCGGATTCATCGGCCTCGGCATCATGGGCGCGCCCATGGCGGAGCACCTGCTCAATGCGGGCTTCGAGCTGTTCGTGAACACGCACGGCAACACGCCGGAGCCCTTCGTCTCGAAGGCCACGATCTGCGCCTCGGGCGCGGAGGTGGCGCGCAAGGCCGACGTCATCTTCATCATGGTGCCGGACACGCCCGACGTGGAGAAGGTGCTGTTCGGCGAACCGGGCAAAGAAGGCGTGGCCGCGGGCCTGAAGGACTCGCACAGCAAGATCGTGGTCGACTGCAGCTCCATCGACCCGATTGCCACCAAGGACTTCGCGCGCCGCATCACAGCGCTGGGTGCGGGTTACATCGACGCACCGGTCTCGGGTGGCGAAGTGGGCGCCAAGGCCGCGAGCCTGACGATCATGTGCGGCGGTGACGAAGGCACCTTCGGCCGCGTGAAGCCGCTGCTCGACAAGATGGGCAAGAACGTGACGCTGGTGGGCGGTGCGGGCGACGGCCAGGTGTGCAAGGTGGCCAACCAGATCATCGTGGCGCTGAACATTGCAGCCGTGGGCGAGGCGCTGGTGTTCGCCTCGAAGGCCGGAGCCGATCCCGCCAAGGTGCGGCAGGCGCTGATGGGCGGCTTTGCCAGCTCGCGCATTCTGGAAGTGCATGGCGAGCGGATGATCAAGCGCACCTTTGCGCCGGGGTTCCGCATCTCGTTGCACCAGAAGGACCTGAACCTGGCGTTGCAGAGTGCGCGTTCTTTGGGCGTGTCGTTGCCGCAGACCGCCAATGCGGCGCAGCTCATGAATGCTTGTGCGGCACTGGGATATGGCCAGTTGGACCACTCGGCGCTGGTCAAGTCGCTGGAAGCGCTGGCTCAGCACACTGTTGCGCCGGACTGAACTTCCGTTGAGTTACCGGGGGCGGGGGCGGGTTCATTCAGGGCGGGTGCGAATGACACCAGGTGCTCCCCTCCGCGAATGTCCCCCGGGGCGCTGCGCGCCCCTCCTCCTTTATTTCGCTGCGGGGAGCACCTGGTGCCATTCGCACATGGACACGCTGCTAGTGATCTCGCGATCAACGACTGCTCTGTCCAACGCTCGCGTCGATACGGGGCTCTTTTTCGCGAAATAAAGGAGGAGCGAAGCGGGGGACATTCGCGAAAAAGAGCACCGTGTCGGCGTGAGCGTCGCCCTGAATAGCAGCGCAAAAAATCCGAACAGTGCCCAACAAGAGATCAGCTCTTCGCCGTCTCCAGCGATTCCTTCAGGTTGCGTCGACGCCATGCCCAGGTCTTCACAGCCTGCGGCAGGATGCCGATGCACGACACGTAGTACGTCACCTTGAAGCCCCAGAAACGCGGCCCGATCGGCGTGTCGCGGAACAGGTCGCCGGCCAGGATGGACAGCAACGCCTCCTGCATCCGCCAGATGTTGCGCGGCGCCATGAACAGGCGGCGAATGGCCGGCGAGGTGATGCGGTAGATGAACCACGAGAACATCTTCGGCCCGCGCTTCATGACCTTCTCGTAGTGCCGGAAGGCCTTCTCGGCCTCCTTCGCCTCGCCCTTGAGCCAGAAGTCGGCCGCGGTGGCGGCCTCGAAGCCGCTGTTCATTGCCAGGTACACGCCCGACGAGAACATCGGATCGACGAACGCATAGGCGTCGCCGACCATCATGAAACGGTCGCCCCGGCAGAACTTCGAGTCGTAGGCGTAGTTGCCAGTGGAGGTCGCGCCCTCCATCAGCGTGGCGTTCTTCAGGCGCGCGGCCAGTTTGGGCGCGAGTGCGATGGTTTCCATCAGGAACTCTTCGAGCGAACCCTTGCGGCGCTTGAAGTAGGCCGGCGATGCCACCGCGCCCACGCTGACCGTGCCGTCTTTCAGCGGGATGTACCAGAACCAGCCATGGTCGAACCAGAACAGCGAAATGTTGCCCTCGAAGCGACCCGGCCGGCGCTCGGCGTTGGCGAAGTGGCCATAGAGCGCGGCGCTTGCATGCTTGCGGTTGCGCTGCTTGGCGTCGAACTGGTTCGACAGCAGCGTGTCGCGCCCGCTCGCGTCGATCACGAAGCGCGGGCGCCAACTGGTCTCGGTGCCGTCGTCGGCCTTGACCTTCAACAACGGGCGGTTGTCAGGCGTGCCCTTGCCGGCGTCCATGTCCACGCCGGTGACGCGCTGGCCCTCGAAGGTGCGCGCGCCCCGGTTGCCGGCGTGGCGAAACAGCAGTTCATCGAATTCCGAACGGCGCACATGCACCGCATAGGGAAAACTCTTGTCCATCGCCTGGCCGAAGTCGAAGTGGCTGCTGTGGTCGTGCCAGGGCGAGACGAACTCGGCGCCGTGCTTGCGCAGGCCGATGGCCTCGACCTCGGTGCGCACGCCCAGCCGGTCGAACAGCGGCATGTTCATCGGCAACAGCGATTCGCCGATATGAAAGCGCGGATGCTGCGCCTTCTCGATCAACACCACGTCATGGCCCTTGTCGGCCAGCAGTGCGGCCACCGTGGAGCCCGAAGGGCCGCCGCCGATGACCACGACGTCCGGGTCGGTGCCGGTGAAAGGTCCGGGTGTCGTCATGCGCTGCCCCTCTGTTGTCGTTTTGTATCGTGGTTGACGATGCCCCAATTAACTTTGGGTAACAGTGCCGCAGTTTAGCGAACCGGCCAGCCGGGCCGATCCGGCGGAAGATATACATCCAGGCGTTATCGATCCAGGCCTTTTCGGCATTCCCCCTCTCAGAACAAGCCGCGCTTTTGCGGTAGCCTCATTGCCCGTCAGAAACAAGGAGACATTCATGGCTGCACCCCTTTCCCCGGCAGAAGAAGCACTTCGCGAAGCAGCGCGCGAGTACCACCGGTCGCCCGTCAAGGGCAAGATTTCGGTCACCCCGACCAAGCCCCTGCTGAACCAGCGCGACCTGTCGCTGGCCTATTCGCCAGGCGTGGCCTATCCCTGTCTCGACATCGAGGCCGACCCGTCGCTGGCCAACGAATACACGGCGCGCGGCAACCTCGTGGGCGTCATCACCAATGGCACCGCCGTGCTGGGCCTGGGCAACATCGGCCCGCTGGCCGCCAAGCCGGTGATGGAAGGCAAGGGGTGCCTGTTCAAGAAATTCGCCGGCATCGACGTGTTCGACATCGAGCTGGCCGAGAACGACCCCGACAAGCTGGTCGACATCATCGCGGCGCTGGAGCCCACGCTGGGCGGCATCAACCTGGAAGACATCAAGGCGCCCGAGTGCTTCTACATCGAGAAGAAGCTGCGCGAGCGCATGAACATCCCGGTGTTCCATGACGACCAGCACGGCACGGCCATCATCTCGGCCGCAGCGCTGCTCAACGGCCTGGAGCTGGTCGGCAAGAAGATCGAGGACGTGAAGATCGCGGTGTCGGGCGCCGGCGCCGCCGCCATTGCCTGCCTCGACGTGATGGTGGGCCTGGGCGCCAAGCCCGCCAACATCTACGCCTGCGACTCCAAGGGCCTGATCTACGCCGGCCGTGCCGGTGGCTTCGACGAATCCAAGACGCGCTACGCCCAGAAAGACACCGGCGCCCGCACCCTGGCCGACGTGGTGAAGGACGCCGATGTGTTCCTGGGCTGCTCGGCCCCCGGCGTGATGTCGGCCGAGATGGTCAAGACCATGGGCACGCAGCCGATCATCCTGGCGCTGGCCAACCCCGAGCCCGAGATCCGGCCCGAGCTGGCCAAGGCCGTGCGGCCCGACTGCATCATCGCCACCGGCCGTTCGGACTACCCGAACCAGGTCAACAACGTGCTGTGCTTCCCGTACATCTTCCGCGGCGCGCTCGATTGCGGCGCCACCAAGATCACGGAAGAAATGAAGCTGGCCTGCGTGCGCGAGATCGCCGACCTCACCAAGGCCGACATCAGCGAAGAAGTGGCCACCGCATACGCCGGGCAAGAGCTGGCCTTCGGCCCCGACTACATCATTCCCAAGCCCTTCGATTCGCGCCTGATCCTGCGCATCGCGCCGGCCGTGGCCAAGGCTGCCGCCGCCTCCGGCGTGGCCACGCGCCCGATCGAGGACATGGAGGCCTACCGCCAGCACCTGACACGCTTCGTCTACCAGACCGGCATGTTCATGCGCCCGGTGTTCACCGCCGCCAAGCTGGCCACGGCCAAGCGCGTGGCGTACGCAGAAGGCGAAGACGAGCGCGTGCTGCGCGCCGTGCAACTGGCCGTCGATGAAGGCCTGGCACAGCCGATCCTGGTCGGTCGCCCCGCCGTGATCGAGGCGCGCATCAAGAAGGCCGGCCTGCACATCCGCGTGGGCACCGACTTCGAGATCGTCAACCCTGAAGACGACCCGCGTTTCCGCATCTACTGGGAAAGCTTCCACAAGCTCATGGGCCGCCGCGGCGTCACGCCCGAGGCCGCCAAGACGATGGTGCGCCGCTCCAACACCACCATTGCCGCGCTGATGCTGCACCTGGGCGACGCCGACGCGATGATCTGCGGCCTGGTCGGGCGCTTCGACGTGCACCTGGAGCACATCCGCAACCTGATCGGCCTGAAGCGCGGCGCGCCGGGCTTCGCGACGCTGAATGCGCTCACGCTCGAAAAGCGCACGGTCTTCATCACCGACACCAACGTGAACGAAGACCCGAGCGCCGAGTTGCTGGCCAGCATCGCGATGATGGCCGCCGAGGAAGTGCGCCGCTTCGGCCTGCCGCCCAAGGTGGCGTTTCTCTCGCACTCGAACTACGGCACGTCGAGCCGCGCTTCGGCGCGCAAGATGCGGCTGGCGCGCGACCTGTTCTCGCAGATGGCACCGGACATCGAGTGCGATGGCGAAATGCACGGCGACTCGGCCCTGTCCGAAGAAGTGCGCCGCACCGCCCTGCCCGAGACCACGCTCACCGGCGAAGCCAACCTGCTGGTGTGCCCGAACCTCGATTCGGCGCACATCCTCTACAACGTGCTGAAGATGACCGGCGCGAACGGCATCACGGTCGGCCCGATCCTGCTGGGTGCAGCGGGCTCGGCGCACGTGCTGACGCCTACGTCGACCGTGCGGCGCATCGTCAACATGACGGCGCTGGCGGTGGCGAATGCGACGACTGCGCTGAAGTAAGCCTGTTTTTGTGCCATTGAAAACGCCCCGCTGCGGTCATCGCAGCGGGGCGTTTTTTCTTTGCGTCGCTCAGGCGTGGAAAGGCGATGCGATGGGCACCTGCGCCGGGTCGAAGACATTCCAGGCCAGCAGCTCTTCGGCTTCAGGCGGCGGCTCGCAGCCGCCGACGCGGCTGGGCTTCCAGCCGAAGCGCTGCTTGGTATCGGCCAGCGCCTCGGCGCGCTTGAAGGCCGCCAGCGCCGAATCGATGACGGGCACGCCCAGCACGTCCTGCAGTTGCTTGTAGAAGCCGAACTCCAGCGTGCAACCGAGGATCAGCGCCTCGGCGCCGTCTTCGTCGATGGCGCGGCGGCCCTGCTCGACCATGCGGCGCACGGTCTCGTTGCGGTCGCGCTGGAAGTCTTCCACGCCCAGTTGCAGCGCGCGGCACGAGGCCAGCAGATGGCCGTGGCCGTACTCGCGCACGCGCGACTCGATGCGCGGCACCCACTTGCGGCGCCCGACGATGATCGACACCTTCTGCGCCAGGTTCGATGCGATCTCGAACGACGCCTGGCATGGCGCGACCACCACCGTTTCGCCCGAGATCTCGCGCGCCTCGACCAGCACCGGGTCGTAGAAGCAGCCGACCACCACGGCGTCGAACTGCTTCACGGCGGCATCGCGCACCACACGCACGATGTCGGCGCCCAGCAGCGCCTCGTAGCTCTGGTATTCGACGTGGTGCTGCACCGAGGGGTTTCGCAGCGACACCACTTCGACTTCGGTGCCTTGGTTCTTCACCTCGGCGAACTCACGGGCAAAGCGTTCGTTGTAAGTGTCGTTGCCGACGGTCCGTATCCATCGCACGCGCAATGTCATGGTGATTTCTCCCTGTGTGGGTTTGAACGGATCAGGCCAGCGCTTCTTCTTCAGGCGCGAAGGCCTCGCCCAGCGACTTTTCCAGCGGCCGGTACAGCTCGGGCATGAACATCGTGCGCGAGAGCAGCAAGCGTGCGCGCGGCGCGACCATCACGCGCAGCTTCGCGCCCTGACGCACGTGCGCCGACACCACCGGCTGGCCGTCATCCGAGAAGGTCATCACCAGATCGGGGAAGCGGGCGATGCGCTTGCCGCCTTGTTCCAGCAGCATGTATTCGTTGATGAAGCGCAGCCTGGTGCCGGCCGCGTCGTCGAGTTCGACCACGCCCACATCCAGCCCTTCCTGCTGTTCGCAGCGGTAGGTGCGCACCGTGCCCTCGGCCACGATCCGGCCATCGAGCGAACGGGCCACGGCGTCGACACCGCCATCGAGATAAGTTTGGCCCAGCGCAATCGCATGGCTGATCGCGCCCGGCGCACCGTGCTGGCGGGCATAGCCCACGCTCACCGGATTGCGCGCCACGGCCACGAGACCGCCCGCCTCCACCGAGGCGCGGCGCACCACGGCGGAAGTCTGTTCGAGCCGGCCCGACACCACGCCTTCGACATAGCGGTGTGGTTCGCCGCCCGAATAGGCCTGCACCGACAGGTAGTCCGGCTCGGTGTGCAGGCCCAGCGCGCCCATCACGCTCGACGGATGCGCGCGACCGTTGCAGGCCAGGTCGATGACGGGCAGGCCGGTCATGGCCGCGTGGAACCAGCCGTTGACCGTGGTCTCGGCGCCGTTCTCGTTGGCATGCAGGCCGACCAGCTTCTGGCCCGCCGGCAGTTCGCGCCGCAGCAGCTCGATGGTGCGCAGCAGGTGCGCGGGCTGCACATGCGGATCGGGCGCGGCCGGCGCGCCGACCAGCGCCATCGTGGCGGTGAGCGCGGTGGGGTCGAACTCGTCGATGCTCCACAGCTGCGGCGTGCCGACCTGCAGCGCGAGCTTCGCGGCGCGCTCGCCGGCTTCGATCAGCCCGCCGCCGCCCCCACCGAGGATGGCGCCGCCCCAGATGGCCGCGCGAACGTCGTCGCTTGTCAGATTGCGTTTCATGGATTCGTTGTTCCTGTGTGATGAAGGGAAGAAGAAAAGGAAAGGCGCACAGCGCTACTTGCGCAGGCTCTTCACGGCGCCCGAGAAGAAGCTGTAGAGCGCATCGCCCGCGATCACGCCGCCTGCAAACACTTCGAGCTTTTCGCGTGCGGACACACCGACCACGCGATGCACGACAAGGCGGCATGCGATGCCGGCCGCGACCATCCAGCCGGCCATCGGGCTCGCGATGAGCAGGCCGGTGGCGAACAGCACGCCCAGTTGCTGGCGCGAGCCGCCCAGCACTTGCAGGATGGCGCCGGGAATCGCCCACAGCGCCAGGTTGCGCGCTGTGTCGCCCGAGATGCCGGCCTTGATGGCGGCCACGTAGGCCGCGTTGATCGGCGCCGTCTGGTGGTTGGCGAAGAACATCTTGTAGGTGCAGGCGACCACGACGATGGCCACCGCAAAGCCCACCATGCCCGCGATCATCTGTTCGCGCCGGCCGTCCAGCTCGAAGGCGGTGCCCGAGGTTTCGCCACGCAGGATGTGGCCGGCCTTCAGGTCGTAGCCCATGTCGGCGAAGGCCGGGCCGGTGGCGGCGGAGAAGCCGGCCAGCACCACCAGCGCCTCGGGCGGAAAGCCGATCAGGATGCCGATGAGCAGCGAGATCAGCGCCACCGCGAATGCGGGGAACCAGCCCGAGTGCATGGCCGCGATGCCGACGATCAGCTCATGCACGAAGGCCGCGAAGGTGCCGTAGATGACGAAGCACACGAGCATCGTGGGCGACATGCCGGTGTACACGCCGGTGCCGACGGCCAGCAGCACCATGATCGCGAGGTAACCGACGCTGCCCAGCCGCAGCGAGCGTCCCAGCGCGGTGGCGCCGCGTGCCTCCTGCGTGTCGGCTGCTGCCGCATTGCGCGAACCGCCGTCGCGCTTCTTCAGCACCACGCGCGCCACCTGCACCAGCGCGACGATGCCGGCGCCGATCATCATGCCGTGCGGCACGTACAGCGTGCCGATGTCCATGCCGAACAGCGGCGTCGAATAGCCACGCACCAGCAGCCCGATGCCGAAGGCGATCATCGCGCCGAGGCCGCCGATCAGCGCCACGCCAAAGGCCGACATCGGCAGCTTGAACACCGCGCCCGCCACACCCGTCGCCAACCCACCCAGCAGCAGCCAGGCCTGCTTGCCACCGCCGTCGCCCGCCTTGATGGCTTCGGCCGCGGCAATGCCCAGCGGCCACGGGTTCTTCGCCGGAAAGGCCGGCGTGTCGAACATGCGGTAAAGCAGCCACGCGTCGAGCAGCATCGCCAGGCTCACGCCCACCAGCATCGGCACCACCATGTCGGGCAGGCCGAAGAGAAAGGGGATGCCGATCGGCAGGAACAGGCTGTTGGCCGCGCCGAAGGTGGCCGACGAAATGCTGGTCTGCGCCAGGTTCTGCGCATGCACCGAGCGAAAGCCCCGGAACATGGCCAGCGGCACGCGCGCCAGCGTCATGGCCGCGAGCGCGCCGATCAGCGAAGTGCTCGGCGTGATGCCCAGGCTCGCCAGCATCTGGATGCCGACGATGGCGCCGAACACGCTCAACACCACCGTGAGGATCAGGTTCGCAGGCGCCAGCGCTTTCGGATGCGGGCCGCTCGATGCCTGCGCGGCCAGCCGCGCCTTCGATGCATCGCCTTCGTCGTGCAGCGGTGCGAGCGCCGTCACTTCATGGGTCATGGTCATTCCTTGAAAGTTCCATTTTTTGGAACTCAATCCAATAAAATAGAACTGAATGATAGATCGGCGCAATCCGCTGTCAAGGCGCGTCCGCACCGATCCGGGAAGACCCCGATGCCGCCGAACCTATGATCCCCAACCCGCCACAAGCCAAGAAATATGAGCACCCTCGCCAACGCCATGGACGTCCTGAAGCTGATCGCGCGGCTGCGCCGCGACATCACGGTGACGGACGTGGTGACCGAGCTGGGCCTGCCGAAAAGCTCGGCCTCGCGCACGCTGAGCATGATGGCCGGCTACGGTTTTCTCGACCGCGACGCGGCCACGCGCGCCTACCGGCCGGGCGGCGTGATCATGGAAGCGTCGTACCACTTCCGCGCCTCGCGCAACACCGCCTCGCTGGTGGAGGAAGCGCTCGACGCGCTGGTGCACGAGACCAGCTTCACCGGCTACATCAACGTGCTCGACGGCATCGACACGCTGGTGATCCAGATGCGCACCGGCGCCGGCGCGCTGCAGATCTACACGCCGCCGGGCAGCCGTGCGCCGGCCTATTCAAGCGCCATGGGCCGCGCGCTGCTGGCCCGCCAGAGCGACGAAGAAGTGACGGCGCTGCTCGGCCCCCGGCTCGACCAGGGCCGCGGCCATGCCCCCAAGACGCGAAAGGATTTGCTCGGCCGGCTGGCCGTGATCCGCGACACCGGCTGGGCGTTGTCGCGCGGTGAATACGTGACCAACGTGGCCGGCATTTCGGCGGCGGTGTTCGATGCCGCCACACGCCAGACCTACGCCTTCGGCATCGCGCTGCCGGCGGAAATGCTGTCGGAGCCGCTCATCGAACGCTTCGGCGCGATCGTGCGCGATGCCGCCAGCAGCGTCGGCAAGCGGGTGGGCGACCCGTATTGGCTCGGCTTCGGTGCATCCAATGCCTGAGATGCAAGGCTAGGCACCACCGGGGCGCGGGCGGCGCACCACCGTGTTTCACCGGAAGGGTTCGCACCAATCGCGTGCGGGCACCGTTTTTGCTTGAATGCCGAAGCACTCACATTCACGGAACTCGCATGAACAAGCGCCAACTGGTCCAGTCCTTCCTCGCCGTTTCGGCCCTCAGCTTCGGCCTCTCTTCGGCCTTTGCCCAGACCCCGACGCCGATCAAGTTCCAGCTCGACTGGCGCTTCGAAGGACCGGCCGCACTGTTCCTGCACCCCGCCGCCAAGGGCTACTTCAAGGCAGCCGGCCTGGACGTGACCATCGACGCGGGCAACGGCTCGGGCGGCACGGTCACGCGCGTGGCTTCGGGTGCGTATGAAATGGGCTTTGCCGACCTCGCGGCGCTGATGGAATTCCACGCCAACAACCCTGACAGCCCGAACAAGCCGGTCGCGGTGATGATGGTCTACAACAACACGCCGGCCTCGGTCATGGCGCTCAAGAAGAGCGGCATCACCAAGCCCGCCGACCTTGCGGGCAAGAAGCTCGGCGCGCCAGTGTTCGACGCGGGCCGCCGTGCGTTCCCGATCTTCGCCAAGGCCAACAACATCGGCGCCGTCAACTGGACCGCGATGGACCCGACGCTGCGCGAGACCATGCTGATGCGCGGCGACATCGACGCCATCACCGGCTTCACCTTCACCTCGCTGCTCAACCTCGAAGCGCGCGGCGCCAAGACGGCCGACGTGGTGATCCTTCCCTACCCCGACTACGGCGTGAAGCTCTACGGCAACGTCATCATCGCGTCGCCCAAGCTCATCAAGGAGAACCCGGCGGCGGTGAAGGCCTTCCTCTCGGCCTTCACCAAGGGCGCGAAGGAAGTCATCGCCAACCCCGCGGTGGCCATCGCCTCGGTGAAGGCACGCGACGGCATCATCGACAGCAAGCTCGAAACGCGACGCCTGCAACTGGCCATCGACACCGTCATCAACAGCCCCGATGCACGCACCGAAGGCTTCGGCGGCGTCAACGCGGGCCGCATGGCGCTGATGGCCTCGCAGGTGTCGGACGCTTTCAACACCAAGACCCGCGTGAGCCCCGATGCCGTGTGGACAGCCTCGCTGCTGCCGCCCGCCGCTGAACTCAACACCGTCCTGCGCAAGTGATGCAGGCAGCCGCACCAGACACCACGGCCCCCTTCGTCGACTTCCAGGACGTCTGGCTCGCCTACAACGAAGAGCTGCTGCGCGAGAACCACTTCGCGGTCGAGGCCATCGACCTGAAGGTCAAGCGCGGGGAGTTCATCGCCATCGTCGGGCCTTCGGGCTGCGGCAAGTCGACCTTCATGAAGCTCACCACCGGGCTGAAGATGCCGTCGATGGGCAAGATCCGCATCGACGGCGAACCGGTCACCGGGCCGCTGAAGATCTCGGGCATGGCCTTCCAGGCGCCCTCGCTGCTGCCCTGGCGCACCACGGTCGACAACGTGCTGCTGCCGCTGGAAATCGTCGAGCCCTACCGCTCGAACTTCAAGGCCAAGCGCAAGGAATACGTCGAGCGCGCGCGCAAGCTGCTGCAGAAGGTGGGCCTTGCGGGCTATGAAGACAAGTTTCCGTGGCAGCTCTCGGGCGGCATGCAGCAGCGCGCGAGCATCTGCCGCGCGCTCATCCATGAGCCCAAGATGCTGCTGCTCGACGAGCCTTTCGGCGCGCTCGATGCGTTCACGCGCGAAGAGCTGTGGTGCATCCTGCGCGACCTCTGGACCGAGCAGCAGTTCAACGTGATCCTGGTCACGCACGACCTGCGCGAGTCGGTGTTCCTGGCCGACACGGTGTATGTGATGAGCAAGAGCCCGGGGCGCTTCGTGGTCAAGCGCGAGATCGAGCTGCCGCGTCCGCGCGAACTCGAACTCACGTACACCAAGGAGTTCACCGACATCGTGCTGGAGCTGCGCGGGCACATCGGTGCCATCCGCAACACGGGCATCAGCGCGGCCCAGACGGCCGCTGCTGCGGCCCATTGAGCGGAGCGCACCCATGAAGAACACCAAGCAAATCGAACGCTGGTCGCCGTGGCTGCTGCTGGTCGCGGTGATCCTGCTGTGGCAGATCATCTGCGCGGGCTTCGAGGTCTCCGACTTCATCTTCCCGAGCCCCTGGCGCATCTGGACGCAGTTCTGGGAATACAAGGAAATCATCGCGGGCCATGCGTGGCGCACCTTCTGGGTCACGATGGCGGGCTTCGGCCTGGCGATCGTGGTGGGCGTGCTGATGGGCTTCGTCATCGGCAGCTCGCGCATCGCCTATGCGGCCGTCTACCCGCTCATGACGGCCTTCAATGCGCTGCCCAAGGCGGCCTTCGTGCCGATCCTGGTGGTGTGGTTCGGCATCGGTGTCGGGCCGGCGATTCTCACGGCCTTTCTGATCAGCTTCTTCCCGATCATGGTCAACATCGCGACCGGCCTGGCCACGCTGGAGCCCGAGCTGGAAGACGTGCTGCGCGTGCTCGGCGCCAAGCGCTGGGACGTGCTCATGAAGATCGGCCTGCCGCGCTCGATGCCCTACTTCTTCGGCTCACTGAAGGTCGCCATCACGCTGGCCTTCGTCGGCACCACGGTGAGCGAGATGACGGCCGCCAACGAAGGCATTGGCTATCTGCTGATCTCGGCCGGCTCGGCCATGCAGATGGGCCTGGCCTTCGCGGGCCTGATGGTGGTGGGCGCGATGGCCATGCTGATGTACGAACTCTTCAGCGTGATCGAGAAGCACACCACCGGCTGGGCGCATCGCGGTTCGCAGAACCAATAGTCCACGGCCACCGTTGCCCGACCGGCACGCGCCCCCCTGCGGCGCGTGCATGCAGCGAGGCTCAATCGCCGCAACTGTTCGACGCGTCGACCGCCTTGTTGCGCATGTCGAACCACTGGTTGGCAGCATCGGCAACCGCCTTGCCCGAACCGCCCTTCATGGCGGTCACCAATGTACGCGTGCCGCCGATCAGCGTGTCGATCTTGTCCTTGTACATCGCGCACACCGGGTCCCATGCGGGCGGCGCCTTCGGGTCCTTGCGCAGCGTGCCGAGTTCGGTGTTCGCGGCGCTCACGGCCTGCAGCGCGATGTCGATGGCGGGCACGTTCTGCGGGTCGTCGAGCGCGAGCTTGACGGCGCTGGCGAGCTTGCGGGTTTCGAGCGATACCTTCAGCTTGTGAAAGCCCACGGTGCCCGGCTTGAGCGTGGCCAGCTCCGCCTCGTCGCGCTTGAGCGTCTGCCCGGACAGGGCGGTGCCGAAGGTTGCAGTGGCCCTGTTGGCCGCGACCAGTGCAGCAACCAGCGGGCCGTCCATCTGGCGCGCCTTGGCGCCCTTGTCGCTCAGGTATTCCTTGGTGCTTTCGTAGGTGCGGGCTTCCTTGATCAACGGGTTGACCGCTTCGAGCGCGGCCTTGAGCGCCTTGCCCGGCTCGTCGAGTTCGGGCAGTGATTGCGTCATGGCCATCGCCTTGTCGAAGGCGCGCAGGGCGTCGTCGACGTCGCCACCACTGAAGCTGTAGCTGTCGAGCGCGGCACCTGCCTTGGCGATCTTCGGATTGGCGCGCTGGTAGTCGCGCAGGATCTTGCCGAAGCTGTGCCATTGCAGCAGCTTGTTGTAGGCCACGACATAGGCGTTGAGCTTTTCGGCCTGCTGCTTCTCGGGCACCACGAGGCCGGCTGGGGCCACCGCAGCCGACGGTGCCGCAGGGGCCTCAGGCTTGCATCCGGCAAGCACGACGACCAACGGCAGCGCAAGAACGGAAACGAGGCGAGCGACATTGCTTCGGCGAAATGCGGTCATGCGGGTTCCTCCTGAATTTGAATCGGCCACTCTAAACGGCGGTGACCGCCGGGGCCTTCAGGTTCGTGTGCTAGTGCATGCCACTGCGACGGCGCCTCAGGCCGAGTCGAGCAGCAGCGAAGCCTCGTCGCGCCAATAGGCCACGGCCGCCAGCCAGCCCTCCCACACGCAGCCATTGCAGCCGCGACCACAGCAGGTGGTGGGCTCGGACGGTGGCACGCGCAAGGCGACCTGCTGCGCCGCGGCTTCGGATTGAATGGCCGCGATCAGCGCCTGGGCGCTGGCAAGGTCGATCGGCTGGGGAAGGTCGAGGTCGGCGAAAGGCATGGGCAGCGGTCGATTGTCGGTGCTTCAGCAGCCCTTCAGGCACGATGCAAAGGGCTCGCACAGAATCGCCGCGATGGCCCGTCTTGCCGCCGCCCTGCTCCCGTTGCAAACCCAAACCACGCTGCCGCGCATGGCGCACGTCGACCTGTTGCGCGGCCTGCTGGTGGTGTTCGTCGTGCTGCTGCACGCGAACCTGCGCATTCCATTTGGTCCACCGGAGTTGGCGCAGTCGCTCGGGCCACGGCTCATGGGCATCCTGTTTCGCAGCGGCTACTACGCGGTGATCGTGTTCTTCGTGGTCTCGGGCTATCTCATCACGAGTGCATCGATACGGCGCTGGGGCGATCTGTCGCAGGTGCGGCCGGCGGCCTTCTATCGCCTGCGCGCCGCACGCATCCTGCCGAGCCTGTTGTTGCTCCTGGTGGTGCTGAGCGCGCTGCATCTGGCGGGCAGCGCGTGGTTCGCGCTGGACACGAACAAGGTCTCGCTGTGGCGCGCACTGCTGGCCGCGCTGGGGTTGCATCTGAACTGGCTGGAGGCACAGGTCGGCTACCTGCCGGGGCCATGGGGCGTGCTGTGGTCGCTGTCGGTGGAAGAAGCCTTCTACCTGGCCTTTCCCCTGCTCTGCGTGCTGATGGGCAACGAGCGGCGGCTGGGCTGGCTGCTGCTCGTGCCGATCGCGCTCGGCCCCTTCGCACGCAGCGTGTTCAGCGACAACGAGCTGTGGCAGGACCACTCGTACCTCTCAGGCATGGACGGCATCGCCTTCGGCTGTCTGGCCGCCCTGCTCGCGCACCGCATGCCCCGGCTGCCGACGGTCGCCATGCAGCGGCTCATGCTGATCGCGGGCGCGGCGCTGAGCGTCGGGGTCTTCTGCTTTCGGAAGGAGGTGTTCCACCTGGGCCTGACGCGCTTCGGCCTTCAGGTGACGCTGCTGGAGATGGGCGTGGCGCTGCTGCTGGCGGTCACGCAGTGGCGGCCGTGGACATGGTGTGCGGGTGCGGTGGCCGCGCCGCTGCGCTGGTTCGGCCGCAACAGCTACGAGGTCTACCTGACGCACATGTTCGTCGTGATCCCCGGTGCGTGGCTGTACCAGCAGGCCGGTGCGCCGGCTGCATGGATTCCGCTCTGGTTCGTGGCAGTGGTCGCCGCCTCGGGCCTGCTGGGGCAAGCGATAGCGCGGTGGTTTTCCGAACCCTGCAACCGGATGCTCAGGCGTCGAGATTCAGCTCCAGCCGCATCTTCGCGCCACCCGATTCGCCCGACCCGATCGTGAGCTGCCCGCCGTGCAGGCGCGCGACCTCGGCGACCAGGTGCAGCCCGAGCCCCGCACCGCGCCCACGCGGCACGAGCCGGTGGAACGGCGCCACCACGCGCTCGCGGTCGGCCTCGGGAATGCCGGGGCCCGAGTCCAGCACCTCGATGCACGACGGCTCGCACAACCGCACCTGAATATCGCAGCCCTGCCCGCCATGCTCGATGGCGTTCTGGATCAGGTTGGCCAGCGCGCGTTCGAGCGAGGGCGCATCGCCGCGCACCATCAGTGCCCGCGGCGCGTCGACCGACAGCGTGCAGCGGTTCATGATCGCCAGCGGCGCAATGTCGGCCGCCGCGCGCTCGCACAGTGCCTTCAGGTCCACCTGCTGGTCGTGCGACGCGATGTGGTCGAGCCGCTGCAGGTCGAGCAGCTGCTCGGCCAGCGTGGCAAGCCGTGCCGAGGCCTGCATCAGCTTCACCTTGAGCGGGCCGCTCGGCAGCCCTTCGAGGTGAATCTGCAGCGTGGTGATCGGCGTGCGCAACTCGTGCGCCGCGTCGGCCAGAAAGCGCTCCTGCCGGTCGTAGCCTTCGTTGAGCCGGTCGAAGGCGCGGTTGACCGCATTGACCAGCGGCCGGATCTCGCTGGCCACGTTGTCCAGCGGCAGCCGCGTGGTGCGTTCGTGCACGTCGATGCTCTCGGCATGCTCGGCCGTGGCCACCACGCCCTTCAGGCCGCGCTTGACCACGAAGGGCGTGGCCAGGATCACGCCGAGGCTGGTCAGCAGCGCCATCGGCGCGACCAGGAACAGGAACACCATGCCCGTGCCCTTGAGCGTGTTCTTGACCGTCAGCGGGCCGCCGGTCTGCACCATCACGTTGACCGGGCCCGCACTGCTTTGCACGCGCTCGAAGCGGGCCTTGGGCTGCGTGTTGTCCGACGAGGGCTCGATGCCCATGCGTTCCATGCCGTTGAATGCGGACAGGAGCGCGACGTACCTCGGCGGCACCTCGCCTTCGCGGATTTCACCGCCCTTGTCATCGCGGGCGATGAACCAGAAGGGCGGATCGGCCTTCCGCAGGCGCTGGAACTCGGACGTCGGCGCCATGACGAGCTTGCCCTGGGCATCGCGGGCCAGCGCCCGCTGGATCACCCCGATGGTCTCCTGCCCGGTTTCATCGACCATGCGGCCCAGCACCCAGACCAGGCCGATGAAGCCGCCCAGCACCAACGAGCCGACCACCACCTGCAGCAGGATCAGGCTCCAGATCAGCCGCCACCGCAGCGAGAGCAGGCTCATCATGGGGAAGACGACGTGGCGCAGATCAGGTAGCCCACGCCGCGTATCGCATGGATCTCGACCTGCGCGCCGGCCTTGTCGAGCTTGGAGCGCAGGCGCGAGACGTGCGTGTCGAGCGCGTTCGACTGGATCTCGTCCTTGTGGCCGTACACGCGGTCTTGCAGGGTTTCGCGCAGCACCGTGCGGCCCCGGTGTTCGAGCAGGGTTTCGAGCACGAGCAGTTCGCGGCGCGGCAGCGTGAAGCTCGACTCGCCCACATGGGCCTGCCGCGCATGGTGGTCGAAGCGCAGTTGCCCCAGCGTCATGACGAGGTTGGCGCGCACGGCGGGGCGTCGCGCCAATGCACGCACGCGCGCCATCAGCTCGTCCATTGAAAAAGGCTTGGCCAGGTAGTCGTCGGCGCCGCCATCGAGGCTGAGCACGCGCTCGGCCACGTCGGTCATGGCGGTGAGCACCAGCACGGCCGTGGCAATCTCGTTCTGGCGCAGGAAGGCCACGAGCGACAGGCCGTCGCCATCGGGCAGCCCGCGGTCGAGCACGATCACGTCATGCTGGGCGCCGAGCACGGCCTCTTCGGCTTCGCGCAGCGAGCTGGCCACATCGACCACCGCCTGGTTCTGACGCAGCGCTGATGCAAGGGCTTGTGCCAGGTCGACTTCGTCTTCGACGAGCAGGATTCTCATGGGGGATGGTGACGCGCTGTTGCTGAAAAAATAAGCGGGTCATTCTAGGAGAGACATTGCAATGAAGGCGCAATGTTCGCGCAATGCACGCGCATAAGCTGTGCCGTTTCGTCCTACTGAAGCTGCATCGGTGACATCCCGCCCCGCGAGCCCCTCCTTCCTGCCTGCCGTGCCCTGGTACATGGCATTGGGACAGCGGATCGCCGCGCTCTGGCTGGTCAAGATGATCGGCACCACGCTCGGCATCTCGGGCTTTTTCTTCCTGTACTTCTGGGTGATGCACAACCCGCCGTCGGAGCCGACGGTGATGCCGCTCACGCCGCTGGACCACTGGGTCGGCGTGAGCGACGACGCCATGCTGCTGTACGGCTCGCTGTGGTTCTACATCTCGCTGGCCCCGGCCCTGGCGAAGGACAAGGCCGAACTGTGGGCCTGCGCGCGCGACGCCGCGATCATGGCGGCCGTGGGGCTGGTGGTCTTCTGGCTCTTTCCGACCACAGTACCGGTGTTTCCGGTGGACTGGGCGCAGTACCCGGCGCTGCAGTTCCTCAAGGCCACCGACGTGGGCGGCAATGCCTTCCCTTCGTTGCACGTCGCGTTCGCGGTGCTCACCGCCGTGCTGCTGGGGCGCCAGTTGCGCAGCGTGAAGGCGCCCGCGTGGACGCATGCGGTGAATGTGCTGTGGTCGCTCGGCATCGTCTACTCGACGCTGGCGACGCGGCAGCACGTGCTGATCGACGTGCTCGGCGGCACGCTGCTCGCGGGCGTGATCAGCTGGGCCGGAACCACGCGCGACTGGCTGGTCTGGAACGAAGCCTGAGCCGAGTCGTCAGGCGACGGCCTGCGCGCCCACGGCCGCCACCCGCGCATCCTGCGTCGACTGCATGCCCGAGACGCCGATGGCGCCGATCAGTTGCCCGCCGTGCATCAGCGGCAAGCCGCCTTCGAGCGGGCACGCGCCTTCGGTGGCGAGCAGCCGCAAGTTCAGGCCGCCCGCGGCCAGCGCTTCCTCGAACACGCGCGTCGGCCGCTTGAAGCGCACGGTGCTGCGGGCCTTGGCCTGCGCGATCTCCACGCTGCCGGTCTGCGCATGGTCCATCTTGTGCAGCAGCACGAGGTTGGCGGCGCTGTCCATCACGGCGATCACCATGGGCCAGCCGTTGGCGCGGGCTTCGGCCTCGGCGGTGGCGGCCACTCGGCGCGCCACATCGAGGGACACGGGCGCGCCGTAGGGAATGAAGGGTTGTTGTAGTTGCTGTTGCGGCGGTGGCGCGATGTTCATGCGAAGTCCTTGGAAGATGAAACGAACGATGCGTTGAACAATAGCGACGGGCAGAATCAACCGCCATTCCCCAAACCTTCGCATCTGTTGTGCACGAATCGCCAGCTCACCCCCACGACGCCGCGCTCGCCTCGCTCACCTGGGACGACATCCGCTATTTCGTGGCGGTGGCGCGCGAAGGCAGCCTGTCGGGCGCGGCGCGGCAGTTGCGCGTCGAGCATTCGACGGTGGCGCGCAGGGTCGGCGCGCTGGAGTCGCACATCGGCGTGCGCCTGTTCGATCGCCTGCCGCGAAGCTGGGCTCTGACCGGCGAGGGCGAAGCGCTGCTCGCGCCCGCCGAGCGGCTGGAGCAGGAGGTGATGGCCTTCGCGCGCGCCGCCGCAGCCAGCACCGCCGCGCAGGGCACCGTTCGGGTTTCCGCGCCGCCGGCCTTTGCCAGCCACTTCATCGTGCCGCTGTGGGCCGCACAGGCCGAACGGTGGCCGGGCATCGAACTGGACATCGTGGGCGAGCTGCGCAGCGCCAACCTGCAGCGGCGCGACGCGGACATCGCACTGCGCTTCATGCGCCCGACCGAGCCCGGCCTTGCGGCGCGCAAGCTCGGCGAGCTGTCGTTCAGGCTGTACGCCGCACCGGCATGGCTGTCACGGCCCGAAGCCGACTGGCGCTTCCTGGGCTACAGCGATCCGCCCGGCAATGTGCCGCACCAGCAGTTGCTGGCCGAGATCGCGGGCGAACGGCCTTTCGTGCTGCGCAGCAACGACCTGACGGCACTGCACAACGCCTGCCGCGGCGGCCTCGGGCTTGCGATGCTGCCGGACTTCATGGCGCGAGGCGACGCGCTGCTGGCCGAGGTGCCCGGCGAAGGCCGGCCGGCCATGCGGGAGATATGGAGCGTGGTGCACCCCGATGTGAGGCGCTCGCCGCGCGTGCGGGCCGTGGCCGACGCGCTGGCGGAAATGGTCGGCGCCCACGCCGGGCGCCTGACCTGAGCCCGGACGTCAGCCGAGGTTCAGGCCGCTGAACCGCGCGCATCCCGCGCGGCCTTCGCGGCCACCGCCGCAAAGGACTGCATGGCCCGGTCGACCTCGCGCTCACCCACATGGCGATGCGTGACGCAGCGCAGCCGCTGCCGGCCCCAGGGGCGAACCAGCACGCCCAGGCGGTGCAGCTCGAGCGCCCATTGCGCCGCGTCCAACCCCGTGGCGCTCACATCGACCTGCACGATGTTGGTCTGCGGTTCGTTGGTGGAAAGCCCCTGGACCTGGCGGATGCCCTGCGCGAGCCGCCGGGCGGCCGCATGATCGTCGGCAAGCCGCTCCACCATGGAGGTGATCGCAACCAGCCCCGCCGCCGCCACGACGCCCACTTGACGCTGGCTGCCGCCGAGCATCTTCCTGAGCGACCTGGCGCGCTCGATGGTGCCGGTCGACCCGGCCAGCACGGCCCCCATGGGCGCGCTCAGGCCCTTGGAAAGACAGAGCGACACCGTGTCGGTGAAGGCGGTGATTTCCGCGGCCGGCACGCCCAAGGCAACCGCGGCATTCATCAGCCGCGCACCGTCGAGGTGGACGCATGCGCCCACGCGCTTCGATGCCTCGAACACGGCCTGCATGTGAGCGAGCGGCAGCACCGCGCCGCCGGCGTTGTTGTGCGAGCTTTCCAGGCACACGACGCCCGCGCGAAGCTTGTAGCGCCCAGGTGCGAGCGCGTCGGCGAGCCGGTCCAGATCCATCGCGCCGTCGACGCCGGCAATGCCTTCGTAGAAGGTTCCGGTCAGGGCACCCGCGCCGCGTTCGGTCACGTAGATGTGCGAGGCCGCCTCGGCCAGCACCAGCTGCTGGCGCTCGGCCTGCGCAAGGATCGCCAGCAGGTTGGCCATGGTTGCGCTGGGCACGTACAGCGCGGCCTGCTTGCCCAACAAGGTCGCCGTGGCCGCTTCCAGCGCCAGCGCCGTCGGGTCGCCGTCGAGCCCGTCGTCGCCCAGCGGGGCGGATGCGATGCGCTCGTACATGGCCGGCGTGGGCCGCGTCACAGTGTCGCTGCGCAGGTCCACGGGAGGGAGCCCGGCCGAGGCCGCAGTGGTGGTGGTGGCTTGCGTCATTCAGCCGTCGCGCCGGACGCTTTCACGACCTCCGCCCATTTTTTTCGTTCGCTGTTGAGGAACGCGTCAAACGCTTCCGGCGTGCCCGTGCGCACATAGATGCCGCGGGTGGCGAGGTTGGCCCGGACGTCCGGTGTATCGAGCACGCGGTTGATTTCCCGGTTCATGGTCCGGACGATGTTGTCCGGCGTCCTGGCGGGCACAACAACACCGTAGAGCGTGTAGTACTCGAAGCCCTTGAACCCGCTCTCGATGAAGGTGGGCACCTCGGGCAGCGACGCGTCCCTCGTGCCTGAGGTCACCGCCAGCGCGCGCAGCTTGCGGTCCTTGATCAACGGCAGCGCGGACACCAGGGAGGAAATGTAGAAGTCGACCTGTCCACCCAGCATGTCCGTCATTGCCGGGCCACCTCCCTTGTAGGGCACGTGCAGCAGGCTGGCACCCGTGGCAACGCGCAGGTTCTCGGCCACCAGGTGGCCCACGGTGCCGTTGCCGGACGATGCATAGGCCAGCGGCTTTTTCTTCGCACCCGCCAGCAGTGACGCCAGGCTGTCGAACGGACTGTTGGCATTCACGACCAGCACCGACACGCCGGTGCCCACCAGCGCGACCGGCGCAAGGTCCTTCACGGGGTCGAAGCTCAGCTTTTTATAAAGGAACTGGTTGACCGTGAGGTTGCTGGTTTCGCCAAGCACGGCGGTGTAGCCGTCGGGCGGCGACTTGGCGCCGAACTCCAGGCCGATGTTGTTGCCTGCGCCGGGCTTGGTGTCGACGATGACCTGCCACTTGGCCTGGTCGCCCAGCTTGGCCGCGAGCAGGCGGGCGACAGCGTCGGTGCCGCCGCCCGGAGGGCTCGGCGAGACGAGATGGATGGGCCGCTCGGGCACCCACGCTGCGGCGGCATGTGCCTGCCACGCAGCCAGCGCGATGGCGAGCATGCAGGTCAGCCGCTTGGCGTGCGTGACAGCGTGGCGTCGGGTCGGTTTCATGGCAGGTGCTTCCAGTCTGGCTGAGGGGGTGAATCCACGCGGATCGAGGTGGCAACAAGGCGATCCTAGGCACGCCATAGAATGAGTAAAGCGATATATACAAATCTCAACTGTGAGAATTTTTCATGAATCTCGCCCTGCTGGTCACGCTGCGCACCATCATCGAGCAGGGCAGCTTCACCGCTGCTGCCGGGGTCGTCGGTTGCAGCCCGAGCGCGGTCAGCCTGCAGGTCAAGCAGCTGGAACAGTATTTCGGCCAGCCGCTGTTCGACCGCTCGACGCGCGTGATGCTGCCGACGGCTTTCGCCCGTGAGGTTGTGGATGCCGTGGGCGACTTCTCCGACCGGCTGCAGACGCTGCGCTCCCGCCCGGTGGTGGACGTCGCGGGGCGCGTCAGGGTGGGGGTGATCACCAGCATGCAGAGCGACGTGCTGCCACAGGCGCTGCATGCGCTGCGCCAACGGCACCCGTCGCTCGATGTCGTAGTGCCGCCGCTGAACGACAGCGATGAACTGATCTCGGAACTGAAGGCCGCGCGGCTGGACGTGGCCTTGCTGGTGCGTCCTGAATCGGGCGGCTCGCGCCGGTTGATCTGGCGCGAACTGCATCGCCAGCCCTATGTGATGCTGGCCCCACCGAACGCCGCCGGAAAGAACGCCAGGCAACTGCTGGAGACGCATGACTGGGTCGGTTACGACCTGTCCCTGGCGGGCGGCCGCGTCGCGGCGCGGTATGTGCGCAGCCTGATGCCGAGCGCACGCTGCGTGATGGAGTTGCGCTCGATGGACGCCATCGTCGCGATGGTCGCCCAGGGCCTGGGAGTCTCCGTGGTTCCCCAGCCAAGGCGCCCGCTGGTGCGCGCCTACGCGGTACGCGAGGTGAGCCTCGGAAGCCGGGCTCCCTTCAGGAAGCTCTCCCTTGTCTGGCGAAGCTCGGACGAAGGCAGCCGCAACGTGGAGGCGGTAGCGCAGGCGTTCGCCACCGTGTTCGACGCACGCCCGACCTGAGCCTTGCCTACCAGAAGATCCAGAGCGCAAGGCCGCCGAAGATGGCCCACTTCACGAGGTAGTACGCGCGCTTGTCCCAGGCCTTCAGGCGCTTGCCGACCACGCGGATCTGGTAGATGTACTTGAAGGCGCGGTTGATGCCGCCCGTCTTGTCGCCCGCGTCGTTGGGCGAGCTGGCGGCGGCCAGCAGGTTCTTGGCGAACCAGCGGTTCACCACGCTGGCCCAGCGGTACTTCAGCGGGCGCTCGATGTCGCAGAACAGGATCACGCGGTCGTGGTCGGTGGTGTTCTCGGCATAGTGGATGAAGGTTTCGTCGAACACCACGGCTTCGCCGTCGCGCCAGTGGTAGCGCTGGCCGTCCACGTCGATGTAGCAGCCTTCGACGCCGGGCGTCCACAGGCCCAGGTGGTAGCGCAGCGAGCCGGCGAAGGGGTCGCGGTGGCGCACGAGGCGGCTGCCGGGTGGCAGCTCGGCGAACATGGCTGCCTTGATGGTGCCGATGCCCTTGAGCAGCTCGGTCGTGCGCGGGCACAGCACCGCCGCCGAGGGATGAGCCTCGTCGTACCACTTCAGGTAGAAGCGCTTCCAGCCGCTCTTGAAGAAGGAGTTGAAGCCCACGTCGTTGAACTGGCTCGATGCCTTGATGCTGCCGCCGTTGCGCATGGCCAGCGCTTCTTCGCGGATGACTTCCCAGTTCTCTTCGAGGATGCGCATTTCGGGGAACTGCGCGGGCGACAGGTACGGCGTACCCGGCACCTTCGAGAAAAGGTACATGAAAACGTTCAGCGGGGCGAGGAAGGTCGAGTGGTCAGAGAGCTGTCTGAAAAACTTGTGCCGGACCTGGCCGCGGAAATGAACGTAGAGCGCGCTGAGCGCGAAGATAGCAAGAATGACCCACTTCATTTTTGAAAGTGTCCTGTAGAGCGCACCGGCTAGTGTAAATCGGGGCCCCGAAACGGACCTGACCAGGCCCTTTGGCCACACCCCGCAGGGGATGTTTCAGCTGCAGAGCATGGGCTGGGGCGCGTCGGCCATGGCCAGCGGCAGCCGCACGGAGGCCAGCAGGCCGCCCCCCGGCGCTTCGCCCAGCACCACTTCGCCGCCGTGCTTGTCGACCACCGACTTGACGATGGCCAGCCCCAGGCCGCTGCCGCTCTGGTTCTGGTCGGGGTTGCGGAAGAACCGGTCGAACACCCGCTCGCGCAGCGCGGCCGGGATGCCGGGGCCCTGGTCAGCCACCGTCAGCAGGGCCTGCTGCCCGTCCTGGGCCACGTGCACCATGACCGTTCCGCCCGGCGGGCTGTACTTGATGGCGTTGTTGATGAGGTTGTCGATCATCGAGACCAGGCTCTCGCGCTCGCCCAGCACCGGCACGCGGTCGTCGCTCACCAGTTCCAGCTCGACGTCGCGGGCGCTGGCCAGGCCTTCGATCATGGCGAGCCTGTCCTGCACCAGCGCGTCGAGCGACAGCATGACCGGCAAGGCGCTGTCGGAGACGGCGTCGCTGCGCATGAGCTGCAGCAACTGGCCCACCAGCCGCGCCGCGCGGTCGTTGCTTCGCAGCAGATTGCCCATCAACTCGCGCTGGCCCTCGTCGGTGCTCTGCTCTTTCAGCGCCTCCACGTTCACGCGCATCGCCGCCAACGGCGTGCGCAGCTCGTGCGCCGCATCGGCGATCAGGCTGCGTTCGCGCGAGGTGCTGTCGCGCACCCGCTGCAGCAGGCTGTTGATGCTGTGCACCAGCGGCTTCAGTTCCTTGTGGGGCGGCGCATACGACAGCGGTGTCAGGTCGTTGGGGCCGCGCTCGGAAGTTTCCTTGCTCACCTGCCGCCACGGACGCAGCGCCAGCCGCACCGACAGCCAGGCCGGAAAGATCAGGAACGGCAGGCTGATGACCAGCGGCAGCAGGTAGAAGCCCCGGTTGATGACTGTGACCGTCAGCCGCCAGACGCTGGGCTCGGCCAGCATCACGCTGGTGTCGGAGTTGGGCGACTGCAGCGTGCGCGCACGCCACTCGCGCCCGCCCGCCTTGACGGTCTCGATGAGGTTCGGCGCCGAATTCAAGATGACGGGCACCGCCGCCGTCGAACGGTAGATCAGCTTGCCGCGTTGCCACACCTGCATGACGGGCGAGGTGTCGGAGGCGGCATCGCCGTCACCCACGGTTTCGAGCAGCGCGGCGTCGAAGGCCGCGAGCGTTTCCTGCTGCTTGTCGGGGCGATCGACCAGGTTCTGCGCGATCGAGGTCACGGTCTGGTAGATCTTGTCGTACTTCAGCAGCTCCGGGTCTTCGTAGGAGTCGTACAGCAGCAGCGCAATCGCCATGGTCCACAGCAGGGCGACCACGCCCATCTGCGCCAGCAGCAGGCGCCGCATCAGGGAAGGTTGTGCCCAGTTCTTCCAGCGCTGCGCCAGCGCCTGCATCATTTGGGGCTGCTCCGCACCAGCGATTGCACGTCGATCACATAACCGATGCCACGCACCGTGCGGATGTAGCCCTGGCCGATCTTGCGGCGCAGGTTGGAGATATGCACTTCGAGCGAGTTGCTGCCGTTGGCCTGGCCACCGGGCAGCACCTGCTCTTCCATCACGCGGCGCGTGACCACGCGGCCGGTGCGCTTGAGCAGCAGCGCCAGCAGGTCGAATTCGCAGCGCGACAGTTCCACCGGCTCGCCGTCGACGATCACGCCGCGTGTGGGCTCGTGCAGCGCCAGGCCGCGCATGCGGATGGTCTCGTCGTTGAAGCCGTAGCTGCGGCGGGCCAGCGCCCGCACACGCGACAGCAGCTCGGCCAACGCGAAGGGCTTGACGAGATAGTCGTCTGCGCCGTCGTCCAGGCTGCGCAGGCGGTCGTTGAGCGCGTCACGCGCGCTCAGCACCAGCACCGGCAGGATCTGGCGGTCGCGGCGCAGGCGGAACAGCAGGTCGAGTCCGTCGCCATCGGGCAGGCCCAGGTCGAGCAGCACCATGTCGAAGGTGCCGCCATCAAGGGTGCGCAGTGCGTCGTCGAGGCGGCGGACCCACACCACGTCCATGCCCTGGTTGGCCAGCGCAATGCGCACGCCGTTGCCGAGATCTAGGTCGTCCTCAACAAGCAAAAGATTCATGGGTCTCCACGCGAACTCGCCCGATTTCGGGATAAGGGCCGAAGTATCTGCCAAGCACCAACCACGCACTTCAGGAAATCTTCATGAATGCTGCAGGGGTTCTTCAGGTACGAAAACGACACTGAATCGATGCCTCACACACGGAACTTCGACGTCAATCGCTCCCCTGTCCAGCCGCTTCGGCCCACCCGGTTCCAGCCCGGCCGAAGAGACATCCTGCGTACCTTGGCACTCACCGGCGTGGCCGGCCTCGCAGCCTGCGGCCGCAGCAGCGCCCCTCATGTGGGAGTGGGCAGCAGCGCCGGCCACGGCCCGGTATCCGTGACCGACCGCCGCGTGAAAGTGTCGACCGCGCCCGATGTCTCATTGCAGGTGCGCGACTGGCAGCGCCCCGGCGCCACCGGGCCGACCATTGTGCTGCTGGCGGGCCTGGGCGGCAATGCGCGGTGTTTCGACAGCCTGGCGCCCGCGCTGGCCTCCCGCTCGCGCGTGGTGGCGATCAGCCGGCGCGGCTACGGCCAGTCAGACAAGCCGCTGCCGGTGAAGACGGCCACCCAGCATTACGAGGTGGACACGCTCACCTCCGACCTGAAGGCGGTGCTCGACGAACTGGGCCTGCTGCGCGTGGTGCTCGGCGGCCATTCGATCGCGGGCAACGAACTGACGCGCTTTGCGGGGCGCCACCCCGAGCGGGTGCGCGGGCTCATCTACCTGGACACCAGCTTCGACTACACCGTGAGCGGCGACACCGGCGGCGAGGAGCCCCCGCTCAACCGGCGGCTCGACGAACCCAGGCCGGGCCCCAAGGACGGCCGTTCGCTGGAGGCGGCCATTGCCTTCAACCGGCGCAAGACCAAGAACTGGTGGCCCGCGCTCGAAGCGAACCTGCTCGATGCCGTCGACCTGCGCGCCGACGGCAGCGTGCGCATGAACACACCCGAGGACATCGACACCGCCATGGACACCGCCGCCCACAACTTCTCGCCCGACTACCGGGCCGTGCGCGCGCCCTCGCTGGTCGTGACCGCCCTGCCGGCCGACAACCGCGACCTGTTTCCCTGGCTCGAACTGCCGCTCGATGCAAAGACGGCGAAAGACGCGGCGGACTACCTGCGCATCTTCCGGCACGCACGCATCTCGGACTCGAACCGCCTCATGACCGCGCTGAACACGCCGCATCGCCTGACCCTCGACAACTGCGGCCACACCGACTTCTACATGGAGCGCGAAGCCGAGGTGTTGCGGGCGATCCAGTTCATGACATGGGCTTGAACATCAACGCCCATTCCCTGCGGTGCTCCATCTATTGACGCAACAGCTTGATCAGCGCCGCCAGTTCCTCGCCACCGAGTCCCGCCGCGTCGGCCCGCTTGAAAAGGCCCGACGCAAAGGCCGGAAACTCGCTGTTGATGTTCGCCTCTTGCGCCGCCTGCAGGATGCGCTGCGTCGCCTCGACCGAAATGCGCATCGGGCTTTGCGAGATCGTGAAGTCGCCGGACTGGATCACGGAGCCTTCATGCTGAAGGAAGGCCGCGAAGGTCGGCATGATGCCCGCGACGATGCGGCCGAACTCGGCCACGTCGAAGCCTTCGTGCTCGGCAATGCGCGCGCCATGCAGAAAGCCGAGCATCGTGCCGTAGATGGTGGACAGCGTGGCCAGGTCCATGGCCGCCGCCGCGCTGGCCTTTTCGCCCAGGTAGACGATGCCGCCGGCCAGCACCTTCAGCCACGGCTCGGCCTCGTTGAACACGCCTTGCGCGCCGGACACCAGCAGCGGCGTGTCAGGGCGGCCCATCTGGTCCGGCGCGGCCTGGATCGCGCCTTCGAGGTACGCGGCGCCGTGCCGGTGCGCCCAGCCTTCGGCGTCGCGCGCATCGCGCGGGCTGCCGGTGGTCAGTTGCACCAGCAGGCGGCCGTCCATGGCAGCCGCAACACCGTCCATCGCAAAGATGGCTTCTGCGGCGCGGTAGTCGTACACGCACATCACGGCGACGCGGCTGGCGCGAAACGCCTCGGCCGCGCTGCGCGCCAGCACGGCGCCCTTGGCCACCAGTGCATCGGCCTTGTCCGCCGTGCGGTTCCACACCGTGACCTTGTAGCCCTGGTCCAGGTAGATCTGTGCAATGACGAGGCCCATGGCGCCCAGGCCCAGAACGGAAACTTCCTTGTTGCTCATGACGATTTGTTCGCAGGTTGTGATGACGCCCGCATCGTAGAAATTTCGCATCCCAACGGTCAAGTACCTACAATAAAGTAAGGTACTTACTTAAACGACAGTAATGGAACCCTCATGAAGTCCAAGAAGCCTTACAACTGCGGTATCGGTCCCGCGTTCGACGTCATCGGCGGCAAGTGGAAAGCGGTGATCCTCTGGGAGCTGCACGCCAAGCCCTGCCGCTTCGGCGAACTGAAGCGGCTGCTGCCCGCCATCAGCGAGAAGATGCTGATCCAGCAACTGCGCGAGCTGGAAACCGACGGCATCGTCCACCGCGAGGTGTTCCATGAAGTGCCGCCGCGCGTCGAATATTCCGAGACCAAGATGGGCGCAACGCTCAACGCAGCGCTCGGCCCACTGGCCGATTGGGGCGACCTCTACGCCAAGCGCGTGGATGCCGCGCGCAAGAAGGCCGAAGCGGCGAAGTGATCGCGCAAGCCGGTAGAACCACATGCCATCGCTGCTGAAGATTTCATCGGCCGTGTTCTTCGCGGCCCTGCAGCTTTCGCCCGGCCTGGCACTGGCGCAATCGACCTGCGCGCCCTCGCCCGTCTACGTCGGTCCGCCGATGCGTTCGGCGCCCGAGGCGGTGTGGCGCAAGGACTTCGGCCGCCCCATCGATGGCGAACTCCCCGCCGAGTTGCAAAAGACCCTGGGCGATGCGCTCGACAGGATGCTCCAGCACGTGCCCGCCGCCAGCGTGGCGGTCGCGATTCCGGGCGAAGGCATGTGGTCCGCCACGCGCGGAATGGCGAACAAGGCATCGTCCACACCGGTCGTTGCCGACCAGGCCTTCCAGGTCGCCAGCACGGCCAAGACCTTCACGGCGGCCGTGGTGCTGCAACTCGTCAACGAGGGCAAGCTGAAGCTCGGCGACACCATCGACCACTGGTTTCCCGATGCGCCGAATGCGCGGCTCATCACCATCGAGCAATTGCTGCGGCACACGAACGGGCTGGTGAGCTTCAACGCGCTGCCTTCGTTCGGCACGAAGTACCGCCCGCCCGCCGAGATCATCGCGCTCGGCACCGCGCAGCCGCCCCAGTTCTGCCCCGGCACGGGCTGGAGCTACACCAACACCGGCTACGCGATGCTCGGCGTGATCGTCGAGAAGATCGAAGGCATACCGCTGTCCGACGTGCTCGCCAAGCGGCTGCTGCAGCCGCTGTCGCTCTCCCACACGGTGATGCGCCAGCCCGGCGTCGCGCTGCCCGTGGTGGCGGGGCATGCGACCGGCCGCCCCGTCGACGCGCCGGACCAGTACGCCACGCCCTACGCAGCCGGCGCGCTGGCATCGACCGCGAGCGACCTCGTGCACTTCTGGCATGCGCTGCTGGCCGGACAGGTGCTGCCCGCGCAGACGGTGCACCGCATGTTCACCGACATGCCGCCGATGCTCGGGCCCTATGCCGGGAGCAATGCCTTCTACGGCATGGGTGTGCAGTTGTACGACGTGCCCGACGGCCCCGGGCTGATGCTCGGCCACAGCGGCGGCATCGAGGGCTTCACGAGCATCGTGGCCTATGTGCCGGCCGACGACGTGTACATCGCCGTGTCGTTCAACGAGAAGAACGTGCCGGCGGAAGCGGGCCTGTGGGCGCTGCTGCGTGCCCTGCGGGCCTACCGCGTGCTGCGCTGATCGATCAATCAATTAATCAATCAGCCCAGCCGGTCTCGATCTCGGTCTTCACCTCGGTCATGAGCTTGTGGATCGGGCACTTGCCCGCCACGCGCAGCAGCTCGTCGCGCTGCACGTCGGTCAGGTCACCGGTCAGGCGCAGGCCCGACTTCAAGCGGTAGACGCCCTTGCGTTCCTCGCTGTCGTCGCGGTCGACCACCACTTCGATGTCTTCCACCGGAATGCCCTTGCGGCGCGCATAGATCAACACCGTCAGCGCCTTGCAGGCGGCCAGCGATGCGTCGTACAGGTCGTGCGGCGTCGGGCCGCCATCGCTGCCGCCGCCCTCCGGCGAGGCGTCAACCGGAATCTCGTGGCTGCGGATCTTGAGGATGTGGCGCGTGCCGGTGGTGCCGTCGCGGTGGATCGAAATGCTCATGCCGGTGTCCTTGGTGAAGGGAAAGGGTTCAGGCGCCGAGCGGCTTCACGTACAGGATGGTCGTGAAGCCGCTGTGCCATTCGAGATCGGGGTAGCGGCCGGCCTCGCGGTAGCCGTACGCCGTGTAGAAGCCCTGGCTGCTTTCGTTGAAGGTGTCGGTTTCGAGCCGTGCCACTTCGACGCCCGCCGCGCGCATGCCGTCTTCGGCAAAGGCCATCAGCGCGCGGGCGATGCCCTTGCGCTGGTGCGCGGTGGGCACGTGCAGTGCATGCACGAAGTCGTGTTCCCAATGCACCATGCCGACCACTTCGCCGTCGATCTCGGCCACGAAGAAGGCGGTGCCCATCTGGTCGATGTAGCCGACCGGCTCGCCGCTGTCGCGGTAGGCCTGCAGGGCCTCGGGCGTGAGCTGCGGCTGCCAGGTGCTCGCGAAGGTGTCGTCGAGGATGGCCTTGACGGCGTCGAAGTCGGCGAGTTGCCAGGGACGGATGGTGATGGCGGCGGAGTCTTGTTGCATACGCTGGCGATGGTAGCCGCGGCGCTCAGCGGTCCACTGCGAGGATCAGCGTTTCCTTGATCTCTTCCATGACCACGTAGCTGTGCGATTCAGCCGCCACCGGCAGCTTCTTCAATATGTCGCCCAGCAGGTGCCGGTACTCGCTCATGCCGCTCAGGCGCGCCTTCACGAGGTAGTCGAAGCTGCCCGACACCAGATGGCATTCGAGCACTTCGGGCATGTGCAGCAGTTCCTGCTTCACCTTGTCGAACACGTCGCCCGACTTGGCCGACAGCTTGATTTCGACGAACACCAACAGCGTCTTGCCCAGCGCCTCGGGCGACACGCGCGCGTGGTAGCCGGTGATGACGCCGTCGCGTTCCATGCGCTTGACGCGCTCGGCGCAGGGCGAGGCCGACAGGCCGATGTGCTCGGCCAGCTCGGTCATGGAGACGCGGCCCTGGCGCTGCAGCAGGTCGAGGATCTTGCGGTCGATTCGGTCGAGTTCGGGCATTTCACTCCGCGCGTGGCATTGGAGGTTTCTCTGCAGTGGATTCCACCGTCAAACCTCCAAAAACGATGGAATTCACTGCATTGTGCACTTTAGATTCACATCATTCCATTTGAATCAGCGGATACACCATGAAAGTCATCGTTCTCGGCGGCGGCGTGATCGGCACCACCACGGCTTACTACCTCGCACGCTCCGGCGCCGAGGTCACCCTGCTCGACCGGCAGGCCGGCCCGGCGGAAGAAACCAGCTTCGGCAATGCCGGCCAGGTGTCGCCCGGCTACTCCACGCCGTGGGCCGCGCCGGGCATTCCGCTGAAGGCGATCAAGTGGATGTTCCAGAAGCACGCGCCGTTGTCGATCCGCCCCGACGGCACGCTCTACCAGTTGCGCTGGATGGCCGCGATGCTGCGCAACTGCTCGCCCGAGCGCTATGCGATCAACAAGGAACGCATGATGCGCGTGGCCGAATACAGCCGCGGCTGCCTGCAGCAGTTGCGCGCCGACACCGGCCTGCAGTACGAGCACCGCACCGGCGGCACGCTGCAACTGTTCCGCACGCAGGCGCAGCTCGATGCGGTGCAGCGCGACATCGCGGTGCTTGAAGAATGCGGCGTGCCTTATGAACTGCTCGACCGCGATGCGCTCGCCAGCGTCGAGCCCGCGCTGGCCGGCGCGCGCGACCGCCTCACGGGCGGCCTGCGCCTGCCCAACGACGAAACCGGCGACTGCCACCTGTTCACGCGCGGCCTGGCCGACATCGCACGCGGCCTGGGCGTGGACTTCCGCTTCGGCCAGACCATCGACGGCCTGGAAACCGACGGCGGTCGCATCACCGGCGTGCGCACCACCACCGGCAAGATCCTCACGGCCGACCGCTATGTGATGGCCTTCGGCAGCTACTCGCGCGCCGCCATCGCATCGTTGGGCCTCGACATCCCGGTCTACCCGGTCAAGGGCTATTCGCTCACCGTGCCGTTGGTCGATGAATCGCTCGCGCCGCAATCGACGGTGCTCGACGAGACCTACAAGGTCGCGGTCACCCGTTTCGACAACCGCATCCGCGTGGGCGGCATGGCCGAACTCGGCGGCTACGACCTGCGCCTGAATCCGAACCGCCGTGCCACGCTCGAGAAGGTGGTGAGCGACCTGTTCCCGGGCGGCGACCTGCCCAACGCCAGCTTCTGGACCGGCCTGCGCCCGATGACGCCCGACAGCACGCCCATCGTCGGCGCCACGCGCTATGCGAACCTGTTCCTCAACACCGGCCACGGCACGTTGGGCTGGACCATGGCCTGTGGCTCAGGCAAGCTCATCTCCGACATGGTGATGGGCCAGCGGCCGGAAATCCGCACCGACGGATTGGGCATGGACCGCTATGAGGAAACGTCGTCGCGCGGTACGCGTCCGAACCCCACGACCGCGCCTGCTTGACTTGCCGATTTGGTTGTTTGTTGGCGCTGCTGTTCAGGGCGGCACTCACGCCGACACGGTGCTCTTTTTCGCGAATGTCCCCCGCTTCGCTCCTCCTTTATTTCGCGAAAAAGAGCCCCGTATCGACGTGAGCGCTCAGAGCACTGGTTGATCGGCCGCAAACGCAGAGCGTGTCCCTGTGCGAATGACACCAGGTGCTCCCCGCAGCGAAATAAAGGAGGAGCGAAGCGGGGGACATTCGCGGAGGGGAGCTCCTGGTGTCATTCGCACGTACCCCGAATGAACCCGCACCCGCACCCGCACCCGAACAGCAGCGCTCAGAACAAGCAGCGCAGCAAGCCCCTCATGCAGCCTTGGCAATAGGAACAACCGCAGTACCCATACCGCGATAAACCTCAGCCTCACCATGCCTGGCAAGCAACTGCATCAGATGCTTGCGAATCAACATCCCAGGCCGATCCGACTCCATCGAATACTCGACCCCGCGCCGCCGCGTATCGACCAGCGCATCAGGGTCCGTCGACTCCAGGATGTCCTTGTCCTCCCGCGTGATCTCTTCGTCGAAATCGATCAGCATCTGCGCCGCGCAATCCGCCTCCGTGTCATTGCGAAACAGCCATTGGCACAACTGCATGCGGCCATCGTCGATGGGCGTGAAGCAGTTGATGATGATGTGGCGAATGCCCGAGGGGTACTCGATGTCGAGCCGGCGCGAAAACGGCAGGAAGTAAGCGTTGCGCATGTGGCGCGTGGTGATCGCATCGGTCACGCCGCTGATCGCGTGAAACTTCACCGGATTGTTCGCTTCGATCACCGTCTCCGCGTAGAAGCCCGACTCGTTCTCGACCAGCTCGTACTTGCTCGGCTTCGGGCTCGCGGCCACGCCGAAAGTGGCGCGGTGCACAAAGCTGAAGTGCGAGTTGTCGAAAGAGTTTTCGAGCGCGCGCATCGGGCTGGTCTGCCACTCCTCGTAGAACTGGAAGATGGTGCGATAGCCCGCGTCCTCGAACTCCGGAATCGCCGGAATGTCGGCAATGGGCTCTTCCAGCGCCACCCATGCATAGCCGTAGCGCGAAGTACAGCGGTAGGCCGTCGTGCGGTAGTCGGGCGAAATCTTGCGGTCGGCCTCGTACTGCGGAATCCGGATCACCTGCCCGCTGCGGTCGTAAGTCCAGCCGTGGTAGCCGCACTGGATGGCGCCCTGCCCGCAGGCCTTGCCTTCGCCATCCACGCACCAGCCCTTGGAGAGCTTCGCGGTGCGGTGGCAACAGCGGTCGCGCAGCGCGGCGGGCTGGCCGTCGGCGTCGATAAAGAGAACGATGTCTTCGCCCAGCAGCCTGAAAGGCTTGGGGCCGTGGGCCAGTTCGGTGAGCGGCATGACGGCATGCCAGAACTTGCGGAAGACGGGTTGTTGGGTAACGAGCATGCGCGGACTCCTTCGGTGTGCGTGTGGGGACGAACGTGAAAGAGCAATTTCCGACCGCGGTGCCTTCGGGATATCTGTTGTGAAGGCAAGGGGCTGAACGCTTCTACTCTGCGCCAGATGCCATGCAAATTGCGCGCCCGGATTGTGGCGCGCCCTCGCGGCCGATGCACGCACTTTCGCGCAAAGCCCGAGCGATTCGCCTTGGCATGCCTCCTGCAATACCCCCGGCAAGAGTAGAAGCGTTCAGCAGCGCACGCACCACCCGGGTGCGCCGCCCGGAAATTGCTCTTGAAGCGCCTTCTGCTGCCCTGCAGGGGGATTTTCAAGACCCACGATTCCGAGGCCCCACCATGCAACGCCGATCCTTTCTCGCGGCCACCACCTCCGCCGTCGCCGCATCGCTTGCCGCCCCTTCCGTACTGGCACAGGGCGGCGGCAAGCTCACCCCGCTCAAGTTCACGCTCGACTTCCGCATCAACGGGCAGACCGCGCCCTTCTTCCTCGCGCAAGCCAAGGGCTACTACAGGGACGAAGGCCTGGACGTGAGCATCGACACCGGCGCCGGCTCGGTCGCGTCGATCACGCGCATCGCCAGCGGTGTCTATCAACTGGGCCTGGGCGACATCAGCTCGCTGGTCGAGTTCAATGCGCAGAACCCCGGCACGCCGATGGTGCAGGCGGTGTACCAGTACTACAACCGCGCACCGTTCGTGATCATCGGCCGCAAGGACCGTGGCGTGACGGGTGACTTCAAGAGCCTCGCCGGCAAGAAGGTGGCAGCGGCTGCCGTCGAGTCGACCCGCCGTGCCTGGCCGATGGTGGCGCGCAAGCAAGGCATGCGCGCCGACGCCTTCCAGTGGCAGACCACCGACTTCAGCGCGCGCGACAACGTGATGGTGCGCGGCGACGTCGATGCCGCCACCTACTTCCACGATTCGGCCATCTCGCTCTTCGCGCGCATGAAGCCCGAAGAACTCTCGGTGCTGAAGTACGCGGACGCGGGCGTCAACCTTTATGGCAACGCGATCCTGGCGAGCAGCAACCTCATCGCGCAAAACCCGAAGGTGGTCGCCGCCTTCCTGCGCGCGACCAACCGCGCCATCGTCGAGACCTTTGCCAACCCCGCCCCCAGCATCGCCGCCATGCGCCAGCGCGAGCCCATCCTCGACGAGAAGATCGAGCTTGAACGCTGGGGCGTCACGGCGCAGTATGTGGGCGCGGCGGACACGCGCGGCCACGGCCTCGGTGACATCAAAAAGCTCACGCTCGAACAGCAGGTCGACGAAGTGGCCGATGTGTTCGGCCTGAAGGTCAAGCCCGCGTCCGACGCCATCTTCAACGGCACCATGCTCCCATCGCGCAGCGAACGAACGATCCCCACCAAGGCATGAACTCCAGCAACTCCACCACCTTCCCCGAAGAAACCACGCTTGACGAACGCGACGGCCGCTACCTGCGCAAGGCCATCGTCTGGTCGCACGCGGCGCGCCGACGCGGCAACCGGCCCTTCGGCTCGGTCATCGTCTCGGCCGCAGGCGAAGTGCTGGCCGAGGCCGGCAACAGCAACACCGAAACCGGCGACTGCACCGCCCATGCCGAGATCAATGCGCTGCGCGCGCTGGCCGGGCGCAACATCCCGCGCGAAGAACTCGCGGGCGCCACGCTCTACGCCTCGGGCGAACCCTGCGTGATGTGCGCGGGCGCGATCTTCTGGTCGAACATCGGCCGCGTCGTGTTCGGCATCGACGCCGAGCGCCTGCGCGTGTTCCGTGGCGAACGGCAAGACCAGCGCGATGCCGAACTGTCGTGCCGGGACGTGTTCCGCGCTTCGCCGCATCCGATCGAATGCATCGGGCCGGCTTTGATCGACGAAGCCAGCGCCGCGCACGACGGCGCCTGGAAGGTCTGACCGGACGCAAGACCGCGCACTAGACTCGCCGCATGCCCTGGCACGCCCGTCTCCATCTCGACTACCAAAAAGAAGCCGCCCGCACCGTCGCCCGTTTCCGGCACGACGGGCCGCTGCGCATCCTGCAGAGCCTCTACCCCGAAGGCGACACCGTCTGCCACAACGTGCTGGTGCATCCGCCGGGCGGCCTGGTGGGCGGCGACACGCTCGACATCGACATCGAGGCGGCCGACGGCAGCCACGGCCTGATCACCACGCCGGGCGCCTCGCGCTTCTACCGCTCCGAAGACGAACTGGCGCTGCAGCGCACGCGCATCCGGCTGGCGGCCGGCGCGCGGCTCGAATGGCTGCCGCTCGAAGCCATCTGCTACAGCGGCTGCCAGGCCGAGAACCGGTTGAACATCGAAGTCGAACCCGGCGCCGAGCTGATCGGCTGGGACGTCACCGCGCTCGGCCTGCCGAACGCCAACCAGCCCTTCGAGCGCGGCACCTACCTGCAGCACATCGAAGTGCCCGGCGTGTGGCTGGAGCGCGGGCGCATCGACGCGGCCGACCACCGGCTGCTGCAAAGCCCGCTCGGGCTGGGCGGGCACCGCTGCATGGCCTCGCTGTTCTTCGTGGCCGGCTCGCCGGTGGCACGCGCGCGTCGCGATGCGCTGCTCGCCCAGGCGCGCGACCTGCTCGATGCGCATGGCCTGCAGGACAGCGCGGGCGCCACCAGCCCGCACCCTGAAGTGGTGGTGCTGCGCGTGCTGGCCCCCGTGGTCGAGCCCGCCATGAAACTGCTGCGGCAGGTCTGGCTGGCATGGCGCAGCGAGCTGTGGCAACTGAACGCGGCCACCCCGCGCATCTGGGCAACCTGAAGGCCCCGAGGCCCCGGCCCTGCCCGGGGACGAATTTGTAGCCGCTGTCTGACGGACAGCCACGCCGCAAAGGCGCACGCTGCCCCTTCCCTGCTGGACAACAAGGAACGGCCATGTCTGCGCACGACACCCACAACGAGAAAAACACGCAGCTTCACCGGCGCCTGGCGAAATTCAACGCCGAACGGCTGCGGCTCGGTGTTCCCTCTGCACGGTGGCAGGAAGATCTGGCCCGCGAGCACGACTGCCGGCTGATGGAGGGCCACTACCTCGAAACCCTGCGCGCCATGGTGCAAGAGCAGGCCGCAGGCGCAGCGGGCAACGCAACGCACTTCATCGAATGGTTCCAGGCCCTCGAACACACCGGCCCCGGCCAGCAGCACCCGCTGTTCGACTGGCTGGCACACGAAGCCACGCTGCCGCAGATGCGCTGGTTCCTCACGCAGGAAGCGGCAGGCGAAGCGGGCTTCGAGGACCTGCTGGCCTACACCCAGGTCAAGCTGCCGCCGCAGCCCAAGCTCGAATGCGCGCGCAACTTCTGGGACGAGATGGGCCATGGCAAGCAGAGCGCGATGCACGGCCAGATGCTCGAACACATGGTGCGCGAACTCGACCTGCACCCGCGCATCGACACCACCGTGTGGGAATCGCTCGCGCTCGCCAACACCATGGTCGGCCTGGCGACCACGCGCCGCTACGGCTACCACGCCATCGGCGCGCTCGGCGTCATCGAACTCACGGCCCCCGGCCGCGTGAAGCAGGTGGCGGCCGGCATGCGCCGCCTGGGTCTGAGCGGCCGTGCGCGGGCCTACTTCGACCTGCATGGGGCGCTGGACGTGTCACATGCGCGCGCATGGATGCGCGAGGTGATCCACCCGCTGGTCGAGGCCGACCCGGCCTGCGGGCAGTTCATCGCCGAAGGCGCGCTCATGCGGCTGGTGTGCGGCGAGCGCTGCTTCGCGCGCTACAGCGACACCTTGCTGCGCACCGAAGAGGCGCTCGCATGCTGAATGCCGCCGGCGTGCTGCGCGAGGTGGCCGCCACCGGCTACCGCTTCACCACGGTCACGCCGCTCACCCACCAGCGCGTGATGGCCCGGCGCGGGCGCGAACCCGGCACCACGCTGCGGGACATCTTCGGCTGGAGCCTGCCGTTCGAGACCGGCGCCGTTTCGCCGTCGCTGCTGGCCGGCATGAAGGACGCCGGCATCGTGCGGCATTCGGGCGCGCTGCTGCAAAGCACCGTGCGCATCGCCAGCCTTGGCGACGACCTGTTCTTTCACTCGGCCTACCCGACCGTGCAGGAGAACGCGGTGTTCTTCGGGCCCGACACCAGCCGCTTCGCGCGCTTCGTCCGCCATGCCTTGCAGCCTCAGCGGGCGCACACGCCGCACCCGCTGCGCGTGCTGGACGTGGGCTGCGGCAGTGGCGCGGGCGGCATTGCCGCAGCACGCGCGCTGGCCGAAGCCGGCTTGTCGTCTGCGGTGGTCATGAACGACATCAACCCGCTGGCGCTGCAGTTCACCGCCGTCAACGCAGACGTGGCGCAAGTGCCGGTGACGCTGGCACAAGGCGATGCACTGTCGTCCGTCGAAGGCGACTTCGACCTCATCATCTCCAACCCGCCCTACCTCGACGATGCGGCGCAACGCGCGTACCGGCACGGCGGCACACGGCTCGGGCGGGCGCTCAGCGCGCGCATCGCGGCCGAGTCGCTGCGGCGGCTCGCACCGGGCGGGCAACTGCTGCTCTACACGGGCGTGGCCATCGTCGACGGGGAAGACCCCTTCATCGCGGAGATGCAGCCACTGCTGGAAGCCTCGGGCTGCGAATGGTCGTACGCGGAGATCGATCCCGATGTGTTCGGCGAAGAACTCGAGCGGCCGGTGTATGCGCACATCGACCGCATCGCGGCCGTCGGGCTCGTCGCCGCCCGCCGCGCGGGAGCTGCCTGATGGCCGCCGAACTCGACCTCGGCGTGGACACCGGCCGGCTGGCCGTGGTGCGCGAATGCAGCGTGCTCGAACGCATGCCCAAGTGGCTCATCTGCGTGCCGCTGGTCGTGCAGTGGCTGTGGCTCTCGCTGCGCTATGGCGGCGCCACCGTTCCGTCCGCCGCCAACCCGCACATCACCTCGGGCGGGCTGGTGGGCGAAGGCAAGCTCGAATATTTCAATGGCATGGGGCCGCTGGCGCGCTCGGTCACGGCCGACTACTGCGGGGTCTTCAACGACGGCTCGGCAACCGAAGCCTCGCTTCAGCAAGCCATGGCCGACAGCGGCCTCGCCTTCCCCGTGGTCGCCAAGCCGAACCTCGGCCTGTGCGGCTACGGCGTTCGCCTGCTGGCCGACATGGCCGCCCTGCAGGCCTACCTGCACGCATTCCCGCGCGATGAAACCGTGGTGCTGCAGCGCTACCTGCCGCAGGAAGGCGAAGCCGGCATCTTCTATGCGCGCGACCCGGTCAGCGGCCAGGGCCGCATCATCGGGCTGGCACTGCGCTACTTCCCGCGCGTGACGGGCGACGGCCACAGCACGGTGGCCGAACTGGTGGCCGCCGATGTGCGCGCGCGCCGCATCGCACGCTCGCCGCGCCACCAATGCAGCGTGCCGCCCGACAGCGTGCCCGCCGCCGGGCAGCAGGTGCGACTGGCCACCATCGGCTCGACCCGCGTGGGCGGGCTGTACCGCGACGGCGCTGCGCTCATCACGCCGGAGCTGGTGCGCGCCATCGATGCGGTCGCGCGCGACATGCCCGACTTTCACTTCGGGCGCTTCGACCTGCGCTATGACAGCCTGCGCGAGCTGGGCGCCGGGCGCGGCTTCACCCTGATGGAAATCAACGGTGCGGGCTCCGAAGCCATCGAAGCCTGGGACCCGGACACCGGCGTGCTGCAAGGCTTTCGCATGGTGTTCGCCAAGCAGCGGCTGCTGTTTTCCATTGGTGCGGCCCAACGCAAGGCCGGCGTGCGGCCGATCGGCCTGCTCGCGCTCGCACGGCTCAACCGGAGGCAGAATCGGCTGGTCGACCGGTACCCGCCCTCCAACTGAGTCATCGCATGCAGACGGAAACCCTCGCCCGGCACACCTCATCGCATCACTGGCCCGCCCGCACGCACGCGCCCCGGTTGCAGACGCACTGGGCCGACTGCGAGGACGAGGTGCGCGACGCCCAGCGCCTGCGCTACCGCGTCTTCGCACAGGAAATGGGCGCGCACCTGACACCGCCCGAGGGCACGCCGCCCGGCCTGGATGTCGACCGCTTCGATCCGTTCTGCGACCACCTGCTGGTGCGCGCCGTCGATCCGGTGCACGGGCCCGGCCCGCTCATCGGCACCTACCGCGTGCTGACGCCCGAGGCGGCGCGGCGCGCGGGCGGCTTCTACACCGACACCGAGTTCGACCTGGCACCGCTCGCGCCGCTGCGCGGCCGCGCGCTGGAGCTGGGCCGTTCGTGCGTCGATGCCGACTGGCGCTCGGGCAGCGTGATCATGGCGCTGTGGACCGCGCTGGGGCAGTACATGGTCGAGCACCGGCTCGACACCATGATCGGCTGCGCCAGCATCGGCATGGACGATCACGGCCTGACGGCCGCGCGGCTGTGGCACCGGCTGTGCCGCACGCACCTGGTCGAGCAGCGCTGGCGCGTCGAGCCCCGCGTCGCGCTGCCGCTGGACACCGACGCACAGGCCGATGACGACAGCAGCGACACCGCCCCGCCCCCGCTCATCAAGGGCTACCTGCGCTGCGGCGCGCGCCTGCTCGGCCCACCCGCGCTCGACCTGGCGTTCAACACCGCCGACCTGCCGCTGATGCTGCGCGTGGAGGACGTGGCACCGCGCTATCGCCAGCACTTCTTCGGCGCCCCCGCGTGACAGTGCACCTGCGTTCGCGGCGCGTGCTGGCCACGGTGGTCTCGGCCCAGTTCTTCAGCTCGCTGGCCGACAACGCGCTGCTGATCGTCGCCATCGACCTGCTCATGCAGCGCCACGCGCCGGGCTGGATGACGCCGGCGCTGCGGCTGTTCTTCTACCTGTCCTACGTGCTGCTGGCCGCCTTCGCGGGTGCGGTGGCCGACGCCGCGCCCAAGGGCCGTGTGCTGATGGTCACCAACCTCATCAAGCTCGGCGGCTGCGGCCTGCTGCTCCATGTGCAGCCGCTGGTGGCCTATGCGCTGGTCGGGCTGGGTGCGGCGGCCTACTCGCCGGCCAAGTACGGCATCCTGCCCGAGCTGCTGCCGCAGGACGCGCTGGTGGGCGCCAATGGCTGGGTCGAGGCGGCCACGGTGCTGTCGATCCTGTTCGGCGTGGCGCTCGGCAGCACGCTGGTCGGCAGCGGCCAGTCGCTGCTGGCCATCGGCGCGATCTACCTGCTGGCCGCCGCGTGCACGCTCGCGATTCCGCACAGCCCGGCGCGCAACCGCACGGCGCTGGCGCATCCAGTCGTGCTGCTGCGGGACTTCGGCCATTCGCTGGGCCTGCTGTGGCGCGACCCCGATGCGCGCATTTCGCTGGCCGTCACCAGCCTGTTCTGGGCGGCCTCGGCCACGCTGCAGTTCCTGGTGCTGCGCTTCGCCGCCGAACGGCTGGGCATGAGGCTGTCGCAAGGCGCGCTGCTGCAGATCGCGGTGGCGGTCGGCATGGCGATGGGCGCGCTGGGCGCATCGCGCTGGTTTCCGCTGCCGCGCGCCCTGCGTGCGCTGCCGCTGGGCGTCGTGCTCGGTGCGGTGGTGCTGCTGATGACGCTGGTCACGCAGCCCGTCGTCGCGGCCGTGCTGCTGGTGGTGATCGGCGCGTTCGCCGGCCTGCTGCTGGTGCCGATGAACGCGCTGCTGCAAAGCCGGGGCCTCTTGCGCATGAACCCGGGCCAATCGATCGCGGTGCAGAACTTCAACGAAAGCCTAGCCTCGCTGGCCATGCTCGGTGTGTACGGCGCGCTGATCTACTTCGAGGCGCCGCTGCTGCCCACGCTGGCGGGCCTCGGCGGCTTCCTGGTGCTGGCCATGGGCGGTATCTTCGTCTGGTCGCGGCGCCTGCGGCCGGCGCGCGACGCGCTCGCCGCCCAGAACGTGTAACGGGCGGGGATACCCGCCGCGCGGGGCCTGCGCGGGGTGTCGCTTGGGATACAGTCCCGCACCTCCCCCAAGTCCCGCCGCCAGAGTGAACTTCAGAAAACCTGCCAACAGCCTGGTTGTGCGCCTGCTCGTGATGGGCCTGCTGATGGCCATCGTGGGAACCGCCACCAGCTACATCCAGCTCAGCCGCTTCCTGCGGGAGGACCTGACCCAATCGGTGGCGGTGCAGCAGACGGCGCTGGCGGCCTACGTGGCGCGCAATGTCGACAACTACCTCGGCGAGCGCCTGTCGTTCCTGGAGCGCCTGGCCGCCACACTGCCGCCGGAACGCCTGGCACAGCCCGAGCGGCTGCGCGCGTGGCTGCAGGAGCGCAGCACGCTGAGCCCCGTCTTCCCGCTCGGCCTGAAGGTCGCGGACATCACCGGCAAGCGGCTCGACGGCGAAGGGCAACTGGTCACGGACGGTTCGGAATACGCGGCCGCGCGCGAGGGCCGCGCCGCGCTGGGCCGCCCGCAGGCGTCGCCCTCCGGGCACTCGGTGCTGCCCATGGCCGTGCCCGTGCGCAACGCCGCAGGGCAGGTCACCGCCCTGCTGCTCGGCACGGCGGACCTGTCAGCCGACGGCCTGCTCGACCACCTGCAGCGCGGGCGCGTGGGGCAGGACGGCGGCATCCTGGTGGTGTCGCCGCGCGACCGCATCTTCGTGGCCTCGACGGACGTCACGATGTCGCTCACGCCGACCCCGCCCGAAGGCGTGAACCTGCTGCATGACCGCGCCATGACTGGTTTTCGCGGCAGCGGCACGACGCGCAACGCCAAGGGCATCGACGAGATTTCCGCCATTGCTTCGGTGCCGAACAGCGGCTGGTTCGTGGTGGCCCGTGTGCCGGTTGCGCAAGCGCTGGCCCCGGTGGGGCGCATGCAGACCTTCATCCTGCAGCAGCGCGCGCCCGCGGTGACCCTGGTGCTGGTCGTGATCGGACTCATCATGGCCTGGCTGCTGCGCCCGCTGTTGCGCGCCGCCGACCAGGCCGACCGCATGACCCGTGGCGAACTCGCGCTCGCGCCGCTGCGGGTGGTGCGCGACGACGAGATCGGCCACCTGACGCAGGCCTTCAACCGGCTGCTGGCCAAGCTGGTCGACAACCAGCAGGCGCTGGCGCACCTGGCCCACCACGACACGCTGACCGGCCTGCCCAACCGCAAGCTGCTGGACGAACGGCTGCAGCAGGCGCTGGTTCGCGCCAGGCGGCATGCCCACCAGGTGGCCGTGCTCTACCTCGACCTCGACGGATTCAAGGCGCTCAACGACACCTTCGGCCACGAGGCGGGCGACAAGGCCCTCAGGGAAATCGCGCGCCGGCTGCAGGCGCTGGTGCGGCAGACCGACACGGTGGCGCGCATCGGCGGCGACGAATTCGTGCTGCTGGCCGCCGACTTCGCGGAGGGCCCGGAACAGGGCGCCTTGACCTTGGCACAGCGATGCATCGATGCGATCGCCCAGCCCCTGCAGCTTGTGCATTCCGAGACGGTCATCGGCGCGTCGATCGGCATTGCCCTGGGCAGCGGCAACGAAACGCCGCAAGACCTGCTCGCCGCAGCCGACAAGGCCATGTACCGAGCCAAGCAGAGCGGGCGCGGCAGCTACGCACTGACGCCCGCGCCGTAGCCTTCAGGCCGGCGCGTCGGTGCCCGGCAGGCGCAGGTGCTTCTTCAGGGTCTCGAACACCTGCCGCGTGACCGGGTTCAGCACGTGGCTGCGCACGTACAGGTAGTACGCCAGGTCGGGCAGGCGCGGCATGCCGTCGCCCGCGCCCAGCACGCGCAGGCCCGCGTCGAGCTGCTCCACGCCGCGCGCCGTCACGCCCAGGCCCGCGCGCAGTGCCGCCTTGATGCCGATCAGGCTCGACGAGGTGTAGCGCGGCGTCCAGGCCACGCCCGCCGCGTCGAGCGCTTCGTGGCCGATGCGGCGAAAGATGCTGGGGCCGTCCGCCATGATCAGCGGCACCGGCTTGGTCGGGTCGTGCACATAGCTCGCGGCGCACAGCCACACGGTGGGCGAGTTGCGCAGCACCACGCCGTCGAACTGCGGATCGGCCCGGTTGGAGATGATCATGTCGACCTCGCCGCTCTTGAGCGAGGTCATCAGGTAGGGGCTGCGGCCGATGTGGATGTCGAGCTGCAGCAGCGGCGACGTGCGCGCCACCTCGGTCAGCAGCAGCGGCAGCATGGTCTCGGCCACATCGTGCGGCGCGCCGATGCGCAGGTTGCCTTCGAGCTGGCCCTGCCGCATGCTGCGCAGCGCCTCGTCGTTCAGCGCCAGCATGTGGTGCGCGTAGGTGAGCAGCCGTTCGCCCTGCTCGGTCAGCCGCTTCTGGCGGCCCTGCTTGGCAAAGAGCGGCTGGCCGATCTGCTCTTCGAGCCGCTGCATCTGCTGCGTGATGGCCGACTGCGTGCGGTCCAGGTGGACGGCCGCCGCCGCAAAGCTGTGGTGGCTGACGACAGCCGCAAAGGAGCGCAGCAGTTCAAGATCGAGCGTGGGCATTCATTAATTTTATTGATGTGTTTCTTGCGCCGCTTGGATTGTTGCGTCACGCCAGCGTCACTACAGTGAATGCACACGAAACAGGCTACCCCACTGGAGAACACCGCATGAGCACCCCATCCGAGCAACGCCGCCAGGCCGTCGCCGCATCCGTCGCCGATATGAAGCAAAGCATTGGCGGCGCTGAACCCACCCGCGAAAAGCTCGCGGCAGTGCTGGATTCGCTGGAAGGGCTGGCCGCGCACACCGCGTACTGGGGCGCCGCCGACTTTCCGCCGCCCGAGGCGGGCGAGCACCAGGCCCGCTACCTGATTGCCGAAGACCCGGACCAGAGCTACGCGCTCTACCTGAACGTGATGCGCCCCGGCAAGAAGATCGTGCCGCACAACCACACGACCTGGGCCTGCATCGCGGCCGTGGAAGGCACCGAGCACAACCGCGTGTACGAACGCACCGACGACGGTTCCGTGCCGGGCGTCGGCAAGCTCGAAGAGACGGCGCTGGTCATCGTGGCGCCGGGCACGGGCATCGCGCTGATGCCTGAAGACATTCACTCGGTCGAGATCCAGGGCGAGCAGGTGATTCGCCATCTGCACATGTACGGCCGCGCGCTCGAAACACTGAACCAGCGCACCGCCTACGACATGGCCGCCGGCACGTACCAGACCATGGGCATCGGCGTGCAGACGCGCCGCTAAGCGCCCTTTCTTCTTTTTCCCTTTTGCAGTTTCCGGATGCGGGCCGCCGTGCGGCCTCGCAGGGGCGCGCTCGTCCCGCCGCATCCGCTGCTGTTGTTGACCGACCTTCCTGCCCATGACGACTTCCTACATCGACCCGAAGACCCTCAAAGCCTGGCTGCACGACGGCAGCGAGATCGCGCTGCTCGACGTGCGCGAGCACGGCCAGTACGGCGAGGCGCACCTGTTCTACGGCATCCCCCTGCCCTTCAGCCGGATGGAGATCGATGCGCCGCGCCTCGTGCCGCGCCGCGCCGTGCGGGTGGTGGCCTACGACGCGGGCGACGACAGCACCGCCGACGTGGCCGAGCGCGCCGCCGAGCGCCTCGCATCGCTGGGCTACACCTACGTGCATGTGCTGCAAGGCGGCACGCGCGCCTGGAAGGCCGCGGGCTACGTGCTCTTCGCAGGCGTCAACCTGCCCTCCAAGACCTTCGGCGAACTGGCCGAGGAGACGTACCACACGCCCCGTGTCAGCGCCGACCAGTTGGCGGACATGCTGGCGCGCCACGACAAGGTGGTGGTGCTCGACGGTCGCCCCGTCAGCGAGTTCCACAAGATGAACATTCCGGGCGCCACCTGCTGCCCCAACGGCGAGCTGGCGTATCGCGTGCGCCGGCTGGTGCCCGACACCACCACGCCCATCGTCATCAACTGCGCGGGCCGCACGCGCAGCATCATCGGCGCGCAGACGCTCATCAACCTGGGCCTGCCCAACCCCGTCTATGCGCTGGAGAACGGCACGCAGGGCTGGTACCTGGGCGACCATGTGCTGGGACACGGCGGCACGCAGCGCTATGCGGACGACAGCGGCAACACCGACCTGCGCCCCGCCGCCAAGGCACTGGCCGCGCGCTTCGATGTGCCGACCGTCACGGCACCCACGGTGCAGCAGTGGGCTGCCGACGCGGGCCGCACGCTGTTCCTGTGCGACGTGCGCACGCCCGAGGAATTCGCGGCCGGCAGCCTGCCGGGTGCGCAGCACACGCCCGGCGGCCAGTTGATGCAGGCCGGCGACCAGTACTTCGGCGTGCGCGGCGCGCGGCTGGTGCTGTTCGACAACGACGGCGTGCGCGCGCCCACCATCGCAAGCTGGTTGCGGCAGATGGGGCATGACGCGAGCGTGCTCGAAGGCGGGCTGGCGAGCGGCTTGTCGCTGGCGCCTGCGTCTGCGCCTGCTGCACCGGCGCTGTCGACCATCGATGCACAAACGCTGTCCGCGCAACTGGCACGCGGCGATGTCGCGCTGATCGACCTGCGCGCGAGCACGCAATTCCGTGCCGGCCACATCCCGCAGGCCCGCTGGTCGATCCGCCCGCGCCTGGCCGATGACCTGAAGGGCGAGACGCGGCAGCTCGTGCTGGTTGCCGACGACGCTTCGCTCGCGGCCTGGGCGGCCGCCTCCGAACTCGCGGGCCACACGCCCGCCCCGCTGCTGCTCGAAGGCGGCATGGCCGCATGGCGCAAGGCCGGCCTGCCGGTAGCCGCCACGCCCGACCTGCCCGCCGACGCGGCCTGCATCGACTACCTGTTCTTCGTGCACGACCGGCACGACGGCAACAAGGAAGCCGCGCGCCGCTACCTCGCCTGGGAAACAGGCCTCGTCGCGCAGCTCGACGCGCAGGAGCGCGCGGCCTTCCGGCTGCCCGCCGGCCCTGCCTCATCGCACTAGCCGCGTCACACCCGCCCAGCCCCCGGTTTCGCATCGCTTTCTGTTCGTCGTTGTCCGTTCCTACCCCAGGAGTTCCGTCATGTCGTCTGCCAGCCGCATCCCGCACCTTGCCCGCCTTGCCCCCTTCGCCCACTTTGCGGTTGCCGCCGCGTGGCTCGCGACGCTCGCCCTGCAGCCCGCCTCGGCCGAGCCGCTGCCCGCGCGCAACGGCTTCCCCTCGCAAACGGTGAAGTTCATCTCGCCCTTCCCGCCGGGCGGCGGCAACGACGCCACGGCGCGGCTGGTCACCACGCGGCTGTCGGAAGTCATGGGGCAGGTCGCGGTGGTCGACAACCGCGGCGGCGCGGGCGGCAACATCGGCGCCAAGGCCGTGGCCGACGCCCGGCCCGACGGCTACACCGTGCTCACCTCGCAGGTGTCGATCATGGCCGTCAACCCCACGCTCTATGCATCGGCGGGCTTCGATCCGATCAAGAACTTCATTCCGATCACGCAGATCAACGCCGCGCCGCTCGCGCTCGTGGTGGATGCCAACTCGCCGCTCAAGAGCTTCGCCGACCTGGCCGCCAAGGCCAAGGCCAGCCCCGGCAAGGTGACCTATGCAACGCCCGGCAACGGAACGCTGTCGCACCTTGTCGGCGTGGTGCTGTCGAAGGACGACGGCATCGCCATGACGCACGTGCCCTACAAGGGCGCCGGCCCCGCGCTCACCGACCTGCTCGGCGGACAGGTCGATGTGCTCGTGACCTCGACGTCCTCGGTCGCGGGCCTCGTGCAGAACGGCAAGCTGCGCGTGCTGGCCGTGACCAGCCCGCGCCGCATCGGTGTCTTCACCAAGGCACCGACGCTCGAAGAACTGGGCTACGCCGGCGCACGCTTCGAAGACTGGTACGGCTTCTTCGCACCGGCCGGCACGCCACCCGAACGCGTGGCCTATCTGAACGAAGCCATCGTGCGCACGCTGCGCATGCCCGAAGTGACCAAGCTCGTGAACGACGGCGGCAGCGAAGTGGTGGCCAACTCGTCGGAAGCCTTCGCCGCGCAGTTGCGCCAGGACATCGATCGCTGGTCGCGCATCGTCAAACTTTCCGGCGCGAAGGCGGATTGACGCACCATTGAGGCCTGGCCCACGCTCGATCGATCGAAGAACACCATGTCCGACCCGCACAAAGAAGCCCCTGCTGCTGCACAGGCCCTCGACACCCGGCTCACGCGCACCGGCAAGGCGCCCGCGTATTTCGGCGGCGCACCCGTCAACACGCCGCTGGTGCGCGCGAGCACCGTGTTGTTCGACAGCGTGGCCGCGATGCGCGACACCCGAGCACGCCGTGGCGACGAACGCGCCTTCAGCTACGGCGCGCGCGGCACGCCCACCACCTTCGCGCTCGAAGATGCGGTGAGCGAGCTGGAAGGCGCCTACCGCACGCGGCTCTTTCCGACCGGCTTGGCGGCCATCGGCATGGTGCTGCTCTCGTACCTGAAACCCGGCGACCATGTGCTGCTGTCGGACAGCGTGTACGAGCCCACGCGCAACCTCGTGCATTCGTTCCTGGCGCCTTATGGCATTCGCAGTTCGTTCTTCGCGGCGGATGGCAGCGGCATCGAGGAACTGTTCGAGCCCACCACCAAGCTGGTGTATGCCGAATGCCCCGGCTCGCTGGTCTACGAGATGTGCGACCTGCCGAAGCTGGCCGCGCTGACGCATGCACGCGGCGCGCTGCTCGCGGCCGACAACACCTGGGGATCGGGCGTGCAGTACCGCCCCCTCGAACTGGGTGCGGACATCTCGACGATGGCCGCCACCAAGTACCTCTCGGGCCACTCCGACGTGATGATGGGCACCGTCGCGACCACGCGCGAAGCCTGGCAGCCGCTGAACGAACGCTGCGACGCCTTCGGCATGACCGTGAGCCCCGACGACGCATGGCTGGTGCTGCGCGGCATGCGCACGCTGTCGGCGCGGCTGCAGATGCACGAGCGGCATGCGCTTGAAGTGGCACGCTGGCTGCAGGCGCGGCCCGAAGTGGCAACGGTGTTCTGCCCTGCGCTGCCGCAGCATCCGGGGCATGCCATCTGGCAGCGCGACTGTCGCGGTACCAACGGCCTGCTGTCGATCGAGTTGCAACCGGGCATCGGGAACGCAGCGGTCGAGCGCTTTGTCGATGCACTCACGCTGTTCGGGCGCGGCTCGTCATGGGGCGGTTATGAAAGCCTCGTGGCCTGGACCAACATGCGTGCGGCGCGCAGCGTGACGGACTGGAGCGGGCGTGGTGCGGTCGTGCGGCTGCACGTCGGGCTGGAGGCGCCGGCAGATCTGGTGGTGGATCTGGCGCGCGGGTTCGATGCAATGAAGGCGACCGCCTGAAGACTTCAATCGTTGCCCGTTCCCACATCGCCGCCGCCAGCATCGCTTCCACGGCCGTGGGATGGGAGGTCGCCGCCACCGTGATAGTGCCGATCGCCAAAGTCACCACCTCCCCGGTAAGAACGCCAGGCCTCGTCGATTTTTCTCTGAAGCCCTCCGCTCGCAGCAATCGCGATGCCGATGGCCAGAACAGGAACGCCCGCCCAGAACAGCAACGGACCGAACCAGTGGTGTCCCAGAGAGACAGCACTCAGGCCCAGTGCGATGAGCGGAAATCCCAGGCAGTCGCGTGCTCTCATCAGGTGGTGCCCTCGTTCGTGGGTCTCAGCGATTTTCCCGATGCTCGACGCCGTTCTCATCCGTCCATCGCCCCGACCACGTCAGCGGATAAAGCTGCTGCTGCCAGAAGCCCTTGGGCACATAGTCGCCCACCACGCCGTAGTTGTCGGGCCAGACCTTGTTCTTGTTGGCCTTCACCGCCGTGCCGAACAGGTAGTCCCAGAACGCGAAGTGCGCGGCATAGCAGCGGTCCAGCCCTTCCGCATCGCGGCTGTGGTGCCAGTGATGGAAATTCGGCGTCACGATCAGGTAGCGCAGCGGCCCCAGCCGCACCGATGCATTGGTGTGGTTGAACACCGCCTGCACGCCCGCGATCACGATGTAGACGTTGATCACGCTCTGCGAAAACCCGAGCAGGAAGGCTGGCGCCAGGATCACCACGGTCGACAACACCGTCTCGACGCCATGCGTGCGGCTGCCTGAAATCCAGTCCATGCTTTCGGCGCTGTGGTGAATGGAATGCAGGCGCCAGCCGATGGCGGTCTCGTGATAGAAGCGATGCAGCCAGTAGCGCGCGAAGTCGGTGATCAGCATCAGCAACAGCAATGCATAGCCGAACGGCAGGTTGCGAAACCAGCCGCGCAGCGTGTCTTGCCCCACCGGGTTCACGCCAGCGAACATGCCGGTCACGCCGTAGAGGATGGCGTAGACCAGGAACAGCGTGAGCCCCACGAGCAAGTGGCCCGTCACGAAGTACATGAAGTCGGTCTGCCACTCCTTGCGGAAGATCGGCATGTCGGGCCGCAAGGGCTTGAGCTTCTCGATCGTGGTGAACAGCAGCGTGGTCGCCAGCAGGTCGAAGATGAACCAGTCGACGCCGAGGTAAGGCATGTTCGAAGGCAGGCTGCCGGCGGGCAGCCATCCGTGCCCGGTGGCGCTCACGCCCAGTTGGGACCCGACCACCGCAACCGCCAGCCAGAACAGGGCCCATGCCGACAGGCGGCGCACGCGGTTGAAGACGATGTTGGTCAACGCCAGCGCGCCGCACAGCACCATTGCCACCAGCAGCACGGTGCGCATCGCATCGAAGCTCAGCACCTCGCGCACCTTGGGCGTGCTCAGGAAGACCGGAAACTGAAACATCAGCACGGCCAGCATGCTGAAGTTGGCCAGCACGAGGGCGATCATTCCGCTGACCATGCCCTTGCCGCGACGCAGCGGTCCGTGCGAGAGGGCGAGGTCTACGCCCTTGCGGATTTCATGGGCAACGTCGTTCTTGAAACGGTCTACGGGAGAAGGAGTGGGCATACAGGGTCGTTCTTTTCGTGGCGACCGAGTATGTACGGGCGACGCTCCTATCGCCCCAGGTGCCTGTCGAAGAACCGCGCGATATCGCCAAATGCTTCCCGGGTTTCGGGCGCATCGGGGTTGATCCCGTACTGCGCGTGCGACTGCCCTTCGTAGACATTCAGCTCCGCCTCGACACCCGCACGCCGCAGCTTGCGGTGCGTGCGCACCGTGTTCGACAGGAACAGGTCACGCGTGCCCGTGGTCAGGATCGCGGGCGGAAAGCCCTTGAAGTCGCCATAGATCGGCGAGAGCTGCGGGTCTTTCAGGTCGCGGCCTGCGGCGTAGAGCAGCGCGGCGCGGCCCAGCCAGCCGTCCCAGGTGACGAGGATGTTGTCGATCCATTCGTTGGTCTGGTAGCTGTCGCCGATCTTCGCGATGTCCGACCACGGCGTTCCCGGTGCGATGGCGGCGGGCAGCGGCACGTTCTCGGCCTTCGCGCGAAGCACGAGTGCCAATGTCATCGCGCCGCCCGTCGAGGTGCCGAAGACCGCCATGTTCTGCGGCTTGTTGGTCTTGACCAGTTCCTTCCAGACCGCCATCGCATCGTCCATGGCCGCGGGATAGGGAAAGTCGGGCGGCATGCGGTAGTCGACCGACACCACCTTGAAGCCGCCGAAGCTGGCCAGCAGCATCGCCTCGGGCAAGGCGGACTCGCCGGGGCCGAACACATAGCCACCGCCATGCACGTGCATCAGCAGGCGCTTTTCGTTGCCTCGCGCGATCTTGTTGGGCGTGACGATGAACGCGTTCACGCCGGCGATCTTCACGGACTGCACGGAGACGCCGAGCTTTTCCTTCAGCGCCGGTATCGCCGCAATCACCGGCGCGGCGCGGCTGTTGACCAGCGCCTTCCACTCGGCCGCGTCCTTGGGTGCCGCGTTGAAGTGGCCGGGGTAGCCACCGCCGATCAAGGCCTGCATCTGCGGGCTCACCTCGTTCGTCGGCACCGGGCTCACCTGCGCCGGAGAGCGTCGTGCACCGGGCTGCGCATTGGCCGTGGCTTGCGCTGCGGCCTTCTCGGCATAGGTCGGCGGCAGTTGCGAACAGGCGGTGAGTGCGGCAGCGGCAAGCAGCGCCGCGACATGGAGGGGGAGCCTGAATTTCATTGTCTTCCTCTGTGGTTCTTTCGACGGATGCGCCCGCTTCGGACCTCGCCTGGGCGCCGCCATGCTCTCACCGCGCTTGCGCGGCGGGCCCCCGTTGAAACCCCAACTGTGCGCAGAGGAACTGCGACGCGGCCTCTACCCGTCCACCTCTTCCGCCGCCAAGGCCGCAAGATGGATGCACGCGCCGGCGATCAGCGTAGACAACACCGCCAGCGTGTACGCAAGCCGCTTGCCATGAAAGAGCGATCCGAGCCATGCCTCGGACTCGACCATCCAGACGGTCGCCTTGCCGCCCATCCGCTCGACCTCTTGCAGTTCGCGTTTCGATGCGTCCAGCGGCACCGTGTAGACCTGCCCGTTCACCACGCGCTGGTCGGCGGCCACCCCGTCTTCGTTGCGCTCCGCCAGCACAAAGAGAAAGGCCGCGACGACCCACCCCGCGACAAGGATGACGATGCCTGCGCGATGAAGGCGACTGGGTGGTGTGGCGGCGGGCTGGGTCATGGGCGGGTTGCCCGGATTCTGACCGCAGCCGCGCTCCTTTGGTTCAACCGCAGGCGCTCTTGCCGGCCGGCGACCCGCGCAACCTGTTCAGGAACGCCAGTTGAACCTTCGCGGTTTCACTGCCCTGCCCGGCCGCGCGGAGCATCCATGTCCGCGCTTCGCAGCGGTCGGCCTTCACGGCCGGTCCGTACAGCGTCTGGCCTGTCAGCAGCACCATGCCCAGCATTTCCTGCGCCTCGGCGTGGCCGTCGTTGGCGGCCAGCCGCAACTGGTCGAGCATGGTGCGGTAGTCACGGCCCGCCTGCGCTTCGAGGGCCAACTGGAAGCGCTGCTCCGCATACAGGTCGGTCTTCTCGTCGAAGGGCTTTGCCGATGCGAGTGCCGCCGCGAGCAACAGCACGCCTGAAAGAAAAACGCGCCAGCGCAGCGACCAACTGGCGATCTGGTTGAGTTCGGATGACATGGATGTTCTCCACAAATGACGTGGATGCCATCGTCGCGCTAAGCCCCGCGTAAGAGAACTTGGAATTCACGCAGGCCGCCTCAGCCGCCGCCTGAGGCCTTGCCTTCATCGACCCTCAGAACATCGACAGCACCAGCGCATTCACGCAGTAGCCGCCGACCGTCAGGAACACGAACAGCAGCGCCCCCAGCTTCAGCGGCTGCACGCCGGCGCGGCGCAGGCTCACGGCGCTGGTGCGCAGGCCCATCGCGGCCATGGCGGTGGCCAGCAGCAGCGTGTCGAGCTGCACCAGCCCTTCGACCAGCGCATGCGGCAGCACGTCGAGCGAATGCACCGCGCTCACGGCGATGAACAGCACCGCGAACCATGGAATGCGCACCTGCTTCCAGCAGGCCTTGAAGCTGGTCGCGCCCTTCATCGATGCGGCCGACTGGAACGACAGCCACATGAGGAACGGCGCGAGCATCATCACGCGCAGCATCTTCTCGACCACCGCCGCATTGGCGGCTGCTGGGCCGACGGTTTCGCCCACGGCCACCACCTGCGCCACTTCGTGGATGGTCGATCCGGCGAACAGGCCGAAGGCATGCTCCGACAGCCCGAGGTACGGAAACACCAGCGGGTACAGCACCATCGACAGCGTGCCGAACACCACCACCGTGGCGACCGCGATCGAGACCTTGTGCTCTTCGCCGCGCACCACGGGCTGCGTGGCCATCACCGCTGCGGCGCCGCAGATGGCGCTGCCTGCGCCGATCAGCGCGGCGGTCTGCCGGTCGAGCCCCAGCCAGCGGGTGCCGACGTAGACCGCGATGCCGAAGGTCAGCGCCACCATCGCCATGCCGATCAGCAGGCCGGGCCAGCCGACCGCGCCGATGTCGTGCAGCGAGATGCGAAAGCCGTAGAGCACGATGCCCGCGCGCAGCAACACGCTGCGCGCAAAGTCCACGCCCGCGCCGGCGCGGTCCGCGACCGCAGGGAATGCCGTGTTGCCCACCAGCATGCCCAACGCGATGGCCAGCGTCATCGCGCTCAGACCCATCTGCAGCATCGGGCTCCACTGCGCCAGCAACGCGGCCATGGCGGCCAGCAGCGCCGCGAGCAACAGGCCGGGCCCGCGGGTGCGAACGAAAGAGAAACCGGGGAACGAAGCAACGAGGGAGTGCATGAACCCGAGGTTAGGAATGGACGCCCCATGAGTCAAAGACATAAACTTCACCGATGCATGAAATGAAGTTATGGCAATGAACCTGCACCTGCTGCGCCTTTTCGTCGCGGTGGCGGAGGCGGGCAGCTTTTCTCGCGCGGCCGAAGGGCTGTGGATCAGCCAGCCGGCTGTCTCCAAGGGCATCCGCGAACTGGAGCACCAGCTCGACCTGACGCTGATCGAGCGCGGCACCGGCAAGGGCTTCCGGCTCACCGAGGCGGGCACCTCGCTGCTCACGCATGCGCGCGGCATCTTCGCGATGGAACGCGCGGCGCTCGACGATGTACGTGCGCGTGTCGGCGTGCAGCGCGGCAGCCTGACCATCGGCGCCAGCACCACGGTTGCGAGCTACTGGCTGCCGCCGTATGTCGCTGCCTTCTGCGACGCCTATCCGGCCGTGGTGCCGCGCATGACGGTCGGCAACACGCAGTGGGTGTGCGAGCAGTTGCTCGAATGCCGCATCGACCTGGCGCTGGTGGAAGGCCGTGTCGATGAAGAACGCATCGAGGTCAGCGAATGGAAGGCCGACCCGCTCACGCTGGTGGTGGCGCCGGGCTCGGCGTTGCCGCGCCGCGCGGTGACGGCCGATGCGCTGGGCCGCCAGAACTGGATCTTGCGCGAGCCCGGCTCGGGCACGCGGCAGGCCACCGAGGCGCTGTGCGAGGCCCACGGCATCGCGGCTGTGCCCTGGATGGAAATGGCCAGCAACGAGGCCATTGCGCGCACCGTGGCCAGCGGTGTCGGCATCTCGATGCTGCCGCGCGTGGTGGTGGCCGACATGCTCGCGCTCGGCACGCTGCGCGAGCTGAAGCTGGCGGGCGGTGCCGCGCTCTCGCGTCCGCTCTACCGGCTGGCGCTGAAGAACCGGCCGCTTGCGCCCGCCGCGCTCAAGATGGTCGAGTTGCTGGAGCGCAAGGGCGGCAGCGCATCGACCCGCGCGCCGCGGGCCTGATGCGCAACAACAAACGCCGTCAGAACTTGGCGGTCAACGACACCTGCAGTTCGCGCCCTGCGCCGGGCATGATCAGGTTGTCGACGCTGCCGTGTCCGGAGACGTAGTACTTCTTGTTGGCAAGGTTCTTCAGGTTCACCGACAGCTCGTAGCGCGCCGTCTTGTAGCTGGCCGCCAGGTCGGCCGTGACATAACCCGGCAGCGTGACCAGGTTGGTGAGCGAGGCGTAGCGCGAGGCCACGTAGTTCACGCCACCGCCCGCGCTCAGGCCGTTGCCCAGGTCTTTCATGAGCCACACGAAGGCCGAGTGGCGCGGCGTGAGCGCCGCCACCTTGCCTTGCACCGGCAGCGCCGCGCCCACCGGCAACTGCAGCGAACTCACCGTGGCCAGCGACTTCACCATGCGGCCGTCCAGGTACGCATAGCCCGCGCTGATGTCCCAGCGGCCCGGCAGCTTGCCGGCCAGCGCGAGTTCGAGCCCGTTGGTGCGCTGCGTGCCCACGTTGATCTGCCGCGCCGGGTTGGCCGGGTCGGTGTTCTTCATGCCCGAGCGTTCGAGGTTGAAGATGGCCGTGGTGAAGTTGAGCGCGCCGTCGAGCAGGTCGATCTTGGCGCCGATCTCCTTGTTGACGGTGATCTCGGGGTCGTTGGCCGCGATGCCGGTCGACAGCGCGAAGGTCTCGGCCGAAGGCTGGAACGAACGGCTGTACGACACGTAGTAGGACTGCGTTTCGCTCGGCTGCCAGACCACGCCCGCGCGCGGGCTGAACTTGCGGTCGGTGCGCTCGATGGGCGCCTGCGTGCGCTCGAACGAGGTCTCTTGCCCGAACACGTCATAGCGGCCACCGACCAGCGCCTTCCATTGCGGCGCCAGCGTGATCTGGTTCTGTGCGTAGATCGCGGCCGTCTTGAAGGTCGAGTTGCTCGGGATCGCGCTGGCCGCCTGGTAGCTTGCCAGCGGAATGGGCGCCGGCGCGCTCATCGGGTTCAGGATGCTCACGCGCTCGTAGCCGGTGGCCGAGGACACCGAGTACAGGCGCTTTTCCTGCTTGCCGAACTCCGCGCCCACCAGCCATTCCTGCTTGAAGCCGCCGAGGTTGTTGCGCCAGGTCAGGTCGGTCTGGTTGAACCAGCCGCTTTCGTCGCGGTCCACGAAGCCGCGCGTGCGGCCCACCGTCATGCGCACCGGGTCGGTGGTGCCGCTGGGCAGGGTGTTGAAGCGGTCCAGCTTGTAGGTGTAGTAGCGCGTGACGTTGCGCAGGTCCAGCGATTCGTTGAAGCGGTGGTTCAGCGTCGAGGTGAACGACTGCACGCGGGTCGTGGTGGTGTCGTCGCGCTTGGCGAATGCGGAGCCGTAGTAGGTGCCGATGGGCACGTTCACCGGCCGGCCGTTGAGCGCGGGAACGCCGAAGTCGGTCAGGCGCTGGTCGTAGGCGTTGGTGTACTGCAGCAGCAGGTCGGTCTGCGGGCTGAACTTGATGGCCAGCGACGGCGCGATGCTGTAGCGGTCGATGAACTGCTGGTTGCGGTAGCTGCCCGACTTCTCGCGCGCGACGTTCAGGCGAAAGGCCATGTTCTCGCCGATGGGCGTGTTCAGGTCGGTGGTCAGCCGCTTGAAGTCGTGGCTGCCCAGGCCGAGCGAGACTTCACCGAAGGGGCGCTCGAACACGGGCTTTTTGGTCACGCGGTTGATGAGGCCGCCCGACGAGCCACGGCCATACAGCACGGCGGCCGGGCCCTTCAGCACCTCGATGCGCTCGGTGTCCGACAGGTCGCGAAAGTACAGCGCGTCATCGCGCACGCCGTCCACGAACCAGTCGGCAATGGCCGTGAAGCCGCGAATGACCACCTGGTCGCGCTGGCCGTCACCGGCGTTGAAGGACACGCCGGGCACGTTGCGCAGGGCGTCCTGCATCGAGGTCGCGCCCTGGTCGTGCAGCAGTTGTGCCGGCAGCACGTTCACCGCCTGCGGAATGTCGCGCAGCGGCGCACTGCCCTTGGTGGCGGTGCTGCTGACGGAGGGGGCGTAGCCAGCGTCCTGCTCGGAGCTGACGGTGACTTCCTTGAGCGTGGTGCCGGCGGCACTCTGCTGCGCATGCGCGGCGCCGTTCAGGGCGGCCAGCACGGCAAGGAACAGGGACGGATGGCGCAGGCGAAAGCGCGGCGCAGGCGAGCGAACGGACATGGTTGATTTCCCTCAGGGCGATTTTTTTGTGAAATCGCGAAGCAACACGCCGCTTCGCCACCTCTCAAGTGGAGAAACCGGATGTGCCCTGCCTGGAAAAATCTGGGTTGGGTGCCTTTGCCGCACGGCACCGGCGCGGGGCCGGGCTTGCAGCAATGGGATCGCATCGCGCGAACCAAAGGATTATAAATGTGACTTTTTTGTGGCCAACCAACGCGTTGGCCGCAAGCCACACAGGCCAGAGGCCACAAGGGCGCCGCTAGCAGCAGCGGCCCTTGCCCGCGCCGTAGCGCGCCTCCAGCCGCTCCCTGAAGAAAACCTCGTAGCTCATCGGCGGCCGGTCCGGGTGGGTGGCCGCCATGTGGGTCAGGTAGGCGTCGTAGTCGGGCAGCCCGACCATGAGCCGCAGCGACTGCTTGAGCGAGCGAGCGAAGTAGCGCCCCGCCTCCGGCAATGCGAGGCCCATGGCGTCAGTGGGCCGCCGACGACGCGGCGCCCAGCGGCTCGAACGGCGTCTCGTGCGTGGTCGGCCGGTTGGCGGCGCGCGCCGCCAGGCAGGCCTTGATGCTGTAGACCAGCACGCTCAGCACCACGAAGATGAAGAGCGCGCACAGCGCCGCGTCGAGCCGGTCGTTGAACACAATGCGCGACATGGCCTCGGGCGTCTTGGCCGGCGCCACCAGCACGCCGTTGGCCAGGCCTTCGGTGTACTTCGCGGCATGCGAGAGAAAGCCGATCTTCGGGTCGGCCGAGAAGATCTTCTGCCAGCCCGCCGTGAGCGTACAGGCCAACAGCCATGCGGCCGGCGCAATCGCCACCCACGCATAGCGCTCGCGCTTCATGCGGAACAGCACCACCACGCCCAGCAGCAGCGCGACTGCGGCCAGCATCTGGTTGGAGATGCCGAACAGCGGCCACAGCGTGTTGATGCCGCCCAGCGGATCGACCACGCCCTGGTACAGGAAGTAGCCCCAGGCCGCCACGCACAGCGCGGTGGCAATCAGGTTGGCCGGCAGCGAATCGGTGCGCTTGAGCGCGGGCACGAAGCTGCCCAAGAGGTCTTGCAGCATGAAGCGGCCCGCGCGGGTGCCGGCATCGACCGCCGTGAGGATGAACAGCGCCTCGAACAAGATCGCGAAGTGGTACCAGAAGGCCATCATGGCCTGCCCGCCGATCACCTGGTGAAGGATGTGAGCCATGCCCACCGCCAGCGTCGGCGCACCGCCTGCGCGGCCGAGGATGGTGGTTTCGCCCACGTCCTTGGCGGTCTGCAGCAGCATCTCGGGCGTGATCACGAAGCCCCAGCCCGACACCGTGGCCGCCACCTGCTGCGCCGTGCTGCCGACCAGCGCGGCCGGGCTGTTCATCGCGAAGTACACGCCCGGCTCGATGCAGGAGGCTGCCACCAGCGCCATCACGGCCACGAAGGATTCGGCCAGCATGCCGCCGTAGCCGATGAAGCGCGCATGGCGCTCGTTGTCGAGCATCTTGGGCGTGGTGCCCGAGGAGATCAGCGCATGAAAGCCCGAGACGGCGCCGCAGGCGATGGTGATGAACAGGAACGGGAACAGGCTGCCCGACCACACCGGGCCGTTGCCCTGCGCGAACTGCGTGATGGACGGCATCTGCAGCGTGGGCATCACGAACACGATGCCGATGGCCAGCGCGATGATGGTGCCGATCTTCAGGAAGGTCGAGAGGTAGTCGCGCGGCGCCAGCAGCAGCCACACCGGCAGGCTCGCGGCGATGAAGCCGTAGCCCACCAGCATCCAGGTGAGCGCCTTGCCGTCGAAAGTGAAGAGCGGCGCCCATTCGGCGCTCTGGCTCACGGCCTGGCCGCCGAAGATGGCCAGCATCAGCAGCACGAAGCCGATCAGCGACACCTCGCCGATGCGCCCCGGCCGAATGAAGCGCAGGTACACGCCCATGAACAGCGCCACCGGCACCGTGGCCGCCACCGTGAAGGTGCCCCACGGCGATTCGGCCAGCGCCTTCACCACGATCAGCGCCAGCACCGCCAGGATGATGATCATGATCATGAAGGTGCCGAACAGCGCGATCATGCCGGGCACCACGCCCATCTCCTGCTTGACGAGATCGCCCAGCGAGCGGCCGTCGCGCCGCGTCGAGATGAACAGAATGATGAAGTCCTGCACCGCGCCGGCGAACACCACGCCCGCCAGGATCCACAGCAAGCCGGGCAGGTAGCCCATCTGCGCGGCCAGCACCGGGCCCACCAGCGGACCCGCACCCGCGATGGCCGCGAAGTGGTGACCGAACAGCACGTTCTTGTCGGTCGGCACGTAGTCCAGCCCGTCGTTGTGGCGGTGTGCCGGCGTCTTGCGGTTGCCGTCCAGGCCCAGCACCTTGTCGGCGATGAAAAGGCTGTAGTAGCGGTAAGCGATCAGGTAGGTGCAGATCGCGGCGGTCACCACCCAGAGGGCGTTGACGCTTTCACCTCGTGTCAGGGCCACGGTGCCGAGCGCGAATGCGCCGACCACGGCCACGACCAGCCACACCAGGTGGCGTCGGATGCTGTGCATGCGGATGTCTCCTCAATATTGGAGCGAGGAGTCTTGCTGGCGCGGGGTGTTGGCGCATCCGTCGGACCGCGTGGGCGGCCTGCGTGGCATTGCGTAATGGAAAACCCCAACAATCAGCCTGCCGCCCAGCAGTGCAATGCCTGCGGGCCTACACGCACGAACCGGACCACACTGCAACATACGCCCCTGCCATCGACGGTGCAGAAAGATCGAAGCCATGGACACACCTTCCGCCACTCCCCCGGCCGCCGCGCAACCGCGCTGCTGCATCGCGGGCGGCGGCCCGGCCGGCATGGTGCTGGGCCTGCTGCTTGCCCGGGCCGGCGTGCCCGTCGTGGTGCTGGAAAAGCACACCGACTTTCTGCGCGACTTTCGCGGCGACACCGTGCACCCGTCGACGCTGGAGATCCTGCATGAGCTGGGCCTGCTCGACGCGTTCCTGCAGCGCCCGCACGACCGCATCGAGGAACTGCGCGCCACCTTCGAGGGCCAGAGCTTCCCCGTGGCCGACTTTTCGTACCTGCCCTCGCACTGCCGGTTCCTGGTGCTGATGCCGCAATGGGAGTTCCTGGATTTCATGTGCGACGAGGCGCGGCGTTACCCCGGCTTCGAGCTGTGGACCGATGCCGAGGCCATCGGCCTGCTGCAGGACAAGGGCCGCGTCAACGGCGTGAAGGTGCGGCGCGGCCGCCGCACCGGCCAGCCGCAGGACATCGAACTGCACGCCTCGCTGGTGGTGGCGGCCGACGGCCGGCACTCCACGCTGCGCGATGCCGCCGCGCTGCCACACATCAGCTACGGCGCGCCCATCGACGTCTTGTGGATGCGCATTCCCAAGGCACCCGGCGACCCCGAAGCCACCGCCGGCCACATCGCCGGCGGGCATCTGCTGGTGACCCTGAACCGTGGCGACTATTGGCAGTGCGCCTTCGTCATCCCCAAGGGCGGCCATGCCTCGCTGCAAGGCAGGGGCATGATCGCCTTCCACAACGAGATCGCCAGGATCGCGCCCTTTCTTGCGGGCAGGCTGCTGTCCGCCCTGCCCGACTGGGATGCAGTGAAGCTGCTCGAAGTGACGGTCGACCGGCTCGAATCATGGTCATGCCCCGGCCTGCTGTGCATCGGCGATGCCGCGCACGCGATGTCGCCGGTGGGCGGTGTCGGCATCAACCTTGCCGTGCAGGACGCGGTGGCCGCCGCCAACCTGCTGGCATCGCCGCTGGCCGGCAGCACCACCGACAAGCAGATCGACAACCTGCTGCCTCAACTGCAACGCCGAAGGGAATGGCCGGTGCGCGTGACGCAGGCGGTGCAGCGCATGGTGCAAGACCGCGTGCTGATGCCCGTGCTCGACGGCAAGATTTCGGGCGCGGCAGGGCATGTGCCGTGGCCGCTGCGGCTGCTGTCGCGCTGGCCCTTGCTGCGCCGGCTGCCCGCGCGCGCGGTGGGGCTGGGTGTGCGGCCCGAGCATGTGCAGTCGCCGCGCGCCTGAACACTTCTTTCTTTATGTCTTGTTTACGCGCCCGCGTGAACATTCGACGCCGTTTTTATGCGCGTCTTTAGACACTCGATGCTTCGCAAGGCAACGAGTGAGCAATGGACTTCGTGTGGTTGGCCGTCATCGCGGCCGTGTGGATCGTCTCGGCTGAAACATGGGTGCGCGTTCGCAGGCTCGACGCACCGCGCCGCCGTTCGGGCAAGGCCTGACATGGTGTTGAACGCAACGCTCTGGTATCGCGCCGCCGCGTGGGTCAGGCAGACCCAGGCGCGGCCGGACATGACGCTGTTCTGGTCATGCTGCGGCACGCCCGCGCTCGGCGAACAGACCCTCGTCGGACGCCACGGCGGGCGCGACGCGCTCGTGGCTTCATGCAGTCACTGCGGCGCGGAGTGGCTGAGCCTGTCTCAGGCCGAGAACCCGAGCGACTGGCAACTTTTGAAGCACAGCGAGGCTGTCCCCGCACGAACGGCATGCAGGCCGGCGCGCGTCAGCGATGAACACCGTGCCTGGCGCAAGAGGAAGCAGCGCGACCTCGAAGACTGACTGACTAAATGAATGCTCAGGGCCGCCGCGCCTGCATCGCCTGCCGCGACCAGTACACGCCGTCCAGCCGATCGAGCCGCACTTCGCCACCGGTCGACGGCGCATGCACGAAGCGCCCGCCGCCCACATAGATGCCCGCATGCGAAGGCGTGGACGGACCGAACAGCACCAGGTCGCCGGTGCGGATCTCGGACATGGCCACCGGACGGCCGAAGCTCGCCATTCGCGCCACCGTGCGCGGCGGCACCTGCCCCACGCTGCTGCGGTACACATAGCCGATGAGGCCGCTGCAGTCGAAGCCGCCATCCGGCGTGTTGCCGCCATAGCGGTACGGCGTGCCGACCAGACCCAGCGCATGGATCGCAATACCGTTCGACTGATCGGGCGTCAGCGAAGACATGACGGGTGCGGACGACGATGAAGATGGCGGCCCCGGCGGACTCGCGCAACCCAGCACCAGAAGGCAGGCCCCGATCGGGAGCCATCGAAGCAGTTGAAGCACAGGCATGTGGCGTGGCGGGTCTTGTGGACGTGGGCGGACTCTAACGCGAGTCGCCCGCCTCCTTGAGCACCCACTCGCGAAACGCGAGCACGCGCGGATCGTCGCTGCTGTCCTCCGGACAGACAAGGTGATAGGCGTAAGGCTGCGCCACGGGCACGCCGATGTCGAACAGCCTCACCAGCCGGCCCTGCGCCAGATCGGTCGCGATCATGTCCAGGTCGGCCAGGCCCACGGCGCCGCTTTCGATGACCGCCTGCACCACGAAGCCCGAATCGGAGAATGCCACGCAGCGGCTGTCGTCGAAATCGGCAATGCCGGCCGCGGCCATCCACATGCGCCAGTTGGGCCAGACCATGCCCTCGGCCTTCCAGTCCACGTAGCACAGCGTGTGCTGCAACAGGTCGCGCGGCGCCTGCAGGCTCGGTCCGGTTTCGAGCAGCTTCGGGCTGCAGACCGGCACGATCACCGTGTCGAACAAACGGTCGGATCGCGCGTGCTCATGCTTGCCGGTGCCGAAGCGGATCGCAACGTCGATGTCGTCGATGTCGAAACTGCGAAGCTCGTCGCTGATGTCGAAGCTCAGCTCCAGCCCCGGGTTTTCAGCGCGGAACCGGGGAAGCCTGGGCAACAGCCAGTTGGTTGCGAACCTGGCGCTCAGCGAAATGCGCAGGTGCGCGGCGCTGCGCGTCATGCGCCGGGCGCGCCCGGCGGCGCGCTGCAGGATGTCCAGCGCATCGGCCGTTGCCTCGAACATCACGGCGCCCGCCGGTGTGAGCTGGATGGTGCGGCTGGTGCGCGTGAACAGCACCACGCCCAACTGGTCTTCGATTTCCTTGATCTGGTAGCTGACCGCCGCTGGCGTCAACCCGACCTCGTCCGCCGCGCGCGTGAAGTTCAGGTGCCGCGCGGCTGCCTCGAAGGTTCGGAGCGCGCGCGTTCCCGGCAGCATGCGGTTCATCGATCTTCAAGCTCCATTTGATGGTTCGTCGAGAACTACTCGTTTCCCAACGCCCGCTCCCCCGGGAATGATCGTGCGAATTGACAACGATGGAGTGAATATAAATGTCAGCTTGCTCGACCCCGTGCGAAGAGCGCACGGCCGGCGGGGCCTTGGGCCGCCCCATGGACCTCGATGAAAACTCCCTGCACTGGCCCGCGCGGCTGTGGGTGGCGCTGCTCATCTTCAGCGGCGTGATTCTGCTGGACGGGCTCGACATCTCGATGATTGCCGTCGCGATACCGGAGATACAGCACGAGTTCGGCATCAGCGCAGGCACCGCGCAGTGGTTTGTCGGCGCCTACATCCTCGCGTTCGGCAGCTTCCTCTTACTTGGCGGGCGATGCGCCGACCTGTTCGGCCGGCGACGCGTGCTGGTGATCGGGCTGGCCGTGTTCGCGCTGGTGTCGGTGTTCGGCGTGTTCGCCGACAACGCGTTCCTGCTCATCGTCTCGCGCTTCATCAAGGGCATGGCGGCAGGCTTCACCGGGCCGGCCGCCATGTCGCTGCTGGCCACCACCTTTGCCGAAGGACCGCACCGCAACAAGGCCTTCGGCATCTTCAATCTCTTCGAGGCATCGGGTTATTCCTCGGGGCTGCTGATCGGTGGTCTGCTCGCGGCGATGAACTGGCGCTACATCTTCATCCTGCCGATTCCGGTGGCCGTGCTGCTGCTGTTGGCCGCGCTGCGCTTTCTGCCACCGGACCCGCCGCGCACCGAACGGCTGCGGCTGGACATCGGCGGTGCGCTGACGCTGGTTGCGGGAACGCTGCTGCTGGTCTTCACCGTGGTCTCCGCGGAAGAGGCGGGCTGGGTGTCGCTGCGGACCCTCGGCGGGTTCGCTTTGTCCGCGCTGTTGCTCGTCGGCTTCGTCGTCATCGAGCGCAATGCGAAGCAGCCGCTGATCCGGCTGGGCATCTTCCGCAACCGGGGCCTGGTGGCCGCCAACGTCAGTGCCGCGCTGCTGTACGGCGGCGCGATGGGCTTTCAGTTTCTGATGGCGTTGTACCTGCAGAACCTGCAAGGCTGGACGCCGTGGCAAATGGCGCTGGTGCTGCTGCCGGCGGGGCTGATGGTGGTCGTCATCGGGCCGAAGATCGGCGCGCTCATCGGCAGGTTCGGCGTCAACCGCGTGCTGCTGGTCGGGCTCGCGGCCTTCGTGCCCTGCTACCTGCTGATGCTGCGCATCGGCCCGGAGCCGGACCTGTGGGGCGTGCTGCTGCCCGCGTCGGTGTTGTGGGGTGTGGGCTTTGCCCTGAGCATCTCGGGGTTGATGGTGGCCGGCACCAGCGGTGTGGCCGACGAAGAGCAAGGGCTCGCCGCCGGCCTGCTCAACAGCTCGCTGCAGGTGGGCGGGGCTTGCGGCCTCGCGGTGGTCACCGCAGCGATCCTGCCCGGCACACAGCTGTCGATGCTGTATGCGGGCGTGGCGGTCATCCTGGTGTTCGCCGTGCTGACCCTGCTTGCGCAGTTGATCCGCGCCAAAGCATGACAGACAGGCTGTGCGACGCGGATGCCGCCGAAACGGTCGTCAGGCGACGTTGACCGCGTCCTTCAGCGCCTTGCCGGCGGCGAACTTAGGCGCCTTGCTGGCCTTGATGGTCATCGGCTCGCCGGTCGACGGGTTGCGGCCCGTGCGCTCGGGGCGGCTCGCCACCGTGAAGGTGCCGAAGCCGATCAGTTGCACCGTTTCGCCACGCGCCAGGGCGCCCGACAGGTTTTCGATGGCGGAGTCGAGCGCGCGGGCTGCGTCGGCCTTGCTGAGGTTCGTGTCCGTGGCGATGGCGGCGATGAGTTCGGTCTTGTTCAAAACGAGGGGTTCTTTCTTCAATGGAAGGGTTGGGAGAGTTCGGCGCACGCACAAGCGCGCCGGCACCGAATTTAAACGCCCCGGAGCCCGTATCGCGGGGCGCAGGCGTTTCAAAACTGAAACATCGTGATCGATGGCCGGGACTTCGGCCGGCCGGGCGCTGGCGAGCGTCGCCCTGCACGCTGAATTGCTGTGGACGATGCCGGCCGCGAGATGGCGGCCACAATGCCGCCTACCTCCCTTGCTTGAACCAGTGCCAACCCCAACACAACAACTCGAAAAATGTTCAACACCACACCATGGATCAAGGCCACCGCCCTTCTCGCGCTGACCGCGACGATGACGGGATGCTGCTTCTGGGGCCCCGCCATGACAAGCTCGCAGCAGCAGTGGGTCAAGACTTCGCTGCTGGCAGAAAGCCAGGAAAACGCGGACGCGGCCTGCACGAAGGAACTCGCGTCGCTCTTCGATGCCTGCGAAAAAGCGCCCGGCGCCCGTTACTCCAACCATGCGCAAGCCATCGTCTCGCCCGAGGCCTGCTGGAAGCCGAAGTTCGACGCCTGCATGGCAAAGCGCGGATGGGAGCAGCAGTATGTTGAACGGCAGACCTGTCCGGGTATGAAGCTCTTCTGACTTTTAAGAAAGCTAGGCATCGGCGCGGTCTTCGCCCACAATCCCGCCGGTGTTGAAGTTCGCGACCGCAACCGCCCATCACAAGGACCGCCCATGAAGAGCTCGATCCGCAGTTCACTCACGACAGCCGCCGCGCTGTGCCTGGCGGCGGTGCTGGCCTCCTGTGGTGGAGGCGGCGGTGGGGGCGGAGGAGGTGGCGGTGGAATCGGCATCGGCGCTCCCGTGACGCCACCGCCCACCACCACGGCGCAATTACCGGCACGCGACGCCCTCATCGCACGGGCCCTCGCCCTCGAACTCGACACGCCCTACGTGCCGCCGCCCGGCAACGTGCTGGAGCACAACACCTCCGGCTTTGCCAAGTCCATGTGTTCCGCCGTGTTCATCACCGGCGTCGACCCCGACGTTGCAGCAGAAAGCCTCGGCTACTTCGTCGGACCGTACGCCCAGCGCAAGAACGTGGACAAGCCCGTGGTCGACCGTGCGAAGAAGGAAGTACGCATCACGATCCCCAACGGCCCGACGCTGGTGGCGCGCTACTTCGGTTCGCAAGGCTGCATCACGCTGCCGGCCGGCAAGGACGACGTGCTCTTCACGCCCGTCGAAGTCAAGAGCACCCTGCCCGACCCCGCCACCCAGCCCTGGCCCATGGGCGACGTGCTGCCGAGCGACCCGCCGCCGGCCGGTGTCGACATGGCCAAGATCACCCAGGCCGTCGACGCCGCGTTCAGCGTGCCCGAGGCCTACACATCGGCCTTCGTGGTCACGCACAAGGGCCGCATCGTCGGCGAGCGCTACATGAACGGGGTCGGCCCGACGACGCCGCTCGAATCATGGTCGATGGGCAAGAGCGTCACGGCCACGATGATGGGCATCCTGATGAAGCAGGGGGTCTACACGCTCGACCAGCAGGCGCCGATTCCCGAGTGGCAAACCGCCGGCGACGGGCGCCAGAAGATCAAGATCTCGGACATCATGCAGATGTCGAGCGGGCTGCGCATCAAGGCCCCGGACGATCCGGACTTCGACCCCAACGGCACCTACCCCGATCACATCTACTTCTACACGGGCCGCATCAACGCGTTCAACTACGCCGCCACCCGACCGCAGCAATGGCCGCCGGGCGCGGTGGGTCGCTACCGCAACACCGACCCGGTGCTGGCCAACTACCTCATTCGTCTTGCGGTGGAAAAACGCGGCGAGCAGTACCTCTCGTTTCCGCAGCGCGCGCTCTTCGACAAGATCGGCATCCGCTCCATGGTGATCGAGACCGACCCCTACGGCAACTTCCTCACGCAGGGCTACGACTTCATGTCGGCGCGCGACTGGGCCCGCCTGGGCAACCTCTACCTGCAGGACGGCGTGTGGAATGGCGAGCGCATTCTTCCCGAGGGTTTCGTCAAATTCGTGAGCAGCGTGGCGCCGGCATGGGCCGCGGACAAGCGCCCGATCTATGGCGGCTTCTTCTGGATCAACGGAATGGGCGGGCTGGCCGCGCCGACGTCGGCCTACTACATGCTCGGCGCCGACGGGCAGTTCGTGGTCGTGATTCCGTCGCACGACCTCATCGTGGTGCGGATCGGTTATTCCAAAGGCGCGGCGTTCTCAACCTCGACGCTGAACAAGGCGCTTGCGCTGCTGACGACTGCAGTGCCGCAGCACTGACCGCGCTTATTCGCGGACGAAGACCAGCAGCAGGTTGTTCGCTGGCATCGCATGCCGCTCGCGCAGCGCGAGGCCTGAGCGCCCCGCCTGCGCCACCACATCTTCCAGGCGGCGGATGCCCCAATCGGGATTTCGGGCGCGCAGGTCTTCGTCGAACGCCCGGTTGCTTGGCACTGGTGGGCCTTCTTCCTCGAAGTAAGGCCCGTAGGTGATCAGCAACCCGCCGGGAAGAAGATGCCGCGCAGCCCCTTGCATCAGGGCGGCACATGCGGGCCACGGTGCGATGTGCAGCATGTTGGCGCAGTAGATGGCGTCGAACTTCTCCGCCTTGTCCGCGAATTCGGAACCATGCGACGGCCATTCAGGGGCCATCACGTCGAGCAGGAGCGGCGGGCGGAGATTGGGCAGCGCGGCTTCTTCGACCCGCCTTGCGAGCGCAGCAAGCATGCGGGCATCCGCGTCGGTCGGCTGCCAGATCCACTGAGGCATTGCCGCTGCGAACCACGCGGCGTGCTGGCCTGTTCCGGATGCGATCTCCAGCGCGGTGCCGCTCTTGCCGAGGATGCCGGTCAAAGCATCGAGAATGGGCTGCTTGTTGCGGTCGGCGGCGGGGCTGTGGGGGAGATCGGTCATTCGGGCTGGGCGTTGATGGATGCGGGTTGAAGGGTATCAGGCGAGGTCGTTCGACAACAAACGACCACGCTGCGCGAACCTGGCCTCGTCAAGCGATCAATCAATCAATCGGTCGATCGATCGATCAATGCGACGTCACCCATCCCTGCTTGCCCGGCAAAGGAGGCATCGCAAAGCTCGACTTCAGGCGCGCAACCTCATCGCCCGGACTGAGACCGAAGAAGCGCTTGAACTCGCGGCTGAACTGCGACGCGCTTTCATAACCCACCTCGACGCTCGCCGCGGACGCCGTCTTCCCGTTTCGCAGCATCATCAGGCGCGCCTGATGAAGGCGTACCGACTTGAGGTACTGCATCGGAGAACTCTGGGTGACGGCGCGAAAGTGAGCGTGAAACGTAGGGATGCTCATGCCCGCCTCGCGAGCCAGGCGCTCGACGGTGAGGCGGTCGCTGAAGGTGGAGTGGATGCGCCGCACGGCCTTGGCGATCTTTCCGAACTGCCCCTGGCTGACGAGCGCCGCGCGCATCGACGCACCCTGCTCTGAACTGAGGACCCGAAAGTAGATCTCGCGCACGATCGCCGGCCCGAGCAACACTGCCTCCACAGGCGAACTCATGGCTTCAAGAAATCGAAGGACGGTCTGGGCCAGCGCGTCGTCCATCGGTGTGGAGAACATGCCGACCGGCGCGGCTTGTGCACTCTCATCACTCCCGGTGAATTCATCGAGCTGCAACGCAAGACCGGCAAGGACGGGAAGGTCTAGGCTGAAGTAGATCGCGAGCAGAGGCTCGTCGGCGCTGGCGTCGGTCTCCATGGTGAACGGCACCGGCACGGACACCGCGAGGTAGTGCTGGGCATCGTAGAGATAGACCTGGTTGGCCCAGAGGCCACGCTTGCGCCCCTGGCACACGATGACGATGCCGGGTTCGTAGAGCACAGGGGTCGAGGCCAATGGACGATCGGAGCGCAGGAAACGCACGTCGGGCAACGACGTCAGCGTATAGCCCTCTTCAGGCGCGAGTCGCCTCAGAAGCGCCACCATGCGGGCCTGACGCTCCTGGCGGGACTTGCTGACGCGGTCGATGGTTGATGCGTGCGGCTTGCTCATTCAGCCGACTGTGCATCAATCCGGGCAAAAAGTGACCTGTTGTTGGACAGCGCTCATAGCAATAGGCAAGCAATTCATAGGACTGCGACTGGCTTCAACGTCGTCTCGATTCCAGAATCGACGCATGAAAAACAGCAAGACTTTCTTCATCACCGGCGTCAGCAGCGGCTTCGGGCGCGCCATTGCGAGCGCTGCTCTACAAGCTGGCCACCGCGTCGTCGGAACCGTTCGCACCGAGCAAGCGGCGATCGAATTCAAAGGGCAATTTCACGCAGAGGCCCATGTCAGGCTGCTCGACGTGACGCAGTTCGACGCTGTCGTACCACTCGTCGCTGCCGTAGAAGCGGAGATCGGGCCGGTGGACGTGGTGATCAACAACGCGGGCTACGGCCATGAAGGCATCCTGGAGGAATCGTCGCTCGATGACATGCGCCGCCAGTTCGACGTCAACGTCTTCGGCGCGGTCGCGGTCATCAAGGCGTTCCTGCCGTTCATGCGTCAGCGCCGACGCGGCCACATCATCAACATCACGTCGATGGCCGGCTACATCACGATGCCCGGCATCAGCTACTACTGCGGCAGCAAGTTCGCGCTCGAAGGGATCTCCGAGACCTTGGCCAAAGAGGTGAAGGAGCTCGGCATCGCAGTCACGGCTGTCGCGCCGGGATCCTTCAGGACGGACTGGGCCGGCCGTTCGATGGTGCGCAGCGCGCGTTCCATCAGCGACTACGACAGCGTGTTCGATCCGGTTCGGCAATCGCGCATGAACAAGAGCGGCAAGCAGCTCGGCGATCCGGACAAGGCCGCGGCGGCGATCCTCACCCTGGTGGACATGCCGCAGCCGCCGGAACATCTGCTGATCGGCAGCGACGCGCTCGGGCTCGTGCGAGCGAAGCTCGATGCGATGCAGGCGAGCCTGACACAGCATGAAGGGCTGACTCGCTCGACCGATATTTCTTGATGTGGCGTCCGGCGCGGCTCGTCGTTTAGGCGATTTCAAAGCCCAGCTTCTTGGCAATCAAAGGCCAGTCGCTTCCCGCAAGACCCGCCCCCATCAAGGTATCTCGCCAGTCCACCTGGGAGGCGGAGACCTCTTTCAGAAGCCTGTCGATCCGGGAGTTGGACAGCACAAGAATTGCGGCTTGCACCCTGTCGCGAGTCGTTGACCACTCGCTGTTGGAGAGGGGTATCTCCATTGCTGAAAGCGCTGCGAGCGCCACCGCGGCATCTTCGAGAGAGAAAATCTCGCGCACTTTTGCTTCAATCGTTTGGGAGACTTTTTCCATATTCAACGTCGCAATCCCGTCATGATGCTGGAGCCCGTTGGGTTGGCATTCGACTGGGCCCCGGGTTGAATGCCGACCTTGGTGCGGTGCGCCATGCATGATACGAAGACGCACCCGATCCACACGCTTGCCAGGAGAACCCATGGAGCTTCATACCGCGCGAATCTTCGTCCAGGACCTCGTCGACGCCTCCCGCTTCTACGAGGAAATACTTGGCCTGCCACTGAAGGCCGACGGACGCGAACAGGGTTTTTGCGTATTCGACGCAGGACCGATGAGCCTGGTGGTCGAGCGTGTCGACGAGGCCGCTCCGGCAGAGGACCAGGACTTGGTGGGACGCTTCACGGGGCTGTCTTTCGATGTGACGGACATCCAGTCGAAGTACAGGGAGCTTTCGTCGCTCGGCGTCGTGTTCAGCGGGCTTCCCGAGCTGCAGCGATGGGGCGGTATTCTCGCCACGCTTCGCGATCCGGCGGGCAATGAGCTTCAGTTGGTGCAGCAACCCGGGAGGTAGCGGAAGGCGCGCGGATTTCGGCCAGAACCGGTCATCGAGTGTTGCGATAGATTGCAACAGAGTTCGAGCCCCAACCCGAGCAGCACTGCGCTTGCGGCGTGATAGACCATGGAAGAGGCGCTGCACGATGTACCCGTGTACCGGAAGTTCGCTGGCCTGAGCGATGGCGCGTGCCGCCTGCCCTGATGAGACCACCAGCCTGATGATGAGTGTCTCGCGCAACAAATCGATGCCAAGGTTGTTCGATCCGAACATCCCAATGACTCGTCATCACCCTATTCATTCAGCCGCGATCGCAAATCGCGTTCTACAGATCATCCCTAAGGCCTACTGAAAGATCCGGGACGAAAGCTGTCTGCCTGTCGTGTTGATCAAGGAGTTTTTCTCCTGCGAATGACGAAGTAGATTTCGGGTGAGCGCATCCCGCGAGGACCTTTGCCTTGAGAGCGTTGCCGTGGCACCGTCGCGAGGAATGTTGGGGGCTTGCAGGTGCTCGCTGGATTTGTCTTGAAGGGTTCCGACCTCGCGCCGTTTCAGCTGTCGCAATTGAGATGGGTCTGCCGGCCGCCAGCCTGACCCGATGGACCAGGCTGGCGCAGCGCGATGGCAACGCTATTGCAACTTGTACACCCCGACCGTCGTGCTGAACACCATCTGCCTCTGATTCGTGGCCAGCAGCTGGAAGGCATTGAGGGTCGAATTCTTCGCGTACCTTGTGGGATCGGCACTGTCGCAGTGTTTGTCAGATGCCGTCTGCGCAGAGCAGTAGACGACAGCCTTGCGGGCGCTGCTTGGAAAGGTGGTCGTATCGTTGAAGCCCGCCCCGTTCTGACCTGCAGTGCTGCTGCCATAGGGCGCGTTGCCATACACCGAGAGCAGGGTTGGCTGCAACGCGCCGTCTGGCACGATCCACCCATCCTGTCCGTCGGGCTGGGTGCTGAAATTGAACCAGGTCGGCGTGTCCACCAGGAGGTAGCCGTTGGCTGAACCCGTCTTCAGGAAGTTGCGCATGCCGTCCGACAGGCGTGCCAGGGGCCGCTGCCGCAATTCACCGACCGTCAGCGCGCGCGAGAGGGTCCGGGTGGTCTGCGTCACGTTGGACTTGGTCGTGTCCGCGTGGAAGAACTCGATGCTCCAAACGCCTTGGTTGATCAGTCCCGCGATTTGCGTGTCGGTGTACTGAGGCTCGGCGTACGTGAGGGAGCTTTCCTTTTCCGCCGGATTTCCCGCAGTGCTTGTGCTCTCGTATTCACCCCTCAACCGGTACACCGAACTGCCTGTGACCGTCCCGTTCGGCTTGCCGAATCTCAGCGAGGAGTAGCCGACACTGGGCAGGAAGGTCAGTTGCGTTCCCCAGGGGGCGGTGACAACGGCCTTCTGGAAGATCGGATGGCCGTTGTTGTCGGTGAGGTTGGGAATCGTGACGTCATAGCCAGTGCCATAGTTGCTGAACGCCGGCGTGTTGAGCAGATCCCGCAATTGCTCATAGGGTTGAACAATGGCCTGGTAGGCATACCCATTGCCCACCAGCTTGAGCTTTCCGTCAACCTTGCGCGCGCCCAGCGTCTCGAAAGTCGTGTTGCCTTGGGCATCCTTCGTTCGATAGCTCAGCACCATGTCGCCGTTGCCGCGGAAGAACTCCACGTTGCCTTGGTCCCACTGAAGCCCGGTGGCACCACCACGGAACAGGCTCGCGAAGGCACCTCTGTTGGCGCTCGAGCGGCCCACGGTGGCCCCGTTGCTGTAGAACGTGGCAGGGTCATCGCCGAGGAAGAGTCCGCGGCATACATCCGCGATCACCTCTGCCGGGCCGCCGACGGCGGCGTCGGAGTCATTGCTGGCACCGCTGACCCGCTGGGTCAACGGCAACGCGTAGCAGTCGGCGAGGCGTTTGAACAGGTCACTGACCACGTTCGGTGCGGGCACGTCGGCCACCTTCACAGAGGAATCGACTGCCGGAATGCTGGCCTCGTCGCTGCGAAAGCGGATGGACACCGGTGTGCCGTCGGCGGTCTTGACTGTGATTTCTATGTTGGCGGCTTTTCCATCCGGACGGGTAGTGACGCTCAACGAATCCAACAGCTTGTCCTGGCCGGTGCCATCGGCCACCATGGCTTCGGACAGCAGGTTCGCTGCGGGCAGTCCCAGCGCATCGAGCACCGGTCGCAGCGCGGCATTCAGCGCCGCCACCTGTCGCGAGAGCGTATCGGCCGTGACAGTCTCTGGGTTGCTTTGCAATGCGCCCGCCAGGCTGGCAGGATTTCCGTTGGGCGAAATCCGCGCCACCACGACCGTGGTCAGCGGCGTGACGTTGGCAATATCGGCAGCGCCGGCGGCAGCGCTGTAGAAGACCTGGTCTTCGCGCGAAGCTCGGATGGCCAGCGGGGCCTTGGTGCCGGCGGGCAACGTGCAACTGTAGGCCCCTTGCGCATTGGTCTGCGTCTCGCAGACAGTGGCACCTGTGGCATCGGTCACGCTGACGGCTGCGCCGGCGAAAGGTGCCCCGGTGGCAGCGACCCCGGACAAAGTGGTGGACGCCACTGGCGTCTGCGGGGGGTCCACAGTTCCCACCGGAGGAAGGAACGCCCCACCTCCACCCCCACCTCCCCCTCCGCCGCAACCGGCCAAGGCCAGCAACGCGACCCCGGCAATGCACGACAGCTGTCGCTTCATCTTCGACTTCGACATTTTTTTGACTCCTCACGCAAATGAACGATGTTTCTGAACGGCGTGTTTGCGCCGCCATGCAGTGTTCAGAAGAATCGGTGCGCAGGCGTCATCAAGATGATGTATGGACTCGGGGAACGGCTATGTGCAAACTTCTGCATCCCGAGGATTGCTCATTCGCGCAGCTCGACAGGAGCGCCCTTGAGCGCAGGAATCGCAACGAAGGCGCGGATGAGATCGCTTTGCCTCGTCACGCCCAATTTCAGCATGGCTCGCTGAATGTGCGTGCGTATCGTCGACAGGGCCACACCGGTTCGAGACGCAATCTCTTTGGCGCTAGCCCCCTCGGCAACCTGGATGGAAACACGTGCCTCCGCGGGCGTCAGGTCGTAGCACTCCGAAATGATCTGGGGATCGAAGGTTGGGTGTGCAGTGGCAGGGTCGTGCAGGATCACCAGCACCCGCGGCGCCGAACCGAACATCTGCATGGATTCCGAGGGGCGCAGTGCACTGACCAGGGCCAGCAGAGGCACGCCTGCACGTCGCGGTATCACTGCCACTGATCTCCTCGCAGCAACCGTTGCAGCTTTGGCGCCTTCGAAGAGTCCGAGGTTGCGTATGGCCAGTGTCAACGCGGTACTGGCCCGGTCGTCGCGGAAGGCCAGCACCCCGGCGCTCTCGAAGACGACATCACTGCCTTTCATCAGGCGCTCGGCGCTCTCATTGCGGTGCCAGATACCGCACGCCTGGTCGACGACCAGCATCGGGTAGTCAAACCGCGCGAGCAGTTGGCGCGCCATGCCCAGCTCCACAAAGGTTTCGCGCAGATAGGAAAAATCTCGGAATGCCTCTGTCAGGTGATGCTTGATCTGCTGCAGCAGCGGAATGTCTTCCGGACCGATCGGCCTGCCGCCGCGTCCACGCAAGACGCCAAACAAGAAAATGAAATCATCACCCTCGATCAGCTTGGTGGCCGACAGGTAGCGCCCGCCATGGGGGATCAGAAACTCCTGGTAGAAGGCGCTCTGCTCGACGTATGCCTCATCGAAGTGCTCGTGGCAGTGCATCCAGTCTCCCATGGGCGTGGCCAAGGTCGGCGCGATACGGGGGTTGCTGGTATGAAAGAACCGCAAATAGTCCAGCGCAGCCGATGATCGGCCCGGGCCCCCTTCCTCGGTGAATATCAACCCGCCGTTGTGCTTGTCGATGCCGATGATCTGCGCCGCCCACAAACCAAGCAGGACGGCCAACTCGTCAAGTGGTTGCTGCCATGGCAACCGTCCGGCGACGGCGGCGTAGATATTGGAGATCACTCTTTCGACGGCGTGGCTGGACAGGGGTGTATCGGAGGTGGTCATGTTGGAAAGGATCTCGTTCGGGCACAAGGCTTAACAGTTGTCGCCACCAACGTCCATCATCAATCTTGATGACGGAAATTGATCGTGCCACCTTGGAATAAGGGATGCAGACTTCGAGTGCTTTGGTACAAAATTCCTACATGCTTGATCAAGAGCCCGCAGTTTTGCCGCGCGACTCCATGGACGTCAATACGTTGATCTCGGGCCTGTATACGGCCGCCCATGGCCGCGCTGAATGGGGGGCCGTGTTGGGGAGCCTGGCCACCTATCTGGACCTCTGGCTGGTACAGATCGCCATGCTCGATATGAGAACAGGCACCCTGCTTTTCACGGGCTACGGTGGACCTGGCGGTACACCGGCGTCTTCACTGGACTACGTGCGCTTCTACAACACCATTGATCCGCGCATTCCCGCCATACTGGCCACGCCGTCCGACAACTGGATGTTGAGTCACCAGCACCACGACGCCGCATTTGTGCAGAGCAGCCGCTTCTACCAGGAGTTTCTGATTCCCCATGGTGGGGGCGCCATGGCAGGCGCCAAGGTGCTGGAAGTGGACAACATGCAGTTCATGCTTGCCATGGTGCGGGCGCACAACGCGCCGCCGCTCGACCCGGTCAAACTTCCGTTCATGAATCAGTTCAAGCATCACCTCGGTGAGGCTTTTCGCAACATGGTGCACCTGCGCAGCACCTATGCCGAACTGGACATGGCCAAAGACCTGCTCAGTCAGTTTGACTACCCCATGCTGCTGGTGGATGAGCTTCGGGGCCTGTGGCACCACAATGCAGCCGCAGCAAAGGTCCTGGCTCAGGGCGACCTTCTCAAAGCGCAGGCAGGCTTTCTGACGTGCCGGCGCAAGGAAGACAACGAAGCGTTGACGCGCGCGCTGCATGCATTGGCGTTCACCACACCGGCTGGGTCGGCTCAACCCGCTCGGCAAGTATTGAAGTTGCATTCCACAGAGGGTGTGCCCTGCCTCGCCTTCATCAGTGCAGTGCGGCCCGAGCAGACCATGGGCGCCTTCGGTCGGGCTTCGCGTGCGCTGATCGTGCTGCACGATCCAGCACAAGGTCGAAGCACCCTGGACCCCTTCATCGTTGCCGAATGCTTCGATCTCACACCCGCAGAGGCCCGCATCGCAGTCCAGATCGCCGACGGCGCCAACGCCAAAGAGATCGCTCAACGCAGTGGCGCGGCATTGCCCACCGTGCGCACACACATTCAGCGGGTGATGGAAAAAACCGTTGTGAGCCGGCAATCGGACCTGATCCTCCTATTGCTGAATCTGCCGACGCGTGTCACATGACGTTCGACGCGCTCATCTCCAGCTTGTATGCCGCGGCCAGCGGGCGAAGTGACTGGACCACCACGTTGACGCACGTCGCCGAGTTCCTCGACCTTTGGACAGTGCAGGTGTTGGGCATCGACAAGAAAAATGGCCATCTGATGTTCAGCGTGCACGGAGGCAAGTCGACTCCGCAGACGGGACTCGATTACTTTCGCTGCTACCACGCCATCGATCCGCGAGTGGGTTTGGCCGCTCGCACACCGTTGGGCCAGTGGTTCCATTGCCATGAGCACTTCGATGATTCATTCGTCGCACGAGACCCGTTCTACCAGGAGTTCCTGATTCCCCATGGGGGACGCTATGCCTCGGCGACCAATCTCATCGACAACGACGAAGTTGTGTTCATGTTGGCCTTGATGCGAGGCCACGGCAGCCCGCCGCTGACACGCCAAGAGCAGAGTGTGGCCGATCAGCTTCGGCATCACTTTTCCGCAGCGATGAAGAACCTGGTGCATTCGCGCGAGACTTTCGCCGAACTCGGCATGGCCCGTGAGCTTCTGGGACAGCTGAATTACCCCATGCTGCTGGTGGATGAAACGCGAGGCATCTGGCACAGCAATGCTCGGGGGACGGCGATGTTGCAGGCCGGTGTCGTGGTGGGCAACCGCGCGGGTCTTTTGGCCTGTCACGACAAGGCAGGGGATGCAGCGCTGACGGAGGCTATCTACGAACTTCAGGCGCTCAACGATACGCCCCAAACAACACCCAGCCGGCGAGCAGTGCGCCTGCGTGGGAGCAACGGCGGCTCGTACCTTGCGCTCATCAGCGCGATTCAGTCGGAGCGCACCATGGCCGCATTCGGCCGCGGCGCCCGCGCGCTGGTCATCCTGCACGATCCCCAAGAAACACGACCGGGACGGGACTTGCTTGTGCTGACGGAATGCTTCGACTTCACGCCAGCCGAAGCCCGGATCGCGATCGCAATCACCGAAGGTGCAAATCTCAAGCAGATTGCCCAGCGCACGGGCACCGAGCTGTCGACTGTGCGCACGCACCTTCAGCATGTCCTGCGAAAAGCGGCCGTGGAGCGGCAGGCCGATCTGGTTCGCGCCTTGATGGCGCTGCCTGTTCGCATTTGATCAACGGAGTGCAAACGTTTCGCCCGCATGTCACACCTCCAAAGGTATCGACTGTTGGATTCCGTCGATCTCTGACCCTCGGAATGGTCTGCAAAACCGGTCCGAGCCTTGCACGATCTGTACCCACGATTGCCAAACGCGTAATGCCACCGAGCCAGCTCGGACTGGACCTGAACCTGTCGACGAAGAAGACACGCAAGCGTGAGTGCCTCGATGAGCTGAACCGAGTGGTTCCACAGAACACGCTGGTGCAGATCGTTGAGCCGCGCAGCCCAGGGGCCAAGACGGGTCGTCCGCCCTTTGCCATCGAGACGATGCTGCGCATTCACTATCTTCAGCGAATGAATGACCGCCCAAAAAAAAGACCCGCGCAATGCGCGGGCCAAAAAGGGAACTCTACTGAAGCACCCTTGGAGAAACCTTGAATTCCGCGGCGCATCGCGCTGCGGAATCCGCCATGTCTAGAACGCGTGGCGCAAGCCCAGGTCGTAGCCCGTCGAGGTCTTCGGCGTGAACACGCCGCTGCTGATGAAAGACGGACCACCAACGGTGAGCGCTGCACCGTTCTTGTTGCTGACGCGCGCGATGGTGGCGTAGAGCGCCGTGCGTTTCGACAGGTTGTGGACATAGCCGATGGCCAGCTTGTTGGCCTTCGGGTCACCGGCCGCCACACCGAAGGGAAGACCGGCCGGGGTGTTGAGGTCGTACTTGACCTGCGAGTAAGAAGCCCGAATCAGGCCGGCCCCCACCGGCACCTTGACGCCGAGCAGGTAGCCCGTGAGATCAGTGTCCGGAACGCCGCCGCCGAGAGGCGTGGTGGCGTATTTGCGCGAGCTCTTGGCGCGCGACAGTTCACCGAACACCTGGGCCGGCCCGAAGTCGTACGAGGCGCCGAGGTTGAAGGTCTTCACCGCATCCGTGGTGCCGGCATAGAAGCTGTCCGCGGTCGTGCTGTTTCCATAGGACAGGGCGATATCGAAGGGACCGTTGGCATAGCCGACGCGGCCGCCGATGTATCGGCCGGCCCGCACGGTCGCGACCGTTCCCGGATTGAGCGAACCCGCGCCATTGACGCCCGGAGGCGTGGTGTTGCCCGGGTCGTACTTGGTGTTCTCGTTGATCGCGTACATCAACTGGCCGTAGACGCCGCCGAGATTCGGCGGAAAGAAATAGCCGATGGAATTGCTGGCGCGGTTGTAGTTGAGATCACCGCCGAAACCTCCGGGGCCGCCTCTCGTGTTGGTGTTGAGTGCCGTAAAGATCAGGCTGCGGCCGACACCGACGATGCCGAAGGGATCGAACACGATGTCGTTCCAGGCCGTGGGAACGTAGTCACGCCCCAGGCGCAGCTCGCCGAATCCGCCCGACAGGCTGAGCGTGGAACGGCGCTGGAAGGTGGAGATGCCCGTGCTGCCGTCGTCCGGCGAGATCGGTGCTTCGAGCCAGAAGCTGGCCGCCAGTCCGCCACCCAGGTCCTCCGTGCCGCGAAAGCCCAACCGGCTCGATGCGTAGTTGCCATTGCTCAGGGCGGTGCGGCTGGCGGTGCGGGAACCCTGGTTCAGGTAGAACGGCTTCAGCAGTGTCCCCCGGCTCGTGTCTTGCGACTTGGACGAATAGCTGCTGACGCCGACATCGACGACGCCGAACATCGTGACGGATGTCTGTGCATTGGCCAATCCGATGCCGGACAGGGTCGCTACTGCGATGAACGTTCTTTTCATTGCGAATCTCGTGTTGAAGGTTTGATTCATGAGCCCTCGGCAGTGGCCTCGGACCCTTGTTGCGAAGTTCACGGCTCTCCCTTCCGGGCCTCCCATGAAATCCGGATGCGCTTTGGAATTTCAGGTTTTCTGATGGCCTGGATTTCCGTGCATCTGCAATGAATCATCGGCTTGGGTTTTCTTTTTTTGATTACGTTTTTCGCTCTCTCAAATTACATATTTGCCATGTCGGATATTTGTCCGTCGAACCGAATCGGGTGCCTTTCGGGCGAGCGAAATTTGAAAGCTTGATGACTTCCTTGTTCGAAGAAGGGGAACGAGATGGGAGGGAGGAAAAGGCATCCTCCTCATCGCTCGAAAAGCGCGCATCACCCAAGGATGGGCATGCAAGCGAACCACGGACGGTCAGGGCAGCAGCAGCAGCTCAGCGCCCGCCGAATTCCCGCGCATGCTCCACCGCGTACTTGATCAGCTCGGCCTGCCCTTCGATGCCCAGGCGCCGCTTGATGCTCTGCCTGTGCGCCTCCACCGTGCGCACGCTCAGGTCGAGGTCGCGCGCAATCTGCTTGCTCGATTCGCCCCGGCCCAGCGCGGTGAGGATCTCACTCTCGCGCGGCGTGAGCAGCGGCCTGGGCGCCTGGTTGCGAAACAGCTTCTTCGACACCGCCGGGCTCAGGAAGGTGCCGCCGGCCGACACGGCCTCGATGGCGGCGACGATCTCTGCCGCCGGCGCGTCTTTCAGCACATAGCCGCGCGCGCCTACCTGCAAGGCCTTCTGCACGTACTCGGGGTTGTCGTACATGCTGAGCATCACGATGTGCGGCGCGGGCTGGCGCTGCAGCAGCAACTGGGCCAAGTCGATGCCGTTCATGTCCTTCATGCCGACATCCATCAGCAGCAGGTCGGGTTGCACGCCGCCCACCAGCGCAAGCGCTTCGGCGGCGCTGCCGGCCTCGCCGACGATCTCGAGGTTGGGCATGGTGCTGAGCCGGGCGCGTAGGCCGTCGCGCACCAGCGGGTGGTCGTCCACCAGGAACAGGCGGATCACCGCGGGCCCTGCCGATGCATCTTTTTCTGACTTCGCTGTCATGTGGCTTCAGGCCTCGCATTGCGGGCCGGCACCTCGGCCAGTATGGAAGTGCGGCCTTCGTTGGAGCACATGGTGAGCCGACCGCCGATGGATTCCATGCGCTCGCGCATGTTGCGCAGGCCGATGCCGCGCTTGGGGTCGAGTTGCACGGCGTCGATGTCGAAGCCGATGCCATCGTCGCTCACTTCGAGCCGCACGCCCTCTTCTTCATCGAAGCCCAGCGCAACGTGCACATGCCGGGCCTGCGCGTGCTTGCGCACGTTGGTCAGCGCCTCTTGCGTCAGGCGAAAGAGCGCGGTCTTGACCTCGGGCGACAGCTCGAAGGTTTCGCCCTGTCGCATGATGGACGCATCGACGCCGCCCTCTTCCCTGAACTCGTCGACCAGCCGCTCCAGCGCGGCGGGCAGGCCCAGGGTGTCGAGCAGCGCGGGGCGCAGACGGTGCGAGATGCGGCGCACTTCGAGCAATGAATCGTTGAGCCGCTGCAGCGCCTTGCCAAGCGCGGGCGGCGTGGGCTGCTGCTGGCGGTCGAGCGATTCGACGGCGGATTCGATCAGCAGCTTGGCCGACACCAGCGTCTGGCTGGTGCCGTCGTGCAGTTCGCGCGCGAGGTGACCGCGCTCTTCTTCCTGCGACTGCACCACGCGCCGCGCGAGCAGGCGCAGCTTGGCTTCTGCCGTGCGGTGCTCGCTCAGGTTCAGCAACAGGCCGGCTGCGCTGACGACGCCCAGGCACAGCGCGGCAATGCCGGCAATCCACAGCAGCGTGGCGGTGACGTTGGCATTCATCTGCCGATCGAGCGTGTCCATGGTCGACTCGATATCGTCCAGGTACAGGCCGGTGCCGACCATCCAGTTCCAGCGCGGCATGGCGGTCACGTAGCCGAGCTTGGGCGCCATCTGTGCGCTCGAGGGCTTGCGCCATTCGTACTCGACATAGCCGCCGCCGTTTTCTTTCGCGCCCTTGATCAGCTCCTGGATGGTGTAGCGGCCGCGCGAGTCGCGCAGCTCCCAGAGGTTCTGGCCGACCAGCTCGGGCTGGCGCGAGTGCATGAGCGAATTGCCTTCCAGGTCGTAGACGAAGAAGTAGCCGTCGTCGCCGTAGTTGAGCGCAGCCAGCCGGCGCAGCGCCTCGTTGCGGGTGGCTTCGTCGTCCTGCCCGGACTCATAGAGCGGGAGCAGGTTGCTCACGGCCAGGTCGACATAGCTGCGCAGCTCGCTGCGGCGCTGGGCCATGTAGCTGCCCTCGATGAGCGCCCGCTCGCGCTGCGCGAGGCCGTGCTCCTGGTGGCGCACCGCCAGCGCCACCAGCACCAGTGCGACAAGCAAAGGTGCCACGGCAAGCGCAACGATCTTGGTGCGGAGGTTCATCGGGGGCAAGGCTACCACTGGGGTTGAAAGGGGGAATCTGGGCCGCTGGTTCGCGGAAAAATTCCATGCGGATGACGTTGGGTGACAGTGTGCGGCGGCGGATCGGCCTAAAACACGGACACATCAACAACGCTGGGAGGAAATGCATGAGCAAGACACGCGCGCAAGCGACGTCCGAGCCGGACACGGCGGGCTGGGAGCGCAGCATCGACAAGGCAGACAACGAATGGGACAGCCATGACTGCGATGTCCGCGAAGCCGTCCGTGAATACGACATACATCTCTCCCGGACACCGGGTTATGTCCCTCTGGACTGGAAAATGGTGAAGGCCATGCTCTGGGTGGAAACAGGCGCAAAGCGGTCGCAGTGGAAAACCCGCCCGATGCAGATCGGCAACACCGGCGACCCCGGCCTCCAGGCGCTGTTGGGTGACGGCGATGGTGGCGAACTGATCCTGCCGCCGTCGTACCGCAGGAGTCTGTCGATCGACGGTGTCAGGCGCGCGCCGATACACAACATCCGTGCCGGCATTGGCTATCTGCTGTTGCGCATGACCAATTTTTCCTTTCAAAGCGTACCGGATGCGGACACTCGGACCTATGACGTCGTTGTCAGGAGTGGTGACAACCTGAGCAGCATCGCCCGAGCGCATGGCAGCACGCCGGAAGTCATGAAGAGGCTCAACCCGGCGGCGCACATGCTTCGGCCTGGTGACGTCTTGCGCTATCAGAAGGCCTCCATCCAGAGAGTCATCACAGGCTGGAAGCCCATCACTGCCTCGGGTGTGGCGGCCTACTACAACGCGGGCGGCGACGCGGTCTATGCAAAGAAGCTGAGCTATGCATTGGCCGCCGTGCGCAGACAAGCGGAGGCCGCCGCATGCAAGTAGGCAAATGCGCCGCGCTGTGCCTTCTGGCATTCGCCTGCTCGGCCGGGGCTGCCGGCGCCTTCAGGGGCACATTCAGCGGCACCGGCAGAGCGTGCAACGGCACGCTTCATGTGCGCAGCCAGACCATCGAATGGAAGTCCAGCTTCAGCACCTGCAGGCGCAGCGCCTATGAGGTGCTGGAAACCAGCCAGGCCGATGGCAGGCAGCGGGTGGCCTTTCGCCTCAAGGCCGGTGGCAGCAAGTGCCTGTACGAGGTACTCGCCCTTGAACAGGTGGACGGCACCGATTGGACTGCCGACGCCTATCCGTCGCTCGAGGCGTTCCGCAAGAAGGACCTGCCCGACTGGCGCGACTCGCCCTTGCCGGGGCGAGTCGTGCTCGAATGCCCGATGACCCGGCTCGACTGATCCCCGCCCCGGCGCCTGCCCGCCTACCTGTCTTCGTAAGCCTCCGCCGGCCGATCATTCGGCGACAGAAACGCCGCCTTCAGCGAATCGCTCAGCGGAATGTTGATGACCGCGTTCTTCGGCGGGATCGGCGCCATGAACCACTTGGCGTACAGCTTCTCCAGTGCACCCGAGGCCGCGACGCCGGCAAGGTAGCCGTCGACCGCGCTCTTGAAGGCGCGGTCGTCCTTGCGAATCATGATGGCGATGGGCTCGATGCCCAGTGGCTTGCCCACGATCCTGAAGTCGGCGGGATTGCGGGCGTTGGCGATGTTGCCGGCCAGGGTGTTGTCGTCCATGGCGAAGGCGTCGGCGCGGCCGCTTTCCAGCAGCAGGAAGCTCTCCGCGTGGTCCTTGGCCAGCACCACGGTGATGCCGAAGCTCCTGTCCTGTTCGAGCTTGCGCAGCCGCTGGACCAGCGTGGTGCCAGTGGTCGTCACCACGGTCTTTCCCTTGAGCTGCTCGACGGAGGTGATGCCGCTGGCAGCCCGCACGGCGAAGCGCGCTTCGGTGATGTAGGTCGTGTTGGCGAACGCGGCCTGCTGCTGGCGCGCGGCATTGTTGGTGGTGGAGCCGCACTCGATGTCGATGGTGCCGTTCTGCAGCAGCGGCAGGCGGTTCTGCGAAGTGACGGCCATCTGCCGGATGGCAACGCCGGGCAGCAGCTTCGACAGCATCTGCTCGCACAGCTCGACGTGGTAGCCCACGTAGGCGGTGCCCAGCGAGTACGACAGCGGCGGCGATGCCTCGCGCACGCCCATGGTGATCGTGCCTGCCGCCTTTGCCTTGGCCAGCGTATCGTTGTCCTGCGCGCTGGCACTCACGAGCGCGAGGGCCAGCACGGCGCCTAGAAGAAGAGACCTGCTTGTCATGGCGTTCAGTTGCTCGTTGCGACGGATGCAGACACCTTCGCAGCCGCAGAGGCCACGGGCGCGGGCCGGGCGATCTCGTCGAGGCTTTCGCGCAGCGCGCGGTCGAGGATGGCGGTGGCGCGGTCGATCTCTTCGTTGCTCACCGTGAGCGGCGGCGCAATGCGCCACACCGAGCCGCGCTCGGGCCGGCGGCGGATGTTCATGCTCAGGCCCAGCTCGAAGCACTTCTTCGTCGTGCGGGCGCCGAGGTCGTGGTACGGCAGGCGCGATTCGCGGTCCTGCACCAACTCCACGCCCAGCAGCAGGCCTTCGCCACGCACATCGCCGATGGCCTCGTAGCGTTTCTGCATGTCGAGCAACTGGCCGCGCAGGTAGGCGCCGGTGGTGCGGGCGCGCTCGATCAGGCCTTCCTGGCGGATGGTTTCGAGAACGGCCAAACCCACCGTGGCGGGCAGCGGGTCGGAGACATGGCTCGTGTAGAAGGTGAAGCCCTTCTCGAACACGTCCTGCTCGATCTTCGGGCTGGTGACGGTCGCGGCCAGCGGCAGGCCGCCGCCCATGGTCTTCGAGACCGACATGATGTCCGGCACCACGCCATAGAAGTCCGACGCGGTGCGATGGCCGATGCGACCGAAGGCGGTTTGCGCCTCGTCGAAGATCAGCAGCATGCCGCGCTCGTCCGCCGCCTTGCGCAGTGCCTGCATGTACGACCGGGGCGGCACCAGCACGCCACCGGCGCTGATGATGGGCTCGATGATGATGGCCGCACGGCGGCCGGTCGATGCCATGTCGTACATCTTCAGGCCCAGCTCGAGGCAGGTCAGCGCCGACTCTTCGGCCGACATGCCCTTGATGTAGGGCCGGTAGGCGTTCGGCTCGGGCATCACGAACACGCCGGGCACATGCACGCCATAGCCCTTGCGGTCGCTCGCGAAAGACACGGCGCTGGTGCCGCCCGTCACGCCATGCCACGAGCCGCCCACGGCCAGAATCTCGAAGCCGCCCGTGTACATCTTCGCCATGCGCAGCGCCACTTCGTTGCTCTCGGAGCCGGTGTTCACGAAGATCGACTTGGTCAGCGGCGCGGGCATCCAGTCGGTCGCCATCTTCTGCGCGAGTTCGGCGACCACCTCGGGGATCATGCCGCTGAACATGTGGAAGGCCTTCTCGCCCGCTTCATGCACCGCGCGCACGATGGCCGGGTGGTTGTGGCCGATGGTGGCGCACATCTGGCCAGAGGTGAAATCGAGGATCTCGCGGCCGGTGTCATCGATCACGATGGCGCCCCGGGCGCTGCGGAACAGGTTGGGGAACGTGTCGCCGCCGTAGCGAACCATGTATTGCCTTGCCGCCGCACGAAGTTGCTCGCTCATGATCGAATCCTTGAGGTTGTGAAAAGAGGATTCGTGAATGGTCGCGAGCAGCGGGCCTGCGGTCCAATGTCGAGTTTGCATCCGGCCGCAATGCGCGGCACGCATGGGCGATGCACCAAACGAATGGGCACACGGCTTGCAATCCGCGTGTGCAAAGGAGCAGATCTCGCGATGGACACTCGTTGGTTTCAGGACTTCGTGACGCTGGCCGAAGTGCAGAACTTCACCCGCGCGGCAGAGATGCGCAACGTGTCGCAGGCCGCGTTCAGCCGCCGCATCCAGGCGCTGGAGCAATGGCTGGGCGCCAAGCTGATCGACCGGGCTGCGTTTCCCACGCGGCTCACGCCCGCGGGCGAGCGCTTTCGCAAGATCGCGACCGGCCTGCTGAACCAGATCGCCGATGCCAGGGCGGAGATCGGCGACGCGCCATCGCGCAACCACGTGCGGATCGCCTCGACCTATGCGCTGGTCAGCACGCGGCTGCCGATCTGGTGGCCGCAGTGGTCTGAAGAAGGCGACATCACCTGCAGCCTGGAGGTGGGCAACGTGCACGACACGGTGTCCGCGTTCAACGCGGGTTCGGCCGACATCCTCATCGGCTTTCACCAGGCGGCGCATCCGGTGCAGCTCGACATGGCGCGCTTCGACCGGCATGAACTCGGCATTGAAAAGGTGCGGCCGTATGTGTCGCGTGCGCTGGCCGATTCAGGCCGGCTCGCGCTGCCGGGCACGCCGGCCAAGCCGGTGCCGCTGCTCATGTATTCGCCCAGCGGCTACTTCGCGCGCGTGGTCGACTCGGCCATCGAGCAGTCGTCCCAGCCGCTCTTCGGCTATCGCGCCTTCGAGGCCGAGATGACGGACGTCCTGGGCGACCTGGCTTCGCAGGGCATGGGCATCGCGTGGCTGCCCGACAGCTCCTTCGTTTCAGGGCGGCTCGCGGACCTCGTGCCCGTGGGCGACGGCACCTGGGACGTGGAAGTGAGCATCGTGGCCTACCGGTCGCGGGCCAATGCGCGGGCCGTGGTCGGGCGGCTGTGGGAGCGCATCCGCGCCCCGGGGTCGCATCAGGTGTCGGTGGGCACGTCGACCCAGTTGTCGCCGTAGCCGACCATCCAGCTCAGCGCATAGCGCCGCTCGATGACGATGCCGGCGTCAAGGCCCGAGGGCACGGGCTGGCGGCGCAGTTGAGCGTCGCGCACGTGCCAGTGCTCGTCGTGCAGGCGGCTTTCTTCGTCTTCCACTTCGACGGCCGGGCGCAGTGTTGCGCTTGCGATGAAGTCGGCCGGCGATTTCATGGCCTGCCGGAGCATCGGGTTCGACCAGCTTGTGCTGCGCTCATTCGACGGCGGCATGGCGGCCAGGCCGCCGAGGGCCCAGATCATCGGCACCATGGCCTCCGCGCGCCAGCCGAGGTTCACGATGTCCGATTGCGGCGGACGCTGCGCGTGAAAGATGAAGCTGTGTTCATCGGGAGAGAGAAACGCGGTGATGCCCTTCGCCTTGGCCCAGGTGATGCCTTCCTGCGCGATCTCTTCGCTGGCGTTGGCGCGCCACACCACGGCGACCAGTGCCAGCAGGCGCTGCGCGACCTGCTCCGGGGTGCGGGGCATGCGCTGTTCTTCTTCATCGTCCTCTTCGTCGTCGGGCGGGTTCAACAGGGCATGCAGCGAACGCGCGATGACGGCTTCGCGCTGCTCGGGTATTTTTCGGAACGCCTGAAAGGCGAGGTAAAGAGGCCATTGCCATTGGCGGCCGCTGCCATCGGTCCACAAGACGCGCGTGCGAGTCTGGTCGCCGTACCAGAGGGCACGGGTGCGAACCCGCGTGGCTTCTGGCACGTGTTGCTTCACGGCCGCCACGCAATGCTTGCTGAACGCGATCATTCCTTTCTTGAAGGCGTCGCGTTCGTTCTGCCGGTCCCACCAGCGGCGAAGGAAATTCATGGCGCGCAGTCTAAGCGCGCGGCCATTTCGCCTCTGTCGTTCAGCGCCCCGAAGTGGCGGTGGCGGGTGCCGTGCGGCCGATGAATTCGGTCGCGTAGTACAGCAGCGCCACGGTCACGAAGCCGCCGCCGAGCAGGCACAAACCCGTCCAGCCGTGGAAGGCGTACACCGCCGCTGCAATGCCCGAAGCGATCGCCGCGCAGATGAAGATGAAGGTCATGAACAAGCCGTTGAGCCGGCCGCGCAATTCGGGCGCCAGCATGAACAGGCTGCGGAAGTTGAGCACCTGGCACAGCTGCACCGCGCCATCGAGCAGGATGCCCGCCGCGACCAGCCCGGCCAGCGAATGGAAGTGCATCGACACGCCGCCCAGCACGAAGGACAGCAGCGCGACGACGATGGCCGCGCCGGTGGCGGGCCGCGTCAATCCACGGTCGGCCAGCCGGCCCGCGACCGGCGCCAGCAACGCGCCCGCCGCACCAGCCAGTGCGAACAGGCCGATGCCGCCCTGCCCCATGCCGAACTCATGCACCAGCGCCAGCGGCACCGCCGTCCAGAAGGCCTGGAAGGCCGCGAACATCATTCCCTGGTACAGGCCGCGCCGGCGCAGCAGCGGCGTGTTCCACACGATGCCGGGCAGCGAAGCCATGGTGCGCGCATAGCCCACCGACGCATGCGCATGCCGTTGCGGCAGCACGCGCCACAGCACGACGATGAGCGAGGCCATCAGCACGGCCGAGATCCAGAACACCGCGCGCCAGCCAAGGGTGGCGGCCACCACGCTGGCGAAAGGCCGCGCCAGCATGATTCCGCCCAGCAGGCCGGCCATGATGTTGCCGACGACCTTGCCGCGCGTGGCCTCGGGTGCGAGGTGCGAGGCAAAGGGCAACAGCACCTGCGCCGCCACGGCGCATGCGCCCACCACGAACGACGCAGCCAGGAAGGTGACGGCCGAGCCCGAGAGCGCAATGCCCACGAGCCCGATCACCGCACCGAACAGCGCGCCGATGATCAGGCGCCGGTTCTCGACCACATCGGCCAGCGGCACCAGCAGCAGCAGGCCGGCGCCGTAGCCGAGCTGGGTCAGCGTCATGATCAGACCGGCCAGGCCCGCATGCAGTTGCAGCGTGTCGGAGATGGGGCCGATCAGCGGCTGGGCGTAGTAGATGTTGGCCACGCACAGGCCGCAGGCGACGGCGAAAACCAGCGTGAGTGCGGGCGAGAGGCCGGTGATGTGGCCGGCGTCGTTGGCGGCAGCGTCGGCCTTGTCGGCCCTGTCCGCCTGGGCGGCATTGGGGAAAGGAGCGTCTGGAAGTGGCACGGAGAGCCTCTGTAGCGGGCCGTGGCTGTCTCTGGAAAAGAGAAAGAAGACCAAGGGTTAACCCGGGGCGGGCACCTTAGCATGGCAGGCCGATTCCTGCAGGCGCCGGTCAATGCAGGCTGGTGGGGCGGCCCGAGGCCACCCAGGCGTCGAGCCCACCGGTCAGCGGCAAGGCGCGCCGGGCGCCGCGTGCCAGCAGCACGCGCGCGGCCTGTGCGGCCGACACCTCGTTGGGGCAATTGCAGTACAGCACCACGTCGCGGTTGGGGTCGATCGTCAGGTCGAGGGTGCGCTGCTGCAGCGCCTTGAGCGTGTACGGCACCGCACCCGGAATACGGCGCGGATCGACCTGTACGCCGGCCTTGCCCCGCACGTCGATGATGAGCGGCGGCTCTTCGCCACTCAGCAGATCGTGCAGCTCGTCGACGCTGATGCGCGGCATGCCCGTGAGCCGGCGAAAGGCGCGGCGGCGCCAGTAGCGCACCGCGAGGATCACCACCAGCAGCACCGCCAGCGCGGCCGTGGCAATGCCGCCGGCCTGCGCCATGACGGCCAGCACTTCCTGGATCTGGTTGCGAAAGAGCCAGCCCAGGCCGAGGAACAGACCCGTCCAGACCAGCGCCGCGCCCACGTCGAAGCCGATGAAGCGCCGCACCGACATGCCCAGCGCGCCCGCCATCGGCGGCGCCACCACCGACACACCCGGCACGAACTTGGCCGCCACCAGCGACAGGCCGCCCCAGTCGGTGATGAGCGATTCGCCGCGCCGCACGCACGAGTCGGGCGACAGCGAGATGCGGCACAGCAGCCGCATGAAGCGGTAGCCGAAGCGGCGGCCCGCATAGAACCAGGCCCCGTCGCCCAGCAGGTTGGCGACCACCGCGGCGAGCACCACGCCCACCACGGACACATCGCCCGCCGCCAGCAGGGCCCCCGTGACGACCAGCACGGCAGCCGCCGGCACCGGCAGCCCGAGGCGCGCGGCAAAGCTCGCGGCGAACACCACCAGGATCGCGTTCTGCACCAACAGCGACATCAGCTGTGCCATGACAGCCTTTCGGTCGATCCGATGCAGGGAGTTTGCGAACGAGGTGGGGAATTCATGCCACCGGCGATTCTCCAGCATGGCCCATGAACGTACCGCGCACAGGCCATTTGCAGGCCGCCGATTCAGCCGGCCCGCGACACACTGAAGCCGAAGGTGTTCACCCCGTCCGCGCTGGAGGCGCTGACCTGCCCGCCATGCATGCTCGCCACCGCCTTCACGATGGCCAGCCCCAGGCCGTGGCCGTGGTGCTCGCCGCCGTCGTTGCGCGCGGCATCGACGCGGTAGAAGCGGTCGAACAGATGCTGCAGGTGCTGCTCGTCGATGGCGGCGCCGGGGTTGGACACGGTGATCCAGGTCGCGGCCCGCTCTTCGCGCAGGGTGACGGTGATGCCCGCGCCCGGCTTCGTGTGCTCGATGGCGTTCTGCAGCAGGTTCGACATGGCGCGGCGGAACAGCGCGCTTTCCAGCCGCGCTTCGGCCAGCACGTCGCCTTCGATGCTGACCTGCGTGCGCGTCTCGTCGAGCACGAACTCGAAGAACTCGATGGTCTTTCGCACCTCTTGCGCCACCGGCGTGAGCACCTGCCCGGTGGCCACCTCGCCGCGGTCGGCACGCGCGAGGAACAGCATGTCGTTGACGATGGAGCGCACGCGTTCCAGGTCTTCGAGGTTGGCCTGCAACACCTCCTGGAACTCGCCCGCGCTGCGCTGGCGCGACAGCGCCACCTGCGTGCTGCCGATCAGGTTGGCCAGCGGCGTGCGCAGTTCATGGGCCACGTCGGCGTTGAAGGATTCGAGCTGGGCGTAGGCTTCTTCGAGCCGGCTGAGCGCGCCGTTGAAGGCTTCGGCCAGCGCCGACAACTCCACCGGCAGCGGCTCCGAGCGCAACCGCTGCGACAAGGTCTTGGGCCGCAGCGTCTGCGCCTCGGCCGACAGCCGCTCCAGCGGCCGCAACCCCACGCGGGCAATCCAGTAGCCCATGAAGGCCACCACCACCATCGCACCCAGCCCGAGCGCGACGAGCGCCGTGAGAAAGGTTTGGCGCGTGCGCGCATAGGGCTCGGTGTTGCGCCCGACGATCAGCCGCACGGCCGGGCGCTGATCGAAGGCGCCGATGTGCACGGACAGCGTGCGAAACGGCTTCTCCTCCCCGGGCAGCACGATGGCGCTGGTGTGGCCGTTGGCCTCCCGCGTGAGGCCATCGATCTCGGCCAGGCCCTTGCCGTACTGGAAGCGTGGATCGTCGCTGAGCACCCAGAAGCGCACGCTGCCGTCGGCGGGCGTGAGCGCGTCCATGCGCGCCTGCACGCGCGACCAGCGCTCCGGAGTGCCGATGGCCTTGATCCAGAACTGCAGGTTCTTGAGCGTGGTGTCCAGCTCCTCGTACTGGTGCCGCTCCAGCTCGCGCGCCAGCACGTTGTGCAGCGCGAAGCCCGCCAGCGCGAAGGTCGCAAGCGCCACAGCCGCGAACATGATGACCAGCCGCGCGGTGATGGAGCGCTTCACAGGTCGGCGCCCTCCCCTTCGCTCCCGGTCTCGCGCACCTCCATCACATAGCCCATGCCGCGGATCGTGTGCAGCAGCTTGGGGCTGAAGGGAACGTCGATCTTGTCGCGCAGCCGCTTGATGGCCACCTCGACCACGTTGGTGTTGCTGTCGAAGTTCATGTCCCACACCAGCTCGGCGATGGCGGTCTTGGACAAAATCTCGCCCTGGCGCCGCGCCAGCACCGCGAGCAGCGCGAACTCCTTGGCCGTGAGGTCGATGCGCGTGTTGCTGCCCCCGTTGCCACGAAAGGCCTTGCGCGCGAGCAGGTCGATCTGCAGGTCGGCAATGCGCAACTGCATCGGCTCCTGCTTGCGGCCGCGCCGGTTCAGCGCCTGCAGCCGCGCCAGCAGTTCGAGAAAAGAGAAAGGCTTGATGAGGTAGTCGTCCGCGCCTTCGTGCAGGCCCTTGATGCGGTCTTCCACCCGGTCGCGGGCGGTGAGCATGATCACCGGCGTCTGCTTGACGGCGCGCAGCGCACGCAGCACCGAAAAGCCGTCCTGCCCCGGCAGCATCACGTCGAGCACGATCACGTCGTAGTCGTGCGTGAGCGCCAGATGCTGGCCGTCGATGCCGTTGTGCGCCATGTCGACCGCGCAGCCCTGCTCCGTCAGACCCTTCGAGAGGTAGTCCGCGGTTCTCAGTTCGTCTTCGACAATCAGGATCTTCATGGCGTTGCGATGTCTCTCGTCGCTCCGTTCAAACGGTATTCATCAGTGCGCCTCGGCCACCGGCGGCGGGGCTTCCCCGGCCCGGGCCGCCTTGCGGGCCTTGCGCGCTTCCTTGCGGCTCAGGTACCAGTAGTGCGCGCGGTCCAGGTACAGGTACACCACCGGGGTCGTGAACAGCGTGAGTGCCTGCGAGAGTATCAGCCCGCCGACCATCGCATAGCCCAGCGGCCGGCGCAGCTCGGAGCCCGAGCCGTGGCCCAGCATCAGCGGCAGGCCGGACAGCAACGCGCACATGGTCGTCATCATGATCGGGCGAAAGCGCAGCAGGCAGGCCTGGTAGATGGCGTCGTGCGGCGACATGCCCTGCTCGCGCTCGGCCTTGAGCGCGAAGTCGATCATCATGATGCCGTTCTTCTTCACGATGCCGATCAGCAGGATGATGCCGATCAGCGCGATCACGCTCAGGTCGTAGCCGCCTGCCATCAATATCAGCAGGGCCCCCACGCCGGCCGAAGGCAGCGTCGAGAGAATCGTCAGCGGATGGATGTAGCTCTCATACAGCAGGCCCAGCACGATGTACACCGCCACCAGCGCCGCGGCAATCAGGTAGGGCTGCGTGGACAGCGAATCCTGGAAGGCCTGCGCCGTGCCCTGGAACGAACCGGTCAGCGACTGCGGCAGCCCCATCTCGGCCTGCGCCTTGTTGATGGCATTCACCGCATCGCCCAGCGCATGGCCCGGCGCGAGGTTGAACGAGATCGTCACCGCCGGAAACTGCCCCTGGTGGCTGATCGACAGGTAGGCCGTCTTGCTGGTGTCCACCTTCACGAAGGTCGACAGCGGCACCTGCTGGCCGGTGATCGGCGAGCTGAGATAGAGCTTGCTGAAGAGCGCCGGGTCTTGCTGCATCGCGGGCGTCACTTCCAGCACCACGTGGTAGCTGTTGAGCTGCGTGAAGTACTGCGCCACCTGGCGCTGGCCGATCGCGTCGTAGAGCGTGGCGTCGATGGTGGCCGGCGAAATGCCGAAGCTCGATGCGCGGTCGCGGTCGATGGTCAGCACGGCCGATGCGGCGGCGTTCTGCTGGTCGGACGCGAGGTCGGTGATCTCGGGCAGCTTCGTGAAGCGCGCCAGCAGTTGCGGCGCCCAGGTGTTCAGTTCATCGAGGTTGGCGTCGGTCACCGTGTACTGGTACTGCGTGCGAGAGGCACGCCCGCCCACGCGGATGTCCTGCCCGGCCTGCAGGAACAGGTTCACGCCCTGCACCTTGGCCAGTTGCGGGCGCAGCCGCGTGATGATCTCGTCGGCCGTGGCCGTGCGGCCTTCGTCCTTGGGCTTCAGGCTGATGTAGAAGTTGCCGGTGTTGTAAGTGGACGAGCTGCCGTTCATGCCGAAGCCGGTCACGTCGGGGTCCTTGCGCACCACGTCGGCCAACTGGATCATGCGGGCGTTCATCGAGGCGAAGGACGCGTCCTGCGCCGACTCCGCAAAGCCCGAGATGAAGCCGGTGTCCTGCTGCGGAAAGAAGCCCTTGGGAATCACCGCGAACAGCACGCCGGTGGCGGCCACCGTGGCAATGAAGACCATCAGCGTGATGAACTGATGGTCGAGCACCACGTGCAGCCCGCGCTTGTAGCCATTGAGCATGGCGTCGAAGCCGCGCTCGAACAACTGGTACAGGCGGCCATGCTTGCTGCCGTGTTCGTTCTTCAGGAAACGCGAGCACAGCATGGGCGTCAGCGTGAGCGAGATGATCACCGACACCACGATGGTCAGCGTGACCGTCACCGCGAACTCGCGGAACAGCCGGCCCACGATGCCGCCCATCAGCAGCAGCGGAATGAACACCGCCACCAGCGACACCGAGATCGAGATGATGGTGAAGCCGATCTCGCTCGCGCCCTTGTACGCGGCCTCCATCGCCGTCATGCCCTCTTCGACGTAGCGGTAGATGTTCTCCAGCATCACGATGGCGTCGTCCACCACGAAGCCGACCGCGATGGTCAGCGCCATGAGCGAGAGGTTGTCCAGGCTGTAGCCCAGCACGTACATCACGGCCACCGTGCCCAGCAGCGCGAGCGGCACCGTCACGCTGGGAATGAGCGTGGCCGGCACGTTGCGCAGGAACACGAAAATCACGGCCACCACCAGCGCGATGGTCAGCAGCAGCGTGAACTCCACGTCCTTCACCGACGCGCGAATGGTCTGCGTGCGGTCGATGATGGCGTTGACGTCCACGGTCGGCGGAATCGACGCCTTCAGCCGTGGCAGCGCGGCGTTGATGCGGTCCACGGTTTCGATCACGTTGGCGCCCGGCTGCTTGGTGATGGCCAGCACGATGGAGCGGCCGTTCTGCACATTGCTACCGGCCGGCGCTGCGGCACCGGCGTAGGCCCAGCCGGCGATCTTGGCGTTCTCGGGGCCGTCGACCGCCACGCCCAGGTCGCGCACGCGGATCGGCGCGCCGTTGCGGTAGGCCAGCACCACGTCGTTCCACGGCTGCGCCTTGAGCAACTGGTCGTTGGTGTAGACGGTAAAGCTCTGGTTGGGCCCGTCGATCGTGCCCTTGGGCGCGTTCACGGTGGCCGATGCCAGCACGGTGCGCACGTCTTCCAGGCTCAGGCCCAGCGCGGCGAGCTTGGCGGGGTCGACCTGGATGCGCACGGCCGGCTTCTGCACGCCGCCGATGTTGACCAGGCCCACACCAGATATTTGCGAGATCTGCTGCGCCAGGATGTTGTCGGCGTAGTCGTTCACCTCGGTCAGCGGCAGCGTCTTCGACTGCACCGAGAGAATGAGAATGGGCGCGTCGGCCGGGTTCACCTTGCGAAAGGTCGGCGGGCTCGGCAGGTTGGCCGGCAACTGGCCGGTCGATGCGTTGATGGCGGCCTGCACGTCGAGCGCAGCGGCATCGATGCTGCGGTCAAGGTCGAACTGCAGCGTGATCTGCGTGCTGCCCAGGCCGCTGGTCGATGTCATCTGCGACAGCCCCGCGATCAGCGAGAACTGCCGCTCCAGCGGCTGCGCCACGTTGGAGGCCATGGTCTCCGGACTGGCGCCCGGCAGGCTGGCCGAGACCTGGATCGTCGGAAAGTCGACCTGCGGCAACGGCGCCACCGGCAGCAGCGGAAACACCGCCGCACCGACCAGCAGGATGGCCAGCGCCAGCAGCGTCGTGCCGATGGGGCGCTTGATGAAGGCGGCGGAAATGCTCAATTGCTGCTCCCGCTCGCCGGCTTCTTGGCGTCGGCACCCGCGCCCGTACCGCCCTTTTGCGCGGGCGGCGGCTCGATGATCGTGACACCGGGCTTGAGCTTGTACTGGCCGTCGACCACCACGCGCTGGTTGGCACTCAGGCCCTTGTCGATCACGGCCGTGCCGTCGGCGATCTGCACCACATGCACCGGCACGTTGCTGACCTTGTTCTGGTCATCGACCACCCAAACGTAGGTGTCGTCCTGTCCGCGCTGCACGGCGGCGGCGGGCACGGTCAGCGAATTGGCCCGGCGGTCGAGCTGCAGCCGCACGTTGACGTACTGGCCGGGCCACAGCGTGTGCTGCGGGTTGGCAAAGCTGCCCTTGAGCTGCACGGTGCCGCTGGTGGTGTCGATCTGGTTGTTCAGCAAGATGAGCTTGCCGGTGCCCAGCATCTGGCTGCCGCTGCGGTCATAGGCCACCACCGACAGCGGCTGCGCGCTTTGCTGCTGCACGCGGTTGATGTCCTGCACCGCGTCTTCGGGCAGCGTGAACTGCACCGCGATAGGGTCGATCTGGTTGATGACCACCAGCCCGTTGGTGTCGGCCGCATGCACGATGTTGCCCGGGTCCACCAGCCGCGCGCCGACGCGCCCGCTCATGGGCGAGGCAATGCGCGTGAAGCTCAGTTGCACTTCGGCGTACTGCACCTGCGCGGCGTCGTTCTGCACGGTGGCCTGGAGCTGGTTGACGAGCGCCTTCTGCGTGTCGACCTGCTGCTGCGTGGCCGCGTCCTGCGCGATCAGCGTGGTGTAGCGCTGCAGGTCTGCGCGCGCATTGACCAGCGTGGCCTGGTCCTTGGCCTTGGTGGCCTGCGCCTGCGCGAGCTGCGCCTGCAGCGTGCGCGGATCGAGCTGGGCCAGCATCTGGCCGGCCTTCACGTCCTGCCCTTCGACGAAGCCGACCTTGTCGAGCTGGCCGTCGATGCGCGCCTTGACCGTGACCGTGGCCATCGAGGCGACGGTGCCGATGCCCGAGCGGTAGACCTGCACCTCCTGCTGCTTCACGCGCGTGGTGGTCACCTGCACCGGCGGCGTGCGGGGTGCCTCGGCCGTGGCGGCATGGGCCGTGTTGTGGTTGATCGACCAGACGCCGCCGCCCAGCAGGAGCACGAGCGTGGCGGTCGCGAGCCAGGTGGATCGGCGCTGGAAGAAAGGGTGCGTGGTGGTGGCTGCTGTGGTCGTCGTCATGGCATCAATTCCCGGAAGTCGTTTCTGCAGCGGTCCAGCCGCCGCCCGTGGCCGCGATGAGCGCGACGCTGGCGGCCAGCTGGCGGCCCAGCACCTGCGCGGCCGTGCGCTGGTTGGTGAGCGAAAGCTGCTGCGCGGTCACCACGCTCAGGTAGGTGGCGGTGCCGGCGCGGTACTGGCTCAGGGCCATGCGCTCGGCGAGTTGTGCGGCGCGCACGGCGTCGGCCTGCAGGCCGGATTCGCTGTCGAGCACGCGCAGCGTGGCGAGGTTGTCCTCGACCTGCTGGAAGCCCGCGAGCACGGTCTGCTTGTATTGAGCGACCGACACGTCGTAGGCGGCCACGGCCTGGTCGCTGTGCGCCTTGCGCAGGCCACCGTCGAACACGGTCTGCGCCAGCGCAGCGCCGAGCGACCACACGCGGCTGGGCGTGTTGAAGAGCGACGCCAGGTTGCCGGCGCTGAAGCCGCCGGTGGCGCTGAGCACGATCTGCGGAAAGTACGCGGCCTTGGCCACGCCGATGTTGGCGTTGGCGGCCTGCACGCGGCGCTCGGCGCCCGCGATGTCGGGGCGGCGTTCAAGCAGCTCCGAAGGCAGGCCCGTGGGCGTGACCGGCAGTTGCACATGCAGGGCTGCGGCCGAGGACAGCGATTCGGCCGTCGGTGGCTGCGCGGCCGAGGCCGAGTCCAGCGGCGGCAGCGAGAACGACGCGGGCGCCTGCCCGGTCAGCACCGCGATCGCATGTTCGAGCAGGCTGCGCTGCGCTTCGAGGTCCACCGCCTGCGCCTGCGCGGTCTTGAGCTGGCTCTCGGCCAGCGCCACGTCGGAGCGCAGCACGGTGCCGGCCGCGTACTGGTGCTGCGTGAGTTCGAGCGCCTTGGCGTAGGCGGCGGTGGTGCTGGCGTACAGGTCGCGCTGCAGGTCGATCACGCGCACCTGCAGGTAGTCTTGTGCGAGCGTGGTCTGGATGCTGAGCCGGGCGCCGGCCAGGTCGTCGGCGCTGGCCTGCTGGCTGGCGGTGCCGGCCTCGACCGAACGGCGCACGGCGCCCCACAGGTCGGGCTCCCAGCTTGCGCTCAGGCCCAGGGTGTCGGTGGTGCCGAGCTTGACGGTGCCAGTGCTGTTGCCTTGAGCGCGCGTTGCGCCGGCGTTGAGGCCCACGGAGGGAAAGAAGTTGGCGCGCGCTGCCGCGGTGATGGCCTGCGCCTCGCGGTACTGGGCCTCGGCCTGCCGGATGTTCTGGTTGGCTGCATTGGCCTGCACGATCAAGGCGCTGAGCGTGCTGTCGCCATAGACCGACCACCACGGGTGATCGGCGTCGATGACCTGCGGCGTGGCGGTCTTCCAGGGGCCGCCGGTTTCCTTGTAGGCGGTCGGGACGTCCATCTGCGGCCGGACGTAGTCGGGACCGACGGCGCAGCCCGCGAGGAGCAAGGTGGCGAGCGCAATGGCTGTCGGCGCGAGCGCCCTGCGCGAAGGGAGGTTGGCGGAAGAGAGAACCATGATGGGCCCACTCTAGGAACCCTGCTCAAACCCCTCGCTGTCGACTAACTGACAGTTCTGACAGTTTCGGTTTTGCGCCCTCCGGTTTTTTGCTCCCTCCCCTTCCGGGGGAGGGTTGGGGTGGGGGCACAGCGGCGCCCGGAAAAGCTCGGCGCTTGTTTCCAGGCCTGCCCCCATCCCAGCCTTCCCCCGGAAGGGGAAGGAGCAAGACAGGTTCGGTTTTTCTCCCTCCCCCGCTGGGGGAGGGTTGGGGTGGGGGCACGGCGGCGCCTAGAAAAGCGCGGCGCTTGTTCCCAGGCCTGCCCCCATCCCAGCCTTCCCCCAAAGGGGGAAGGAGCAAGACCAAGACACGCTCAGCGCGGCGCGTCGCCCTTGCGGTACTCGGCGGTCAGCTCATCCAGCTTCTGCTTCAGCGCCGGATCGATCGTGTACTCCGCCGCCGCAATGGTCGCATCGAGCTGCTCGGGCCGGCTCGCCCCCAGCAGCGGCGCGGTGATCAGCGGATTGGCCATCACCCACGCCACCGCCAGCGTCGCCAGCGGCACGCCAGCTTCATCGGCCAGCTTGTGCAGTTGCGTCACGGTGTTGAAGCTGCGCTCGTTCCAATAGCGGTCCTGGTACATGTTGCCGGCCGTGCCGAGCGTGAAGCGCGTGTTGTCCTCGGGCTTGGCGCCGGCCTTGTACTTGCCGGTCAGCAGGCCGCCGGCCAGCGGGTTGTAGGGAATCACGCCCAGGCCTTCTTCGCTCGCCAGCGGCAGCAGCTCGCGCTCGATCTCGCGGAACAGCAGGCTGTAGCGCGGCTGCACCGACACATAACGCGTGAGCTTGTGCAGCTCTGACTTGCCGAGCGCGCGGGCCAGCCGGTACGCCAGGAAGTTGGACACGCCGATGTAGCGCGCACGCCCCGACCTCACGATGATGTCGAGCGCCTCCAGGCTTTCTTCGAGCGCCGTCTCGCGGTCGTCCATGTGCAACTGGTACAGGTCGACGTGATCGGTCTTCAGCCTCTTGAGAGAAAGGTCGATGGCATCGAGCAGATGCTTGCGCGACGCGCCCTGGTCCCAGGGGTTGGGGCCGACCTTGTTGACCGCCTTGGTGGCGACGACAAAGCGGCGGCGGCCGACCGGGCCCTGCTTTTGCAGCCAGTTGCCGATGATCTCTTCGGTGCGGCCGGTGGTCTCGACGGTGCCGCCCAGCGGGTACACGTCGGCGGTGTCGAGAAAGTTGATGCCGGCGTCGGCCGCCTTGTCGAGGATCTGGTGCGACACCGTCTCGTCGGTCTGCAGGCCGAAGGTCATGGTGCCGAGGGCAAGGCGGGACACGGTCAGGCCGGTGCGGCCGAGCCGCGTGGTGGGAATGCTCATGGGGTTGGCTCCTGGAAAGCGGATGGGCCGTGCACGCGCGCGGCTCGCCGAACCATCATAGACATCGCACCGAAACCGCGCCGGTCAGGGTGCAATGACCGTCACGCGGGCCGTCATGTAAGGGTGCACCGTGCAGGCGTAGTCGTAGGTGCCCGGCTTGTCGAAGCTGCGCGCGAAAGACTTGCCCGGCAGCATCAGGTCGATACCCGTGGAGCCGTCCTTGAAGACCAGGCCGTGCGGGGCGCCGTCATCGTTTTGCCATGTGACGCTCTGGCCGGCCTTGACGGTGATCTGCGCGGGCTCGAAGGCGAAGTTGCGAATCGCCACCTGCGTGGAGCCAGTGGCGTGCGTGGAGTCGACAACTTGCGTGGCTCCGACCACTTGCGTGGCCCCGGCAGCATGCGTGGAGCCGGCAGCATGCATGGCGTGCGCGGCCCCCGCCGCTGCCGCTGCCGTCGTCGAGACACGCTGCACAGCGATCTTGCGCGGCGCATTGCCCACGGCCACGGTGTGCATCGGGCCACCGGCCAGATCGACCACGCTCACATCGTTGGAGCCTTCATTGCTCACCCACAGCTTCTTGCCATCGGCCGACAGGTCGAGCCAGTGCGGCTGCTTGCCCACGCCGATGCTGCGCACCGCCGTGCGCGCGGCCGGGTCGAACAGCATGACCTCGCCGGGCCCCTGCACCACCACCACGCCGCTCGCCATGCCGGCGAAGTGTTGCGCGATGTGCGGCGAGACGCCCGTGGGAATCGGCGCGCCCCACTGGTTGGTCGCCGCATCGAGCACCTGCACGGCGGGCACGCCCGCCAGCGTGAGGTACAGCGCCTTGCCGTCGTGGCCGAACTCCAGGTCGCGCGGCGCCTTGTCGAGCGGCAGCTCGGTGACCACCTTGCGCGCCGCCAGGTCGACGACCACGAGCGCGAAGTGCCCCGGCTCCTGCGACGCGACGTACGCCAGCCGGCCGTCGGGCCGCACGGCGATGGTGTGCGGCTTGGGCACGGGCACGGTGGCGCTCACGGCATGCGTCGCCGTGTCGACGAGGGCCATGCGGTCGTCGCCATTGACCGCGACCAGCAGCCACTTGCCATCGGGCGTCAGCGCCAGGCCTTGGGGCCCCTTGCCCACGTCGATGCTGCGCGCAATGCGGTCGGTGGCGGCATCGATCTCGCTCACCGCCGAAGCGCTGGAGCCGCTGACGTACACGGCACGGCCGTTGGCGGAAACGACGATTCCGTCCGGCCCTGCCGCGACTGGGATGGTGGCGACGACAGCTTCGCTGCCGGTGTCGATCACGCTGACCGTGCTGTCCTTGAAGTTGCCTACATAGGCCTTGGGACCGGCTGCGGAAGCGGTGGCGGCGGAGGCGGCAAGGGCCGCGAGAACAATGAGGAAGCGGGTGAATCGGGGAATGGCGGTCATGGTGAAGAACTCCTGATGAAGAGCAGAATCGACACAGGGCATGACGCATGGCGTGCCTTTCTTATTCCCGACAGGTCTTTGAAAAAAGTCGGGAATAAAACGCCGGGCCGCCACGTCATGCAGGAAGAAGAAGCCCATTGACCGACCGCACACGCCAGTTCGAAGCCGCCGCGCTGCCGCATCTCGATGCGGCGTGGAACCTTGCGCGCTGGTTGTTGCGTGACGACCAGCTCGCCGACGACGCGGTGCAGGAGGCGTACCTGCGCGCGTTCCGTTTCTTCGAAGGACTGCGCGGCGAAAGCGCGCGGCCGTGGCTGCTCGGCATCGTGCGCAATGCCTGCTACGACTGGATGCGGCAGAACCGGCAACTGGCCGATCAGGTGGAGTTCGATGAGCTGCGCGACAGCGAGTCCGCGGCCGCGCCAGCTTCGGCGGATGCGGGTGATCCGGCGCAGCTGTGGGAGCAGCGCGCGCAGGGCGAGCGCGTCAACGCGGCCATCGACGCATTGCCGCCGGTGTACCGCGAAGTCATCGTGCTGCGCGAACTGGAAGAGATGCGCTACGAAGACATCGCGCGCATCGTGGGCGTGCCGCTGGGCACGGTGATGTCGCGCCTGTCGCGGGCGCGGGCCTTGTTGCGCGACAGCCTGCGCGCGGAACGCCCCGGCGACGCTGGAGAAAGGACACACCATGCAGGTTTCTGACGATGAACTGGGGCCGCTGATCCGTCGCCATGCGGTGCGGCATGCGCCGCCCGAGGGGCTGGCGGAGCGCATCCGCCAGTCGGTGCGGGCCGAGGCGGCTGCTGCACCACAAGCGCCGACGCGAAAGCAGCGCGATTGGTGGAAGGGACTGGCATGGTTCGGCACGGGTGCTGCGACGGCGTGGGGCCTTGCGCTGGTTCTGCTGGCGAGCCCGTTGCCGCCGCAAGACGCGCTGGCCGAGGCGGTCACGGGCAACCATGTGCGCTCGTTGATGGCCTCGCATCTGGCCGATGTGGCTTCGTCCGACCAGCACACGGTGAAGCCGTGGTTTGCGGGCAAGCTCGATTTCTCGCCGCCCGTGGTCGATCTGGTGGCCGATGGCTTTCCGCTGACGGGCGGCCGGCTCGACTATCTCGATGGGCGCACCGTGGCCGCGCTGGTGTACCGATCAGGCCCGCACGTCATCAATCTTTTTTACTGGCCAGCGGCAGCGGATGCGAAGCCGGCAGCACCGGCGTTCTCCACAAGGCAGGGCTACCAGCTCATCCATTGGACCCAGGGCGGCATGCAGGCCTGGGCCGTGTCGGACCTGAATGCGGCGGAGCTGCAGAACTTTGCGTCGCTGATGCGCGAGCGCACCGCACCGACCACCGCACGCCCTTAGCGAAGCACGACGCGAGCAGCGCTCAGCAGGGCACCGTGCCCGGCCGCCTCGCCTCGGCGCGCGCGCTAGCGATCGCCCAGCCGAACACGCCCATGCCCGCCAGTGCCAGCAAGGCACCGACCCAGCCGGTCGACGTCCAGCCCAGGCCCGCCGCAATGGCCACGCCGCCGAGCCACGCGCCCAACGCATTGGCCATGTTGAAGGCCGAGTGGTTGAGCGCGGCCGCCAGCGTCTGCGCGTCGCCGGCCACGTCCATCAGGCGGATCTGCAGCGCCGGGCCGATGGCGACGGTGGTGCCGATCAGGAAGACGTTGATGGCCGCCGTCACCACGTTGTGGGCCGCGAAGGTGAACATGGCGAGCACCAGCGCCGCATAGACCAGCAGGCCGCCGATGGTGCGCATCAGCGACTTGTCGGCCAGCCGCGCGCCGACGAGGTTGCCCATGACCATGCCCAGGCCGAACAGCGCAAGCACCAGGGGCACGCCACCGATCGGCAGGCCGGCCACTTCGACGAGCGTGGGCTTGATGTAGCTGAACACGGCGAACATGCCGCCGAAGCCGATGGCGCCGATGCCGAGCGTGAACCACACCTGCTTGCGCTTGAGCGCGCCGAGTTCGCGCCACGGGCTGGCGCCGTGTGCTGCGGCGATGTCGGGGATGTCGCGGCGCAGTAGTGCCACGGCGATCAGCGCGATGACGCCGACGAACACGAAGGCCGCGCGCCAGCCGAAGAACTGGCCGAGCCATGCGGCGATGGGCACGCCGACGAGCGTGGCGCCGGTGAGCCCCAGCATCACGAGGCCCACGGCGCGCGCGCGGCGCCCGGGTGGCGCGAGCGTAGCGGCCACGAGCGCGGCAACGCCGAAGTAGGTGCCGTGCGGCAGGCCCGTGGCAAAGCGCAGCAGGTTGAGCGACAGGTAGCCCGGCGCCATCGCGCTGGCGAAGTTGCCAGCGGCGAACACGGCCATGAGCGCAATCAGCAGTGCGCGCCGGCCCCAGCCGGCCGCAAGCACCGCGAGCACGGGTGCGCCGATGACCACGCCAAGCGCGTAGGCGCTGATGACGTGGCCCGCCTGCGGGATGCTGACGTCGATGTCCTTCGCGACCTCGGGCAGCAGGCCCATGATGACGAACTCGCCGGTGCCGATGGCAAAGCCGCCGACGCCGAGCGCGAGCACTGCCCGCAGGAAGTTTGGAGGCGAAGTCGGGGAAGGGGGAATGTTGGTGTCCGCGCTGTCCAGCGCGGGTGGGGAGGCGTTCAAGGCCAGGCTCCTGGGAGGGTGCCCGGCGGCGACGGGCAGAAGCGCGATTTTAGGGTAAACCCTGAAATCGCGCCTATACGCAGATGCCGATGGCCCGGTATCCGTATCGCCTTGCTGGCCCTCCCCGGCGGGTTCAGATGGCGACGAGCTGGCGCACGCCCTGCGCTTCCATGTCCTTGCCGAGGCCGCGCGCGATGACTTCGCCGCGCTCCATCACGAGGTAGTCGTCGGCCAGTTCTTGCGCGAAATCGTAGTACTGCTCGCACAGCACGATGGCCATGTCGCCACGGTCGGCGAGCATGCGGATGACACGGCCGATGTCCTTGATGATGCTGGGCTGGATGCCTTCTGTGGGCTCGTCGAGGATCAAGAGTCTGGGCTTGGGTGCGAGGGCGCGGGCGATGGCGAGTTGCTGTTGCTGGCCGCCGGAGAGGTCACCGCCTCTTCTGTTGATCATCTGCTTGAGCACAGGGAACAGCTCGAACAGCTCTGCGGGAATGGGCGTGCTGCCGCTCTTGTAGGCCAGGCCCATGCGCAGGTTTTCTTCTACTGTGAGCCTTGCGAAGATCTCTCGGCCTTGCGGGACGAAGCCTATGCCGGCTCTTGCCCTGTCGTAAGGGGTGGCCTTCTGGATCGGCTTGCCTTCGAGTTCTATGCTGCCACTCTTGATGGGGACGAGGCCCATCAGTGATTTCAGCAGCGTGGTCTTGCCTACGCCGTTGCGGCCAAGCAGTACCGTGACCTTGCCCAGCGTTGCCTCGAAGCTCACGTCTCGCAGGATGTGAGAGCCGCCGTAGTACTGGTGGATGTTTTTTACTGTCAGCATTTGTTGGGCTCCTTCCTTTGTCTTTGGGGGGAGCGCCCGGTACACGGCACGGCGCAGTCAGCCCCGCTGTGCCGGCCCTTCGGGCTTCCCTGCGGTGCTCGCGTCTCGCGGGGTCTCGCAGAACTCGCTTCGCTCAAACAGCTGCGAGCCCTGATCCGCGAAACGCTGCGCTCCTCGGCGGCCCAGAGGGGCTGACTGCGCCGTACCGCGTACCGGGCGCTTGTCGTGACGTTGGTGCTGTCGGCCCTCACCCCAGCCCTCTCCCAGAGGGAGAGGGAGCAATTCGGGGGCATGGACTTTGCGGTGGAGGAATCGACAACCGCGCTGACCAAGGCGATGGGGGTTGAGCCCTCGGGTGGCCGTTGAGGCACCGCCGAGCAGCGGAGCGACGGGCGGATCAGGGCTCGCAGCTGTTTGAGCGAAGCGAGTTCTGCGAGACCCCGCCCGTCGTGAGCAGCGCAGGGGAGCCCGAAGGGCCGGTGACGTCGGCCGCCCGAGGGCTCAACCCCCATCGCCGCACCCCGAACAGAATCAGCGTCCAAGATAGACCTCGATCACGCGTTCGTCGGCCTGCACTTCGTCCAAAGTGCCCTGTGCCAGCACAGAGCCGTCGCACAGCACGGTGACGATCTCGGAGATGGTGCGGATGAAGCTCATGTCGTGCTCGACCACCATCAGCGAATGCTTGCCCTTGAGCGTGAGGAACAGCTCTGCCGTGCGCGCTGTTTCTTCATCGGTCATGCCGGCCACGGGCTCGTCGAGCAGCAGCAGCTTCGGGTCTTGCATCAGCAGCATTCCGATTTCGAGCCACTGCTTCTGGCCGTGGCTCAGGTTGCCTGCAAGGCGCGACACGCTGTCGGCCAGGTGGATGGTCTCCAGCACTTCGGCCAGCCTGTCGCTTTGTGCCGAGTCGAGCTTGAACAGCATCGACGCGCGCACACCCTTGTTGGTCTTGAGCGCGAGTTCGAGGTTCTCGAACACCGTCAGGTGCTCGAACACCGTCGGCTTCTGGAACTTGCGGCCGATGCCCAGTTGCGCAATGTCGGCCTCGCGATGGCGCAGCAGGTCGATGGTGCTGCCGAAGAACACGGTGCCCGAATCGGGCCGCGTCTTGCCGGTGATGATGTCCATCATCGTCGTCTTGCCCGCACCGTTCGGGCCGATGATGCAGCGCAGCTCGCCCGGCGCGATGTCGAGCGACAGCTTGTTGATGGCCTTGAAGCCATCGAAGCTCACGCTCACGTCTTCCAGGTACAGGATGCGGCCGTGCGTGATGTCGACCTCACCCGGCGTCGCGACGCGGCCGAAGCCGGCAGCGCGGCCACCGGACTCGGTGTTGCCGCTGCCATGCACAAGGCCGCTCGCGCGCGCCGCACGCTCGGCGCCGGCTTCCATCAGGTCGGGCGTCATGCGCGGGCTCCCTTCGCATCCACCGGCAACGAGGCCAGTGCATCCGGCTCCATGCCCTGCTCGGTTGCCACGGCGCGTCGTGCCTCCTGCACCGCTTCAGCAGCGGGCGTGGCCTTCTTCTCGCGCGACAACCATTTGCGCACCAACCCCACGATGCCGTTCGGCAGGAACAGCGTGACAGCAATGAACAACGCACCCAGAAAGTACAGCCAGTACTCGGGGTACGCCACGGTGAGCCAGCTCTTGGCGCCGTTGACGATGAAGGCGCCGATGATCGGACCGATCAGCGTGGCGCGTCCGCCCACCGCCGCCCAGATCGCGATCTCGATGGAGTTGGCCGCGCTCATCTCGCCCGGGTTGATGATGCCGACCTGCGGCACGTACAACGCACCGGCCACGCCGCACATCACGGCCGAGATCACCCAGATCGTGAGCTTGTAGGGCAGCGGGTTGTAGCCCGAGAACATCACGCGCGTTTCGGCGTCGCGAATGGCCTGCAGCACGCGGCCGAACTTGCTGCCGATGAGCCACTTGGCGAACAGGAAGAAGCCGAGCAGCGTGAGGCCGGTGAGCGCGAACAGCGTCATGCGCATTTCTTGCGTGGCGATCGGAATGTTCAGGATGCGCTTGAAGTCGGTAAAGCCGTTGTTGCCGCCGAAGCCCGTCTCGTTGCGAAAGAACAGCAGCATCGCGGCGAAGGTCATGGCCTGCGTGATGATGGAGAAATACACGCCCTTGATGCGCGAGCGGAAGGCGAAGAAGCCGAACACGAAGGCGATGAAGCCGGGCACCGCGACGATCAGCACCAGCGTCATCACGAAGCTGTCGCTGAAGGTCCAGTGCCAGGGCAGCGTCTTCCAGTCGAGGAACACCATGAAGTCGGGCAGGTCGCTCTTGTAGTTGCCATCGCGGCCGATCTGGCGCATGAGGTACATGCCCATCATGTAGCCGCCGAGCGCGAAGAACAGGCCGTGGCCCAGCGAAAGGATGCCGGTGTAGCCCCAGATCAGGTCCATGGCCAGCGCGCAGATGGCGTAGCACATGATCTTGCCGACCAGCGCCACGGCGTAGTCGCTCATGTGCAGCGGGCTGTCTACCGGCACCCACATGTTGAGCACGGGCGCGACTGCACACACCACGATCAGCGCGATGAAAAAGGCCGTCCAGCCCTTGCCGCTCAGCAGCGGCCCCTTGGTTGGTAACGTGACCTTGCTCATGCCTCTGCGCTCCGGCCCTTCATCGCGAAGATGCCCTGTGGTCTCTTCTGGATGAAGATGATGATGAAGACAAGCACCGCGATCTTGGCGAGCACCGCGCCCGCCCAGCCTTCGATGAACTTGTTGAGAATGCCCAGCCCCAGCGCCGCATACACGGTGCCCGCGAGCTGGCCGACGCCGCCCATCACGACCACCATGAAGCTGTCGACGATGTAGCTCTGGCCGAGGTCAGGGCCGACGTTGCCGATCTGGCTCAGCGCGCAGCCGGCCAGGCCCGCGATGCCGGAGCCGAGCGCGAAGGCGTAGGTGTCGATGCGCGCGGTGTTCACGCCCATGCACGAGGCGATCGGGCGGTTCTGCGTGACGCCGCGCACAAAGAGGCCCAGGCGCGTCTTGCCGATGAGCCAGCCCATGGCCAGCAACACCAGCGCCGCGAAGATGATGATGCAGATGCGGTTCCACGGCAGCGTGACGTTGCTCAGCATGGTGAAGCCGCCGCTCATCCAGCCGGGGTTTTCGACGCCGACGTTCTGCGCGCCGAACAGCGTGCGCACCAGTTGCTGCAGCATCAGGCTGATGCCCCAGGTGGCGAGCAGGGTTTCGAGCGGGCGGCCGTACAGGAAGCGGATCACGCCGCGTTCCAGCACCGCACCCACCAGCGCCGATGCGAGGAAGGACACGGGGATCGCAGCCACCAGATACCAGCCGAAGGCCGCCTCGGGCATGTACTTCTGGAAGATGCCCTGCATCACGTAGGTGGCGTAGGCGCCGATCATCATCAGCTCGCCGTGCGCCATGTTGATGACGCCCATCAGGCCGTAGGTGATGGCCAGGCCCAGCGCGGCGAGCAGCAGCACCGAGCCCAGGCTGATGCCGCTGAAGATGGCGTTGATGCGGTCGCCCCAGACCAGCGAGCCGTCGATGCTGGCGATGGACGCGACGATGGCAGCCTTGACGTCGGCTTCGGTTTCGTCGGCCAGGCGCTGGTTGAGCAGCAGCTTGGTGTCGGGGTTGCGGTTGTTGCCCAGCTCCTTGGCCGCCACGAGGCGCTTGGCCTTGTCGGCGCTGGTGAGCATGCCGGCGGCGCGCACGAGTTCGAGCTGCGCCTTGATCTTGGGGTTGGTCTCGGCGGCCAGCGCCTTCTCGACCATGGGAATGCGCGATTCGTCGGGGTCCTTGAAGAGCGCCTGTGCGGCTTCGGCGCGCACGGTGTCGTCTTTGCTCGTGAGCTTGAGCGCGGCTTGCGCGGCATCGAGCGCGCCGCGCATGAGGTTGTTGTTGACGACGTCTTCGGCGGTGTCTGGCACCTTCAACTCGGCGCCGGTGACGGGGTCGTAGCCTTTGTCGTCCTTCATCACGAAGACCTTGTCTTCGGTGTACTTGACCGCGTCGTCGGACATGGCCTGGATGAAGGCGGCGGTCTTGTCGTCGGCCGTGAGCACGGCCTTGTTGAGCGCGGCGATGCGGGCTTCGGATTCACCGGAGGCGATGGCCTTCGCTTCGTCGGCGGTCAGCGCGTGGGCGGCCGATGCCATGAGGAGCATGGCGGCGATTGCGCAGTGAAGGGTTCGTCGAAGCATCATGAATTCGTGTTGCCCCCTCTCCCCTTGGGGAGAGGGTTGGGGTGAGGGCCGGCGGCCTTCCAAAAGACACGGCGGCCAGATCGACCGCCGTTGCCCTCACCCCCGCCCTCTCCCCAAGGGGAGAGGGAGCAAGGCAAGGGAGTTGTCGAAGAGTTACATCGACTTGCCAGCCGGGTAATCCGGCTTCTTGTCATTGCCTTCGATGTACGGGCTCCAGGGCTTGGCCTTCACCGGGCCCGGCGTCTTCCACACCACGTTGAACTGCCCATCGGCCTTGATCTCGCCGATGAACACGCTCTTGTGCAGGTGGTGGTTCTTCTCGTCCATCTTCGAGACGATGCCCGAGGGGGCAGTGAAGGTCTGGCCGGCCATCGCTGCGATCACCTTGTCGGTGTCGGTGCTCTTGGCCTTCTCGACCGCCTGCTTCCACATGTGGATGCCGATCCAGGTGGCTTCCATCGGGTCGTTGGTCAGCGGCTTGTCCATGTGGCCGGGGATCTTCTTGGCCTTGGCGTACTCGCTCCACTCCTTGATGAACGCCGTGTTGGTCGGGTTCTTCAGGCTCATGAAGTAGTTCCAGGCGGCCAGGTGGCCGACCAGCGGCTTGGTGTCCACGCCGCGCAGTTCTTCTTCACCGACCGAGAAGGCGACGACCGGCACGTCCTTGGCCTTCAGGCCCGCGTTGCCGAGTTCCTTGTAGAAGGGCACGTTGGAGTCGCCGTTGATGGTCGAGACCACGGCCGTCTTGCCACCGGCCGAGAACTTCTTGATGTCGGCAACGATGGTCTGGTAGTCGCTGTGGCCGAAGGGCGTGTACTTCTCGTCGATGTCCTTGTCGGCCACGCCCTTGCTCTTGAGGTAGGCGCGCAGGATCTTGTTGGTGGTGCGGGGGTAGACGTAGTCGGTGCCCAGCAGCACCCAGCGCTTGGCACCGCCGCCTTCCTTGCTCATCAGGTAATCGACTGCGGGAATGGCTTGCTGATTGGGCGCGGCACCCGTGTAGAACACGTTCTTCGAGAGTTCTTCACCCTCGTACTGCACGGGGTAGAACAGCAGGCCGTTCATTTCCTCGACCACCGGCAGCACCGACTTGCGCGACACAGAGGTCCAGCAGCCGAAGATGACCGAGACCTTGTCCTGGCCGAGCAGCTGCTTGGTTTTTTCAGCGAACAGCGGCCAGTTGGAGGCCGGGTCGACCACCACGGGTTCGAGCTGCTTGCCCAGCACGCCGCCCTTCTTGTTGATGTCGTCGATGGCCATCAGCACCGTGTCTTTCAACACGGTTTCCGAAATGGCCATCGTGCCCGACAGCGAGTGCAGCACGCCGACCTTGATGGTGTCGGCAGCGAATGCAGGCGCAGCAGAAATGCTGGCCAGCGCGACGGCGGCGGTGAGCGCCTTGAGTGTGAAACGACGTTGCATGTGGACTCCTGCTCCGGGTGGGTTGAACCTTGTCGACAGCGCACGGCTGGCGATGGAGAGGAGTCTGCGGAATGCACCAGGAAGGGGAAATACGCCGGGTGGCGTACACGGAGGTACTCAGGCCAGCGGCGACTGCGGCGGCACCGGGTACTTGATCGCGTTCTGGAGCATCTTGCTTTTTGCCGCTTCGACGAGGTCGATGCCTAGCTTGTCGGCCAGTTGCAGCAGGTAGAGAAAGACATCGGCGATCTCGGTGCCGACCTCGGCGCGCTTCTCGGGCGAGAGCGACCGGCTCTGCGCCTCGGTCAGCCACTGGAAATGCTCCAGCAGCTCGGCCGCTTCCACAGAGAGCGCCGATGCGAGGTTCTTGGGCGAATGGAAGGGCTCCCAGTCGCGGGCCTTGGCGAACTCGCGCAGCGCCTGATTCAGTTGTTCCAGTCCGGTGTCCATGTCGCTCCTGCGCTCCTGCTGTGATGCGGGCAGGAGTTTGGCATGGCGACCGCTCGGCTCACCCTTGCGCGGAGGGTTGCTGGTTGCCTCGCCGGTGCAGCACCGCCACCACCAGCGCCGACACCATCAGGTAGATCAGCGCCACGCCGAACGCGGCCGAATAGCCGGCCGCATCCGTCGCGACGCCCAGCCGCCCATAGAACAGGATGCCGATCAGCGCGACGCCCAGCGCATTGCTCCCCTGCTGCACCATCGACAGCACACCCGAAGCCACGCCCGCGTGCTGCGGCGGCAGGCCGGCCAGCACGGTCGACACCAGCGGCGCCATCACCATGCCGAGCCCCGCGCCTTGCAACAGGAGCAGCGGCACCATCCACGCGACCACGTGCGTGTGCCCCGCCCAGCCAGCCACGTTGACAAACTGCAGCGCATGGCCCGCCGCCAGCACCAGGGCGCCGAGCGCGATGGGCGGCTTGCCGCCGAAGCGGCGTGCCATGCGCGCACCGGCCATCGAGGTGGCGAAGAAGCCGACCGCCAGTGACGTAAAGACGATGCCCGAGGTCATCGGGTCCAGCGCCAGCCCTTGCTGCAGATAGAGGGCCAGCACGAAGTACAGCGAGGCGTTGCCCACGTAGAAGGCCAGCGTGGTCAGCAGCCCCATCACGAAGCGGCCGTTCGCCAGCAAGGCAGGCGCCACCAGCGGCGCACCGCCGCGCGCGGCGAGCCGGCGCTGCTGGAAGGCGAACGCGGCCAGCAGGGGCAGCGCGGCGGCAAGGCACAGCCAGCTCCACAGCGGCCAGCCTTGCTGGCGGCCTTCCACCAGCGGCAGCACCACCGCGACCGATCCGGCAGCCACGAGCAGCATGCCGATCAGGTCGAGCTTGCTGTTGCCGCCGTTCGCCAGCGGCGGAATCACGCGCGGTGCGAGCACCAGCGCCAGCAGGCCGATGGGCACGTTGATGAGAAAGCAACTGCGCCAGCCGAGCCCCGCCAGATCCGCATGGATCAGCAGGCCTCCCACGAGCTGCCCCAGCGTGGCGCCGAGCCCCAGCGTGAGGCCGTAGGCCGCGAAGGCACGCACGCGGTCTTCGCCTGTGTAGGCCAGGCCGATCATCGCCAGCACCTGCGGTTGCAGCAGCGCGCCGGCCAGGCCCTGCAGCACGCGGGCCGCCACCAGCAGTTCGGCATTCGGTGCAAAGCCGCAGGCGGCCGACGCCAGCGTGAACAGCAGCAAGCCCAACATGAACATGCGGCGGCGGCCGAACATGTCGCCGAGCCGGCCGCCGGTGATCAGGCCGGCGGCGGTGGCCAGGCCGTAGCCGGCCACCACGAGCTGCAAGGTCGCGGTCCCGGCCTGCAGTTCATGCTGCATCGAGGGCAGCGCGACGTTGACGATGAAGAAGTCCAGCACCACCAGGAAGGTGCCGCTGAGCATGACCCACAGGCCGAGCCGTCCGGGCGCCGTCGCGCTCGCGCCCTTGCGGCCTGGGGAAGAAAGCGATGCGGCCGAAGCCGCAATGTTGGATTGCGTCATGAGGGGCTCGAGTGTTGGGTTGCGGGCGCATCGCGGCAATTACCCCGGAGGTCATGGCCGGACGTCGTTGAAGCATTCAGACGGCGGGCGTGGGCAGGATGAACTGGTAGTCGGTGGCGATGCGGCCGTCCTCCGACAGAACCAGAAACTCCAGCCCGAGCGCGGCCACGGGGCCACCGGCGGCCGGCACCATCTGCCAATGGAACATCACGCCGTTGTGCAGCGCCTGGGCGTCGCCCGTGGCGATGAAGCGAAAGCCGGCGTCGCGCACGTTCTTCTCGTGCGAGCTGGTAACGCGCTGCATCAGCGCCTCGTAGCCCTTGGCCTGCAGCATGCGCACGTAGTGCTCGCCTTCAGGCACCCAGAGGCGAGCGATGGCGTCGCGGCGCGCGGCGGCATCGGTTTCGTTCCAGACGGCGACGTAGCGGTCTGCGAGTTCGGCAAAGGTGGTGGTGTTGGTGATGGTGTTCATGGGGTCTGCTCCTGTGCGGTGAAAGAGTGAGCCTGCAGTTTCTGCCGCCAGCGATGGACAGTGAATGCCTGGAAAGCCGACAATCTTGTCCATTCGTCCACCGCCTCAGGAGCCTTCATGGACCCACTCGACGACGTTTTCGCCGCCATGCGCGTGCGCAGCGCGCTGTATGCCCGCCTCGAAGCCGGCGCACCCTGGGGGGTGAGCCTGGCCGGCGGAGAAAGCGCGCGCTTCGGCCTCGTGGTGCGCGGCGGCTGCCTGCTCGAAGTCGAGGGCGTGGACCAGCCCGTGGCGCTGGCCGCGGGCGACTGCTATGTGCTGGCGCACGGCACGCCTTATGTGCTGCGCGACCATCCGAACACGCCCACGGTGAGCTGCGCTTCGGTCGTGCGCGACCGCATCGGCGGCCTCGTGGAACTGGGTGGCACGGGCACGGCGGCCTCGGTGATCTGCGGCTGGTTCCACTTCGACCAGCGCGCCGCGCGGCCGCTGCTCGACCTGCTGCCGGTGCTGCTGCACGTGAAGATGGAACAGGCCCGCGCGCTCGCGCTGCAGGGCACGCTGCAACTGCTGGCGATGGAAACCGGCGAGCCGGGCCTGGGCTCCGGCCTGCTCGTGAGCCGGCTGGCCGACATCGTGTTCGTGCAGGCGGTGCGCGCCCATGTCGCGGCCCACGGCGAATCGCAGACGGGCTGGCTGGCCGCGCTGGCCGACGCGCGCATCGGCCCGGCCCTGCGCGCCATGCACAAGGACATGGCGCACGACTGGACGGTCGAATCGCTGGCCGCTGCCGCGAGCCTGTCGCGCTCGGCCTTCGCGCAGCGCTTTCGCGAGCGCGTGGGACAGGCGCCGCTGGAATACCTCACGCAGTGGCGCATGTTCAAGGCCGGCAACATGCTGGGCCAGGGCCACGCCGCCGTGGGCACGATTGCCGGCGCGGTGGGCTACGAATCGGAGGCCGCTTTCAGCAAGGCCTTCAAGCGCGAGAAAGGCATGGCGCCCGGTGCATGGCGCGCGGCCGCCCGCGAAACGGTAGCCGGGTAGCGGGCTGCTTCTTTCTCAGTCCCTGGTCGCTTTGGCCGCGTGCTTGAACTGCGCGGACGCAAAGGCCCAGGTCATGCGCGTGGCATCCGGCCCGGACGGGTCGCTGAACATCAGCCGCGCCGCGCCACCGCTCCATGAATGCCCCAGGCCCGCGATCTCGCACAGCATGACGACCGTGCGCCCCTTGCGCTTGAAGTCGGTCACGCGCATCGCACGGCGCTTGCCGCGCTGTGTGTCGCGCGACAGCCCCGGCCGCGCGCCCATGGCCGTGGCCCACACGGCCGCACTGCTGGCGGCATTGCTGGGCGCCACCACGGCGTCGGCATCGCCATGCAGCACCAGCATCGGCGGCAGGGTCGTGAAGACGGCCGCGGCACCCATGGCCTTGCCGACGGCGGTGACGGGCATCGGCGGCACGTTCTGGCCGCGCATGGCGCCGAGCGCGGTGGCCGATGACTTCGCAGCGCCCGGCGCCACGCCCGAATGCATGACGACCGCGCGAAAGCGGTTCGGGTAGCGCGTGGCCAGCAGGGCCGCCATGCTGGCGCCAGCCGACAGGCCCGCGACTGCCACGCGATCGCGGTCGACCGGATACAGCATGCAGGCCTGATCGACGGCGGCCATCAGCGTGGCGGCCTCGGCATCGGCCTTGCCTGAGCGGCGCTCGTACCAGTTCCAGCAGCCTTGCGGATGGGCCAGCCGGTCCTGTTCAGGGTAGAGCACCAGGAAGCGCTGGCGCACCGCCAGCGCGTTCATGCGCGTGCTGGCCGCGAAGTCGCGCCCGGTCTGGCCGCAGCCATGCAGCATGACCATGAGCGGCAGCTTCTCGCCGGGCTGCAGGTTCAGGTCGGCCGGACGAAACAGGTGATAGCCCCGCGCACCGCCCGCCCCCATCGCCATGCCGCTGAGCCAGTCGCCCTTGCCGGGCGGCGGTTTCATCCGCTTGGCGGCCGCGCGCTGGACCTGCCCCGCCACGCGCTTGCTGCTGCTCAGCGTGAGTTTGGTGAGCGCCTTCAGGTTGCGCTCGTAAGCGCGGGCAAAGACGGAAGCGGTGGAACGACGGGCCATGGCGCAGTGTGCAGGCAAAGCGCCGGGCGGCCAAACGGCCGCGAACCGTCAGTAGATCTCCGGCACGATCATGTTGACCGGCACGGGTTGGCGCAGGTAGTCGTCATGCCGCACGCGCGACGGCAACTCGACCGTTGGATGCGGCACTTCCTGATAGGGCAGTTGGCCCAGCAGGTGGCTGATGCAATTGAGGCGCGCCTTCTTCTTGTCGACCGCCTGCACCACCCACCACGGTGCTTCGGGGATGTGGGTGCGCTCCAGCATGGTCTCTTTCGCCTTGGTGTATTCCTCCCAGCGGCGGCGGCTTTCCAGGTCCATCGGACTCAGCTTCCACTGCTTGAGCGGATCGTGGATGCGGCCGAGAAAGCGCATGTGCTGCTCGTCGTCGGTGATGGAGAACCAGTACTTGATGAGCTTGATGCCCGAGCGCACCAGCATCTTCTCGAACTCGGGCACGGTGCGGAAGAACTCCTCGTACTCGTCGTCGCTGCAGAAACCCATGACGCGCTCGACGCCGGCGCGGTTGTACCAACTGCGGTCGAACAGCACCATTTCACCAGCGGCGGGCAGGTGCGCTGCATAGCGCTGGAAGTACCACTGCGTGCGCTCGCGGTCGTTGGGCGCAGGCAGCGCGGCCACGCGGGCCACGCGCGGGTTCAGCCGCTGCGTGATGCGCTTGATGACGCCGCCCTTGCCCGCCGCATCACGGCCCTCGAAAAGAATGACCACCTTCTGCTTGCTGTGCTGCACCCAGTCCTGCAGCTTGACCAGTTCGCCCTGCAGGCGGAACAGCTCCTTGAAGTAGGCCTGGCGGGCCGCCTTGTCGGCGGAGGTGGGGGCGGCGGGGTCGAGCCCGTCGATGTTGCGGTCCTCGATCTCCAGCTCGAGCTCTTCGTCGTAGCTGTCGATCAGGTCGCGGGCGATGCGTTGCATCAGGTCTTCGTGGTCTGGAAGTGCGCTCGTCAGCATGATGGAAAGGAAGGAGGTGGTGGGGGTCGGGAAAGGGCATGCTGCCCGCCGCATATGTCTGCCGCGTGACGCTTTACACACGGTTTCCGGCCTTCGACACGGCTTTGTCATATGCCGCGAACACCATCTGCAGCCACTCCAACACGAAAAACGCGCCCATGAACACGCTCGCCGCTCCCCACGCCGAGATACCGCCGGCGCCCGCCGCCGCGCACCGGCCCAAGCTCGATGCCAAGCCCGGCCCGATCACGCTGATCACCTTCGTGGGCCTGCTGGCCGCAGGCCTTCTGTTCACCGCCTGGAGCCTCGTGGGCGACGTCACCGCCTCGGGTGCGCCGGTCACGACCTGGGTTCCCTACATTCTTCTGGGCGTGGCGCTGCTGATTGCGCTGGGCTTCGAGTTCGTCAACGGCTTCCATGACACGGCCAACGCCGTGGCCACCGTCATCTATACCCACTCGCTGCCGCCCAACTTCGCGGTCGTGTGGTCGGGCTTCTTCAACTTCCTGGGCGTGCTCGTGTCCAGCGGCGCGGTGGCCTTCGGCATCATCGCGCTGCTGCCGGTCGAACTGATCCTGCAGGTGGGTTCGGGCGCGGGCTTCGCGATGGTGTTCGCGCTGCTGATCGCCGCCATCATCTGGAACCTGGGCACGTGGTGGCTCGGGTTGCCGGCTTCTTCTTCGCACACGCTGATCGGCTCGATCATCGGCGTGGGCGTGGCCAATGCGTTGATGCACGGGCGCGACGGCACCAGCGGTGTCGACTGGGCGCAGGCCACCAAGGTGGGTTATTCGCTGCTGCTGTCGCCGATGGTCGGCTTCGGCTGCGCCGCCCTGCTGCTGCTGGCGCTGCGCGCCTTCGTGAAGAACCGCGCACTGTATGAAGAGCCCAAGGGCAGCGAGCCGCCGCCGCTGTGGATTCGCGGCCTGCTGATCCTGACCTGCACCGGCGTGTCGTTCGCGCACGGCTCCAACGACGGGCAAAAGGGCATGGGCCTGATCATGCTGATCCTGGTGGGCACGGTGCCGATGGCCTATGCGCTGAACCGCGCGATGCCCGCCAACGAATCGATCAAGTTCGTGGCCGTGGCCGAGATGGCGCAGAACGCGCTGAACCGCAACGTGCCGACCTCGCTGCCCGCGCTGCAACCGGCGGCCGCGCGCGATGCACTCTCCACCTATGTGCGCACCCGCGAGTTCAATCCGTCGGTCGTGCCGGCACTGGCTGCCACCGCGGGCAGCATCGGCCAGCAGGTCAAGCAGCACGGCTCGCTGGCCGCCGTGCCGGCCGAGTCCGTCGCCAACGTGCGCAATGACATGTACCTGGCTTCCGAAGCCATCCGCCACCTCGACAAGAGCGGCGCCGCGAAGTTCGACGACGAAACCAAGCTGCGCGTCGGCGCCTTCCGCGAAGAGCTGGACACGGCGACGCGCTTCATTCCGCTGTGGGTCAAGATCGCGGTCGCCATCGCGCTCGGCCTGGGCACGATGATCGGCTGGAAGCGCATCGTGGTCACGGTGGGCGAGAAGATCGGCAAGACGCACCTGAGCTACGCGCAGGGCGCATCGGCCGAGGTGGTGGCGATGCTCACCATCGGCGCGGCCGACATGTACGGCCTGCCGGTGTCGACCACGCACGTGCTGTCGTCCGGCGTTGCCGGCACGATGACGGCCAGCGGCTCGGGCCTGCAGATGTCCACGCTGCGCAACCTCGCGCTGGCCTGGGTGCTCACGCTGCCGGTGGCGATGCTGCTGTCGGGTTCGCTCTACTGGCTGTTCAGCCGCCTGTTCTGACCCGTTTCCTCTGACCCGTTTCTTCTGACCCGTTTCTTCTGACCCGTTTCTTCTGACCCGTTTCTTCTGACCCGTTTCTTCTGACCTGTTTTTTTTGATCACGCACCTTGTCGGCATTTCATGACCTCGCGGCCCAGTCTTATGGCGGCGACGAAGCCGGACTGATTTCCGGTTACCTGTTCGACGCCTCGGCGCCGGAGCCCGCGCGGGCCATCGACTCCGCGCAGGCCGCGGCATGGCTGGCCGAGCGGCGCAGCAGCAGCGATGACGACGAGGGCGAGAACCCGGCCTATGTCTGGCTGCACTTCAACCTGAGCCATGCGCATGCGGAGCGCTGGCTCGTGCGGCACGCGAACCTGTCGGATACCTTCTACGAGACGCTGCACGAGGGACTGCCCTCCACGCGCATCGAGCGCGCCGATGATTCGCTGATCGCCGTCATCAACGACGTGCACTTCGAGTTCAGCTTCGAGCCGTCGGACATCTCCACCTTGTGGATCAGCGTGGGCCCGCGCCTCGTGGTCACGGCGCGCACCAAGCCGCTGCGTTCGGTCGATGCGCTGCGCACGGCGGTGAAGGCGGGCGACGCGCCGCGCTCGAGCACCGAGCTGCTCGAACACCTGCTGCGCGCGCAGGCCGATGTGCTGGTGAAGATCGTGCGCGGCGTCACCTCCCGCATCGACCGCATCGAAGACGAGTTGCTGGCGGGTCGCCTCGACCACAAGCGCGCGCGGCTGGGCGTGCTGCGGCGATTGCTGGTGCGGCTGCAGCGGCTGCTGGCGCCGGAACCCGCCGCCCTCTTTCGCCTGCTGCAAGGTCCGCCCGCGTGGATGGCCGAGCCCGACGTGCAGGAACTGCGCGGCTCGACGGAAGAGTTCTCGGTGGTGCTGCGCGACATGCAGGCACTGCAGGAGCGCATCAAGCTGCTGCAGGAAGAAATAGCAGCCAACGTCAACGAGGACAACAACCGCAGCCTGTTCGTGCTGACGGTGGTCACGGTGCTGGCGCTGCCCATCAACATCCTGGCCGGCCTGTTCGGCATGAACGTGGGCGGCATTCCGCTGGCGGACCACAAGCACGGCTTCTGGATCGTGGTGGCGATCGTGGCAACTTTCACTGCCGTGGCAGCCTGGGCGGCTTTTCGCAAAAAGCGCTAAGCCGCATGCAGCGGACCAGTAATGCTATTTATTTAGTAGCACCTTGCACAGCATCCATGCGCCCGCGTCGATATTCCAGACCCCATAGAATGCCAGGGTGTCCTCCATTCTCAATGCCGATCTTCACTGCCACTCCGTGGTCTCCGACGGCACACTGACGCCCGAAGAACTGGCCGTACGCGCGGCCGCCAACGGGGTCGAACTGTGGGCCCTCACCGACCACGACGAGGTCGGCGGCCAGCACCGCGCAGCCGCTGCAGCGCGCGAAAACGGCATGCGCTACCTCACCGGCACCGAGATCTCGGTGACCTTCGCGAACGAAACCGTGCACATCGTCGGCCTGGGCTTCGACCCCGACGACGCGGCCATGACGCAGGGCCTGTACGACACGCGCGGCGGCCGCGGCAAGCGCGCGCAAGAAATGTCCGAGGGGCTGGCCAAGGTCGGCATCCACGGCGCTTACGAAGGCGCGCTGCGCTTCGTCGGCAACCCCGAACTGATTTCGCGCACGCACTTCGCGCGCTTCCTGGTCGAGCAGGGCCACTGCCGCGACACCCCCGAGGTGTTTCGCAAGTTCCTCACCGAAGGCAAGCCCGGCTATGTGCCGCACCGCTGGGCCTCGCTGAAAGACGCAGTGCACTGGATCACCGCTGCCAAGGGCATGGCCGTGATCGCGCACCCGGGCCGCTACAAGTTCACGGCCAACGAGGAGTACGCGCTGTTCCTCGAATTCAAGGCGCATGGCGGCCAGGCGATCGAGGTCGTCACGGGCAGCCACACGCCGGCCGAGTACGTCGAATACGCCGACAAGGCGCTCGAGTTCGATTTCGCCGCCTCGCGCGGCAGCGATTTCCACAGCCCCGACGAGAGCCACTGCGATCTCGGCAAGCTGCCACCGTTGCCCGGCAAGCTCACGCCGGTGTGGGAACTGCTCGGCCACCGCATCCAGCAGTGAGCCAGAGCCCCGGGCCCGGCATCGACAACGCGGCGACCGTTGCGCTGGCGAATGCACGCGCGGCGCAGCAGCAAAGCCGCAGCAAGGAATCGGAACGCATCCTCGCGGGCATCGGCCTGGTGATCGTGGCGGTGGCCTGCTTTGCCACGCTCGACACCGCCACCAAGTACTCCACGCTCGGCGTGCCGATCCTCATGGGTGTGTGGTTCCGCTATGCCTTCCAGGCGGTCGCCACCACGATGGTGCTGCTGCCGCTGCACGGCCCCGCATTGCTGCGCACCAGGCATCCGCGCTACCAGATGCTGCGCGGGGCGCTGCTGCTGTCGTCGAGCATCTTTTCGTTCTTGAGCCTGCGCTACATGCCGCTGGCCGAGTTCACGTCGATCGTGCTGATCGCGCCGCTGGTGATCACGCTGCTGGCGGCCACCACGCTCAAGGAGCATGTGTCGCCGCTGCGCTGGTCGCTGGTGGCGGGCGGCTTCCTCGGCACGCTGGTGATTCTTCGCCCGGGCGGCAGTTCGTTCAGCTGGGCCGTGCTGCTGCCGCTGGGTCTGGTGATGACCAACGCGTGGTTCCAGGTGCTCACCAGCAAGCTGGCGCAGACCGAGAACCCGCTCACGATGCATTTCTATACGGGCTGGGTCGGCACGTTGATCGCCTCGTGCGCGCTGCCCTTCGTGTGGACCGCCCTGCCCTCGTGGGAATGGTGGGCGCTGTTGTGCCTCATGGGTTTCATGGGCACGGTGGGACACTTCATGCTGATCCTTGCGTACCAGCGCGCGCCTGCATCCACGCTCACGCCATATCTGTATGCGCAGATCGCCTTTGCGATGCTGGGCGGATGGCTCATTTTTTCCCACGTGCCCGACCACTTCTCGCTGCTCGGCATGGCGATGATCGCGGTCTGCGGCGCGGCTGGTGCGTGGCTCACGGTGCGCGAGCGGCGCGTGCCCATCGAACCCGCGGAATCCTGATCAGGAGATAGCTTTATGGCCCAGTACTTCGAAGTCCACCCCGAGAACCCGCAGCAGCGCTTGCTCAAGCAGGCCGTCGCGCTGCTGGAGCGCGGCGAGATCGTGGCCGTGCCCACCGACTCCAGCTATGCGCTGGCCTGTCACCTCGATGACAAGGACGCGGTCGACCAGTTGCGCCGCATCCGCCAGGTCGACGACAAGCACCACCTCACGCTGCTGTGCCGCGACCTGAGCGAGCTGGCCAACTACGCGCGCGTCGACAACAAGCAATACCGCCTGCTGAAGGCGGCCACGCCGGGCCCGTACACCTTCCTGCTCGAAGCCACCAAGGAAGTGCCGCGCCGCGTGAGCCATCCGCAACGCAAGACCATCGGCCTGCGCGTTCCCGACCACAAGGTGCTGCTGGAGCTGCTCGCGCTGCACGGCGCGCCGCTGCTGGCCACCACGTTGATTGCGCCCGGCGAAACCGAAGCGCTGAACGACGCGCAGACCATCCGCGAACGCTTCGAAAAACAGATCGGTGCCGTCATCGACGCCGGTGCTTGCCCTTCGCAGCCCACCACCGTGGTCGACCTGACGCCCATGGGCACGGGCGACGACCCGGTTGTGGTGCGGCAGGGACGCGGCGCGCTGGGCGTGCTCGGCCTCTGAAAAGTTGCGACTGATAACCAATGCCTGTCTGACACAATCGCCCGGTGGATATTTCCAATCTCATACAGACCGTTCTCATCTACGCACTGCCCGTGATCTTCGCGATCACGGTGCACGAAGCGGCCCACGGCTATGTGGCGCGCCATTTCGGCGACAACACGGCCGAGGTGATGGGACGTGTCACCCTCAACCCGATGAAGCACATCGACCCCATCGGGACCATCCTGATGCCGCTGATGCTGTACTTCGCGACATCGGGTGCCTTCCTGTTCGGCTATGCCAAGCCGGTGCCGGTCAACTTCGGGCGGCTGCGCCATCCGAAGCGCGACATGGTGTGGGTCGCATTGGCAGGGCCGGTCTCCAACTTCATCCAGGCCATCCTTTGGGCTCTGGTGTTGGTGACTTTGGTCGCGGTCGGCGTCAATGAAACCTTTTTCATCAAGATGGCGCAGGGCGGCGTGTTGGTCAACCTCGTGATGTGGGCCTTCAACCTGTTCCCGCTGCCGCCGCTCGATGGCGGACGCGTGCTGGCGGGCCTGCTGCCCAACGGGCCGGCGCAGAATTTCCTTGCGCGCATCGAGCCCTATGGCTTCTTCATCGTGATGGCGCTGGTGCTGGCGGGCATCGTCAGCAACTACTGGCTGCGGCCGCTGATGGATGTCGGCTACTTCGTCATCAACCTGATCATTACGCCGCTCAAGGCACTGCTGCTCTAAGTTTCTTCGCACGTACGTCACATGGCTTCGTCTTCTCCAGCTCCCCTGCGCGTCCTGACCGGCATCACGCCCTCGGGCACGCCGCACCTTGGCAACTACGTCGGCTCGATCCGCCACTCGGTGCGGCAAAGCGTCGCGCCCGGTGTCGAGAGCTTCTTCTTCCTGGCCGACTACCACGCACTCATCAAGGTGCAGGAGCCTGAAAAGATCCAGCGCTCCACGCTCGAGATTGCCGCGAGCTGGCTGGCCTGCGGGCTCGACCCCGAGCGCGTGACCTTCTATCGCCAGTCGGACATTCCCGAGATTCCCGAGCTGACGTGGTTCCTGACCTGCGTCACCGGCAAGGGCGTGCTCAACCGCGCCCATGCCTACAAGGCGCAGCTCGACAAGAACGTGGCCAAGGGCGAAGACCCCGACGCAGACGTCACAGCGGGCCTGTTCATGTACCCGGTGCTGATGGGCGCGGACATCCTGATGTTCAACGCCCACAAGGTGCCCGTGGGCCGCGACCAGGTGCAGCACATCGAGATGGCGCGCGACATGGCGCAGCGTTTCAACCACCAGTACGGCGAGCACTTCACGCTGCCCGACGCCGAGATCGACGACGCGGTTGCCACCCTGCCCGGCCTCGACGGCCGCAAGATGAGCAAGAGCTACAACAACACGATCCCGCTGTTCGCAGCGCGCGCGTACCTGCAAAAGCAGATCGCCAGCATCGTGACCGACTCGCGCGCACCCGGCGAGCCGAAGGAGACCGAAGGCTCCGCGCTCTTCCAGATCTACCAGGCCTTTGCCGATGCCGACGAGACCGAGATGCTGCGCAAGGCCTATGCCGACGGCATCGGCTGGGGCGACGCCAAGCAGTTGCTGTTCGAGCGCATCGACCTCGAAGTGGCGCCGCTGCGCGCGCGCTACGACGCGCTCATGAGCAACCCGGCCGAGATCGAGCGCATCCTGCTCATCGGCGCGGAAAAGGCACGCGACCTCTCGAAGCCCTTCATGACGCGCTTGCGCCACGCGGTCGGCCTGCGCAACCTCGCGGCGGGCAAGGGCCAGGGCGGCGCCAAGGCGGCCAAGGTCGCCAAGCCCAGCTTCAAGCAATACCGCGAGCGTGCCGACGGGCTCTTTTATTTCAAGCTGCTCGACGCGCGCGGCGAAACCTTGCTGCAAAGCCGCGGTTTCACGTCGCCGCAAGAAGCTGGCCGTACCATCGCGGTCTTGCAGGAACAGCGCGGCGCTGCACTGGCCAGCCTGGCCGCGCAGCTCGAGCCGCTCGACACAGAAGGAACACGCGCCGTCACCGAGGCGCTGGAGGCACTGGCGGAGGCAACGACCACAACCCAAGGAAGTTGATCCGGCATGAGACCCACCGGCCTATCCGCCGGTGAGCAGGAAGAGAGAAGACGGTGCGATCACAAAGGAAGAAAACATGAGCATTTATGTCATCGACGACCACCCCCTGATGCGCGACGCGATCGTGATGGTCTTGCGGCGCTTGCGCCCGGCCGAGAACATCGTCGAGCTCGAACGCCTGGACAAGCTCGCGGGCTCGGTCCAGCAGCGTGGCGCTCCCACCCTTTTCTGCCTGGACCTGAAGCTGCCGGACACCAACGGCGTCTCGGGCGTCATCGCGGTCAAGCAGGTCTACCCCAACGTGCCGATCGCCGTGTATTCGGCGGCACCGGCCGCGGACATGGAAGACGCCTGCATCGAGGCCGGCGCCGACACCTACATCGAGAAGTCGGCCAGCTCGAACGAGTTGGCGGCTGCATTGCGCGGCCTGCTGATGGCGGGCTCGGAAGACACCGAGGAACTGCCGGCGGCCAACAGCGGCAAGCTGTCCAAGCGCCAGACGCAGTTGATCGCCATGCTCGACAAGGGCATGAGCAACCGCGACATCGCCACTGACCTGGAGATCAGCGAGCACACGGTGAAGGTGCACTTGTGGCGCCTGTTCCGCCGGCTGGGTGTGAAGAGCCGTACGCAGGCGCTGCACTTTGCGCGGACCAACGGGCTGCTGTCGGGCTGAGTCCCTGACTTCGCGGCTGGAAGCGGCTGCTGCTGTCTAGGAACCGCGCCTTTGTGCGCGGTTTTTTGTTGGCTGCGTCTGAGGGGTGCGGTTCATTCATTCAGGGCGTCGCTCACGCCGACACGGTGCTCTTTTTCGCGAATGTCCCCCGCTTCGCTCCTCCTTTATTTCGCGAAAAAGAGCCCCGTATCGACGCGAGCGCTCAGAGCACTGGTTGATCGGCGATCACCAGCAGCGTGTCCTGTGCGAATGACGCCAGGTGCTCCCCGCAGCGAAATAAAGGAGGAGCGAAGCGGGGGACATTCGCGGAGGGGAGCTCCTGGTGTCATTCGCACGCACCAAGAATGACCCCGCACTAAGCCGCCCCCGAACGAACAGCGGCGCGCTCAGCCGCCCGAAGCACTCACACGCGCCTGCGCCACGGCCTCATCAGCGTCATGCAGCGCCACACGGAACACACTGCCCCCACCCACCCGCGAACGCACGCTGACCGGATGCCCCAGCACATGCGACAGCCGCGCCACGATGGCCAGCCCCAGGCCGAAGCCGTCCGAGGTGCCCGCATGGTCGGCGACCTTGTAGAACTCCAGGAACACATCGCGCAGGTGCTCGGGCGCGATGCCGATGCCGGTGTCCCACACCTCGACGCGCATGCCTTCGCGCGTCTGCCGCGCGGCCAGCAGCACGCCGCCTTCGGTTGTGTACTTGATCGCGTTCGCCAGCAGGTTGCCGATCATGCGGCGCACGCGGATCGGGTCGGTGAGAAACGAGCCTTCGGTCACATGCACGCGAAAGTCCAGCCCGCGGCTTTCGGCCACCGGACGGTATTGCAGTTCGAGGTCGTGCAGCAGCTCCGACACGTCGACGCGCTCGATGTGCAGCCGCACCTGGCCCGAGTCGATGCGCGCCAGGTCGAACATGGAGTCGAACAGCGCATTCACCGCATGCGTGGCGCGCACGATCTTCGGCGCAAGCTCCAGCACCAGTTCGGGCTCGTTGCGCAGCCAGTCGGCGTACAACGAAAGTGCCAGCACGGGCTGGCGCATGTCGTGCGCCGCGCTGGCCAGGAAGCGGTTCTTCATGGCTACGGCCGACACCGCCGCCTGCCGCTGCTGGGTCAGCGACTTGATCAGGATGTGGTTGTGGAACAGCAGCTCCAGGCTGTTGCGCGCCGTCTCGTGGATGTGCCGCCCCGCCCGCAGCAGCAGGAACCAGTGAAGGATCGGCAGGATCGGCATCAGGTAGCTGTACTGGAACTGCGGATGCTGCAGGACGATGAACGACAGGCGGATCACCACCGCGCCCAGCATCGTGATGAACAGCGTGTTGACATACCGCTTGAGCAGCGGCGGATGCAGCGCCAGCCCGTTGAGCGGGAAGGTGCCCACGCCCGCCACGATGAGCCAGCTCATGAACTGATTGACCTGCGGCGTGCGCTCGAAGAACAGCAGGATCGAAAAACCCCACACCACCGCGCTGGTGCTCCACACGAAGCCATAGCGCTCGGTGAACTGCAGTTGCGCCGTCGCGCTGCGGCCCGCGTAGCGCACTGCATAGACCCGCGCGCCCCATGCGCGGCAGGCGGTGGCGATGATGCCCGCCACCAGCCAGGTGATCAGCTCCCACCGGGGCACGTAGCCCCAGTTCAGGCCGACCATGGCCGGCATCAGTGCGAAGGAAACGAAGTACGAGCCGCGCGCTGAGCGCATCAGGCTTCGGATGAGTTCGCCGCGCACCCACGATTCAGCCTCGTCGGCCGAAGCCGGGGCGGGTGTCAAGCTGGCGATCGACGCATTGGCCATATGGCGCATGACCCTTGTTTATCCGGCCACCCAAAAAAGCCCCTTGGAACAAGGGGCGTGAAGAGTCGGCGATCTTAACGGGCTGTCCGTTATTGTTTCACGGGGTAACGATTCAAAACAAAGCCGGACCTCCCGAAAAACATTCAGGAAGAATCGCCACATGCTGTCCCATGTTTTCATCGGCGTGACCGACTTCGAGCGCGCCTTCTCCTTCTATTCGGCGCTCATGAGCGAACTCGGCCTCAAGCTGAGGTTTCGCGATGACACCCGGCCCTGGGCCGGTTGGCAAAGCCCCGATGCGCCGCGTCCGCTGTTCCTGGTGGGTACCGCATTCGACGGCAACGACGCCACGCCGGGCAATGGCCAGATGGTGGCGCTGCTGGCCGCCGACCGCGCCACCGTCGACCGCGTCCATGCCACGGTGCTGGCCCGGGGCGCCGTGTGCGAAGGTCCACCCGGGCTACGGCCGCACTATCACCCGGACTACTATGGCGCCTATTTCCGCGATCCGGACGGAAACAAACTCTGCGTCTGCTGCCACACACCACCGACATGCTGAACAACCTGACCCCCTTCCTCATCCACTGGGCCATCACCGCCGTCTCGCTCTGGGTGGCCAGCCATCTGTTTCGCGGGCTCAAGTTCGACAGCACCGGCGCGCTGGTGGTGTCCGCCCTGCTGCTGGGCCTGGCCAACGCCGTCGTCAAGCCGCTGCTGATCCTGCTGACGCTGCCGTTGACGCTGGTGACCTTCGGGCTGTTCCTGCTGGTCATCAACGCGCTGATGATCCTGTTGGTGGCCGCGCTGGTGAAAGGGTTCCGGGTGTCCGGCTTCTGGACCGCCCTGTTCGCGAGCATCTTCATCTCGCTGCTGAGCATCGTCATCGGCTCGTTCGTCACGAGCAGCGACCCGGCCGAGAAGGTGCAGATGCCGCAAAGCGGCAACTGGCTCTGAGCCTGGGTTTCCTGCTGACTTAACCGAGCACCGCGCCCCCGCGCACCAGCGCCTCGCGCAGCGCCGGCACGGGAACGGCCCGCACCTGCACGCCCATGCCGGCGTCCGCGGCCCTGGCGGCCATTGCCGCCGCAATGCCGGCCGCATGGCCGACCGCCATCGAGATGGTCATGACACGGATCGCCGCCAGCGCCTCGTGGCTGGCCGAGATGCCGCGGCCCACCACCAGCGCGTTGTCGAGCGTGCTCGGGATCAGGCTGCGGTACGGGATCTGGTACGCATGGTCGGCATCCATTGGCACATAGTGCAGCGCACCACCCGAGGCCGGGTGAATGTCGATCGGGTACGCACCCGCCGCGATCGCATCGGGAAACTGCACCGGCTTCAACAGCTCCTCGGCCGTCAGCACATGGTCGCCCTCGACCCTGCGGGTTTCGCGCACGCCCACTTGCGTGGCAAAGGCGCGCAGCCGGCCGTCTTCGCAGCCGGGCACCGAGTTGGTCAAAAACCAGGCCGCCTTCCAGGCCTGCCGGCGCCCTTCGATCTCGGCGGCGCCCAGCGCCATCGGGTCGGTGGCGTCGATGCCCAGACGGCTGATGTTGAACCAGCCGTCCGTCGAATAGGGGTCACGGCTCGAATGCAGCGCGGCCCGCGCGAGCTGGCCTTGCGCATAGCCCCGTGCGGCCAGTTCGGCCAGCTCTGCTTTCGTCAGCGCGCCGAAGCGGTCGAAATCGATGGGTCCGAAGCGAAACATCATCGTGGCCGGCTGCAGCGTTTCGTTGTCGCCGAGTTCGAGAAAACGGGCACCGGCCTGCTTCAACGCATCCATGTCGCCCGATGCATCGACGAGCACACCGGCACGCAGGCGCAGCACGCCGCCCTTGGTCAGCACGCGCATGCCGACGACGCGCCGCCCTTCGCATTCGACATCCAGCAGGTTGGCATGCAGCAGAGGCCGCACGCCGGCCTCGGCCACCATGTCGTCGAGCGCCAGCTTGAGCACTTCGGGCGCGTACTCCACGCGGTCCATGTGGTGCCCGGTAGACATGACAAAGCTCTCATGCGCGCGCGCCCCGCCATACAAGCGCAGCCGCGCGACCACTTCGTCGGCCAGGCCGGCCACGACACGGCGGCCGTTGCCGGTCTGCCAACTGTTGAACTGCGCCACCGCACCGGCCGTGGCGTTGCCGCCCAGGAAGCCGTACCGCTCCACCAGCACCACCGAGGCGCCCTGCCGTGCTGCCGCAACGGCAGCCATGGTGCCCGCGACGCCGCCGCCACAGACCACTACGTCGGCTTCTATGACGTGGCTGCTGGTGTTCGGGTTCATGTCAGGGGTTCCGTTTGTTGGGGTACTCGGGGGTTGGGATTGGGGTTCGGGTGCGGGTTCATTCGGGGCGCGTGCGAATGACACCAGGAGCTCCCCTCCGCGAATGTCCCCCGCTTCGCTCCTCCTTTATTTCGCTGCGGGGAGCACCTGGTGCCATTCGCACATGGACACGCTCTGCGTTTGCGGCCGATCAACGACCGCTCTGTCCAACGCTCACGTCGATACGGGGCTCTTTTTCGCGAAATAAAGGAGGAGCGAAGCGGGGGACATTCGCGAAAAAGAGCACCGTGTCGGCGGGAGCGTCGCCCTGAACAGCGCACGTCAAACACAACGTGACGAACAGAAAAGCAAGCGTTCATCCTCAACTCTCCAGCCGGATGCCACGGGTTTTAACCACCTGGCTCCAACGATTGCCCTCCGCCTTCAGATACTCGGCCGTGGCCTCGCGCCCGCTGGTGAAAGTCTCAAGGCTCAGCGCATCGAACCGCTTCGTCACCACGTCCGACTGCAACGCCGCAGCCAACAGCTTTTCAAGCCTTGCCAGCCCCTCGTTCGGAATCGTGCCCTTGGGCGCAACCAGCGTGGCCCAGCCCTCGACTTCCAGGCTCTGCAGCTTGAGGCTGCGAAAGGTCGGCACGTTCGCCAGCTCCGCCACCGGCTGCGGCGAAGACACCGCCAACGCCCGCAGACGCCCCGAACGGATATGAACGATCACGCTCGGCAGATTCAGGAAGCCCATCGACACCAGCCCCGAGATCAGGTCAGGCATCAGCGCGCTCTCGCCCTTGTACGGCACGCTGACCAGCGAAGTACCCGTCTCCAGCGAGAACAGCTCGGCCGTCAGATGCGCCAGCGTGCCCGTGCCGCTGTTGCCCGCGCTGAGCCTGCCGGGCTGCGCCTTGGCCTGCCCGATCAGGTCGCCAATGCTCATGGCCTTCGAATCCGCCGGCACCACCAGCACCAGCGGCTGGCGCGACACCATGCCGATCGCGTCGAAGTCGCGCGCCACGTCATAGCTCAGCTTGGGGTTCAGCACCGGGTTGATCACCATGCTGTTGCTGCCCATCAGCAGCGTGTGGCCGTCGCGGCTTTGCGCCGCTGCAGCCACGCCGATGGCGCTGCCCGCGCCCGGCTTGTTCTCCACCACCACCGCCTGCCCCAGTTGCGGCGCCAGCACCTCGGCCAGCACGCGTGCCGAGCCATCGGCACCGCCACCCGGCGCAAAGGGCACGATGATGCGCAACGGCTTCGTGGGCCAGGCCTCCGTGGCGCCGGCTTCGCGCGGCAGCCCTGCGACCAGCGTGCCGCCAGCGGCCAGGGCCAGTGCCGACAGCACGTTTCTGCGGGTGATGCCGGAAGTATTCGTGCCGCAAGCCGCGGGGGGACGTTGGACCATGTGCTTGTCTGCCTCTGTGTTCTGTGAATCCGCCGATCCTAGGAAGGCGCCCGTCGGCCGACAAATACCAACTTGTCGTGTGCCCATAACATCGCGTTATCCCCCAGGCTCCAGACGACGGAGAAAGTCATGAACCTCAGACAGATCGAAGTCTTCCGCGCCGTCATGCTGGCCGGCTCGGTCACCGACGCCGCGCGGCTGCTGCATGTGTCGCAACCGGGCATCAGCCGCATGCTGTCGCACATCGAGCTGCAGCTCGGGCTGCCGCTGTTCGAGCGCCGCAGGGGCAAGCTGCTGCCCACGCCCGAAGCGCAAGCGCTGTTTGCCGAGGTCGAGCAGGTCTACCGTGGCGTGGCGCGCATCGACGAATGCACGCAGGCGCTGAAGAACGGCAAGATGCTGACGCTGCGCGTGCTGTGCAGCCCCGGCACCGGGCTGGAGATGGTGCCCAACGCGCTCATGGCGCTCGGCCGGGAGTTTCCATCGGCCAGCATCTACATGGAGATCGCACTGGCCAAGGACATGGTCAAGCGGCTCGCCGCCCACGAGGTCGACGTCGCCATCTCGACCCTGGTCATGGACGACCCGCTGCTCGATTCGCGCCCCATCGGCAAATGGACACTGGCCGGCGTCTTCCCCAAGGGCCATCCGCTCGAAGCCAGGCGCACGCTCAAGCCCATCGACATACTGAAAGAGCGGATGATTTCCTTCAGCCCCGACACGCCGCAGGGCCGCATCATTGCCGACTGGTGCGTGAGCAACGCCTGCAAGCCCGATGCGCAGATCGAGGTGCGCGCCGGCCAGGCCGCCTGCGCGCTGGCCGCGGCGGGCGCCGGCGTTGCCATCGTCGACGACCTCACCGCGCGCGGCTGCATGACCGACCGGCTGAGCCACCGGCCGATCGCCAAGGCGCCGTTGTTCGACGTGTTCGCGGTAACCAACCAGAACTTCGCGGCCTCGTTGCTGTCGAGCCGCTTCATCGTGCATGCGCAGGCGGCGCTTCGCCAGCTCAAACAGCGCGCCTGAACGCGGCGACTGCATCGCACGCGCTCGGCGCGCCATCCCATATTTCGCTGAGGGACAGAAGGCAACGGCTCCCTATGATCCGGCTCACCCCGGGCACGACACCGGTGAGAGGGACCCACGCATGAAAATCGCCTTTGCCTCCTGCATGAACTTCGAGGCCGGTCCCAACGGCTACCAGCGCGTCTGGAACCGCATCGCGGCCGAGCAGCCCGACTACCTGTTCCTGCTGGGCGACCAGATCTACATGGACTTCTTTCCCAACCTGAATGAGCCCGCCAAGTGGGAGGCGCCGCAATTCAGGGAGGTCATGACCGCGAAGTACACGGCCCAATGGAACGTGCCCAACTTCAGGCTCCTGTTCGACGGCATGCGCCAGCGCCAGGACAACGGCGGCGGCGTCTACGGCACCTGGGACGACCATGACTTCGCCTGGAACAACGCCTGCGGCACGCAGGTCAAGCCGCCGGTGAAAGCCGTGACGCGCGAGCTGTTCTCGCAGTTCATGCGGATCAACCCGCCGACCGAAGGCATCTACTACTCAATCCCTTTGATTCACCAGCAGCAGCGCATCGGCAAGGCGATCTTTCTCGACACGCGCTGGTACCGCGATGTGCCCGGAGACAACCACACGCTGCTCGGCGAAGACCAGTTCAAATTTCTGGAGGCGGAGCTGAAGGACGAGCACGGCTTCGTGCTGATCTGCGCCGGCACGCCGATCCGCGCGACCGGCAATGGCTGGATGCGCTACCGCGACGACTACGCGCGCTTTCGCCAGCTCATCTACAAGCGCAACATCATCTTCCTGTCGGGCGACATCCACGAGAACGCCTTCCTGCCGCCGCCCGGCGAGACGAACATCTTCGAGATCATTTCCTCGGGCGCCTTCGTCACCAAGTACAAGTACGTCGGCGACCGCGAGAACTTCGGCATCCTCGACTACACGCCCGCCAGCACCGACATCAAGCTCTTCGACAAGCACGGGCTCGAGGTGCACAACCGCATCGACAACGCCACCTTCGAGTACCACGAGGTCTAAGGCGCCGCGCCAACAGCGCAGCGCCGCACCCCGCAAGCCCTGTTGCTACTTGCCCCAGACCGCCTTGTACTGCGTGCGGTAGCCGTTGTCGGGGTCGAACACGTTCTTCGGCCCGCCGTCCTTGCCCACGTTGCCCACCGTCACGAGGTGCACCTTGGGCACGTAGCCCGACCACTTCTCGCTGGCGAAGGCACGGTTCAATTCATCGACGATCTGCCAGCCCTGCATGTTCAGCGGCTCGGGCACGGTGCCGGCCTGGAAGCGCTGCGTGCGGATGCGCTGGTAGGCGGCCTCGGAGCCGTCGCCGGCCGACACCGCCTTGGGCGAGCCGTCGCCCTTCTTGCCCGCCGCCGTGAGCGAGGGGCCCATGAAGTCGAAGTACAGGTCGTTGATGGCCAGCGAATGGGTCCACTTGTCGCCGAAGCGCTGCAGCAGCGAGGTCGTGAGCTGCGGCATGCGGGTGGAGCTTTCGGAGATCGGGCTGTCCTCGAAGCTCAGCACGGTGCAGCCGCCGCATTTCTTGATCACCGCCTCCATCGCACGCGCCTTGTACAGCGCAATGGCGTACTGCGAGTCGGTGAAGATCACCACGCCCGCCTTGCCGTTGGAATCGGCCACCACCCACGAGGCGGCGACATCGGCCACGTCGTCGGTCACCGTCGTCACGTTGGCGTAGAGGCCGGCCTTGTCGTTCGGACCCGGCTGCTCGCCCGAGTGCCAGCCGACCAGCGGAATGCCCGACTTGGCCGCGCCCGCGAACGCGGCCTTCTGCTCGGTGGTGTCGAAGCCGCCGACCACGATGCCCGCCGGCTTGACGGCCAGCGCCTGGTTGAGCGCCGCGGTGCGCCCGCTGACGGTGCCCTGCCCGTCGATGACGCGCACCGTCCAGCCGATGGCGCGCGCCGCTTCTTCCACGCCCTTGCTGACGCCGACGATGCCGCCGTTCTTCATGTCGCCCGCGACGAAGACGATGGTCTTGCCCGCTGCCGCCTTGGGGCCGGTGGTGGGGCCGTCCCATTTTTCCTTGGTCATGGTCGCGACCTCGACCTTCTTCTTCGCGACATCGAGAAAGTCGTCGGCCAGGGCCTGGGTTGCCAGCGTGGCGCCGCACAGGGCCAGCACGGCGGCGGCCACGGTGCGCGCGTGGCGCAGGGTCTTGTTCTTCATGCGTGTCTCCAGTCGTTGGTTGTCTGTCTGAAGGGCCGTCAGGCCGAAGGCGTCGAGGGAACCGATGGCGCGTGATCGAGCTGCCGCTCGGCAATGCGCCGCTTGATCGAGCGGTTGCGCCGCTGCTGCGCCCAGCCCGCGATGCCGATGGACACCAGCAAGGTCAGGCCGTTGAAGAGCGGCTCGACATAGAAAGCGCCGCCGAACTGCTGGATACCCGAGATGCCGATGGCCAGAATGGCCACGCCCACCAGCGTGCCCCACACGTTCACGCGGCCGGGCCGGATGGTGGTCGAGCCGAGGAAGGCACCGACCAGCGCCGGCAGCAAAAATTCGAGCCCCACGCTGGCCTGCCCGATCTGCAGCCGCGAGGCCAGCAGCACCCCCGCAAAGCCCGACAGCAGGCCCGACGCCACGAACGCGCCCATCACATGCCTGCGCACCGAAATGCCGTTGAGCTGCGCCGCCTTCGGGTTGGCACCGATCACATACAGCGCCCGGCCCAACGGCGTGAACTCGGTGACCACCCACAGCGTGACGCTCACCGCGAGCACGTAGAAGGCGCCGATGGGCAGCCCCAGCAGGTTGCCGCCCGCGATGCCGACAAAGCCGTCGGGCAACTCGCCCACCACCTGCCGCCCGCCGCTGTGCCACATGGCCACCGCGTAGATCACGGTGCCGGTGCCCAGCGTGGCAATGAAGGAATCGATCTGCGCCAGCTCGACCAGCAGGCCGTTGAGCACGCCGAACAGCGCGGCGCAGGCCAGCACCACCAGCACGGCCACCGGCCATGGCAGGCCCAGTTGCGTCTGCAGGCTGATCGCCAGGATGTGCCACAGCACGATGCCGTAGCCCACCGTGAGATCGATCTTGCCGGTGATCATCGGGATGGTCGCGGCCAGTGCGAGCAGCGCGATCACCGACTTGTCGGCCAGGATCGCACGCAGGTTGAACAGCGTCGGAAAGGTGTCGGGCAGCAGCAGCGAGAACAGCAGCGCCAGCCCCACCATCAGCACCACCAGGCCATAGACCGGCATCGCGCGGCCGATGCGCTGCGACACGGAAAGCGCTTCGCCGTCGAGGGACTTGTCGGGCTCCAGCGCGGTGGACTTGATCGAACTGCTCATGCGGAAATTTCCTCGTGCGCCACGACGGCGCCTGCTGCCAATGCCAGAAGTTTTTCGACCGTGATCGCATCGCCTTCGAGTTCGGCGGCGATCAGCCCGTCGCGAAAGACGAGCACGCGGGTGCACACGGTCGCGATTTCCTCGAAGTCGGTGGAGACCACCACCAACGCCGTGCCGGCCTCCGCGCGTTCGCGCAGCACGCCGTAGATCTGCCGCTTGGCGCCGACGTCGACACCGGCGGTCGGCTCTTCGAGCACCACGAGCGGCTTGTCCAGATGGAACCAGCGCGCCAGCACCACCTTCTGCTGGTTGCCGCCCGAGAGCTGCTGCACTTCGGCCGACGGTGCGGGCGGGTTGACGTCGAAGCGGCGGATCAGCGCGAGCGCGCTGTCGTTCTCGCGGCGCGGGCGGCCGAAGGCCAGGCCGCGGTCGCCATGCATCGCGGCATTCGGAAAGAGGTTTTCCAGCACGGTCATCGAACCAGCGAGGTTTTCTTCGAGCCGTTCGCCGGCCACGTAGGCCACGCCGGCGCGGATGGCATCGGCGGGGCAGGTGAAAGCACACGTCTTGCCCAGCAGGTCCATGCGCCCGGCCGACAACGGCTCGCGTCCGAAGATGGCGCGGCTGATCGCTTCATGCCCCGCGCCGCGCAGGCCCACCAGCCCCAGCACCTCGCCGCGATGCACGGCCAGGCTCAACGGCCCGGCGTTGCCGCTGGCCGCGCCGTCGAGCCGCAGCACGGGTTCGCGGCGCGCAGGCGCCCTGGCTTTCTGCACCGAAGCCGACAGGGCCTTGCCGACGATCAGGCCCACGAGTTCGCCTTCGTTCGTCCCGGCCGTGGTCTTCACGGCCACCAGCTTGCCGTCGCGCATCACGGCCGCGCGGTCGGAAATCGCCATGACCTCGTCGAGCCGGTGCGACACGTACAGCATCGCCATGCCTTGACGGCGCAGCGCGCGCAGCACGCCGAACATGCGCTCCACGTCGCTCATCGGCAGGCTGGCCGAGGGCTCGTCGAGCACCAGCAGCCGCGCCTTCACTTCGAGCGCACGGCCGATGGCGAGCAGGGATTTTTCGGCACGTGTGAGCGAGAACACGCGGCGGCCGGGGTCGATGTCGCAGCCCACGCGCGCCATCACGCGGCGCGCGATGGTGCTGGCAGCGGACCAGTCGATCAGGCCGAAGCGGCGCGGGTAGCCGGTGCCAAGGCACACGTTCTCCGCCACCGTCATCCACTCGACAAGGCCGAGGTCCTGGTGGATGAAGGCCACCGGCTGTTCGCGCCGGTCGTTGCGCCGCCAGTCGGCCTGCGCGCGGCCGTCGAAAAAAATCTCGCCCTGGTCCGCGGGGTAGATGCCCGCGAGCAGCTTGATGAGCGTCGACTTGCCGGCGCCGTTCTCACCGAGCAGCGCGAGGATTTCGCCGGCGCGCACATCGAGCGTGACGTTGTCGACGGCCTGCGTGCCGCCGAAGCGTTTGCTGATGGACTGGAACTGCAGCAGATGCGGCGTGTTGCTCATGCGCAGGTCGCTCCCCGTGTGTTCAGGCGGATGCGATAGAGCGAGGTCGAGGCGCACACATACAGCTCGTTGCCCTGCGCGCCTCCGAAAGTGAGGTTGCCCACTTTCTCCGGCACCGCGATGCGCGCCATGCGCGTGCCGTCGGGGTGGTAGACCTGCACGCTGTCGGCGCTGCTCGTGTAGACGAAGCCGTGCACGTCGACGCGAAAGCCATCGGACAGCCCCGGGTTCACCACCGCGAACACGCGCGGGTTGGCCAGGTCCTGCCCGCCGATCACGTCGAACGCGACGATGTGGTGATGGCCCGAGCCATCGCTGCGCAAGGCCGCCGAGGTGTCGCTCACGTAGAGGATGCTTTCATCGGGCGAGAAGGCCAGGCCATTGGGCTCCTCGACGAAGTCGCTCACCGAACGCAGCGCGCCGTTGGCGGGGTCGAGGCGAAAGACATGGTTGCGGCCCAGCTCGCTCTCGGCCTTGTGGCCTTCATGGTCGGACGCAATGCCGTAGGGCGGATCGGTGAACCAGATGCTGCCGTCTCGCTTGACGACCACGTCGTTGGGCGAGTTGAGCCGGCGGCCCTGGTAGCGGTCGACCAGCACTTCGTCGGCCAGCGGCACGAGGCCGCCCGGCGCGAAGCGCGTACGCACGATGGCGCGCAGGCCGTGCGAGCAATGCAGCAACGCGCCGTCAGCTTCGCGCGTGTGGCCGTTGGTGAACTCCACGGCCTCGCGCCACACCTGCATGCCGGTGTCGGCGTGCCAGCGCAGCATGCGGTTGTTGGGAATGTCGCTCCACAGCACCGCGCCGTCTTCCTTCATCCACACCGGGCCTTCGCTCCAGATGGCGCCGGTGCACAGGCGCTCGAGCGCGGTGCCGGCCTGTGGCGCGACGAAAGAAAAGCGGGCGTCGAAGACTTCGATGGGCATGGCTGAAGTCTGGCATCAAAAAGGTACCGGTAACTTAGGCTTTTCCCGCAGATGCCTCTGTGGACTTTTATCTCTAGAATTTTCAGAGAAAGCGAAGTTCTTCCGGCATCCAAAGAGGCCCTTCAGTCGTTATCGGTATCTCATCAACCCCGGCGCGTCCTGTCGCATATCCTCGAACCCGATTTCCAGAGAGCGCCCATTGCCCCCGACCAAAGCCCCCGCCCCCCTCTCCCGCCCGGCGACCATGGCCGATGTGGCCGCGCGCGTCGGCGTCTCGAAGATGACGGTCTCGCGCGCGCTCAACCGCAGCGTGGGCAGCGACCGCGTGACCTCGGAGGCGCTGCGCCAGCGCATCCTGCAGGCCTGCGAAGAGATGGGCTACGTGATCGACCAGACGGCACGCACCTTCTCCAGCAAGCGCTCGGGCTTCATCGCGGTGCTGATCCCCTCGCTCAACAACTCCAACTTTTCAGAGACCGCGCAGGGCATCACCGCGGCGCTGGAAGCGCGCGGCCTGCAGGTGCTGCTGGGCTACACCGACTACCGCGTGGAGACCGAAGAGCGCCTGCTGCGCGCCATGCTCGCGCGCCGGCCCGAAGGCGTGATCCTCACGGGCGGCGCCCACACGCCCGCCGCGCGCGCCATGCTGCAGGCGGCCGGCGTGCCGGTCGTCGAAACCTGGGACCTGCCCGCCACGCCCATCGGGCACACGGTCGGTTTTTCGAACGCCGAGGCCGCCGCCGCGATGGTGCGGCACCTGCACGGCAAGGGCTACCGGCGCATCGCCTACATCGGGGGCACCTCGAACCGCGACACGCGCGGTGCCGACCGGCAGCGCGGCTATGCGCATGCGATCCGCGAACTGGGCTTGCCCGACGGACGCGTCATCAGCTTCGGCCAGCCGCCGATCTCGATGGCGCAAGGCGGCGAGGCGGTGGCGCAACTGATCCGCCAATGGCCCGACGTGGACGCCGTGCTGTGCGTGTCCGACCTCTCGGCCTTCGGCGCGCTGATGGAATGCCAGCGCCAGGGCTGGGACGTGCCGGGCCGCATCGCGATCGCGGGCTTCGGCGACTTCGAGGTGGCGCGCGCCTGCCACCCGCGCATCACCACCGTGGCGGTGGATTGCGTGGGCATCGGCAAGGCCGCGGGCGAGCTGCTGCTGCGGGTGATCGACGGCACGCGGGACGGGCACCGGCCGCCTGCGGAGACGGTGATGATTCCGTTCCATATCGAGCAGCGCGAAAGCTCCTGAGGCGGTTCCGAAGCCTCCGGGCGAGGCCGGCATCGCCCCGCCAGGCCGCACCTACGGGAATCCGTAGAAATTACAGATTCGCACGGATCGGTGGTTCGCCAGGCGGTGCGCGAGCGCAAAATCTTTTGCATACATACGCAACATCCCCTTCGCGCCATGACACTCGACGAACTCTTTGCCAGTGACGAGTCGCTCCCCACCGTCCCGAAGGTGGTGTCCGATCTGATCGTGATGTTGCGCAACGACGATGTGCCCTTCGCGGCCATCGCGCACCGGATCGAGCTGGACCAGGTGCTCGCGGCGCGGGTGCTGCAGATGGTCAACTCGCCGTTCTTCGGGCTTCGGCGAAAGATCTCGTCGATCCAGGGCGCGATCCTGATGCTGGGCCTCTCCACCATCCGCTCGCTGGTCGTGAGTTCGGGCCTGTCCGGCGCCTTCAGGAAGGTGGAGGGCGTCAACCTTCCCGACTTCTGGGCCCACAGCCTGCGCGTGGCGTCGGTCTCGCGGTACCTGGCGTCCAAGACCCGTCGCGTCGATGCCAACCTGGCATTCACCGCGGGCAGCATGCACGCCATCGGCCACCTGCTCATGGCGCAGGCGATGCCCGAGCGCATCGCCGCGCTGAACACCCTTCACCCCTTCGATGCGCTGGGGCGCGCGCAACTGGAACTGGTCGAGTTCGGCTACCACTACGGCGATGTGAGCGCGTCGCTGGCGCGGCGCTGGGACTTCGCTGCCGACCTGGTCGGTGCGCTTTCGAGCTTCGTGAGCCCGGCGAAGTCGGAACACCCCGATGCGCTCGGCGGCGTTCTTCACCTGGCCGTGTGGCGCGTGGCGCTGGAGCGCCAGGGCGTGGACCTGAGCAACGTCGGTGGTTTCTGGCCGAGCCAGTCCGCCATGGCCGTCGGCATCACCGAAGACATCGTGCAGGAGATGCCGGCACCGCGCGTGCTTGCCGCGGACCTCGAATCGATGATCGCCTGACCTCGCCCGGCAACCCGCGGCCTTCGCTCACTGCGGTTGCGCGACGGCGGTATCCGCAAAGTCGATCAGCACCTTCATCGCCTGCTTCCGGTCGCTCGCCAGCTCGAAGGCCTCGCGCGCCTTCAGCATCGGAAAGGTGTGCGTCACCACCGGCGACAGGTCGACCCGCCCTTCGTTGATGAGACGCACCGCCAGCGCAAACTCGGCGTGGAAGCGGAACGAGCCGCAGATGCTCAGCTCCTTGGCCACCACCATGTTCTGCGGAATGCTCACGTCGCCGCCCAGGCCGAGCTGCACGACCACGCCGCGCGGGCGCATCACCTCCAGGCCGTCGCGCAGCGCGCGTTCGTTGCCCGAGCATTCGAGCATCACGTCGAAGGTGCCCTTGTCGGCCGAGTAGCGCGACACCCAGGCCTTGTCCTGCGCGACATTGATCGTCTGGTCGGCGCCCATGGCGCGTGCAATCGCCAGCGGCTCATCGACCACGTCGGTGGCGGTGATCTCGGCCGCGCCGTGCGCGCGCGCCGCCGCGATCGCCAGCACGCCGATGGGCCCGCAGCCCGACACCAGCACGCGCTTGCCCAGCAGCGGCCCGGCGCGCGAGACGCCATGCAGCCCGACCGAGAACGGCTCGGCCAGCGCCGCCAGCCGCAGCGGTATGTGGTCGGCCACCTTCACGCATTGCGTGGCCTCGCACAGCAGCATGTTGCGAAAGGCGCCCTGCACATGCGGCGTGCGCATCGCGCTGCCGTAGAAGCGCATGTCCAGGCACTGGTTGGGCAGGCCTTCGAGGCAGAACTTGCAGGCGCCGCAAGGCCGGCTGGGGTTGACGGCCACCTTGTCGCCGATGCGCACGCTCTCCACGCCCGGCGCCACCGCCACCACGGTGCCGGCCACTTCATGGCCCAGCACCATCGGCTCCTTGATGCGCACGGTGCCGAAGCCGCCGTTGTGAAAGTAGTGCAGGTCAGACCCGCAGATGCCGCCCATGCCGACCTTCACCAGCACCTGGCCGGGACCGATCTCGCCGGCGTCCTGTTCGTCCAGGCGCAGGTCGTCGGGCGCGTGGATCACGAGGCACATGCAACGCAAACGCATGATGTTTTTTCTTTCTTCAGGCCACGGGGGTGATGAGGGGCTGGCCCGCGAAGTGGGCCTCCAGGTTGCGGCGCACCAGCTCGCCCATGGCGCGGCGCGTCTGCTCGGTGCCGCTGCCCTGGTGCGGCGTCAGCACCACGTTGTCGAGCGCCGCAAAGCGTGCATCGATGCGCGGCTCGTTGAGGAACACGTCGAGCGCCGCGCCGGCGATGCTGCGCGATTCCAATGCCTGCAGCAGCGCGCCTTCGTCGACCGTGGTGCCGCGCGATACGTTCACGAGCCAGCCCTTGGGGCCGAGCGCCTGCAGCACCTGCGCATTGACGATGCCGCGCGTGGCCTCGCCGCCGGGCAGGATGACGATGAGCACATCGCACCAGTCGGCCATGGCCGGCAGGCTGCTGAAATGGCGGTGCGGGCTGTCCTGCTTCGCCGTGCGACTGAAGTAGCCCAGTTCCACATCGAAGCCCGAGAGCCGCCGCGCGATGGTGCCGCCGATGCGGCCGAAGCCCGCGATGCCGATGCGCTGGCCGAAAACGCGCGTTGCCAGCGGCACGCCGCCATTGGCCCAGGCACCGCTGCGCACGAAGGTGTCGCCGGCCGCAATGCGCCGCTGCAGCGCCAGCGTGAGCCCCACGGCCAGGTCGGCCACATCGCCGTTGAGCACGTCGGGCGTGTTGCTCACGCGGATGCCGCGCGCGCGGCAGGCGGCCAGGTCGATGGCATCGGTGCCCACGCCGTAGCAGGCGATCAGCTCCAGCTTCGGCAAGGCCGCGATGAGCTCGGCATTGGCGCCCAGTTCGCCGCGCGTCGCGATGGCGCGAATGTTCGGCCCGTGCTCGGCGATGAAGGCCTGCCGGTCCGCCGCCTCCCACAGGCGATGCAGCGTGTAGGCCGCCTGCATCGGCACCATGTCCCATTCCGGATAGGTGCCAGTCATCAGCACGTGCGGGGATGTAGCGGTAGCGGTCAAGCGGGTCTCCTGCGGATGGCGTTTCGGGTCGATGAAATTCAAAGGATACCGGTAACTCTAATTGATCGAGCATAAATCCTGCAACGCAGGTTTTACCGGGTTGACGATCCAATAAGATACCGGTAACTTATCCCCGCTGTCACGCATCAGGCACGCCGTTGCGCCCCACTCCCCAGGAGCTTCTTTTGAAACTGTTCGATCTGTCCGGGCGCACCGCCCTCATCACCGGCTCCAGCAAAGGCATCGGCTTCGCGCTGGCACAGGCGCTTGGCGCGGCCGGCGCGCGTGTCGTGCTCAACGCGCGCGATGCCGCCTCGCTCGCCGCGGCCCGCGATGCGCTGCGCGCCCAGGGCGTCGCGGCCGAAGCCGTGGCCTTCGACGTCACCGATGCCGCAGCGGTCGAAGCCGGCGTGGCCGCCATCGAAGCCGACATCGGCGCCATCGACATCCTCGTCAACAACGCCGGCATGCAGCATCGCGGCCCGTTCGCGGAATTCCCCATCGATGCCTGGCACAAGATCACCACCACCAACATCGACAGCGTGTTCCTGGTCGGCCGCTTCGTGGCGCAACGCATGATCGAGCGCAAGCGCGGCAAGATCATCAACGTGTGCTCGGTGCAAAGCGAGCTGGGCCGCCCCGGCATCGCGCCCTACGCCGCCACCAAGGGCGCGGTGAAGATGCTCACCAAGGGCATGGCGATCGACCTGGGCAAGTACGGGATCCAGGTCAACGGCCTCGGGCCGGGCTACTTCAAGACCGAACTGACGCAGGCGCTGGTGGCCGACGAGGCCTTCACCTCGTGGCTCTCGGGCCGCACGCCCGCCGGCCGCTGGGGCGACGTGGAAGAGCTGGGCGGCGCGGCCATCTTCCTGGCCTCGGACGCATCGAGCTTCGTCAACGGCCACATCCTGTACGTGGACGGCGGCATCACCGCGAGCCTGTAGCACCGTGTCCGGCGCGCAGCTTCTCCAATGCGCGAAGGCCGCCTCCATGAAAGCGCCCGCATGAGCTCATCTTCTTCCACCCCACCCGCCAGCCAGCGCGTGGCCGTGATCGGCGTCGGCATCATGGGCTCGGCCATTGCGCGCCGGCTGCTCGAATGCGGCCACACGGTCAGCGTGTTCGACCTCGACACGCAGAAGGTCGACGCGCTGAAATCGAATGGCGCCCGGGTCGCCGGCACGGCGGCCACGGCTGCGGCAGTGAGCGACTTCGTCATCACCAGCCTCAACTCGGCCACCGTGGTCGAGCGCGCGATCTTCGGCGAGGCCGGCATTGCCGCCGCACCCGCCGACGCGCAGCGGCTGCTGATCGACATGTCCTCCATCGACCCGCCGTCCACCCGCAAGCTCGCGCAGTCGCTGCGCGAGCGCACCGGCATGGGCTTCGTCGATGCGCCGCTTTCGGGCGGGGCGCCCAAGGCGCTGCTCGGCCAACTGACGGTGATGGCGGGCGGCAGCGCCGACGACGTGCAGCGCGCACGCGCCGTGATGGACAGCCTGTGCGCCAACTACACGCACATGGGCGAGAGCGGCGCGGGCCAGACCACCAAGCTGGTCAACCAACTCCTGTGCGCCATCGGCTTCCAGGCCGTGGCCGAGGCGGTGCGGCTGGCCGAAGCCGGCGGTGTCGATGCATCGAAGCTGCCCGCCGCATTGGCCGGTGGCCGCGCCGACAGCCAGATCCTGCGCGAGTTCGGACCCAAGATGGCCGCGCGCGACTACACGCCCACCGGCCGCATCGACAACATGCTCAAGGACCTCGAAGCGGTGCAGGCCTTTGCACAGGGGCAACGCCTGCCCTTGCCGCTGACCGGTGCCGTCTCGGAGCTGCATCGCAGCTTCGTTGCGGCCGGCCTCGGCGCCGAGGACACGGCCGCCATGATGCGGCAGTTCAGCGGCTACGACCGCGCCTGATCCGCGCATCGGCACACCCCACAGTTTTCAAACCGGAAAGAAGAAATCCATGTTCATCCGCTGCGCGTTTTTCAGGGGCCAGGTCAAGGCAGGCATGCAGGAAGCCTTCGACCGCCACGTGCACGACAAGCTCGTGCCGCTGTGGACCCGCTTTCCCGGCGCGCTCGAAGTGCGCGTGCTGCGCCAGCTCGAAAGCGATGTGAGCGATCCCGAGCTGGCGATGGTGCTGTCCATCCGCTACGCGAGCCGTGAGGACATCGCACGCGCGCTGGATTCTCCCGTGCGCTACGAGAGCCGCGAAGTGTCGAAGACGCTGTTCGAGATGTTCGACGGCACGGTCTTCCACACCGTGTTCAGTGCCGAGGAATTTCCGCTCGCCGACAAGGCCTGAAACGACCGCCCGCTACAGCACGTCCTTGAGCTTCGCCCGCAGCCGGCTGATCGCCTGGCTGTGCAACTGGCACACGCGCGACTGGCTCACTTCGAGCACCGCGCCAATTTCCCGCAGATTCAGCTCTTCCTCGTAGTAGAGCTTCAGCAGCAACTGGTCGCGGTCGGGCAGCGCACCGATGGCGTCCACGAGCTGGTGGCGAAAACCGCTCTCCAGCAGTTGCTCCAGCGGATCGTCGCTGCTGCGGCGGTCCTTGCGCGTGTCCTGCGCATGCGTGTCGAGGAAAGGGTTGTCGGGCTCGCCCTTGGCAAAGTCTTCGACGTACAGAAGCTGGCAGCCCTGGATCTCCTGCAGCATCGACTGGTAGGCCTCCAGGTCGATCTTCAGTTCCTTGGCAATCTCGCCCTCGGTGGGCGCGCGCCCGAGCCGGTGGCCCAGCGCCTGAATCGCCTTCTCGATGCCGCGCGCCGACTGGCGCAGGCCGCGCGAGCCCCAGTCGTTGGCGCGCAGCTCGTCGAGCATGGCACCACGGATGCGCTGGCTGACGAAGGTTTCGAACTGCGCGCCACGGTTGTCCTGGTAGCGGCTCGATGCGTCCAGCAGGCCCAGCATGCCGGCCTGGATCAGGTCGTCCAGCTCCACGCTGGCGGGCAGCTTGGCCATCATCTGCAGCGCGATGCGGCGCACCAGCGGTTGGTGCTGCGCCAGCAGATGCGATTTCTCGATGGTTCCCTGTGCGGTGTACACGGCCGTCCTTTTCCGGTTTCGTCCAGCTCAGGCGGCGACCGCGTGCGGCGATGGCGACAACGACGGCAACAGCGCAGCGGCGCGCCCGCCCGACGGCGCGCGCGTTGCCGCCTCGCGCCACGGCCAGCGCCCCATGTCGTCGGCGATGCGGCGGAAATCGACAGCGGCCGCGCTCGCGGGAAAAGCCTCGACCACGGTCTGCCGCAGGCGCCATGCATCGGCCAGCCGCGCATCGGACCGCACCCAGCCGGCCGGCTGCAGCGACAGCGCGAGATAGCGGCTGCCCGCATTGGCCAGGTTGCTCATGATCTTCCGCACGCCCTCGACATCGGCCACGCCGTTGACCAGAAAGCGCAGTTGCTGGAGCCCGTGCGCGTAGTGCAGGCGCTTGATGCCCGCATACGCCGAGGTGATGGATGCGGGATGCGGCTGCAGCACCAGCAGCAGTTCGTCCGCGCCCTGCGCCAGCGCCGACAGCCGGCCTTCGCCATCGAAGGCCGCATCGACGATGACCACGCCGCTGGGCCACATCGAACGCGGGTCGGTCGCGTCGTCAGCCACGCCGGGCGGTGCGGGCAGCACGTGCACGCCGCAGGCCGCGCGCGCGGCGGTCTTCTCGATCGTCAGGCGCTGGCTCGCAACATCGGCCAGGTTCCCCAGCGGATCGATGGCCCATCCGTCGCAGGCCGAGCGCACCTTCGGGCAATGCTCGTCCAGCAGCAGCACCTGCTTGCCCTGCTGCACCAGCGCCGCGCCCAGGCTCATCGCAGTGGTGGTGGCACCCGCGCCGGGGCCCATGCCCGCCACGGCGACAACCCGCGTCGGCGTCTGCGCGAGCAGGCGCCGCAATCCGTCTGCCTGATCCGTGACCCGCTTGCTCATGCCATGCGCCTCACCCCATCTGCGCCAGTGCGCGCGGCGCCTGCGTGGGCGCGGTCGATTCGGTGCCCAGCGCTTCGAGCAGCAGGAAGAACTTGCCCACGCCCGCATACAGCGCGCCGCCGGTCATCGGCCGGCCGGCACGCACGGGGCGCCCCGTCAACTGGCTCAGCAGCATGCGCGTGCGCCCGGCCCATTCGCCGTCCGCCTGCAGCAGGCGCCACACGGTGGTGCTCATCTGGCCGGCGATCAGCAGGCGCTTCATCATGTTCGGGTCGCCCAGCTCGCCCATGCCGCCGACCAGTTGCACGCCGTCGCGCATCAGGCGAAAGCACGGCTCGGCCTCGTTGGCCCAGCCCTGCCATTGCGCAAGCTGCTGCGCGCCGACTTCGCTGCCGACGTTGGACAGCGCATAGCTTTGCGACAGCAGCTTGCGGCTGCGTGCATCGATCACCTTCGTGGCCACGCAGCGCAGCGTGGGCATCGCTTCGCGGCCGATGCCGGCGGCCACGGCGGCAGCGCCGGGGCGCGGCACCACCTCGGCATGCGCATCACACTGCAGCGCAGGCTTGCCACGGAAGCTCACGGGCCGCGCTTCGCCGTAGTCGAAGCCGATGCGTGCGAGCGTGCAGGCGGCGCCGGTGCGCGGATCGATCACCGCCGTCGAGCCCGGCGCGCGCGCCAGCCAGCGCTGGCCCGTGGCCTGCCACTGCACCACGAATTCAAGGCCGGGCAGCTTGCCCAGCACATGCACCAGCGACTTGCCGAAATCCTGCTGGCGCAGCCACTGCACCTGGCGCATGCCGGGCCTGCGCGTGGCATCCGTCGCGCCGCGCGTGGCGGCGGTAGACAGCCACTGGTTCGGCGCGGCCAGCGGCAGGCCCGTGCGGTCCGACAGCAGCAGGCTGCCGTGGCATTCATAGGCATCGCCGCTTTCGCTGGAGCGCAGCCCGACCTGTCCGCACAGCGCGAGCACATGGGTCTCGCAACCGGCGGCGACTTCGCCGCGGGCGTGTTCCGACAGATCCTGCAGCACCGCCTTGTGGCCGATCGCATCGTCTTCCGCCTGGCGCCAGAGTCCGCGCGCGCGCTCGAAGCCGATCTGCGCGCCGGCCAGCGCGCTCGCGGCGGTGGCCAGCTCTTGCGCGTCGTGCGCCATGGCGCGAATCAGGTTCTGGTACTTCAGGCGCAGGCGGTCGGTCTCGCCCTGTGCCTGCACCACCTGCGCCGACGGGCCCGCGCCTGCGGGTTCGTCGTGCAGATCGATTTCCGCAGGCACGAACAGCGGGCTGTGCTGGCGCGGCTGGAACACGCTGTCCACCAGTTGCGCGCGGTCGGCCTTCATCAGGTTCTCGGGCACCTTCTGGCCGCTGGAGATGTAGTGCACCGGCAGGCGGTGACGGATCACGGTGTCGATCAGCGCGCCCGGGTGCGTGGCCTCGTCGACCTTGGTGAAGATGCAGCCCGTCAGCTCGTTGCCGTTGCGGTAGGCATGCACCACTTCATTGAGCGTGTCGCCGTGGCTGGTCGCGTTGAGCAGCAGCAGCCGCTTGACCGGCCGCTGGCTGCTGCCGAACATGGCGATCTGCTCCGACACGGCGCGGTCGCGCTGGCTCATGCCGACGGTGTCGATCAGCACCATGTGCTTGTCGCGCAGGTCCTGCAACACGAGGTGCAGGTCGGCCGCGTCCTTCACGGCATACACCGGCACATTGAGAATTTCGCCGTAGATGCGCAGCTGCTCGTAGGCGCCGATCCGGTAGCTGTCGGTGGTGACCAGCGCGAGCTTGTCGGCGCCGAAGCGCATCACGCAGCGTGCGGCCAGCTTGGCCGTGGTGGTGGTCTTGCCCACGCCCGTGGGGCCCATCAGCGCATACACGCCGCCCTGCGCGAACAGCGCGTCTTCGTCTTCATGCACCGGCACGGCGCGAATGAGTTCGGAGCGCACGAAGGCCATGCCTTCCGCATAGGTCTGACCGGTGGGCAACTTCTCCAGCATGGCCTTGGACAGCCGCGCGCTGAAGCCGGCACCGAGCAGCGTGCGCAGCAGGCGGCCGCGCACCGGGTCGCGGCGCTGCTTGTCGCTCCAGACCACGCTGGCGAGCTGTTCCTCGATCATTCCGCGCATCGAATGGAGTTCGCTGAGCACGGCCGTGTCCGCCGGTGCAGTCGCCGCCGCAGCCGCGATCGCGGCGAGCGGCATCGGTGCCGGCGCGGCAACCGGCGCCACCGGCACGACGGGTTCCACCTGGATGGCGGGCGCGGCCTTCTCCAGCGCGTCCTGCACATCGCCTTCGGCCATGGCGACGATCTCCACGCCCTCGGCCGTGGCGCGGTGGGTGAGCACGATGGCTTCGGCGCCGAGCGCCTCGCGCACCAGTCGCAGGGCCTCGCGGCCGGTGGCCGCGACGAATTTGCGTGCGGTGGTGCGCACGTCGCGCATGTCGGTCTGCTGGGAATTCAAACTCGTCCTCCAATGGCGGCGGTGATCTTGATGGTGCGGGAATCAGGTATCTCGGCATGCGAGAGCACCTTGAGCTGCGGCAGGCTGCGCCGCAGGAAACGGGACAGCAGCACGCGCAGCGAGTGCTGCACGACCAGCACGGGCGCCAGGCCCATCTGCTCCTGGCGCACGATCGCGGCCTGCGCCTGCTGCAGCAGGTTGTCGGCAATGCCGGGCTCGATGCCGCTGCTGTTGGTCAGCGCCTGTTGCAGCACGCCGTCGAGCGAGCCGTCCAGGCCGATCACCTGCATTTCGGTGTCGCCCGGGAACAGTTGCTGCGTGATGGCGCGGCCCAGCGCCAGGCGCGTGAGCGTGGTCAGCTCGGTCGGGTCCTTGATGGTCGGCGCGTGCTCGGCCATCACGTCGAGGATGGTGCGCATGTCGCGGATCGGCACCTCTTCGTCGAGCAGGTTCTGCAGCACCTTGTGCAGCGTGCTGAGCGACAGCACCTTGGGCACCAGGTCTTCGGTGAGCTTGGGCGCGGTCTTGCCGATCTGGTCGAGCAGTTGCTGCACTTCCTGGCGGCCCAGCAGCTCGGCGGCGTGGGTCTGGATCAGGTGGTTCAAATGCGTGGCCATCACGGTGCAGGCATCGACCACGGTGTAGCCGTACACCTGCGCCTGCTGGCGCTGGCTCGCGTCGATCCAGGTCGCGGCAAGGCCGAAGGCCGGGTCGCGCGTGGGCGTGCCAGGCAAGGTGCCGGTGACCTGCCCCGGGTTGATCGCCATCCACTGGTTGGGGAAGGCCTCGCCCCGGCCGATCTCCACGTCCTTCAGGCTGATGACGTAGGTGTTGGGCTTGATCTCCAGGTTGTCGCGGATGTGGACCACCGGCACCAGAAAGCCCACCTCCTGCGCGATCTTCTTGCGGATGCTCTTGATGCGGCCCAGCAGCTCGCCCTGCTGCGACTGGTCCACCAGCGGGATCAGGCGGTAGCCGACCTGCATGCCCAGCGGATCGACCATGGCCACGTCGTCCCAGGTGGCCTCGGCCATCTCGGCCGTGGGCGCAAGGTTCGCGGCCTCTGCGGCAGCGGCCTCCTGCGCGGCGGCTTCGCGCGGCTTGCGCATCACCAGGCGGCGGCCCAGCCACACCAGCCCGCCCGCGATCAGCAGGAAGGCCAGATTCGGCATGCCCGGGATCATGCCCATCAGGCCGATGATGCCGGCCGTGAGAAACAGCACCTGCGGGTTCGAGAAAAGCTGGCCCGTGAGCTGGCTGCCCACGTCTTCGTCGGTGGTCACGCGCGAGACGATCACGCCGGCGGCGGTGGAGATCACCAGCGCCGGAATCTGCGCCACCAGGCCGTCGCCGATGGCCAGCAGCGTGTAGGTCTTGCCGGCGGTCGAGAAGTCGAGCCCGTGCTGCAGCATGCCCACCACCAGCCCGCCGATGATGTTGATCACCATGATGAGCAGGCCCGCGATGGCGTCGCCACGCACGAACTTGCTGGCACCGTCCATGGAGCCGTAGAAGTCGGCTTCCTGCGCGACTTCGGCGCGGCGCTTGCGGGCCACTTCCTCGCCGATCAGGCCGGCGTTCAGGTCGGCGTCGATCGCCATCTGCTTGCCCGGCATCGCGTCGAGCATGAAGCGCGCGCCCACCTCGGCAATGCGCCCCGCGCCCTTGGTGATCACCATGAAGTTGATGAGCACGAGGATGATGAACACCATCACGCCGACCGCGAAGTTGCCGCCCACCAGGAAGTGGCCGAAGGCCTCGATCACCTTGCCCGCCGCATCCGGCCCCGTGTGGCCGTGCATCAGCACCACGCGGGTAGAGGCCACGTTCAGCGACAGGCGCAGCAGCGTCGAGAACAGCAGCACCGCAGGGAAGGCCGCGAAGTCCAGCGCCTTCATGGTGTACATGCTCACCAGCAGCACCATCACAGACATCGCGATGTTGAAGGTGAACAGCAGGTCCAGCAGGAAGGGCGGCAGCGGCAGCACCATCATGCTCAGGATGAGGATGATCAGCACCGGGCCGGCAAGCCCCTTCAGTGGCGCCCCCGAGAGCATTCGCGTCGGCAGACGCAGAAGATTTGTCATCGCGTTCATGCGGGGTCCACGGAATATTGAAGATCGGCCGGCACCGGCAGATCGGTAGGTGTGCGGGGTGCGTCGCCGCCCTCGTTCTTCCAGCGCTTGAGCTGGTAGACCCAGGCCAGCACTTCGGCCACCGCGGTGTACAGGCCCGCCGGGATTTCTTCACCCAGCTTCGTGTGCTTGTAGAGCGCGCGCGTGAGCGACGGCGCTTCGAGAATGGCGACCTTGTTGTCCTTGGCCAGTTCGCGGATGCGCGCCGCAACCAGCTCGGTGCCCTTGGCCACCACGCGCGGTGCGCGCATGTCGCTGTCGAGGTAGCTGAGCGCCACTGCAAAGTGCGTCGGGTTGGTCAGCACGATGTCGGCCTTGGGCACCTCGGCCATCATCCGGCGGCGTGCCATCTGCTGTTGCTGGCGGCGGATCTGCGCCTTGATGTGCGGATCGCCTTCGCTTTCCTTGTGCTCCTGGCGCACGTCTTCGCGCGACATGCGCAGCTTGCGGAAGTAGGTCCACAACTGAAACGGCACGTCGATGAGCGCGACGAGGAACAGCGTGGCCGCGATCAGCGCGCAGTGCTTGGCCACCAGCACGATCGCGTGCGGCAGCGCGTAGTGCGCGGGCTGCGACATCAGCGCCATCACCGGCTCGATGTCGTTCACGATCACCCACCAGGCCACGCCGCCGATCAGCGCCGACTTGGCCAGCGCCTTGAACAGCTCGGCCAGCGACTGCGCGGAAAACATGCGGCCGATGCCGGCCAGTGGATTGAGCTTGCCGAAGTTCGGCGCGACGGCCTTGGTGGAAAACATCCAGCCGCCCAGCATCAGCGGCGCGGCCACCGCCGCCACGATCATCATGCCGAACAGCGGGCCGATGGCCATGAGCGCCTGCAGCGCCATGAGCCCGGTCTGCGCCAGCATGTGCGAGGGATCGAAGGCGCTGGCGCGGTCGAACTGCAGGCCGCGGCGCAGCGCGCCGCTCATGCTCGCGTTGAGCGACTCCGCCGCGAACCACAGCCCCGCGCTGGCGGTGCCCAGCATGACGAAGGTGGTGAGCTCGCGTGAACGGGCCACGTTGCCTTCCTCGCGCGCCTTCTCCAGGCGCCGCTCGGAGGCGGGTTCCGTTTTTTCGAGATCGCTTTCCTCAGCCATTCATGCTCCGAACCAGCACTGGCGAAGTACGCCTTGCTCAAGACCAAATTATTGAATCCGGTCGCTCGGAACAATCCGTCGATCAGGGCCGGTATCGCCCTGCAATTCGGACAATCGATCAGGCCGCGCGGCCCTAGAAGCCCAGGCTCTCCAGCAGGTCGTCGACCTGGGCCTGGTCGGTCACGGCATCGGGGTTGCCGGGCTTGATCTGCGGGCCGTTCTGCAGGCTGTGCGCGGCCTCCTGGCGCTTTTCGGGTGGCGAGTTGTCGATCAGCACCTGCAGCAGTTGCGTCTCGACGTCGTTGACCACTTCCATCATCTTCTTGATGACCTGGCCGGTCAGGTCCTGGAAATCTTGCGCCATCAGGATTTCCATCAACTGCGAGTTGATGGCGCTGGCGCGTTGCGGCACGCCGTCGAGGTAGCCGCGCGTGTCCAGCACCAGTTCGCGCGCATGGTCGAGTTCGATCGGGTTCAGGAACCATTCGTCCCAGCGCTGGCTCAGGCCCTTGGCATCGCTCGCCAGGGCTTCCTGCAGCGGCTGTGCCACGTCGATGGCGTTGAGTGCGCGATGCGCTGCACGTTCGGTGGTCGCGGCCACGTAGCTCAGGCGGTCGCGCGCATCCGGAATGGCTTGCGCGGCCTTGGCCACCTGTTTGTCGAGCCCAAGTTCGCGCAGGCCCTCGCGCAGTTGGCGTGTGAGCTGGCCGATGCGGCCCAGCAATTGTTCCGCGGTGTCTGTCGGGTCTGCGGCTCCCGTTGCATCTAGAGTCATGTCAGTGTTCCGTCGCGCGTTGTGTTGCGGATTGCTTGTGTTTGGGGTGCTGTTGTTTGGGGCGCTGCTGTGCGGGGCGGGTTCGGACTCGGGTTCATTCGGGGCGAGTGCGAATGACACCGGGTACTCCCCTCCGCGAATGTCCCCCGCTTCGCTCCTCCTTTATTTCGCTGCGGGGAGCACCCGGCGTCATTCGCACAGGGACACGCTGCTGGTGCACTGCTGATTAACGACTGCTCTGTCCAGCGCTCGCGCCGATACGGGGCTCTTTTTCGCGAAATAAAGGAGGAGCGAAGCGGGGGACATTCGCGAAAAAGAGCACCGTGTCGGCGTGAGTGCCGCCCTGAACAGCAGCGCCCCGAACACAGCCCAGCCCTTCGCACGTCACGCACAACGCGACGCACAGAAACGCAGGCGTTCATTTCAGCCCGCTTCCTTCGCCAGCTTCTCGAAGATCTTGGTGATCTTCTCTTCCAACGTGGCAGCCGTGAAAGGCTTCACCACATACCCGTTGGCGCCGGCCTGCGCAGCCGCGACGATGTTTTCTTTTTTTGCCTCGGCCGTGACCATCAGCACCGGCAGCTTCTTCAGCTCCGGGTCGGCGCGAATGGTCTGCAGCATCGTCAGCCCGTCCATGTTCGGCATGTTCCAGTCGGACACCACAAAACCGAAGTTGCCGCCGCGCAGCTTCTCGATGCCGGCAGCGCCGTCCTCGGCCTCGTCGACGTTCAGGAACTCCAGCTCCTTCAGCAGATTGCGCACGATGCGCCGCATGGTCGGGAAGTCGTCCACAACCAGAATTTTGATGCTCTTATCGATCACGATGTTTCCAACTCCACAGGTCGTTTTTCAAACTCGGTTCGCACGTTCGCCGAACGTGCGAAGGTGCGCCAGAACCCGGCGACAGACTTCACTCAAAGGGGACACTTCATCCACCGCACCCAACGCGATCGCTTCGCGCGGCATGCCGAACACCACGCAACTGGCCTCGTCCTGCGCCAGCGTGTGAGCACCCGCACGCTTCATGCGCAACAGGCCCTCGGCACCGTCCTTGCCCATGCCGGTCAGGATGATCCCGATGGCGTTCTTGCCGGCATGCTTGGCCGCCGAATCGAACAGCACGTCGATCGAGGGCCGGTGGCGGTTGACGGGCGGCTCCTGGTCCAGGTGCGCCACGTAGTTGGCGCCGCTGCGGCCCAGCGACAGGTGATAGCCACCGGGCGCGATGTAGGCATGGCCCGGCAGCACGCGCTCGCCGTGCTCGGCTTCCTTCACGTTGATGCGGCACAGCCCATCCAGCCGCTGCGCAAAGGAGCGCGTGAAGCCGGCAGGCATGTGCTGCGCGATCAGCACCGCGGGCGAGTCGGGCGGCAACGGCTGCAGCACTTCGCGAATGGCCTCGGTGCCACCGGTCGATGCACCGATGATGATCAGCTTCTCGGTACTCAGCAGCGGGCTGCGCAACAGCGACTCCTGCGGCACGTCCGAAGCCGGCCGGGCCGATGCGGCATGGCGGCTGGGCAGCAGGCGCGCGCTGGCGGCCGTGCGGATCTTGCCGGCGATCAGCTCGGTGTAGTTGAGCAGGCCGTCGCGCACGCCCAGGCGCGGCTTGGTCACGAAGTCGATGGCGCCGAGTTCGAGCGCGCGCAACGCGATCTCGGAACCGCGCTCGGTCAGCGACGACACCATGACCACCGGCATCGGCCGCAGGCGCATGAGTTTTTCCAGAAACTCCAGCCCGTCCATGCGCGGCATTTCGACGTCGAGCGTCAGCACGTCGGGGTTGGTGACCTTGATGAGGTCGCGCGCCACCAGCGGATCGGCGGCGGTGCCGACCACGGTCATGTCGGACTGGCTGTTGATGATCTCGGTCATCACGCTGCGGATCAGCGCCGAATCGTCGACACAGAGCACCTTGATTTTCTTTACGCTCACCGGCTTCCTTTGTTTGCTGCCGCGGGCGCCATGCGGGCCGCCACGGCATTGCCTGTTGTTCTTTCGGTCTCGGGGGAGGATGCGCGCTGGCCTGACAGCCGGCGCAGCAACTCGCCCTCTTCACGCTGGATCGACTGCACCTCGGTCTGCGCGCGCAGCTTGCGCACGATGGCCTTGCCGGTGGACGGCAGAAAGCACACGCGGCGCGCATGCGGGCCGCGCAGGTCTTGCGCGGCGATCTCGATGCGCTCGGCGCGCAGGTAGCGCAGCACGAAGTCGGCATTGCGGTCGCCGATGTTCAGCGTGGTCATGTTGGCCAGCACCGCGCCGCCGCCGAACACCTTGGCCCGCAGCCGGTCGCGGCGCGCGCCCGCGCGCACCAGCTCGCGGATCAGCACGTCCATGGCGTAGGTGCCGTAGCGCATCGACTCGGCTGCATCGCGCACGCCGGGCTCGCCGTCGTCGGGCAGCATGAAGTGGTTCATGCCAGCCACGCCAGCTTCCACGTCGTGCAGGCAGGCCGCCACGCACGAGCCGAGCACGGTGCTCAGCACGGTGTCGTTGGCGGTCACGAAGTACTCGGAGGGCAGCAGCTTGACGGCCATGAGGCCGACATCGCGATCGAAATAATGGTGGCTGGCCACCGAGTCGGGGGCTGCCGCGTTCGATGCCGCTGTCATGGCACACCCGATGCGCGCGTGCGCGACAGCTCGTACACCGTCTGGCCGAGCGACTTGAAGGCCTGGTTGACGAGCGAGGCGTTCTCGGAATGCCCGGCGAACAGCAGGCCGTTGGTCTTGAGCAGCGGCGCGAAGCGGTCGAGCACCTTCTTTTGCGTGGGCTTGTCGAAATAGATCATCACGTTGCGGCAGAAGATCGCATCGACCGGCTCCTTCACCGACCACGAGGTGTCGAGCAGGTTGAGCCGCGAGAACTTGACGAGCGCGGCGACCTCGGGGCGCACGCGCACCTTGCCGGCGTTCGCGCCCGTGCCCTTGTTGAAGAAGCGCCGCAGCCGCTCGGGCGACATGCGCGCGACCTGCTCGGTGGTGAACACGCCGGTCGCGGCCTTGGCCAGCACGGCGGTGTCGATGTCGGTGGCGATCACGCGGGCCGAACCCGCGCGCTCGCCCAGCGCCTCCATCAGCGTGATGGCAATCGAATAGGGCTCTTCGCCGGTCGAGGCGGCCGCGCACCACACGGTGATCGGCTGCGGCATCTTGCGCACGTGCTCGGCCAGCGCGGGAAAGTGATGCGCCTCGCGAAAGAACGAGGTCAGGTTGGTGGTGAGCGAGTTGATGAACAACTGCCACTCTTCCCCATCGTGGCTGGCCTCCAGCAGATCCAGATAGGTGGTGAACTCCGGGAGCTGAAGCTCCCGCAGGCGACGCGACAGCCGGCTGTACACCATCTGCCGCTTCTGCTCGCCCAGGGCGATGCCGGCGCGGCGATGAATGAGGGTCCGGATTCTGGAGAAGTCGTTGTCGGTAAAGAGGAACTCGGTAGTCACAGCCAGCCTGGAAGCATGGCTTTCAATGTACATAGCGGGCGCCGTTTCCAATGGGTCGATCAGACGCGCAAAAGCCCTGCACTTCCGGGGTCATGCGGCAGCGTCCGTGGCGGCCGGGCCGGCATCGAGCGACCACACCAGCGCCGCCAGTTGCGCCGCATTGACCTGCGATGCACCGAGGAACAGCGCCTCCGACAGGCGCGGCGCGCGGCCGTCGTCCATCTCGCAGCTTTCGGCCAGTGCAACGAAGGGGCCGTAGAGGCCGCTGCGCGACAAAATCGCCTGCTGCACCGACTCGGTGAGCTGCACCTTGCGCAGCACGCCTTCCATCGACACGCCCAGCAACTGGTCGAGCAGCGAGAACATGCCCGCCACGAACAGGTTGTCGGATTCGCTCGCCGGCAGCATGCCCTGCCCCATCAGCTCGACGAAGCGGCCCCGCAGGATGGCCTTCTTCATCATGAAGGGCGAGCTGGCCTTGTTGCTGGTGGCCAGCAGCAAAGACAGCCAACGGTACAGCGGCGAGTAGCCCAGCATGGCCACCGCATGGCGCAGCGAATGGATTTCCACCGCCATGCCGACCGAAGGCGAGTTGATGTAGCGCAGCAGGCGGTAGGTGAGCGCGGCGTCGTGCTTGAGCGCACCTTCGATCGCGCGCACGTCTTCGTTGCGCTGGATCATCTGCATCAGCTTGACGATCAGCAGCGACTCGGGCTGCAGCGCGTCTTCAGCTTCCTTCACCGGCGGATTGCGGAACGCACCGTCGACAAAAACATTCACGCGGCGCGCGGCGCAGGCGTCGAACTGCGCCCAGTTGTCCACGCGCGGCGCGATCAGCTCGACCGCCGGATGGCCCAGTTGCACCTCGTTCTGCAGCCGCGCCACGATGGCGGCGTCGCCCGCGCTCACCTCGACATGGGTGACGATGGCGCGCAGTTCGGCGTCGTCCGGCAACGCCGGTGCGCCGCACAGCATGAAGCCGAAGCCCTGCTCGCGCAGGAACAGCAGGATGGAGCGCATGTCCGCGTCCATCAGGTCGTCGGCGCCCATGCACAGCACTACGTTCTGCGCCGGCAGCGACTGCAGCTCGCTCTGGAACAGCGCATCGACCGTCACGTCGACGAACAGCATCTGCGAACCGAGCAGCCACCCCTTGCCCTCGGGGTTGAGGTGCAGGGCCAGCGTGTCCATGAGCGCCTTGACGCCGGCGCCCGCGTGGGCACCGGGCGCTGCTTCGCCCGCGGCGCGCCACGCCATGCGGTAGCCGATGACGCGGCGATGCCCGTCGAGCAGCATGGCGTAGGCCACCTGGCCGTCGGCGCCCGTGTCGTCCGCATTGCCCGGCACATGCGACGCGGTCGCGCCGGTGCCCGAGCCGTCGTCGGACACGGCATCTCCGGACCCGGAGCGGCGGAAAAAATCGAACCTCATGCGGCGGTCTCCGTCGGCGTGCTCACAAGGCGACGGTGTCCGTTCTCCGGGCTGCCCCCGCCAGGGCGGCCGAGCTGGCGGCCTGCGCGCGCTGGATGCGCGGCATCGCGCCCACGTCGATGATGAAGGCCACGCTGCCGTCGCCCAGGATGGTCGCGGCCGAGATGCCCGGCACCTTGCGGTAGTTGGTCTCCAGGTTCTTCACCACCACCTGGTGCTGTCCGAGCAGTTCGTCCACCAGCAGCGCGAAGCGGCTGTCGTCGGCCTGCACGATCACCAATATTCCTTGCGTGGGATGCGTCTGCGCGCCGGCCACGTCGAACACGCGGTGCAGCTCGATCAGCGGCAGGTACTCGCCGCGCACGCGGATCACATGGCCGTCGGCGGTGATCGAATGCAGGTGCTCGGGCAGCGGCTGCAGCGACTCGATGACATAGCTCAGCGGCAGGATATAGGCCTCGTCACCCACCTTGACCGACATGCCGTTCAGGATGGCGAGCGTGAGCGGCAGCACGATGCGCGTGGTGGTGCCCTGCCCGCCGCGCGAATGGATCTCGACGTGGCCGCCCATCTCCTGGATGTTGCGCTTGACCACGTCCATGCCGACGCCACGACCCGAGATGTCGGTGATCTGCTCGGCGGTGGAAAAGCCGGGCGCGAAGATCAGTTGCCACACCTCTTCGTCGGGCATCGTTTCACTCACCGCCATGCCCTGCTGCATGGCCTTGGCGAGGATGCGTTCGCGGTTCAGGCCGGCGCCGTCGTCGCTGACCTCGATCACGATGTTGCCGCCGTGGTGCTGCGCCGACAGCAGCAACTGGCCGGTGGCGTCCTTGCCCTTGGCCAGGCGCACTTCGGGCGTTTCGATGCCGTGGTCCAGGCTGTTGCGCACCAGGTGCGTGAGCGGATCGACGATGCGTTCGATCAAACCCTTGTCGAGTTCGGTCTCCTTGCCGTAGGTGTCCAGGCGCACCTGCTTGCCCAGCTTGGCGCTGACGTCGCGGATCACGCGCGGGAAGCGGCTGAACACGTAGTCCATCGGCATCATGCGGATGGACATCACCGATTCCTGCAGGTCGCGCGCATTGCGCTCCAGATGGCCCAGGCCGCTCAGGAAGCGCTCGTAGGCGACCGGGTCGAGCATGGTCGCGGCCTGCGTGAGCATCGACTGCGTGATGACGAGTTCGCCCACGAGGTTGATGAGCTGGTCGACCTTCTCGACGTCGACGCGGATGGAGCTGGATTCCTTGGCGCCGGGGGCTGCTGCTGCGGCTTGCACGGGGGCGGCGGCTGCGGCCGTCGGCCTGGCGGGTTCCTCGATAGCCGGCTCGGGTGCGGGTGCCGCCACGGGCGCCTCTGCCACCACCACCACTGCTTCAGCGGCTTCGCGCGTGATGTCGATCTGCGACTCGTCGATGACGAAGCAGCACACGGCCACGATGTCGTCGGGGTCGCAGGTGGTCTCCAGCATCACCGTGAACTGGTCGTTGCTGCGCGTGCGCGACAGGACCTTGCCCAGGTTGGCCAGCTCGCCGGCAAGCAGCTCGCATTCGCTGTCGGACAGGCGTGCGAAGCGGATGCGCAGCACGCCGTCGCCGCCGGCGGCGACCACTGCCGCAGCCACCGGCGCGGCCACGGGTGCCGGCGCGGGCGCAGGTGCGGCCGCGCTGTCCGCGCCGCTCTCCAGCGCGAGTTGCTGAAGCACGCCACAGATGTGCGCGACCCTGTCGGCGTCCGGCTCCTTGCCGGCCTGGTAGGCGGTGAGTTGTTCTTGCAAGGCGTCCTTCGTTTCCAGAAAGGCATCGATCATCGAACCGCTCAGGCGCAGTTGCCCGTGGCGGGCCCTGTCCAGAAGCGTTTCGAGCACGTGCGTGGTGTTGGTCAAGGCGGTGAAACCGAACGTCGCCGCGCCACCCTTGATGGAGTGCGCCGCGCGGAAGATGGCGTTGAGCTGTTCGCTGTCCGGCGCCTCGACGTCGAGGTCGAGCAGCAACTGCTCCATCTCCGCAAGAAGCTCGATGGCTTCGACGAAGAAGGCCTGGGTGAATTGACTGAGGTCCATCTGATTGCTCCGGGGCCGGCGCGCTGGCGTGGCCACTTGGGTGTTGTCGTTGTTATTCCGCCGTGACGGCTGCCTTGGGCGCCGCCGGCTTCGCGGCTTCGCTGCTGGAGACACGGGCAACACCGCCACCCGCGTTCGCCGCGGACGGCAAACCGCCCACGCGCATGACGGCTGCGTCGTTGCTGTTCTCCCGCTCGATGCGCTCCTGCGTGCGATGGTTCAGCAGGATGATGCTGATGCGGCGGTTGATCGGGTTGCGCGGATCGGCGCGGTCCAGGTGCATGCTGTCGGCCAGGCCGATCACGCGCAGCACCTTGTCCTCGGTCATGCCGCCCGTCACCAGTTCGCGCCGCGAGGCGTTGGCGCGGTCGGCCGACAGTTCCCAGTTGCCGTAGGAACGGTCGTTGGTGTAGACGATGGCGTCGGTGTGGCCCGACAGCGTGAGCTTGTTCGGCAGGCCGTTGAGCGCGGGCGCCAGCTCGCGCAGGATGGCGCGCATGTGCGGCACCACGCGGGCGCTGGCCAGCTCGAACATCGGGCGGTTCTCGCTGTCCACGATCTGCAGGCGCAGGCCCTCGGTCGTGATGTCGATCAATATCTGCGAGCGGAACTGCTGGAACACCGGGCTCTTCTCGATCAGCTCGTCCAGCTTCTTCTTCATCTCGACCAGGCGGCTGGCGTCGGCCTCGTCCTCGCTGGCCGTCTCGGTGTGCTTGACCTCGCCCTCGACATGCATCACGTCGGCGCCGCCGCCCGGGATCATGCTGGTGCTCAGGCTGCTCCTGTCGCCGCCGGCCATCGCGACGCGCAGCGGCATGCGAAAGTGCTCGGCGATGCCTTCGCGCTGCTTGGGGCTGGAGATCGACAGCAGCCACATGACGAGGAAGAACGCCATCATGGCCGTCATGAAGTCGGCATAGGCGATCTTCCAGCCGCCGCCATGATGGGCGCCGCCGCCCGCCCGGTGGACGTGCTTGATGATGATCCGGGGCTTGCCTTCGCTCATGGTCGCTTGCTCGTTCGCTGTTTCACTCGCCGCGCGGACGCATCAGCGCGCCTTGACTTCACGGACGTGGTCATCCAGCTCGGTGAAGGAAGGACGCTCGGTCGAGAACAGCACCTTGCGGCCGAACTCCACGGCCAGTTGCGGCGCATAGCCGTTCAGGCTGGCCAGCAGCGTGACCTTGGCGCACTGGTAGATCTTCATGCCCTCTTCCACCTTCTGCTCGATCAGCGAGGCCAGCGGCGAGACGAAGCCGTAGGCCAGCAGCACGCCCAGGAAGGTGCCGACCATCGCGTGCGCGATCAGCGCGCCCATCTCGGAAGGCGGCAGGTTGGCGGAGGCCAGCGCATGCACCACGCCCATCACGGCGGCGACGATGCCCAGCGCGGGCAGTGCGTCGCCCACGCGCGAGAGGCTGTGGCCGGGCACGGCGGCCTCGTGGCGGATGGTCTCGATCTCGTGGTCCATCAGGGCCTCGATCTCGTGCGCGTCGGTGTTGCCGCTGATCACCAGGCGCAGGTAGTCGCACAGGAAGACGGTGATGCCCTCGTGCGCCATGATGCTCGGGTAGCGGCCGAAGATCTCGCTCTGGGCCGGGTCCTCGACGTCGGACTCCAGCTTCATCATGCCTTCCTTGCGGGCCTTGGCGAGCAGCTCGTACAGCAGCGCCAGCAGGTCCATGTAGAGCTGGCGGTTGTGCTTGGAAGAGCGCAGCAGCAGCGGCAGCTCCTTCATGGTCGCCTTGATGGTCTTGCCGTTGTTGCCCGCGATGAACGCACCGAGCGCGGAGCCGCCGATCATGAGCAACTCCACCGGTTGGAACAGGACGCCGAAGTGCCCGCCCATGAGGCCGTAGCCACCAAAGACCGCACCGATCACCACGAGATATCCAACCAGAACCAGCACGCGCTTCCCCTATGCCCTGAGGCGTCAAATCAAAAACCCCGCACCAAGGCGCGAGGCACTTCCCTAGACAGCGCCGCCGATGTCCAGCACCGGCGCCACGGCGATCAGGCCGCCACGGCGCACTTCCACCACCTTGGGCTTGCGTGCCTTGCCCGCGCGCGAAGGCGGACGACAGAGCACGCACACGTAGCCGTTCTTGTTGTCGTGCGCATGGGCCACGAAGTGGCCGCCGCAGCGGCTGCAGGTGCTCAGTTGCAGCATGTCGCTGTCGAAGAAGCGCACCATGGTCTCGGCACGGGTGAAGTCGAGCACGACCTCGCCGCCCTGCGACTCGACCTGCTCCGAATAAAGGCGGTAGGCCTTGATGAGCGCGGGCAGCTCGCCCTCGTCGGCTTCATCGAGCATGAAGCGGTAGATGTTGTAGAACATCGACGAGTGGATGTTGGCCAGCCACGTCATGTACCAGTCGGTGGAAAACGGCAGCAGGCCCTTGGGCGGCGAGACGCCCTTGAGTTCCTTGTACAGGCGGATCAGGCGCTCCCGGCTCAGTTGCACTGCGGCTTCCAGGAACTGGAGGCGCGCCCCCAGCCCGATCAGTTCGACGGCAAGCTGAACCTGCCGGACTTCGCCCAGGACGCTCTTGCGCGTCATGCGGCCGCCGCCCCTGCATCGCGCAGTTGCCCCTGACCCTGCTGTGCCTGCGCCTGTGCTTGCCGGGCGCTCATCAGGATCGACATGTGCGCCTGTTGCAGCGCGGGCTCCTTGCCCTCGCCGACCACCGCAAACATTGGCCGGTCGTCCAGCCGGAAGCTGCACAACAGGAAGTTGGAAGCAGCCAGTTTCACGATCTGGCTGAGCGACATGTTCGCCAGCAAATCGGCGAGCTCGCGCCCCACGCCCAATCGAAACATGGCCTCTGCCCGGTCCTGTTTCACCAGCTTTTGTGCAAGCAGCATATAGGCCAGATTAATCTCGCCGATTTCCCTCGAAATCACGCCGCTTGCGTTGACATTGCAATTTTCCATGCTCATTTCCATTTCCGATTCCATGTCCACTCCGCGTTTCAATCAATCGTGTATACATTATATACACAAAGTTTTACACTTTGAAGACTTTGTCATGTTATCGGCAAAAAAACGTAGGATGAATCTGACACAACGAAGACTTCTCTCCTATGAAGACGCTCTCCAGCGCTCCATGCGAGTGACTTCCATTCGCGAAATTAGTTGTTACAGATAACCTTTTCACGCGCAAATGTATTCGTCACTGAATTTGAATTGACAAAGACTATTGACCCTTTTTACAAGTCGATCAATGGCCTTCTTTTCGATTTCAGGGTGATTCATTACTTTGAATAGAACCACAGGTTATTTAATGCACCGGCCGGCCCGCGCCGGTGGTTGATGGAATTGCGGCCTTTTCTTCCAGGCCATAGATCCACGCCATCAGTTCGGCGACCGCCAGATAGAGCTGCGGCGGGATCTGTTGATCCAGATCGACCTGCATCAACAGCTTCACGAGGTCGGCGGACGAGTGCACATACAGCCCGTTCTCGCGGGCCTCGCGCATGATCGATTCGGCCACCACGCCATAGCCCTTGGCCACGACCACGGGCGCCTTGGTCTTGTCCGCATACGAGAGCGCGACCGCGCTGTTGCGGTTGTCCAGGGCGTCGCTCATGCGGGCGCCTTCGCCATGACCTGCACCTGTTGCAGTTGAAGGCCGGCGGCCTCGAAGCGTTGCGCGAGCCGGCCGGTATCGCCGCGCATGCGGGCCATGGTGGACGCCTGGCTTGCGGACAGGTGCGCCTGCACCGTCGGGCCGCTCACGCTCAGGCGCAGATCGACGTCGCCCAGTCGCGGCAGCACCAGCGACACCGTGGTCGACCAGCGGCGCTGGCTCTCTTCGTCGGTGCCCGCGCCATGGCGCGCATCGGACTTCGCTTGCTCTTCCTGCCGTTGTTCTTCTTCGATCGACCACGCCATCGGCACGTCGGGCCATGCCTGGCCGCTCCAGCGGAACGCTGCGCTGGCCAGCAGGTCGAGTTGCTGGTGCACGAGCGTCACGGCCTGCGGATGAATCACCTCGCCGCGCGTTGCCTGCGTAGCAGCCGGGCTGTCCGCAAGACGGGTGCTCTCGTTCGCCCGGTGCGCCGGCATCGAATCGAGCAGGTTGCCGGACGATGCGGTTTCGGGCTGGCGGTAGGCCGCCTGGACACGCGCCGCGTCGGAGGAAGAAACCGGCTCCGCATTCGGCGCCGCGTTTGCGGCGGGCGATGCGGCAAGGCCTTGCGCCGACGCATTGCCGGGCGCACCCTGCGGCGCGTTCGCATGCATTGCCGCGCGCGGCGCCTGGCCTGCGGCACCGTCGTCCGATGTCGATGCAAAGGGCTGTTGCGGAACACCGGCCTGCAACGCATCCTGCAGCGCGGCCGACCCGAGCGCCTGTGCAAGCGCCTGCGGCACCGCTGCCGCTGCGGCAGCTTGCGCAGCAGCAACAGGCGTCGCCCAGCGTGCCTGCGGCTCGCGTGCCATCTGCGCCAGGGTGCGCGTGCCCGTCGCGAACTCCGCCAGGTGCGACTCATAGAACAGCCCGCTGCCCGACACCGTCTGCGCCAGCGCGCCGGCCAGCGCCGGGGCGCTCGCGGGTTGCCGCGAAGGCCACAGCGGCGCGGCGCCGCGCACCGGCCCCGGCTCCGCCTGCAGATCCGCCAGCACCGCGCCGATCACGCGGGCTGCAATGGACAACTGCGTTGCCACCGAGGGCTGCGCGCCCGCACCGGGCTGCGCCGCGCCGCCGCCACGGGACACCGTGCCCGGCAGTTGCCGCTCGAGCGCCGCATTGGAAGGCAGCCGCACATCGTTGGCGAGCTTGTCGATGGCGAGCGCCGCGCCGGGCGCACCGATGGTGGCTTCAGGCTTGATGCCCAGCACGTCCAGCCGCGGCGTCAGCCTCGCAGCCAGCAGCGCATCGATCAGTCCGGTCAGTCCACTCATGGTTGCGGCATCCGGTCAGGCAGTCAGTGGGTCGGCCCGTAGGCCTTGCCCAGGTTCTTCTGCTGATTGAGATGGCCCATCCTGCCAAGGAGATCTTCGATCTGCGGCTTGATCAGGCCGGACACCTCGGCCTGCTCCACGCGGATGCGGTCGATCAGGCGCAGCACCGTCTCGACCTGCGTCGCGTCCAGCGTCTCCTGCGGCTCGATGACCTTCAACCTGTCGACCAGCGCCGAGCAGCGGGACTCCAGCTCCGGCAGCCGGCCCCATTCCTTGGCGCGTGCCAGCACCAGCATCAACGAGATGCTGGAGGCAAGCTCTTCGTAGCAATGAACGACCTCACTCTGGACTAACATTTTTTCCTGTCTTCTCTCAATTAGCGGCCCGCGCATCAGCCGCGGGCCCGGCCGTCGATCTCCCGCCAGGCGGAAGCAATGTTCTCGAGCAACGCCTCGGCTTCGTCCAGTGCCCCCGCGTCGTTGTGCAGGTTGGCGCGAAACAGCCGCTGCACGATGTAGTCGTACAGCGCCGACAGGTTGCCCACGAGTTCGGCGCCGGCATCGCCGGCGGCCGTGGCGTCCAGCCCGGCCTTCAGGCCGTTGTCCACGATGCCGATGGCCTTGGAGATGGCGTTGCCCTTGGCTTCGCCCTCGCCTGCCGCCATGTGGTGGCGGGCCATGCCGATGGCGGTCTTGGCGCCGTCGAAAAGCATCACGATGAGCTGGTGCGGCGACGCGCTCATCACGCTGGTTTCCACGCCGACGCGCGCGTACGCGCCAGCGCCGGTGCGAAAGTTGTGAGGGGTGTACATCGGCTGTGGCTCCAGGTCTTCGTCTTGTTACTTCGTGCCCGACATCGCGTTGAACTGCTGCGTGAGGTAGCTCTTCGTGTTGTTCATGCTGTTGATCAGCACGTCGAGCTGGTTGAACTGCTTGCGGTAGCGGTCGACCGCGGCGTCCACGCGCAATTGCGCGGCGTCGTACTGGGTGTCCAGGGCCTTGATCGTCGAGGTCACGCCGTCGCTGGCCACCTTCAGCGCACCGGCGTTCAGGTCGGTCACGATCGCGTCGAGTTGCTTGCCGTAGCCGCCCTTGCTGTCGGCGGCGCTCGAGAAGAGATTGCCCACGCCCTTCAGGTTGGTGGCCAGGGCCTTGTCGATCTTGTCGTTGTCCACCGCCAGGGTGCCGTCGCGCTGGAAGGTCACGCCGATCTCGGCGAGCACCTTCATGTCGTTCGGGCCGCCGTCCTGCGGCGTGATGAGCGCCTGGCGGATGCGCACCTGCAGGTTGCGCAGCGTGGTGTCGCCCACCAGCGCGGCGGCGGTCTTGGTGTCGGGGTCGTAGGCCGTCAGCGTCTTGGCCGTGCTCTGCAGCGTGTTGTAGGCCTTGACGAAATCACTGATCGCCGTCTTCACGCCGGCCGTGTTTTCCTTGAGCGACAGGCCGGTCTTGCCGGTGTTCACCAACGTCAGCGTGGCGCCCTGGATGGCGTCCTTGACGGTGTTGGTCGCGCTGACGACGTCGATGCCGTTGACGTTGAGCTGCGCGTTCTGCGCGGCCGCCGTCTGCTTCAGGTTCTGCGTGCCGGACGGGTCGTTGGACAGCAGGTTCTTCAGCGACGCATCGCCGTCGACCGAGATGCGCATGCTCGACTTCTCGCCGGTCTGCGCGGATGTGAGCACCAGCCGGTTGGGCGTGCCGCTGCCGTCGTTCACGATGCTGGCCGTCACGCCGGCCTTGGCGTTGTTGATCGCGTTGCGAATGCCTTCCAGCGTGTTGTTCGAAGGGTCGATGGTGATCGGCTTGGCGACCTGGGTCGTGTCCTGCGTGAACGTGGCGCCGGTGTACTGGCCGGTCGTGGCATCGAGCTTTCCGCCGGTGACGGTGCCGAAGTCGATGGTGATCGTGCCGTTGCCGATCGCGGTCTTGGTGTTCGCCTGGCCGCCGCTGATGACGGTCTGCGCCTGCGCGAGCTGCTTCACGTCGACGGTGTAGTTGCCGGCCGCGCTCACGTCGGTGGCGGATGCGGACAGGATGCCGCTGACCGTCGGCGTGCCGACCACGCTCTGGAACAGCGTCGGGTCGCCCAGCTTCTTGGCGGCGGCCTGCAGCGTGCTGAGCGCGCCCTGGATCGTGCCGTAGGCCGAGAGCTTGCTCGTGTAGCTCTTGGCGCGCGCCTGCAGTGCCACGAGCGGCTGGCTCTCGGCGGTCTCGAGTTGCTTGAGCAAGTCGGTCAGGTTGAGGTTGGAGCCGACGCCGAGGCTGCTGATCGTTGCCATGTGAGTGTTTCCTGAATGAGGGGTGCTGCTTTTTGCAGTTGAAGAATCGGGTGCGACCTCAGGCCGCGTGGTCCACCAGCAGACCCTTGCCTTCGCTCATCAGCTTCGCGATGCGCAAGACGTCTTCATTCGGGATCTGGCGGATGACCTCGCCGCTGGTGCGGTCGATCACCTTCACGATGAGCTTGTCGGTGTCCTTGTCGACCTCGAACTGCAGCCCGACTTCGCGCAGCGCCAAGGCCGTGTTCACCTGGCGCACGGCCTGCTCTAGCTGCACCGGCGTTGCCTCTTCCCGGGCTTCGTCCTTCGCGCCGGCCACCGCGCCGCCGCGCGTGCCGGCACCCAGGGCGCCGCTGACAAGCATCTGCGTCCAATGGCTGTCCTTCGCGGGGATTGCTGGCACGGGGTTCGACATCATTTCCACCTTTTGTTGTGTTCGCTGTCCTCTGCGGCCTTGCCATCGGGCATGGCCGCAGAGGACAGCGCAGGCCGTCCCGGCTTGCGTCCGGGGTCCTGCGCCCGCCGGACACCCACCCTTGCGGGAGGGCGCCGGCATTTCTTTCGCTTCTGACTAGACCTTGTGGATCAACGCAGGAGCGACAGCACGCCTTGCGTGGTCTGGTTGGCTTGCGACAGCACCGAGGTACCTGCTTGTTGCAGGATCTGGGCGCGCGTCATGTTCGACACTTCAACCGCGTAGTCGGCGTCTTGAATGCGCGAGCGCGACGACGACAGGTTGGTCACCGTGGTGCCCAGGTTCGAGATCACCGAGTCGAAACGGTTTTGCACCGCACCCAGCGAGCTGCGCAGCTGGTCAACCTTCGACAGGGCTGCGTCGAGTGCCTTCAACGGGTTGATCGTTGCCTTGCCTGCGCCAACGGCCTGGTCCGTCAGGCTGCCAGCCTTGGTCGAATCGGCATACACGATGCTGCCGCTGGTGGTCGTGATGTTGCCGTTGGCGTTGACGTTGATCGTCTCGCCGGCGGTCTTCGTCAGGCCGCTCACGCCCATGAAGCCGTCCGTCTTGCCATCGGCAGCGGCCAGGTTGTACACCGTGGTGCCAGCGCCGGTCTGGTCGATGGTGCCGATCGACGAGTTGATCTTGGCAGCCACGAGGCCAGCCGAAGCCTTCTCGCCAGCAACGTTGAACGTGGCGGCGGTACCGGCACCCGGGGTGTTGACCGTGTACTTGGCGCCAGTCGCGGCGAACGTGATGGAGTCACCGGCGGCCTTCATGCCGTTGGTGTTGTCGACCAGGTTGCTCAGCGTTGCAGCCACGGTGGTGCCAGCGCCGGTCTTGGTCAGGTTGCCGGTGGTGTCGAGGTACAGGGCCGAGTTGTCGCCAGCGTCGGTCAGTGCACCGTTGCTGTCGATCTTGACGTTCATCGACTGCGAGCCGAGCTTGACGGTGGCGGTCACCGTGGTGCCTGCAGGCGGGGTCAGTGCGGCGAGCGTGTTGGTGGCGGTACGGCCCGTTTCAGCAACGGTGTAGTCCTTGCTCGTGGCGCTGTACGTGTACGTTGCACCACCGATGACGACCTTGCCGCCGTCCTTCATGCCGGCCAGCACGTCGTTGGCCGATGCGCCGTTGGCGGCAGCCGTGAGCGTGCGGGTGTACGGGGTCACGCCGCCAGCGACTGGCTGCTTGTTGAAACCGGCGATCAGCAGGTCGGATTCGGTTGCGGTCTTGTTCTTCGAACCGGTGTTGTTGACGTTGAAGCCGTCCAGGCCCAGGGTCTTGGCGCTGATTTCCTTCAGGTCGATGTCGATGGTTTCGCCATCGTTCGCGCCGACTTGCACGGTCAGCTTGCCGGCGTCAGCCGACAGAACCTTCACGCCGTTGAACTGGGTCTGTGCCGAGACGCGGTTGATTTCGTCCAGGCGCAGGGTGATTTCACCCTGGATCGAGTCCAGGTCGGTGGCCGAGTTCGTGCCGGTCGTGGCTTGCACCGACAGTTCGCGGATGCGTTGCAGGTTGTTGTTGACTTCGGTCAGCGCGCCTTCAGTCGTCTGGGCGATCGAGATGCCGTCGTTGGCGTTGCGCGTTGCTTGCGTCAGGCCCTTGATGTTGGCGGTGAAGCGGTTGGCGATGGCCTGGCCGGCTGCGTCGTCCTTGGCGCTGTTGATGCGCATGCCCGAGGACAGGCGCTCGATGGCGCTGTTCAGAGCCGATTGCGACTTCGTGAGGTTGTTCTGCGTGAGCAGCGAAAGAGAATTGGTATTAATGACTGATGCCATTTTCGACTCCTGGTTTACGAAGGTTGTGGTAACCGGCCTTAGGCCGTAACGCTGGACCCGCTCCTGCTGTCAGACTCAAGCCATCGTTGATTTGGTTATCGGCCGGAGCTTTCAAACATTTAGGGCGGCGTACAAAAAAGTTCCATGTACGGCGGCCCACACCACAACCCCAACCCGCATCACGCCTGCAGGTTCATCACTTCCTGATAAGCCGTCACCAGCCGGTTGCGCACCTGCAGCCCGGTCTGGAAGGCCACGTTGGCCTTCTGCAGGTCGACCATCACGTCGTTCAGCGCCACGCCGGGCTTGCCCAGCTCGAACGACTCGGCCTGCGCATAGGCGCTTTGCTGCGCGCCGCTGATATTGGCAAGCGAGCGCTTGAGCTCGGCCGCGAAACCACCCGCCTCGACGGGCGAACCCGACGCGGGCGCGATGCCGGTGGCCAGCGCGGTGGTGCGCATTTGCTGCAAGACGGATTCGATGGCGTTGATCGACATGAGGATTTCTTTTTCCGTGTGAACACTTCTGCGTGACTTGACATGGAGGGCCCAAACCCTCCGGCTTGCGTGCAGCGTAACAAGGGAAGACCCCGATTCAAGCGCTCAACTGAGGGCAAAAACCCCGGCTGTTCGACCGATCGAATTTCCCAGCGACTGTTGACAATCGTTCGCGAAACGAACAGGCCGCGGACGACATCACCGGCCCCCCGGAATGACCTCTCAACACCGAATCTCCTCTCTCACCATGGCGCTGGACCACCTCGGCCCGAAGGCCATGACGAAGGCCAGCCAATGAGCACTGCAGCGCCTGCGGGCAGCCTGCCGGCGGCCGATGGCCTCCCCCCGATCCTGGACCGCATGCGCGCCCAGCCGAAGCTGCCGATGATCGTCGGCGCCGCGGCGCTGGTGGCCGCGGCGGCCGCGTTCCTGCTGTGGAGTCGCGCTCCCGACTACAAGGTGCTCTACACCAATGTGTCGGACCGCGACGGCGGCGCGATCATCGCGTCGCTGCAGCAGATGAACGTGCCCTACAAGTTCGCCGAAGGCGGCGGCGCGATCCTGATCGCGGGCGACAAGGTGGCCGAAACCCGCCTGAAGCTCGCGGCCCAGGGCCTGCCCAAGGCCGGCGGCGTCGGCTTCGAACTGATGGACAACCAGAAGTTCGGCACCAGCCAGTTCGCCGAGCAGATCAACTACCAGCGCGGGCTCGAAGGCGAGCTGGCGCGCTCCATCGAATCGATCGGCACCATCGAGTCGGCGCGCGTGCACCTGGCGCTGCCCAAGCCCTCGCTGTTCGTGCGCGACCAGAAGAAGCCTTCGGCCTCGGTGGTGCTGAGCCTGATGCGCGGGCGCAGCATCGACGAAGGCCAGGTCAGCGCCATCGTCCACATGGTGTCCAGCAGCGTGCCCGACCTGGACGCCAAGAGCGTCACCGTGGTCGACCAGCGCGGCAACCTGCTGTCCTCGGCGCGCGGCGCCGACCGCGGGCTGGACGTGAGCCAGCTCAAATATGCGCAGGAGATCGAGGCCGGCTACATCCGCCGCATCGAGGCCATCCTGCAGCCCATCGTCGGCACCGCCAACGTGCGCGCGCAAGTGGCGGCCGATATCGACTTCACGGTGGTCGAGCACACCGACGAGAAGTACAAGCCCAACCAGGACCCGACGCAGTCGGCCATCCGCAGCCAGCAGACCAGCGAGTCGGCGCAGCACAACGGCGCGCCGCCCGGCGGCGTGCCGGGTGCGCTGTCGAACCAGCCGCCGGTGAACCCGAACGCGCCGATCGTCGGCCCGCGCGCGCCCAACGCGCCGGGCACGCCGCCCACACCGGGAACGCCGGGTGCGCCAGGAACACCGGGCGCGCCGGGTGCCACGGCGGCATCGACCGCCACCGCCGCCAACGGCCCGAGCAACACCCGCAAGGACGTCACGACCAACTACGAGCTGGACCGCACCATCCGCCACATCCAGCAAGCGGCCGGCGGCGTGAAGCGCCTGTCGGTGGCCGTGGTGGTGAACAACCGCGACGCGGTGGATGCCGCCGGCAAGACCAGCAACCGCCCGCTGACGCCGGCCGAGCTGGAACAGATCCGCAACCTGGCGAAGGAAGCCATGGGCTTCAGCCAGGAGCGCGGCGACTCGCTCAACGTGGTCAACAGCGCCTTCGCCCGCGACACCGAGGCCGGCCCCGCGCCCGAGGTCCCGTTCTGGCGCGACCGCGAGAACGTGGAGATCGGCAAGACCCTGGGGCAGTACCTGCTGTTCGCCCTGCTGGCGCTGTTCGCCTGGCTGGCCGTGGTGCGTCCGCTGATGCGCCGCCACCTGGCCGGCGCACCGCCGCCGGCCGCAGCCGTTGCCGCCCCCATCGCTCCGGTCGACGAACCGGGCACGCCGGGGCTGTCGCCCGCGGAGAGCCTGCGCGAGCGCGAAGCCAGCCGCCAGAAGGCCGACATGGACTACGCCCACCAGATCGCGGACAAGGACCCGAAGCTGGTCGCCACGCTGATCCAGCACTGGATGAACAACACCAATGACTAGCACTAGCGAAACCGGAACCCGCAAGGGCGCGATCTTGCTGATGGCGCTGGGCGAAGACCGCGCCGCCGCCGCGCTGCACCAGTTGCCCACCTCCGAGGTGCAGGCGCTGGGCCTGGCCATGTCCAAGCTCACGTCGGTCTCCAAGGAAGAGCTGGCCGCCGTGCTGGCCGAGTTCCGGCAGGAGACCGAGCAGCTCTCGGCCCTGCACCTGGGCTCGACCAGCTACATCCGCGCCGTGCTGAAGAAGGCGCTGGGCGACGACCGCGCCAGCAACCTGCTCGAAGACATCCTGCAGCCCGACGAGCCGCACGGCGGCATCGAGCGGCTGAACGAACTCGAAGCCAGCGAAGTGGCCGAGCTGATCCGCGACGAGCATCCGCAGATCCTTGCCACGCTGCTGGTGCACCTGGACCGCATGAAGGCATCGGAAGTGCTGGAGAAGCTGCCCGCGCGCCTGCGCCACGACGTGATCATGCGCGTGGCCACCTTCGGCGGCGTGCAGCCTTCGGCGCTGAACGAGCTGACCGACGTGCTCACCGAAATGCTCGCGGGCCAGGGCCTGCGCCGCAGCCGCCTGGGTGGCGTGCGCACGGCGGCCGAGATCGTCAACCTGATGAGCACCGCGGTGGAAGAAGAAGCCATTGCCCATGTGCGCGAACAGGACGAGGCGCTGGCCCAGCGCATCGTCGACGAGATGTTCGTGTTCGAGAACCTGCTCGGCCTGGAAGACCGCAGCATCCAGCGCCTGCTCAAGGACATCGAGAGCGACTCGCTCATCATCGCGCTCAAGGGCGCGCCGATGGAGTTGCGCGACAAGTTCCTCAACAACATGTCGCAGCGCGCGGCCGAGACCCTGCGCGAAGACATGGAGCTGCGCGGCCCTGTGCGCGTGTCGCAGGTCGAGACCGAGCAGAAGGCCATCCTGCAGGTGGCACGCCGCCTGGCGGAAGCCGGCGAAATCGTGATTGCGGCGCCTGGCACCGATGACTTCGTCTGACCCCACCGCCTTCGGCGAATCGCGCGAACGCCTCGCGGCCATCCGCGCGGCCGCGCGCCAGGCCACGCCCGGCAACTCCGGCAAGCCCGTTCTTTCGGCCTGGGAGCGCTGGGAGATGGGCACGCTCGACGGCAAGACCCCGTCCTCCGCCACATCGGCATCGCGCAAGGCCGCCGAACGCAACAACAACAGCGTGCCGGCCGCGCCGCCCGCGCCGAAGATCGACCTGGCCGACCTGGCGCGCATCCGCAAGGAAGCGCGCACCAACGGCGAAGCCGAGGGCCGCATCGCGGGCCTGGCCGAAGGCCGCAAGGTCGGCCACACCGAAGGCCTGGCCACCGGCCTTGCGGCGGCCAGCGTGCATGCCGAGCGCCTGCGCGCGCTGGCCCAGTCGCTGCCCGATGCCCTGCGCCGCGTGGAAGGCGAGCTGGCCGAAGCCGTACTCGCGCTGGCGCTCGACGTGGCGCGCCAGGTGGTGCACCGCACCTATCAGGCCGAGCCCGAATGGGTGCTGCCGCTGGTGCGCGACCTGATCAACACCGAGCCCGCGCTGCGCGGCGAACCGCGCCTGCTGCTGCATCCCGATGACGTGGCGCTGGTCAAGAACAGCCTGGGCCACGAACTCGAAACCGCCGGCTGGCAGGTGCGCCCCGACGACACCATCGCACGTGGCGGCTGCCGCGTGCAGTCCGCCAACGGCGAGCTGGACGGCAGCCTGCAAACCCGCTGGAAGCGCGTGAGCGCGGCCCTGCGCGGCGATGCCGACGGCGAGGCCGAAGCGGCCTGACCTTCGATGCAGACCACCGACCCCAACCCCCATCTGCAATCCCTGCGGGCCACGCTGGACAAGGCGCGCGCCGACGTCGGCCGCTGCACGACCACCACCGCCTCGGGCCGCCTCACGCGCGCCGTCGGCCTGGTGCTCGAAGCCGTGGGCCTGCAACTGCCCGTGGGCAGCGACTGCCTGATCGAGCTGCCGCCCGGCCATCCGCAACGCCATGCCGAAGCCGAGGTCGTGGGCTTCGCAGGCGACCGCCTCTTCCTGATGTCGCAGACCGAAGTGGCGGGCCTGCTGCCTGGCGCGCGCGTGTTCGCGCGGCCCGGCCTGATGGAGCCCGGCACCACCGGCGACGCCCACACCAAGCGCCTGCCGGTCGGCGAAGGCATGCTCGGCCGCGTGGTCGATGCGGCCGGCCGCCCGCTCGACGGGCTCGGCCCGCTGGACGTGGCGCGCAAGGTGCCGTTGGCATCGCCGCCGATCAACCCGCTGTCGCGCGCGGCCATCGACTCGGTGCTCGACGTCGGCGTGCGCGCCATCAACGCGATGCTCACCGTCGGCCGTGGCCAGCGCATGGGCCTGTTCGCCGGCTCCGGCGTGGGCAAGAGCGTGCTGCTGGGCATGATGGCGCGCTACACCAGCGCCGAAGTGATCGTGGTCGGCCTGATCGGCGAACGCGGCCGCGAGGTGAAGGACTTCATCGAGAACACGCTGGGCGAAGAAGGCCTGGCCCGCGCGGTGGTGGTGGCGGCGCCCGCCGACAACTCGCCGTTGCTGCGCCTGCAGGGCGCGGCCTATGCGACCTGCCTGGCCGAGTACTTCCGCGACCAGGGCCGCGACGTGCTGCTCATCATGGATTCGCTCACCCGCTATGCGATGGCGCAGCGCGAGATCGCATTGGCCGTCGGCGAGCCGCCCGCCACCAAGGGCTATCCGCCTTCGGTGTTCGCGCGCCTGCCCGCATTGGTCGAACGCGCCGGCAACGGCGCGCGCGACGCGCAGGGCCGGGGCGGCTCGATCACCGCCTTCTACACCGTGCTGTCGGAAGGCGACGACCAGCAGGACCCGATTGCCGACGCGGCACGCGCCATCCTGGACGGCCACGTGGTGCTCTCGCGCACGCTGGCCGAGGCGGGGCACTACCCCGCCATCGACATCGAGGCCTCGATCAGCCGCGCCATGACCGCGCTGATTTCGCCCGCGCAGTTCGACACCGTGCGCCGCTTCAAGCAGATGCTGTCGCGCTACCAGCGCAACCGCGACCTGATCAGCGTGGGCGCCTATGCGCCCGGCCACGACCTGCAACTGGACCAGGCGATTGCGATGTACCCGCGCATCGAGGCCTTCCTGCAGCAGTCGATGCACGAGCGCACCGACTACACGGATTCCATCGCCCACCTGGACAGCCTGTTCGAGGCCGAGCCACCACGGATGCAGATGCAGATGAAGCAAGGACGCCCATGAGCAGCAAGCTACCCCTGGACATGTTGATCGACCTGGCGAAGAACCAGACGGACGATGCCGCGCGCCGGCTGGGCGCGCTGCAAAGCGCGCACCTGAGCGCCCGGCAGAAGCTCGACCTGCTGCTGCAGTACCGGCAGGACTATCACGACCAGCTCGACGCGCTGATGCGCGGCGGCCTGCCGTCCTCGCAGTGGCGCAACTACCGCAACTTCCTCGGCACGCTGGACGGCGCCATCGAGCAGCAACGCGCCATCGCCACCCAGACCGAAACCCGGCTCGACCGTGGCCGCACCGACTGGCAGCAGGAAAAGCGCCGCCTCAACTCCTTCGACACCCTTGCCGAGCGCGTGCGCATGCAGGAGCTGATGGCCCAGGCCAAGCGCGAGCAGCGCGACAGCGACGAGCGCGCGGCCCGCAAGTTCTTCGACCGGGCCTCGCACCCGACCCTCTGAATTCCCAGGAATCGACATGCCCCCCATGATCACGCCCTCCGTCACTCCCAACGCCTCCGGCCAGCCGGTGTCGCAGGGCGGCTCGCGCAGCCGCAACGCAGACGAAGCGCAGGGCCGCAGCTTCGGCGCCGCGCTCGACCGCTCGCGCAACGGCAACGCCGCCAAGGCGCAGGACGAGAGCACCGATGTCGCCACCATCGAGCGCAAGCCGTTGCGCAAGACCGAGCCGGCCGAGGACACGAAGGACGCGCTGCCGGCGGATCCGAACCTCGCCTTCCTGGCCACCGCCCTCACGCCGCTGCATGCGCTGACCCTCGCCGGGCGCGCGGCCGCGCAGGACGGCCGCGCATCCGATGCGTCCGGCGTGCCGGTTGCCGCTGGCGTGTCGACCGACATTCCCGTGGACACCGCCGTGCAGGACGCGCAGGCGAAGACGCCACCCGGCACCGTGCTGGTGGGCGCCGACACACAGGCCACGCCCGAAGCCGCCTTCGCGGCCAAGGACGCCGCTGCAGAAAAAGCCGCCGCACCTGTCGCCCAGAAAGCGCCGCCCGACACCGACGCTGCATCGTCCGCACCGCTCACCACGCTGCAGGACATCGCCCGCGCCGCCGTGGCCGCGCAGACGGTGGCCGTCGGCAACGCAAAGCCCGCCTCCGCGCCTGCAAGCACCCCCGTGGGCACGGCCGTATCAGGCCGCGCAGGCACGAGCCGCACAGCCCTGAGCGCGACCACCGCCGAGCAACTGGCGGCGGCCACGCAACCCAAGGCGGCCGAAGAAGCGAAGTCCGTGGCCGCACCCACGGCCGCCGTGCTGGCTGCCGCAAGCGGCGACGCCACGGATGCCTCCGCAACCGCCACCCCCGTCGCGCTGCAGCAGGCCGCCGCCGTGACAACGTCGAGCGAACGCGCGGCCGATGCCTCCGCCACGCGCGGCCCGCAGCACACCATCGCGCCCGAAGTCGGCAGCGACAAGTGGGCGCCGGCCCTCGGCCAGCAGCTCGCGCGCATGAGCATCAGCGGCACCCACACGGCCGAGCTGAACCTCAACCCGGCAGGACTCGGCCCGCTGAAGGTCACGCTGTCGATGGGCGACAACCAGGCGCAGGCCATGTTCGTGTCGGCCCATGAAAGCGTGCGCAAGGCCATCGAAGCCGCGCTGCCGCAGTTGCGCAACAGCCTGTCGGAGCAAGGCATCACGCTGGGCCAGACCTCGGTGGGCGCGGAAACCCGCCAGCCCTTCGGCCAGGACGCCGCGTTCGCGCAGCAGCAGCAACAACAACAGCAGCAACAGAACGCCGCACGGCAGCAGCAAGGCCCCGCCTACCCCGGCGCCAATCGCACCGCCGCCATCACGCCGGCCGCGCCTGTCGCCGTCGCACGCGCCAGCCTTGCCGGCAACACGGCCCCAGGAGTCGACACCTTCGCCTGAGGCCCGCACCCCCTTCGCCTCCCCGCCCCGATGGCGCCCTTCCCCGGGGCGTCCGGCAATGAACGGATATGAAACGCCTTTGTGCGCTTGTTCGGCCGTTCATTCGCGGGGGACTTCGCAAAGAATAGATCGGACACGTCAACCCGCTTCACCATGGCTTCTTCCTCTCCAGTTGCAACCGCCGCCGCCCCTCTTTCGGCCGCGTCATCGTCGGCCCCACGCCGCTCCTCGAAGCTGCTGATCGGGCTGGTGATCGCCGTCGGCATCGCCGCCGCCTGCGCGGCCGCCTACGTCTTCGTTCCCCGCCTGATGGGCTCGGCCGCCGCTCCTGCGGAAACGGCCAAGAAGGCGCCCACGCCCGAGAAGCCGATCTTCGTGATGCTGGACCCGTTGACCGTGAACCTGCAGTCCGAAGGCCGCTCGCGCTTCCTGCAGATCGGCATGGCGCTGAAGGTGCGCGACGAGCCTGCCAAGGCGCAGATCGTCGAGTTCATGCCCGAGCTGCGCAGCCGCCTGCTGGTGCTGCTGTCGAACCGCCCGCCCGAGTCGCTGGTCACCTCGGACGACAAGGCCAAGCTGGCCGAGGAAATCCGCAAGGCCCTGAACGCGCCGCTGGCCAGCGGCATGCCCGAGCTGGGCATCTTCAGCGTTTCCTTCAGCACCTTCGTCGTGCAGTGACACCCTTCCCCAGACAAGCGACCCATGGCGTATGAACAGGTGCTTTCCCAGGACGAGGTCGATGCGCTCTTGCAAGGCGTCACCGGCGGCGACCTCGACCAGGCGGCCTCCCCGCCGCCACCGCCCGACGGCTTGCCGGCCTACGACCTCGGCGCGCCCGACCGCGTGGTGCGCAACCGCATGCACACGCTGGAGGTCATCAACGACCGCTTTGCGCGCGGCCTGCGCAGCGCGCTGCTGAACTTCATGCGGCGCAGCCCCGACATCTCGGTGGGGCCGGTGCAGATCCAGCAGTACGGCGAGTTCGTGCGGCACCTTCCGGTGCCCGCGAACATCAACATGATCCACATGAAGCCGCTGCGCGGCACCGCCCTCTTCGTGTTCGACCCGAAGCTGGTGTTTCTGGTGGTGGACAACCTGTTCGGCAGCGACGGGCGCTACCACGTGCGCGTGGAAGGCCGCGACTTCACGCGCACCGAGCAGCGCATCATCAAGCGCCTGCTCGACCTGTCGCTGCAGTGCTATGGCGACGCCTGGCAGCCGGTGTTTCCGCTGGACTTCGACTACGTGCGCGCCGAGATGCACGGCAAGCTGGCCAACATCGTGGCGCCCAACGAGGTGGTGATCAACACCACGCTGCAGATCGAGTTCGGCCCGGTGGGCGGCTTCCTGCACGTGTGCATTCCCTACTCGATGATCGAGCCCATCCGCGACCTGCTGTCCAACCCGATCCAGGACGAGGTCGAGGTCGACAAGCGCTGGGTCACGCAGATGTCGCGCCAGATGCAGAGCGCCGACGTCGAACTCACCGCCGACTTCGTGACCATGCCCTCCACGCTGGGCGAAGTGATGAAGCTGCAGATCGGCGACGTGCTCCCCATCGAGCTGCCGGCGACGGTCGTTGCCAAGGTCGGCGGCGTGCCGGTCATGGAGTGCGGCTACGGCACCTCCAACGAGCGCTACGCCCTGCGCGTGCAACACATGATCTCCCACCAAGACAGCGATTTGAAGAACGACCATGACTGACAACACCCCTGCCGCCAGCGACGCGGACGACTGGGCCAGCGCGCTGGCCGAGCAGACCGCGGCCACCGCGCCGACGCCGGCGCCCGAACCCGCCGTGGCCCCGGCCACCGCACAGGTCTTCCAGCAGATCCTGGACACGCCGATCGCGCCCTCCAGCAGCACGACGCCCGTGGACATCGCCCGCGTGCTCGACGTGCCGGTGCAGCTCACGGCCGAGATCGGCCGCACGCGCATCACCATCAAGAGCCTGCTGCAACTGTCGCAGGGCTCGGTGGTGGAGCTGGACGGCCTGGCCGGCCAGCCGCTGGACGTGCTGATCAACGGCTACCTGATCGCGCAGGGCGAAGTGGTGGTGGTGAACGAGAAGTACGGCATTCGCCTGACCGACATCGTCACGCCCTCCGAGCGCATGCAGAAGCTCGCGCGCACATGAACCTGGCGCGCCGCCACCTGACGCGGGCCGCGTCCCTTGTTGCGCGGGGCGCGGCGTTGCTGGCCCTGGGCACGCAAGCGGTCCACGCGGCGCTGCCCACCGTGCCGACACCGGTGCACGAGGCCGCACCGGTCGCGAGCGGCGGCTCGGGCCTGCTGCAGGCCGGCTTCGGCATGGCCGCGGTGCTGGGCCTGATCTTTCTCTGCGCCTGGCTGGCGCGGCGCTTCGGCCTTCAGCGGATGGGCGGCAGCCAGGTGGTGAAGGTGGTGTCGAGCGCCATGGTCGGCCAGCGCGAACGCGTGGTCGTGGTGGAAGTGGCCGGCCAATGGCTGGTGCTCGGCGTCACGAGCAGCCAGGTCAACACGCTGCACACGCTGCCGGCCCAGGCCCAATCGACATCCGTCAATACACAGGCCACCCCACGCGGTGCGGTCGAACTCTTTTCCCAGAAGCTGCGCGAATCCCTCTCGGGCAAGGCGCGCACCGCTCCATGACGCATCCTGCCTTGCGCCGCGGCCTGCGCGTCGCGCTGTTGCTGCTCGCCGCCACATTGCCCGCAGCAGCCTGGACCCAGGGGCTGCCCGGCATCACCAGCACGCCCGGCCCCGGCGGCAGCCAGACCTGGTCGCTGAGCGTGCAGACCATGGTGCTGCTGACCTCGCTCACCTTCTTGCCCGCGCTGCTGCTGTCGATGACCAGCTTCACGCGCATCCTGATCGTGCTGGGCCTGCTGCGCACCGCCATCGGCACGCAGACCTCGCCGCCCAACCAGATCCTGGTGGGGCTGTCGCTGTTTCTCACCTTCTTCGTGATGTCGCCGGTGTTCGACAAGGTCTACACCGACGCCTACGTACCCTTCTCCGAGAACAAGCTCAGCGCCGACAAGGCACTGGAGCGCGGCATTGCGCCCTTCAAGACCTTCATGCTCAAGCAGACCCGCGAGACCGACCTGGCCCTGTTCGCCCGGCTCGCCAAGGTGCCCGACATGCAGGGCCCGGAAGATGTGCCGCTGCGCATCCTGCTGCCGTCCTTCGTCATCAGCGAGCTGAAGACGGCGTTCCAGATCGGCTTCACCATCTTCATTCCCTTCCTCATCATCGACCTCGTGATCGCGAGCGTGCTGATGTCGATGGGCATGATGATGGTGCCGCCCGCGTCCATTGCGCTGCCCTTCAAGCTGATGCTGTTCGTGCTGGCCGATGGCTGGCAACTGCTCATCGGCGCGCTGACGCAGAGCTTCTACCTTTAGGCATGCACAGATGACTCCCGAATCCGTCATGACCATGGGCCACCGGGCCATGGAAATCTCTCTGCTGCTGGGCGCGCCGCTGCTGCTGGTGGCGCTGATCATCGGCCTGATCGTCAGCATCTTCCAGGCCGCCACGCAGATCAACGAAGCCACGCTGTCCTTCATTCCCAAGCTGCTCGCGGTGTTCGCCACGCTGGTGATCGCCGGACCTTGGATGCTCGACCGCATGCTCGACTACATGCGCGCCCTGTTCGCCGGCATCCCGCAGATGCTGGCGTGACGCCTTCGATCTTTTCCGTCACCTCGGGCCAGCTCGAAGCCTGGACGGTGGCCTTCCTGTGGCCCTTCATTCGCATGCTGGCCCTGGTCAGCACGGCGCCGGTGTTCGGGGAGCCCTGGGCGCCGCGGCAAATCAAGGTGGGCATCGCCGCCCTGCTGGCGCTGGTGATCTCGCCCACCATCGGGCCGTTTCCCGCGGTGCCCGTGGTGTCGGCCGGTGGGTTCTGGATCATCGTCCAGCAGGTGCTGATCGGCGCGGCCATGGGCTTTTCGATGCGGCTGATCTTCACGGCCGTGCTGGCGGCGGGCGAATACATCGGCCTGCAGATGGGCTTGTCCTTCGCGTCCTTCTTCGACCCGATGAGCCATGGCAGCACGATGGTGGTGTCGCGGCTGCTGAACATGCTGGCCATGCTGATCTTCCTGGCGCTCGACGGCCACCTGCTGATGGTGAACGCATTGGCCCAGAGCTTTCACACGCTGCCCATTGCCGCCGGGCCGTGGGTGGCGGGCGGCTGGATGTTCCTGGTGCTGGCTGCCGGCGACATCTTCACCAGCGGGCTGCTGCTGTCGCTGCCGCTCGTCACCGCGCTGCTGACGCTCAACCTCGCCATGGGCATCCTGAACCGCGCCTCGCCGCAGTTCAGCATCTTCGCGGTGGGTTTTCCGCTCACGCTGCTGGCCGGCATCGTGATGCTGCAGCTGCTGATGCCCCACCTGGGGGCTTTTCTCGAACCGCGCTTTGCGCAGTCGCTGGCGAACATGCTGCGCTTCACGCAGGGGCTGCGGCCGTAGCGCAGCCCTTGCGATGCTGGCCGAGGGTCAGCTCAGGTAGTTGAACAGCGAGATGCTGTTGAGCCGCGCAAACGTCATCTGCGTGGCCTGCAACGAAGACTGGCGCTGGTAGAACTCCGCGATCGCGCTGTACGGGTCCAGGTCCTCGATGCTCGACAGGTAGGTTTCTTCCTGCAGCTTGCGCGCGGAACCGCCGGTGTCGAGCGCGTCGATTTCGTTCTGGCGCGAGCCCACCGACGACAGCACCGTCAGCACGTTGTCGTGCGCGTTCGTGACCTTCACGTTGGCGGTGCTCAATGCGTTGAGCAGTTGCGCCTGCGCCGCCGGGCCGCCGCCGGTCAGCGGCGTGCGCAGCGCGCTCACCAGCTGGCCGATGGCCGCGAAGACGTCGGTGCCGGCGTTCTTGGCGGCCGACACGTCGAAGGTGTCGCCGTCCGCCGGCGCGCCGGTGATCTTCAGCTGCAGGCCGCCGAACGAAATCGGCGTGTTCGGCGAGAAGGGACCGGTGGCGGCCACCACCGGTGGCGTGTCCTTGGTCGTCACCGTGTAGTTGCCGCTGTTGAAGCTGATGGTGAAGTCTTTCCCATAGCCCGGCGTGGTGGCGCTCGTGATGCCGACCGGGCCGAAGACGCCGGTACCGATGTTGCTTGCCGCGCTCGAGGTCACATAGCCCGCGCCGCCCTGCACCGACTGGAAGATCGAGCGGCCGTCGTCGGCGGTTGCCAACTGGCGTGCCACGTCGATCTGCATCAGCCGCTGGCCCTGGTCGCCCACGTACTGCACGCCGCCACCGGGGCCCGCCACGAAAGGCGGGCTGCCGCTCTTGAAGCCGGCAAACAAGAACTGCCCGTTGCCGTCGTCGGAATTGGCCAGGCCCACGAGCTGGTCGAGGTTGTTCTGGATCGTGGTGGCGAGCGAGCCGCGGTCGGCGTCCGACAGCGTGCCGCTGCCCGCCGCCACCGTCAGCGTCTTGATGTTCTGCAGGATCGAGGTCACCGAGTTGAGCGCGTTCTCTTCGGTCGACAGCGACAGCGCCGCGCGCTGGCGGCTGGTGGCGTACTGCGAGATCTCGGAGAGCGTCTGGCTCACGCCGAGCGCGCGGGCCGCGCCGACCGGGTCGTCGCCGGCCGTGAGGAACTTCGAATTGGTCGCCAGTTGCTGCTGGACCCTGAACAGCTTCTGCTGCTGCAGGCCCATGGCGTTGACGTTCTGTTCGTAGAAGGATTGGGTGCTGATGCGCATCGCGGTTCCTGGAATCTGTGCGTGGAAAAGCTCAGCCGCGGATGCCGAGGATCGTGTCGAACATGGTCGACGCGGTCTGGATCACCCGGGCATTGGCCTGGTACATCTGCTGGAACATCAGCAGGTTGGCGGTTTCCTCGTCCTGGACCACGCCCGAGATCGACTGCTGGCTGGCCTTGATCTGGCTGGTCACGCTGTCCTGCGTGGTGCTGGCGACCTTGACCGCCATGGCCCGGTTGCCGACTTCGCTGACCAGTTGCGAGTAGGCGCCGTTGAAGGTCGCCGTGCCGTTGGCCATCGTGGTCTTGCGCTGCAGCGCGCCCAGCAGCAAGGCATTGCTGCCGTCGGACACGCCCGAGGTGTTCTTGTTGATGGTGAAGGTGTCGCCCTGCGCGGGCGCGCCGGTCATGCCGACGGTGATGCCGTCGAAGCTCATCTTGGCGCCGGCCGTGTACGGCACGGGCGTGCCGGCCGGGTAGCTGGTGCTGCTGCCGTTGGCCAGCGTGACCGTGACGGCCGACGTGGCCGGAAAGCCCGACAGCGTGCCGGTGGCCGCATTGAAGCTCAGCGTGACCGGCCCGGCCAGCGGCGTGCCCGGATAGGACGCATCGACCGTGGCCGCGCCCAGCGCGCCGCTGCCCTTGTTGCCTGCGGTGTTGCCCGTGATGATGGGCGATGCGGCCGCCACCTTGGCCGGGTCGCGCACCAGCACGTCGAGGTCGCGTGCGCCGGTGCGCGTGGGCTGCACCAGGAACGAATCGCCGGCCTGCGCCGTGCCGCTGGCGGCCGTGAGGCTCACGCCGTCGAAGGTGATCGGGAAGGTGGTGAAGCTGCCCATCGACGTCTTGTCGGACAGCCGCGTGACCGAATAGGTCAGCGTGCCCGCCACGTTGGTCACGCTCACGTTGTAGTCGCTGGTCGTGAGCTTCGAGGCGTCGGACAGCGTGGCGCCGAATTCGAGGTTGCCCGTGTTGCCGGCATTGGGGATCGCGCCCGGCACGGACTGGGTGAAGAAGTTCGTGCCGAGTGCGCCGTTCAGGTCCACGCCCAGCTTGTGCTGCCCATTGACCGCGTCGGCCACCGACATCGCGAGCCGGCCGATGGCGTTCTGCGTGGGAATGAGCGTGTCCTTGCGAAAGGCCATCAGGCCGCCGAGCACGCCGCCCTTGATGGTGCTGTCGTCCAGCTCGCTGGTGTTGCCGGCAAAGCCCGACAGCGCGACCACCTTGCGGGTCGGGTCGGCCGCCGACGGCACCGCCGCCATCTTGGCGGCGTAGTCGCCCACCACCAGCGACTGGCCGGTGGCGATGAACACGTTGTACTTGCCGTTGTCCTGCTGCAGCACCTTCACGTCCACCACCTGGCTGAGCTGGCTCACGAGCAGGTCGCGCTGGTCGAGCAGGTCGTTCGGCGGCTGGCCGCCGGCCATGGCGCTGATCTGGCTGATCTGCTGGTTGAGGCTGGCGATCTTGGTCGCGTAGGTGTTGATCTGGTCCACGCTGCCGCTGATCTGCTCGTTGACCGAGCTGTTCAGGTCCGACAGGTACTGGTCGGTCGCGCGGAACTTGCTGGCCAGCGCCTGCGCGGCGCTGATCATCTGCTGGCGCGCGGCCGGGTCGGCCGGCGTGTTGGCCACGCCCTGCATGCTGGTGAAGAAGCTCTGCATCAGCGGTGCGAGGCCGGCGGTCTTGTCGGCCAGCAGCGTGTCGATGCGGTTGATCTGCGTGCCGTTGGTGGCCAGCGCGGCCGACGCCGATTGCGCGGACGCGAGCTGCGCGGTCAGGTAGCGGTCGTAGCTGCGCGAGATGGTGAGCACGTTGGCACCCGAGCCGATGAAGCCCGTGCCGCTCGAAATGCCACCGGCCGAGGCGATCTCGGCCACCTGGCGGCTGTAGCCCGCCGTGTATGCGTTGGCGGTGTTGTGGGCCGTGGTCATCAGCGCGGTGCGGGCGACGCCGAGGCCACTCAGACCCGTGTAGAACATGCTGGACATAAGGCTTTACCTGTCAATGGGGTGATGGTGCTGGCACCGCGAGCGATGCCTCTGGGTGTTTATCGGCAGCGCGGGCCGAAACTTGAGGGTCGGTTTTGCGCATGCCGGTTTTCCTGGTCAGAACTCCGACCAGTCGCCCTTGGGGTCGTTGGCCACGGCGAGCTGGGGTGCCGTGCCGGTGCCAGGCTCGCGGCGGGTGGGCAAGGCCTTGGCGGGTGGCTTGGGTGCCGGTTTGGCCGGCTTGGGAATCGGTGTGATGCGGGTGAAGCCGGGGCGGGTGGTGGCTTCCGCGTTGGCATCGAGCTTGAAGATGCTCACGGCCTGCACGAGGCTGCCGGCCTGCTCCTGCAGCGATTGGGCTGCTGCGGAGGCTTCTTCGACGAGGGCGGCGTTCTGCTGCGTGACCTGGTCCATCTGTGTGATGGCTTGATTGATCTGCTCGATGCCGGAGGTCTGCTCCTGGCTCGCTGCAGTGATCTCGCCCATGATGTCGGTCACGCGTTTCACGCTGCCGACGATCTCTTCCATCGTGCGGCCAGCTTCGGCGACTTGCTTGCTGCCCTCGGCGACCTTCTCTACCGAGTCGCCGATCAGCGTCTTGATTTCCTTGGCGGCGGCGGCCGAGCGTTGTGCGAGGCTGCGAACTTCGGAGGCCACCACAGCAAAGCCACGGCCCTGCTCGCCTGCGCGTGCTGCTTCCACTGCAGCATTCAGCGCGAGGATATTGGTCTGGAAAGCGATGCCGTCGATGACACCGATGATGTCCACGATTTTTCTGGAGGATGCATTGATCGAGCCCATCGTGTCCACCACCTGCGACACAACGGTGCCACCCTTCACCGCGACTTCAGAGGCCGACACGGCCAGTTGATTGGCCTGCCGTGCGTTGTCCGCGTTCTGCTTGACCGTCGAAGTCAGTTCTTCCATCGACGCAGCCGTCTGCTCCAGCGAACTCGCCTGCTCCTCAGTCCGCGAAGAAAGGTCCTGGTTCCCCGCCGCGATCTGGCTCGAAGCCGTGGCGATGGTGTCGCTCGAATCCTTGATCCTGCCCACGACCGAAGTCAGCGTCGCCTGCATCTGCTTGATGGAGTGCAGCAGGCTGCCGTCACGCGCGGCGTCGGCCTCGACTTCGAGCGACAGGTCGCCGTCGGCGATGCGCCCGACCACGTCGGCGGCGTACTTCGGCTCGCCGCCCAGTTGGCGGCCCATCAGGCGCGCGACCAGCACGCCCAGCCCCACGCTGACCACGATACCGGCCAGCGCCATCACCAGCATCAGCAGCCGCGATGTCTTGTAGGTTGCATCCGCCTGCTCGGCACGCACGCGCGCCAGCTCCTTGCTGTGCGCGACCATGCCCTGGAGCACGCCTTCCAGGCCACGCGATTCCTTCAGCAACGCGATGCTGTCCTCGCCCACCTGGTTCGAGAACTGCGAGCTGTCCAGCGGCTGCTTGCCGACCAGCGCCACGAAGTCGTTCATGTGCGTCTTCAGCGGGCCCACCAGGGCCTCGAACTGGCCGTAGAGCTTGGTGCCTTCCTCGCTCTCGTCGAAGAAGGACCTGACCTCGGAGGCACGCGACGACAGGCTTTCGAGCGACGACCTGAGTTCGTCCGCACCGGCCTTGCGATCGCCCAGCGTGCCGGCCGACAGCAGCGTCACCTGGGCGCGGCTGGCGTACAACAGGTGGATGTTGGCTTCCTGCACGGCCTGCAGGGCGCGAAGCTCGTTCGCGTAGAGCTGCTCGGTCGAGGCGCTGATGCGCCCCATGTGGAAGATGCCGAGCGCGCTGACCGCCGCGCCGATCGCCGCGACCACGAGAAAGCTCAGGAGCAACCGGACGGTCACTCGAAGATTCTGGAACCACTGCATTGTCTTTTCCCTCTTTATGGTGCCAGTGCTGTGAATGGCGATGGCGCGTAGCGCGGGTGTGCCACTTCGATGGCACGGTTGCTGTCCAGGCGGAACACGCTGACCACCTGCGACAGGCTGCCGGCCTGTTCCTGCAGCGATTGGGCTGCGGCGGAGGCTTGCTCGACCAGTGCGGCGTTCTGCTGCGTGACCTGGTCCATCTGCGTGATGGCCTGGTTGATCTGTTCGATGCCTGAGGTTTGTTCCTGGCTGGCTGCAGTGATCTCGCCCATGATGTCGGTCACACGCTTGACGCTGCCGACGATCTCTTCCATGGTGCGGCCGGCTTCTGCGACTTGCTTGCTGCCTTCTTCGACTTTCTCTACCGAGTCGCCGATGAGGGTCTTGATTTCCTTGGCTGCTGCGGCCGAGCGTTGCGCGAGGCTGCGAACTTCGGAGGCCACCACCGCAAAGCCACGGCCTTGCTCGCCTGCACGGGCGGCTTCGACAGCGGCATTCAGCGCGAGGATGTTCGTCTGGAAAGCGATGCCATCGATCACGCCGATGATGTCCACGATCTTCTTGGACGATGCATTGATCGAACCCATCGTGTCGACCACTTGCGACACGACGCTTCCGCCCTTCACAGCCACTTCCGAAGCCGACACAGCCAACTGGTTCGCCTGCCGCGCGTTGTCCGCGTTCTGCTTGACGGTCGAAGTCAACTCCTCCATCGAAGCTGCCGTCTGCTCCAGCGAACTGGCCTGCTGCTCCGTACGCGACGAAAGATCCTGATTCCCCGAAGCAATCTGCCCCGAAGCCGTCGCAATCGTCTCCGTGCCCGTGCGCACTTCGCCCACCACCTTGGCCAGGCTCTCGTTCATGTCCTTCAGCGCCTGCATCAACTGGCCCGCTTCATCGCGGCTTTCCACGCGGATGTTCGCGCTCAGGTCGCCGCCGGCCACCGTCTCGGCGACGGTCACCGCATGCCCCAGCGGCCGCACGATGCCCACGCTCAAACGCCACGCGAACAACGCGCCGACCAGCAGCGCGATGCCCGACAGCACCATCAGCGTGGTCTGGCCGCTCGACTGGTCGGCCGCGATGCGCTGGGCCACCTCATCGATCCGGTCGCGCTGGTGCGCCGCAAGGTTGGCCACGGCGTTTTCGTAGACGGTCAGCCCCGCCGCGAACTGGGTGTCGGCCAGCTCGCTGGCTTCGGCGCCCTTGTCCTCGGACTTGAGCTTGTTGATCTTCTCGATGATCTGCAGCACCACCGCGCGCGCGTCGGCCACGTTGGCGTACAGCTTCTTTTCTTCCGGCGAAGTCAGCATCTCTTCGAGCTTCTTTTGCACCGGGTTGATCTTGGCCGAGCTTTCGGCGCGGGCGTTGGCGAAGTAGGTCACGACGGCCGGGTCGGTCGCCTTGACCATGGCGAACGAGCGCACGATCGTCGGCCCCAACAGGTTCGACCACTGGTTGGCCAGGCGCTCCTTGACCAGCGCGTGCTTCATCATTTCGTCGGTGGCGCTGCCCACGTTCGACAGCCGCAGCATGCCGGTGCCGGCAATGACCGCCATCAACAACAGGATGGCCGCGAAGCCGAGCCCCAGCCGGGTGCCGATTTTCAGATTCTTCAAACTCATTTGTCTTCTTCTTTCAGAACTGGAACGAATCTCGCCGCGGAACGCGGCGTTGTCGTTTCGTTATCGGCACCGGCCGGGCGGTGTTGAGGCCCTTTCCTTCTTTAAAACTCGGTCCAGTCGCCTTTCGCGTCGCCGGCCATGGCGAGTTGGGGGGCAGTGCCCGAGGCAGCCGCACGACGGGTGGGCAATGCCTTGGCAGGCGGCTTCGGCGCTGGCTTGGCGGTCTTCGGAATCGGCGTCAGGTGCTTGAAGGCGGGGCGCGCGGCCACGGCGTGCGTGCCGAGCTTGAAGATGCTCACGGCTTGCACGAGGCTGCCGGCTTGTTCTTGCAGCGACTGCGCTGCGGCCGAAGCTTCTTCGACCAGTGCGGCGTTCTGTTGCGTGACCTGGTCCATCTGCGTGATGGCCTGGTTGATCTGTTCGATGCCGGAGGTCTGCTCCTGGCTTGCGGCGGTGATCTCACCCATGATGTCCGTCACGCGCTTGACGCTGCCCACGATCTCTTCCATGGTGCGGCCGGCTTCTGCGACTTGCTTGCTGCCCTCTTCGACCTTCTCTACCGAGTTGCCGATGAGCGTCTTGATTTCCTTGGCTGCTGCGGCTGAACGTTGCGCGAGGCTGCGCACCTCGGAGGCGACAACCGCAAAGCCACGGCCTTGTTCGCCAGCGCGTGCAGCTTCCACGGCCGCATTCAACGCAAGGATGTTCGTCTGGAACGCGATGCCGTCGATCACGCCGATGATGTCGACGATCTTCTTGGAAGACGCATTGATCGATCCCATCGTGTCGACCACCTGCGACACGACGCTTCCGCCCTTCACAGCCACTTCAGAAGCCGACACGGCCAACTGGTTCGCCTGTCGCGCGTTGTCAGCGTTCTGCTTGACGGTCGAGGTCAGCTCTTCCATCGAAGCCGCCGTCTGCTCCAGCGAACTCGCCTGCTCTTCAGTCCGCGATGAAAGATCCTGATTCCCCGAAGCAATCTGGCTCGACGCCGTCGCAATGGTGTCCGTGCCCGTGCGCACTTCGCCAACGATCTTCACCAGGCTGTCGTTCATGCCGCGCAGGGCGTCCAGCAGCAAGCCCGTCTCGTCCGTGGTTTGCGCCTCGATGCGGCTGGTCAGGTCGCCCGCCGCCACCGATTGCGCCACCTTCACCGCTTCGGCCAATGGCCGCGCGACGATGCGCGCGATCCACAGCGCCAGCGCCAGGCCCAGCGCCACGCAGCCCAGCAGCAGCCCCAGCACCCACAGGCGGGCTTCCGCGTACACCGCATCGGCCGTGTTACCGGCCTTGATGGCGCCCGCCACGTTCACTTCGGTCAACTTGTCCAGCGCCGCGTTGATCTCGCGGCTCAACTGCAGCGACTTGCCCCGGCTCAGCGCGGTGGCCTGTTCGCTTTCCTGCGTGTGCGAGACGGCGATGATCTTCTTGTGCTCGATCTCGTACTGGGCGAGCAGCTTCTCGTACACCGGATAGACCTCGCGCTCCTCGGGCTCCGAAATGAGCGCCACGTACTCGGCGCGGTGCTTCTGCAGGCTGGCCCAGGTTTCGTCCATGGACTTTTCATAGGCGGCCATCTCGTCGTATGAGCCCGACAGGATGTGCTGCAGCTCCTGCGAGCGGTAGCGCGACACCAGGCTCTTCATTTCGAGCAGCGAACGCGTGGCCGGCATCCAGTTGGTCGCCAGGTCCGTGGACATGTCGTGGACCTTGCCCAGTTGCAGCATCGAGAAGGCACCGACACAAGCCGTCAGCACAAGGACGGCGATGAACGACACAAGCATCTTGGTCGCGATTTTGAGGTTGTAGAAAGTTTTAATGATTTTTCCTTTGGGCCATGGGGCGCCCGATTCAATTCACCGCTGCGGGACGCGGGTCGCCCTGCCGGGCAGGCCGACGGTGCCCGCAGCGGTATCCATTCCTAGAACGCACGCCAGTCGCCGGTGTCGGCGCCTGCCACGGCCAGCCGGGGCACTGCGGCGGCCGGCTTCTTCTCGCTCGCGGCGGGCAGCGCCCTGGCGCGGGGGCGCGATGCGGCCTGGCTGTCCGTGTCGAGCTTGAAGATGCTCACGGCCTGCACAAGGCTGCCGGCTTGCTCTTGAAGCGATTGCGCTGCGGCCGATGCTTCTTCGACCAGTGCGGCGTTCTGTTGTGTGACCTGGTCCATCTGCGTGATGGCCTGGTTGATCTGTTCGATGCCTGAAGTCTGTTCCTGGCTCGCGGCGGTGATCTCACCCATGATGTCTGTCACGCGCTTGACGCTGCCGACGATCTCTTCCATGGTGCGGCCGGCTTCGGCGACTTGCTTGCTGCCCTCTGCGACTTTCTCTACCGAGTCGCCGATGAGGGTCTTGATCTCTTTGGCCGCTGCAGCCGAGCGTTGTGCGAGGCTGCGAACTTCGGAGGCCACCACAGCAAAGCCTCGGCCTTGCTCGCCTGCGCGTGCTGCTTCGACTGCCGCATTCAGCGCAAGGATGTTCGTCTGGAAAGCGATGCCATCGATCACGCCGATGATGTCCACGATCTTCTTGGACGACGCATTGATCGATCCCATCGTGTCCACCACCTGCGACACGACGCTTCCGCCCTTCACAGCCACCTCCGAAGCCGACACAGCCAACTGATTGGCCTGTCGCGCGTTGTCAGCGTTCTGCTTGACCGTCGAAGTCAGCTCTTCCATCGAAGCCGCCGTCTGCTCCAACGAACTCGCCTGCTGCTCCGTACGTGACGAAAGATCCTGATTCCCCGAAGCAATCTGCCCCGAAGCCGTCGCGATCGTCTCCGTGCCCGTGCGCACCTCGCCCACCACCTTGGCCAGGTTCGCATTCATGTTCTTCAGCGCCTGCATCAACTGCCCGGCTTCGTCGCGGCTCTCGACCTCGATGTTCGCGCTCAGGTCACCGGCCGCCACCGTTTCCGCAACCACCACGGCCCTGGCCAGCGGCCGGACGATGCTGCGCGAGATGAAGAACGCGAAGATCGCGCCGCTGATCACCGTCAGGATGCTCAGCAGCATCTGCAGGTTGAAGCTGTGCGAGTTCGCCGCGTCGATGGCAACGCTCATGTCGTCGATGGCCTTGCGCTCCATCTGCAGCAGATCGAGCACCCGGCCTTCGTAGGCCTTGGCGGCCGGCTGGAACGATTCCTTGAACGCACGCGTGGTGTCCACCGCGTTGCCGCTCGCCCTGGCCTTGCCCACTTCGTCCTTGGCCGCCTGGTACTTGGCGCGCAGCGCGACGATGGACTTGAACAGCGCCTTTTCTTCCTCGGTCACCAGCAGCTTCTCGACCTTCGCCATGGTCTCGCTGCCCTTCTTCACGCTGTCGGAGATGACGTCCGCGAACACCACCGGCAGCGTCTCGTCGGTGGTGCGAGCGATCATCGACGTGCGCGCAATCGCCGAGTAGGTCAGCACGTACCAGTCGGAGATCAGCCGCTCCTTGGCCAGCGGGCTTTCCATCATGAGGCGGGTGGCTTCTGCGTTGCTGCGCGCGGAGACCAGCGCAATCGCGGTCGAAACCACGGTCAGGCCCAGCACGATGGCGAAGGCCACGGCCAGCCGGGTCCCGATACGAAGGTTGGAAAACAATGTCATGGTGCTGGCTTTGAAGGTTGAAGGCGGTGAACCGGACCTGGCCCTGCGGCCACGACCCGGCAATCAGACGGTGGCTGCGGCCTCCACAAGGCCCATTTCTTCGCTGGACATCAGCCGGTCGATGTCCACCAGGATCAGCATCCGCTCATCCAGCGTGCCCAGCCCGATCAGGTAGTCCGTGTCCAGCACCGAACCCATCTCGGGTGCGGGCTTGATCTGCTCGGCCGTCAGCGTGATCACGTCGGACACGCTGTCCACCACCATCCCCACCACGCGCCCACCGATGTTCAGCACGATCACCACCGTGAACTGGTCGTACGTCGGGTCGCCCAGCGCGAACTTGATGCGCATGTCGATGATCGGCACGATGATCCCTCGCAGGTTCACCACGCCCTTGATGTATTCAGGTGCATTCGCGATGCGCGTCACCGCGTCGTAGCCGCGCAGCTCCTGCACCTTCTGGATGTCGATGCCGTATTCCTCGTCGCCCAGCTTGAAGGTCACGACCTCCAGCTTCGGGCCGTTGGCCGCCGGGGACGGCGCCGAGGCGGCTTGTTTCAATGGATCCTTTGCGTTCGTCGTCAGCATCTCTTCTCCTCCGGTTTAAAACTCGTTCCGACCGCCGGCGCCATCGCCGGCCTCGGCCCTGAAAACCCGCACGGCACTGACCAGGCCGTCGGCTTGTTCCTGCAGCGACTGCGCGGTGGCGGAAGCCTGTTCCACCAGTGCGGCGTTCTGCTGCGTGACCTGGTCCATCTGTGCGATGGCCTGGTTGATCTGTTCGATGCCCGAGGTCTGCTCCTGGCTCGCGGTCGTGATCTCGCCCATGATGTCGGTCACGCGCTTCACGCTGCCCACGATCTCCTGCATCGTCCGGCCGGCCTCCGCGACCTGCTTGCTGCCCGCCGCGACCTTGTCCACCGAGTCGCCGATGAGCGTCTTGATTTCCTTGGCGGCCGATGCCGAGCGCTGCGCGAGGCTGCGCACTTCGGAGGCCACCACCGCGAAGCCCTTGCCCTGCTCGCCCGCGCGTGCGGCTTCCACGGCCGCATTCAGCGCGAGGATGTTGGTCTGGAAGGCGATGCCGTCGATCACACCGATGATGTCGACGATCTTTTTCGACGACGCATCGATCGAGCCCATGGTGTCGACCACTTGCGAAACGACGGTGCCGCCCTTCACCGCGACTTCCGAAGCCGACACGGCCAACTGGTTGGCCTGCCGCGCGTTGTCCGCGTTCTGCTTGACGGTGCTGGTCAGCTCTTCCATCGACGCCGCCGTCTGCTCCAGCGAGCTGGCCTGCTGCTCGGTGCGCGAAGACAGGTCCTGGTTGCCCGAGGCGATCTGGCTCGACGCCGACATCACGCCGGCCACGTTGGTGCCCACGTCCGCCACGATCGCGAAGAGGTTCGCGCTCATCTGGTTCAGCGCGCGCAGCAGCCCGGTGATCTCGTCGCCGGGCCGCACCTCGAAGCGCGCCAGGTCGCCGCCCGCGATGGCCCGTGCCACTTCCACCGCTTCGTCCAGCGGACGGAACACGGTGCGGCCGAGGAACTGCCCCAGCCCAAGCCAGGCCAGCGCGGCGCCCACGGAAGCCACGGCCACGACACCGGGCAACCAGCTTTGCGCACCGGAGGCCGCGGCCAGCCTGGACGCTTCCATCCAGCCCATCGCGCCGAAACCCAGCGACAGCAATGCGGCCACGGCCGTGGCGCCGAAGACCCGGCTGCGCACCGGAATGCGCCGCAGGCGTGCCAGCGGGTGGGTCCAGCCGCGCTGCACCACTTCGCCCTGCTGAATCTCGATGCCCTTGGCGCCGCCCTCGCGCATGCGGCGATAGAGCGCGTCGGCCTGCGCCACTTCGGCGCGCGCGGGCCGGCTGCGCACGGACATGTAGCCCTGCACGCGGCCGTTGCGGCGGATGGGCGTCACGTTCGCGAGCACCCAGTAGAAGTCGCCGTTCTTGCGCCGGTTCTTGATCAGTCCGGTCCAGGGCAGGCCCTGGGCCAGCGTTTGCCACAGGTCGGCAAAGGCCTCCGGTGGCACATCGGGGTGGCGCACGATGTTGTGCGCCTTGCCCATGAGTTCGCCGACGGCGTAGCCGCTGGCTTCGACGAAGGCCGGGTTGACGTAGGTGATGCGCCCCTTGAGGTCGGTGCGGGACACCAGGGCCTCGCCCGGCGAAAGCTCGTATTCGATGTCGGTGATGGGCAGATTGACGCGCATGGTCCGGTCGCCGCGTTCAGGCCAGCGCCAGTTGGTTCGGGCCGCCGAGGCGGAAGACACCGACGACTTGCGACAGGCTGCCGGCTTGCTCCTGCAGCGATTGGGCTGCTGCGGAGGCTTCTTCGACCAGAGCTGCGTTCTGCTGCGTGACCTGGTCCATCTGCGTGATGGCTTGATTGATCTGCTCGATGCCGGAGGTCTGCTCCTGGCTCGCTGCAGTGATCTCGCCCATGATGTCGGTCACGCGTTTCACGCTGCCGACGATCTCTTCCATCGTGCGGCCGGCTTCGGCGACTTGCTTGCTGCCTTCTTCGACTTTCTCTACCGAGTCGCCGATGAGGGTCTTGATTTCCTTGGCTGCTGCGGCCGAGCGTTGCGCGAGGCTGCGAACTTCGGAGGCCACCACCGCAAAGCCACGGCCTTGCTCGCCAGCACGTGCAGCTTCAACAGCCGCATTCAGCGCGAGGATGTTCGTCTGGAAAGCGATGCCGTCGATCACACCGATGATGTCGACGATCTTTTTCGAGGACGCATTGATCGAACCCATCGTGTCGACCACTTGCGAGACAACGCTTCCGCCCTTCACTGCGACTTCCGAGGCCGACACGGCCAATTGATTGGCCTGCCGTGCGTTATCCGCGTTCTGCTTCACAGTCGAAGTCAACTCCTCCATCGACGCAGCCGTCTGCTCCAGCGAGCTGGCCTGCTGCTCCGTACGCGACGAAAGATCCTGGTTCCCCGAAGCAATCTGGCTCGACGCCGTCGCAATGGTGTCCGTGCCCATGCGCACCTCGCCCACCACCTTGGCCAGGCTGGCGTTCATGTCCTTCAGTGCCTGCATCAACTGGCCAGCTTCATCTCGGCTTTCCACCCGGATGCTCGCGCTCAGGTCACCGGCAGCCACCGTCTCGGCCACTTCCAGCGCATGGCCCAGCGGGCGCACGATGCCCAGCGTCAGGCGCCATGCGAACAGCGCGCCCAGCACGAGCGCGATGGCGGACAGCACGATCAGCGTGGTGCGGCCTTGCGTATGGTCCACCGCGATGCCCTTGGCCGCGGCGTCGATCTTTTCGCGCTGGTGGTTGGCCAGTGCCTCGACGGCGTTGGCATAGACGGCCAGCGCGGCCGTGAACTTGGTGTCGACCAGCGTATTGGCCTCGTCCAGCTTCTGCTCGTCCTTGAGCTTGTTGAGGATGCCCACTGTTTCGAGCACCACGGCACGCGCAGCGGCCACGGCGGCGTAGAGCGCCTTTTCTTCCGGCGTGGCGAGCATCGCCTCGAGTTTTTTCTGCGCGGGCGTGATGCGCGCCGAACCTGCCGCCTGCAGCTTGGCGAAGTAGGCCGCGATCGCGGGGTCGGTGGTCTTGACCATCGCGAAATTGGCCACCGTGTTCGAGCGCAACAGGCTGAGCCATTCGGTCGCCAGCCGTTCCTTGACCAGCGCGCCTTCCACCATTTCGTCGGTGGCATTGCCCACCTTGCTCAGGCGCAGCACGCCGGTGCCTGCAATGAAAGCCATCAGCAACAGCATCACCGCGAAGCCCAGCCCCAGGCGCGTGCCGATTTTCAGATCCTTCAAACTCATTGCTCTCTTCCTTCAATAACGGGGACGGTGTCCGCGGCGCGCGACGGGCCACCGGCATGAAATGGATTCATGACGGGCCGACCAGACAACACCGTCTCCCTGTTATCGGCAGCAGATCGCCAGACTTGAGTCCTTTCTTCTCAAAATTCAGTCCAGTCGCCCTTGGCGTCGTTGGCCATGGCCAGTTGGGGTGCCGTGCCGGTGCCGGGCTCGCGGCGGGTGGGCAGTGCCTTGGTGGGTGGCTTGGGCGCCGGCTTCGCTGGCTTGGGGATCGGCGTGATGCGGGTGAAGCCGGGGCGGGGCGTGGCTGCCGCACTGTGGGCGTCGAGCTTGAAGACGCTGACGGCTTGCACGAGGCTGCTTGCCTGCTCCTGCAGCGACTGGGCTGCGGCGGAGGCTTCTTCGACCAGCGCGGCGTTCTGTTGCGTGACCTGGTCCATCTGTGTGATGGCCTGGTTGATCTGCTCGATGCCTGAGGTTTGTTCCTGGCTCGCTGCGGTGATCTCGCCCATGATGTCCGTCACGCGCTTGACGCTGCCCACGATTTCTTCCATGGTGCGGCCGGCTTCGGCGACTTGCTTGCTGCCTTCTTCGACCTTCTCCACCGAGTTGCCGATCAGCGTCTTGATTTCCTTGGCTGCTGCGGCTGAACGTTGCGCAAGGCTGCGAACTTCGGATGCAACGACGGCAAAGCCACGGCCCTGCTCGCCTGCGCGTGCGGCTTCGACCGCCGCGTTCAGCGCCAGGATATTGGTCTGGAACGCGATGCCATCGATCACGCCGATGATGTCCACGATCTTCTTGGACGACGCATTGATCGAACCCATCGTGTCTACAACCTGCGACACGACGCTTCCGCCCTTCACTGCCACTTCCGATGCCGACACGGCCAGTTGATTGGCCTGCCGCGCGTTGTCCGCGTTCTGCTTCACCGTCGAAGTCAACTCGTCCATCGAAGCAGCGGTTTGCTCCAACGAACTCGCCTGCTCCTCAGTCCGCGAAGACAGATCCTGATTCCCCGAAGCAATCTGCCCCGAAGCCGTCGCAATCGTGTCCGTGCCCGTGCGCACTTCACGCACGATCTTCACCAGGCTCTCGTTCATCGCCTTGAGCGCGGACATCAGCCGCCCGGTCTCGTCCTTCGAGCGCACCTCGATGCGCGAACTGATGTCGCCCGCAGCCACCTTCTCGGCGACCTGCACCGCCGCGCCAATCGGCCGCGTGATCGAACGCGTGATGAACCACGCAATCGCCGCGCCCACCAGCATCGCGAAGCCGCCCAGCACGAACATCAGGTTGCGTGCCCATGCGTAGCCCGCGCTGGCCTGCTCGTTGGCCTGGTTCGACAGCTCGGTCTCATGGGCGATCATGTCGTTGAGCACATCCACCAGCGCCTGCACGGCCGGCTGGAACTTGGTGACGAACACCTGCGTCGCTTCCTCGTTGCTGTTCTTCAGCCCGAGTTCGGTCAACTGGGTGTTCAAGGGCAGCAGCACCGCCACCCGCTCATCGACCTTGGCCAGCAAGGCCTTGCCGTCCGCCGTGACCAGCATCTTGGCAAGCGCCGTGCGGCCCGCCGCAAAGCGCTCCCGCGCACTGGCGATCTTCTTGACCTCCTCGCGCATGGCAACCTCTTCGGTCAGCAGGATCAGGTTGCCGTCGAAGATCGCGATGTCGCGGATCGCATCCACCATCGTGTTGACCGAAGACACCTTGACGTTGTTGCTGGTCACGATGCCATTGAGCCGCGCCTGGATGTCGGCCATCGAGTTCAGGCCGAGGCCGACCACGGCCGCCAGCAGCAAAAGCACGGCTGCAAAGCCCATGCCGAGACGGGTGCCGATCTTGAGGTTGAGAAGGGAGTTCATGGCGCTTTCAGGAATCTTTGGCGTTGACATGTTGAAAGACCCGGTCCAGCCGCTCGGCGACTTTCACCGCGTGGTCGGAGGAACGGCTGATCGAACGCGTGACGAACCACGCGACGGCGATGCCGGCGCACACCGTGGCACCGGCCAGGGACAGCACGGCCTGGCGCGCCCAGGCGCAGCCGGCACCGGCATGGAAGCCCAGGCCGAGCGCCGCGGCCAGCAGCAGGAACAAGGCGACGAAGGCCATGGCCAGACGAAGCGCGATCTTCGGGTTCAGAGGCGAGCGCAACACGGGTGCTTCAGGCCACCAGGGCTTCGTCGGCATCGAGCTTGAAGGTGCTGACAGCCTGCACGAGGCTGTCGGCCTGCTCCTGCAACGACTGCGCCGCGGCGGACGCTTCTTCGACCAGCGCGGCGTTCTGCTGCGTCACCTGGTCCATCTGTGTGATGGCTTGATTGATCTGCTCGATGCCCGAGGTCTGCTCCTGGCTCGCGGCGGTGATCTCGCCCATGATGTCCGTCACGCGCCTGACGCTGCCCACGATCTCGTCCATGGTGCGGCCGGCTTCCGCAACCTGCTTGCTGCCCTCCGCGACTTTCTCCACCGAGTCGCCGATCAGCGTCTTGATTTCCTTGGCGGCCGCCGCCGAGCGTTGCGCAAGGCTGCGCACTTCGGAAGCCACCACCGCAAAGCCCTTGCCCTGCTCGCCCGCGCGCGCCGCTTCCACGGCCGCATTCAACGCGAGGATGTTGGTCTGGAAGGCAATGCCGTCGATCACGCCGATGATGTCCACGATCTTTCTGGACGAGTCATTGATCGAGCCCATGGTGTCCACCACCTGCGACACCACGCTGCCTCCTTTCACGGCCACGGCCGATGCCGACACGGCCAACTGGTTCGCCTGCCGCGCGTTGTCCGCGTTCTGCTTGACGGTGCTGGTGAGTTCTTCCATCGACGCCGCCGTCTGCTCCAGCGAGCTGGCCTGCTGCTCGGTGCGCGACGACAGGTCCTGGTTGCCCGCCGCGATCTGCCGCGATGCCACGGCAATCGAATCGGTGGACGCCTTGATGCGCGTCACGAGGTCGGTGAGCGTGTCTTCCATCTCGCCCATGCCGCGCAGCAGCCGGCCGAAGTCGCCGCCGCGTTCGGTCTCGAACTCCTGGCTCAGGTCGCCGGAGGCCACGGTCTCGGCGATCAGCAGCGCCTCGGCAATCGGCTGCGCGATGCTTTTCGTCAGCAGCCATGCGAGCACCGAGCCCAGCGCGACGGCGAACGCGGCCAGCGCGATCAGGTACACGCGGCCCGAGCGGTACTGCACGTCGATGGCGGACGCGGTCCTGTCGATGTCCTGCTGCTGGTGCGCCGCCATCGCGCGGATGCTTGCGTCGTAGCCTTCGAGCGCCGGCAGCAGTTGCGTGTCGGTGAGCTTCGCGGCCTCGTCCTGCCGGCCATCGGTCTTGAGCTTGAGGATCTGGTTGCGCAGCTCGACGTAGTCGCCACGCTTTTTCTTGATGTCCGCGCTCAGCGCCAGCTCGGCCGGCGAACTCAGCATGTCTTCGAGCTTCTTCTGCGTCTCGGAGATCACGGCGCTGGTGCTGGCGATGTTCTTCTGCAGGTAGGCCTGCACGTCGGCGTCGTTGCTCTTGAGCAATGAGAAGGTGCGCACGCTGTTGGTGCTGGTGCCCAGTTGCCAGGCCGATGCCAGGCGCTCCTTGGCCAGCGAGCGCCGGGCCATCTCCTGCGTGGCCTCGCCCACGCCCTGCAGGCGCAGCACGCCGACGCCGGCGGTGGCCACCAGCAGCGCCAGCACCAGCGCAAAGCCGGCGCCCAGGCGCATTCCTATCGTCCAGTTCTTCATCTGCGTGTCTCCTCTCGAACCTTTGTCGTTGTTGTGTGGGTTCGAATGTTCAGGTGGCGATTTTTTCGACGAGCCCCATCTCGTCGCTGGACATCAGGCGGTCGATGTCCACCAGGATCAGCATCCGCTCGTCCAGCGTGCCCAGCCCGATCAGGTAGTCCGTGTCCAGCACCGAACCCATCTCGGGCGCCGGCTTGATCTGCTCGGCCGTCAAGGTGATGACATCCGACACGCTGTCCACCACCATCCCCACCACGCGTCCGCCGATGTTCAGCACGATCACCACCGTGAACTGGTCGTACGTCGGGTCGCCCAGCGCGAACTTGATGCGCATGTCGATGATCGGCACGATGATCCCGCGCAGGTTCACCACGCCCTTGATGTACTCCGGTGCGTTCGCGATGCGCGTCACCGCGTCGTAGCCGCGCAGCTCCTGCACCTTCTGGATGTCGATGCCGTATTCCTCGTCGCCCAGCTTGAAGGTCACGACCTCCAGCTTCAGGCCGTTGGCGCCGCCGCCTTGCGATGCGTGCTGTTGCTGCACTTGCTGTCTCCCGATGCCTGCAATCTCTGCCATGGTGTTCCTTTGCGTGGTGTGCCCCGCCGCGCGCATGCGTGCGGATGGGCGTGCCAAAGAGCGTGTGAATGAAGACCGGGCCGCGTGCGGCTCAGCCGAACTTCTGCATGATGCGAACCAGCTTCTCGCCGTACCGTGGATCGGTGGCGTAGCCCGCGCGCTGCAGGCCGTGCGCGGCCTCGTGCGGGTCACTGGTCGCCAGCACGTTCGCGTAGCGCGGGTTGCGGGTGATGAAGCGCGCGTAGTCGGTAAAGGCTTCGTCGTACGAGGCATAGGCCCTGAACTTCGCGCGCACCTTCGTTGGCTCGCCATCGACGTACTCGGTGGTGGTGGTCTCGACCGTGGTGCCCTTCCAGCTTCGGTCGGCCTTGATGCCGAACAGGTTGAAGCTCTGCGTGCCGTCGTCGGCGCGAATCTCGCGCTTGCCCCAGCCGGATTCGAGCGCGGCCTGCGCCAGGATCAGCGGCGCGGGCACGCCGCTCGCGGTGCTGGCCACCTGCGCCGAAGCGCCCATGCGGCCCACGAACTCATCGACCTGGCCTTGCAGCGATGCATTCGCGGCCGATGCACGGCGGTCGTTGTTGTTGTTGATCTGGTAGACGCCCAGGTCGGCGGCGGTCGACACGCGGGCGCTGGGCGCCGAGCCGAGCGGGATGCCCGCATTCGGCGCGAACGGCAGGCCGCCGCGCGGCAGCAGCGACATGGGCCTGACGCCGATCTCCGCGTCGGCCTCGGCATCGGGCGGGCCCGACGGCATGGTGCGGCGCAGTTGCGCGAGCATCGCCTCGGCCAGCCCCACGCCGCGCCCCGAAAGGTTCTGCGTGAGCTGCTGGTCGAACATCGAGAGATAGACCTTCTGGTCCTGGCTGTCGAGCAGGCCGCTCGAAGGCGTGGCCTCGCGCATGCTCTTGAGCACCATGTTCATGAACAGGGCCTCGAACTGGCGCGAGACCTGCTGCAGGCCTTCTTCGGGCGAGCTGCGCACGGTGCGCCGCAGCGCATCGACGCCCTGCACGTCGAGTGCAAAGCGCTGGTCGAGCGCATCGCTGCGGCTGGCCGCATCGGCGCCGGTCCATGCGCTGTTGGGAGAGATGGTCATGGGTGCGGCCTCAGATGATCTCCAGCTCGGCGCTCAGCGCGCCGGCCGACTTCATGGCCTGCAGGATCGACACCAGGTCTTGCGGATTCGCACCCAGGCTGTTCAGGCCCTTGACCACGTCGGAGAGCGACGCACCGCCGCGCACCATCTGGATGGCGCCGCCGCCCTGGTTGACCGAGATCTGCGAGGTCTGTGCCACCACCGTGCTGCCGCCCGAAAGCGCGCCCGGCTGGCTGATCACCGGCTCGGTGTTGATGACCACCGACAGGTTGCCGTGCGCAATGGCGCAGTCCTTCACGCGCACCGCCTGGTTCATGACGACCGAGCCCGTGCGCGCATTGACCACGACGCGCGCGCCGGCCTGCGTCGGCGTGACTTCGAGGTCTTGCAGTTGCGCGAGAAAGCCCACGCGCCGCTGCGGCTCGGGGGCCTGCACGCGGATCACGCGGGCGTCCATCGCCTCGGCCGTGCCGGGGCCGAACTGCCGGTTGATTGCATCCATCGCGCGCTGCGCGGTGCCGAAGTCGGAACGGTTGAGTTCGATGGTGAAGGTGCCTTCGCCCCCCACCGGCGCCTCGACCGTGCGTTCCACCAGCGCCCCGGCGGGAATGCGCCCCGAGCTGAGCTGGTTGATCTGCACCTTGCTGCCGTTGGCCGCGGCGCCCGCGCCGCCCACCACCATGTTGCCCTGCGCCACCGCGTAGGTCGCGCCGTCGACGCCCTTCAGCGGCGTCATCAGCAGCGTGCCGCCGCGCAGGCTCTTGGCATTGCCCATCGACGACACCGTCACGTCGATGTTCTGCCCCGGCCGCGCGAACGAAGGCAGCGTGGCCGTCACCATCACGGCCGCCACGTTCTTCAACTGCATGTTCACGCCCTGCGGAATCGTGATGCCCAGTTGCTGCAGCATGTTGTTCAGGCTCTGCGTGGTGAACGGCGTCTGCATGGTCTGGTCGCCCGTGCCATCGAGGCCGACCATCAGGCCGTAGCCGATGAGCGGGTTGTCACGCACGCCCTGGATGTTCGCCAGCTCCTTGAGCCGCTCTGCATGCACGGGCACGCAAAACACGAGCGCGCAAAGCGCAGCGATGCGCAAGCGGACCGAAAAATTCTTGAGATGCAGCGGAACCGGCTTTGCCGGGCGCGAAGCCTGGGGGTAAGTCATATTCAGAATGGCATCACGTTCAGGAAGATGCGCTGCATCCATCCCATGGTCTGCGCCTCGTCGATGTAGCCCTTGGCCGAGTACTCGATGCGCGCATCGGCCACCAGCGTGGAAGGCACGGTGTTGTTGCCCGACACGGTGCGCGGGTTCACCACGCCCGAGAAGCGGATGTACTCCGTGCCCTGGTTGATGCCCATCTGCTTTTCGCCGCTCACCAGCAGGTTGCCGTTGCCCATCACGTCCGTCACCGTGACCGTGATCACGCCGTTGAAGGTGTTGTTGGCATTGGCGCCGCCCTTGGCGTTGAGCGTGTTGGTGCCCGACAGCTTGGTGTCCTGCCCGTCGAGCAGGCCGCCCAGCAGCTTCGGAATGCCCGCGAACACGCCGGTGGTGCCGCCGCTGCGGCTGGCATTGGCGCCGGAATTCTTGGTCGCGTTGACCTTCTCGCTGATGACGATGGTGAGGATGTCGCCCACGTTGCGCGGACGGCGGTCCTCGAACAGCGCATTGGCGCCGGGCCCGTCCTGGAAGATCGCGCCGGGTGCGCGCCGCGACTGGTTGGCGGCATAGACATCGGCGCGCGCGGTCATCGGCTGGTGCACCAGCGGCTCGCGCGGCACCTGCGCGCAGCCCGCGGCCAACGCAGTGGCAAGCACCAGCAGCAGCGTCCGCAGGAAGACGCCGCGACGAAGAAAGCGCGCACCCTGCATCACAGCTGGGCCAGGCGCTGCAGCATCTGGTCGGAGGTCTGCACGGCCTTGCTGTTGATTTCGTACGAGCGCTGGGTGGCGATCATGTTCACCAGCTCTTCGACCACGTTGACGTTCGATGCTTCCACGTAGCCCTGGCTCAGCACGCCCGCGCCGTCGACGCCGGGGTTCACCTGGTTGGGCGCGCCCGATGCATCGGTCTCGGCATACAGGTTCTCTCCCTTGCTCTCGAGGCCCGTCGGGTTGACGAAGGTGGCCAGTTGAAGCTGTCCGATCTGCACGGTGTTCGTGCTGCCGGCCTGCACCACCGACACGATGCCGTCGCGGCCCACCGTGATGCTGGAGGCGTTGGCCGGAATGGTGATGGCCGGCTGCACCGGGAAGCCGCTGGCGGTCACGAGCTGGCCGTCGCGGTCTTTCTGGAACGAGCCGTCGCGCGTGTACGAGGTGGTGCCATCGGGCATCAGCACCTGGAAGAAGCCGCTGCCGCTGATGGCCACGTCGGTCGGCTTGTCGGTCTTGGTGAGGTTGCCTTGCGAGTGGATGCGCTCGGTGGCGACCACGTGCACGCCGGTGCCGACCTGCAGGCCCGAAGGCAGGCGGGTCTGGTCGGAGCTTTGGCCGCCGACCTGGCGCAGGTTTTGATAGACGAGGTCTTCGAACACGGCACGGCTGCGCTTGAAGCCCGTGGTGCCGACGTTGGCCAGGTTGTTGGACACGACGTCGAGCTGGGTCTGCTGGGCATCCAGGCCGGTCTTGGCGATGTAGAGGGAGCGAATCATTTCTTGAATCCTGCGGGTGTGTTGCTGCGCGAGTTGCGACGTGAGTTGCCGGGTGCGCTGCGGCTCAGCCGTACGACAGCAGCTTGTTGGCCGACTGCGCGTTGGTGTCGGCGGTCTGCAGCGACTTCATCTGCATCTCGAAGCTGCGCGCGTTGGCGATCATGGCCACCATGGCCTCGACCGGATTGACGTTGCTGCCCTCGACCACGCCGGTGACCAGCGTGACGGCCTCGTCGGCCTCGGCAGGCGGCTGGCCTTCGCGCATGCGAAACAGGCCGTCGTCGCCGCGCACCAGATCGGCGGTGGGCGGGTTGACCAGCTTCAGGCGCCCGACTTCGGCAATGCCCGTGAGCGTGCCCGAGGCAGCATCGCGCGAAGCGACCAGGCCGTTGGAGGCAATGACCACGGTGGAGCCCGGCGGCACGGTCAGCGCGCCGTTGTCGCCCACCACCTGGCGCCCACCCATCGTCGTGAGCTGGCCGTCGGCACCGATCTGCAGGTTGCCCACGCGGGTGTAGGCCTCGCCGCCGTCGGGGGTCTGCACCACCAGCCAGCCGGCGCCGCTCACGGCGACGTCGAGCGAGCGGCCGGTCTCGGTGAGCGGGCCATGGGTAAAGTCGGCGCCTGGCGTGGTGGCGGCCACGAAGGCGCGGGTCTGCGCTTCCGCACCGACCACGGGCACCGCACGGAAGTTGGCAATCTGCGCGCGGAAGCCCGGCGTCGAGACGTTCGCCATGTTGTTGGCGACCGAGGCCTGCTGTTCCATGGCCTGCTTGGCGCCGCTCATGGCGACATACAACATTCGATCCACTGGGTGCTCCTGATCTGTTCAGTCGTGCGTGATGACCGCGTCAGCGGATGTTCATCAGCGTCTGCATGACCTGGTCCTGCGTCTTCACGGTCTGCGCGTTGGCCTGGTAGTTGCGCTGCGCGACGATCAGGTTGACCAGCTCGGAGGTCAGGTCGACGTTGGACGACTCCAGCGCGCCCGAAGCCAGCGAGCCCATCTTGGTGCCCTCGCCCGGCGTGCCGGTGAGCGCATTGCCCGAGGCCAGCGTCTCGGCCCACACGTTGTTGCCCTTGGGCTCCAGGCCGTTGGGGTTGGCGAAGGACGACAGCACGATCTGACCCATCAGCTTGGTCTGTTCGTTGGAGAACTTGCCGGTGATGGTGCCGTCGGGGTTGATCGAGAACGAGGTCAGCTCGCCGGACTTGTAGCCGTCCTGGCTCAGCTTGGTCATGCCGTTGGTGGCGCCGAACTGGGTGGTGCCCGTCAGGTCGACCTTGGCGGTCAGCGGCGCGGAGCCGTTGGCGAAGTTGATGGGGCCGATGTTCAGCGAGCCGCCCGCCGGCGCGGTCATCACGCCCTTGGTGTCGAAGGCCATGCCGGTCAGCAAGGGAGCGCCGGCGTTGAGCGGCGCACCGTCCGAGGTGCCGTACACGTTCCAGGTGTTGGCGGCTGTCTTCACGAAGTAGACGGCCACGTCATGCGGATTGCCCAGCGAGTCGTAGACCGGGCCGATGGCATTGGAGTAGTTGAAGGTGGCGGAGTCGCCGGCCGCGAAAGGCGTCTTGGCGGGCACCGTGCTGCGCGCATCGAGGTTGAACACCGCGTTGACGTTGCCGGTCGGGTTGGGCGTCATGGAGGCGCTCTGCACCTGGATCGGCGACGGCGTGCCGCCGTTGATGCCGCCGCTGGCGTTGACGCCGTAGCCCGTCAGGCGCAGGCCCGAGGCGTTGACGATGTAGCCGTCCTTGTCGCGCGTGAACTGGCCGTTGCGCGAATACATGACCTCGCCGCTGGGGCTGCTCAGGCGAAAGAAGCCGTCGCCGTTCAGGATGGCCACGTCCAGGGGGCGGCTGCTCGATTGCGTCACGCCCTGCGTGAAGTTCTGCGTCACGCCCGACACCGAGGCGCCCAGGCCGACGCGCGAGCCGGCGTACACGTCCTGAAAGGTCGCGGCGGCGGACTTGTAGCCCACCGTGCCCGAGTTGGCAATGTTGTTGCCGATGACGTCGAGGTTTGCCGCGGCCACGCCGAGACCGCTGATGCCCTGGGAAAAACTCATGATGGATCCTTACTTCAATGCGTTCGATGCGATGTAAAAAAGACCTGCCGCGACGGCTGCAAAAAAAGGCCGCTTGCGCGCAGGACGTTTCGGAGACTCAGAGGAACAGGCGCACGTCGGCCAGGCCGATGCTGGCGCCCGAGGCCAGCTCGAGCGTGACGCCGCTGGCGCCCTGCTTGACGGCGGCCACTTGCGAGAAGGTCAGCGCGGTGGCTTTCACCGCCACGCCGCCGTTGTTGGCATCGACCGTGAAGCGGTAGGCGCCCACGGGCACCACGGCGCCGGTGTCGTCCTTGCCGTCCCAGGTGACGGCATTGACGCCTTCCTTCATGGAGCCGGCGTCGATGGTGCGCACCACCTTGCCGGTGGCATCGACGATCTTGATCTCGACGTCCGCGGCCGTGCCCGGCAGTTGCACCGCAAAGGCCTGGGTGGCGGTTTCCTTGCCCTCTTCGGGTTTCTTCGTGGTGAGCACGTCGCCGGGCGACAGCACGTTGTAGCCAATCAGCGAGGCGGCCTGCAGCACCTGGTTGGAGCCGGTCTGGCTCACGAGGCCGGCCAGCGTGCTGTTGAGCTTTTCGATGCCGCTCACGGTGCTCATCTGCGCGAGCTGCGAAGTCAGCTCGGCGTTCTGCATCGGGTTGAGCGGGTCCTGGTTGTTGAGCTGCGTGACCAGCAGCTTGAGAAAGCGCTGCTCGCTGTCCGTGTTCGAGACGTTGTTGCTGTTCGTCGCGGACGTGGCGTTCTGCCCGCTGATGGAGGAGGTGTCTGAGATGGCCATGGCGTGTCGGGGTTTTTCTGAAGATGGATTTACTGGCCGAGCGTGAGCGTCTTGACCATGAGCGTCTTGGCGGTGTTGAGCACTTCCACGTTGGCCTGGTAGCTGCGCGAGGCCGAGATCATGTTGGTCATTTCCTCGACCACGTTGACGTTGGGCATCGACACATAGCCCTGGGCATTGGCGTGCGGGCTCTTGGGGTCGAACACCAGCCGGGCGGGCGACGGGTCGTCGATGACCCCGGCGACCCTCACGCCGCCGATGTCCTGGTTGCCGGAGGAAGCCACCTCGAACACCACCTGCTTGGCGCGGTAGGGCAGGCCGTCGGGGCCGGCCACGCTCTCGGCGTTGGCCAGGTTGCTGGCGGTGACGTTCATGCGCTGCGATTGCGCGGTCATGGCGGAGCCCGCCACGTTGAAGATGTTCATGGAGTTGCTGGCGATGGGCATGCGTGGTGCTCCGTGCGACTTACTGCTGGACAGCCGACAGCAACGACTTGATCTTGGCGTTGATGATGGTGAGGTTGGACTCGTAGCGCAGCGCGTTGTCGGCGAAGGCCACGCGCTCGACGTCCATCTCGACGGTGTTGCCGTCGATGCTGGACTGGTGCGGGGTGCGGTACAGCAGGTCCTTGTCGGACGCGGCCTGCGCCTGGCCGGCCAGGTGGCGCGACGAGGTGGTGGCCAGCGACACCGACTGCGACGCGCGGCCGCGCTCGACGGCTTCGTTCAGCCGGCTGCTGAAGTCGAAGTCGCGCGCCTTGTAGTTGGGCGTGTCGGCATGGGCGATATTGGCCGCGAGCACCTCCTGGCGTTCCGCCCGGAGGTTGAGGGCTTCGCGGTTGAAGCGAAGCGCCGCATCCAGCTTGTCGATCATCTGTTTTCCATCTCTTGAGTGGTCGCCAATGCGCGGGGCGCGGCAACCGATGGAAAGCAAGTCTATGCATGCGGCGCGTTTGCAATCGCCCGAACAAAGGGGGTTTTCGCCTGCTGCTCGCGACTTCGCCCGGAGCCCGAATTTCTAGAATTGCACGGCGCCGGACTGTGTGTTGCCGGTTCGGCGCAACGAATTTTTCGCACGCCCTCCTGTCGCCCCGATGAACCACTTTCTGCCCCGCACCCGCCTGCCGCGCATCGTGTCGATGACACTGGTGGCGGCCATGGGTTCGGCCTGCGTGTTCGCGGCGGCGCCGGCACCCGATGCCGCCACGGTGGCCATCGAGAAGTACCTGCAGATGCAAAGCGCCGGCCTGCCGGGCAAGGTCACGATCAGCCTGGAAGGGCGCGGCACCGCCACGCTGCCCGAATGCGAGGCACCCGAGATTTTTCTGCCGCCGGGCGTCACGCCCTGGGGCCGCATTTCGGTGGGCGTGCGCTGCCAGGCGGAGCGGCCCTGGACGCGCTTCGTGCAGGCCCGCGTTTCCGTCGAAGGCAGCTATTTCGTTGCCACGCGTGCGATCGACACCGGCCGGCCGCTGGGCGCGGGCGATGTCACAGAACGCACCGGCGACCTCTCGCGGCTGCCGCGCTCGGTGATCACCAGCGCCGCCGAGTTGGTTGGCGTAGTGAGCGCCAACCGCATCGCACCCGGCGCGCCGATCCGCAAGGAACTGGTGCGCGGCGTCACCGTCATCCAGCAGGGGCAGGCCGTGAAGGTGGTGGCCCAGGGGCAGGGTTTCGTCGTCAGCACCGAGGGCAAGGCCATGACCGGCGCGAAGGTCGGCGCCATCGTGCAGGCCAAGACCCTGGACGGGCGGCTGGTCAGCGGCGTGGCCGACGAAGAAGGACAGATCCAGCTGACCCAATGAACCGCCTGGCCGCTTCGTGCACGCAATTCCTAAAGTTCTTGCCCAAGCTGCCGATATACGGGTCAGCCCCTGAGGAATCACCTTGAAAATCGATCCACCCGCCCCTTCGCCGACGCCCCTCCATCGAACGCCCGCGACCGGCGTGGCTGCGCCCGCGACCGGCGCCGAAGCCGTCGAGCGCCCGAAAGAGCCGGCGCAGGCCTCCGCGCACGTTCATTCGATGCCCGCCGCCGTGGGTGGCAGCGACTTCGACGCGGCACGCGTGGCGGCGATCCGCGAGGACATCCGCGCCGGCCGCTACGAGATCCGCCCCGAGCGCATCGCCGACGGCCTGCTGGCCAGCGTGCGCGACCTGCTCGATCCGAAGGGCGGGGAATGAACACATTGCTCGCGCACCTGCGCGCGGAAGCTTCCTGCATCGAGGAATTCCTCGGCGTGCTGGACCGGGAAGCCGAGGCGATGGCTGGCGGCGTCTTCACCGACCTGGCCGCCATTGCCGGCCAGAAGACCCAACTGCTGGACCGCATGGCCGAACTCGACCAGCAGCGCGAAGCCCTGCAGGCGGCGCTGGGCTTCGAGCCCGGCCGCGCCGGTGCGGATGCCGCGGCAACCGCCGGCGGCGCGCCCATGCAGGAGGCCTGGGCCGCATTGCTGGCGTTTGCCACGCAGGCACGCGACCACAACATGCGCAACGGCTCGATGGTCTATGCGCATCTGGACTTCACGCAACAGGCGCTGCACTTCCTGCAAGCCAGCGCCCAACTTTTCTACGGGCCCGACGGCGTTCGCAAGACGCAGGCGGGCGCCGGCACCCGGCTTGCCGCGGGCTGATTGCCTCGCGTCACGCTGCCAGCGGGTTCACCGCGTTTTTTTCATCCATCCACGGACATGGTCATTCCACACGGCGACAGCGCGACAGGCGACGGCAAGGGCAGGCAGCCCGCGCCGTGCGCGCGCCTCGCGTGGGCAGGTGTGCTGGCCGTTCTTTCGCTTGCCGCTGTGACCGTGCATGCCAGTGCCCGCGCCTTCGAGCTGGCACCGGGTGTGCTGCCCGGCGATGCGGTCAATCTCGGCCAGTTGAACCAGGTGCGCGCCGAGGCGCGCGAGGTGGCCCGCATCGCTTACTCCGGAACGGCCATGGCCGTGGCGCTGTCGAGTGCTTACGTGCCGACGCTCTACCCCGGAGAAAAGTCCATCGGTCTGGCCATGGGCAGCTACAGAAGTTATGCCTCTGCCAGCCTCGGCTTCAAGGCCCTGTCCGACGACGGCCGGATGGCCTGGGGCATGGCCGTCGCCACCACCGGCAGCGACTGGGGCCTGAATGCCGGCGTCGGCTGGAAGCTGCCGCGTGCCGGCGACCACTGACAAGTTGCTTGCCGTGCCTTCGTTTCAATCAGCGCCCCGCCGCGCCTTCTTCCACCACAACCGCATGGATGCCATCGACATGAAGAATCCTCTTCCGAAGCCAATGCCCTTGAAACACGTGGCCATGCCGGGCGGGTCGCGGCCATGACGGCCTCCCAGGGTTCGCGCCAGATCGCGCTGGTGGGTTGCGACGAAGCCCAGCAGGCCACCTGGGGCAACAGGCTGCGCCTGATGGGCTGCGAGCCGGCCTCCTTCGACACCAGCGCCGACTTTCTGCTGGCCGTGACCGCCGGCAGCCAGTTCGGCCTGCTGCTGATATTGCTCAAGGACGAAGGCGCATGGCCGATCCTCACGGCCATGTGCAAGGCGCTGCGCATTCCGATCTGCCTGGTCGCGAGCGCTTCGCAACGCGACCTGCTGATCCAGGTGCTTTCGGCGGCGGGCAATGATTCGCCGGGCGCGAACATCGACTTTGCGGTGCTGCCCATCGACGACTTCGAGCTGGAGCTGCGCGTGCGCGAATCGCTGCGGCGCAACGAGACGCTGCTGCATCCCCAGTCGGTGAGCGCGTTCTTCGGCGACTACCAGTTCCTGGGAAGCCGGCGCGTGGTGATCCACAAGGGCGTCGAGATCCGTCTGAAGCCGCGCGAATTCGAGTTGGCGTTGCTGCTGTTCCGCAATGCCGGACGGCTGCTGGAGCGCGACTGGCTGCTGGCCTCGCTGTGGGTGGATGCCAGGATCGAAAGAAAGAGTCGCGTGCTCGACTGCTGCGTGGCCAACATCCGCCGCAAGCTCTCGCTGCACAAGGAGAGCGGGTTCGACCTGCATTCGGTGTACGGGCGGGGCTACGAGCTGCGCCATCTGCCGACCGCGTCGTTGGGCGACGACGATGCGCATGCGCACCATCGGGACGACATGAACGGGCACCCGGGCATGAATGCCTCGGGCTTTCCGGATACGTCGAACGAGCCGGTGTGGATCGGTGAGACAGCGCGCGCCAGGGCTTGAGCCGCGAGGCGGTGATCTTCTTCAGGTGCGGGGGCTGCAGCCCCGCGCCTGTGGCAGCGTCACGGGCAGGGGCAAGGGAAATTTGTGACGACCTCTGGCCTCGAGGAACCACTCTTGTGAGCGGGTGCCGAAGCGACCTCTACCAACGCCTGAAGACCGTCTGCTCCAGTATCGCCAGGCAACCTTAAGCCGGGCTGAAGAGAGCGGGCCGCGTCACCGCTTCTGCAGCTTTTCCTTCCGGCGCTCCAGCAATGCCTGCCACTCCCCCACCAGCCCGCGCCTGAAGAACGACACGCACAGGATGAAGGTCATGCCGATCACGATCGTGACCACGCCGCCCAGCGCCGCCAGGTGGTTCTGCAGGCTGACCACCAGCGTCGCGCCAACCACCGGCCCCCAACTGGTGCCCAGGCCGCCGAGCAGCGTCATCAGCAGCACCTCGGTCGATGTGCTGAGCATCACGTCGTTGAGCGCCGACAGTTGCAGCACCAGCGCCTTGAGCGAACCGGCAAGCCCCGCGAGCCCGGCCGACAGCATGAACGCGTAGAGTTTGCAGCGGTCGGTGGCATAGCCCAGCGACACGGCGCGCGGCTCGTTGTCGCGCAGCGCTTTCAGCGCCTGCCCGAACGGCGAATGCACGATGCGGTGGGTGGCCAGAAAACCGGCCACGAACACGGCCAGCGTGAAGTAGTACATGTGGTTGTCGTCCGACAGGTCCACCAGCCCCAGCAGGTGCCCGCGCGGAATGCCCTGCATGCCGTCTTCTCCACCGGTCCACGGAATCTGCACCGCGAGAAAGTAGGCCACCTGCGACAGCGCGAGCGTGATCATCGCGAAGTAGATGCCGGTGCGGCGAATCGCCAGCGTGCCGATCAACCACCCGATGGCGACGGCGACGGCCACGCCGGCCAGGATGGCCAGCTCGACCGGAAAGCCGCTGGCCGAAAACCGGATCATCAGAATGCCCGTGGTGTAGCCGGCCCAGCCGAAGAAGGCGGCGTGCCCGAAGGACACGAGGCCGGTGAAGCCGATCAGCAGATTGAAGGCCAGCGCAAAGAGCGCATAGCAAAGCACCTTCATCACGAAGACCGGGTAGGCCACTTCCGGAAAGACCGGCACCAGCAGCGCGGGAACCAGCAGCACCAGCAGGATGCGGATGGGCATCGGTATCGACTTCATGCGCTTATTTCTCCTTGCCGAACAGGCCGGCGGGACGGGTCAGCAGGACGATGGCCATGATCACGAAGACCACCACCGTCGAGGCCTCGGGATAGAACACCTTGGTCAGGCCTTCGAGAATGCCCAGCGCGAGCCCGCTGACCACGGCGCCCGCAATGGAGCCGAGGCCGCCGATCACGACCACCGCGAAGACGATGTTGAGCAGGTTGGCGCCCATCAGCGGATTGACCTGCATGATGGGCGTGGCCATGACGCCGGCCAGCCCCGCCAGCCCCACGCCGAAGCCGTAGGTGAGCGTGATCATCAGCGGGATGTTCACGCCGAACGCCTGCAAAAGCTTGGGGTTCTCGGTGCCCGCGCGCAGCAGCGCGCCGAGCTTGGTCTTCTCGAAGAGATACCAGGTCACCAGGCAGATCAGGATGGCCGCGACGACCACGAAGGCCCGGTACACCGGCAGGAACATGAAGCCCAGATCGACACCGCCCTGCAGCAGCGGCGGTGGGTCGTAGCTCACGCCCGAGATGCCGTAGAAATGCCGGAACACGCCTTCGAGCACGAGTGCAACGCCGAAGGTCAGCAGCAGCCCATAGAGATGGTCCAGGTGGTAGAGGCGCTTGAGCAGCGTCTTCTCCAGCAGCACGCCCAGCCCGCCGACGATGACGGGCGCCAGCACCAGCGCCACCCAGAAGTTGATCTGGAAGGTGGGGCCGAGCAGCAGCGGCAGCTGCGTGAACCCGATCCACGCCAAGAACGCCGCCACCATGAACTGCGCGCCATGCGCGAAGTTGATGATGTTGAGCAGCCCGAAGATGATGGCCAGGCCCATGCTCAGCATGGCGTAGAAGCAGCCGTTGATCAGGCCGACCAGCAGCTGGGCCGCCAGAGCCTGCATCGAGATATCGAACATGGTGCGGGCGTTACTTACTTGCCGATCTGGCCGTTCTGGCAGGCGGGGTTCAGCGGCGGGTACACGTCGGCGCCCTTGAGCACCGACTTGACCTTGTAGTAGTCCCACGGTGCCTTCGACTCGGCGGGCGACTTGACCTGCAGCAGCAGCATGTCGTGCACCAGCGCGCCGTCTTCACGCAGCTTGCCGTTGCGGATCACCGCGTCGTCGATGGTCATCTTGCGCAGTTGCGCCATGACGGCCTTGGCCTCGTCGGTGCCCGCGGCCTGGACGGCCTTCAGGTAGTTGAGCGTGGCCGAGTACACGCCGGCCTGTGCGGCGGTCGGCATGCGTTTTTGCTTGTCGAAGAACTTCTTCGACCATGCACGCGAGCGGTCGTCGAAGTCCCAGTAGAAGGCTTCGCTCAGGTACATGCCCTGCGCCTTTTCAAGGCCGATGCTGTGCACGTCCGAGATGTAAGTGAGCAGCGGCGCCACCACCTGCTTGCGCGTGATGCCGTATTCGTTGGCCTGCTTGATGGCGTTGACCGTGTCGTTGCCCGCGTTGGCGAGCGCGATCACGTCGGCCTTGGAGGCCTGCGCCTTCAGCAGGAACGAAGAAAAATCGTTGCCCGGGAACGGATGGCGCGAGCTGCCGACCACCGTGCCGCCATCGGCCTTGATGACGTCAGTGGCGTCCTTTTCGAGCGAGTGGCCGAAGGTGTAGTCGGCGGTGATGAAGTACCAGCTCTTCTTGCCTTCCTTGACCAGCGCGCGCGCCGTGCCGGCCGCCAGCGCGTAGGTGTTGGTGGTCCACTGCGCCGTGAGCGGCGTGCACTTCTCGCCGAGGATCGCGGTGGCCAGCCCGGATGAAGGCATGACGATGCGGTTCTTCTGCTTGGCAATTTCCATCACGGCCAGCGCCGTGGATGCGGTGGGAAAGTCCGTGACCATGTCGACCTTGCCCTGGTCGAACCAGCCGCGCGCCAGGTTGGCCGCCACATCGGGCTTGTTCTGGTGATCGGCAAAGACCAGCTCGACCGGCTTGCCCAGCACCTTGCCGCCCATCTCTTCGATGGCCAGGCGCGCCGCCGTGACCGAGCCCTGGCCCGCAAGATCCGAGTAGATGCCCGACAGGTCGTTGAGCACGCCGATCTTGACGACGTCGTCGCTCACCTGCGCATGGGCGGTGAGCGCCGCGCCGGTCATCAGACACACGGACAGTTTCTTGAAATGCATGAAAGGCTCCAGAGTTGAAGACGGGAAGACAAGGGATGGAAAAGGCAGAAAGGGGTCGGGTTCAGATGCCGAGCAATTCGTTGAGTCGGTCCTGCTTGGCCTCGACTTCGTTGCGCTCGATCACCTCGACCACCTGTCCGTGTTCGATGACGTAGTGGCGGTCCGCCAGGTGCTTGGCAAAGCGGAAGTTCTGCTCGACCAGCACCATCGTGAAGCCGCGCGCCTTGAGCTCGCGGATCACCTGGCCGAGCTTCTGCACGATCACCGGCGCCAGCCCTTCGGTGATTTCGTCGAGCAGCAGCAGGTTCGCGCCGGTGCGCAGGATGCGGGCCATGGCAAGCATCTGCTGCTCACCGCCCGACAGGCGCGTGCCCGGGCTGGAGGCGCGCTCCTTGAGGTTCGGAAACATGCCGTAGATCTGCTCGAGCGACATGCCGGCGTCGCCGACCTTGGGCAACAGCAGCAGGTTCTCTTCGGCCGTGAGCGATGCGTAGATGCCCCGCTCTTCAGGGCAGTAGCCCAGGCCCAGCCGGGCGATGCGATGCGGCGGCATGCCGATGGTCTCGGTGCCCGCCACCTGGATGGAACCGGTGCGCTTGCCGACCAGGCCCAGGATGGCACGCAGCGTGGACGTGCGGCCCGCGCCGTTGCGCCCGAGCAGCGTGATGCATTCGCCGGCCTTCACGTCCAGGTCGATGCCTTGCAGCACATGCGATTCGCCGTACCAGGCGTTGAGGTTGCGGATGGTCAGCATGGCCGCGGCCGGCTTTGCGTTGGCATTGGCGTCATTCATGCTCTTCGGTACCCATGTAGGCTTCGCGCACGGCCGGGTCGACCGAGACGACGGGGTAAGGGCCTTGCGCCAGCACCTCGCCACGCTGCAGCACGGTGATCGTGTCGCTGATGTCCGCGACGACCTTCATGTTGTGTTCGACCATCAGCACCGTGCGATCGGCGGAGACCTTCTTGATCAGGTCCTTGATGCGGTCGACGTCTTCATGGCCCATGCCCTGCGTGGGCTCGTCGAGCAGCAGCAGCTCGGGGTCCAGTGCCAGCGTGGTGGCGATTTCGAGCGTGCGCTTGCGGCCGTACGGAAGATCGCGGGCCAGCGATGCCGCGAAGCGCGGCAGCCCGACCTGCTCCAGCAGTGCCATCGCAGGGGCGTCGAGCTTGTGCATGGCCGACACCGATTGCCAGAAGTGGTAGTCGACACCCAGCTTGCGCTGCAGCGCGATCTTCACGTTCTCCAGCACCGAAAGTTCGGGAAACACCGCCGAGATCTGGAACGAGCGGACGACACCGCGCCGCGCGATCTGCGCCGGTTTCTCGTGCGTGATGTCCGCACCGTTGAACAGGATGTGTCCGCTGGTGGGGATGTGAAACTTGGTCAGCAGATTGAAGACCGTGGTCTTGCCAGCGCCGTTCGGCCCGATCAGCGCGTGAATCGATCCGCGCCGCACGCGCAGGTCGACGTTGCGCACAGCGAGGAAGCCGCGAAACTCCTTGGTGAGCCCCCGGGTCTCGAGAATGATGTCCGTGTCCATGCGATGCGTTCCGCGCGAAGCTGCTCGGTAGGCCGGCGCTTCAGGCGACGGACTGGTACTGGGCAGGACGCGTAGCCAGCGCCTTCTTGACCACGCCTTCGATGAAGGCGCGTTCCTCGCCGATCAGCGGCAGGCGCGGACGGCGCATGTGCTCGGAGCCGACGCCCACCAGCAGGTCGATGAGCTTGAGGTTCTGCACGAGCTTGGTCGACACGTCCAGGTGCAGCATCGGCGTCATCCACTGGTAGAGCTTGAGCGCTTCGGCAAACTTGCCGGCCTTCATCAGGTCGTACAGCGCGACGGTCTCGCGCGGGAACGCACAACCGACACCGGCCAGCAGGCCATCGCAGCCCAGCGCCAGGCCCTCGTAGGCCAGGTCGTCCACGCCCAGGAAGAGCTGGTAGCGGTCGCTCACGGTATTGCGCAGGTCGGTGATGCGACGGATGTTGTCGGTGCTCTCCTTGATGGCCGCGATCCATTCGCAGTCGGCCAGCTCGACCATGTGCTCGGGCTTGAGGTCCACGCGGTAAGCCACCGGGTTGTTGTAGACCATGATGGGTTTCTGCGCGGCATTGGCGATGGTGCGCACGTTGAGCATGGCTTCGCGTGCATCGGCCACGTAGATCACCGAGGGCATCACCATGAAGCCGGCCACGCCGAGCTTGTTGGCGCCATCGACATAGCGCAGCGCTTCGCGGGTGCTGGTTTCCGACACGTTGGCCAGCACCGGGATGCGGCCATCGGCGGCTTCGAGCGCGATCTTGGCGACCTGCAGCTTTTCTTCCAGCGTCAGCGTGCTGGCTTCACCGAGCGAGCCGCAGGTGACGAGGCCATGGATGCCGTTGCGGATCTGGAAGTCGATGTGGCGGGCGGTGCCCTCGGCATCGATGCTTTCGTCGGCGTGGAACTTGGTGGTGATGGCGGGGAAGATGCCTTGCCAGCGGGGATTGCTCACGTTGAATGCTCCTGATGAGGATGAAGGTCGGTGTGCGAGGAAGCTGTCTTCCTCCGGTTGCTAATATATTAGTAAGATATCTAAAATATTTTCTCGGTGTATTTAGCAGGTTGCGTGCCAGCCGATTTCTGTTTATGAGGCGGCTGGAACGGGATGCTGAAGGGGGAAATGCCCCGGGGTGGAGCAAGACGGGCACCGTGCTGATGCGCGGAAAGGTCCGTGTCGCGGATGGACACGGAAAGGCACGCGCGATGCGTGCGCTGTGGCGGGCTGCCGGGAGGGCGACGCTCGCTGGCTACTCTGTCGGATAGACGTTCATGAGGAGCCCGGCTGCCGTGCTGGCCAGGCCCGAAACAGTTCGATTTCCGACCGTTCGCCTGACGGACTCCATCGGTGTCTGGTCGAACCGGCCCAGGGCCTCGGCCATCACGGCCTTGATTGCATCCCCGACTTCCCGCGTGCTCGCACTTTCCGTCACGGCCCGCGCACTCACCATCAGCACGACAGAGGCAAAGTTGATGTTTGCGCCGGGCCCGAGTTCGACGACAAAGTTCAGGCTCAGCACCTTGCCGGTCTTCTTGCTGACGCCGCCGATGATGGAAATACCGTCCAGCCTTCGGTTGAAGACGTCGTTGCCACTGCCGGACATCACGTCCAGTTCGGCCAGCCGCCAGTTCTTGTCGAGCACGTCGATGATGGCGTTGAACCGCTGGCGAAACTCTTCGGGCGTGATGCCGAGATCGGTCTCGGCAGTGCGCTGTTTGCTTTGTACGGCGAGAGCCCGTGGCGCCGATGCGGCGAGCGAGGCGGGTGCTTGCGCCGTCTCCTGCCCGTCCATTGCAGCCGCCTGGAAAACCAGCGCCATGCCAAAGCCAATGCCCAGCAGGGGCCGAAGGTTGAACCGCAAGTTGCGTTCGCGGGAGGCCAGTCGTTTCATCTGTGTTCAGCCTGCATCTGTTGCGCATCGGCTCCCGCACCCAGATCGGGACGGGCAAAAAAATAGCCCCTTGCGGGGCCATTCTTGGAGGAGAGGGAGGGATTCGAACCCTCGGTACTATCGCTAGTACGCCTGATTTCGAGTCAGGTACATTCGACCACTCTGCCACCTCTCCGGTGCTGTCGAGCCTTCGATTATAGCGGATGAAATTCCGCTTTTTTAAAGCCCCGGTCTCAACCGCGCAAAACTTCTGCGCCGCCGATGTAAGGTCGCAACGCTGCGGGGACGTTGATCGAGCCGTCTTCGTTCTGGTGGTTTTCCAGCACGGCCACCAGTGCGCGCCCCACCGCCAGGCCGGAACCATTGAGAGTGTGCACGAGTTCGTTCTTGCCCTGCGCGTTCTTGAAACGCGCCTGCAGACGGCGCGCCTGGAAGGCCTCGCAGTTCGATACCGAGCTGATCTCGCGGTAGGTGTTCTGCGCCGGCAACCAGACTTCGAGATCGTAGGTCTTGGTCGAACCGAAGCCCATGTCACCGGTGCACAGCAGCACCACCCGGTACGGCAGCTCCAGCGCCTGCAGCACGGCTTCGGCGTGGCCTGTCATCTGCTCCAGCGCGTCGTAGCTTTTCTCTGGATGAACGATCTGCACCATCTCGACCTTGTCGAACTGGTGCTGGCGGATCATGCCGCGCGTGTCGCGGCCCGCGCTGCCGGCTTCAGAACGAAAGCACGGCGTGTGGGCCGTGAGCTTGATCGGCAGTTGCGACTCGGCCACCACCTCGTCGCGCACGAAGTTGGTCAGCGGCACTTCGCTGGTGGGAATGAGGTACAGCGCCGAATGGTCGGGCGCGGGTTCGCCGTCCTGGCCCCCCTTCTTCGCGGCGAACAGGTCGCCTTCGAACTTGGGCAACTGGCCGGTGCCGCTGAGCGTGGCGGCATTCACGATGTAGGGCACATAGCACTCGGCGTAGCCGTGCTTTTCGGTCTGGATGTCGAGCATGAACTGCGCAAGCGCGCGGTGCAGGCGGGCGATCGGGCCCTTCATCACGGTGAAGCGCGAGCCGGCAAGCTTGGCGCCCATCTCGAAGTCGAGGCCCAGCGGTGCGCCAAGATCGACATGATCCTTGGCAGCGAAAGCCAATGGCTTGGCGTCGGCACCAGCGCCGCCTTGCGGAGCCCAGCGGCGCATTTCGACGTTACCGGCTTCGTCTTCGCCGAGCGGCACGCTGGCGTGCGGCAGGTTGGGCACTGCGAGCAGCAGCGCATGCAGCTCGGGCTGGATTTCTTCAAGACGCTTGGACTGCGATTCCTGCTCGGCCTTGAGCGCGTTGACCTCGGTCATCAGCGCATCGACCGATTCGCCCTTGGCCTTGAGCGGGCCGATCTGCTTGTTCAGCGTGTTGCGGCGCGCCTGGATTTCTTCGGTGCGGGTTTGCAGCGTCTTGCGCTCGGCTTCGAGCGCGCTGAACGCCGACACATCGAGGTAAGGCTGGTTCTTCTTGCGTTTTTCGAGGCCGGCCACAGCGGAGGCCAGGTCTTTGCGGAGCAGGGTGATGTCGAGCATCGGCCGATTTTAGGTGGGCGCGGCACCGGCCGCGCCCCACCCCACCCGCGCGATCAGGCGACGGTGGCCGGATCGACGTTCGCGCCGCAGATGATCAGGCACACCTTCTCGCCTTCGCGCGGCACATAAGCGCCGGTCTGCAGCGCCGCCAGCGGCAGTGCGGCGGCGGGTTCGACGGCAAGCTTCATCTCTTTCCACATCCACTGCTGCGCGGCGCGGATCGACTCGTCGGACAGCAGCAGCGCGTCTTGCACCTGCTGCTGCGTGATCTCCCACGCGATGGCGCCGATGCGGCGCGCGCCGAGCGAATCGGCCGCAATGCCGCCCACGTCGACGTCGACCGGCTCGCCGGCCTCGCGGGCGCGGAACAAGGTGGGCGCCTTCTCGGGTTCGAGCGCGACCACGCGGGCACGCTTCTCGAACCAGCCGGCCAGGCCGCCGATCAGGCCACCACCGCCGACGCTCACCAGCACCGAATCGGGCAGGCCGCCCTGCGTTTCGATCTCGTGGCCCAGCGTGCCTGCGCCGGCCACCACTTCGGGCTGGTCGTAGGCGTGGGTCAGCAAAGCGCCGGTTTCCTTCTGGCGCGTCAGGCAGGCGGCCAGCGCGTCGGGGTACAGCTCGCCGACCACGACCACTTCGGCGCCCAGCGCCCGCAGGCGCGCGCGCTTGGCTTCGGGCGACACGCCGGGCAAAAACACCTGGCAGCGCACGCCCAGCGCCTTGGCTGCGGCGGCGGTGGCGATGCCGGCATTGCCGCCCGAGGCCACAACCACGCCGCTTTCGGGAATGTCATTGGCCAGCAGCCGGTTCATCATGCCGCGCGCCTTGAAGCTGCCGCTGACCTGCATGTGTTCGAGCTTGAGCCAGACCTCGACGCCCGGCACCGTGACGCCAAACGCGGCGGCCGGCAGCTTCCACAGCGGGGTTTCACGCAGGAAATTGCCGGAGCGCTCGCGCAGCCTTCGGGAGGCGCTATCTATTTCAGAGCGCCAGTTGGTTGTATTCATGGTGTTCAAGAGATGTGCCCCGGGGGCGGAATGTCGTCGAGCTTGAGGCCCTTGGGGAGCGGAAACTTGATGGTTTCCTCGATGCCGTCCATCTTGCGGACCGACACCGCGCCGAGCGCGCGCACGCGGTCGATCACCTCGCGCACCAGCACCTCGGGCGCCGAGGCGCCGGCCGTGAGGCCGATGCGTGCCTTGCCCTCGAACCACTCGGGCTTGAGTTCATCGGCCGAATCGACCATGTAGCTTTCGGTGCCCAGGCGCTGGGCCAACTCGCGCAGCCGGTTGCTGTTGGAGCTGGTGGGGCTGCCCACCACGATCACGAGGTCGACCTGCGGGCTCATGATCTTCACCGCGTCCTGGCGGTTCTGGGTGGCGTAGCAGATGTCCTGCTGCTTGGGCTCGCGCACGCTCGGGAAACGCGCGCGCACGGCAGCGGCGATCTCGGCGGCGTCGTCCACGCTGAGCGTGGTCTGGGTGACGACCGCAAGCTTCTCGGTCTGCCCCGGCGACACCGTCGCCACGTCCGCCACGTCTTCCACGAGGTGGATGCCACTGGAGAGCTGGCCCATCGTGCCTTCGACCTCGGGGTGCCCCTTGTGGCCGATCATGATGAACTCGTAGCCTTCCTTCGCGAGCTTGGCGACCTCGACGTGCACCTTGGTCACCAACGGGCAGGTGGCGTCGAAGATCGCGAAGCCGCGATCGCGTGCCTCCTGCTCCACCGCCTTGCTCACGCCGTGTGCGCTGAACACCAGCGTGGCACCGGGTGGCACGTCGGACAGCTCCTCGATGAAGATCGCGCCCTTGGCCTTGAGCTCGTTCACCACATAGGTGTTGTGCACGATCTCGTGGCGCACATAGATCGGTGCGCCGAACTTGGCGATGGCGCGCTCGACGATCTCGATGGCGCGGTCGACGCCGGCGCAGAAGCCCCGCGGCTCGGCCAGGAGGACTTCCGAGATGTCCGGATTCATAGGACTCCGATCAGCTTCACTTCGAAAGTGACGGGCTGGCCGGCCAGCGGATGGTTGAAGTCGAATCGCACGGCGGTCTCGTTCGATTCGATCACCGCGCCCGCGTAGCTGCCCGTGCCGTCGGGCGTGGGGAACTGCACGACGTCGCCGTTGGCGTACTGCTCGTCGGGGTCGCCCATCTTCGCGAGCAGCTTCTTGGCCACCCATTGCTGCATTTCGGGATTGCGCTCGCCGAAAGCCTCGCCGGCCGGCAGCTCGAAGGTGGCATGCGTGCCCTCTTCCAGGCCCAGCAGGCGCTGCTCCATGGCAGGCGAAAGCTCGCCGGTGCCGAGCGACAGGGTCGCGGGCTTGTCGGCGAAGGTGTTGATGATGTCGCCCGCCGGACCGGCCAGCCGGTAGTGCAGGGTCAGGAAGGAGCCGGAAGTCACAACATGGGACATGGAGGCATCAGAGGTGGGCAAAGACAAGGTGGGTGTCCCGATAAACTGGCCCTCATTTTAAGGATCGGGGCTTCGACCCGCGTCCTCCAAGGTTTCAGCAGGGTTTCATGGCATTCAAGGATCTCCCAATCGACGCCCGGCCGCGCGAAAAGCTCATCGCCCGAGGCGCCGCCGCGCTGGCCGACGCGGAGCTGCTGGCGCTGCTGCTGCGCACCGGCGTGGCGGGCAAGAACGTGCTTCAACTGGCGCAGCAACTGCTCGAACGCTTCGGCGGCCTCTCGGGGCTGCTGCACACCCGCGCCGACGACCTCAAGACCGTCAAGGGCATGGGCGGCGACGCCAAGCGCTCCGAGTTGATCGCCGTGCTCGAGCTGGCGCGCCGCGCCATGGGCGAAAAGCTGCGGCACCGCACGGTGTTCGACTCGCCCGATGCAGTCAAGCAATACCTGCAACTGCACATCGGCGTGCGCCCGCACGAGGTGTTCGCGGTGCTGTTCCTCGACGTGCAGCACCGACTGATCGCCATGGAAGAAATGTTTCGCGGCACGCTCACGCAGACCAGCGTGTATCCGCGCGAAGTGGTCACGCGCGCCCTGCACCATCAGGCCGCGGCCGTGGTGCTGGCGCACAACCACCCGAGCGGCAGCATCGACCCCTCGCGCGCCGACGAGTCGCTCACCAAGACGCTGCAGGCCGCGCTGGCGCTGGTCGACGTGCGCGTGCTCGACCACATCATCGTGAGCCCGGGGCTGAGTTTCTCGATGGCGGAAAAGGGACTGCTCTGATGGCCTCGCGTCCACCGTCCCTGAAGAATCTGGCCGACCTCAAACAGGTGCAGCGCGTGCTTGCCGAAACCCGCGAGCGCGAAGCTGCCGAAGCGGCTGCAAAGGCTGCCGCCGAACGCAGGCGCGCCGCCGAAAAAGACCTGTTCACCCGCGCCATCGGTGCCACCGAACCGTTGCGCCGCAAGGCTGCGGTGCCGCTGACGCCGGAGCCGCCCGCACCGATCCCTGTGCAGCACCAGCTCGACGAGCAGCGCGTGCTGCGCGAATCGCTGTCCGACGAGTTCGACGTGACCACGCTGCTCGACGTCGACGACGCCATGAGCTTTCGCCGCCCCGGCATCGGCACCGACGTGACCGCGCGGCTGCGCAGGGGCGACTGGTCGATCCAGGCCCAGGTCGACCTGCACGGCCTGCGCAGCGACGAGGCGCGCGAGGCCCTCGGCGGCTTCATCCGCACGTCGCACAAGCAGGGCCTGCGCTGCGTGCGTGTGGTGCACGGCAAGGGCCTGGGCTCGCCCGGCAAGCAGCCGGTGCTCAAGACCAAGGCGCAGCGCTGGCTGATACAGAAGAACGAAGTGATTGCCTTCGTGCAGGCCAAGCCTGCCGAGGGCGGCGCGGGAGCCCTCGTGGTGCTCCTGGCGCCCGCGCGTCGCTGAGTCTTGCGCCTTCCCCCGCTGGGGGAAGGTTGGGATGGGGGCAGGCCTTCGAACAGGCGCCATGCATGCGGTACGGCCGCCGTGCCCCCAACCCCAGCCCTCCCCCGGGAGGATAGGGAGCAATGCGGGCTACTTGCTCAGATCGAGCTTGTAGACCGAGCGGCCCTTGCCGCTGCCGTCATCTGCGGTCAGCAGCGAGATGTTCGTCAGGCTCGCATCGGCGGCTGCGCCCAGCTGCCCCTGCCCCGAGGTGAACACCACGTTGCCCGCCGTCGTCACCTGGGTGAAGCGCCAGCTGCGCGCCGCGCCGTTGGCCGCCCGCGTGATGGTCTTCTTCGCCTTGATGTACGCGATCAGCACGTCGCGGTTCGCATCCGGCGACGCATAGATCGTCGCGCGGCCGTCCAGCGCGGGAATGAAGCTCGCGCCGCTCGTGGCCCGGTAGTTGTTGGTAGCGATCACGAACTCCTTTGCCGGATCGATGGCCGCGCCCAGGTAGGTGAGGTTCTTGATGCGGCTGCCCACGGCTTGCGTCACGTCGATCTCGTACTGCACGTCCGGCGTGGTAAACATGTCGAAGTTGTAACCCGGGAAGGTGCTGATCAACTGCTGGTCCGTCGTCAATGCCGGATCGATCTTGTTGAAGCGCTTGGCCGCAGCCTCGAGCCAGGCCTTGATCTCCGCGCCCGTGACCTTCACCGCATACACCGTGTTCGGGTACAGGTAGAGATCGGCCGCGCTGAAGATCGCCAGGTTGCCCACGGCCACGTCGGTGTAGTCGCGTCCACCCTCGAAGCCCGACTTGAACGGCGCGCTGACCGACAGCACCGGCAGGCTCGCGTACTGCGGCAGGCTGGCCTGGATGTAGGTCTTCACGTAGTCGGCCTGTGCCTGGTTCACGATCTGGATCGCGCCCGGATCGCCCACATCGGCGAAGAAGGTGTTCATCCGGAAGTCGGTGCTGCCGATGGGCGTCTTCACGTAGCTGATCGCGGCCTGGTGCTGCGTGTCGATCAGCGGCGCGACGCTCGGGTCGGCATCGACGTACACGGCCTTGTTGGCGGCGTCCTTGCCGGTCTGCGTGGAGCGCGCCTCCACCAGCGTCTTGCTCTTGTCCACGTTCCAGGCCTTGCCGTCGTACACCAGCTCGAGCTTGATGAGGCCGATCGACTTGCCCCACGACGACGCCATCACGGCGGGCACGCCGTTGACGGTGCCGGCCGCGTTGTCCACGCCGGTCTGCGTGAAGCCGGGCTTCGCCGAAACGCGATCTGGAAAGGTGGCGTGCTGGTGGCCCATCATCAGCGCGTCGATGCCCGGCACCTTCGACAGGTACAGGGCCGAGTTTTCCATGGTCGGCGAATAGGGCGAGCCGTCGAGCCCGCCGTGCTGCAGCGCGACCACGATGTCGGCGCCCTTGGCGCGCAGCTCGGGGATGTACTTGGTGGCCGCTTCAACCGTGCCGTCGACGCGCAGTTTGCCTTCGAGGTAGCGCTTGTCCCAGTTCATGATGCCGGGCGTGGTGAAGCCGATCACGCCGACCTTGACCGGCACCGTGACGCTCTTGCCGTCGGGCCCGGTCGCGGTGAATTGCCGCTCCAGGATCACGTAGGGCGCGAGCAGCGGCTTGCCGGTCTTCACGCTCTGCACGTTGGCCAGCACCAGCGGGAAGTTCGGGCCGACGCACTTCTTGCCTGCATCGACGCCGTCGACATCGAGACCGCCCCCGATTGCCTGATTCAGGAACTCCAGGCCGTAGTTGAACTCGTGGTTGCCTAGCGTGCCGGCATCGAAGCCGCCGGCATTCATTGCCTTGTACATCGACAGCGGCTGCGTGCACGGAATGCGGTTGATCAACGCCTCGTAGTCGGCCAGCGCCGTGCCCTGGATGGTGTCGCCGGCGTCGAACAGCATCGTGTTCGCATAGTCCTTGCGCGCGGCCTTGATCAGCGTGGCGGCACGCTCGTAGCCGTACGACTTGTCCTCGGCCAGCTTGAAGTAGTCGAAGCTGAGCACGTTGAAGTGCAGGTCGGTGGTCTCCAGCAGGGCGACCGTGGTGCGCGTGTCCTTGGCCACCGAGGCCGGTGCGGGAGTCGGCACGATGGGCGGGAATATGCTGCCACCGCTTCCGCCGCCGCAAGCGGTCAGCAGAGTGGCAACTACGGCGGCACAGGTGGACATGGGTGCGAGGCGGCAAAGCGTCGCAGCCGCTGAACTCTTCATCGGGCGTCTCCCTCGGATTTAGGAAGACGCAGTCTCTGAAAGGCAAATGACAGGGTGGTGAATCGCACCCTGTCATTTGGCGCGGCTACGACAGGTGATTCTTTAGTGGTATTGACGCATCGGCAATTGCCACGGGGTCGGGGCTGCGGCCGGCTTCGAGCAGCTTGCGGCTCATCATGTGATCGACCGGCGCATTCACCGACTCGACGCACACGAGCTGGCCGTCGATGTAATAAAACAGCGAGAACGCCTCGGGCTTGGGTCCCGGGCGGCGCACGCTGGTCAGGCCCGGCGTGTCTTCGGCCGGCATCAGGCCGACCATCTGCAGGCGCATGCTGCCCTGGTCCGACCAGAACCACGCGACCGCATCGTGCGCGCGCGCAGCGCCGGTCAACGTGGCCACCGCGGTGCGCGCCTGGTCGTTGGCGTTCTGCACCGATTCGAGCCGCAGCGAGCGGCCCGCGCGGCGATCGGGAAAGCGGGTGCAGTCGCCCACCGCGAGCACGTCGGCCGCGCTGGTTTGCATGTGGCCGTCGACCACGATGCCGTCGGCACATTCAATGCCTGCCGCCTGCGCCAGCGCCGTCTCGGGCACCGCGCCGATGCCGAGCAGCAAGAGATCCACCGGCTGCTTCACGCCGTTGACTTCGATCGACACCAGCCGGTCGCCGACCACCTCGAATGCGCCGGCCTGTGCGCCCAGCACGATGTCGATGCCGGCCGCACGGTGCGTGGCGAGCACGTGCGCCGAAAGTTCGGGCGACACGGCGCGGCCCAGCAGGCGCGGTGCGCTTTCGATCACCTGCACCGACTTGCCGAGTGCCTTGGCCGTCGCGGCCACTTCGAGTCCGATGAAACCGCCGCCCAGCACCGTGACCTGTTCGGCCGAAGCGAGCCGTGCGCGCAGACGATGCGCTTCGTCGGCGGCGCGCAGGCTGGCGACGTTTTCCAGCCCCGGCTTCAGTTCGGCCATCTGCCGTGCGCGCGTGCCGGTGGCCAGCACCAGACGCTCCCACGGCAGAGTCGCACCGGAGCGCAGCGTGACGGTGTGCGTCTCGCGGTCGATGGCCACGGCCGCATCGCCCAGGTGCAGCGTGATGCCCGCTTCGCGGTACCAGTCGGTGGCCTTGTGCGGTTGCGTCGTCTCTTCGGCGCTCTTGAGGAACGCCTTGGACAGCGGCGGCCGGTGATACGGCTCGCAAGCCTCTTCGCAGACCAGGTGCACGCGCGCGCCCTGCCCCGCTTCCGCAAGCCCGGCGCAGAGCTGGGCAGCGGCGTGGCCGCCGCCGATGATGACGATGGAATTCATGATGAAGAACTGTCTTTCGGAATCGTTGTCTGGTTGTCTTTGTCTACTCGCCGCGATTGCGCATCCAGTCGGCGGTCTGGAAGAACGAGCCGCGCAGGCGCTCACGCAAAGCATCGGGCACCTCGGTCTCGCCCATGGCCTGGTCCATGCAGGCCAGCCACTGGTCGCGCTCCTTGATGCCGATGGTGTGGCCGCCGATGGCCTGCGGCATATGGCGCGCACGCAGCATCGGATGGCCGAAACGGTCGGTGTAGTGCTGCGGGCCGCCGAGCCAGCCGCACAGGAACCAGAACAGCCGCTGGCGTGCGTTGTCGAGGCTGGTGCCGTGCACGGCGCGCAGTTGCCTGTAGGCCGGCTCCAGGTCCATCAGGTCATAGAAGCGTTCGACGAGCGCCTGGACCTTGGGTTCGCCGCCGATCCACTCGAAGGGGGTGCCGGCGGGCGGTTTTTCTTGAATCTGCATGGCCGGGAGTATCCCTCCCCGGACTCCCTAGACCTGGATCAGGTCCGGAATCCCCACGTCGGGGTTCACGTCGGCCTCGTAGTCCACGCCCTCGACGGCAAAGCCGAAGAGCCGCAAGAACTCGGTCTTGTAGCCGGCGAAATCCGTCAGCTCGTACAGGTTCTCGTTGGTCACCTGCGGCCACAGTTCCTGCACGCGGGCCTGCACCTGCGGCGCCAGTTCCTTGTAGTCCGCGCGCAGGCGGCCTTCTTCGTCGGCGTGCGGTGCGTTGCCGTAAAGGCTCTCGGCATACAGGCCGTGCACCTGCTCGATGCAGCCTTCGTGCGTGCCCTCTGCCTTCATCACCTTGAACAGCAGCGACAGGTACAGCGGCATCATCGGAATGGCCGAGCTGGCCTGCGTGACCACCGCTTTCAGCACCGACACGCGCGCGTCGCCGCCCTTCGCGGCCAGCGTCTGGCGAAGGCCGAGCACCTTCTGGTCGAGGTCTTTCTTGGCCGCGCCGATGGAGCCGTTCCAGTAGATGTCGTGGGTGATCTGCTCGCCCAGGTAGGTGAAGGCCGTGGTCTTCGCGCCATCGGCCAGCACGCCGGCCGCTTGCAGCGCGTCGATCCACATCTGCCAGTCTTCGCCGCCCATCACGGCCACCGTGTTGTCGATCTCTTCCTGCGTGGCGGGCTGCAGCACGGATTCCTTGACGACCTCGTTGTCGGTGTCCAGGCCGCGCAGGTTGACGGCCTTGCCGATGGGCTTGAGCGTGGAGTTGAAGACCTGCCCGGTCTTCGGGTGCGTGCGCCGTGGCGCGGCCAGGCTGTAGACCACGAGGTCGACCTGCCCGAGGTCGGCCCGGATCGTGTCGATGGTCTGCTGCTTGACGGCGTCGGAGAAGCCGTCGCCGTTGATGCTCTTCGCGTAGCGCCCTTCGGCCGTTGCCGCCTTATGGAAGGCGGCCGTGTTGTACCAGCCGGGCGATGCAGGCTTGGTCTCGCTGCCGGCGCGCTCGAAGAACACGCCCAGCGTGTCGGCACCGCAGCCGAAGGCCGAGGTGATGCGCGCGGCCAGGCCGTAGCCGGTCGATGCGCCGATCACCAGCACCCGCTTCGGACCGCCCGCGATGGGCGCCTGGGCTTTGACGTAGTCGATCTGTTGCCGGACATTGGCTTCGCAACCCACGGGATGGGTGGTAATGCAGATGAAGCCGCGCACACGCGGTTTGATGATCATGAAGAGCTCGCTGGAAGAGAAACCGCGAAAAACGACGGGAGCGCATTTTTCGCGCCGCGAATTTACCCCAGCCCGCCATGGGCGCCTTCAGCTTACCCATATACATATGTGGATTGACGATTTAATGATCCTGGGTTTTGTTGCTATGGTTCGGCCCTGAATTTCCTTCCGGAGAGAGAACAACCATGCGCCACACACTGCTCGCCGCGGCCGTCGCCGCTTCCACTTTCCTGCTCGGCACCGTCGCCCATGCCGACCAGTTGGCCGACATCAAGAAGAAGGGCGAACTCGTGGTCGGCGTGCTCGGCACCGACGAGCCCGCTACCTTCATCGACCCGAAGACGCGCCAGATCGTCGGCTACGAAGTCGACCTGGTGAATGCCATCGCAAAGAAGATCGGTGTGAAGCCGGTGCTCAAGCAGATCGCCGTGGCCGCGCGCATTCCCGAGCTGCAGCAGGGCCACGTGGACCTGGTGGCTGCCGGCCTCACGCACAACAAGGAGCGCGAGGCGCAGATCGACTTCTCGCTCACCACCTTCGTCACCGGCCAGAAGGCCATCGTGAAGAAGGACAGCGGCATCACCGAGGTGCCGCAGCTCGGCGGCAAGAAGGTGCTGACCATCCGTGGCGGCACTCAAGAGCCCAACATCCGCAAGGCCGTGCCCACCGCCGACGTCGTGACCTTCGACACCAGCCAGCAAGCCTTCCAGGCTCTGCAGCAAGGCAAGGGCGTGGGCTATGTGGACGACGAGGCCGCGCTGCTGCGCAGCTACGCCAAGCTCGGTCCGCAGAAGGCGCAGTACGTGGTGCTCAAGCAGAACCTGAGCACCGAGTCGCTGGCCATCGGCATCAAGAAGGGCGAGACCGGCCTGAAGGCCGTGGTGGACGACACGCTGCGCGAACTCGAGAAGTCGGGCGACGCACAGAAGATCTTCATCAAGTGGTACGGCCCGGATACGGCCTCCGGCTTCCAGACGCGCGACTTCAAGCTCGATACCGACAAGATCGACTGACCTCCCGGTATTTCTCCTTCCCCTTCCGGGGGAAGGCCGGGATGGGGGCAAGCGGCCTGTGCACATGTCGCAGGCCGTGACGCATTGATCGCCGCCGTGCCCCCATCCCAACCCTCCCCCAACGGGGGAGGGAGAAGATTCCCCCCGCGACGGTGATACTGTCGCCCCCCATGCCCCTGTTCGACTATTCCTTGCTGCTGACCGGCAAGTACCACGACATGCTTGTCGCGGGCCTGCTGCTTTCGCTGCAATTGCTCGCGGCCGCGCTGGTGCTGGCGCTGCCCATCGCGCTCGCAGTGGCGATGCTGCGGCTCTCGCCCTTCGCAGCGCTGCGCTGGCTCGGCTTTGCGTACGTCGAGTCGATCCGCAACATCCCGCTGCTCGCGCACATGCTGTTCTGGTATTTCGGCGCGCCCGAGCTGCTGCCCGAGGGCATCAAGCAGTGGCTCTATGCCGGCCACATCGAAGCCTTCAGCGCCGTGATCGCGCTGGCGCTCTACACGGCGGCCTTCATGGCGGAAGACATCCGCAGCGGCATCCGCGCGATTCCCACGGTGCAGTTCGAGGCCGGACGCGCGATGGGTTTCAGCTACCTGGCCACCATGCGCCGCGTGGTGCTGCCGCAGGCGCTGCGCGTGACCATTCCGCCGCTGATCTCGCAGACGCTGAGCCTGTGGAAGAACACTTCCATCGCCACCGTGATCGGCGTGGCCGAGCTGATGTACCAGGCCGGCCAGGTGGAGAGCGCCACCTTCCGCAGCTTCGAGTCGTTCGCGTTCGCGAGCGCGGCGTACCTCACGGTGTCGCTGGCGATCACTGGGTTGGCGACCTGGTACCAGCACCGGTTCCCGGTGCGGACCATATGAACGCGACCGAGCGACGCCGGGCCGCCCCAAGGCGCGAGCGGCCCCCTCGGGGGGCAGCGAGGACACGCAGTGCCGAGCGTGGGGGCCATTACTGATGCTGCAGATCATCAACGACTACTGGGTCTACTTCCTCATCGGGCAGTACCCGAACGGGCCACTCGGCGGCCTCGTGCTCACGCTGCTGCTGGCCTCGTGCGGGCTGATTCTGGCGCTGCCCCTGGGCATCGCGCTCGGCCTGGCGCGCGTGAGCCCGTGGCGCTGGCTGCGCTGGCCGGTCACGGGCTTCGTGTTCGTGGTGCGCGGCCTGCCGCTGCTGATGGTGATCTTCTGGGCCTACTTCTTCCTGCCCAGCGTCACCGGCATCAAGACCGACCAGTTCACCACCATGCTGATCGCGCTGGTGGTGTTCGACGCCGCCTACCTGGCCGAGATCGTGCGCGCCGGCATCCAAGGCCTGCCGCGCGGCCAGATGGAAACCGCCCGCGCGCTCGGCCTGAGCTATGGCCGCGCGATGCGCCTCGTGGTGCTGCCGCAGGCGCTTCGCAGCATGCTGCCGTCGCTGGTGAACCAGTTCGTCTCGACCATCAAGGAGACCTCGTTGGGCTACATCATCGGGCTGGCCGAGGTGTCGTTCATCGCCACGCAGATCAACACGCAGGTGTTCACCAAGCCGGCGCAGATCTACCTGATCCTGGGCCTGACCTACTTCATCCTGTGCTTCGGCCTGTCGCGCTTCGCCTACTGGCTGGAGCGCCGGCTCGCGCGCCGCGGCCTCTCGACCGCCGCTTCTACCGCCAAGGTGCCCGCATGATCGAACTCGACAAAGTCAACAAGTGGTACGGCAGCTACCACGCCCTGGTCGACGTGACCGAGACCATCCACAAGGGCGAGGTGGTGGTCGTGTGCGGGCCTTCGGGCTCAGGCAAGTCGACGCTGATCCGAACCTTCAACCGGCTGGAGCCGATCCAGTCGGGCCGCATCCTGCTCGAAGGCAAGGACATCCACGCGCCCGGTACCGACGTGAATGCCTTCCGCTCGCGCATCGGCTTCGTGTTCCAGCAGTTCAACCTGTTCCCTCACCTCACGGTGCTGCAGAACTGCACGATGGCGCCGATGCAACTGCGTGGCCTCTCGCGCAAGGAAGCCGAAGACCGCGCGATGGCCCTGCTGCAGCGCGTGGGCCTGTCGAACAAGGCCGATGCCTGGCCGAGCGAGCTGTCGGGCGGCCAGCAGCAGCGCGTGGCCATCGCACGTGCGCTCGCGATGCAACCGCCGCTGATGCTGTTCGACGAACCCACCAGCGCGCTCGACCCCGAGATGGTCGGCGAGGTGCTGCTGGTGATGCGCGACCTCACGCGCGACGGCATGACCATGGTGTGCGTCACGCACGAGATGGGCTTTGCGCGCGAGGTGGCCGACCGCGTGCTCTTCATGGACGAAGGCAAGGTGCTGGAGCGCGCCACGCCCGACGACTTCTTCAACCGCCCGCAGCATCCCCGCGCGCAGCAGTTCCTTTCGGACATCCGCTCGCCGTTTGCCCGCAGCGCATGACATGCTTTCCACGACCATGACCACCACTTCTTCCGACCTCCTCTCGCTGCCCGTGATCGACGTTGCACCGCTCGTGGCCGGCACGGCTGCACGCGACGACGTGGCCGCCCAGATCGGCGCGGCCTGCCGGGCGCACGGCTTCTTCTATGTCACGGGTCATGGCGTTGATGCGGCGCTGGTGCAGCGGCTCGAAGACCTGAGCCACCGGTTCTTCGAGCTGCCCGAAGAAAGCAAGATGCAATGGCGCATGGCACTGGGCGGTCGTGCATGGCGCGGCTTCTTCCCCCTCGGCGGCGAGCTGACCTCGGGCCGGCCCGACTGGAAGGAAGGCCTGTACCTCGGCACCGAGCTGCCCGCCACGCACCCGCTGGTGCAGGCGAAGACGCCGGTGCACGGGCCCAACCTGTTCCCCGACGTGCCGGGTTTTCGCGAAACCATCCTCGACTACATGGCCGCCGTCACGCAGCTCGGCCACCGGTTGATGGAAGGCATCGCGCTCAGCCTCGGCCTGCCGGCGCCCTACTTCGCAGAGCGCTACACGGCCGATCCGCTGATTTTGTTTCGCCTCTTCAACTACCCTTCGCAGCCCGTGCCCGAAGGGCTGGATGTGCAATGGGGCGTGGGCGAGCACACCGACTACGGCCTGCTCACCATCCTTCACCAGGACAACGTGGGCGGCCTTGCAGTGCACACGCCGGGCGGCTGGATCGACGCGCCACCGATTGCTGGCTCGTTCATCTGCAACATCGGCGACATGCTCGACCGCATGACCGGCGGGCTCTACAAGTCGACGCCGCACCGCGTCAAGCGCAACACCTCGGGCCGCGACCGGCTGTCGTTTCCGCTGTTCTTCGATCCGAATTTCGAGGCGCGCGTGCAGCGCATCGACGGGCTTGCGGGCGCCGAGGCGCTGGACGACAGCGCCGAGCGCTGGGACCGCGCCAACGTGCACGCCTTCAGCGGCCGCTACGGCGATTACCTGCTCGCGAAGGTATCGAAGGTGTTCCCGCAGTTGCGCGACGAAGTGCTCTGAGCCGCGCCCGCCGGCTGGTCGAGGAACTCGTCCTCCCAGCGGCCGACGTCCGCGTCGGGGTCGTTGATCGGCACGAGCTTGTCGCTGCGGCAGTAGAAGGTCCAGCCCTCGAACAGCACGTCGTAGTAGGTGCCGGGCAGGTAGCGCTCGCTGGGCGCGTCGTAGGGCAGCGAGACCACTTCGACGATGCGCCCCACGGCGCGCTCGGTCATTGGCGACGCGAGGCAGCTGTCGACCACATGGCAGAGCGTGCCGATCTTGATCATGGGTGCTTTGCCAGCCAGCGCCTCGCCTCGGCCCGTATGTCGCAATTCAGCGCGATGAGAGCCTCACCATCCAGCGGGGAATCGCCTGAGCCTTCTCTCAACGCTTCGCTCCCCCAATAGATTCCGATGAGCTTCTCAATGTCGTGAGAGTCTCCAAGAAACCCTCCGGCCGGGGCGTGAAAATCGTACGAGTAGTAGACGTCCTCGATGAGCAGGCTCAATTCTTCCACGGCGTCGAAGTGTTCCGATGCCATCCGAAGAGCCCGGTACTCGATGAGCAGCCAGACCGCAGCCTCCCTGTTCGGTAACGCAACCCCGTGGTGATCCAGAGCCGCCTTGAACGCCGGCAACACCTCGTCCATTCGAGGATGAGGGAATGCATCCAACACATCCTGGCACTCGTCGACATAAAAGCCGCCGTTCATGAGTTCAACGATGGTTTTCTTGATCGTGTCGGCGTCCAGCGTACCGAGACCCAACCGAGCCGCCTGATAGCGCAGCAGGTCCGCGACGGGAGGCAGAGAGGGGCTGGTCATTGCGGAAACCAGCGCGGCACATGCGCCACCGCATCGTGCAACGAATCGAGCACATGGAACGCGCGCTCGGTGATCGAGGCGGGCGGATGCTTCAGGTCCGGGACGACCACCACACGCATGCCCGCCGCCAGCGCGGCCTTGGCGCCGTTCTCGCTGTCCTCGAAGGCGATGCACTGTGCCGGGTCGACGTCCAGCCGCTCGGCGGCGAGCCGGTAGAGCGCCGGGTCGGGCTTGGCGCGCACTACCTCATCACCGCCCGCGAAGGCCGAGAAGTGATGCAGCAGGCCCAGGCTGCCCAGGCAGGCCTGGATCTGGCCGCTGGTGGACGACGACGCCACTGCGCAGCGCGTGCCGCGCTCGCGCAAGGCGGTCAGGAACTCGTTCGCACCGGGCTTGATGGGAAAGAGCGGCGTGCCGTCCACGCGCTCCAGTTGCAGGCGCTGGCGGACGTGGGCCACGGCATGGCGGTACGCCTCGGGCCCGCCGAGCAGCGAGGCCAGGATCAGCTCGGACTCCACGGTGGCGAGCCCGACCACCTGCAGGTACTGGCTGTGCGAAAGCTCGATGTCGAGCGTGCGGGCCGCCTCGATCCAGGCGGCCATGATGGGCCGCTCCGAGTCGATGAGCAGCCCGTCCATGTCGAAGATGGCGGCGGCAAACATCGGCGAATCCTAAGCCAGCACGCCAACCGTTGCGCCAGAAATGGGAAAGGGGCCCGCAGGCCCCTTTTGGAAAGAACGGCTGAGAACGCCGGTCAGTCGCGCGCCAGCGCCCGATTCAGGCCCAGTGCCGCCAGGGTAGCAATGGCGCCCGACAGCAGGTAGACGCTGACATAAGCAAGGCCGAAGTGGGCTGACAGGCCAAGGGCGACCAGCGGTGCGAACGCCGCGCCGATCAGCCAGGCCACGTCGGCCGTCAGGGCCGCACCGACGTAGCGGTATTTGGGCGCGAAGTTCGAGGTCACGGCGCCGGCCGCCTGGCCGTACGACAGGCCCAGGATCACGAAGCCCACCAGGATGAAGATGTCTTGGCCCACGCGACCACCGTCGAGCAACGTGGGCGCAAAGCCGCTGAACGCCGCGATCACGGCGGCCAGGCCGCCCAGCGTGAAGCGACGGCCGATGCGGTCGGCCAGCAGGCCCGAAGCCACGATGCCGGCGGCACCAAGCACCGCGCCGATCATCTGGACCACCAGGAATTCGGTGACGGACTGGTCCGAGTACAGCGTGATCCACGACAGCGGGAACACGGTGATCAGGTGGAACAGCGCGTAGCTGGCCAGCGCGGCGAACGCGCCGATCAGGATGTTGGCACCCTGCGAGCTGACCAGCTCGGTCACGCTGGTGGGTTCCAGTTCGCGCTCTTCGAGCAGGCGCGAGTATTCGTCGGTGGCCACGAGGCGCAGCCGGGCGAACAGCGCCACCACGTTGATCGCGAAGGCCACGTAGAAGCTGTAGCGCCAGCCCCAGTCGAGGAAGTCCTCGCTCGGCAGGCTCGAGTACAGGTAGGCGAACAGTGCGCTGGCAATGAAGAAGCCGATGGGTGCGCCCAGCTGGCCCAGCATGGCGTACCAGCCGCGGCGGTTGGCCGGCGCGTTCAGCGCCAGCAGCGACGGCAGGCCGTCCCACGAACCGCCCAACGCCAGGCCCTGGCCGAAGCGGAACACCGACAGCAGCACGATGGCCGTGAAGCCGAGGCTGGCGTAGCCCGGCAGGAAGGCGATGCCGGCGGTGGACGTGCCGAGCACGAAAAGCGCCAGGGTCAGCTTGGCTTCCCGCCCGAAACGTCGCTGGATGGCCATCGAGATGACAGTTCCGAACGGACGCGCGATGAAGGCGAACGAGAAAATCAGGAAAGAGTAGAGAACACCTTCAAGATGTTGCTCGAACGGGAAGAAAACCGCAGGAAACACCAGCACCGAGGCGATGCCGTAGACGAAAAAGTCAAAATATTCGGATGCGCGGCCGATGACCACGCCGACCGCGATTTCGCCGGGGGCGATGTGCGAGTGGTCGTCACCCTGCCGGGCGCCGGTTTCGGGCGAGTTCGGCAGCGGCTGGGCGCCTTGCGGACTGATGCTGGACGTCGTCATTGCTTCTGTAATTCGGGTGTCACCTCAGGAAGTGACACATGGGATCTTGGACAACCTATAGCGTCTCACCGAAACACATTTACCGCCATAGGACAAAACGTCCAATAGGCGAAACCCGTCTTCGAGCGTAGATTGTGGGGTCTTTTCGCGCCGCTCCCGCACCTCTTTTCTCGGCATGCACATCCTCAAGAACCTTCGCCGATCACTCCTTTTGCTCCCCGCCATCCTCCTGGCGGGCTGTAACACGGTGCTGATGAACCCTTCCGGCGACATCGCCAATCAGCAAGGACGCCTGATCGTCGTCTCGACCGTGCTGATGCTGATCATCATCATCCCGGTGATAGCGCTGACCATCTTCTTCGCCTGGCGCTACCGCCAGTCGAACAAGGAAGCGACCTACAGCCCCGACTGGGACCACTCGACCCAGCTCGAACTGGCGATCTGGGCGGCGCCGCTGCTGATCATCATCGCGCTGGGCGCGATCACCTGGATCAGCACCCACGTGCTCGACCCCTACCAGCCGCTGCGTCGCCTCGACGCCCAGCGCCCGATTCCCGCGGACACCAAGCCGCTGGTGGTCGAAGTGGTGGCGCTCGACTGGAAGTGGCTCTTCATCTACCCCGAGCAGGGCATCGCCACGGTGAACGAGCTGGCCGCCCCGGTGGACCGCCCGATCGAGTTCAAGATCACAGCCTCCTCGGTGATGAACTCGTTCTTCATCCCCGCGCTGGCCGGCCAGATCTATGCCATGCCGGGCATGCAGACCAAGTTGAACGCGGTGATCAACAAGCCGGGCGAGTTCGAAGGCTTTTCCGCCAACTACAGCGGCGCCGGCTTCTCGGGCATGCGCTTCAAGTTCCACGGCCTGACCAACGAAGGCTTCGACCAGTGGATTGCCAAGGTCAAGACCGGCAAGGAAGGTGAACTCACCCGCGAGCAATACAAGAAGCTCGAAGTGCCGAGCGAACGCGAGCCCGTGCGCCACTACGCCACCGTCGATCCCGCCCTGTACGACGCCATCCTGAACCTGTGCGTGGACCGCAACAAGATGTGCATGAAGGAAATGATGGCCATCGACTCCGACGGCGGCATGGGCAAGCCCGGCGCCTTCAACGTTGCCACCAAGCAGGCCTGGCTGACCGATTCCCTCGACACGCCCAAGCGCAAGTACGTCACCGCGATGTGCACCACCGAAGAATAAGATGTTGCAGAACCTAGACCTGACGAAGCTCGTCTTCGGCCGCCTCACCTGGGAGGCGATTCCCTACCACGAGCCCATCCTGCTCGCGACCTTCGCGGGCGTGATCCTTGGCGGCATCGCCGTCCTCGGCGCACTGACCTACTTCAAGCTGTGGGGCATGCTGTGGCGCGACTGGATCACCAGCATCGACCACAAGAAGATCGGCATCATGTACATCATCCTGGGCCTGGTGATGCTGCTGCGCGGCTTCGCCGACGCCCTGATGATGCGGGCCCAGCAGGCCTTCGCCTTCGGCGACAACGCGGGCTTTCTGCCGCCGCACCACTACGACCAGATCTTCACCGCCCACGGCGTGATCATGATCTTCTTCGTGGCGATGCCGCTGGTCACGGGCCTCATGAACTTCGTGGTGCCGCTGCAGATCGGCGCGCGCGACGTGGCCTTCCCGTTCCTGAACAACTTCAGCTTCTGGATGACCACCTTCGGCGCCGGCCTCGTGATGGCGTCGCTGTTCGTCGGCGAATTCGCCAAGACCGGCTGGCTGGCCTACCCGCCGCTGTCGGGCATTCTCTACAGCCCCGACGTGGGGGTCGACTACTACATATGGTCATTGCAGATTGCGGGGGTAGGTACCCTGCTCTCTGGCGTGAACCTGCTGGCGACCATCGTGAAGATGCGCGCCCCCGGCATGACCATGATGAAGATGCCCGTCTTCACCTGGACCGCCCTGTGCACCAACGTGCTGATCGTCGCCGCCTTCCCGGTGCTGACCGCCGTGCTGGCCCTGCTGTCGCTCGACCGCTACGCAGGCACCAACTTCTTCACGAACGACATGGGCGGCAACGCCATGATGTACGTGAACCTGATCTGGATCTGGGGCCACCCCGAGGTGTACATCCTGATCCTGCCGGCCTTCGGCATCTTCTCGGAAGTGGTCTCCACCTTCTCCGGCAAGCGCCTCTTCGGCTACGCCTCGATGGTGTACGCCACGGTCGTGATCACCATCCTGTCGTACCTCGTCTGGCTGCACCACTTCTTCACCATGGGCTCCGGCGCCAGCGTGAACTCGTTCTTCGGCATCACGACGATGATCATCTCGATCCCTACAGGGGCGAAGATCTTCAACTGGCTCTTCACCATGTACCGCGGCCGCATCCGCTTTGAGCTGCCCATGATGTGGACCATCGGCTTCATGATCACCTTCGTGATCGGCGGCATGACCGGCGTGCTGCTGGCCGTTCCCCCGGCCGACTTCGTGCTGCACAACAGCCTGTTCCTGATCGCCCACTTCCACAACGTGATCATCGGCGGCGTGCTGTTCGGCATGCTGGCAGGCATCACCTACTGGTTCCCGAAGGCCTTCGGCTACAAGCTCGATCCGTTCTGGGGCAAGTGCTCGTTCTGGTTCTGGATCGTCGGCTTCTGGTTCGCCTTCATGCCGCTGTACATCCTGGGCCTGATGGGCGTGACCCGCCGCATGAGCCACTTCCAGGACATGTCGCTGCAGATCTGGTTCCAGGTCGCCGCCTTCGGCGCCGTGCTGATTGCGCTGGGCATCGCCTCGTTCATCATCCAGCTGGTGGTGAGCTTCATCCGCCGCGAATCGCTGCGCGACACCACGGGCGACCCGTGGAACGGCCGCACGCTGGAATGGTCGACCTCGTCGCCGCCGCCGGCCTACAACTTCGCGTTCACGCCGCGCGTGCATGACAACGACGCATGGTCCGACATGAAGGCCCGCGGCTACCAGCGTCCAGTGGACGGCTTCAGCCCCATCCACATGCCCAAGAACACGTCGGCCGGCTTCATCATCGCGGCGCTGGCCGCGGGCTGCGGCTTCGCCCTGATCTGGCAGATGTGGCTCGTGGCAGGCCTCGGCTTCGTGGCCATGCTCGCCGCCGTGATCATCCATACCTTCAACTACAAGCGCGACTATCACATCCCCACGGAAGAAGTCGTTAGCACCGAAGACGCGCGCACGCGCCTCCTGGCTGCCCATGTCTAATACCACCGCCCTTTCCGCCGGCACGGCCGGCCACACCGCGAACGCTCCGGCGTTCGAGGTCTTCAACGTCCGCAACGAAGACCACCACCCCGAAAACGGCACACTGCTCGGGTTCTGGCTCTACCTGATGAGCGACTGTCTCATCTTCGCCTGCCTGTTCGCGGTGTACGGCGTGCTGGGCCGCAGCTACGCGGCCGGCCCCTCGGGCGCCGACCTGTTCGACCTGCCGCTGGTGGCGATCAACACCTCGCTGCTGCTGCTGTCGTCCATCACCTACGGCTTTGCCGTGCTCGAGATGCAAAAGCGCCGCATGCGCACCATGCTGGTGTGGCTGGCCATCACCGGCCTGCTGGGCGCGGGCTTCATCGGCCTGGAGCTGTACGAGTTCGCGCACCTGATCCATGAAGGCGCGGGCCCGCAACGCAGCGCCTTCCTGTCGTCGTTCTTCGCGCTGGTGGGCACCCACGGCCTGCACGTGACCTTCGGCATCGTCTGGCTCATCGTGCTGATGATCCAGCTGCCCAAGCACGGCTTCACCGCCGCCAACCGCCGCCGCCTGATGTGCCTGTCGATGTTCTGGCACTTTCTGGACGTGGTCTGGATCGGCGTCTTCACCTTCGTGTACCTGATGGGATCGCTGCAATGAGCGCGCACACCGAAACCGCCGGCCACGGCGCCCATGGTCATGACGACCACGACGATGGTCCCGTGAGCCACAGCACCTTCAAGGGCTACATGACCGGCTTCGTGCTGGCCGTGATCCTCACCGCGATTCCGTTCTGGCTCGTGATGAGCAAGGTCTTCGACAAGCCCAACACCACCGCCCTCGTCATCCTGGCCTTCGCCGTGGTGCAGATCGTGGTGCACATGGTGTACTTCCTGCACATGGACGCCAAGTCCGAAGGCGGCTGGAACATGCTGGCGCTGATCTTCACGCTCGTGCTCGTGGTCATCACGCTGGCCGGTTCGCTGTGGGTCATGTACCACATGAACACCAACATGATGCCGTCCATGCACGACATGAAGAACATGCCTTGACGCCTTCGCCGCCAGTCCACCGCCGCGACGACAACAGCGGCAACACAGCCACCGGCCGCAACAACAAGCGCTCCGTGGCCGGGCTGGTGGCACTGGCGGTCTTCCTGGCCGCCGCCCTCGCCGGGTTCCTGGTGCTCGGCACCTGGCAGGTCGAGCGCAGGGCCTGGAAGCTCGATCTCATTGCCCGCGTCGACCAGCGCGTGCATGCCCCGGCCGCCACGCCCCCCGGGCGGGACAGCTGGCCGCAGATCAATGCGGCCGACGACGAATACCGGCAACTGCGCATCGCCGGCACCTTCCTCAGCGACAAGGAAACACTGGTCCAGGCCAGCACCCGGCTCGGCGCCGGCTTCTGGGTGCTGACGCCGCTGCAGGCGGCTGACGGCACCGTCGTGCTGGTCAATCGCGGCTTCGTGCCGCCCGAGGCGCGCGACCGCGCGGCCCGCACCGCGCCCGAACCGAAGGGCGAGACCACCGTCACCGGCCTGCTGCGCATCACCGAACCCAAGGGCGGCTTCCTGCGCAAGAACGACCCGGCGGCCGACCGCTGGTTCTCGCGTGACGTCCAGGCGATTGCCGCGGCACGCGGACTGCACGACGTGGCGCCCTACTTCATCGACGCCGCGGCGGCGCCTTCACCTTCATCGAACAACGGCGATGCCGCCCCCGCCTGGCCCGCCGGCGGCCTGACGGTCATCGCCTTCCCCAACAGCCACCTCGTCTACGCCCTGACCTGGTACGGGCTGGCGTTGATGGTGCTGGGCGCGGCATGGTTCGTGTGGCGCGACGAACGGCGCCGGCGGGGCCTGAACGGTGGCAAGGACGGCAGCGACGAAAATGCAGCCCATGCCGACGCCAGCCGCCCCACCCAAGATGCCCGCCGCGACTGAAACCGTCGCCATAGCGGGGGAACTGCACGCACCCCGCGCCGGGGTCGCGAGCCTGGACAACGCCACCGGCCACAAGAACATGCAGCAGCTGATCCAGCTGCGCTGGTTCGCGGTGGTCGGGCAGGTCGTGACCATCTTGGTCGTGCACTACGGCTTCGGCATCCGCCTGCCGCTGGACCACATGCTGCAGGTACTGACCTGCCTGGCGCTCTTCAACGTGGTGAGCCTGCTGCGCTCGCGCACCCATCGCCGCGTGACCAATGGCGAGCTGTTCCTTGCGCTGCTGGTCGACGTGGCCATGCTCACGGCCCAGCTCTACCTGAGCGGCGGCGCCACCAATCCCTTCGTCTTCCTCTACCTGCTGCAGGTCATCCTGGGCGCGGTGCTTCTGAAGGCCTGGTCGACCTGGACCATCGTGGTGGTCACCAGCTTCTGCTTTGCCCTGCTGGCGCTGTTCTCGCGCCCCCTCGCATTGCCGCTGGACCACGATAGAGGCCTCTGGAGCCCCTACATCCAGGGCATGCTGATCTGCTTTGCGCTCAATGCGGCGCTGCTGGTGATCTTCATCACCCGCATCAGCGGCAACCTGCGCGCGCGCGACGCGCGGCTGGCCGACCTGCGCCAGCGCGCCTCGGAAGAAGAACACATCGTGCGCATGGGCCTGCTGGCCTCGGGCGCCGCGCACGAACTGGGCACGCCGCTTGCCACGCTGGCGGTGATCCTGGGCGACTGGCGCCGGCTGCCGCACTTCAGCTCCGACCCCGAGCTGCTGACCGAGGTGGCCGAGATGGAACTGCAGATCCAGCGCTGCAAGAGCATCGTGAGCGGCATCCTGCTGTCGGCCGGCGAGGCGCGCGGCGAGTCATCCGAAGAAACCACCGTCAGCACCTTCCTCGACGACCTGGTCGAAGAATGGCGCACCACGCGCCCGGTGGAAGACTTCGACTACGAGAACCGCTTCGGCCACGACCTGCCCATGGTGTCCGACTCGGCGCTCAAGCAGATGATCTGCAACGTGCTCGACAATGCCCTGGAGGCTTCGCCGCACTGGCTGCGCCTCGAAGCGGCACATGACGGCGACACACTGACCATCACGGTCAGCGATGCCGGCCCCGGCTTCCTGCCGGGCATCCTCAAGGAATTCGGCAAGCCCTACCAGTCGAGCAAGGGCCGCCCCGGTGGTGGGCTCGGGCTGTTCCTGGTCGTCAACGTGGCGCGCACCGTCGGCGGCCGTGTGGCAGCGGGCAACCGACCCGAAGGTGGTGCCATCGTGAAGATCACGCTGCCGCTGGCGGCCATCGTGCTGGAAGAAGAAGAGGAAGAAGACGAAGACGTGGAAAGCGAAACCATCGAAGTGCCAAGGCCATGACCGAAACCGAAGCCGAGCGCCAGTTGCTGATCGTCGAGGACGACGATGCCTTCGCGCGCACGCTGGGCCGCTCCTTCGAGCGCCGTGGCTATACGGTCACGCATGCGAGCAACTTTGAGGAGGTCGAGACGCTGCTTGCAACTCGTTCTCCGGGCTACGCGGTGGTCGATCTCAAGCTCAACGGTGAGGCCTCGGGCCTGGCGTGCGTGCAGATGCTGCACCGGCACAACGCCAAGATGCTGATCGTGGTGCTGACCGGCTTTGCCAGCATTGCCACTGCCGTCGAGGCCATCAAGCTCGGCGCCTGCCACTACCTGGCCAAGCCCTCGAACACCGACGACATCGAGGCCGCCTTCGGCCGCGCCACGGGCACCACCGAAGTGGAGCTGACCAACCGCTCGACCTCGATCAAGACGCTCGAATGGGAGCGCATCCACGAGACGCTGGCCGAGACCGGCTTCAATATTTCCGAAACCGCGCGCAGGCTCGGCATGCACCGGCGCACGCTGGCGCGCAAGCTGGGCAAGCAGCAGGTCAAGTAGGCCCCCTTGATCCCTTGATCGGGAAGTCCTTGATCGCAAGCTGGTCAAGCGCGCAGAACGCGTGGCACGCTTCTGGCAAGCTTGATGCCGCAATCCATTTTTCATGATGAGGTTCCGCTCCTGATGACTGCACCTTCACAGACGCATCCTTCGCCCCGCGCCCCCATTCTGGCGGCGCGCGACCAGACGGCGATGGAAGAACTCTTCAACGCGCTGAGCCATGGCCTGGGCCTGCTGCTCGCCATTGCCTCGCTGCCGATCCTGGTCTACAGCGCCTCGCAGAAGGGCCAGGCCGCGGGCGTGGTCGGCGCCTGCCTGTTCGCGGGCACGGCCATCGTGCTGTACCTGATCTCCACGCTGTACCACGCGCTGCCGATGGGCCGTGCCAAGGCCTGGTTCAACCGGCTGGATCACGCGGCCATCTACCTGTTCATCGCGGGCAGCTACATGCCCTTCCTGTTCGGCGTGCTGCGCGGGCCGCTGGGCTGGACTTTGTTCGGCGCGATCTGCGCGGCGGCCGTGCTGGGTGTGAGCGCCAAGCTGTTCAACCGGCTGCAGCATCCGCTGTGGTCGACGGGGCTCTATGTGGCGATGGGCTGGATGGCGTTGATGGCGGCGGTGCCGCTGTATGAGCGCATGTCGGCGGCGGGCCTCGGTTGGCTCGTGGCCGGTGGCTTGTTCTACACAGCGGGTGCTGTTGTCTTCCTGTTCGACAACAAGGTGCGCTACGCCCATTCGGTGTGGCATCTGTTCGTGCTGGCTGGCAGCACCTGTCACTTCTTTGCGGTGCTCTGGCATTCGCACGGCTGATCGTTTTCTTCTTTGCGGCCCGTTCGGGGCTGTGCGGGTGACTTGTCGGGTGAGGCGCGCTGCATGGTTCGGGTTCATTCGGGGCGCGTGCGAATGACACCAGGTGCTCCCCTCCGCGAATGTCCCCCGCTTCGCTCCTCCTTTATTTCGCTGCGGGGAGCACCTGGTGCCATTCGCACAGGGGCACGCTGCTGGTGAATCGCTGATCAACGACTGCTCTGTCCAACGCTCGCGCCGATACGGGGCTCTTTTTCGCGAAATAAAGGAGGAGCGAAGCGGGGGACATTCGCGAAAAAGAGCACCGTGTCGGCGTGAGCGTCGCCCTGAACAACAGCAGCGCCGGAACAACGCACTCCAGACAGACCGCAAACAGCCCCTCAGTAATGAGGCGGCAATTCGTCCCGAAGATTGCGCGCCGCCCCGTCCTGCCCCGCGTTCTGGCTCTGCTGCCGCAGATGCGCAACCTGCTGGATCAGGCTGTCGATCTGCTGCTGTTGGCGGTAGATCGTCATGTTCAGTTGGTCCAGCAGGTCTTCGGCGTAGCTCGACTTGATTTCGAGCTCGGTCACACGCTCTACAAGTTCGTTCGATTGGTTTTCCATGCCGCTATTGGACAGGAAGACCATCCGCACTTTTGTGACGCCCCGCTTAGCGCCGAACCTTGGCTTCGAGCAGGTCACCCATGCCGATGCGTTTCGCAAACTCGACGCGCACGCGCTCCGACACCTCGAACACCTCGGTCGCGCCGTCGCCCACGAAATCGATCAACGAACGCATCGGCCGCGTGCCGGCCGGCAGGCCCACGATGCGGACGATGTCATCGGCCACCGCTTGCGGGTCGGCGTGGTCGGGTGTCAGCGCGGACAGGCGCTCGCCGATCTGGTCCATCACGCCGTCGTAGCGACTGTAGGCGGCAGCGGTGACCGCATCGCCCGGCTTGCCTGCGCTCGGAAAGTGATCGGTACCCTTGGTGAACGCACCCGGCACGACGATCGAGGTCTCGATGCCGAAACGCGCGATCTCGTAGGCCAGCGTCACGGCCAGCGAATCCATCGCCGCCTTGGCCGCGCCGTAAGGGCCCATGAACGGCGGAAAGCCGCCCTTAGTGGTCGTGCTGCTGATCCACAGCATCAGCCCCGACTCCTGCTTGCGCAGGTACGGCAGCACCGCGCGGTTCACGCGCTGGGCGCCGAGCACGTTGGTGTCGAACGCCTTCATGATTTCTTCCGGCGTGAAGGCCTCGGTCGGCCCGACCACGAGATGGCCTGCGTTCTGCATCACGACGTCGAGGTGGCCCTGCTCGCGAACGATGGTCGCCGCGGCGGCATCGGCGGAGGCTTGCGACAGCACGTCGAGTTCGAGCGGGTGCAGTTGGAGCCCCTTGGCCGCCGCCAGCGTGCGCAGTTCGGTCGCGCGCCCGTTGTTGCGGCCTGCGATGTCGCGCATCGATGCATAGACGATGTGGCCCGCTTCGGCGAGGGATTGCGCAGTGAGCTTGCCGATGCCGGAGCCGGCGCCTGTGACGAGGATGACGGATTGCATGATGGAACTCCTGGGATGGATGAATGAATGGATGCGAAGGGACAGAAGGGAAGAAAGTCGTGAGGCGCCTGGTCTTCAATGCACGCGACGCTGCAGCGCATGGGCCGCCCACGCCGCGACCGATCCGAGCGCAGCCGCTCCCGCCAGCGTGGCGAACAGCGACAGCGAAGGCGGCTGGTGGACCGCGAAGAACGCGATCAGCCCGAGGAAGTAGCACAGCAGGTTGTTCAGGCGCGGCACGCTGCGCATCGACACCACGATGAGCGCGACGACCAGCACCACCGCCGGCAATGCCGCAGCGCCCACCACGGGAGCCAGCGCACCGATGGCCACGGCTGCGCCCTTCCCGATCAGCACGCCCAGACTCACGCAGACGAGGTTGAACACACCGTCGCGCGCCGTGACGCCACGGGTGTAGAAGGCCACCCAGCCGACGAACATCGCCCAGACGGGCAGTTCGAGGACGAGTGCCATCGCGGACGCGGCGGCTGCAACCACGGCAGCGGCCACGGTGAAGGCCGAATAGGCGAGGCTGAAGAAGCGCGGCGCGACCGCACTGGAATGGGAAGCAGGCTGGTGCATGGCGGTTTCTCCTTGGGTCAGTTGGGGAACTCAGGCCACGCCGCCGTTGGCGCGCAGGATCTGTCCATTGACCCAGCCTGCATCCGGACCGGCAAGGAACGACACCACCGAGGCAATGTCTCCTGGCTGGCCCAGGCGCTGCAGCGGCGGCATCTTGGCGAAGGCCTGGATCTGCTCTTCGGTCTTGCCGTCGAGAAACAGCGAGGTCGCGATCGGGCCCGGCGCCACCGCGTTCACCGTGACGTTGCGCCCGCGCAGTTCCTTGGCGAACACATGCGTGAAGGCCTCGACCGCCGCCTTGGTGGCGTTGTAGATCGCGTAGCCGGGCATGTTCAGCGCCAGCGTGGTGCTGGAGAAGTTGACGATGCGCCCGCCTTCGTTCAGGCGTGTGGCGGCCTCGCGCAGCGTGTTGAAGGTGCCGCGCACATTGATGTCGAAGGTCTGGTCGTAGAGCGCATCGGTGTGCTCGGCCAATGGCACGGTCTTGAGCACGCCGGCGTTGTTGACCAGCACATCGACCTTGCCGAGTTGCGCCTCGACGGCGTCGAACATGGCGCGCACTTCGCTTGCGCTGGCCACGTCGGCCTTGACGGCCATCGCGCGGGCGCCTGCGGCGGTGAGTTCGGCGACCAGCGCGTCGGCCTGTGCCGGGCTCGATGCGTAGTTGATGGCGACGGCGAAGCCATCTTGTGCGAGGCGTTGCGCAACGGCGGCGCCGATGCCGCGCGATGCGCCGGTGACGATGGCGACCTTGGCGTGGATGGATTGGTTCATGGGGCGTTTCCTTTGCAGTGGTGGATGGGTGAGCGAATCTTCGATCGTTCCACTCAAAAGATAATCAGCCACAAATCGCCATTACCATTCCATTTACTTCAACAATTAGTGAAAGGCTCGCCCCATGGACCGCTTCCAGGAAATGCAGGCCTTCGTGCGCATCGCCGAGCGCCAGAGCTTCACGCAGGCATCGGAAGACCTGCAGATTCCGCGTGCCACCGTCACCAACCTCATCAAGCGGGTGGAACAACGCATCGGCACGCGGCTGCTGGAGCGCACCACGCGCACCGTGCGCCTCACGCAAGACGGCGAGGCCTACTACCGCCGCTGCGTGCGCCTGCTGGCCGACGTGGAAGAAGCCGAGGGCCTGTTTCGCGACGAAGCGCCCAAGGGCCTGCTGCGCGTGAACCTGCAGGGCACGCTGGCGCGCCATTTCGTCGTGCCCGCGCTGCCGGCCTTCCTGGCGCGCTACCCCGGACTGGAACTGCACATCGGCGAAGACGACCGGCTGGTCGACCTGGTGCGCGAAGGCGTCGACTGCGTGCTGCGCGCGGGCACCCTGCAAGACTCGTCGATGGTCGGGCGGCGCCTGGCGCTGCTGCCGCAAGTGACGGTCGCGAGCCCGGCCTACCTGGCGGCGCACGGCGAGCCGGACAGCATCGAGGCGCTGGCTGCGCACCGCGCCATTCACTACATCTCGAGCGGCACGGGCAAGGCGGTGCCGCTCGAATTCACCGTCGATGGGCAGGTGACGAACGTGCAACTGGGCGCCGTCGTCTCTGTGACCGGTGCCGACCTCTACACCGGCTCGGCCGTCGCGGGGCTGGGGCTGGTGCAGGTGCCGCGCTACCGCGTGGCCAATGAACTCGCGGATGGGCGGTTGAAAGTGCTGTTGGCCGATTTCGCCCCGCCGCCGATGCCGGTGTCGGTGCTCTATCCGCAGAACCGGCAGTTGTCGTCGCGCGTGCGGGTGTTCACGCAGTGGCTGCGGGATATCTTCGATGCGGCGCAGGCCGGCTAGATGCCCACATCGCCTTGACAGGCACCCCACTTTTCCACGCTCGCCGAGGTTTTCTAAGGCACGCCCACTTCGGGTGACTATTGTTTGCAGTGTGTGCGTGGTGTCGCCCGCAAACTGCCTCGACCTCTTTGCCTGTCACGGAAGACGTCGATGCCGCGCACACTTTCAATTGAATCTCCTGCAATCCCTCTTGTCC
>NZ_JBPJZR010000006.1:0-445473 GCF_051216615.1 Variovorax raffinosi
GAACGAGGGCACCACGCAGTCGGCCAGCAGGTTGGCGCCCGAGGTGCGCATGCGATCGAAGTACGGGGCCACGCCCGCTGCGATGGCCGCATCCAGGTACGCCGGCTCGCTGCCGTCCACGCACACGACCACGACCGGGCACGTCATCCAGCGGTAACTTCGACCATTGACTTCGAGCAGATTGGGTTTCACGAGTTGCACTCCTTGGTTATCGAGATGTGGGGTAGATGTGGTGTGTCATGCCGCAGTTCAGCGACGGATGAATGCCGCGATGCACGCACTGATCAGGCAGCTCGCCGCGACGATGGGAAACACCAGCGAGGTGTTGCCCGAGTGGTCCAGCATGCGGCCGATCAGCGGCTCACCGAGACCCGCGAGCAGGTACGAAAAGAAGTTCATGACGCCGGTGGCCGTTCCCGCGCGCTTCGCGCCGACCAGGTCGGGGCACAGGGCCCAGAACGACGAGGCCGGTCCGTAGACGAAGAAGCCCGCAAGGAAGAGCAGCCCCAGGCCGAGGATGCTCGTGGGCAGCAGGTACATGCCGATCGAGGCGACGGCACCGAGCAGCATGTACAGCACGATGGCCTTGTAGCGCTTCGACCCGAACACCTTGTCGGAGATCCAGCCGTTGGTGAGCGCACCGAAGGCCATGCCGACCGGCAGCGCGACCGAGATCCAGGCCGGATCGATCATGCCGTCGGCGGCCTTGGCCCAGTCCTTGCCGAGAAAGTGCACCGGCACCCACACGATCAGCCCGTAGCGCGCCGCGTTCTGGAATCCGATCGACAGCGCCGCAATCATCAGCCGGGGATTGCTGAGCACGGCCTTGTAGCGCGACCACGAGCTCTCTTCGGCTTCGTGCACGGCATGGGCTGACTTCGCATCCTCCGCATTGGCGACGCCGGTTTCAGGCGACTTGAAGCCAAGGTCCTCCGGGCGTTCACGGGCGATCAAATAAAAGGTGATGCCGCCCACCAGCATCAGCAGCACGGGCAGCCGGAAGATCCAGCGCCAGTCGAGGTGGAACACGTTCACGACCAGGATGGACGTGACGAAGGACAGCACCGACGCGCAGCCTGCCGCGAAGGTGTAGCAGCCGAACACCTTGCCGCGCTCCTGCGAGCCCCACCAGTTCGACAACAGCCGGCTGCCCGGCGCCCAGCCCAAGGCCTGGAAGTACCCGTTCACGCCCCAGGGAATGGCCAGGCTCTTGAAACCGACCGCGAAGCTGACGACCCAGTTGGCGGCGCACGAAAGAATGGCGCCTGCCGTCATGACGCGCCGGCCGCCGAACTTGTCTGCGAGGTTGCCGTTGATGGCCTGGCCCACCGCATAGCACCACAGAAGGCTGGTCGAGGCCCACCCGAGGACTTCCTTCGAGAGGCCGAATTCCTTCTGAATGCCCGGAATGGCAAAGCCGAAAGTCTGCCGCCCCGTGTAGAAGAAGAAGTAGCAGAACATGGCGGCCAGCAGCATCCGCCACTGCGCCTTCCTGAACGAATTCTCGAGAGGCGGCACGTAGGTGCCCGCCGGCAGGGTCTGGTTGGCTGCATGCATGGTTTGTCTCCATTTCTTGACGGGCGTGGGGCCCGTGGGACCGGCTCAAAGGCCGGCATCTGTTATTGCTGTCCTGGCCGTGCGCATACCCGCTGCACGCGGCCCTGCGAATCACCTAGGCGGGCACCGCCCCGATGAAGTTCTTGCCGCGCGCGCCTTCCATGGCGCGCGCGATCATCGCCGCCGCTTCGCCGTCGGCCACGCCGTAATCGGCGAACTCGGTCTTCACGCCGAGGCTCTGCAGAAAATCGCGCAGGCGTTGCGTCGCGGCAAGCAGGTCCGGGCCGAACAATTGCTGCAGCGTGCGATCACGGTCGGGCGATTTGGCCCAGGCTTTCTCAAGCACGAGCGGCAAGGTGAAGGAGCACGCGATGCCGTGCGCCAGCCCGTGGCGCAGCGTCATCTCGTACGAGATCGAATGGGCCAGCGCGGTCTTGGTGTTGGAGAAGGCCATGCCGGCCTTGAGCGCGGCGAGCGACATGCGCTCGCGCAGCGCGATGTTTCCGAGGTCTGCCAGAAGGGCTGGCAGGCACTCGAAGATGTCCTGCACCGCAGACACCGCGAAGGTGTCGGAGATGGGATTCGCGTTCACGTTCCACACCGACTCCAGCGCATGGGAGAGTGCGTCCAGGCCGGTGGACACCGTGACTGCCGCAGGCACCGACAGCATCAGCTCGGGGTCGACGATGGCCGCTTCGGGCCATGTGGCCTCCAGGTGCAGCGAGTATTTCTTCTGGTTCGCGGTGTCCCAGATCGTTGCCCAGGGCGTGACTTCGCTGCCCGTGCCCGCGGTGGTCGGCACCGCGATCAGCGACTTGACGGCGGCGGGCGCAAAGGGCTTGCCCGTAGCGAGCAGGCCGATGAGTTCATCGAACTGTCCGCTGACGGTGCCCACCATCAAGGCCTTGGCGGTGTCGACGGCGCTGCCGCCGCCGACCGCGACGATGGCGTCGCAGCTTGCATCGCCACGCGCATCGGATTGCCAGAAGCGGTTGTAGAGCCCCGACAGGTGCGCCACATCGGGGTTGGGCCGCACGTCGTCGATCACCGCGACCAGCGCATCCCCCAGAAGCGCTTCGAGGCGCGCAACAAGGCCCAGCGCGCGCGCTTCGGGAAAGGTGACGACGACGACACGGCGCCCGGCAAGGATCGAAGGCAACTGCCCGAGGCTTCCTCGGCCGCAATGGACGGAAACAGGGTTGTGAAAGGCATGGGGCATCGGCTTTGTCTCGCGTGGTTGTCTGTGGGTTTGTTCTTGCATCGCGCTGTGCCGCGCGCTCTTGAATGGATGCAAGTGTCAAAGCCGCCCGCTGCCCCGTCCAATCGCATTTCTGACGCCGGCATGGTCGAAAACCGATGGATGGCATTCGCTTGCGCGATCACGGGGAAAGCGCGCATGCCGGGCGGCGCCCGGATGTGAGAGGCTTCAGCCGCCCGCGCGCCACCGACCTTCAAGACCCGCCCCATGTTTCACCAGTACTACAAGTGGATTCGCTGCTTTCATGCCGTTGCCAAGACCGGGGGCTTCACGTCGGCCGCGCACTATCTGCACATCGGCCAGCCCACGGTGACCGATCAGGTCAAGGCACTCGAAGAACGCTTCAACGTGGAGCTGTTCCTTCGCGGCGGACGCACCGTGCGCCTGACCGCAACGGGCGAGCGGCTCTATGGCATCACGCAGGGCCTCTTCGGCCAGGAGGAAGAAGCCATCCAGTTCTTGCAGAACGCGCACAAGCTCGAAGCAGGACTGGTTCGCGTCGGTGCGGTGTCTCCACCGATTGCGCTGGAGCTGGCCCGCAACTTCAAGCGCGCGCATGCATCGCTGGAGCTGACTGTCTCCATCGGGTCGGAGGAATCGACCCTGCACGGGCTGCAGGACTTCGACATCGACGTCGGCATCGTGGCCGAGCCGCCGCCCATCGAGGGCCTGCACACCGTTCCCTTTCGCAAGGAACGGATCATTGCGGTGGTGCCGGCGGACCATCCGTGGACGCGGCGCGCATCGATCGCCACGCAGGACATCGAAGGCGAGCTGGTCATCCTGCGTGAGCCCGGCTCGAAGACCCGCCAGCGCGTCGAGCGCGCGTGCCAGCAGAAGAACGTGCGCGTGAACTGCGTCATGGAAATCAACAGCCGCGAGGCCATCCTGCACGCGGTGGCCAGCGGCATGGGCATCGGCTTCGTCACGCAGGTGGAGTTCATTCCATTGCCGGGACTCGCTGCCGTCATGGTCGATGACGAAGAGCTGTCGATCAGCTACTCGCTGTGCTGCCTGTCGGTGCGCAAGGACAGGCCGTTGATCAGCGCGTTGTTCGCGGTATCGCTCGCACCGGCGCCGCCGCTGTCGTCGGGGCGCTGAAGCTCAGAGCGCGCAGGTCCGAAAACCGAAGAAACCGTCGTCACGCTCAGGCAGCGCGAAGTTGCGGCGCTTGAGCGAACGCAGGCGCGCACGCGTCGCGAACGACGCACCGCGCAGCACGCGCGCCCGGCCGAACGCCGCCTCCGGATCGAACTCGCCACCGGCGCTCCACGGATCGGCGCGATAGCCGGGCCAGGGCTGCAGCGTGCCCGCCGTCCATTCATGCACATCGGCCCAGCGAAAGCCGCGCCGCGCGGCCGTGTGCGCCGCGATCTCCCACTCGACCTCGGTCGCCACGCGGCGCCCCGCCCAGCGGGCCCATGCATCGGCCTCCCACCAGCTCAGGTGCACCGCACTGTGATGCCCGGCCGCGCGCACCGTGGCGCCGAAGTGCTGTTGCAGCACCGAGCCGCCGGTGCCGTTGCGCGCCACGCCGATCTGCTCGACATAGCGCGGCCCGCGCCGCCCCTCGGCTTGCGCGGCCAGCCAGCGCCAACCGTCGGCATGCCACAGCGCTTCGCGGTCGTAGCCGCCGTCGTCGACGAACTCGATGTACTGGTTCCAGGTGACAGGTTGCGCATCGATCTCGAACTCGGGCACATCGACCCGGTGCGCGCTGCGCTCCTGCGAAAAAGCGAAGCCGCTCGCGGACGAGCCCAGTTCCCAGCGCGTGGCCTGCAGCAGCAATGGCTCGCGCGTGACGGCGATGGGCGCCTGCTCGACGCCCAGGGGCAACCCCAGCGCCTGCGCCATCACCACGAACTGCTCGCCGCGCAGGTCTTCATGGAACAGCGCGAGGCGATAGAAGTACAGGCCGGCATCGGTCTCGGCCGCGTGCTCGAGCAGCTCGAGCGTGCTCTCCAGCGTTTCCAGCAGGTAGGCCTTGGTCTGGCCCAGGTCGGGCAGGTTCGTGGACCAGCGGCGCCCCGGCACGCTGTGCGCCGGGTTCCACCAATCGTCGGCGCCGGGGTCGATGGCCGCCAGCCGCGTGGGCCGCACCGGGCAATCCACGCCGAAGGCGCGCTGCGTGTTGCGGCCAATCCACCACTCGGCGAACCAGCCGATGTGGCCGGCCAGCCAGACCGGCGGCGGCACGCCTTCTTCTTGCGGCACGGGCGGCACCATCAGCGCCTGAGTGCCCAGTGCCTCTTCGTAGAGCGACAGCAGATGCAGCGTGTGGTTGCGCGCGTCGATCAGCGCCAGCGACAACAGCTCGCGGCCGGCGCGGCACATGTCGGGCGAATCGATCGAATGGGGCAGGCCCTGGGCTCCGGAAGGCATCGAGGAAGGCGGTGGGCGCGAGGACATGGACGATTATGAGGACCGCCCGAGGGCCTCGAAACAAGCACTGCCTTCCGGGTAAACCCGCCCAATGAAACGGCGCAATACAAAGGTATGCGCGGGTAACATTCCGGCCTTTGCGCAGCCCCCACAACGGGCTCGCGTTTTCTCTGGGCTTCGTGGGAGACACCCCTTGTCTGCATTTCTCAAATTCGCGACCGGCATGGACTGGGTCAGCGAAAAACTCGGCAAGATCGCCGGCTACGCCGTACTGGGCGCCTCGCTGATCTCCGCCGGCAACGCACTCATTCGCTACGGTCTCGATTTCAGCAAGAACTCCTGGCTCGAAATCCAGTGGTACCTGTTCGCCGCCACCGTGATGCTCGGCGCACCGGTGGTGCTTCGCTTCAACGAGCATGTGCGCGTGGACATCATCTACGGCAAGCTCAAGGGCTACGGGCCGGTGTATGTCGACCTGTTCGGCCTCATCTTCTTCTTGCTGCCGGTGATGGGGCTCTTCACCTACCTCACCTGGCCCTTCTTCTGGAACATGTGGGTCACCGGCGAGATGTCGGGAAACATCGGCGGGCTGATCCGCTGGCCCGCCGCGCTGCTGATGCCCGTGGGCTTTGCGGCGATGTTCCTGCAGGGCGTTTCGGAAATCATCAAGCGCATTGCCTACCTGCGCGGCCTGATCCAGATGGACACGCACTACGAGAAGCCGGTGCAGTGACGGGCGCACCTTGCGCGCCCCTTCGCTCCCTTTCAGGTTCCGCCCTCTCCCGCACCGCAGGTAAGTAGCAATGCACATGGAAAACTTCGCCCCGATCATGTTCGCGGGGCTCATCGTGATCATGCTGATCGGGTTCCCGGTCGCGTTTTCGCTCTCGGCCCTGGGCCTGATCTGCGGCTTCTTCGCCATCGAGATGGGCTGGTTCCCGGCCGGCTTCATGGCCAACCTGCCGCTCAATGTGTTCGGCATCCTGTCGAACGAGACGCTGCTCGCCATTCCGTTCTTCACGCTCATGGGAGCCGTACTGGAGAAATGCGGATTGGCCGAGGACATGCTCGACTCGATGGGCCAGCTCTTCGGCCCGGTGCGCGGCGGCCTGGGCTACTCGGTGATCATCGTGGGCTTCATCCTCGGCGCCATCACCGGCACGGTGGCCGGCCAGGTGATCGCGATGGCGATGATCTCGCTGCCGATCATGATGCGCTACGGCTACGACATGCGCTACTCGACCGGCGTGCTCGCCGCCTCGGGCACGATCACGCAACTGGTGCCGCCGTCGCTGGTGCTGATCGTCATGGCCGACCAGCTCGGCACCGACGTCGGCCAGATGTACAAGGGCGCCTGGGGTCCTTCGATCCTGCAGGTGATCATCTTCGCGATCTACACCTTCCTGGTGGGCCGCCTGCGCCCGCACTACGTGCCCGGCCTGCCCGTCAGCGCGCGCACGCTGAACGGCTGGGCGCTGTGGGGCAAGTGCCTGCGCGGCATCATTCCCTCGGCCATCCTGATCTTCGCGGTGCTCGGCTCGATGGGCGGCCTGCCCTTCATGGACAAGGCCATCGCCACGCCGACCGAAGCCGGTGCCATGGGCGCGGTGGGTTCGCTGATCCTGGCGCTCATCCATCGCCGCCTGAGCTGGTCGCTGCTGAAGGACGCGATGGAAGGCACGATGCGCCTGACGGCCATGGTGGTGTTCATCCTGATCGGCTCGCGCGTGTTCTCGCTGGTGTTCCAGGGCGTGGACGGCGCCAAGTGGATCGAGCACATGCTCGCCGGCCTGCCCGGCGGCCAGGTCGGCTTTCTGATCGCGGTCAACATCTTCGTTTTCTTCCTCGCGTTCTTCCTCGACTTCTTCGAGATCGCGTTCATCATCCTGCCGCTGCTGGGCCCCGTGGCGCACAAGCTCGGCATCGACATGGTGTGGTTCGGCGTGCTGCTGTGCGTGAACATGCAGACCTCGTTCATGCATCCGCCCTTCGGCTTTGCGCTGTTCTATTTACGGGGCATCGCGGACACCCTCTTCAAGAACGGGGCGTTGCCCCGAAAGGTGGAGTCGCGCGACATCTACCTGGGCGCGATCCCGTGGGTGGGCATGCAACTGCTGCTGGTGGCCATCGTGATCTTCTTCCCGCAGACGGTGACCGTGTTCCTCGAAAAAGAGAAGGTCGTCGACATCGAGAAGGTCAACCTCGACATGCCGGCCGATGCCGAGCCGCCGCCCGCGCCCGACAGCAACGGCGTGAACATGGAAGACCCGTTCGGCAACGAGAAGAAGGACGAGCCGGGCGCGCCGGCCGCTGAAACACCGCCGGCCTCGAACGAGCCCACCAAGCCGTGAGCGAGCAAGGCCCGCAGGACAGCAGCCCTCGCACCCCGCTCGAAAGCGCCGCCTTCCCGCCCCTGCTGCGCACGCTGGCGGTAGTGCTCGTGGTGGACATCTTCGCCTTCGCGCTGTGGAGCCTGCCTTCGCTGCGCACCACCACCTGGTCGACCAGCGCCCTGGTGGTGTTCGGCATCGCGGCCCTGTGCGTGGTGTGGGTCGGCTACTGGATCGTCTACAGCCGCACCCGCATCGAAGGCGACGTGCTCACGCAGACCTGGCTGTGGAACAAGCGCGTGAGCGCGCAGGACGTGGCGCAGCTCAAGCTGGTGCACATCCGCATGCTCGAACGCGTGATCGCGCCGCGGCTGCTGGTGCGCCGGCGCTACGGCGGCATCACCTGGTTCCATGCCTACGACCCACAGGTGCTGATCGCGTTCGGCGAGCAGGTGGCGCAGCGGGCGATTCCGTCAACGCCTCCGGCGACAGACAGCAGCAGCAGCAGCAGCAGCACGCACTGAAGGCACGCGGCTGTCGCGGGAGCAGCAGGTGCTCCACCGTTTCGCGGTCTCTATGATCGGGCGCTCTTCACTTCGAGAGGCTGGCCGCATGCGGCGATATCTGTCACTCATGGCCGCGGCGCTCGCCTGCATCTGTGTTCATGTTGCGCAGGCCGCGGAATGCCGGCGCTGGCCCAATGAATTCAAGCCCTATGAAGGCTACACGCCGACCGGCGAGAGAGGCGCGATGGAGCGCGACCCCGTATGGTTTCGCTACGTGCGCGCGGTGCGTCCGGCGCACGGCGGCCCGGACGACACCCGCTATGCGCTGCGGCAGGCCGAGCCGTCGCGCAGCAACATGCGCTACGACTCGCTCACCACGGTTTCGCTCGGCGGCACGGCCAGCGGCTTCATCGCCACACTGGAGGACTGCAACAAGCTGCTCGACCCGCAAGGCCGCCCGCTGGTGCCCGACAGCTTCGGCGAAACCGAGATCGAGGGCAACGTCTCCGACAACGCGGGCCGGCCGCTGCCCGTCCTCACGCTCAAGCTCTTTCGCGAGGGCACCAATGGCGCGGACTACACCTACCTGAGATTCCAGCGCGGCACGCTCATCACGCGCTCGCCGCACTGGTATGAGAACAATCACAGCGTCTCGCAACTGGCGATCAAATACCCGGTGCGCCCTGCCGGACTGCGACAGGTCACGGCCGAAGGAAAGGCCGGGCTGCTGCGCATGTCCGACCTGCGCGAGATCATCCCCACGCAATACGACGGCGTGGGCAGCGTCAACACGGACCCCGCGCACACGCGCCAGCCGCTGCTCTTCGCGCAGTCCGGCAAGGAACTCGAACTCTTCGACGTGAACGGGCAGCGCATCGACGTGCCCCGCTTCCATCGCTTCGAGGCGCATGCGGCGGCCGATGCGGCGCCGGCTTACCTCTCGCTGATCGACGACGAACGCAAGACCTGCCGTCTCTACCTCGACGGCATGCGTGCGCTGCTGCCCGATGAACTGCCGATGGAAGGGCGCGGCTGCCCGGGCATCTGGCGCAGCGACGGCGCGCTGATCTTCGCGGACACATCCGGCTTGCTGCGCGGCTATGCCGTGGCTGCGGACGGCACGGCTTCCCCGTTGTTCCAGGGCGTGCCGGGCAAGGTCGAAGCGCGGCTGCCATCGGGCGTGATGGTGCTGCGCACGGTGGCCGCCGACGGCGGCAAGGACAGCTTCAGGCTCGCGCGCAAATCCGGCGAGAACCTAACGGACGATGTCTACGACGGCTTCACCAACCTGGGCTGCGGAACGCTGCGCGTGCAGCGGGGCACGACCTGGTATTCGCTGCGGCCCGACGGCAGCCTCAACACCCAGATGTTCTACCCCTTCAGTTGCTGATGACCCGCCGGCGCGGCCTGCCGGAACATCACCTGCACTTCGGCGGCACGCGCCCTCAACTGGCCGCAGCCGCCGTCGATGTCCTGGCCGGCCGAATTGCGCAGCTTCGTCAGGATGCCGCGCTCATGCAGCATGCGGGCCATCTGCTCGCAGCGCTCCCATGACGGTCGGCTGAATGCCACGCCGTCCACCGCGTTGAAGGGAATCATGTTCAGCACGCCGTACTTGCCGGTGAGCAGCCTGACGATGCCTTCGATTTCCTCCGGCCCGTCGTTCACGCCTTCCAGCAGCGTCCACTGGTACTGGATGGGATAGCCGGTGGCACGCGCATAGCGCTCGCCCGCGGCGACCAGCTCTTCGGGCGTCATGTTCGGCGCGCGCGGAAGCAGCTTCTTGCGCAGGTCGGCCCGGGTCGTGTGCAGCGAGAGGGCCAGCGCGGGCTTGACGCGCTCCTGGATCAGTCGCTCGAACACGCGCGGATCGCCCACCGTGGAGAACACCAGGTTCTTGTGGCCGATGTTGCCCACCGTGCCGAGCAGGTCGATGGCCTCCATCACGTTGTCCAGGTTGTGGGCCGGCTCGCCCATGCCCATGAACACCACCTTGCGCACCGGCCTGCGCATGCGCGCAAGCGCGACCTGGGCAATGATCTCGGCGCTTCCCACCTGGCGCAGCAGGCCGTCGCGGCCCGTCATGCAGAACTGGCAACCCACCGCGCACCCGACCTGCGAAGAGACGCACAGGCCGTCCCGGGGCAGCAGCACGCTCTCCACGGTCTGGCCGTCCGCAAGGGCCACCAGCAGCCGCTCGGAGCCATCGGCACCGGGGTGCACGGCATGGATGCGCGCCAGTCCCGCAAGCTCGGCTTCAATGGACGGAAGGGCCTCCAGCAGCGACGACGGAAAGAAGGTGCCCGGCAGGCGCCGGCCGCTGTTGCGGGGCAGCGCGTGGGACCACAGCCGCAGGATGCGCTGCTCGTGGCTGGGGCCGGCGCCGGCTTCCCGCAGGCGTCGTTTCAGTTCGTGGATTCGCATGGGCGGGCGGGGGTCGACATGCGTCGGATTGTGCACGGCGGCCTCTTCCGCGTTCTGCCTCTGCATCTGCCGCCGGCCTTCTGTCGCCTGTTGCAGCGCCCCTCCTGCGTGGTGCTCGCGGCAGGCAGAATGCGGCCACGACGGGCTCCTTTGGCCCTTTTCGGTCCTTCATCAGGCCCGTGGCGAAAAATCATTCCTCAATGACCATGCGCAAGATCACTGCAGCCACCGCCGCCCTTCTCGCAGCCATCGCCCTGGCCATCGTGGCCTGGGTCCTCGCACTCGCCAGTTCACCCGTCACCGGCCCGCAGCCCATGGCCTGGCACAAGGCCGATGGCTCGCCACCGACGGTGGCCGCCGACAGTTTCCGTCGATTTCGCGGCTGCAGCCTGGCCGACATCAACCTCGACATGGCCGTGTGGAACCGCGGCGTGATCGTGCCGTGCCGCGACGAAGCGCTGGGCGCCGGCTGGGCATTTCTCGATCCGCGCACGCAGCAGGCCACGCTGCGATGGCCGCTGCCGAACAGCGGCGAAGCGCTGCTCACCCAGGGGCTTCTTCCCGGCCCCGAACGGCGGCTTGCGATCGTGTTCCAGCAGGCGGTCGCGGGCGACTCCTTCGTCGGCATCGCCAACGCCGGCGGCTGGGAGCGCCCGCCCGAGAGTCTCGGCCGCGTGCGCTACCTGGCCGGGGCCTGGATTGGCAACCGGCTCGAACTCGTCGTGGTGCCGGTCAGCACCGAAGACAGGTACGGCTTGTCGGCGGCGGTGAAGGTGATCGCTCTCGAAGGCAAGGAACGGCGCGAGCGCGTGGCGGTCCCCGCCTGCGGCACCGACTGCCACACGCCGCAGATGCCCTACCGCGCCGGTGGGCGCTGGGTGTTCGAGGACGCCGGCCGCGCGATCGCCGAAGGCGGCGAGTCCGTCGCGCCGGCCTTCCCCGGCCGCACGCTCTACGAGGGCGAGGTCGATCTCCTCGCGCAGGGCACGCTGCGCACGCCCGACACGCTCTCGCTCGGACAGAAGGACACGCCCGGAATCGGCGCCGACGGCAAGCCCACGCAGGCCGCGCCGCCGCCCTGGAGCGGCATGCGCATCGTGCGGCAGAACCGCTTCACCATCGACGACGGCGGCCTGCGTCGCCGGCCGCAGTGGGCCGATGCCTCGCTGCGCGCCATCACGGAGCAGGCCGGCGACCGCACGCTCACCTGGGACACGGATGACAGCGACCACGTTCGCATCACCGACGCACGGCAACCTTCGACCGACGCGATGACGGCACTGACTGCTGTGGCGCAATGGCCGAAGGGCCTGGCGTCCCGCGTGTTCCTGCCCGACGAAACGGGTGGCTTCTGGCTGGTCGACAGCGCCGGCGAATCCATCCACCTGGACAGCGCGCTGCGCCGCACCGATCCGCTGTCGCTGCGCGCGCATCTCCAGTCGTCGCGCACGCTGCCGGTGTACGCGCTGGGCTGGGCGCTGTTCGGCCTGCCGATCCTGCTGCTCGTGTGCGTGGGGCTTTCGCTATGCATCACGCCGCGAAAGCCCGGGGTTCGGGACCGAGCGGTCAAGCTCGCGGCGGTGCTGTATCTGGTCAGCGGAGGATGGGCGTTGCTGCAGGTCGTGCCGCTGCTTTGAAGGGGCCTGGCTCGGCAACCAGCGAGCCCCTTCAACGACCGACGAAAAAAAGCCCCGCCGGAACCGGCGGGGCTTTTGCATGAAGGAAAGCGCAGTCGCAGCGCTTACAGCTTCTGCTGCTGCATGAAGCGGTCGAACGTGCCTTCGGTGTAGCGGAACCATGCGTTCTGGTCGGCCAGGAATTTCGACCAGTCGCCGTAGATCTTCTTCCACTCGGGGTTGCTGTTGTTCAGGTCCGAGTAGATCTGCTGGGCCGACTTGAAGGCGGCGTTCATCACGTCCTGCGAGAACGGACGCAGCTTGGTGCCCGAGCCCACGAGCTGCTTGAGCGCCACCGGGTTCTTGGCGTCGTACTTGGCGGTCATCGTGATGTTGGCGTGCGCTGCAGCCGCTTCGACGATGGCCTTGTACTCGCCCGACAGGCCTTCCCACGCCTTGGTGTTGATGTAGAAGTCCAGCTCGGGGCCGCCTTCCCACCAGCCGGGGTAGTAGTAGAACGGCGCGATCTTGTTGAAGCCCAGCTTCTGGTCGTCATACGGGCCGACCCATTCCAGGCCGTCCAGTGTGCCCTTTTCGAGCGCCGGGTACAGGTCGGCACCGGGGATCGATTGCGGGATCACGCCGAAGGGTTCGAGCACCTTGCCGGCGAACGGGTTGGTGCGGAACTTCAGGCCCTTCAGGTCGGCGACCGACTTGATTTCCTTGCGGAACCAGCCGCCCATCTGCGCGCCCGTGTTGCCGCCCGGCAGGTTGATGATGTTGTACTTGGCGTAGAACGCGCGCATCAGCTTCAGGCCGTTGCCTTCGTACATCCATGCGTTCTGCTGGCGGGTGTTCATGCCGAATGGCACCGCGCAGCCCAGGCAGAAGGTCGGGTCCTTGCCGTAGAAGTAGTACGGGGCCGTGTGGGCCATTTCGACCGATGCGTTCTGCACGCCGTCCACCACGCCGAAGGCGGGCATCAGTTCGCCACCCGCATGCACGGAAATCTGGAACTTGCCGCTCGTCATGTCGCTGACGCTCTTCGCGAACACCTCGGCGGTGCCGAAGATGGTGTCCAGCGACTTGGGAAAGCTCGACGCCAGGCGCCAGCGAACGGTGGCCTGGGCATGAACCGCGGGTGCGATGCCGGCAGCCAGAACGCCCGCGATGCCGGCGTTTTTGATGAGGGAACGACGATCCATTGATAGCTCTCCGAGTTCTTGGAATAAAAAGAAACACGGCTTGTGGCCGCGTTGGGGACTTTGGTTTAAGTCGGGGGCGATTGTAAAAACGCGCTTACAGGTGTTCGGCGGGGGTTTACCCTGCGGCATTCCCACGGGGGAGCATGCCATCCGGAGGGTGTTGCAGGCGAGGCATAAAATGTTACTTCGCCTTCATCACTCAAAACCACCGAGGCATCCAACAGATGATCCGTTCCATCCCATTCAAACCCGCATTCTTCGCACTCGTTGCCGCCACCGCATTCGGTAGCAGCGCACAGGCCGCCGACATCAAGATCGGCGTTGCCGCAGCCCTGTCGGGCGGTGCCGCGCAATACGGCTCGGCCATCCGCAACGGCTTCCAGCTCGCGGCCGACGAGATCAACGCCGCCGGCGGCATCAATGGCGACAAGATCGTGCTCGCCATCGAGGACGAGCAGGGCAAGAAGGAAGACGCCATCAACGTCTTCAAGAAGCTGATCTTCCAGGACAAGGTCCTGATGACCTTCGGCCCCACGCTGTCGAACTCGGCCCAGGCGGCCGATCCGATCGCCCAGGCCGCCAAGACCGTGGCCTTCGGCACCTCGAACACGGCCGACGGCATCACCTCCATCGGTGACTACATCTTCCGCAACTCGGTGACCGAAGCCGACGTGCTGCCCGAAACGCTGCGCGTGGCGATCAAGCACGCCAACGTGAAGAAGGTTGCCGTGCTGTACGGCAACGACGACGTGTTCACCAAGAGCGGCTACGACAACTTCAAGAAGGCCCTGGAAGACCTGAAGCTGCCGGTGACCACCACCGAGACCTTCGCCAAGGGCGACGTGGACTTCAAGGCCCAGCTCACCAAGATCAAGGCCACCAACCCCGACGCCATCGTGCTGTCCGCACTGCTGGCCGAAGGCGCACCGGTGATGGTGCAGGCCCGCCAGCTCGGCCTGAACGTGCCGATCATCGGCGGCAACGGCATGAACTCGACCAAGATCTTCGAGTTGGCCAAGGGCAGCTCGGACAACCTGTACGTCGGCAGCCCCTGGTCGGCCAGCAACGCCACGCCCGAGAACACCAAGTTCCAGAAGGCCTACAACGACAAGTTCAAGGCAGCGCCGGACCAGTTCGCCGCACAGGCCTATGACGGCCTGTATGTCGTGGCACAGGCGCTCAAGGGCGTGAAACTGACGGGCAACCTGACGTCGGACCGCAGCGCGCTGCGCGACGCCCTGCCCAACGTGAAGTGGACCGGTGCCACCGGCGCCTTCACCTTCGCACGCGCCAAGGACAAGGCCGGCAAGCCCGCCGGCTACGACGCCCAGCAGCAGGCCATCGTGAGCGTCACGAAGGGCACTGCGTTCGTGATCGAGAAGTAAGCACCGCCCGGGCGGGACCGCGTCGCGCGGCCCGCCGGTGCCCTTCGCATGGCGCAGGCCTCCTGCGCCGTTTTCTTTTTTGATTTGCCGCAACGCCTTTCCTGTTGCGGCCTGACGGAAGCCCATCGTGCTCGATCAGCAGCTTGTCAACGCCTTGTCGCTTGGATGCGTCTACGCACTCTTCGCGCTCGGCTTCACACTCATCTTCGGCGTGCTCGGCGTCATCAATCTCTCGCACGGCGCGGTGTTCATGGTGGGCGCCTATGCGGCGGCCGAATTCATGCGCGTGTCGGGCATGCCGCTGTGGGTCGGACTGCCGTTCGCCTTCGCGTTCTGCGGCGTCATGGGGTTCCTGATCGACGTGCTGGTGCTCAAACCGCTGCGCAAGCGCAACGCACCCCACCTGATTCCGATGATCGCCACCATCGGCGTGGCCATCATCCTGAACAACGGCATCCAGGGCATCTTCGGCGCGGAAAACCTGCGCTTCCCGGCCGGCACCATTCCCGACGACGCGCTGGTGTTCGCCGGCATCCACGTCACCGTGCTCGAACTGGGCATCGTGCTGGCGTCCTTCGTGCTGATGGGCGTGCTGATGCTGTCGCTGCAGCGCACGCAACTGGGCCGCGCATTGCGCGCGATTGCCGAGTCGCCCAAGGCGGCCTACCTCGTGGGCGTGAACGTCGAAGGCCTGTTCTACCTGACCTCGTTCGTGGCCGCCGGCCTTGGCGGCGTGGCGGGTGTGCTGATCGGCCTGTACTCCAACGCCCTCTTCCCGCTGATGGGCCAGCCGATGCTCGAGAAGGGCATCGCAGTGATCATCCTGGGCGGCATGGGCGACATCCGCGGCGCGCTGCTCGGCGGCCTGTTCCTGGGCTTTGCCGAAGTGCTGTCGGTGGCCTATGTGGGCTCCAACATGCGTGACGCGGTGGCCTTCGGCCTGCTGTTCCTTGTACTGCTGGTGCGCCCCAAGGGCCTGTTCGGCTCGCTGAAGGAGCGCAAGGTCTAAATGGAAGCCCTCGACAATTTCTGGTCGGTCTACAGCAACCTGGTGCTCTCGCTGGGCATCAACAGCCTGCTGGCACTCTCGATCTGGCTCACGCTCTCCTGCGGCATGCTGGCCCTGGCCAACGCCGCGTTCATGGGCATCGGCGCGTACACCGCGTCGATCCTCACGCTGAACTACGGCGCACCGTTCCCGGTCGCCATTGCTGTAGGCATGGCGGCGCCCGCATTGGTCGCCTTCATCATCGGCAAGCCGACGCTGCGGCTGTCGGGCGTGTACCTCGCGATGGCCACGCTGGCCTTCGGCGAAGTAGTGCGCATCGCCATCCTCAACGCCGAGTCGCTCACGGGCGGCGCGCTGGGCCTGAACGGCATTCCGCAATCGACCCAGTGGTGGCATGTGGCGCTGGCGTTGGTGCTCGTGCTGCTGGTGCTGTGGCGCATCCGCCGCTCCAAGGTGGGCCGCGCCTTCGAGGCCATCAAGGAAGACGAAACCGCCGCCGGCCTGATGGGCATCGACGTGGCGGGCCACAAGATGCTGGCCTTCGTGCTGGGCGGCGCCATCGCCGGCCTGGCGGGCACGCTCAATGCGCACCTGACCTTCTTCATCGGCCCGGCCGAGTACGGGTTCAACCGCGCGGTCGACATCCTCACGATGGCGATTCTTGGCGGCATCGGCAGCCTCACGGGCCCGGTGCTGGGCGGCACCATCCTCACGCTGCTGCCTGAAATGCTGCGTGGCCTGGGCGCCTTCCGCCTCGTGGTCAACGGCTTCATCCTGGTGCTGATCGTGCTGTTCCTGCCCAAGGGCATCTGGGACCCGGCGCGCATCCGCCAGTGGTTTGCACGCAAGGGGAGCGCGGCATGAGCGACAACACGCTTTTGACACTCAAGAACGTGTCGCGCCACTTCGGTGGCCTGAAGGTCCTGCAGGACGTAAGCCTGGACATTCCCAAGGGCGGCATCTTCGGGCTGATCGGCCCGAACGGCGCCGGCAAGACGACGGTGTTCAACCTGATCACCGGCCTGTTGCCGACCACCAGCGGCACCATCCATTTCGAAGGCCAGGACCTGGCGGGCCGCAAGCCTTTTCAGATCACCCGTGGCGGCATCGCGCGCACCTTCCAGAACATCCGCATCTTCAAGGAGATGTCGCTGCTGGAGAACGTGACCGTGGGCATGGATTCCAAGCTGCGCTACGGCCCCCTCGGCCTGCTGGCCGGCACGGGCCTGTTCCGCAGCGAGGAAAAGCGTGCGCGTGAACGTGCGCGCGAGCTGCTGAGCTGGGTCAAGCTCGACCACAAGGCGAACGACGTGGCCGACAACCTCTCGTACGGCGACCAGCGCAAGCTGGAGCTGGCGCGCGCGCTGGCCACCGAGCCCAAGCTGCTGCTGCTCGACGAGCCGGTTGCCGGCATGAACAGCACCGAGAAAAGCGAGCTGATGGTGGAGATCGAGAACATCGCCGCGCGCGGCTTCACGGTGTTCATGATCGAGCACGACATGCGCTTCGTGATGGGCCTGTGCCAGCAGATCGCGGTGCTGAACTTCGGCCGCATCATCGCGCGCGGCGGGCCCGAGCAGATCCGCAACGACCCGCAGGTGATCGAGGCCTACCTCGGCCGCGAAGACGACGAAGCCACCAACGACCAGGAGACAGCGGCATGAGCGCCGGTACGACGACGACCCCCTTGCTGCAGGTGCAGGACCTGAAGGTGAACTTCGGGCACGTGCAGGCGGTGAAGGGCATCGACTTCGAGCTGCACGAAGGTCAGATCACCACGCTGGTCGGTGCCAATGGCGCCGGCAAGTCGACGACGCTGCTGGCGCTGTCGGGCCTGGTGAAGAAGGCCTCGGGCCGCGTCATGTTCGCGGGCCAGGACATCGGCGCGCTGTCGCCGCACAAGATCGTGGCCGGCGGCGTGGTGCAGGTGGCCGAAGGCCGCGCCACGCTGACGACGCTGACGGTGCGCGAGAACCTCGAACTGGGCGCCTACACGCGGCGCGACGGTGCGGCCGCGCGCGCGGCCGACCTGGAGCGCATCTACGCGCTGTTCCCGGTGCTGAAGGACCGGGCCGATGGCCTGGCCGGCAATCTCTCGGGCGGCGAGCAGCAGATGCTGGCCATCGGCCGGGCCTTGATGGCCAAGCCGCGCGTGCTGCTGCTGGACGAGCCGTCGATGGGCCTGGCGCCGATCATCGTGCAGGACATCTTCCGCACGCTGCGCGAGATCAACAAGCAGGGGCTGACGATCTTTTTGGTGGAGCAGAACGTGCGTCAGGCGCTGAAGATCGCGGACCGGGCGTATGTGATCGAGACGGGGTCGATCGTGCTGTCGGGCACGGGCCGCGAGTTGCTCGGCAACCCGAAGGTGCAGGACGCGTACCTGGGCAGTTGACGGTTTTTCTCCCTCCCCTCCCGGGGGAGGGCCGGGGTGGGGGCACGACGGCCTTTGCACCGCAGCGGCATTCTTCAAGCCCGCTTGCTGTGTTTGACGCGCTGCCGTTCAGGGCGAGTGCGAATGACACCAGGTACTCCCCTCCGCGAATGTCCCCCGCTTCGCTCCTCCTTTATTTCGCTGCGGGGAGCACCTGGTGCCATTCGCACAGGACGCGCTGCTGGTGATCTCACGATCAACGACTGCTCTGAGCGCTCACGTCGATACGGGGCTCTTTTTCGCGAAATAAAGGAGGAGCGAAGCGGGGGACATTCGCGAAAAAGAGCACCGTGTCGGCGTGAGCGTCGCCCTGAATGAACAGCGGCGCCAAAAAGAACAGCAGCGCGCCGAACAAACAGAGCCCCCATCCCAGCCTTCCCCCGGAAGGGGAAGGAGCAATACACAAAACCTCAGGCGCGGCCGAAGCGATCCGCGATGGACTTCTCGATGCCCGGTGCATCAAGCCCGATGCCGGACATCAGCTTCGCCGGGTCACCGTGTTCGATGAACTGGTCGGGCAGGCCCAGTTGCAGCACCGGCTTCAACACGTTCGCAGCCTGCAGCGCTTCGAGCACCGCACTGCCCGCGCCACCCATCGTGGCGCCGTCTTCGAGCGTGACGATGGCGTCGTGCGTGCGCGCAACCTTCAGCAGCAACTCGACGTCGAGCGGCTTGGCCCAGCGCATGTTGACCACCGTGGCGTCGAGCGACTCGGCGGCAGTGAGCGCCGGGTACAGCAAGGTGCCGAACGCCAGGATTGCGATGCGCTTGCCTTCGCGGCGCACTTCGCCCTTGCCGAAAGGTAGCGCGTCGAGCGTCAGGTTCGGCGTGACGCCGGCACCCGCACCGCGCGGATAGCGCACCGCCACCGGATGGCTCTGCTCATAGGCGCTCGTCAGCAATTGCCGGCACTCGCGCTCATCAGCCGGACAGGCGATGCTCATGTTCGGAATGCAGCGCAGGAACGGAATGTCGTACGCACCCGCGTGCGTGGCGCCGTCGGCACCCACGAGGCCCGCGCGGTCGAGCGCGAACACCACCGGCAGGTTCTGGATCGCGACGTCGTGAATCAGTTGGTCATACGCGCGCTGCAGGAAGGTCGAGTAGATCGCCACCACCGGCTTCAGGCCTTCGCAGGCGAGGCCGGCCGCGAAGGTCACGGCGTGCTGCTCGGCGATGCCGACGTCGTAGTAACGATCGGGAAAGCGCTGCTCGAACTCCACGAGCCCCGAGCCTTCGCGCATCGCGGGCGTGATGCCCACGAGCCGGCCGTCATGCGCGGCCGTGTCGCACAGCCAGTGGCCGAACACCTGCGTGAAGGTCTGCTTGGCCACCGCGGTGGACTTGACCAGCCCCACTTGCGGATCGAACTTGCCGGGGCCGTGGTAGGCCACCGGATCGGCCTCGGCCAGCTTGTAGCCCTGCCCCTTCTTCGTGACCACGTGCAGGAACTGCGGGCCGTCGAGGTGCTTCAGGTTTTCGAGCGTGGGCACCAGCGAGTCGAGGTCGTGGCCGTCGATCGGGCCGACGTAGTTGAAGCCGAACTGCTCGAACAGCGTGGCCGGCACCACCATGCCCTTGGCATGTTGCTCGAAGCGCTTGGCCAGCTCGAACAGCGGCGGCGCGGCGCGCAGCACGCTCTTGCCGACGTTCTTGGCGGCGGCGTAGAAATTGCCGCTCATCAGTTGCGCCAGGTAGCGGTTGAGCGCACCCACGGGCGGGCTGATCGACATGTCGTTGTCGTTCAGGATCACCAGCAGCTTGCAGTCGCACACGCCGGCGTTGTTCAACGCCTCGAAGGCCATGCCGGCCGTCAGCGCGCCGTCGCCGATGATGGCCACGGTGTAGCGGTCTTCGCCCTTTTGCTTGGCCGCCATGGCCATGCCGAGCGCGGCCGAGATGCTGGTCGACGAATGGGCGGTGCCGAAGGTGTCGTACTCGCTCTCGCTGCGCTGCGGAAAGCCCGAGATGCCGCCGATCTGGCGCAGCGTGGGCATGCGCTCGCGCCGGCCCGTGAGGATCTTGTGCGGATAGGTCTGGTGGCCCACGTCCCACACCAGCCGGTCGTGCGGCGTGTTGAACACGTGGTGCAGCGCGACCGTCAGCTCGACCGTGCCGAGGTTGGAGCTCAGGTGGCCGCCGGTGCGCGAGACGTTGTCGAGCACGCAGGCGCGCACTTCGTCGGACAGTTGCCGGAGCTGGGCCCGGTCGTATTTGCGGATCGGCGAGGGGTCGTGGAGTGTGGGAAGCAGCGGAGCCATGGGGAGGTCTTGTTCTTTTTTCTCAGCGGTCGCGGTCGACCACCATGTGGGCCAAGGCGCGCAATGCGGCGGTGTCGGCGAGGCCGCTGCGCGCCAATGCGGCGAGCGCGTCGGCCAGCAACTGGCGGGCCTGCGCACGCGCGCCGTCGAGGCCCAGCAGCGACACGTAGGTGGGCTTGTCGGCCGCGGCATCCTTGCCGGCGGTCTTGCCCAGGGTCTGGGAATCTGCGGTGACGTCGAGGATGTCATCGACCACCTGGAACGCGAGGCCGATGGCCGCGCCGTAGTCGCGCAGGGCGGCCAGGGCCGTCGGCGTGACGTGGCCGCAGGCCGCGCCCATCTCGACGCTGCCCTGCAGCAGCGCGCCGGTCTTCAGGCGGTGCATTTCGCGCAGTTGCGCTTCGTTCAGGGCAATGCCCACGCTGGCGAGGTCGATCGCCTGGCCGCCGGCCATGCCCTGGCTGCCCGCGGCGCGCGCCAGCAGGCGGCACAGCGTGGCTTGCGTGGAGGAAGGCACTTCATCGCCCTCGGGCGTGAGCAGCTCGAAGGCCAGGGCCTGCAGCGCATCGCCGGCCAGCAGGGCGTCGGCCTCGCCGAACTTCACGTGCACGGTGGGCTTGCCGCGGCGCAGCACGTCGTTGTCCATGCACGGCAGGTCGTCGTGCACCAGCGAATAGGCGTGGATCAGTTCGGTGGCGCAGGCGGCGCGCAGCGCGGCGGCTGCATTGCCGCCGACCGCCTCGCTGGCCGCGAGCACCAGCAGGGGCCGCAGCCGCTTGCCGCCGTCGAGCACGGCATAGCGCATCGCGTCGCCCAGCAGCACGGGGGCATCGACGCCTACCCAGCGCGACAGCGCCGCTTCGACATTCGCCAGGTGCGGCTCGCTCCAACCGGCAAGGCGGGCGGCGTCCCAATCGGTGGTGGTGATGGTGGTCATGGCGACTGCGCTCATTCGGCGGTCCAGGTCTTCAGGCTGCCCGCGTCGAGCACCTTGATCTGGTCTTCGACCGCCTGCAGCTTGTCGCGGCAAAAAGCCAGCAGCGCGGCGCCGCGTTGGTAGCTGCCGAGCAGTTGATCGAGGGGCAGCTGGCCCGATTCGAGCTCTGCAACCAGTTGTTCCAGTTCCTGGAGCCCGGCTTCGTAGCTGACGGGCAGCGGGCCGGTATCGGGCGTTGCCGCCGGGCTGGACGAGGAAGGGGAAGGCACCTTGGGCATGCAACGAAACGTGGGTGAAACCGGGCATTTTAGGGCGGGGGCCAAAAGAGGGGCCGACGGGTACAATGCGAACTTCTCTCGTTGGCGACACACCAACACTCCTCTCGGGCCGTCGACCTTCCAGACGGCGCCTTCCGTTCTTCCTCTTTCTCTCCCTGTGGGGAGCTTGGTCAGGTCCTCCATGTCTGATTTAAGTCTTCAACTGCAGCAGGCCGCGAGCCAACTTCCAGTTTCAGCGTATTTCGACGAAGCGCTCTACGCGCGCGAAATGCAAAACCTTTTTGCGCGAGGGCCCCGCTATGTCGGCCATCGCCTCGCCGTGCCCGAAATGGGCAACTTCCATACGCTCCCACAGGAGCACCAGGGCCGCGCGCTGGTCCACACGCCCAAGGGCGTGGAGCTGATCTCCAACGTCTGCCGGCACCGCCAGGCCTTGATCCTGCAGGGCCGGGGCCAGCTCGACAGCAAGACGGGCGGCAACATCGTCTGCCCGCTGCACCGCTGGACCTACGCCGCGAGCGACCCGCGCAGCACGGGCACGTTGATCGGCGCCCCGCACTTCGACCAGGACCCCTGCCTCAACCTGCACAACTACCCGCTCACCGAGTGGAACGGCCTTCTGTTCGAGAAGAACGCCGACGGTTCGGGCCCCGACGTGGCCGCCGACATGGCCGGCCTCGGCCCGCAAGCCGACCTCGACTTCAGCGGCTATGCGCTCGACCGGGTCGAGCTGCACGAGTGCAACTACAACTGGAAGACCTTCATCGAGGTCTACCTGGAGGACTACCACGTGGGCCCGTTCCACCCGGGCCTTGGCAGCTTCGTCACCTGCGACGACCTGCGCTGGGAGTTCAACCAGAACTATTCGGTGCAGACGGTGGGCGTGGCCAACCGCCTGGGCCGCGCGGGCAGCCCGGTCTACCAGAAGTGGCAGGAGCAACTGCTCAAGTACCGCGACGGCAAGCCGCCCAAATACGGCGCCATCTGGCTGACCTACTACCCGCACGTGATGGTCGAGTGGTATCCGCACGTGCTGACCGTGTCGACGCTGCATCCGGTGAGCCCGACCAGGACGCTCAACATGGTCGAGTTCTTCTACCCCGAGGAAATCGTCGCCTTCGAGCGCGAATTCGTCGAGGCCCAGCAGGCCGCCTACATGGAAACCTGCGTGGAAGACGACGAGATCGCCGAGCGCATGGACGCCGGCCGCCGCGCGCTGATGCTGCGCGGCGACAACGAGACCGGTCCCTACCAGAGCCCGATGGAAGATGGCATGCAGCAGTTCCACGAGTGGTATCGCCAAGCAATGGAATGACCCCCAGGCTTCGCGCACTTCGTGTCGCTACGCCAACCCCCTTCCAGGGGGCAACACCTGCGGCCCGGCAAAGCCGGTTCCGCGGTGTTCCACGAAAAGTCCCACCCTTCCCTTTCTTGATGGCTTAGAACAATGCAGGCGTTATGGATGGTGCTCGGGGCTTTTCTGTTCGCCACCATGGGGGTGGTCGTCAAGATCGCCTCGGCCTGGTTCAACAGCGGCGAAATGGTGCTCGGACGCGGCCTGATCGGCATCGTCTTTCTCTGGCTGCTGGCGCGCAACCGCGGCGTTTCGCTGGCCACCCAATACCCCGGCATGCACGCCTGGCGCAGCACCATCGGCGTGATCTCGCTGGGCGCGTGGTTCTACGCCATCGCGCACATGCCGCTGGCCACGGCCGTCACGCTCAACTACATGAGCAGCGTGTGGATCGCGGCCTTCCTCGTCGGCGGCGCGCTGCTGGCCTGGGTGCCGGTGCCCGGCCGCGACGGCCGCGTGGCCCGACCGCCCTTGCAGGCACCGCTGGTGCTCACCGTGCTGGCGGGCTTCGCCGGCGTGGTGCTGATGCTCAAGCCTTCGGTGGATGCGAGCCAGGGCTTCGCGGGCCTGCTCGGCCTGCTGTCGGGTGTGACGGCCGCCTTTGCCTACATGCAGGTGGTGGCGCTGTCGCGCATCGGCGAGCCCGAGCTGCGCACGGTGTTCTATTTCGCGGTCGGCTCGGCCGTGGCCGGCGGCATTGCCACGGCGGCCACAGGCTTCTCGGGCGCGAGCGCGTGGACATGGGCGCATGCGCTGTGGCTGCTGCCGATCGGCCTGCTGGCAGCCCTCGGACAACTGTGCATGACGCGCGCCTACGCCACGGCCAAGACGCAAAGCGGCACACTGCTGGTGGCCAACCTGCAGTACTCGGGCATCATCTTCGCGGCGTTCTACAGCGTGATGGTGTTCGATGACCGCATCGACGGCGCCGGCTGGGCCGGCATGACGCTCATCATCGTGAGCGGCATTGCGGCCACCGTGCTGCGGCAGCGGGCGGTGCCCAAGGCGCCGGCCGAGGAACACTGAACCACGCGCAAACCACGCGCAACAGCGACATTTCGAAGGAGCACACGCCATGTACACCACCCTCATCTCCGTCGAACAACTCCAGCAGTTGCAGCAGGGCGACAGGCCCTACATGGTGTTCGACTGCAGCTTCGAACTCATGAAGCCCGAAGCCGGCCCGCAGCACTATGCCGCCGCGCACATTCCGGGCGCGCTCTACGCCAACCTCGACACCGATCTCAGCGCCAAGCACGGCGCACCGGGCGCCCATGGCGAGGTCGTGGTGGCGCAGGACGACGGCCTGCCCGCCTCGGGTGGCCGCCATCCGCTGCCCAGCCGCGAGAAGTTCGCGGCCTGGCTCTCCAGCATCGGCTTTGCCAACGACATGCAGGCCGTGGTGTACGACCGCAACGGCGCCAACTACTGCGGGCGCCTGTGGTGGATGCTCAAGTGGATGGGCCACGACGCGGTGGCCGTGCTCGACGGCGGCCTTCAGGCCTGGCAGGCCGCGGGCGGTGAAGTCACCGGCCGCGAAGAGCCCGCGCACTTTCAATCGAACTTCGTGCCCGGCGAGCCGATCGCCAAGCTCGTCACCACCGACACCGTGGTGCGCCGGCTCGGCCAGCCTGACCAGAACCTGATCGACGCACGCGCCGGTGCCCGTTACCGTGGCGAGGTGGAACCTCTGGACCCGATTGCCGGTCACATCCCCGGGGCCCTGAACCGGCCCTTCGCCGACAACCTCGGCCCCGACGGCAAGTTCAAGCCGGCATCGCAATTGCATGCCGAGTTCGAGTCGCTGCTCGCGGGACGCGATCCGGCGACCGTCGTCCACCAATGCGGCAGCGGCGTCAGCGCCGTGCCCAACCTGCTTGCGATGCAGATCGCCGGCTTCGGGACGACCGCGCTCTATGCCGGCAGCTGGAGCGAATGGAGCAACACGCCGGGGCTGCCGACCCGGCAAGGCGCTGAACCATGACATTGACGACCCGACAACTGCGACGCACCGGCGGTCTGGCAATCGCCACCGCGTTTCTTGCGGCGGCCCCGTTCCTCACCGCGCAGGCACAGCAGCAACAGCACGCGCACGTGCACGGCCAGCTCAAGCTCGACGTGGCCGTCGACGGCCCCACCGTGGTGATCGACATGGAATCCCCGCTCGACAACATCGTCGGCTTCGAGCGCGCCCCCAAGACCGATGCCGAGAAGAAGACCGTCGAGGAAGCCGTGGCCCAGCTGCGCGCGGCCGACAAGCTCTTCATCATCGACCCGGCCGCCAACTGCAAGCTCGGCCCGGTCGACCTGCGCTCGGGCGCGCTCGGCCTGGGCAACCCCGATCCGAACGAGCCCGTGGGCCACGCCGACCTCGACGCCACCTTCTCCTTCAACTGCACCAACGCGGCCGCTGCGAAGTTCATCGACGTGAACCTGTTCAGCGTGTTCAAGGGACTGCGCCAGATCGATTCGCAGATTGCTTCCGCACAAGGCCAGTTCAAGCGCCAGCTCAAGCGCCCGAGCGGCGCAGCAGCCGCCCAGCCGGCTCGCCTGAGCTGGGGCAAGTGACACTGTGAGCACTCCCCTGCAGGCCGAGACGTCGCCATTGCGCGTCGTGCTCGCCGCCGAAGCGCTGCGCTTCTCGTGGCCCGGCGTGAAAACCCCATGCATCGACATCGAGGCGTTTCGCATCAGCGCCGGCGAATCGGTGTTTCTGCATGGCCCGAGCGGCTGCGGCAAGAGCACGCTGCTGTCGCTGCTGGCTGGCGTGCTGGTGGCCGACGAAGGCCGCGTCACGCTGCTGGGCCATGACTGGTCCAAGCTCTCGGGCACACAGCGCGACCGCAGCCGCGTGGCCCACGTGGGCTACATCTTCCAGCAGTTCAACCTGCTGCCCTACCTGAGCGTGCTCGACAACGTGCTGCTGCCCTGCCGCTTCTCGGCGCGGCGCGAAGCACAGGCCGCGCGCAACGGCAGCTCGCGCGAAGAAGCCGAGCACCTGCTCGACCAGATGGGCCTGGACCGCAACCTGTGGAAGCGCCAGGCGCTGCAGCTCTCGGTCGGCCAGCAACAACGCGTGGCCGCGGCGCGCGCGCTCATCGGCCAGCCCGAAGTGGTGATTGCCGACGAGCCCACTTCCGCACTCGACGAAGACCGGCGCGAAGCTTTTCTCGACGTGCTGCTGACGGCCTGCGCGATGAACCGGAGCGCGCTCGTGTTCGTGAGCCATGACCAGCGCATCGCGCAGCGTTTTGCGCGGCATGTGCTGCTGCCCGAGATCAATCGCGCGGCATCGAGCGCAATGGCGGTGGATGCATGAGAGCGCTTTTCTCGATTGCCTGGCGCAGCGCCTGGAACCGGCGCTTCACGCTGGCGCTCACCGTGTTCTCGATCGCGCTGTCGACCTTCCTGCTGCTCGGCGTCGAGCGCATCCGCACCGAGCTGCGCGAGAACTTCGCGTCGTCCGTCTCGGGCACCGACCTGATCGTCGGCGCGCGCACCGGCTCCACGCAGTTGCTGCTGTACTCGGTGTTCCGCATCGGCGCGGCCACCAACAACATCTCGTGGAAGAGCGTGCAGGCGTTGGCCGAGCACCCCGGTGTCGACTGGGTGGTGCCGCTGTCGCTGGGCGACTCGCACCGCGGCTTCGCGGTGCTGGCCACGTCGCCCGAGTACTTCACGCGCTTTCGCTACGGCGACAAGCAACTGCTGAAGATGCGCGAAGGCAAGCCCTTCAGCGAACTCTTCGATGCGGTGGTGGGCGCCGAGGTGGCCGACAAGCTGGGCTACCACGTGGGCCAGAAGATCACGCTGGCACACGGCAGCGGCGAACTCAACGTGGCCGAGCATGCCGACAAGCCCTTCACCGTGGTGGGCGTGCTCGCGCGCACCGGCACGCCGGTCGATCGCACGGTGCACATCGGCCTTGCGGCCATGGAAGCCATTCACCTCGAATGGGTCGGCGGCGCACCGATGCCCGGCGTGCACATTCCGGCCGAGCAGGTGCGCAAGTTCGACCTCACGCCCAAAAGCGTGACGGCCGCGCTGGTGGGCCTGAAGAACCGCGCCGCCGTGTTCGGCGTGCAGCGCTGGATCTCGACCTACACCGGCGAGCCGCTCATGGCCATCCTGCCCGGCGTGGCGCTCGACGAACTGTGGAGCGTGATCGGCATCGGCGAAAACGCATTGCTGCTGATGTCGGCACTGGTCGCGCTCGTGAGCCTCGCGGGGCTGGTGTCGGTGGTGATGGCCGGCCTCAACGAGCGCCGGCGTGAGCTTGCCGTGCTGCGCGCGGTGGGCGCGGGCCTGCGCCATGTGCTGGCGCTGCTGGCGCTCGAAGGCGCGATGGTCACCGTGCTCGGCGTGTTCTTCGGCCTTGTCATGGCGGTGCTCGGCATCGCCCTGCTCTCGCCATGGCTGCAGGCGCAGTTCGGGCTGACACTGAGCCTTTCCGAACCTACACTGAACGAATGGCTGCTGATGGCGAGCCTGCTGGTCGCGGGCTGGCTGGCAAGCCTCTTGCCTGGCATCCGTGCCTATCGACTCTCCCTGGCAGACGGCCTCTCACCGAGGATTTGAACCATGCGCATCGCAAAGAAAATTTCCACGCCCAAGGCTTTCATTCGCCTTTCAATGTTGCTGGCCGGCGCCGGCCTCGCGGCGGCCACATGGGCCGCCGACCCCGCGCCCAAGGACACCACGGCGTCGAACCCGCTCGGCGGCAAGGCCGCACCCGCAGCTGCTGCAAAAGGCACGCCGGGCCAGCCAAGGCAGATCACGTGGGAAGAACTCGTGCCCAAGGACTGGGACCCGGCCAAGGAGTTCAAGGGCATGGACCTGAGCGCGCTCGACGACGGTGACCCGCGCGCCAACGAGCTGCTGATGAAGATGCAGGAAGTCTCGAACAACGCGCCGACCAATCCCGCGATGAACGGCACTGAAGTGAAGATCCCGGGCTTCATCGTGCCGCTCGAAGAAGCCAAGGGCGAGGTCACCGAGTTCCTGCTCGTGCCCTACTTCGGCGCCTGCATCCACACGCCGCCGCCGCCGGCCAACCAGATCCTGCACGTCGTGCCGCAAAAGGGCGCCAAGTTCCGCGCCATGGACACCGTGTGGGTCACCGGCAAGCTGCAGACGCTGCGCAACGACTCGATGATGGGCGTGAGTGGTTACCACGTGAGCGCCACCAGCGTCACAAAGTACTCGGGCGGCGCCAAGTAGGTCTTCTGTCCGTCTGTGGTTCTGCGCCGACAGGGTTGGCGGCGCACGACCGACACAGACCGTTGCATCCGTGAAGCAGGCTTTGTCATCGCCTGCTGCCGCGCACCGTTGAAAGAGTTCCGGGCACGACGCCGGCGCCTTCATGGAACTCCAGATGACAACAACCCATCGCCCCACGGTCCCGCGGCTCCTGACGATCTCGCTGTGCATCGGCGCCCTCGCCATCGCAGGCTGCGACAACAAGACCAACTCCACCCCCGCGGCTGCGGCAGCCGACCCCGCGCTGTCGATCCCCGCGCCTGCAGTGCCGCAGACACCCGCAGCGCCAACGCCCGTGGCCTACACGCCACCTTCGGCCGAACAGCTCTATCAGCTGGTCGCGCCCATCGCGCTGTACCCCGACAAGCTGGTCGCGCAGATTCTTGCGGGCGCCACTTATCCCGAACAGATCACCGCCGCGCATGACTGGCTCGGGCAGAACCGGGCACTCAAGGCCGGCCCGCTGGCCGATGCGGCCAACCAGCAGCCGTGGGACCCGAGCGTGAAGTCGCTCACCGCCTTTCGCAGCGTGCTCGACCAGATGGCCGGCAACGTTCCGTGGACCGAATCACTCGGCAAGGCCTACTACAACGACCCGACCGACGTGATGAACGCGATCCAGGTCATGCGCCAGCGGGCCTCGAAGGCGGGCCGCCTGAAGAACAACGACAAGCTGCGCGTGGCGAGCGCCGCGACGCCGCAGAACTACGCGCCGGCGCCGGACATGCAGCCGATGTATGCGGGTCCCGCCGTAATCGAGCCGCCGCCGCAACTGATCACCATCGAGCCGGTGCAGCCCGACGTGGTGTACGTGCCGAGCTACGACCCGCAGGTGATCTACGGCGCACCTGAACCCATCTACCCCGGCTATGCCTACGCACCGCCTGTCGTGGTGGCGCCCGGCTACAGCGGCGGCCAGATCGCCGCAGCGGGCGCACTGGCATTCGGAGCCGGCGTGATCGTCGGTGCCGCGCTGGAGCGGCACGACTGGGGCTGGCACTCATGGAACATGAACTGGGGCGCGCCGCGCTGGCAAGGGCGCGGCCGGGGGCCCGACGTGCAACCGGCTTATGCGCGGCCGGCCGTGGTCTACAACAACAGCACCTACATCTCGCGCTCGACCACGGTGGTCAATAACGTGAACAACGTCAACGTGCGCAATGTCTACAACAACGGCAATGGCGGGCCGCGCGGCATCTTGCCGCCCGGAGCGGCGCCCAACTTCGCGGCGGGACCGGCCTTTGCGCAACAGCAGCAACAGCAACAGGCCTTGCTGGCCCAGCAACAAGCGCAGCAGCAACAGCAACAGCGTCAGCAGCAACAGGCGGTGCTCGCTCAGCAACAGCAGCAACAACAAGCCCATCAACAACAGGCGTTGATGCAGCAGCAGGCCCAGCAACGCTCGCAGCAACAGGCTCAGCAGTTGCAGGCGCAACAACAGCAGCAGACACGAGAGCAGCAACAACAGGCGCGGCAGGCCCGGTTCCAGCAGCAACAAGACCCGCAGCACAGGCAACAGGCACAGCAACAAGGCCTGCTGGCTCAGCAACAACACCCAGGCGCCACCCCGCAGGCCCAGCAACAGGCCTTGCAACAGCAGCAAGCCCACGCACAGCAGCAGGCGATGCAGGAACAGCAACGGCAGCAACAACAGCACCAGCAACAGGTACAACAGGCCCAACAGGATCAGTCGCGGCGCCAGCAGATGCAGCAGCAACAGCAGGCGCAACAACAGGCTCGCGCCCAGCAACAGGCCCAACAGCAACAACAGCAGGTCCAGCACCAGCAGGCGCTGCAGCAACAGCAGGCCCAAGCCCAGAACCAGGCCCGTCAGCAACAGCAAGCCCAGCAGGAGCAGATGCGTCATCAGCAACAGGCACAGCAGCAAGCCGCGCATCAGCAGCAACAGCAGGCGCACCAAGCCCAGGCTCAAGCTCAGGCCCAGGCGCGACAGCAGCAACAACAGCAGCAAGCCCAGCAGCAACAGCAACGCGTGGCCGCTGCGGCGGCCGCAGCCCGTCGCCAGCCACCCCGCCCCGGCGAACCGGATCGGCAGCAGCACCCCTGAGCGGCTGGCGTCAACGTCCGGCAGCGCCGGTCAGCGGTGAGGTGTGGTGGTCGCGGATGGGATGATCGCCGCGCGATGCGCCTGCAGGAATTCACGCATGCCTGTCGGCACGCGCTGCGGCAATGCGCGCAGCAGCGTGCGCAGATCGCTGTCGCGCACTTCCATTTCCCCTTTGGCCGTGCCGCGATCGATGCCCGCGAAGAGACGGGCCATGCCCGGTGAAGCACCGCATTCCGTCCACGCTGCCTCCAGTTGATCGGGCGGCACTTCCAGTGCGTCGATCCGCACGCCCAGCACCTGCGAAGCCAGCGCAGCAAGTGCATGGGCATCGAGAGCTTCTTCGCCAGCGATGGAAAGCACGCGACGGCCTTCAAAGCCGTCTGCCAGCGCAGCCGCTGCAGCCGCCGCGCAATCGCTGCGCGCCACGCATGTCATGCGACCGCGCCCCGGTGCACACGGCAGCCGATGGCTCGCACAGGCCAACGGCAAGGTCGCGAGCAACAGCTCCGCATAGAAGGCATTGCGCAGGATGCTGAAGCCGGCAGTTCCTTCGTGCAGCAGTTGCTCCGTGGCTGCGTGGTCGGCGGCGATGGGGCCGGGCTGCGCCGCGCCCGCCGTGGCGAACGAGGTATAGACCACATGCAGCACACCGCAGCGCTGCGCCGCCTCGATGGCGTTGCGATGCTGCGTGACGCGGCGCGGTGGCGCATCGACCGTGTTGGTGCTCACCAGCAGCATGCGCGACGCCCCCTCGAAGGCGGCATCGAGCGAAGCAGGTTCATCGAAATCCGCGAAGCGCACCGAGACACCGCGCGCGGCAAGGTCGGCCAGTCGATCCGGATGGCGCGTGGTGGCGATCAGTGGCACTTCAGGCCGATGCAGCAACAGCAGCTCGACGGCCTGGCGTGCCAGCGCACCCGAGGCCCCGCTCACAAGCAGCGCACCGCCCGCGGGAATGGAATGAATGGAGTTCATGAGAAAAGTCTTTCGTGTTCCGGGGCGCGTCTCGCGCCCCTTCGGCTTTCAGCCGCATGCCGAAAGGCATGCAGGCGAGCAGGTACGCACCGCATGCACGAGGCACGTGCGGTGTCGAACCAGAAGGAGGGAAAACGGTGAAGCCGGAAGTCGCACCCCAAGCCTCAAGGCTCGGGCACGCGCTCCGGGGAATCAGCGAAAGACAATGCGCATGGGGCCGATGTTGACCAGCGCCACAGGGCGCGTCAAGCGCCCCGTGCAAACGATCATGAAGAAGATCAGTTCTTGCCGATCTCGGTCAGCAGGCGCGTGACGAGATAGATGCGCGGCACGATCGAATCGACTTCGATGTACTCGTCGCGTGCGTGATAGCCGAAGCCCGCGAGGCCGAAGCTCTCGACCACCGTGGCCTTGCCGGAGCGGCCCGCATAGCCCGCATCGGTGCCACCGCCGGTCATGGGCGTCAGCGCCAGGTCGCGGTCGATTTCCTTGTAGATGGCCTGTGCCCTCTCGCCCAGCGCGCGGCCCTTCTCGCCTGCGATGAAGGCCGGGCGGCCCACTTCCACCTTCACCGTGGTCTCGGTGTCGGGAATCAGCTTGCCGGCGCCGATCTTGGCCTGCAGCGCCGCATCGAGCTTCTTCTCGGCGCCGGGCTGGGTGATGCGCACATCGCCCAGCGCCTGCGCCTTCTCGGTGATCTGGTTGAGCGGGCCGGTGGCGCGCGCCACGGTCCAGTTGAGCGTCACGCCGGGGATGTCCTTCGCGATGTCCTTCGTCTGCAGCATCTGGTAGGACAGCTCGTACAACGCATTGCGGCCCAGTTCGGGTGCCGCGCCCGCATGCGCCGCGCGGCCCTTCACTTCGAGCGTGGCGGTGGCGATGCCGGCCGCGCCGAGCAGCAGCGATTCGCCCTTGACCACCGACTTGGCCGCCGTGGGCTCGAACGAGAGCACCGTGTCATGCTGGTCGGCCATGGTGGCGATGAGTTCGCCGGAGCCGACCGAGCCCACTTCCTCGTCGGGGTTCATGAGCACGGTGAGCGTGTCGTAGTCGCGCCAGCCGGCATCGGCCAGGATCTTGAGCGACGCCATCATCACGGCCAGGCCGCCCTTGTCGTCGGCGATGCCGGGGCCGTAGATGCGGTTGCCGTCGACCTTGTACGGCTGGCCGCTGAGAATGCCCGCCGGGTACACCGTGTCCATGTGGCCCTGCAGCATGATCTTGCGCTTGCCGGTGCCCTTGAGCGTGCCGATCACGATGTCGGCGCCCGCGCCGGCCGTGGCTTTGCGGCGCTCGGTCTTGAAGCCCGCGGCCTTCAGCCGCCCTTCGACCACATCGGCCATCTTGAGCAGGCCGTCGACGTTCAGGCTGCCCGACTCGATGAGCACCATCTCCTTGAGGTTGTCGATCACCGCGGGCTGCGCCTTCTCGGCGGCGGCGAGCAGTTTCGCGTCGGGCGCTGCCTGCACGGCGCAAGCGGCACCGAGCGCAAGGCCGCAAGCCAGGGCGACGGAGCGAAGGGTGAAGAAAGAGGAGCGCATTGTCATGATGGTTTTTGTCTCTGAGTGAAGGGCGGGCAACAGCATAGCGAGCCGATGCGCAATGCAGAGCAAATCGGCGACAGCGCTGCGCGTCATCTGAACCCAGCGCCGGTGCGTAGTCAGGCCTGCGCCTTCTGCTTCAGCCACAGCCCGAAATCCATCATCACCTTGACGACCGGCTTCAGGCGCTCACCGTCGATCGTGAGTTCGTATTCGACCTTGACAGGCGCCGTGGGATGCACGGTGCGCTTCACGAGCCCGGCCTCCTCCAGCGCGCGAAGGTCGAGGGTGAGGGAACGCTGGGAAATGCCGGGAACGTCCCGGCGCAATTCGCTGAATCGCTTGGGCCCATCGACGAGATAGGACACCAGAAGAAGCCGCCACCTGCCGCCCAGCAGGCGCATCGCCTCTTCCACTGAACAGCCCGTCACGTTCGATTTCATAGCACGTCTTCTTGAAAGGGGCCGTCGGTATAGTTTTTTAACCTACGTGCGGTTTTATTGCCTTCTTCCAATTTTAGGCCGGCCCCCTAGCATGACTGCAAGGCGCTCGCACTCGCAGCGCCAAAGCACCATTGGAGAATCGGCTTGAAGCTGTACTACATACCCGGAGCCTGTTCGCTCTCGCCCCACATCGTCCTCAACGAACTGGGCCTTGCGGCCACGCTGGTCAAGGTCGACTACAAGACGCACACGACCGAAGACGGACGGGACTTCCACGAGATCAGCCCCTTCGGCTATGTCCCGGTTCTCGAACTCGACGACGGCACGTTGCTGCGCGAAGGCCCCGCCATCGTGCAGTACCTGGCCGACCTGAAGCCCGATGCGGGCCTTGCCCCGAAGAACGGCACCCTGGAGCGCTATCGGCTGCAGGAGTGGCTGAGCTTTCTGACCTCGGAAGTCCACAAGGGCTTCATTCCGCTGCTGTACGCGGTGCTGGCCGGCAAGTACGTCGAAAACGCCAGGCCGAAGCTGGAGAAACGCTTCGCCTGGATCGATGGGCAACTGGCCGGCCGCGACTACCTCATGGGCGACACGTTCACGGTGGCCGATGCCTACCTGTATTCGCTGACGGGCTGGGGCCAGGCGCCGTGGCTGAAGTCCGTCTACAGGGCCGACATTCACTTCGACGGACTGCGCAACCTCGAAGCCTGGTACGTCCGCATGCGCGAGCGCGCGGCGGTCCGCAAGGCGCTCGATACGGAAGGGCTCAAGTAGGCCTTCAGCCCCTGCCGCCGCGCACGGATTTCTTCGCGGGCGCGGGCGCGAGCGTCTTCCTGGCGGCGGTCTTGCGCGCCGGCTTCAGCACAGGCGCTTCGCGCGCCGACTTCATGTGCCCGCTCTCGCCCGTGGTCACACCGACGATCTTCGCAAGCTGCCGGCTCACGCTCACATAGGCATGGCCGATGCTGCTGTCGTAGTACAGCGAATCGCCGCGCGCCAGGTGCACCACTTCGCCGGTGTCGAAGTGCACATCGATCTCGCCCGACAGCACATAGGCGAACTCTTCGCCCGGATGCCGTGCGAAATCTTCCGGACCGTTGATGCGGCGCGCATGCACCGTGCCGACCACGGGGCTCATCTGCTTGCCGGCCGCCGTGGTGCCCAGGAACTCGTAGGCGAACGAGAGCCCGCGGTAGACCACGCCCTTGCCCGCGCGCGTGATCACCGGCCCGTCGAACTGCGCGGGCGTGACGCCGGCGCCCGCGAACATCGCGTTCATGTCCATCTCCAGCGCGCGGCCCAGCGCGGCGAAGTTCTCATAGCCCAGTGCGAGCTGGCCGCGCTCTGCGCGCGAGATGGTGGTGATCGACACGCCCGAGCGCTCGGCCAGTTGCGAGAGCGTCCAGCCGAAACGCTTGCGCGCGGTGCGCAGCCGATGGCCGAAAGTGGTGCGGTCCAGCGTGGGTGGCTCTTCCTTCGGCGTCGCCCCTGCCCTGGTCCCTGTGTGTGGAGTCACGCTTGGCCCTCTGTTTGTAGTGCACTGCAATTCTGCCAGCCCGGCGCCTGGCCATCCATGCCAACCCGCGTGACGCGGGCCCGAAATTTGCGTATATGCAAATTGCATTGACGCAAATTTCACTGCATTGGTGCACCATGGTTTCCCCTTGGTTGTCCCTATTTAATTTGCGTATCCGCAAATTTCTTCCTACACTTTTCGCCGATGACCTCCAACACACCAGCGCCCATCGTGGCCGACTACCTTGTGATTGGCGGCGGCATTGCCGGGGCTTCGGTAGCCCACTGGCTCGCGCCGCACGCCAGCGTGATCCTTCTCGAACGCGAAGCCCAGCCGGGCTATCACTCCACCGGCCGCTCGGCCGCCCTCTTCATGGAAAGCTACGGCACGCCGCAGGTGCGCGCGCTCACCATGGCCAGCCGCGCCTTCCTCGAACATCCGCCCGAAGGCTTTGCCGAGCACCCGCTGCTCACGCCGCGCGGCGCACTGATGGTCGCGGGCGAAGAACACATGGCCGAGCTCGAAGCCCACTGGGAAGTGCTGCGCACCATGGACGCCGGCGCCACGCGCCTGAGCAGCGAACAGGCCCTCGAGATGGTGCCCGCCCTGCGCCCCGAGCAGGTGGCCGGCGCCGTGTATGAACCCGATGCGGCCGACATGGACGTGCATTCCATCCACCAGGGCTACCTGCGCGGCATGCGGCAGGCCGGCGGCAAGCTGGTGTGCGATGCCGAAGTGACGGCCATCGAACGTGTCGGCGAGCGCTGGCGCGTGACGGCCGGCGACAAGGTCTACGAAGCGGCCGTGGTGCTCAACGCAGCCGGCGCATGGGTCGACACCATCGCGCAACTGGCCGGCGTGACGCCCATCGGCATCGAGCCGCGCCGGCGCTCGGCCTTCATCTTCGCGCCGCCCGAAGGCGAGAGCGTCACGCACTGGCCCATGGTCTTCGGCGCCGACGAAGGCTGGTACATCAAGCCCGACGCCGGCATGCTGCTCGGCTCGCCGGCCAATGCCGATCCGGTCGATCCGCAGGACGTGCAGCCCGAAGAGCTGGACATTGCCTTCGCCATCCACCGCATCGAGGAAGCGACCACGCTCACCATCCGCCGCCCCACGCGCACCTGGGCCGGCCTGCGCTCCTTCGTGGCCGACGGCGACCTGGTCGGCGGCTTCGAGCCCGGCGCGCCCGGCTTCTTCTGGGTCGCGGCGCAAGGCGGCTACGGCATCCAGACCTCGGCCGCCATGGGCGAAGCCTGCGCAGCGCTGGCACGCGGACTGCCGCTGCCGGAGCGCATCGCGGCCTTCGGCCTCACGGCCGAGATGCTCGGCCCGCAGCGGCTGCGCACAGCCCCGGCCGCTGTCGCTACCGCCTGACAAGAACAACCCACAACCACAAGAGACCATCCCATGCGTGTCTTCAGTGCCTCCCTCGCCACCGAAACCAACACCTTCGGCCCGATGCCGACCGGCATCGCGTCCTTCAAGGACCGTGGCTACTTCCCCGCCGGGCAGCATCCCGATGCGTTGACGATCTATTCGGGCCCGCTGTGGGCCGCGCGCATCCGTGGCAAGGAAAAAGGCTGGACGCTGCTCGAAGGCATGGTGGCGGGCGCGCAGCCCAGCGGCATCACCACGCGCCATGCCTACGAGACGCTGCGCGACGAAATGCTGAACGACCTTCGCGCTGCCCTGCCGGTGGACATGGTGCTGCTCGGCCTGCACGGCGCGATGGTGGCCGACGGCTACGACGACTGCGAAGGCGACATGCTGCAGCGCGTGCGGCAGATCGTCGGGCCCGACATCGTCATCGGCGCGGAGCTTGATCCGCACAACCACCTCACACCCGCGATGGTCGACAACGCGAACGTGATGGTCTCGTTCAAGGAGTACCCGCACACCGACGTGCTCGAGCGCGGGCTGGAGCTGGTGGACATCTGCGCCGCGGCGGTCGAAGGCAAGGTCAAGCCGGTGCACGCGATGGTCGACTGCGACATCATCGTCACCGTGCACACCTCGCGCGAGCCGGCGCGCAGTTTTGTAGAGCGCATGCAGGCGCTCGAAGGCAAGGACGACGTGCTCTCGGTCTCGCTCACGCACGGCTTCTCTTGGGGCGACGTGCCCGAGATGGGCACCAAGGTGCTGGTCTACACCGATGGCGACCAGGCCAAGGCGAACGCACTGGCGCGCCAGCTCGCCGATGAAGTCATCGCCATGCGCGACGGCCTCACCGTCAACTACCCCAGCATCGACGCCTCGCTCGACGAGGCACTGGCCTTCGACGGCGGCCCTGTCGTGCTGGCCGACGGCGCCGACAACCCCGGCGGCGGCGCGGCGAGCGACTCCACCTTCATCCTGCGCCGCATGCTGGAGCGCGGCATCACCAACGCGGCCCTCGGCCCGATGTGGGACCCGATCGCGGTACGCATCGCCTTCGACGCGGGCGTGGGCGCCAAGCTGCAGATGCGCATCGGCGGCAAGATCAGCCCGCTGTCGGGCGACCCGCTGGACCTTGACTGCACGGTGAAGGCACTGCAGCACGACCTGGTGATGACGGGCCTGTCGAACACGCCCACGGCGATGGGCGACTGCGCGCTGGTCGAGGTCAACGGCATCGAGATCGTGCTGATCACGCGGCGCAACCAGGCCATGGGCACCGACATGTTCACCCAACTGGGCTGCGACCTGGCCGCCAAGAAGATCGTGGTGGTGAAGTCTTCGCAGCACTTCTATGCGTCGTACTCCAAGGTGGCCAAGCACGTCATCTATGCGGGCGCACCGGGCGCCGTGACGCTCGATCTCACGACCTTGCCCTACCGCAAGGCACGCCTGCCCAAGTGGCCGATCGGCGTTGCAGCCTGAACGCCTTCTTTTTTCTTTCGCCCCCACCGACCGGAGAACCGACGATGAAACGACGAACGCTTGCCGCCCTCGCTGCCCTGGCCCTTTCAGCGGCTTCCGCCGTGAGCCTTTCGGCGCTCGCCCAGACACCGCCCAAGACCCTGAAGGTGGTGGCGCATGCCGACCTGAAGATTCTTGACCCGACCTTCACCACGGCCTACATCTCGCGCAACTTCGGCCACATGGTGTACGACACCCTGTTCGCGCAGGATGCCACCGGCAAGCCGCAACCGCAGATGGTCGAGAAGTACACGACCTCGAAGGACGGCAAGCAATGGAGCTTCACGCTGCGCCCCGGATTGAAGTTCTCGGACGGCGCCGCCGTGACCTCGGCCGACGCCGTGGCTTCGCTGCAGCGCTGGGCCGCGCGCGACAGCCTGGGCCGCGCCATGACGGCGGTCGGCGCCGAGTGGAAGGCGACCGACGCGCGCAACTTCACGCTCACGCTCAACGAGCCCTTCGGCATGGTGCTCGACGCGCTGGCCAAGCCCTCGGGCTTTCCGCCGGTGATCCTGCCCGAGCGCATCGCCAAGCTGCCGGCCACCGCGCCGCTCACCGAAGTCATCGGCTCGGGGCCCTTCATCTTCAAGCGCGACGAATGGGTGCCGGGCAACAAGACGGTGTTCGTGCGCAACCCGAACTACGTGGCGCGCAGCGAGCCGCCGAGCGGCCTGGCCGGCAGCAAGAAGACCAGCTTCGACCGCGTCGAATGGCTCTACCTGCCTGATGCCAACAGCGCCGTGTCGGCGCTCAAGCGCGGCGAGGTCGACTACATCGAGCAACTGCCGCCCGACTACATCGCGCCGCTGCGCACCGACACCAACATCAAGATCGGCTCCGGCGGCGCCTACCAGGGCTTCCTCGTCATGAACCAGACGCAGCCGCCCTTCGACAACCCGAAGGTGCGCCAGGCGCTGCTGCAGGCCGTGAACCAGGAACGCTTCGTCGCGGCCATGGGCTTCCCGCTGGACATGCGCATGGCCTACTGCGCCACCTACTTCATCTGCGGCAGCCCCAACGACACCTCGGCCGGCGCCGAGCCCTTCCGCAAGGCCGACGTCGCGAAGGCGAAGAAGATGCTGGCCGACGCAGGCTACAAGGGCGAGAAAGTGGTGCTGATGGTGCCGAGCGACGTGCCCTACCTCAACGCCGAAGCCCTGATGGCCGCGCAGACCATGAAGAGCATCGGCATGAACGTCGATGCGCAGAGCATGGACTGGGCCTCCATCGGTGCTCGCCGCGCCAAGCGCGACGCGGCCGATGCGGGCGGCTGGAACATGTACGTCACGGTGGCCGGCGAGTTCGACGTCAACTCGCCCATCGCCAACGCCTACCTGGGCGCCGCCTGCGGCAACACCCTGCCCGGCTGGCCCTGCGACAAGAAGCTGGACGAGCTGCGCACCGCATGGCTGAAGGAAACCGTGCCGGCCAAACGCAAGGAACTGCTCGACGCCTTCCAGGCCCGCGCCTATGAGGCCGTGCCGTACATCAACGCCGGCCAGTACTCGGCCGCGTTCGCGGCGCGCGCCAACCTCAAGGGCTTGGACAAGCTCTGGGCCGGCATGCCGACCGTCTGGGCGCTCGACAAGTAAGCCGCCCCGCGCCGCCCCTTCCCCGCCAGTCAGCCAGCACAACGCCAGCCACACCAGTTCAAGGGCACCGCCATGGGCTACATCGTTCGACGCTTTCTCTCGACACTCCCGGTCATGGCGGTGGTGGCCGTGGTGGTGTTCCTGCTGATCCACCTGTCGCCGGGCGATCCGGCCGCGCTCATCGCGGGCGACCTCGCCACAACGGAAGACATCGACAAGCTGCGCGCTGCGCTCGGCCTGAACCTGCCGCTGTGGCAGCAGTTCGGGCTGTGGCTGGGCAAGCTGTTCACCGGCGACCTCGGCACTTCGATCTTCACGCAGATGCCGGTCACGCAACTGCTGGGGCAGCGGCTGGAGCCCACGGTGTCGATCGCGGCGCTCACCATGCTCATCACTCTGGTGGTGTCGGTGCCGCTGGGCACGCTCGCGGCCTACCGCGCGGGCAGCTGGGTCGACCGACTGGTGATGCTGTTCGCGGTGCTGGCCTTCTCGGTGCCGGTGTTCCTGGTGGGCTACCTGCTGGTCTACAGCTTCGCGGTGCAACTGCCGTGGTTTCCGGTGCAGGGCTATGCGCGCTTTGCCGACGGCCCGCTCGAATGGCTGCACTCGCTGGTGCTGCCCTGCGTGAACCTGGCGCTGGTGTACATCGCGCTGGTGACCCGCATGACGCGCGCCACCGTGCTCGAAGTGCTGCACGAGGACTACATCCGCACCGCGCGCGCCAAGGGCCTGGGCGTGCTCCCGGTGCTGGGGCATGCGCTGCGCAACGCGGCCATTCCCATCGCCACGACCATCGGCGCGGGCATCGCGCTGCTGATCGGCGGCGTGGTCGTCACCGAGACGGTGTTCGCCATTCCGGGCGTGGGCCGGCTCGTCATCGATTCGGTGCAGCGCCACGACTATCCCGTCATCCAGAGCGTGCTGCTGCTGTCGGCGGGCGTGTATGTGCTGATCAACCTGCTGATCGATTTGAGCTACCGCCTGTTCGATCCGCGCATCCAGTACTGAAGAACACAACCCATGTCCACGGTCCTCCCCATGAGCGAGATCGATGCGCCAGTCTCTGTGGCACCCTCGGTGCCAGTCGCACCTGAAGACGCACCCTTCGTACCGCCGCGCTTTCGCTGGGTGCGCAAGCACCCGACATTGATCATCGGCGCGCTGCTGCTGATCGCAATTGCCATCCTGTCCATCGCCGCACCGTGGATCGCCACGCACGACCCGCAAGACATCGACCCGCTCGCGCGCATGCAACCGCCGTCGGCCGAGCACTGGTTCGGCACCGACGCGCTGGGCCGCGACGTGTTCAGCCGCGCCGTCTGGGGCGGCCGCGTGTCGATGATCGTGGGTGCCTCTGTGGCGGTGCTGGCCACCTTCTTCGGCATCCTGCTGGGGCTGGTGTCGGGCTTCGTGCGCTGGGCCGACGGCTTCATCATGCGGGTGATGGACGGGCTGATGGCCATTCCCGGCATCCTGCTGGCCATCGCGCTGATGGCCGTGACGCGCGCCAGCCTGACGACGGTGATCATCGCCATCACCGTGCCGGAAATTCCGCGCGTGGTGCGGCTGGTGCGCTCGCTGGCGCTCACGCTGCGCGAGCAGTTGTTCGTCGAGGCCGCGCATGCGGTGGGCACGCGGCTGCCGACCATCCTCGTGCGCCACGTGCTGCCGAACATCGTGGCGCCGCTGGTCGTGCAATCGACCTTCGTGGCTGCCGCGGCGGTGCTGACCGAAGCGGCGCTGTCCTTCCTCGGCGTGGGCGTGCCCGCGCAGACGCCGAGCTGGGGCAACATGATGGCCGAGGGCCGCAACTTCGTGACGGTGGCGTTCCACATCATCCTGTACCCGGGCCTGCTGCTGGCGGCCACGGTGCTTGCGATCAACCTGCTCGGCGACGGCCTGCGCGATGCGCTCGACCCGCGCCTGGCACGGCAACTGTGAGGACGCCATGACGATGACGACCCCGATGTCCCACGTCGCCCTCGCCCCCGGCGAGCCGCTGCTCGAAGTCGACAACCTGCGCACCCACTTCCACACGCTGGCCGGCGTGGTGCGCTCGGTCGACGGTGTTTCGTACACGGTGCGTGCGGGCCGCACGCTCGGCGTGGTCGGTGAATCCGGCTGCGGCAAGAGCGTGACCGCGCTGTCGATCCTGCGGCTGGTGCCCACGCCGCCCGGCCGCCACATGGGTGCCGTGCGGCTGCGCGGCACCGACCTGATGCAGTTGAGCGAACGCGAGATGCGCCAGATTCGCGGCAACCGCATCTCGATGATCTTCCAGGAGCCGATGACCTCGCTGAACCCGGTGCTGACCGTGGGCCGGCAGATCGCCGAGACGGTGCAGCTTCACCAGAAGGCCAGCCGCGCCGATGCGCTGAAACGCGCGGTCGAGATGCTGCGCGTGGTGCAGATCCCCGAGCCCGAGCGCCGTGTGAACGAGTACCCGCACCAGTTGTCGGGCGGCATGCGCCAGCGCGTGATGATCGCGCTGGCCCTGGCCTGCAACCCCGAGGTGCTGATCGCCGACGAGCCCACCACCGCGCTCGACGTGACGATCCAGGCGCAGATCCTCGACCTCATCAAGCGACTGCAGAAAGAGCTGGGCATGGGCGTGGTGATGATCACGCACGACCTGGGCGTGGTGGCCGAGAGCTGCGACCGTGTCGTGGTCATGTATGCCGGCAAGAAGGTGGAAGAAGCCGACGTGATCGACCTGTTCGACCGGCCGCTGCATCCCTACACCCGCGCGCTGATGGCCTCGATGCCCGCGATGAACACCGCGAGCACGCGGCTCACGGAAATTCCGGGGCTGGTGCCGGCCGCCCACGAGCTGGGGCGCGGCTGCGCCTTTGCGGCCCGCTGCAGCCATGCGCGTGCACGCTGCCGTGTCGAGACGCCGCAGCTCACACAGCAAGGCGGCGACCATGTGGTGGCCTGCTTTGCGGTCGAAGAACAATGGGAAGACGCCGCCGAGGTGACCGCATGACGGAAACGACCGCAGCCCCGCTGCTCAAGGTGCGCAACCTGCGCAAGCACTACATCTCGCCCAAGCGCTGGCTGCGTCCCGCGAAGCCGGCGATCCAGGCGGTCGATGGCGTGTCGTTCTCGGTCGCGCGCGGCGAAACGCTGTCGCTGGTCGGCGAGTCGGGCTGCGGCAAGACGACGACGGCCAAGTCGGTGATGCGATTGGTCGAGCCGACCTCGGGCTCGGTCGAACTCGAAGGCGAAGAGCTGCTCACGCTGTCGTCCCACGAGATGCGGCTGCGCCGGCGCCAGTTGCAGATCATCTTTCAGGACCCGTACGCCTCGCTGAACCCGCGCCTGACGGCCGGCGACATCGTGGCCGAGCCGCTGCGCAACTTCAACATGGGCGCGGCGGCCGAGCGGCGCGAGCGGGTGCAGTGGTTGTTCTCACGTGTGGGGCTGCGGCCCGAGGCAGCGAAGAAATTTCCGCACGAGTTCTCGGGCGGGCAGCGCCAGCGGCTGGGCATTGCGCGCGCACTGGCGCTCAACCCCAAGCTGATCGTGTGCGACGAGCCGGTGTCGGCGCTCGACGTGTCGGTGCAGGCGCAGGTGGTGAACCTGCTGATGGACCTGCAGGAAGAGTTCGGCATCGCCTACCTGTTCGTGGCACATGACCTGGCGGTGGTGCGACACATCAGCCATCGCGTGGCGGTGATGTACCTCGGCCACATCGTGGAGATTGCCGACCGCGACACGCTGTTCTCCGCACCACTGCATCCGTACACCGAGATCCTGTTGTCGGCAGTGCCCGTACCGAACCCGCGCACGCCTGCGCGCCGCATGCTGTTGCAGGGCGATCCGCCCAGTCCGGCCAATCCGCCTTCGGGTTGCCGCTTTCACACGCGCTGTCCGATGGCGCAGGCTGTGTGCAAGGAACAGGTGCCTGCGTTGAGCGAGCGGCCTTCGTCTTCCAGCGGTGGGCACTGGGTGGCTTGTCACTTCCGCTGATGGCTTTTTTTGTTCACCGCGTTGTGTTTGGGCGCTGCTGTTGTTCAGGGCGACGCCCACGCCGACACGGTGCTCTTTTTCGCGAATGTCCCCCGCTTCGCTCCTCCTTTATTTCGCGAAAAAGCGCCCCGTATCGACGTGAGCGTTGGACAGAGCAGTCGTTGATTGCAGATCACCAGCAGCGTGCCCATGTGCGAATGACACCAGGTGCTCCCCGCAGCGAAATAAAGGAGGAGCGAAGCGGGGGACATTCGCGGAGGGGAGCTCCTGGTGTCATTCGCACCCGCCCCGAATGAACCCGAACCCGCCTTGAACAACAGCCCCCAAAGTCCCCAACAGATAAAGAAAGGATCGAGATGAACACCCCAGTCACCCACTACGACCTGCTGATCCACGGCGGCACCGTCATCGACGGCACCAAGGCGCCCCGCTTCAATGCCGACGTTGGCATCGTGAACGGGCGCATCGTTGCCATCGGGCAGCTTGCCGGCCACACCGCCGAGAAGACGCTCGACGCCACCGGCCGCATCGTCGCGCCCGGTTTCATCGACTCGCACACGCACGACGACCAGGCCGTGCTGTCGCAGGCGCAGATGCCCTTCAAGGTGTCGCAAGGCGTGACCACGGTGGTGGCGGGCAACTGCGGCATCAGCGCTGCACCGCTGCGCGTCGACATGGAATTGCCGATGCCGTTGAGCCTTCTTGAATCACCGGCGGAAGGCCGCTTCACCACCTTCGCGGCGTACCTCGATGCATTGCGCGCCACGCCTTCGTCGGTGAACGTGGCCGCGATGGTGGGCCATTCGACCCTGCGCGCCGTCGTCATGTCCGACCTCGACCGCCCCGCGAACGACAGCGAGATCGCTGCCATGCAGGCGCTGGTCGAAGAAGCGATGCAGGCCGGCGCAATCGGCCTGTCGACCGGCACCTTCTATCCACCCGCCGTGAAAGCGACGACCGAGGAAATCATCGAGGTCGGCCGCCCACTCACTTCGCGCAAGGCGCTGTACGTGACGCACATGCGCGACGAAAGCGATCGCGTGATGGAGTCGCTGGAAGAAACCTTCCAGATCGGCCGCGCACTCGACATTCCGGTGGTGGTGTCGCATCACAAGGTGCAGAACACGCAGAACTTCGGCAAGACCAAGGTCACGCTGCCCTTCATCAAGGAAGCGATGCAGCACCAGTGCATCGGGCTCGACTGCTACCCGTACACGGCAGGCTCCACCATGATCCGCACCGACCGCGGGATGATGGAAGGCCGCGTGCTCATCGCATCGAGCGTGCCGCACCCCGAATGCGCGGGCCGCGACCTGAAGGACATCGCGGCCGAATGGGGCGTGTCGGGTGAAGAGGCGGCACAGCGGCTGCAGCCGGGCAGCGCGATCTATTTCATGATGGACGAGGACGACGTGCAGCGCATCCTCGCCTTCGACGAAACCATGATCGGCTCCGACGGCATTCCGCTGGGCGACAAGCCCCATCCGCGGCTGTGGGGCACCTTCCCGCGCGTGCTGGGCCACTACAGCCGCGACGTCGGCCTGTTCCCGCTGGAAACAGCGGTGTGGAAGATGACGGGGCTCACGGCACGCAACTTCGGCCTGCACGAGCGCGGCGCGCTCAAGCCCGGCTACCACGCCGACGTGGTGATCTTCAACGCGGCGACCGTGCGCGACACCGCGAACTACGAAACGCCGACCCAACCGGCCGAAGGCATCGATGCGGTGATCGTGAACGGCGCGGTGACCTGGCAGAACGGCGTGCACAGCGGGGCGCGCAACGGGCAGGTGATCGTTCGGCAATCCTGACGACGGCGCGCCGCGGCAAGCGGTGAAACAATGGGCGCACTTCCACCCTCCTCACCCGCCGCCGCCATGCAAGCCACTGCCGATACCGATATCCAGGCCTGCGAAGCCGCCATCGTCGCTGCCGCGCAGGCCCTGCGCCCGGACGCCGTCCGCATGCTCGGCGAGCTGGTGGCGCATCCCTCGCTGATGGGCGACGAGCAAGGTGCGCAGGCCTTCATGGCCGACACCTTCGCCGCGCTCGGCCTGCAAGTGCACGAGTTCCAGATCGATGAAGGCAAGATCCGCGCGCACCCCGGCTACTCGCCCTCCATCGTGTCGTACGAGGGGCGTCCCAACGTGGTGGGCATCCACAAGCCGGGTGGTCCGGCCAAGGGCAAGTCGTTGATCTTCAACGGGCACATCGACGTGGTGCCGACTGGTGCGGCCGCGCTCTGGACGCATCCGCCCTTCGAGCCCTTCATCGAGGGTGACCGGCTGCACGGACGCGGCGCCTGCGACATGAAGGCGGGCATCGTGGCCTACACGATGGCCTTCAAGGCGCTGCAGTCACTGGGGCTGGAGCCTGCATCGCCCGTGTACTTTCAATCGGTGGTGGAAGAAGAGTGCACCGGCAACGGCGCGCTGGCCTGCCTGGTCGAAGGCTATCGGGCGGATGCGGCCATCATTCCCGAGCCGCTGGGCGGCATCATGACCTGCCAGTTGGGCGTGATCTGGCTGGCCATCGAGGTGCTGGGCAAGCCGGTGCATGCCTCGGTCGCGCAGACCGGCGTGGGGGCCATCGACTTTTCGCTCTACCTGTTCGCCGAACTCAAGAAGCTCGAAGCACGCTGGAACGAGCCTTCGGCGCGCTACCGCTGCTTTGCGCACCACGCGCATCCGGTGAACTTCAACCTCGGCAAGATCCAGGGGGGCGAATGGGCCTCGTCGGTGCCGTCCGCATGCCGCAGCGACATCCGCGTCGGCTTCTATCCCGACATGAGCGTGGCGCAGGCCAAGGCCGAGGTCGAAGCAGTGCTGGCCGCCGCGCATGCCGCACATCCGGCACACCAGAGCCTGAGCTACAGGATCATCTACGAGGGGTTCCAGGCCGAGGGCTGCGAGGTGGACCTGAACGAGCCGGTGGTGACCACGCTGTCGAAGTGCTACCAAGATATCGTCGGCAAGACGCTGGAGCCGCAGGCCTTTACAGGCACCACCGATGCGAAGTTCTTCAACCTTTATGGCAACACGCCGGCCATCTGCTATGGCCCGACGGGCAGCAGCATCCACGGCATCGACGAGTGGGTGTCGATCGACAGCATGATGGAGGTTGCCGCGGTGCTGGCGGTGTTCATGGCCCGCTGGTGCGGGCTCGCGCGACGGGCCTGAGCGAAGAAGAAAAAAGAAAAAACCGGCGCTTGCAGGGCGCCTGTATCAGTCGGGCGCGTTCATCACCCGGTCGAACTCTTCGTCGGCCGGCACGTTGTCGGCATCGAGTTCGCTTGCATCGGTGAGATCGATGCCCGTTTCATCCGACAGGTCGTCGGAGGCTTCGTTTTCGGGCTCTTCGAAATCGTCGGCAGGCGTGTTGTCCTCATCGTCGTCGGATGGCGAAGCGGAGCGCGCGGTGGCGTCGACGTTGTTCATGATCGGTTCCTCGGCTGATGATCGGCTGGCTGATGACTGAACGGCCCCCTATGGTGCGCCTGTTTCGGCCGTTGCGGCTCATCCGGCATGCAGCGTCGGTGTCGGAAAGTTTCCCGCCCCCGGCGTCAGTCCTTGTGCACGTGGCCGTGTTCGCCGTGGCCGGGGTCGTCGTGGCCATGGTCATGCCCGTGTTCGCCGTGCGCCAGCCGGCTCACCAGCGTGACCAGCACGATGCCGGCGACCAGCCAGAGGATCTGCGCGGCGGTCTGGCGCGCGGGCAGGCGTTTTTGCAGTTGCGGAATCAGGTCGGCCAGCGCCACATACACGAAGCTGCTGCCCGCCAGCACCAGGAAGTACGGCAGCCAGCCGTGCAACTGGTCGACCAGCCACCAGCCCGCGATGCCGCCGAGCATGGTCATGGTGCCCGCGAGCGAGACCTTCACCAGCGCGGCGCGCTGGTTGGCCGAGCTTTGGCGCAGCACGACGAGGTCGCCGATGTGGTGCGGCACCTCGTGCGCGAGCACGGCGATGGCGGCCACGAGGCCCAGGCGCATGTCGGCGATGAAGGCCGAGGCGATCAGGATGCCGTCGCCGAAGCAATGCACGCTGTCGCCGGTGAGCACGGCCCAGCCGCCGGCGCGGGGTGCCGTGTGGTTGTGGCCGTGGTGGTCGTGGCCGTGCGCGTGATCGTGACCGTGGTCGTGGCCCTCGTGCCCGCTCGCCTCGCCGCCATGGTGATGCTCATGCCCGTGGTGCCACAGTTCGGCCTTGTCGAGCAGGAAGAAGAAGACCAGCCCGAACAGCAGCACGCCGAACAGCAGCGCGGGCTCGATGCGGCTTTCAAAGGCCTCGGGCAACAGGTGCATGAAGGCGGTGGCGAGCAGCGCGCCGGCCGCCAGGCTCAACAGGTGCTGGGGGTTCACGCCGCCGGAGCCGTTGCGCACGCCCACGCGCAACAACAGGGCCGCCAGCCAGACGCTTCCGATGCCGGCAACCAGGGTTGCCAAGATGATGACTATCAAATTCATAGCTGCTTGCGCAAGAGAGACGGCCATTGAAACAGTTTCAGGGCCGTGGTCCGTTCATAAAAAGAGAAAAGGCCGTCATGGGACGGCCTTCGGCGGGGAGTGGCTACTGGGCGCCGTCTTCAGGCGACGCCATTGGCTTTGAACCAGGCCGTGGCGCGCTGCCATCCGTCGTCTGCTGCGCTCTTGACGTAGCTGGGGCGGTAGTCGGCGTGGAATGCGTGGCCTGCTTCGGGGTACACGACGAAGCTCGATGCCTTGGCCGCCGGGGTTCCATTGGCCAGAGCAGCTTTCATCTTATCAACCGTGTCAAGGGGGATGCCTTGGTCTTTTTCGCCGTACAGGCCAAGCACCGGCGCCTGCAGGCTGGTGGCGATGTCGACAGCGTGTCTGGGCTGCAGTTCGCTGGCCTGCCCGACCAGCCGGCCGTACCAGGCCACGCCGGCCTTGACCTTGCCGGTGGCCGCATAAAGCCAGGTGATGCGCCCGCCCCAGCAGAAGCCAGTGATGCCGGCCTTGCCGATGTCGCCGCCGTTGGCCTTGGCATAGACCAGCGCGCCGTCGAGGTCGGCCAGGACCTGCGCGTCGGGCACCTTGGTGACGATGTCGGCCTGCAGCTTGGGAATGTCGGTGTAGCCGCGCGGATCGCCCTGGCGCGCGTAAAGCTCGGGCGCAATCGCCAGGTAGCCGAGCCTGGCAAAGCGGCGGCAGGTGTCGGCGATGTATTCATGCACGCCGAAGATTTCCTGGATCACCAAAATCACGGGCAGGCCGGTCTTGCCGGCCGGCGCCGCCGCATAGGCGGGCACCTCGAAGCCGTTGACGGTGTACTTGATGGGGCCGGCCTTCAGGCCTTCGGCAGATGTCGCAATGGCGGTCTGCGCCACCACCGGCATGACGGCGGCCGCGTAGCCCACGCCAATGGCGGCCTTCAGGGCGGTGCGGCGCGTGGCGCCCTGCCCGGTGCTGTCGCCGGGGCGCAGCGAATCGAAGTCGGAACGGCTGTCGTCGAGTGCGGACATGGGAAGGGCTCCAGTGGATTCGTCAGACAAGGGGCGCTGCGCGAAAAAACGCACGCCGCAATGTAGGCGAAATCGCTCTGGCGCCTCGATGACCGGAAATTCAGTGGGGTTGGCGCGGCATGCCGTAGGCGCGACGTGCCAGTGCGTCGGCGAGCAGCTGCGCCGGGTCGATCAGGTCCAGCCCGGCCACGGCGGCCGAGCCTTGCAGCCCCAGCGGCACCTCGGTGCAGCCCATGATGATGGTGACGGGGCCGTGGCGTTCGGCCAGCCGCAGTGCCACTTCGGAAAAGCACCGCTCGGCCAGCGGCATGTTGCCGGCCTTCACGCCGTCGAAGATGCCGCGCATGATGGTCTGGCGCTCATCGGCCAGCGGCACGTGGCAGCCGAGCCCGGCTTCAGCCAGCGCCTGTTCGTAGAGCCGCACCCGATAAGTGCCTTCGGTGGCCATCAGCGCCACGCCCGTCGCGCCCTGTTCGGCCAGTTGCCGCGCCGTTTCGCGCGCCATGTGCAGCAGCTCGACCTGCGGAAAGCGTTCCTGCAGGCTGCCGTGCCAGGCATGCGCGGTGTTGCAGGCGATGGCCACGGCCCGGCTGCCGAGCGCGGCCAGCCGGCCCAGCGCCTGCAGCATCGGCTCCAGCGGCTGGTGCGCGCCGCTGTCGGTGGAGGCCAGCGCGCCGGTGCGATCGGGCACCGGCACCTGCGCGAGCCAGTGCTCGGGAAAAGACTGGTCGCGCACCGGCTCGCCGCGTGCACGCATCTGCTGCGCGCAGGCCTGCACGAAGAGCCGGACGAAGTCGGCGCCCGCCGCGGGGCCCATGCCCCCGAGGATGCCGACGACCTGTGTGGCTGCGACCATGTCTTTTCTCTTCCTTGCGGCCCGGATCAGGTCGCTGGCTTGTCGCTGAAGGCTTTCAGGTTGTCCTTCAGTTGGGGGCTCATCGGCAGGTTCAGCGGCACGCCCTTCGGCGGGATCGGCTGCATGAACCACTTGGTGTAGAGCTTCTCGAACTCGCCGCTCTTCATCATGTCGATGAAGGTGTCGTCCACCAGCTTCTTGAAGGCCGGGTCGTCCTTGGGCAGCATGCAGGCATAGGGCTCGACCTGCAGCGACTCGCCCACCACTTCGTAGTCGGCCGGCGTCTTGGCGTTGGCGATCAGGCCGAACAGCAGGATGTCGTCCATGGCGAAGGCCACGGCACGGTCGCTCTCGACCAGCAGGAACGCGTCGGCGTGGTCCTTGCCGAGCACGATGTTCATGTCGAGGTTCTTCTCGGTGTTGTACTTGCGCATGACCAGCGCGTTGGTGGTGCCTGTGGTGCTGGCCACGGTCTTCTTCGCCAGGTCGGCGTAGTCCTTGATCTTGGAAGACTTCTTCACCAGCAGGCGCGTGCCCGTGTAGAAGTGATTGACGGCAAAGGCCACGTCCTTGCCGCGCGCGGAGTTGTTGGTGGTGGAGCCGCACTCCAGGTCGATGGTGCCGTTGGTGATCAGCGGAATGCGGTTCTGCGAAGTGACCGCCATCAGCGAGACCTGCAGGTTGGGCTTGTTCAGCTTCTTCTTCACCGCCTCGACCACCGCGTTGGACAGTTCCACCGAGAACCCGACCGGCTTGTTGGGGCCGTCCAGGTAGCTGAAGGGCACCGACGACTCACGGTAGGCGAGCGAGATCTTGCCGGACTCGGCGATCTTGGCCAGCGTGTCGGCGGCTTGCGCGCCAGTGGCGGTGAAGAGCACCGCGGCAGCCATGGATGCCATCAAGACGGAGAGTTTCATTCGAGCCTTCATTCGGTTGGATTGAACAGAAGGCGAGTGTAGGAAGGAGTGACTCATTGCTACAAATTCCAATAGCACCCTGTGCCATACCCAAAGGTTATGGGTGAACCCCTTCGGCACCGCAGGGCATGCGCTTTGGCTATGGGCCACGGCGCTTTTGGCATTTCCGGCCGGTGCGGGGCGCACCTAAAGTCAGGGTTTGCTCTTATCACTCCCGGAAAGTTGCCCCATGCATGTGTGTGTGCTCGGTGCCGGCATCGTGGGCCTGGCCACCGCCTGGCAACTCGAACGCCAGGGCCATCAGGTCACCGTGATCGACCGCGCGACGCCCGGCGCGGGTGCCAGCGGCGGCAACGGCGCGCAGCTCAGCTATTCGTACGTGCAGCCGCTGGCCGACCCGTCGATCTGGAAGCAGTTGCCCAGGCTGCTGCTGTCGCCCACCTCGCCGCTGAAGCTGCGGCCGCAGCTCGATCCGTTGCAGTGGCGCTGGGGGCTGGCTTTTCTGGCGGCCTGCAATGCGCAGACTTCGCGCGACACCACGGCGCGGTTGCTGGCGCTGGCCGCATCGAGCCGCACCGAGTTCGAGGCGATGCAGGCCGACATCGCGCCCGACTGCGATTTCTCGGCCACGGGCAAGCTGGTGCTGTATTCGAGTGCCGCCTCGCTCGAAGGCGCGCGCGCCCAGGTCGAACTGCAGCGCACCATGGGCAGCGAGCAGCGCGTCGTCACACCCGATGAATGCATTGCCATCGAGCCCGCGCTCGCGGGTCACCGCGGCCAGATGGCGGGCGCGGTCCACACGCCAAGCGAATGCGCGGCCGACTGCCTGAAGGTGTGCGCCGAACTGATGCGGGCGCTGAGCGCGCGCGGCGTGCGCTTCATGCTCGGCACCGACGTGCACGGCTTTGCGCGCAGCGAAGGCCGCATCGCCGCCGTGCAGACCAGCGATGGCGACGTGCAGGCCGACGCCTTCGTGATGGCGCTGGGCTCGGCCTCGCACAAGCTGGGGCGCGCGCTCGGCGCCTACCTGCCGGTGTATCCCCTCAAGGGCTACAGCATCACGGTGGAGGTTGACCCCACGCCGGGCGCCGCACCCTGCGTGAACGTGACGGACAGCGCGCGCAAGGTGGTGTTCGCGCGTATCGGCTCGCGACTTCGCGTGGCGGGCATGGCCGAACTCGTGGGGCATGACGCCAGCATTCCGGCCACGCGCATCGAGACGCTGGCAGCCGCCACGCGCGCCCTCTTCCCGCATGCGAGCCGGCTGGAAGAACTGCATCCGTGGACCGGCATGCGGCCGGCCACGCCGAAGGGCCTGCCGATCATCGGGCGGCTGCCGAGCGCGCCGTCGAACATGCTGTTCAACACCGGGCACGGCGCACTCGGTTTCACGCTGGCCTTCGGTTCGGCGCGGCAGATCGCTCTGACGCTGGCGTCTTCCGCATCGACGTCCTGAGCTTGCGGCCCAGGCGCCGCCAGCCGATCACCACGCCGGTCAGGCTCAACGCCGCGCCGCCGAGGCTCGTCGCGACGAGCAGCACGTCCCACAGCGGGCGGTGGTCGAGCAGCGGCAGCCAGTCCCAGCTGTGCAGCATCGCGAACAGCCAGCGGCTCAGGCGGCGCATGCTGTCGGAGCGGCCGAGCACGGCACCGGTCTGCGGATCGACGTGCACCCAGGTCGCATGGGCATCGCCGAACACCACGCGCCAGATGGGCAGGGGCTTGTCGGTGCCGCCGGTCATGGTGTGCGGCTCGCGCGTGTAGTAGTGGCTGTCGTAGGCAGTCAGTACGTCGATGCGCTGCACCGCGTCGGGCAGCAGGCGCGCGACGGCCGCTCGCAATGCGTCGGGGTCGAACTGGTACGGCTGCGCGCTGACGGCATCGCGCACTTGCGGCCGGCCGCTGGCGGTGCTGGCGAGCACCAGCGTCTGGCCCGCTGCGCGCACCCAGCGCAGCTCGCGCACGTCGCCGTTTGTCGAGGCGAGCAAGGTCGCGGGCGACGCATCCTGCGCGGAGACGGTGAGCGGCCCGCCATTCATCGCCTCGATGCGCAGGGCCGGCGCGCCGCTGTCGAACACGCGCCAGGGGTTCATCGACATCAGGCCGCTGAAGATCCACGTCAGCGTGATCAGCGCGAACAGCAGCCCGGTGATGTGATGCCAGCGCATCATGAAACCCTGGTACGGCGAATGCGAGCCGCTCTTGTAGGTGCGCCCGAAGCGCCAGCGCATCACGCCGACCACAGTGCCGGTCAGCGTGACGGCGATGCCGATGATCGAGAGCCAGTTGACGATGTCGGCCCAGTAGCGGTCGAGGCCGCCGCCGCGCAGTGGATACAGCCAGTGGATCCAGGCGCCGGCGTAGTTCCAGAGGCGTTCGGCGCGCGGTGCGTCACGCACGACCTCGCCGGTCTTGCCCGATATGTAGAGCCGCGTGGCGTCGGCATCCGCCAGCTCGACCACATGCAGCGGACGGTGCGCGTCGAGCCCGCGTGAATGGGTGAATGCGTCTTCGCCGATGGTGCCGCGGTAGTCGAGCGGCACGCCTGCGCCGGCATAGGCCTGCGCGCTCGCGAGCACGCGGGCGCGATCGACCTCGCTCAGCACGGCGCCTGTGACGGCATCGACAACGATCGCGCCACTGCCCGGCGGTGGCCGCCGCTTGCCGGTCTGGGCTTCACGCACCGGCGTCGCAAGGTACACCGCGCGCCCACCGCTGGCGGCAGCCAGCCGCAGCTCCTGCAGCGGCCCTGCGATGCCGGCCGCATCGAGGGCCTGCCTCGGCCCCAGAAGTGGCGCCGAGGCGTCGAGCCGTGGCAGGTGCTGCAGCCGCTCGGCCTCGGTGAGCTTGGGGTAGCCCACGTACATCATCACCACGCCCGAGACGAACCACATCGCGAAGAAGGCGCAGACGAGCACGCCCAGCCAGCGATGGATCAGGAACAACCAGCGTTTGGCATGCACGGCAACTCTCCCGGGGTTAGAAGCTCACGCGCAGCGACACATCGGCCGTGCGCGGCGCGCCGAGGTAGGCGAAGGTGCTGCCGACGTTCGCCGCGTACACGCGGTTGGTGGCATTGCGGATGCGGCCCACCACGGTGACGGAGCGGTTCACCTTCCAGCTCAGCCCCAGGTCGAGCAGCGTGTAGCCCGGCCAGTTGATGGTGTTGGCCGCATCGGCATACACCTTGCCGACATGGCGCACGCCCACCGTGGCCTGCAGGCTCGGCGTGAAGGCATACGACGTCCAGAGGTTGGCCACCACAGCCGGCGTGTTGGTCGGCGTGCGGCCCGCGAGCGACACGCCCCCCTGCGTGAAGCGCTCATAGCGCGCATCCACGTACGTGAGGTTGCCCTGCAGCGACCACTGCGGCGTGGGCTGCAGCCCGAGCGCCAGTTCCACGCCTTTCGACGACTGCTCGCCCACCAGCACCGTGAGCGCGCTGTTGTTCGGGTCTTGCGTCGCGATGTTCTTGCGGCGGATGCTGTAGGCCGCCAGCGTGGCCGTGCCCTTGCCCTGCCAGAAGTCGAGCTTGCTGCCGACCTCCACCTGCCGGCCGGTGGTCAGCTCGCTGTTGTTGCGCACGTCGGCGAACGAGGCGGTGGACAGCACGCCCGAAGGCGGATCGGCCGCCGTCGCGTACTGCGCATACAGATTGGCGCCGGGCGCGAAGTCCCACACCAGGCCGATGCGTCCGGTCGTCGGCTTGTAGCCGCGATGGAAGGTCGCCGGGTTCGAGGCATCCACCGTGCGCCGGTTGACGAGATCGAGGTCGATGCGCTCGTGCCGCAGCGCCGACACGAGGTGCAGCGCCGGCATCAGCGCCGTGCGGTTTTCAAGATAGAGCGCAGTGGTCGTGACCTTGTTGTTCCTGTCGGGCCGAAAGCCCGGCGTCATGCCCGGCACCGCGAAGAACTGCTCCGTGGCAAACACATAAGGATTGACGGTGCTCACCGTGCCGGAAAGGCTGTTGGGAAAGCGCGTCTGCCGGTTCACGCTGTAGTCGAGGCCGAAAGACCAGTCGCTCTTCAGGCCCGCGAGTTGCCCCTTGTAGATGCCCTCGATGCGGTTGCCCCACACGTCCTGGTCGTGCCGCTGCAGCAGAGCACTGGAGCGGATGACCGCCGTGTTGGCCGGGTTGTAGCGATAGCTCTCGACGTTGCGATAGTCGCGCAGCGCGTCGTAGGCATAGAAGGTGTTCTTGAACTGCAGCGCGTCGCTCACCTGCCATTCGGTGACCGAGCGCAGCCATTGCACGCGCTGCGCGTAGAGGCCATCGCTGCTGTTGTAGTTCTTGAAGCGGATACCTCGATCGATCCGCATCGTGCCGGCCACCGGGTTGAGCACCGGCGTGCCCCAGTAGGGCCGGTCGACGTTCTCGTCCTGGTACTCGTAGGCCAGCGTGTGCTTCAGTCCGCCGCCCAGGTCGGAGAGCAGCGAGGTCGCCAGTTGCGTGGATTTCGACCTCGTCCCATCGGTCCAGCCGTTGGCATCGCGGTGGTTCACGTCGATGCGCACATAGTGGCTGCCCGCGCCGCCGTCGCCCGCGATGCGGCGGTTCAGCCCGAACGAAGCCTCTTTGAGGTTCTGCGTGCCCAGCCGCAATTGCGCTTCCGCGAAGTCGCTGCGCTCGGCCGTCTTGGTGATGTAGTTGATCGAGCCGCCCAGCGCGCCCGAGCCGAACAGGAAGCTCGACGGCCCGCCGATGGCCTCGACGCGGTCGTAGATCCAGCTGTCCACCGGCCGCGCCGCAATCGCGTACTGCACGTTGATGCCGTTGAACAACTGGCTGATCGAGCCGCTGCCGAAGCCCCGGTAGCTCACGCCGATGTTGCCCGGCGCGTCATGGGCGGTCACGCCCGGAATGGCGCGCAATATTTCTTGCGTGTTCTGCGCGCCGCGCGCGTCGATCACCGAGCGGTTCACCACCGTGACGGATGCCGGCGTCTCGCGCGGCGTGAGGCCCAGGCGGCTGGCCGTGTCCGAGGGCGTGTCGAGGTCGAGCCGGCCGTTGGCGACGGGCGCGTCGTCGGCCACCTCGATCTGCGGCAGCGAGTGCGCGCCGGCGGATTGCGCATGGGCAGGCGCGCAGGCGGCGCCGAGCAAGGCGAAGAGCCCCAGCGTGGGGGTGGAAGAAATACGGGACATGGAATCTCTCTTGCAGCGGCGCGTGCGAAAAAGAAAAGGCAGCGCCGGCCGTGGAACGACCGAAAACCCACCGTGCAGCCGTGTCAGGCCGCGTGAGGTGGAAGAAGAACGGAGTTCAGGAGAGCGTGGGTGGCCCGCGCGCCGGCAGCGGCGAGGCCGTGGCTGCCGCGATGCGGGCAGCCGGAATCGATTGCAGCGCGCGGCCCAGCGGCAGCGGCGTGGGCAGCGTCACCTGCGCGGCCGAGGGCGGGGGGCCGGAGAGCATGCACAGCGGACAGTCCATCGCGACAGCGCTCATCTCGGTCGGGCCGTCGTCGCCCTGCACGATGACCTTGATGGAGCCGCTGGCGGAGCACACCAGTTCCATCGACTGCGGATTCACGAGGGGCGACGCCCCCGCGACGAGCAGCGACGCCATGAACCACGCCAGCACCAGGCGGTGCAACAGGCGGAAGGTTCGTGGGAGGTGCATGGCCGCGGATTATCGCGCGCGGCGAATGCCCGTGGCACCCGGGCGGTGCTCAGGCGGTCTGCTCTATCGCTTCGCGCATGCAGCGCGTGATGCCGCGCACCGCCACCGAATCGGGCCGGCCCGCGAAACGCAGCGCGCGGATCGGCACCGGAATGTGCGGCTCCAGCGTGAGCACATCGACCTTCTCGCGGTCGGCCGAACGCGCGGTGCAGCCATCGACCAGCGCCACGCCGAGCCCGTGATGGGCCATGGCCAGCGCCGCGTGGTAGGTCTGCACCGTCACCACCGCCTGCTGGAAACCCACGCCCGCTTGCCGGCAGGCCTGGCTCAGGCTGGTGCCCACAGGGTCGCGGCTGTCCAGCCCGATCACCGGCCGGTCGACAAGGTCGTGCAGCGCGACCGAGCCGTTGCGCACCAGCGCGCGCGGCAACATGCCCTTGGGCGCGATGCACACCATGCGGCTGTCGGCCAGCGTCTCTTGCGTGAGCGAAGGGTGCACGGCGGGGCTGAAGGCGAAGCCCACGTCGGCCTCCTGCAGCAGCAGGGCCGACATGATCTGCGGCGAATGCAGCGACTCCACCGTGATCGCATAGCCCGGATGCATTTCGCGAAAGGCCTTGAGCGCGCGCGGCAGCACGTCGTAGCTGAGCGCCAGCACGCTCAGGATGCGCAGCTCGCCGGTGTCGCCCGCCGTGCGCAGGTTGGCGGCCAGCCGCTGCACTTCGTCGAGCTGCGCGAACAGCCGCTCGATGTGCGGGTACAGCGTGAGCGCCTCGGTGGTCGGCGTGAGCCGGCCCTTGGCGCGCTGGAACAGCGGAAAGCCCAACTGCTGCTCGGCATGCTGCAGCGTGCGGCTCACCGCCGGCTGCGTGATGTTGATGAGCCGCGCCGCCGCGCTCACGCTGCCCGTGAGCATGATCGCGTTGAAGACCTCGATGTGGCGCAGGCGCATGGGGCCGTGGACCGGTCAGTTGCCGGCGCTGGTCTTGCCGCGCGCGATGTCCATGATCAGGCGCGTGCCGAGGTAAAGACGTGGCTCGATCGAATCGACCAGCACGTATTCGGCATCGGCCGAATGCGCGCCGAAGCCCTGCAGGCCGAAGCGCTCGATGACAGGCGCCTTGGTCTTGAGCGCGGCAAAGGCCGCGTCGGTGCCGCCGCCGGCGGCCTTGTCATCGGCGCCCAGCGAACGGCCCAGCTCGTCCTTGTAGATCTGCTGCGCGTGTTTCGCGAGTGCGCGCGAGGCATCGGTGGCTTCGAGCGGCGGACGGCGGCGCTCGAACTTCAGCTCGACCTTGGCTTCGGGAATGAGCTGCTTCTTCACGCGCTCGTTCACCTGCTGCTCGATGCGGTCGTAGTCGCTGACCTTCAGCACGCGCACGTCGGCACCGGCGGTGGCGCTGGCCGGAATCACGTTGCGGTTGCTGCCGGACTTGGAGATGGTCCAGTTCATCTTCAGGCCCGTGGCCGGGTCGGACAGGTCGCGCATCTGCAGGATCTGGTGCGACAGTTCGTACAGCGCGTTCACGCCCAGCTCGGGCGCCGAGCCCGCGTGCGAGGCCTTGCCGGCAACATGCAGCGTGACCGAGGCAATGCCGGCGGTGGCCAGCGAGAGCTTGTCGTCCTTCACGTAGGCGCCCTCGAAGGACAGCACGGCGTCGTGCTCGCTGCCCATGCGCGTGATGAGCGCGCGCGCGCCAGGCGAGCTGATTTCCTCGTCGCCGTTGATCAGCACGGTGAGCGTGCCGTAGTCCTTGAACTTCATCGACTGCAGCATCGACACGATGTGCGTGATGACCGCCACGCCTTGCTTGTCGTCGGCAATGCCCAGGCCATAGGCCTTGTCGCCCTCGATGCGGAACGGCTGCTTGTTGAGCATGCCGATGGTGTAGACCGTGTCCATGTGCGCGATCAGCAGGATCTTCTTGGTGCCCGTGCCCTTGAAGGTGGCGCGCACCACGCGGCCGATTTTCTCGGGCGTGTCTTCCATGCGGTAGGCATCGGCGCTCGGGTCGATCAGCTCGACCTCGCCGCCCAGGGCCTTGAACTTCGCGGCGATGAGGTCGGAGATTTTTTCAAGGCCGTCGAGGTCGCGGCTGCCCGATTCGATGGAGACCAGCTCCTTGAGCGTGTCGAGCAGCGCGGGCTTTTCCTTAGCGGCAAGCGAGGCGATGCGGGCATCGGGGGCAGCATAAGCGGTGCCGAGGCAGGCCGCGCAAACGGCGGCCAGCAGGAATTGGCGGGGCAGGAATTTCATGGGTGAGCGTTCTTCTTTCTTTCGTTCGTTGTCTCTTCGATTGACGCGTTGGATCCATGCAGGATCAATTCACAGGCAATATAGAGGGTCAGTGGGCCTTGTCCCAGTTGGGACCGACGCCGATCTCGGCGAGCAGCGGCACCTTCAGGTCCGCCACGCCGGCCATCAGGCGCGGGATTTCGGTGCGCACCCATTCGACCTCGGCCTCGGGCACCTCGAACACCAGTTCGTCGTGCACCTGCATGATCATCTTGGTGGCGCGCTTTTCTTCATCAAGCACGTTCTGTACCTTGACCATGCTGAGCTTGATCAGGTCGGCTGCCGTGCCCTGCATCGGCGCGTTGATGGCTGCGCGTTCGGCGCCGCCACGACGCGGGCCGTTGGGCGAGTTGATCTCGGGCAGGTACAGGCGCCGGCCGAACACGGTCTCGACGTAACCCGTTTCCTTGGCGCTCGCCTTGGTCTCGTCCATGTACGCCTTCACGCCCGGATAACGCGCGAAGTAGCGCTCGATGTACAAGGCCGCGGCCTTGGTCTCGATGCCGAGGTTCTTCGCCAGGCCGAAGCTGCTCATGCCGTAGATCAGCCCGAAGTTGATGACCTTGGCGTAGCGGCGCTGCTCGCTCGACACCTGGTCGGGCGTGGAGCCGAACACTTCGGCGGCGGTGGCGCGGTGCACGTCGATGCCTTCCTTGAAGGCGCGCAGCAGCGATTCGTCGCCGCTGATGTGGGCCATGATGCGCAGCTCGATCTGCGAGTAGTCGGCGCTGGCAATCACGCTGCCGGCCGGTGCCACGAAAGCCTCGCGCACGCGGCGGCCTTCGGGCGTGCGGATCGGGATGTTCTGCAGGTTCGGGTCGTTGCTGCTCAGGCGCCCGGTGACGGCCACGGCCTGCGCGTAATGCGTGTGCACGCGGCCCGAGCGCGGATTGGCCAACTGGCCCAGCTTGTCGGTGTAGGTGCCCTTGAGCTTCGACAGGCCACGGTGCTCCAGGATCTTGGCGGGCAGCGGGTAGTCTTCGGCGAGTTTCTCCAGCACTTCTTCGTCGGTGCTCGGCGCGCCGCTCGGCGTCTTCTTGACCACCGGCAGGCCCAGCTTGGTGAAGAAGATTTCGCCGATCTGCTTGGGCGAGCCCAGGTTGAAGGGCTGGCCGGCAATGTCGTAGGCCTCCTGCTCCAGCTCCATGATGCGCGTGCCGAGTTCATGGCTCTGCGCGGCCAGCGTGGCGCTGTCGATCAGCACGCCGTTGCGCTCGATGCGGTAGAGCGCTTCGCTCGAATCCATTTCCAACTGGTAGATGAAGCCCAGCTTTTCATCGGCTTGCAGGCGCGGCCACAGCGTGTTGTGCACGTCGAGCGTCAGGTCGCTGTCTTCGCAGGAATACTCGGCCGCCTTGGCGATGTCGACCTGGCTGAACGAGATCTGGTGCGCGCCCTTGCCGCACAGGTCTTCGTACGAGATGCCGCTGCGGCCCAGGTGGCGTTCGGCAAGGCTCGACAGGCCGTGCGGCTTGTTCACTTCGAGCACGTAGCTCTGCAGCATGGTGTCGTGCGCGTAGCCCTGCACCTCGATGCCGTGGTTGGCGAACACATGGCGGTCGTACTTGATGTGCTGGCCGAGCTTTTTCTTCGCGCCGTTTTCCAGCCAGGGCTTGAGCTTGGCAAGCACTTCGTCGATGGGCAACTGCGCGGGCGCATCGGGGTAGTTGTGCGTGAGCGGAATGTAGGCCGCTTCGCCGGGCGTGACGCTGAAGCTCACGCCGACGATCTGCGCGACCATTTCGTCGAGCGACGTTGTTTCGGTGTCGATGGCCGTCAGCTCGGCAGCTTCGAGCCTGGCGAGCCAGGTGTCGAACTGTTCCCAGGTGGTGATGGTGTCGTACTTGAGGTTGCTCGCGGGCGCGGCGGCTTCGAGCGCGCTCATGTCGGCGGGTTCGTCGAACAAGCCGCCCTGGTCGGTGTTGGCCCTGGCGGGCTTCTTTTTGGCGCCTTCCTCGATCAGCTCGGGCGGCACTTCCTGTGCTTCGAGCGTCTTGACGAGACTCTTGAAGCCGAACTTCTCGTAGAAGGGTTTCAGCTCAGTCGTCTGCGGCGCGCCGACCGGCAGGTTCTCGAGCGACGGCAGGCCGGTGACATGGCCTTCGAGGTCGCAATCGGTGCGGATGGTGACGAGCTTCTTGCTGAGCGGCAGCTTGTCCAGCGCCTTGCGCAGGTTCTCGCCGGCGGCGCCCTTCACTTCGGCGGCGCGTTCGACCAGCGCATCGAGCGAGCCATATTCGAGCAGCCATTTGGCGGCGGTCTTCGGGCCGACCTTCTCGACACCGGGCACGTTGTCGACCGAATCGCCCACCAGCGTCTGGTAGTCGACCATCAGGTTCGGCGGCACGCCGAATTCGGCCGTGACACCCGCCACGTCGCGCCGCTTGCCATTCATCGTGTCGATGATGGTGATGTGCTCATCAACCAGCTGGCTCAAGTCCTTGTCGCCACTGGACACGATCACCTCGATGCCCTGTGCGGCGGCGATCTTGGCGAGCGTGCCGATCACGTCGTCGGCCTCGACCTCGGGCACCGTGATCACCGGCCAGCCCAGCAGCCTGACCACTTCGTGAATGGGGTCGATCTGGCTGCGCAGGTCGTCGGGCATCGGCGAGCGGTTGGCCTTGTACTCGGGGTACCAGTCGTCGCGGAAAGTCTTGCCGGGCGCATCGAAGATGCAGGCCGCGTAGTCGGCGCGCACCTCGCGGCGCAGCGCGGTCATCATGTTGATCATTCCGCGAATGGCGCCGGTGGCCGGGCTCTTCGGGTCGCCGGGCACGGCGCGCAGATCGGGCATCGCATGGAAGGCTCGGTAAAGGTAGCTCGAGCCATCGACGAGCAGCAGCGTTTTCTTGTCGGTCATCGGGCCATTTTGCCGTGCCCGGAGCGGTCCGCCGAAGCCCGGCGAAACGGCCTGCGCGCCGACAGACGGCAGACGGTGCCGCGCCTACAATCAAGGCATGCCTAGCTCCACACTCCTGGTCGCCCGCCGCATCCTGCTGGCGCTGGCTTTCGCCGCCCCCTTTGCCGCCGTGCAGGCGCAGCCCGCGCCCGCCCAACCGGCGGCTGCGCCGGCCCCGGCGCAACCGCTACCAAATCAGGAGCAGGCAGACGGCCGGCACAACCAGAAGGTCGAGAACCTGCACACCGAAGACAGCGGTGCCTCGGTCGACGAAGTCCGCTACGGCGGCCGCACGCAAAGCATCAACGTCAAGCCCAAGTCGAACATGCCCGGCTACGAAGTGCTGCCGGCCGACGCAGGCACGGCGCGCCAGGGCTCCTCGGAGACCGGCGCCAACGGCCCGCGCGTCTGGAACGTGATGAAGTTCTGACCGTGCGACCCGCCCACCTCTTCCCATCTTTCGCATCCTCGGCCCGGCGCTGAGCAACGCCATGGCAGTTTTTACCGAAGTCCAGTTCGGCGAGGCGGACGCGCTCGTGCAACGCCTCGGCGTCGGCCGCCTGCGCGACCTGCGCGGCATCCAGGGCGGCATCGAAAACACCAACTACTTCGCGACCACCGAGTCCGGCGAGTTCGTGCTGACGCTGTTCGAGCGCCTGAGCGCCGAGCAGTTGCCCTACTACCTGAGCCTCATGAAGCACCTGGCGGCTGCCGGCCTGCCGGTGCCCGAGCCCGTGGCCGCCATGGCCATCGCGCCCGCCGCCGAGAAGCCGTCGAAAAAGAGCCTGCCGCCGACGCCCGCCACCGACACCTCGTGCGACCTGCTGCACATGGTCGCCGGCAAGCCCGCCGCGTTGGTACAAAAGCTTTCGGGCCACAGCGAACTGGCTCCCGGTCCGGCCCACTGCGCCGAGCTGGGCGCGATGCTGGCGCGCATGCACCTGGCAGGCCGCGACTATTCGCGCACGCAACCGAACCTGCGTGGCCTGGCCTGGTGGAACGAGACCGTGCCGGTGGTGCTGCCCTACATCGAGGAATCGCAGGCCGCCCTGCTGCGCGCCGAACTGGCCTACCAGAACCATGTCGCCGAATCGTCGACCTATGCCGCCTTGCCGCGTGGCCCGGTGCACGCCGACATGTTCCGCGACAACGTGATGTTCGCGACCGGCGATGACGCCGGTGCCGCGCCGCGCCTGACCGGCGTGTTCGACTTCTACTTCGCCGGCACCGACACCTGGCTGTTCGACCTGGCCGTGTGCCTGAACGACTGGGCCATCGACCTGCCCACCGGCCGGCACCATGCCCAGCGCGCCGACGCGCTGCTGTCGGCCTACGAATCCGTGCGCCCGCTGAACGCGGCCGAGCGCGCCCTGCTGCCCGCGATGCTGCGCGCCGCGGCGCTGCGCTTCTGGATCTCGCGCCTGTGGGATTTCTACCTGCCCCGTGAGGCGAGCATGCTCAAGCCCCACGACCCGTCGCACTTCGAGCGCGTGCTGCGCGAGCGCGCCACCCACCCGCATGCCATGGCACAGGCGCTCGAGCCCGAGCCGCTGCTGGCTGCCTGACCCCTACACATGAAACTCAAACTCGTGCCGGCGCGAACCGGCGCCGAATGGGTCCGCCTCGGACTCAAGACCTTCTGGCGACAGCCGCTGGCCTTCATCTCGCTGTTCTTCCTGTTGATGGCGATGATCTCGACGGTGTCGATCGTGCCGATTCTGGGCAGCCTGTTTGCACCGGCGCTTGTGCCGTTCATGACGCTGGGCCTGATGGTCGCGACCTCGGTGGCCTACACCGACAACGCCGAAGGCATCGGCCAGGCCGGCGACGCAAGGCGCCCCACCGGCTCGGCGATGTTCGTGGCGGTGTTCAGCGCCATGCGCTCCGAATGGCGCTCGCTGCTGGTGCTGGGCATCATCTCGGCCGTCTACTTCGTGCTGGCGGTGATGGTGACCACGCTGGTCGACGGCGGCCAGCTCGCGCGCGCCTACCTGCTCGACGACCCGCTGACGCCCGAAGTGATCGCAAGCAGCGACTTCCAGGTGGCGCGCATGCTGCTGATGTGCCTGAACCTGCCGCTGTCGCTGGCCATGTGGCATGCGCCGGCGCTGGTGCACTGGCACCGCGTGGAGCCGGTCAAGAGCATCTTCTTCAGCATCGTTGCGCTGTTCCGCAACTTCGGCGCCTACACGCTGTTCGGCATTGCGTGGTTCGGCGTGTTCCTGATCGCCGGCATCGGCATGGGCCTGCTCGCTACCGTGCTGATCGGCGTCGGCGCAATGGGCTCCGGTGGCGCCGCGCTGGCGGTGGGCAATGTGCTGATCGTCGGCACGGCGCTGGTGCTCGCGGCCATGTCGCTCAGCTCGACCTGGTTCACCTTCCGCGATACCTTCGATCCGAACTGAGCGCAGCGTGAGCGCGGCCGCCCGGCTCAGTCGGGCCTGGCCGCGTCCTTGCGCAGGCTCGCGAACAGCGACCATGCCATGCCGGCCAGCAACAGCAAGCCGACACCCAGCGCACCCCAGAGCCACCATTTGCGCGACGGATCGAGGCCATCGGCCTGCGGAATCGGCGGTTGCACGGTGGCTGCCACTGCTGCCGTGATCGCCGCCGTCGGCAACGTGACCGAGGCGCCATCGGCAACGACCGGTTTGTCCGGGGCATAGCCCGGAATCAGCGTCGACAGCGCCAGTGGCGCACCGGGCACGGCCCCTTCGACGGTGCCCGCATCGGGCGCCGCATTCCATGCCAGCGAGAACGGCGCCCCGCCCTGCGCGAGAAACACCAGCGTGCGCGGCACGGCGCCCACCGCGATGGTCGGCGGCGTCGCACCCAGCACGCTCACCGGGCCGGAGGTTCGCAAGCGCAGGCGTGCGTACACCGCGCCATCGAGTGCCAGCACGGGCGAGCGCGCCTCGCCGCCGGCTTGCGCCAGACGATAGACCACGGCATCGACCAGTGGCGATTCGTTCGGCCGATCAGGCAGCGGGGCCGGTCGGCGCTGCTGGTGCCGCAAGGCATAGAGCGGATTGCGGGGCACAGGCTGCGGCGGCGTGGCCGCGGCAGGCGCCGGATCGGACAGCCCCGAGACGCCGACCTGCGCCAGCGTGTTGATGTCGGCCAGGTCGATGCGCAGGCTCTGCACCGGCAGGCCGCGCGGCAGCAGGTAGTCGCAGTAGTCGGTGGCGCAGCGCTCCGGCTTCAGCGGGCCGGACCATTCGAGCGGTGCGACGGGTTCGACCTCCTGCACGCTGTCGATTCCCACGCCGGTCAGCGGTGCGCCGTGCTGCGGATCGCTCCAGCGCAGGCGCAGGAAACGCGTGCGAAGGCTGCCCAGGTCGACCACGAGACGCTCGATGGTCTGGCCGCCGTGGGCCAGCCGCACCAGTTGATCTTCTCCGCCCACCGGCCGCCATTGGCGCAGGTCGTCGCTGGCTTCGAGCCGGAAGGCGAACAGGCCGCGCGCATCGGGTGCGATCTCGAAGCGGGCCTGCAGCAGGCTGCCCTTGACCTGGCTCAGGTCGATGAGCCATTGCGTCGCTTCGCTCACCTTGCGCTGGGCGCTGGCGGCCTTGCTGTCGAGTGCCAGCGAGCCATCGGGCCGCACGGAAAAGGCGAGCGATGCGTCGGCCGACACCGCACCGCTGTCGCTGCCGGGCAGCGCGAAGATCGGCACGTCCTGCGAGGCGGTTCGCGGTGTCGCCGCTTCATTGCGCAGCCATGCGTAAGGCACGGCGTGCCCGGCTGCGTTGCGCACGCGAAGGTCGCGCAAGTCGCCGTATGCAGCGCTGCCGTAGATCGACAGAGGCAGCGTGAGCCGGTGGTACGGCCCCTCGCCCTGCAGTGCGATGGGCGCGGAGGTAGCGGGCTGCGCATGCACCGCGCCGAAGCCCGTCGCCACCATGACGGCGACGAAGGCGCTGCCCGCGCGAAGCGTCCACACCGCGGCGCCGCTCATGCCGCACCGCCTTCGGCTGGCGCCTTCGGTTCCGCTTTTTCTTCTTCCTTCTTCGGCGGCACCGGTGCGAAGTAACCCACCAGCAGCAGCAAGGCGCCCACCGCGATGAACGACACGATGCGGAACAACCCACCGCGATTGGCCAGCTCGACGAAGAACAGCTTCAGCACCACCACGCCGAGCAGCACCGCGCCCGCGACCCACAAGGTGCGCACCCTACGCGAGTGGCCCAGCACCATCGCGGCCACGCCGCAGACCGCCCAGGTGATCGACAACGCCGCCTGCGTCAGCCACGAGGCATAGAGTGCATCGAAGCGCCATTCGACACCCGCGTAGTGATGGCAGGTGCGCAGCACCATGCCGGTCAGCAGCGCAAGCCCGGTGAGGCCGGCCGCGCCCTTGGCGACCATCGGATCGACGCGCGCGAACGATCCCTGCGGCAAGGCGCGCCACCAGAGCACCAGCGCGAACAGCACCAGCCACTGCGCGAGTTCGAGCGGATTCAGCAGCGGCACATACGGCAGCGGCGCGGCGTTGCCGGGGCTCACGGCATTGGTGAGCCAGACCCACACGAGCAGATAGACCACCACCGGCGTCGCGGCGAACTCCAGGTAGGCGCCGCGGTACTCGATCAGCGGCCAGCGCTTGAGCACCGCGCGCGAGCGCAGCGCCCACAGCACGAGCGCCGGCACGATGGCCCAGCCCAGCAGTTGCCAGCTCGACCATTCGGCACCGATGCGGCCCAGTTGCCATTGGCATTCGCGCGCAGCGAGCAACAGGAAGAGCCAGAAGCCCGCCACGTGGAAAGGCGTCAATGCCGGGGCATCGAACCAGCGCTTTTGCACACGCAGCAGGCGCAGATGCCACGCCAGCGCCAGCGGCCAGGCGATCCAGCCGAGCGCGCTCGACGGCACGTAGAACGGCGTCGGGCCGCCCGCGATGCCGTAGGCCGCGATCAGGCCAAAAGCCGGCAGCGTGGCGATCGTGGCCTTGCCCAATTGCGACCAGTCGCGGCGGTGCGCCACGAGCGCGGCCAGCGCGGAGGTGACAAGCACCACCGCCATCACGGCCGCCGGCACATGGCTCGCAAGGTCGTGACGATTCAGCACGCGGATGCTTTCGTCCAGCACGCCGAAGAACCACCAGAAGAGCCCCCAGATCACCGGCGCCCACAGCACGACCGGAATCGCGCACCACGCGTTGGCCCAGCGCTTGGGCGCCGTGCCTGCGGGCTCGCTCACGCGCGGCCGAGCTTCATCGCGCAGCCAGTCGCCAGCCAGCAGGGCCACGAGCCCCAGCACCACGGGCGTCCAGAAGCCGAGGTGCGCGAAGGCCGGCCGCACCGCTTCGGCATCGACAGACTGGCTCGCGCCGAATGCCATCGCCGAGATCACCTGCAGCACGCCAGCCAGCGCAGCGAGCGGGAAATGCGCCATGCGCAGCGCCACCCAGAACACGACCGTGGCCGTCAGCGGCCACAGCAATGCGGCCTGCGCCAGGTTCAGTTGGAACAGCATTGCCAGGTGCAGCAGGCTCACGCCCGCGAGCACGCCCACCACATTGCCGATCGACCACACGGGCTGGATGCCACGCGCCAGTGCCGCGCGATGCGCCTGCAGCATCGACCACGCGGCGCTGCCCAGCAGGCTGAGCGCGATCAGGCAGGCAGCGGCAGCGCCCTGCCATCCGCTTTCGAGCACGCGGCCGTCAGTGACTTCGCCCGTGTGGTGCAAGGTCGCGATGAAGCCCGCCACCGCGAGCGCCTGCATGCCGAAGCTCACATAAGTCAGCGGCAGCAATGCGAAGCGCACCGCCACCGCGAAGGTGACCGATGCCAGCACGGCCGTTGCGGCCGCAGCCCACGGCGGCGTCCACCATTGCCAGAGCAGCAGCGTGAGCGCGGCCATGCCGAGCCATGGCAAGGCGCTTCCGACCATGGCTTCCACGGTGTTGCCCACATCGAGCCTGGCACGGCGGTGCATGGCCCACATGGCAAAGGCACTCACGGCCACCAGCAGCGGGCCGATCAGCGAACCTTCGAGCAGCGGATGCCCCGGCGCCGCATCGAGCCCGGTGGCTTCGAGCAGCTTCAGCACCGCGCCGGCAAACACCACGAACGAGAAGGCGCGCGCATACACGCGCCTCTGCCGCGCGCCCAGCCAGTACATGCCGGCCGCCTCGACCGCCCAGGCCGCGCCGGTCCACTGGCCTTCGAGGCCGAGTGGAATCGCCAACGTGCCGAAGATCACGCCGACGATGGCGTAGGCCTCCGCCAGCAGCGCCAGCCCCTTGGGCTGCGTGGCGAACACCAGTCGGCCCATCACGAGGTAGAAGGCCGCGAGCGCCATCGCCGAGAAGGCGGCGCCGTATTCCCACGGACGCATCAGCAGGACCTGCATGCCGAACGCGACCATGGGCGTGCCGAACACGAGCGAGCTGTCGACCCGGCCGGCGCGACGCAGCGTGTCCAGCGCGCGGGTGGCCAGCGGCTGCGCGGGTTGCACCGGCGCATCGAACAGCGTGCGGCGCGCGAACAGCAGGCCGATGGCGGTGAACAGCAGGAAGAACGCGATCAGGAAGGGCTGGATGGTGCCGTACTGGTCGTCGGTGTAGTACTTGTGCGCCCAGCCGGCCGCCAGCGTGAAGGTGCCGACGAAGCCGATCAGGTTCAGCACGCGCCAGGCCTTGAACCAGGCGATCAACACAATGCCGACGTCGAGCACCAGCAGGTAGGTGAAGAGGCCGACCGGCTGGTTCGAGCCGGTGGATGCGAGCACCGGTGCCGCGAAACCCTCGAGCGCGGCGACGATGGCCAGCAGCGGCGCGTTCTGCAGCACGGCCAGCGCGGCGCTGAGCACCGCCACGCCGAACAGGAAGGCAAAGCCGACACTGGCCGGCAGCAGCCCGCTGAGCTTCATGGCCGCGAGCGTCGTGAGGTAGAAGATGCCGATGCCCGCGCCCTGCAGGATCAGCGCATAGCCCGCGCGCTTGTGGCGCAGCAGCCAGCCCAGCACCAGCAGGCCGGCGCCGACCAGCGCCACGGCCGCATAGCGCAGCTCGATCGGCACGGTCACGCGCTCTGCCGTGTAGCGCAGCAGGAAAGCCAGCCCGAGGAACAGGATCAGTACGCCGAGCTTGACCAGCATGTTGCCGCCGAAGATCAGGTTGGCGATGGGTGCGGGCAGGCGGTCGCGCAGCGGCACCGGCGGTGGTGGGGGCGGCGGAGGTGGGCGACGGACCGGCGCAGGCGCGGCCACGGGTGGCTTGACGGGTGCGACGGCCTCGGGTTGCGGCAGTGTGACGGGTTTGTCGACGGATGCGGGAGCGGCAGCCGGCACAGGCTCGGCGGCTGCAACCGGCACATCGGCGACAACAACCGCAGCTGCTGCGACGACGGGCGCAGGCACCGTCATCGTGGCGATGCGCGGTCGGGCCAGTTCCGCCTGTGGAGGCGCCAACGGCAGCGATGGCACGGTGGCGAGCGGCGTGTCCGCCATCGAGGTGGCGAGATCGCTCGCCGGCGCATGGGCCAGTTCGGGAATCACGGAGGCCATGGCCTCGGCCACAGGAGCGGCGACGGCAGCCGACGCGCCTTGCGACAACCGGGATTCGAGCAGCGAGACCCGTTGTTCGAGTTCCGCCACGCGCTGCTGCAGTTTCAGCACACCGCCGGCCGGGGCCGTGGACGTACTGGCAATCACGGGGTTTGCGGCACCCGGGTTGGGAACGCTTTCAGCGTCGGTTCGCTCGGGCGGGGCTTTCTTCTTCTTGCCGAAGACCTGCGGAAGCGCAAAGGCGCCCAGCACCGCCAGGACCAGCGCCGCAGGCACCGACTGGAACAGCGCGCCTATCACCAGGCCGGCAATGATGCCAAGAAACCACATCCGGAACTCCCCTTGTTTGGCGAGCCCGGAGTGTACGGCCGTTCAAGGAGAAAGACGCCCTGACGCCCGTCCTGCCTGCGGTGTTAGCTATAGCTTTAGTAGCGTCGTCAAACGGGCGTGAGCTTGGCGACAGAAAGCGCCAGCCACTTCACGCCGTGGCGCGTGAACTTGACCTGCGCACGCGCGTCGTCGCCCGTGCCTTCGAGCGCCAGCACCGTGCCTTCGCCGAACTTGTTGTGGAACACCTGCATGCCCGAGCGCAGGCCGTGCGAAGGCGCCGCCTTTTGCGGCGGCACCGGCGGGCTGGCGAAGGTGTCCTTGCTGCTGCTTCCGCCTCCGTAGCTGCTGCCGCCGCCATAGCCGCTTCCACCGCTGTAGGCGCCACCACCGCCGCGCGTGCTGGCATAGCCGCCGCCGTAGCCGAAGGCCGAAGGCGTGAAGCTCTGGTTCTTGGGCGTGAGCCACTTGAGCGCCCCCTCGGGCAGCTCGTCGAAAAAACGGCTCTTGACGTTGTAGCGGGTCTGGCCATGCAGCATGCGCGTCTGCGAATGGCTCAGGTACAGGCGCTTGCGTGCGCGCGTGATCGCGACATACATCAGGCGGCGTTCTTCCTCGAGGCTCTCGAAGTCGCTCATCGAGTTCTCGTGCGGGAACAGGCCCTCTTCCATGCCGGTGATGAACACGCAGTCGAACTCCAGGCCCTTGGCGGCATGCACGGTCATCAGTTGCACCGCGTCCTGCCCGGCCTGCGCCTGGTTGTCGCCCGACTCGAGCGCCGCATGCGTGAGGAAGGCGACCAGCGGGCTCAGCGTTTCGCCGGTCTCGGCATCGGGCGCGAGCGGTTCGTCGACCACCGGGCGGGTCAGGTCGATGCCCTGGCTCGCAGGCGACTGGCGCAGTTCGTCGACCGGCAATGCCACCGCGTCGCGGCCGAAGCCCTCCAGCGTGACGAAGCTCTCGGCCGCATTCACGAGTTCTTCCAGATTCTCTACACGGTCGGCGCCTTCGCGGTCGGCCTTGTAGTGCTCGATGAGCCCGCTGTGGTCGAGCACCAGCTCGATGATCTCGCGCAGGCTCACGCCCTGGGTCTGCTCGCGCAGCACGTCGATCTTGGCGACGAAGCCCGTGAGGTTGGCGCCGGCCTTGCCGCCGACGACGCTGACCGCGTCATGCAGCGAGCGCCCGGCCGCGCGCGCCGCGTCCTGCAGGGTTTCGAGCGTGCGCGCGCCGATGCCGCGCGGCGGGAAGTTGACGACGCGCAGGAAGCTGGTGTCGTCGTCCTTGTTCTCCAACAGGCGCAGGTAGGCCAGCGCGTTCTTGATTTCGGCGCGCTCGAAGAAGCGCAAGCCGCCGTACACGCGATACGGCACCGAGGCGTTGAAGAGCGCGGTTTCGATCACCCGGCTTTGCGCATTGCTGCGGTAGAGCACGGCCATCTCTTTTCGGTCGAAGCCGTCGCGCACGAGCTGGCGCATTTCCTCGACCATCCACTGCGCTTCGGCCAGGTCGGTGGGCGATTCGTACACGCGCACCGGCTCGCCGGGGCCCTGGTCTGTGCGCAGGCTCTTGCCCAGGCGCTTCTTGTTGTGGCTGATGAGTTCGTTGGCCGAGTCGAGGATGTTGCTGTAGCTGCGGTAGTTCTGCTCCAGCTTGATCTGGTGGCGCACATTGAACTCGCGCACGAAGTCGGTCATGTTGCCCACGCGCGCACCGCGGAAGGCATAGATGCTCTGGTCGTCGTCGCCCACGGCGATCACGCTGTTGTTTTCGCTCGGCGTGAACTGGCCCGCCACCACGTTGCCCGACAGCATCTTGATCCACGCGTATTGCAGGCGGTTGGTGTCCTGGAACTCGTCGATCATGATGTGGCGAAAGCGCCGCTGGTAGTGCTCGCGCACCGGTTCGTTGTCGCGCAGCAGTTCGTAGCTGCGCAGCATCAGCTCGCCGAAATCGACCACGCCTTCGCGCTGGCATTGCTCTTCGTAGAGCTGGTACAGCTCGGCCTTCTTGCGGTCGTCATCGCTGCGGATTTCGACGTCGCCGGGGCGCAGGCCGTCTTCCTTGGCGCCGGCGATGAACCATTGCGTCTGCTTGGCCGGAAAGCGTTCGTCGTCGACGTTGAACTGCTTCATCAGGCGCTTGATGGCCGAGAGCTGGTCTTGCGTGTCGAGGATCTGGAAGGTCGACGGCAGGTTGGCCAGCTTCCAATGGGCGCGCAGCAGGCGGTTGCACAGGCCGTGGAAGGTGCCGATCCACATGCCGCGCACGTTGACGGGCAGCATCGCCGTCAGCCGCGTCATCATTTCCTTGGCGGCCTTGTTGGTGAAGGTCACGGCCAGGATGCCGCCGGCGGAGACCTGCCCCGTCTGGAGCAGCCACGCAATGCGGGTGGTGAGCACGCGGGTCTTGCCGGAGCCCGCGCCCGCTAGGATCAGCGCGTTGCCCGCCGGCAGTGTGACCGCGGCGAGTTGCTCCGCGTTCAGGTTATGGAGCAGCGGCAGGTCCGCAGGGTGGGCGTCAGCCGCAGGATCGTTAAACAACATCCCTCGATTGTAGAAACCACTGCGTATGCGGGTTATATGAAGAAGCAGAAGACCCGCCGCTGCGAGACCGCGTAAACTCAATCACCGGGCCCAAGTTTCTTGCGCCCGGTTTTTTGTGGGCGTCTTCTTTGCAGAAGATGCCGCAAGAACCGGCCGGACCAAGCGCTCATTCGTTCTGTTCAACGATTCCTTTCAGGAGCCTGGTCATGCAAATTTTCGATTACGACAACATTCTTCTGCTCCCGCGCAAGTGCCGCGTGGAAAGCCGTTCCGAGTGCGACACCAGCGTGAAGCTGGGCGAGCGCACGTTCCGAATGCCGGTGGTGCCGGCCAACATGAAGACGGTGGTCGACGAGTCGATCTGCCTGTGGCTGGCGCAGAACGGCTACTTCTACGTCATGCACCGCTTCGACCTGGACAACGTCAAGTTCGTCAAGGACATGCAGGGCAAGGGCGTGTTCGCCTCCATCTCGCTCGGCGTGAAGAAGCCCGACTACGACACAGTCGACCAACTGGTGGCCGAAGGCTTGACGCCTGAATACATCACGATCGACATCGCGCACGGCCATGCCGACAGCGTGAAGAACATGATCGGCTACCTCAAGGAAAAGCTGCCGAAGTCCTTCGTGATCGCCGGCAACGTCGGCACGCCCGAGGCCGTGATCGACCTGGAGAACTGGGGCGCGGACGCGACCAAGGTCGGCATCGGCCCGGGCAAGGTGTGCATCACCAAGCTCAAGACCGGCTTCGGTACGGGTGGCTGGCAGCTGTCGGCGCTCAAGTGGTGCGCGCGCGTGGCAACCAAGCCGATCATTGCGGACGGCGGCATCCGCGACCACGGCGACATTGCCAAGAGCGTGCGCTTCGGCGCATCGATGGTGATGATCGGCTCGCTGTTCGCGGGGCATGAAGAATCGCCAGGCAAGACGGTCGATGTCGATGGCGTGCTCTACAAGGAGTACTACGGCTCGGCCAGCGACTTCAACAAGGGCGAATACAAGCACGTCGAGGGTAAGCGCATCCTCGAACCCATCAAGGGCAAGCTGGCCAACACGCTCATCGAGATGGAGCAGGACGTGCAGAGCTCGATCAGCTACGCGGGTGGCCGCACGCTGATGGACATCCGCAAGGTCAACTACGTCACGCTGGGCGGCGCCAACGAAGGCGAACACCTGCTGATGTAAGGCTGCGGCCCCGAGGGGCTGCACCGCCGGTCGTCGTCGTCAGGCTTCGAGCAGTTGCACCGCATGCCGGTGCAACGCATGGGCCGGATCCGCGATCGCATCGACCACGCCGAAGTGGTTCAGCCCCGGGAGCACCTCGCACACCGGCACGGTGTTCTGGCCCCAGGCCTCGCGGATCATGGTGTTGTGGCGAATGAACTCCGGGCTCTCGCTGCCGCCAGCGACCGCATAGAGCTTGCCGCGCGAAGGCGCGGGCCAGAGCGCGGGGCTGGCACGCAGCGCGTCTGCATCTGTCAGGTGAAGCACGTTCTCCAGGAACGGCGTGCGCTGCAGCGGGCGCAGGTCGTAGAGACCCGAGATCGACAGCGCGTTGCGCACCAGGTGCGCGGGCAAATCAGGCGCGACCGCTTTCCAATCGCAGGCCAGCAAGGCGGCGGCCATGTGTCCGCCAGCCGAATGCCCGGCGACGGTGATGCGCGACGGATCACCGCCGTAGGCCGCGACATGGCGCCAGGTCCACGCGAGCGCATGCACCATCTGCAACAGGATGTCCGGCACTGTCACAGGCTGCTCGACGGGGCCGGGGCACAGCGCATAGTTGGGCACGACCACGCACACGCCGCGGTCATTGAATGCGGGTGCGATGAAGGAGTGCTGGCTCTTGTCCATCGCGCGCCAGTAGCCGCCGTGGATGAAGACCAGGACCGGCGCGTCGGGCACGGGAGCCGGGAAGATGTCGAGCGTTTCGTTCGGGCCGTCGCCGTAGGGCAGGTCGATCCGGCTTGGCAAGGTGTCGCGCGCCTTCGCCGATTCGCGCGCCCATCGCTCGAAGTACGCGAGATGGTCCTTGACCCGCGCGAGGTTGTTGTACATGCCTTCCAGCCAGGCGGGTTCGTACGAGGCCATGCGGTTCCTGCTCCTTGTTTCGCGAGGCGCGCATCTTGGCATGAAGGCCTGCGCCAAAACGGGAGTTCTGGTTAGAATTTGAGTTGCGTTGGGGGGGTAGCTCAGCTGGGAGAGCGCCGCGTTCGCAATGCGGAGGTCGTGAGTTCGATCCTCATCCTCTCCACCAACCGATTCGAAAAGGCCTTGGCAATCGCCAGGGCCTTTTCTTTTTTCCGGCTCAGATGTCGAGCGTCAGATGCTGACCGTGAAGCGCGGCCGCCGCCGGCGAGGCGAGGAAACCGATGGTCTGCGCCGCGACCGAGGTCGAGACCCAGTCGGCCGGATTCGCATCGGGCATGGCCTGCCGGTTGGCCGGCGTGTCGAGCACGCTGGGCGCCACGCTGTTCACGTTGACGCCGTGCGGCGCCGCTTCGGCGGCCATGGCTTCGACCAGGCGCTGCAGCGCGCTCTTCGACGCGATGTACGCCGCCATCGCTGGCATACCGCGCGCCGCCACTTTCGCCGTCACGGCGATGATGCTGCCAGCCCCGCGCTCGATCATCGAGGGCAGCACCGCTTGCGTCACCGCGACGAACGACCACGCATTGAGGTTCATCATGCGGTCCCAGCTCACACGCGTGAGCGCATGCGTTGCCTCGCCCATCTCGAACCCACCCGCGATGTGCACGAGCGCATCGATGCGGCCGAAGGACTTGAGCGCCTGCTCCGCGAGGCCGGCCATGTCGGGCGCCGAGGTCACGTCGCCGGCGAGCAACAGGTGCTGCGAGTTGTCGAGACCCGGGAACACTTCGGCCAATCGCCCCGCGTGGTGGTCGACCAGCGCGAGACGCGCGCCTTGCTCAAGGAAGTGCTGCGCCACTGCGCGGCCCAGCGCGCCCGCGGCGCCGGTGATCAGGACATGGGGCGTGGTGCTTGCATCGCTCATCGAAATTTCTCCTGGTAGAGATGGGGATAGAGGGGCGTGCCCCGTCGGTAGTGGCGCATCCTAACGCTGCGACTCATAAATTTTTTGGACGACTACAAATTCTGGGATATACTCGTGGTCTTGCCAGAAAACGCCAAACGTTTTCAAAGCAAGGGCTCTTAGCTCAGTTGGTAGAGCAGCGGACTCTTAATCCGTAGGTCGAGTGTTCGAGTCACTCAGGGCCCACCAACCAACACTGCGGAAACGCTGAAAAGCCTGCTACCTCACCGGTAGCAGGCTTTTTTCATTGGCGCGCCGCATTGCATGTGAACGCGGGGCGGCCGGCCCCATCGAGCAAACGCGGACACGCTGCACCAGCGGTTGTTTGGAACAATCCTGTTGCCATGCAGCCCGACCCCTTCACGACATCGAGAACGCAGACGGTTCGCTATCTCGATCTGCTGTCGCGTGCAGTCGCGCACATCGACACGCACCTGGCCGACCCGCTCGATGCGCGCGTGCTGGCCGACGTGGCCGCCATGTCCCGCTATCACTTTCACCGCATCTTCCGCGCGTACTTCGGAACCACCGTGGGTGGCTACATCACCTGGCGCCGCATGCAGCGGGCGTGCGAACTCCTCGCCCGCAACTCCGCCTCGGTGGACAAGGTCGCCATTCAGGTCGGCTACGAATCCGCCCAGGCCCTGGCGAAAGCCATGCGCCGCGAACTCGACACCACGCCCGTGGCCGTGCGGGCCGGCGGGGCGCCGTGCTGGCAGCAACTGTTCGACCGCCGGCCCGCCGCCGATCCACTCGCATCGCACAACGACGCACTGCTCAAACCGCAAATGCTCGACGTGCCCGCACTCCCGGTCCTGACAGCCACCGGCCGCGGAATGGATGCCGGCGACATGCGGCGAGCGGCCGAGCAGGCCTTCGATGAACTGGTCCCGGCCATCCGCCAGGCGAATCTGCTGCCCCGCACCCAAAGCTGGCTCGCGCTGTTTCCGGACGAGCCCCAGGGCCTGGAAGATCAACAGGCGCGGATGCTCTGCGGCGCGGTCTTCGATCACCGCCTCGTCGAGCGCAGTGGCTGCGCAATGCAGCCGGCAATCCCCCTGCAAGGCACCTTGTGCTGGTGGCATCTGCCCGCCGGCCGCTATGCCGTCTTCTCGCACCGTGGAGCCCATAGCCTGCTGCATCGCGTATGGAACGCCGTGTACCGCGACTGGCTCCCTGCCACGGGTTACGCGCTGCGCGACACACCCTGCTTCGAGCACTACGTCAACGATCCTCGCGAACCATTGGGCAACGAGTGGCGCACCGATCTTTACCTTCCACTGCAGTAACCCCGACAGCCCGCCATGACCTCCTCCCTTCCAGACATCGAAACCGCCAGCGCGAGCCAACTGGTGCAGGCACTTGCCGTGCGCCAGATCGGCGCCCTCGAGCTGTGCGACGCGACCATCGCACGCATCGAAGATCGCGACCGCAACATCAACGCCGTCGTCGTGCGCGACTTCGAGCGTGCGCGCGAACAGGCACGCGCCGCCGATGCAGCAATGGGCCGGGGCGAGCGGCGCCCGCTGCTGGGCCTGCCCATGACAGTGAAGGAGTCGTTCAACGTCGCGGGCCTGCCGACCACCTGGGGCTTCGAGTTCGCGCGCTCGCTGCCGGTCACCGAAGACGCCGTGGCTGTCGCCCGGCTCAAGGCGGCCGGTGCCGTGATCCTGGGCAAGACCAACCTCGCGCTCGCTCTTGGCGACTACGAGAGCAACAACCCCGTGTACGGTCGCACGCGGCATCCGCTGGATGCAACGCGCACACCGGGCGGATCGTCCGGCGGTTCAGCGGCCGCGTTGGCCGCAGGCATGGTGTCGCTCGAATTGGGATCCGACATCGGAGGATCGATCCGCGTGCCCGCGCACTTCTGCGGCGTCCATGGCCACAAGCCGAGCCACGGCCTCTTGCCCACGCGCGGGCACCAATTTCCCGGCTACGAGGCGGCGTCCGATGTGCTTTCGGTGATCGGACCCATGGCGCGCAGCGCCGCCGACCTTGAGCTTGCGCTCGACGTGCTTGCCGGCCCCGATGCCGACGAGGCGACGGCCTATCGATTGGAACTGCCACGCGCCCGATGCACGGATGCCCGTGGCCTGCGCGTGCTGGCACTGACCGAACATCCTTCGGCTCGCACAGGCGCGGATGCACGGCGCGCTGTCGAAGACACGGCCGCACGGCTCGCGAAGGGCGGCGCGCACATTGCACATGCCAGTGCGCTGCTTCCCGATCTCGCCGCTCTTCAGGACGACTACGCAAAGCTCCTGGTCACGATCGTGACGCGGGGCGCTCCCCATCCGCCTGCTTCCATCTCGGCGCATGAATGGCTGCGCCTGCTCGACCGGCGCATGCAGTTGCGCAAGCGCTGGCATCTTCTCTTCGAGTCGTTCGACGTCGTCATCGCACCGCCTTTCGGCACGGCCGCATTCGAGCACATCGACTCCCCCGATTGGGACCACACGACGCTGACCATCGATGGCGAGCCCTCGCTGTACCGCGAGCAGTTGGCCTGGTCGGGGCTTGCAACCGTCGCCGGATTGCCTTCGACAGTGGCACCTGCAGGCGAGACCACGCAGGGGTTGCCGCTGGGCGTGCAGATCATCGGCCCCGCACTGGAAGACCGGACGACGATCGCCCTGGCCCGCTGGCTTCAAGAAAACGCCGGCTAGGAAGCCGAGCCCTGCGCGCCGCTTTGCAGCGCCACCCAGTCGCCGGCGAAGCGCGCGAGAACATCACGCTTCTCGCCCACCTCCGCCATCAGGTACTGCCTCGCATGAGCCTGGGCCACCTCGCTCGCCAGGAACCATTGCTCACGCGCAAGGCTGCCCTGCGGCGGCGGCGTGCCCCAGTCCGCGCCGCTGTTGCCACGAAACGCTTCAGTGACAGGCAGGCGCCCGTCCGTCTTGCCGATGTCGGACAACGTACCTCGTGGACCGCCCAGCGCGATGCGGACCTGGACGATGTCGCCTTCCGCATGAATGGATGCGCCCAGGCCACCCGCTTCGTGCACCTGCCAGAGCTGCCGCGCCGAGGCATTGCGAACCCAACTCTCAAAAGCGCGGGTCAAACTTTCGAGAACGATTTCTTTGTTCATAAGGAAATATTTCACGTTTCTATCTGGCACTTACACCCTGCCCAAGCCCCAACCTACAAAAGTAGGCTGGGTGGCGTGGCATCTTGCACTTGCTGTCACGCACCATAAGAACAAGGATTGCAGGGACATCAAACTGCGAAGCGAAAAGCTCGTTGACCCGCTCAGGCGGGTATTTTTTTGCCCGACCGTCTCTCGCGTCAATAACGATGCGCGGATCAACGGAAAGCACCGCCCCGGCATATGCCTTGAAGCCTGAGCTATATTTCCGCTCATGGAAAAGGCTTCCGACATAGGCAAACCCACCGTTCCCATCGACCTGATCGGTCCGGAACATTGGACCCGCTCGAAACGCAGCAACGGCCGCTTCACCAAGGTGATCTTCATCGTTGTAGGCGGCATTGCAGCCGCAGGCGTGGTCGCCTACCGCTACTTCGGCATCGGACGCTGACCGGTCCTGCGCACAAGCAAAAGCCCACTGTCCAAAGGACAGCGGGCTTTTTTCATGGGCGCAAGCAAGCTGCATCAAAGCGCCCTCACTGAAGCCGCGAGCCCTTGGGCAGCCGCTTCGCCAGCCATTCGTGCACGTCCGCGCGAATGTTGCGGCCTTCGAGCAGGAAGTTCTCGAAGCGGCTCGGCACATACGGCAGGTAGACCAGCGGCATGCCCGCTTCCTCGGGCGTGCGCGCAGCCTTCCTGCTGTTGCAGACCGCGCATGCGCTCACCAGATTGGTCCACGTCCACGGGCCGCCACGCGACTCGGGCAGCACGTGTTCGCATTGCAGATCGCGCTCCTGGAACACACCGGCGCAGTACGCGCAGGTGTGGCGGTCGCGCCGCAGCAGCTTGCTCTTGGTGACGCTGGGCACCACGTCGAACAGGTTGATCTTCGATGCGCCGCGCAGCGCGATGATGGGCGCCACTTTAACGCGCGACTGCACGCCGCGCGCGACGTTGAACCCACCACGCAGCGTGGCCAGCGGCAGGTCGCCGTCTTCCCACGCGACCGATCCGGTGGCGTAGTGCAGCACCGCCTGCTCCAGCGAAATCCAGGCTTGCGGCGTGCCCTGAATATCGAGTTGCAGGACGTGAGGGTGCATGACTCGCCTCCTTTCGCGGCGATGGTTGAATGAAGAGAAGAAGAAGAAAAAGAAGAAAAAAAAAAGATGGGGTGCACGAACGGAATCGAACCGTCGTCAGTGGGACCACAACCCACGGCTCTGCCGTTGAGCTACGCGCACCGTAGAAAGAAAACGGATTGGCCGCCTACCACTCGCCCAGCAAGCGCACGCGTTGATCGAGGTCGAGACCATCGAGCCGACACTCGCGGCCAGGCGATGCGGGCGGGCTGTCCGCTTCGTGCCGGGCATCAGTACCGATGCCGAAGCGCCGGGCCAGTGCAAAGACCATGCGCCTGCGCGGCTGTGCCGGGCGCACGGTGATCATCCGGATCGGGGTGTTGCGCTTGCGCATGGTGACTCCTTGGTTGGTAACTGACAAAACAAAAACATGGCCCCACGTGCACGACTCGAACGTGCAACCCCTTGCTTCGTAGGCAAGTGCTCTGATCCATTGAGCTAACGCGGGTTGAAAAAAACAAGAACAAAAAGTGTCCGGTTACGAGTTCCGGCGCCGCCCAATCTTTGCGGCCGGTTTCCGCGGGAGGGCCGTCTGCATGGCCCGGTCCCGCTCGGGTCGGGTTGAGAAAAAACGGATGAATGACCCGCTTTTCCATTTCGGTTGTGTCCTCACGCGACGGACAGCGCGCTGGACGCTGTCCCGTACGACGTCGCTGCACAGGGGTGATCACTTTCCTGCACATCCCACCAGACCGTCTACGCGGTGAACTCCGGCGGTGTGGTGAAGGCACACCCGAAATGGCAAAGCACGACCAACAAACAAACAAACAAACAAACAAAGCAAAAAACAAAAAGGCCCGGAACCTTTCGGTGTCCGGGCCTCTGCTTGAGAGAGCTTGGAAGATGTGCGCCTATGCGCAATCTCCACCCGGTAGCACCTGATCCTCGAACTTGCCAACGCGCAGGCTTGCTGCGGCTTTCGTGGCATGCACGTAGCTCTGGCGCAGGTTCGACGGAGTCGACAGCATGTTGAAACCGCCGCACGACCACACGCGCACGAACGCCCGGCCCGATGCGGGTCGAATGTTGGTGAGAGTCAAGGCGGTGTTCACGATGGTTCCTGGTCAAAAATTGCCGCTGTCGGCTGTGAGGGGTTGAAAAAGGGACGGCCTGGGCCGCGAATGAAGGCAACTGTAAATAGTGTTTACGGCGACGTCAACAACCGGGACAATCTTTTTTTGTCTCGTTGTTGTTTTTGAACAGTGCCCAATATCACCGTCGCTCGTCGTCGCAATGCCCTCGCGCTGCATCGCCGCTTTCTTGAAGAGGCCGTTGCCGCGGGCCTGCCAGCCAAGGGGCTGGACCAGGCGTTCGCAAAGAAGATCGAGGTCTCTCCCAGCATGTGGAGCCAGATCAAGAGCGCGCGGCCCATCGGCGACAACCTCGCGCGGCAGATCGAGCGGCACTGCGATGTCGAGCCCGGCTGGCTCGACAAGGAAGACCGGCCCTCCGAAGTGCCCGATGCGGCGGAAGAGCGCTTCATTGCAGCCGCGCGCGAGGCATGGCGAACAGCCAATGCCAAGGGCAAGCGAGAGCTGAGCGGCTGGCTGAAGAAACGCGCACAGGACGCCGCCGACGCGGAGCCGGCACCCTGAAGTTCAACCCAGTGCAGGTGCGTCGCGCAGGATCGCCGCGCGCATGTCGTCCGGAATCGCAACAGCGCGGTGCGTCTCCAGCGAGGTCGTCACCAGCACCTGCTTGACCTCCATGCGCAACTCGCCGGACACGGGCTCGAAGCAACGCAGCGCCAACGACATCGAGCGTGAACCCAGTCGCTGCACGGCAAGGCCCAGCATCACCTGGTCGCCCATGCGGCTCACGGCACGAAAGTCGGCTTCGAGCTTCACGGTCGGCAGGCCGATGCGGCGCTGCGCCACCAGCCCGTGATAGCTCAGGCCCAGGCCTTCGTTCACCCAATCTTCGACGAGGCCGTTGAGCATCACGAAGTACTGCGGATAAAAGACGATGCCCGCCGGGTCGCAGTCCGAAAACCGGATCAGGCGCGCGCGCTGGAATTCGGTACCGGCCTCGCTCATGTCAACCTTCCTCGCCCGCGGGCTCGCCATGCATCACATGCACGCGCAGTTGCCCCAACTGGCCGTACATCTGCTTCACGGTCTTCATGTCGAGCCCCGAGAACATTTCGAGAATCCACTGCTCGTGCTCGCTCGCCATCGTCTCGAAGGTGCGCCGGCCCGTGGGCGTGAGGCTCACGATCCAGGCGCGGCGATCGTCAGGGCTGGGCGCGCGCGCGACCATGCCTTCGCGTTCGAGTTCGTCCGTCAGCCCGGTGACGTTGCCGCCGGTCACCATCAGGTAGCGCGAGAGCACGCGCATCTTCAGGCCGTCCTTGTAGCGGTAGAGCTGCGCCATGTAGTCGAAGCGCGCCAGCGAGATGCCGAAGCGCTCGCGCAAACGGCGGCGGATCTCGGCCTCGATCTGCGTGGTGCTGGCCAGCATGCGAAGCCACAGCTTGAGCATCGCGTGATCTTCATGGCCCGCGCGGGCCTCGTGGCCGAGTTCTTCGGCGTCGCTCAGCACCGCATGCGATGCATCGTTGCGTGTCATGTCACTTCCCCCCCTGAAACAGAGATCGACTGGCCGGTGACCGATGCGGCACCCTCGCCACACAACCAGCGCACGGTGTCGGCCACTTCGGACGGCTGCACGATGCGCTTTTGCGGATTGACGCTGGAGAACTCGGCCAGCGCATCGGCCTCGCTGCGCCCGGTCTTGCCGACGACGTTGGCCACGCTGTTGCGCAGGATGTCGGTGTCGGTATAGCCGGGGCACACCGCGTTCACCGTGATGCCCTTGCGCGCCACTTCGAGCGCCAGCGAACGCGTGAGCCCGATCACGCCATGCTTGGCCGCGGTGTAGGCCGCGACATAGGCATAGCCCTTCTGCCCCGCCGTGCTGGCGATGTTGACGATGCGGCCCCAGCCGGCATCGAGCATGTCGGGCAACGCGGCCTGGGCGCACAGGAAGCTGCCAGTCAGGTTGACCGACAGCATCCGCTGCCACAGCTCGAACGAGGTCTTGAGGAACGGCGCGCTCTCGGCCGCGCCTGCGTTGTTGACGAGCACGCCGATCGAGCCCCGTGCGGCACGCGCCTGTGCAAAAGCCGCTTGCACGGCTTCCGGGTTGGCCACGTCGGCGGCGACCACGCCATGTCCGCTGCCAGCGAGCGAGTCGGCCACGCGCTGCAGCGCGTCGCGGTCGCGCCCCAGCAGGGTCAGAACAGCGCCCTCGGCGGCCAGGGTGCGGGCGATCTCCGCGCCGATGCCGCGTGCGGCACCGGTCACGAGAGCATGGCGGCCAGTCAGTGAATTTGTTTGCATACCTGAATGTTTTAGTTCTGAATCATTTTAACGATGTACGTCCCCGCAGGTTGTCACCGCATGAAACGCCCGCCATTGAGGTCCAGCGTCGCGCCCGTCATGAATGCTGCCGCCGGCGAAGCCAGGTAGACCACGGCCGCCGCCACCTCCTCGGGCAAGCCGAAGCGGCCCAGTGGGATGCCAGCCTTCAGGGCCTGCTGCCGGGCAGGGTCCAGCGCATCGAGCGCCGGGCTGAGGATGGCCGCTGGCGCGAGGGCGTTCACCGTGACGCCATGCGGCGCCAGCTCTTGCGCGAAAGAACGTGTCAGCGCCAGCAGCCCGGCCTTGCTCGCCGCATAGTGCGCACCGGTCGCCATGCTGGCCTGCTGCCCCGCCATCGATGTGAGATTGACGATGCGCCCCGTGCCACGCCCGCGCATGTGGCGCCCGGCGATGCGGCAGCCGAAGAAGCTGCCGCGCAGGTTGATGGCAAGCACCTCGTCCCACTCTTGCGGCGTGATGTCCCAGATCGACGTGGTCGGCGTGCGCGCGGCGTTGTTGACCATGATGTCGACCGCGCCGAAATGCGCGACGGCTCTGTCGAAGCATTCGGTGAATGCCACCTCGTCGCGCACATCGAGTGGCAACGCAAGGCCGCCCACCGATGCGGCGACCGACTCGACCTTGCCAAGATCGACGTCAGCCAGCGCCACCCGAGCGCCCGCCTCCACCAACCCGCGCGCAATGGCCGTACCCAACCCCTGCCCCGCACCCGTCACGAACGCCACGCGTCCCGAAAGCGGCAGCAGCGTGGTGCTCATGGGCCTACGACCTCGCGGGCCGACCGTCCCAGGTCCGCGCGCCGACGCCGCGCTCGCGCAGCTTGAACTTCTGCACCTTGCCGTTCTCGGTGCGCGGCAGGTCAGGCAACAGGTCGATGTATCGCGGCACGGCGAAGTACGGCAGGCGGCTCTCGCAGAAACGCGCAAGCTCGGCCGGGTCGATATGCACGCCCTCGCGCGCCACCAGCGCGGCCATCACCTCGTCTTCGGCCAGCTCCGAGCGCACCGGATACACCGCGCACGAAGCCACGCCCGGATGACTCAGCAGCACCTGCTCGACCTCGAACGAAGAGATGTTCTCGCCACGCCGCCGAATCGCGTCCTTGATGCGGTCGATGAAGCGGAAGGCTCCGTCGGCATCGCGCACCACGCGGTCGCCCGTGTGGAACCAGAGATTGCGCCAGGCCTCGACAGTCTTCTCCGGCATGTTGAAGTAGCCGCTCGCGAAGGCATACGGCTCATCGGCGCGCAGCAGCAGCTCCCCGGCCTCGCCGGGGAGCTGCGCCGCATCGTCCTCGTCAGCCACGCGTGCATCGAAGCCCTGCCGCAGCCATCCCATGACACCGCCGCGTGGCGAGTCGGGCGCGGTGGCGATCGCGAAGTTGGTTTCCGTCGAGCCATAGCCTTCGAGCAATGCAACACCGGTACGCGCCCTGAACGCTTGCCCTGCCGGTGAAGGCACGCCGGGGCCAAGCCCGATGCGCACGCGATGATTTCGCTCGCCTTCGCCCTCCGGCTGCGCCAGCAGAATCGGCACCATCGCACCCAACAGGTAGACCACCGTCGCGCCATTCGCCCGCATCGAGGGCCAGAAGCCCGAGGCCGAGAAGCGCGACTCGAACACCACTTCCGCGCCTGTGAGCGCGGCCTGCGCAAAAGTGTTGAGCGCGTTGATGTGGAACAGCGGCAGCGTGGTGCACAGCACGTCGTCCTGGCCAACGCCGAGCACTTCAGCACTGTTCACGCCCCACCAGAAGTACTGGGCATGCGGGCAGATCACGCCCTTGGCCGGCCCCGTGGTGCCGGATGTGTAGAGAATCGCAAGCGGATCGCCGGGTTGAACGCGTGCCGGTGGCACGGCTTCAGCGCCTTGCGGGTACGGAACCACATGCACGCCGACAGGCGCCTGCCATGCGACAGGCCCCGCCTCGCCGACAACCCAGACTTCGCGCAACGAAGTGCGCCCGAGGTCCGCCGTCGCGAGCCGTTCGAGAAAGCCGGCCTCGATCACCAGCAGCTTCGCTTCGCTGTTCGCCAGGAAGTATTCGACCTGCGGCCCCATCGATGCCGTGTTGACCGGCACGACCGACGCGCCCATCCAACCCGCACCCAGGAAGGTTTCGAGAAACTCGATGCGGTTACCGCACATCACGGCAATCCGATCCCCACGCACCACGCCGGCCTTGGCCAGTGCACCGGCCCGGACAGCCGCCGCCTGTGCTGCATCGCCGTGCGCCCATTCGCGCCCAGCGACGCGCAGCAAAGGCCGCCCACCGAACCGCTCGGCCTGTCGCTGCAGCATCGCAGGCAGCGTGCGCTGCGCAGGCGGCATTGCGCGGGCCTCACTCGTCATCGTGCGTGCCTCCGCCCAGGTAAGTCGCCTGCACACGCGGGTCGCTCGCCAGTTCGGCCGACGCGCCCGACAGCGCGATCTCGCCGGTCTCCAGCACATAGCCTTCGTCGGAACTTTCGAGCGCGGCGCGCGCGTTCTGCTCCACCAGCAAGATCGACACGCCGTCCTCGCGCAGCTTTCGCACGATGGTGAGGATGTCACGCACGATCAGCGGCGCGAGCCCGAGGCTGGGTTCATCAAGCATCAACAGGCGCGGCGCAGACATCAACGCACGCCCCACCGCCAGCATCTGCCGCTCGCCGCCCGAGAGCGTGTCGGCCCGTTGCGCACGGCGCTCCGCAAGACGCGGAAAGCGGTCGTACACCGACTGCAGCCGCTTCTTCATCGCATCGCCGCGCAGCCGCTTGGCATAAGCGCCGAGCTGCAGGTTGTCGAGCACGGTCAGTTCGCCGAACAGCTCGCGCTTCTCGGGCACGAGGCACAGGCCGCGCTCCACGCGCGCTTCCACGTCCAGCCCCTGCAGGTCTTCGCCCTCGAAGCGCAGCGTGCCCTTGCATGGCAAGAGGCCCATTGCAGCGGCCAGCAGCGTGGTCTTGCCCGCGCCGTTCGGGCCGATCACCGAAATGATCTGCCCGTGCTGCAAGTCGAGCGATACACCGCGCACCGCCTCCACTTGCCCGTACGACACATGCAAGTCACCAATCTCCAGCATCGCGCTCATTTCGTCACCCCCAGGCTTGTCACTTCGTGTACTGCGCCTTCCCCCTGAAGGGGGCCCGCGCCTTCGGGCGGCCGTGCGGCGCTCATACAACGCTCCCCAGGTAAGCCGCCTGCACACGCTCGTCGGCACGCACCGCAGACGGCACGCCCTCCACGAGCTTGGAGCCGAAGTTCATCACCACCAACCGGTCCACCAGTTTCATCACGAAGTCCATGTCGTGTTCCACGATGAGGATGGTCACACCCTCCTCGCGCAGCTTGCGCAGCAGGTCGCCGAGCGCCATCTTTTCCTTGCGGCGCAGGCCGGCCGCGGGTTCGTCGAGCACCAGCAACACCGGGTCGGCGGCCAGTGCGCGCGCAATCTCCAGAATGCGCTGCGTGCCCAGCGGCAGGCTGCCCGCCAGTTCATGCGCCCGGTCGCCCAGGCCGATGCGGTCGAGCTGGCGTTGCGCCTCCTGCAGGATCTGGCGCTCTTCCGTGCGGTCGAGCCGCAGCCCCGCCTTCAGGATGCCCGAGCGGGTGCGCGAGTGCGCGCCCAGCGCCACGTTGTCGAGCAGGCTCATGTGCGGGCGCAGCTTCACGTGCTGGAAGGTGCGCGCCAGGCCCAGCCGCGCCACCTGCCGCTGCGGCATGCCGGCGATGTCGTGCGCCAGAAAACGCACCTGGCCCGCGCTCATCGGCAGCGTGCAGGTCAGCAGGTTGAACATGGTCGACTTGCCTGCGCCGTTGGGCCCGATCAGCCCGACGATCTCGCCGGCTTTCACGTCGAAGCTCACGTCGTTGACCGCCACCAGCCCGCCGAAGCGCTTGACCGCGCCGTTCACCGACAGCACCTGCGTGCCGCGCTCGGGCAACTGGCGATGCGGCAGCGGCTCGACCGGTGGCGCGTCGTGGCGCGATGCACCCTGCGTGCCGCCACGACGGCGCGTCCAGCGCCGCAGCAGGCCCATCACGCCGCCGCGCGCAAAGTGCAGCAGCAGGATGAAGAGCGCGGCAAAGGCCACCGCCTCGAGTTGCCCCGCGCGTTGCGTCAGCATCGGCAGCACATCTTGCAAACCGTTCTTGAGCACCAGCACCAGCGCCGCGCCCACCAGTGCGCCCGCCAACTGGCCGAGCCCGCCGGCCACCGCCATCAGCAGGTACTCGATGCTGGCGCGCACGTCGAAGGGCGACGGGCTCACGAAGCGGTTCATGTGCGCATAGAGCCAGCCGGCCAGCCCCGCGAAGAGCGCGGCCGTGACGAACAGCGAGAGCCGCACGCGGTAGGCGTCCGCCCCCACGCTGGCCAGCAGCGTGGCACCGCCGCGCAGCCCGCGAATGGCACGCCCCGGCCGCGACTGCAGCAGGTTATGGCTGAACAGGCAGGCCAGCCCGACCACCACCCAGATCAGGTAGTACATCGCACGCGGATCGGCCAGCGACCATCCCGCGATCTGCAGCGCCGGAATGTTCGACAGGCCGGTGTGGCGGCCCAGCGCATCGACGTTGCCGAACAGCATCGCGATCGACAGCCCCCACGCGATGGTGCTCAGCGGCAGGAAGTGCCCGCCGAGCCGCAGCGTGAGCATGCCGATCGCCAGGGCCGACAGGCCCGTGAGCAGCAGTGCGAACAGCAGACCGATCCACGGCGACATGCCCTGCGTGGTCGTCAGCCAGGCCGTCGCGTAAGCAGCGATGCCCACGAAGGCCGCCTGCCCGAACGAGGTCGCGCCACCAACGCCGGTGAGCAGCACCAGCCCCAACGCCACCAGTGCGCCGATGCCGATGTCATTAAGCAGCGACACCGTGAAGCTGCCCGCCAGCGCCGGCACCAAGGCCAGCACGACGACCACCGCGGCGATCCACGCCATGCGTTTGCGGTTCGCGTTCATTGGTCCACCTCGTCTTCTTCCTCTTCGGCATGGACCGCCATGAAGGACCGCAGCATGAGCACCGGTATCAGCAGGCTGAAGACGATCACGTCCTTCAGCGCGCCGCTCCAGAACGAGGCGAAGCTTTCCACCACGCCGACCGCGAGCGCGCCCACGGCCGTCATCGGATAGCTCACCAGCCCGCCGATGATCGCGGCCACGAAAGCCTTCAGGCCGATGATGAAGCCCGAGTCGTAGTACATGGTGGTCACCGGCGCGATCAGCACGCCGATGAGCCCCGCGAGCAGCGAAGCGCAGCCGTAGGCCAGCAGCGCCGTGCGCACCGGCCGGATGCCGACCAGCCGCGCGCCCACCCGGTTCACCGCCGTCGCACGCAGCGCCTTGCCCGCCACCGTGCGCTCGAACACCAGGAAGAACAGCCCGCTCAGCACGATGGCCGCGCCCACCATCAGCACCACCTGGCCGCTGACCGTGAAGCCGTCGCTCAATGTGAACATGGCGTCGGTGAGCGGCGTGGTGCGCGAACCTTCGGGCCCGAAGAACAACAGGCCCAGGCCCGACAGCAGGAAGTGCAGCGCCAGCGACACGATCAGCAGCACCAGCACCGACGCATCCGCGATCGGCTGGAACACCACCCGCGCGAGCAGCGGCGCTATCGGCACCACCAGCAACACCGCCACCGCGATGTGCACCGCCACCGGAATACCGGGCCGGGCCACCATCCACGCCAACGCGCAAGGCAATGCCGGCAGCACGCCCCACATCAGCACCGCCTTGGGAATGCGCGCGGCTTCACCGCGCCGCAGCAGGCTGCCAATTTCCGTGGCCATGGCCAGCACCGCCAGCGTCGCGACGAGGCCGATGGTCGGCGGCACGCGGCCGGTTTCGAAGGCCGCGAGCGTCAGCGCCGTGAAGGCGGCGATGTCGCCGAACGGCACGAACACCACCCGCGTGACGGAGAAGATCAATACCAGCCCGAGCCCGGCCAGCAGATAGACGGCACCGTTGGCCAGGCCATCGGTGACGAGAATCAGCGCCACGTCCCATGTCATAGAAAACCCTCTTCAAAAATCGTCGTGAGCATGAGGAGGTTCAAGGTGCGAGCTTCCATTGACCGTTGTCGAGCTTGACGATCACGCGGGCGCGCTCGTCCACGCCATACAGGCTGCCGGGCTTGAAGGTGTACACGCCATGCGTGCCCACCACTTCCTTGGTGCTGAAGATCGCATCGCGCAGCGCCACCCGAAACTCGGGCGTTCCCGGCTCGGCCTTCTTCATCGCGCGCGATGCCGCATCGGCGAACACCAGCCAGCCGTCGAAGGAGTAAGCCGAGAAGGCATCGCTGGTGGGTGCGTTGTTGACCTTCTGGAACACGGCGCGGAAGTCCATCGCGATCTTCTTGGTCGGGTAGCTGTCGGGCAACTGCTCGGCCACGATCACCGGGCCGGTGGGCATCAATGCGTTCTGCCCGGCCGCACCGACCACGCGCACGAAGTCGGGGTTGATCAGCCCGTGCTGACCGTACACGCCGCCCTTGAAGCCGCGCTCCTGCAGTGCAAGAAACGGCAGAGCGCCCGGCGTTCCGGCGCCGCCGGTCATCACCGCGTCGGGCCGCAGCGCCACGATCTTGAGCACCTGCCCCGTCACCGAGGCATCGGCGCGCGCATAGCGTTCGTTGCTCACCACCTTGATGCCGGCGGCGGGTGCGGCCTTCATCAACGCGTCGTACACAAGATCGCCCCAGGCGTCGGAAAAGCCGATGTAGCCCACCGTCTTCACATTGTTGCGCTTCATGCGCTCGACCACGGCGTCGATCATCAGTTGCGTGGGCTGCGCGACCGTCATCACCCACGGGTTTTCGTTCGGATCGAGCAGGATGGGCGTGAGGCCGATCATCGGCGTCTTCGCTTCCTTGCCCACCTGCGCCATCGCGATCGCGGCAGGCACGCCCGAGGTGCCCATGAGCAGATCGACCTTCTCTTCCTCGATCAGCTTGCGCGCGTTGCGTCCGGCCGTGGTGGGGTCGGAGCCGTCGTCCAGCACGATGAGCTGCACCTTGCGGCCGTTGATCTCGGGCTTGTAGGCCAGCGCGGCCTGCATGCCCTTGGCATAGGGCACGCCGAGCGAGGAGTTCGGCCCCGACAGCGACACGCTCAGCCCGACCTTCAGGTCGGCCGCCAGCGCGCTCGCAACACCACAGGCGGTCAGCGCGGCCGCGAGGGCACCGCGCGTCAGGGTCTGCATCAGGCTCTTCATGTCGTAGCTCCAGTGAGGATGGATGGAAGTAACGGAAAACTCAGATGAACAACTGGATGGCCGGCAAGGCGCGCACGGCATTGAGCAGGTCGACGCGTTTCTGACGGATCAACCAGCCGGAGGGCGTTCGCACGATGTGGTGGCGGGCGGTGCCGCTCAGCAATATCTGGTCTTCGCCGCGCGCCTCGACGTAGAGGAACGGCGTGCGCAGCCAGGCTTCGTCGCCCGCCTCGCGCTCGATGCGCGAAGGCTGCAGCACATGCTGGCTGTGGCTGGCTGGATGTTGTGAATGCGCGCGTGGATTCTTCAGGCGGTCCACACGCAACCGCAGCAGCAGGCGGTCTTCGTAGGCCAGCGAGTTGTGCGAGAACGGATCGGCCTGAGCCGCGCCGAGCAGCGGCACCCAGTAGTGGCCGTCTTCGGCAAACAGGGCCAGCCAGTCGTCGAAGCGCCGCTCGTCGAGCAATGCAGCCTCGTGGGCGACGAAATCGCGCGGGTCGTTCATGGCGCGGCCTCCATGCACGCCACCATCGACTTCGCCCAGGCGCGGAACTGGTTGCGCATGAGCAGCTCGTTCGTGCCGTTGGTGGTGAGGGTCGGTTGCGCCAGTTCGGTGGCGTCGTAGTTGCGGTGCAGGCTCACCCAGTCGTTGCCGTCGGCGCGCAAGCCCTGCTGGATGCTCTCGAACAAGTGCACGTCGTCATGCGCGACCACCGACATCGGCGAGAACACGAGCCGGTTGTAGCTCATGGCACGCTCGAACAGCAACGCCGGTGCGCCCGCCGCACGAAAGCTCCACGCCTCGATCAACGTGCGGTTGGCCGCCAGCGGGCGGATCACGCGAATCGCCTGTGGCGAGCCCTTGACCGACAGGCTGGGATAGAAAACCGAGTTCTGCGGCGAACGCTGCAGGATCTCTGTCGCACGCGCCTCGCCGTGCGCCGCGCGCATCGCGGCTTCGTATTCGGGCAACTGCGCGTAGTTGGAGTGGATGCTGAAGTTCACCCCCAGCACGCTGTGGCCGTTGGCGAACACCCGCCCGCCCATCTTGTCGAAGAACTCGTAGCCGGAGCCGAAGGGCAATATCTGCTCCATCGCCATCGGCTTGGGGTCGGTGGGCGCATGGCCCTGCCACAGCGCCTCGGCGGCCTGCGTGGCCGATTCGTGCGTCGACATCGGGTGCACCGTGTCGTTGATGTTCTCCAGGTACATCTTCCAGTTGCAGTGGACGATGTTGCGCAGCACGCCACCACCCACGCTGAGCTTTCTTTCGGGCGAGCGGTCGACCATGTTGTCGATGGCCCCGAGCACTTCGCCGAAGTAGTCCTCGAACGAGGGCCCCTGTTCGGACAAGCGCACGAACACGAAGTCGCGGTACACCTTCACGTGCTTCACCGCCGCGAGCCCTTGCCCCGATTCACAGGCCTTGAGTTGCGTGCCCTCGTAGCCGTTCTTCAGCGGAATCGCGAGCGGTGCGCCGTCGAGCTTGTAGGTCCACGCGTGGTACGGGCAGCGGAAGAAGCGGCCGGCATTGCCGCTCTCATCCGTCACCAGTTGCGTGCCCTTGTGGGCACAGCGGTTGTAGAGCACCTGCACGTCACCACCGGGTTGGCGCACCATCAGCAGCGGCCGCCCGGCGATCTCTTGCGTCACGAAGTCGCCGGCCTCGGGCACCTGGCTCGCATGGCCGAGAAAGACCCAGGTGTTCGCGAACAGATGCGCCTGTTCGAGCGAAAAAATCTCATCGCTCAGGTACAGGTCGCGGTGCACTCGGTCGTCCTGCACCAGCGCCGCGACGAGATCGGGGCGATTGCGGTAGGTGGTCATGGCGGTGGACTCGGTGACTCAGGCCGTGGCGCTCAGGGGACCAGCTTCCACTGGCCCTTGGTCATCTGCACGATGACCACGCCGCGCTGGTCGGAGCCATAGCGGTCGTCGGGCTTGAAGGTGTAGATGCCGTGCGTGCCCACCAATTCTTTGGTGCTCACGATGGCATCGCGCAGCGCCGTGCGGTACTGCGGCGTGCCCGGCTCGCCCTTGGTGCGCGAGGCCGCGTCGGCCAGCAGCAGGTAGGCGTCGTAGGTGTATGACGAGAACGCATCGGTCGGCGCCGCGCCATTGACCTTCTGATAGGCCGCGCGAAAGCCCATCGACACCTTCTTGATCGGGTTGCTGTCGGGCAGCTGGTCGGCCACCAGCACGGGGCCGCTGGGCACCTGCAGCCCTTCGATGGAAGCACCGCCCACGCGCACGAAGTCGGCGTTGATGAGGCCGTGCGTGCCGTAGATCTTTCCCTTGTAGCCGCGCTCGGCGAGTGCGATGTAGGGCAGCGCGCCCGGCGTACCGGAATTGCCGGCAAACACCGCATCAGGCCGCGCCGCGACGATCTTCAGCACCTGCCCCGCCACCGACGAATCGCTGCGCGCATAGCGCTCGTTCGCCACCACCTTGATGCCGGCCGTGGCCGCGCTCTTCACCAGCGAGTCGTAGGCCAGGTCGCCCAGCGCGTCGGAGAAACCGATGAAGGCCACCGTCTTCACGCCCGACTTCTGCATGCGATCGACCACGCCCGCGACCATTAGCGGGAACGGTTGCGACACGGTGACTGTCCATGCGCCCTCGGGGCCGGCAATGGTCACTGGCGTGGGCGAGATCAGCGGCGTGTTGAGTTCCTTCGCGACCGCGGCGATGGCCATTGCACCCGGAACACCCGAGGTACCGATGAGCACGTCGACCTTGTCCTCTGTCACCAGCTTGCGCGCGTTGCGTCCGGCGGTGGTGGGGTCGGAGGCGTCGTCCAGCACGATCAGTTGGACCTTGCGGCCAGCGATCTCTGGATGTTCTGCAATGGCTGCGCGGATGCCCTTTTCGTACGGAATGCCGAGTGCTGCGACGGGGCCTGACAGCGAGCTGATGAAGCCGATCTTCAAGTCTGCCGCCATGGCCTGCGCAGCGGTCAGGGCAAGTGCTGTGGCGCCGAGGATGTGGGTCAGGTTTTTTTTCATCTCAGTTTTCCGTGCTTGTGTTCAGAGGCTCTTTGTTCGAGGTGCTGCTGTTCGGGGCGAGTGCGAATGACACCAGGTGCTCCCCTCCGCGAATGTCCCCCGCTTCGCTCCTCCTTTATTTCGCTGCGGGGAGCACCTGGTGTCATTCGCACTGGGGCACGCTGCTATTGATCCCGCGATCAACCACCGCTCTGTCCAGCGCTCGCGCCGATACGGGGCTCTTTTTCGCGAAATAAAGGAGGAGCGAAGCGGGGGACATTCGCGAAAAAGAGCCCCGTGTCGGCGTGAGCGACGCCCTGAACAGCAACGCCCAGAACGCACAACATGACGAACAGAGAAGCAAGCGTTCATTTCAGGGAACCAGCTTCCACTGACCCTTCTCAAGCTTCACGACAACACGCGAACGGTCATCCGAACCGTAGCGATCGGTCGGCTTGAAGTTGTAGACGCTGTGTGTGCCCACCAGCTCCTTGGTGCTCACGATGGCATCGCGCAGGGCCAGACGGAACTGCGGAGTTCCCGGCTCGCTCTTGCTGGCCAGCGCACGCTGCGCCGCATCGAGATAGATCAGCCAGGCATCGAAGGTGTAGGCCGAGAAGGTGTCGGTGGGCGGCGCGCCGTTGGCCTTCTGGTAGGCCGCGCGGAAGTCCATCGCGATCTTCTTCATCGGGTTGCTGTCAGGCAACTGCTCGGCCACGACCACCGGGCCCGTGGGTGCCAGCAGGCCTTCGACCGACGCGCCACCGACACGGATGAAGTCCGGGTTGATCAGCGAATGCATGCCGTAGATCTTTCCCTTGTAGCCGCGCTCGGTCAGCGCCAGGTAAGGCAAGGCGCCCGGTGTGCCGGAGGCTCCGGTGATCACCGCGTCAGGACGCAACGCCACGATCTTCAGCACCTGCCCGGCCACCGACGAATCGCTGCGCGCATAGCGCTCGTTCGACACCACCTTGATGCCGGCCGTGGACGCGGACTTCATGAGCGCGTCGTACACGAGGTCGCCCCACGCGTCGGAGTAGCCGATGTAGGCGACGGTCTTCACGCCGGCCTGCTTCATCTTCTCGACCATCGCGCCCATCATCAAGGGCGCGGGTTGCGGCAGCGTCACCATCCATGCACCCTCTTCGCCCGCCAGGTCGGCATTGGCGATGGAGATGAGCGGCGTCTTGGTCTCGCGTGCCACGCCAGCGATGGCCAGCGAGCCCGGCGCGCCGGCCGTGCCGATGATGACGTCGACCTTGTCTTCCTCGATCAGCTTGCGTGCGTTGCGCGCGGCGGTCGAGGGGTCGGAGGCATCGTCGAGCTGGATCACCTGGACCTTGCGGCCGCCGATTTCCGACTTGTAGGCCAACGCGGCCTTCATGCCCTTGTCGTAGGGAATGCCGAGCGACGACACCGGCCCCGACAGCGAGGTGATGAAACCGACCTTGAGATCGGCGGCCCATGCGCTCGCGGCGCTCAGCGCGCCGAGGCCCACGGCCACGGCCGCGAGTGTGCGAATTCGGTTCAGGACTTTCATGGCGATGCTCCAGAGGTGGTTGTTTTGAAATGAACGTGAGGAAAACCGAAGACTCAGAGGGCCAGGCTGCCGACGCTGGTGCCGCCGCACACGTACAGCACCTGGCCGGTGACAAAACTGTTTTCGGGCGCGGCAAAGAAACGCACGGCGCGTGCCACGTCGGCCGATTCGCCCAGGCGCTTGACGGGCACCGAGGCCGCGAGCGCGCGTTCCTTCTCGCTGCCGGCCTCGACCACGTCGTAGAACATGTCGGTGCGAATCGGGCCGGGCGCGACCACGTTCACCGTGATGCCGTCGCCCGCGAGTTCGAGCGCCCAGGTGCGGGCCATGCCCAGCATGCCGGCCTTGGTCGCCGAATAGCTGGTGCGCGTGGCCAGGCCCAGCGCGGCGCGCGAAGACAGCAGCACCACGCGGCCGAAGCGCTGTGCGCGCATGGCGGGCAATGCGCCCTGCACGAGCTGGATCGCACAGCCCAGGTGCAGGTCGACCAGCGCATCGAGGTCGTCGAGCTTCACGTCGGGCAGCAAGGCGGCGCGGATGACACCGGCGTTGTGGATCACGGTGGTGGGTGCGAAGCGCGCGACCAGTTCGCGCACGGCCTCGCCCGTGGCGGCGCGGTCGCTCAGGTCAACCTCGATGCTGTGCAGCTTTGGATGGTCGATCTCGGCCTTGCGGCGTGCCAGCGACACGACTTCGTAGCCCTGCGCGAGCAGGTCTTCGCAGATGGCCTTGCCGATGCCGGCGCTGCCACCGGTGACAGCCGCGACTTCGGATGCGACGTTGCTCATGCCGGCGCCCCCACCAACGCCAGCACGCGCAGCGGGCTGCCGCTGCCCTTCTCGATCTTGAGCGGCGGGCAGATCAGCACCGCGCCCGAGGGTGGCAGCAGGTCGAGGTTGCTCAGGCACTGCAGCCCATAGCGCCCGGCACCATGCATGTAGTAGTGGCACGGATAGGGCGGGCGCAGGTGGTAGCCCTGCCCTGCATCGGTGCCGATGGCCTCCGAGCCGAAACCCAGCACGTCGCGTTGCTCGACCAGAAAGCGCACGGCCGCCGTGCTCGGGCCCGGCGTGTGCTGGCCGGTCTCGTCGAAGTTCTGGTACGCCTCGGGGTCGGTGCGCTTGGACCAGTCGGTGCGCATCAGCACCCACGCGCCCTTCGGAATGCGGCCATGCGCCGCCTCATAGGCCTCGATGTCCTCAAGCGTCAGCAGGTAGTCGGGGTCGTCCTTCACTTGCGGTGAGCAGTCGATCACGCAGGCGGGCGCCACGAAGTGCTGCACCGGGATCGTGTCGACCGAGTTGTTCGGCAGGTCGCGGCCCGAGATCCAGTGGATCGGCGCATCGAAGTGCGTGCCGGTGTGTTCGCCGCAGGAAAAATTGTTCCAGTACCAGCCCGGCCCACGCTCGTCGTACTTCGACACTTCCTCGATGCGGAAGGGCCAGCACTGGCCCATCTCGGGCGGCAGCGCGATCTGCGGAAACTCGGGCGTGAGCGTCTGCGTGAGGTCGATCACGCGGATGCGGCCGCCGGCCATCGCGGTCACGAGGCTGCCGAGAATTTCTGCGGCGGACATCAGTTCGGTGGTTGTGGTCATTCGTGTGGCTCCTGTCTCAGCCGCCTGCGGCCAGCTCGCGTTCGAGCACCTTGGGGTTGTCGCGCCAGCGTTCCAGCCACTCCTGCGCCACGTCGCCGGGGTACACGTCTTCCACGCCGTCGCGCAGCGCCTTCACGATGGCGTTGGCCAGCGCGGTGGGCGCCAGCTTGGGCGGCGGCGTGTGCTGGTTCCATTCGTCGTCGATGGGGCCGGGGAACACGTTGATCACGCGGATGCCGGCCGGCCGCATCTCGGCGCGCAGGCACTGCGCGAGCGAATGCGCCGCAGCCTTCGATGCGCTGAAGGTGCCGTGCGGCGGGAAGTTGCTGAGCGCATAGATCGACAGCAGGTTGACCCAGGCCGTCGCGCCCGTCTCGCCATCGGCCGAGCGGCCTTTCAGCGCTGGGCCGAACTCCTGCGCAAGACGCAGCAGGCCGAAGTAGTTGATGTCCATCTCGGCCTTGGCCACGTCGGTGCCGCGCCGTGCGCCGATGCCGAAGGTGCGGTGCACCTCGGCGTTGTTGATCACAATGTCGACCTTGCCGCCGATGGAGCCCGCAAGCTCCGTCACCTGCCGGCCGTTCGTCAGGTCCAGCGGCACCAGCGTGACCTGTGGCAGCGCCGAGATGTCGTCAAGCCCGTCGCCCATCTTCTTCCACGGCTCTGCATGGCCGACCCAGACGATGTCGGCGCCGGCCTTCACCAGCGCGCGCACGATGGCCTGGCCGGTCTCGGTCTTGCCGTCGGTCACCAGCGCCTTGCGGAACTTGGGGTCGCTGGTCATTTCACGCAGCATCTTGTCGTCGGCCATATGGGCACTCCCTTCATTCGGAAAACCAATGAGAACGGCCTGCCCCGCGCGGTCGAGCCGGGCGCCCACGCGCACTCGCTGTGGTGCATCGCCGACCTCGCCGTGCAGGTGGACCATGAGCGTGGGGCCGGCATCGAGATGCACAAGGCCCAGCCGCCAGGGCAGCCGCTCGCGAAAGAACAGGTCGTTGCTGTGGTGCAGCGTGGTGCTGCCGAGCAACTCGCCCTCGCCGCTTTGTTGGCGCCAGCGCAGGGCGGCCGACAGGCACTTGTGGCAGACCTCGCGCGGCGGGTACTGCACGGTGCCGCAGTCCTCGCAGGTCTGCAGCTCGAAGCGGCCTTCGGCAGCGGCGGCCGTGAGGCCGAGCGCCACGCGGCCGCGCGCGCCGGGTGGCAGGTTCATCTGCCGGGTGCGCAGCACCGGGTTCTTGCGCGGGGGGCGCATCAGGGGCATCGTCATGCGGGTCTCCCGAGGATGACGGCGCCTGTGCAGAGGCAGCGGTCGTAGGTCACCATGCCGAAGCCGGCGACAAGGCCGAGTTGAGCGTCGGGCACCGAACGCGTTCCGGCCTGATCGGTCAGTTGGCGGATCGCCTCGACCATGCCGAGGAAGCCGCCCGCCGCGCCCGCCTGCCCGGCCGACAGTTGCCCGCCGCTCGTGTTGTTCGGAAAGCTGCCATCGAAGGTCATGGTGTGCGACTGCACGAAGGCCGAGCCCTCGCCCTTCTCGCAGAAGCCCAGGTCCTCGAACTGCATCATCACGATCACCGGGTAGTCGTCGTAGGTCTGCACGAAGTCGAGCGAAGCGGGTTGCACGCCGGCCTGCGCGTAGAGGTCGTCGCGGTCCTTGCGCCAGCCGCCCTGCACCATCACCGGGTCTTCGGCATAGGCGTTGTGGCGTTCGATGGCGCCGCGGATCACCACGTGCGCCAGGCCCAGGTCGCGCGCACGTTCCTCGCTCATCACGAGGAAGGCGTCGGCACCGGCGCAGGGCATCACGCAGTCGAACAGGTGAATGGGGTCGGAGATGGGCCGCGCGGCCATGTACTCGTCGAGCGTCAATGCCTTCTTGAACATCGCGTTCGGGTTGCCGAGCGCGTTGGTGCGCTGGTCCACGCAGATGCGGCCGAAGTCTTCGCGCTTCGTGCCATAGGTGCGCATGTAGTTTGCGGTGATGAACGCGAAGATCGAGTTCGGGCCGCCCGAGCCGTAGGGGTAGCTGGCGTCGCGCGCGAAGTTGCTGAAGCTGCCGAGCGTCTGGCGGAAGGAATCGACGTGGTTGGTGTCCGCTCCCACGCAGGCCACGATGTCGGCATCGCCCGCCTGCACGGCCCGCGCGGCGCGGCGCAGGCACATCACGCCCGAGGCACCGCCGGTAGGCACATGGTCGAGCCAGCGCGGCGACAGGCCCAGGTGCTGCGTGACGCCCACGGCCGTGTCGGGCGCGAGCGAGAAGCTGCTGAGGCACAGGCCGTCGATCTGTTCCTTGGCCACGCCGCTGGCCTCGACCAGCGCCTCGATGGCCTGGCCGATGAACCAGTGCGCGGTGCGCGTGGAGTAGCGCACGTAAGGCACGGTGACCGGCACGGCCACCGCAACGCCTTCGTAGGAGAGTCGTCGCTTCGTCATGCCTGCCTCTTTTTCATCGCGCGCGTGTCGATGCAATGGCCCTGGCCCGGCAGCGTCTGCGCCATCTCGCGCAGCTGCCCGCGCTGGATCTTCTGCGAGGGCGTGAGCGGCAACGCGTCGACAAAGGCCACGTAACCGGGAGCCTTGTAGTAGGCCAACTGCGCCAGCGCGTGTTCGACGATGCTGGCGGCGATCTGCGCGCGCTGCGAGGCATCTGCGTCTTCGCGCATGACGATGCAGGCCAGCACCTCGTCGCCGCGCACCGCGTCGGGCGTGGCGGCCACAGCCGAAGTCTTTACGGCCGGGTGCTGGTTGAGCACGCTCTCGACCTCGACGGCCGAGATGTTCTCGCCGCTGCGGCGGATCACGTTCTTCTTGCGATCGACAAAGAAGAAGTTGCCCTCGGCATCACGGCGCACGAGGTCGCCGGTCTGGAACCAGCCATCGGCCCAGGCTTCGCGGGTGGCTTCTTCGTCCTTCAGGTACCCGGTGAAGAAGTAGCGCTTGGGGTCGTCGCCGGCCGAGCGCACCAGCAGTTCGCCCGGCGCATCGACGCCGACGTCGCTGCCGTCCTCGCCCACGAGGCGGATCTCGACGAAATCTTCCTGCCGTCCGAAGCAGCTCGTGCCCACAAGGCGCGGCTCGCGGTTGGCCATGATGCAGGCGGCGGCACCGGTCTCCGTCATCGCCCAGGCCTCGACCAACGGGAAGCCAAAGCGCTCTTCGAAGGGCGCGTGGTTCTTGCGGTCCACGCCGGCGCCGAAGCCCCAGCGGATCGCATGGTCGCGGTCGGCGGCCGATGCAGGCGCCGACAGCAGCATCGCCGGCATCACGCCTAGGTAGTGAACGATGGTGGCGCCGCTTTCCTTCGCGCTGGCCAGCCAGGTCTTTGGGTGGAAGCGGTCGAGCTGCACCAGGCAACCGCCCGCGACCAGCACCACCATGGTGGAAAACGCCATCGCGTTCATGTGGTTGAGCGGCAGCGGCGTGATGACGCGCTCTGCGTCGGGGCGGATGCTGCAGACGCCATCGAGCGCGGCATACCACTCGCCGGCGCGCAGGAAGTAGGCGTTGCTCAGGATGCAGCCCTTGGGCCGGCCGGTGGTGCCCGAGGTGTAGAGCAGCCCGCATTCGGTATCGACGCCGATGGGCTCGCCGGCACGCGGTGCCGCCGTCTTCGCGCGGGGAACCGCGTCGTCGGGCCCCATCGTCTCGAAGGCCACGCCAGCTTGGGCCGCCGCCGAGCGCAGATCGCCGGCGCGCTCGGGCAGCGTTACGGCCAGGCCGATCTCGCTGTGGCCGATCAGGTAGACCAGTTCGGCCGAGCGCATCTCGGCGTTGATCGGCACCACGCTCACGCCCAGTGCGTTGAGCGCGAACCAGTGAAAGAGAAAGGCGGGCCGGTTTTCCAGCAACAGGCCGACACGGTGGCCGTGCCCGTAACCGGCTTGCGCATAGGCCGCGCGCAGGCGCTCGACCTCTGCAGCAGCTTCGCCCCAGCGGATCGCACCGGCTGCAATGCCGTAGGCCGCGGCGGTCACCGATTCGGTGAACAAAAACTCGGCCCCGGGCGTGCGCGCCGCAGTGGCCGCGAAGACTTGATGGACGGTGGCGTGTGTCATCGCGTCCTTAGATGAAGAGTTGCACGGCCGGCAGGGCCGCGTCGCAGTTGAGCAGGTTGACGCGCTTGAGCGTCATGCGCAGCGCGCCGTCCTGCACCACGAGGTGATGGAAGAAAGTGCCGACATAGAACTGCAATTCGTCGCCTTGCGATTCGGTGTAGTGGAATTCGGTGCGCACCACGAAGCGGTTCGCCTCGGCGTCGAACTGTTCGACCACCGGCACCTGCAGCAGGTGATGGCAGCGGCTCGGCGGCTGCTGCGAAAACGCGCGCGGGCTCTTCAGGCGCTCGATGCGCAGGTCGCGCAGCAGCTTGTCTTCATAGAGGTGCGAGGTGTGGTTGAGGCCGTCTTCCTGGTCGGGCACGAGCGGAATCCAGTAGAAGGCGTCGTCGGTGAAGAGCGCGTTCCACGCCTCGTAGCGGCGCGTGTCGAGCAGGTGCGCTTCGTTCACGACGAAGTCGATCAGGTCCTGCCGGGTGACTTCGGAGTGGGTGTCGGTGCCGGCCATCACATGGTCTCCGTCATGCGTTGCACCCAGCTGCGGTACTGGTTGCGCATCGGCAGCTCGTTGGTGCCGCCGGTGGTGATCTCTCCGCCCTTCAGCTCCGACGGGTCGTAGTCGCGGTGCAGGCTCACCCATTCGTTGCCGCTCGCGTGCAAGCCGGCCTGCATGCCGCGATAGGCCTGCAGGTCGTCATGCCCCACCACCGAGAACGGCGAGTTGATGAGCCGGTTGTACATGGTGGTGCGCTGCAGCAGCTCGGGTGGCGCGCCCTTCAGGCGGAAGGTCCAGCTCTCGACCAGCGTCTTGTCCGCCGAGATCGGCTTGACCACGCGGATCGCCTGGATCGCGCCCTTGATCGTGAGGTTCGGGTAGTACACGGTGTTGTGCCGCGCCATGCCGAGGATCTGCGCCGTCTTTTCCTCGCCGTAACGCGCCTTCATGGCGTTGTCGTATTCGGGGATCGCCTTGTACTTGCTGTGAATGCTGAAGTGCACGCCCGTGAAGCTGTGGCCGTGGTCGTAGGTGCGGATGCCCATGTCCTCGAAGAACTTGTAGTCGGACATGAAGGGCACGAACTGCTCGACCGCCATGGGCTTGGGTTCGTCTTCGGGCTTGTCGGCCCACATGCGCTTGGCGGTGCCGGCCGAGGACTCGTGCGCCACCATCGGGTGCATGGTGTCGTTGAGGTTCTCGACGAACATCTTCCAGTTGCACTGGTGCATGAAGCGCAGGCAGCCGCCCGCGATTTCCAGCTCGCCTTCCGGCGAGCGGTCGGCCATGTTGTCGATGGAGCTGAGCGAGTCGCCGAAGTATTCGTCGAAGTCGGGGCCGGCGTCGTTGATCTTCACAAAGATGAAGCCGCGATGGCTGCGCACATGCTTGAGCGTCGTCAGGCCCTTGGCCGACTCGCACTCGTGCAGCGCCGTGTTCTCGTAGCCGGTCTTCAGCGGAATGGCCAGCAGCGCGCCATCGGTCTTGAAGGTCCACGCGTGGTAGGGGCAGCGAAAGAACTTGCCGGTGTTGCCGCAAGGCCCGCTCACCAGCCGCGAGCCTTTGTGGGCGCAGCGGTTCATCATCGCGCGCACGCTGCCGTCGGTGTGGCGCACGACGATCAGCGGGCGGCCCGCGATCTCGTTGCTGAACCAGTCGCCGGACTTCGGGATCTGGCTTTCGTGGCCGACGTAGTTCCAGGTGTTGGCGAAGAAGTGCTCCTGCTCCAGCTCGAACAGTTCCTGGCTGGTGTACAGGTCGCGGTGCACGCGGTCGTTCTGCACCAGCGCGCGGATCGCGTCGGGGTTGTCTCGGTACGAGGTCATGGTGTTGTGCCTCCTGATTTCTTCAGATGTCGAGCACCAGCCGCGCCCCCTTGGCGCGCGAGATGCAGATCTGGATGACATTGCCCTCGGCCTTCTCGCGGGCGGTGAGCACGTAGTCGCGGTGGTCGATTTCTCCGTCGAGCACGGGCACGGCGCACACGCCGCATTCGCCCCGCTTGCAGTCGAACATCGGGTCGCAGCCGTTCTCGATCAAGCAATCGAGGATGCTCTGGTCGGCGGCCACGGTGAAGCGCTGGCCCGATTGGGCAAGCTCCACCTCGAAGGGCTGGTCTCCTTCTTCGGCGACCGGTTCGGTGAAAAGCTCGAAGTGCACGCGGTCGTGTTCCCAGCCACGCGCCTGGGTGCGGGCGAGCACGGCGTCGAGCATGACCTTGGGGCCGCAGACGTAGAGGCGGTCGCCGGTGGGCACGGCATCGAGCAGTGCATCGATGTCGAGCGGTGCGCCGGCCTCAGTGTCGGCATGCACGCGCAGGTCGTCGCCCAGCAGTGCCTGCAGCTCCGGCAGGAAGGCCATCAGCTCGCGGCTGCGGCCGGCGTAGTGCATGCGCACGGGCGTCTCTTCCGCGCGGCGCCGTGCAGCCATGGTGGCGAGCGGCGTGACGCCGATACCGCCGGCCACCAGCACTGTGCCGCCGGGCCCGGTGTGCAGGGGGAAGTCGTTCTTCGGTGGCTCGATGGCGATGGCGTCGCCTTCTTTCAGCTGCTCGTGCATGAAGCGCGAGCCGCCCCGGCCTTCGGCCTCCTTGCGCACCGCGATCACGTACTCGGTTGGCGCGTTGGTGGCATTGCGTGCCGTTGCGAAGTTGATGAGCGAGTAGTGACGCCAGTCGGTCTTGCCATCGGGCAGCGACACCTGCACGCGGATGTGCGCACCGGCTGCAAAACCGGGCAAGGCACGGCCGTCTTCGGCGCGCAGGCGCAGCATGCGGATCAGCGGATTGAGTTCGCGCGTTTCGGCGACGCGCAGTTCAAGGGTGGCGGTGGGAGCGGTCATCTTCTGTGTCTCTTCAGGCCAGGGCGTGCTGCGCCAGTGCGGCTTGCAGCTTGTGGCCGTGTTCGTCCGCCAGCGCGGCGTCGCGCAACTCGCGCAGCGTGGCGGGTGCCAGCGCCGCGCCCGCACGCTCGAAGGCGCGCATCACGGTGTCGTAGTTGCGCAGGCCGCGCTCGTGCGTGTCGCTGTAGCCCTTCACGAGGCGCTGGCACTGGGCCAGCTCCACCGCGAGTTCAGGGTTGCGCTGCGCGGTGGCGGCGATGCGCTGGAGCCATTCCTCGATGCGGCGGTTTTCTTCGGCGTAGCGCATGGTCGACAGGCGCCAGCGCTTGCATGCCGCCACGGTGCGCAGCATGAGGTAGCCGCGCAGCGAGCTGGTCTGGATTACACGGCCATGCTGGGTGTAGCGCTCGACGAGCTTCTTCGGCAGCGTCGAGTTCATCAGCCAGCGGCCGATGCCGCCCGGCAGCGTCTCGCAGATTTCCTGCAGGCGCGGGTGCATGTATTCGTTGATGGCGAGCACCTGTCCGGGCTGCACGCGGGCCTCGCCGCGCACGCGCTCGAAGCGTGTCGCGCGGGTCTTGAGGGCTGCGACCCGGGCGGTGTCTTCATAGGACATCCACAGCGCGAGATGGCGCGCGGTTTCGCGCAGCAGGCGATGGCCGTCGTCGTTCGGCAGCGCGGCGATGGCGGCCATGCGGTCGAGGTACACACCGGCGTAGGCCGTGTCCTGGTAGTCGATGAGGCGGCGCACGCCTTCGAGCAGAAAGTCTTGCACCGCCACCGGGAAGTCGCGCTGCGCGCGTTCGACCAGGGCGCGCACGGCGGGGTGACGCGGCTGCGGCGTTGGCGTGGCGAGGGGTGCGGCTTCCACGGTTTCGCCGTCGTCGCCGGCCTGGGCTCGCGCGAACGCGGCGCCGAAAGCCTTGAGGCTGGGCTTGACGCCCACGCCGCCGCGCTCGATGGTGGCCTCGAACTGCGCGCGGCTGAAGGGCAGCACGCCCGAGCCGGCCAGTGCACCGAACAGCACCGCGCTGATCACGCTGCCCGACACTTCGGCGGCCTGCGCCATGTCGAAGCGGATGAAGCGCTTGGCGGCCTTGGTCGTGTGTGCGAGCAGTTGCGCGCTGTCGACACGGCCATCGCCCAGCGCACTTTTTTCCGCGATGGAGAACACGCGGTGCGTAGATGCGATCAGCGTGGTGCGGTCACTCGTGACAAGCCCGCGCTGCACGGCGCGGCCCGCTTCCATGAGTTCCGACGCCAGCACCACGTCGACGTCGCCCGGCAACGGCATCAGCGCCAGCACCGGCCGGCCGCCGTCCGCTTCGGCTTGCGCCGTGGGGTACAGCTCGACGTAGTAGATGGTGGCGCCGGTGCGCTGGGCCACGCCCGGTACCGACGTGGTCTGGGCGACGTAGCCGTTGGCCTCGCCCATGTCGACGATCCAGTCGGCCAGCACGCCGCCGCCCTCCCCACCCATGGCGAGGATCGCGATCTTGATGGGTTGCACCTTGTTCGTCATGGGTTCAGAAGGCATAGGCTTCGCGGCGACGGGCTTCGCCACGCTGCAGCCAGCCGATCACCGCTGCGCGCACGCGCTCGCGCAGCATGTCCCAGCGGCTGGGGTTGCTCACGATCTGCGCCTTGTAGAACGAAGGGCACAGCACGGCTGCGTGCGAAACCTCGCCGCACACGCCGCAGCCCACGCAGCTGTCGAGCACGGTCGCGACCGGATCGGTGCGCAGCGGATCGGGGTTGGGCTTGATCGACAGCGACGGGCAGCCCGACAGGCGGATGCAGGAGTGGTCGCCGGTGCAGGTGTCGGAGTCGACGCCGAATTTCTCGCGCACCATGCGTTTGCCGTCGGCGATGGCCTTGCGCACCAGCGGTTTCTCGCGCCGCTGCTTGTTGAGCATGCACTCCGACTGCGCGATCAGGACCTTGGGGCCCTGGGTCTTGGTGGTCAACGCTTCCTTGAGCGCATCGCGCATGCCGGCCACGTCATAGGTCCGGCGCAGCGTGCGGACCCACTCCACGCCCACGCCGCGCACGGCGCGCTCGATGGCATGGCCGGTGCTGCGCGTCTTGTTCACGGCATGCGACGACAGGATGTCTTGCCCGCCGGTGGCAGAGGTGTAGTTGTTGTCGACAACGATGGTGAGGTTGTCGCTCTTGTTGAAGACCGCATTCGCCACGCCGCTGGTCAGGCCGTTGTGCCAGAAGCCGCCGTCGCCCATCATCGATATCGCGCGCTTGCCCGCCGGCACATTAAGCGCCGATGCGCCCGCTCCGCCAAGGCCATAGCCCATGGTGGTGTTGCCGATGTTGAAGGGCGGCAGGATCGAGAACAGGTGGCAGCCGATGTCGGCGCTCACGTGATGCGGGCCGAGTTCGCGCTCGACCAGCTTCATCGCGCTGAAGATCGGGCGCTCGGGGCAGCCGGTGCAAAAGCCTGGCGGGCGGGCGTGCACGACTTCGCCCAGCGATGTGGATGGCAGCGCGGGTTCGGGCGCCGCATCGATGCCGATGGCGGCCACTTCCTTGAGCGGGATCACCTTGCGTACTGGCGTGGGCACTGGCAAGGGTGCGAGTCGTTCATAGCGCTCGCAGAAAGTGCGCGCGCCTTTCAGCAACTCGGACGACGTGTATTCGCCGGCCACCGGCAGCATGTCCTTGCCGTGCAGCGCAGTGGTCGAGCCCGCCTGGCGCAGGATGGTCGCAAGGTTCTGCTCGACGAAGTTGGGCTGGCCCTCTTCCACGATCATCACCGCGCGCTTGCCTTCGCAGAAGCGCAGCACCTCGCTCTCGATGACGGGGTAGGCCACATTCATCACGTAAAGCGGCACCTGGGTGTTGCCGTAGACGTCGGCCAGCCCGAGGCGTTCGAGCGCGCGCAGCATGGTGTTGTAGCTGCCGCCCTGCACGATGATGCCGATGTCGTCGGCGTCTTCAGAGAAGAATTCGTTGAGCTTGCGCTCTTCGATGAAGCGCACGGCGGCGGGCCAGCGGTCCTTCACCTTTTCCTGCTCATGCACAAAGCTGGCGGGCGGCAGCACGATGCGGCTGACGTCGCGCTGCGGGTTTTCCATCGCTTCCTGCAGCGTGAACTTCGCGCGCTTGTTGTCGCCGGCAATGAAGTGACCGTGCACGTGGCAAGCGCGGATGCGCAACTGGAGCATCACGGGCGTGTTGCTGGCCTCGGAAAGATCGAAGCCCTGCTTGACCGCATCGACGATGCTCGGCAGATTCGGGCGCGGATCGAGCAGCCATATCTGCGACTTCATGGCGAACGCGTGGCTGCGCTCCTGCATGATCGACGAGCCTTCGCCGTAGTCTTCGCCCACGATGATCAACGCACCGCCGGTGACGCCGCCCGACGCCAGGTTGGCCAGCGCGTCGGAAGCGACGTTGGTGCCCACGGTGGCCTTGAAGGTGACGGCGCCGCGCAGCGGGTAGTTGACGGATGCCGCCAGCGTGGCGGCGGCAGTGGCCTCGCTGGCGCTGTTCTCGAAGCGGATGCCCTGCTCGGACAGGATGTCCTGCGCATCGGCCAGCACGTCCATCAAATGCGAGATGGGCGCGCCCTGGTAGCCGGCGACATAGGAAACACCCGATTCGAGCAAGGCCTTGGTCACGGCCAGAATGCCCTCCCCGCGGAAGACATCTCCACCAGAAAGCCGCAGTTTCTTGACTTCTTCGACGAACGAACGCTCAGCCATGTGGGTCCTTGTTCTCTATCGTGGGACGATGCGCTCATCTGCCACATCATGCTTTCTATAATGTTGACAAATGAATGTATCCACAATCATGTATTACCCTAGACATGCAAGCAGCGTGCCCGCGGCCGCTGTGGGCTGTCTGGCTATGAGGTGCCTTCATGGATGAACAACCCGTTGCATCGCATCGCTTTGTCGATGACTACCTGCCGGCGCTGCTGGCGCAGGCCAGCCAGCTGATTTCCTCGGAGTTCCATGAGGTCGCGCGGCAGCAGGGCTTTTCTGTGTCGGAGTGGCGCGTGATGGCCTCCCTGGCGGGCAGCGATGCCATCAGCATCGGCCAGCTTGCGCAGGTGACGGTGACCAAGCAGCCGACGGTGACGCGGCTGCTGGACCGCATGGAATCGCGCGGACAGGTCGAGCGCCTGCCCCACGAAAGTGATCGCCGCATCACGCTGGTGCGCATCACGCGCAAGGGCCTGAAGGCTGTCGAGCACCTGATGGAACTGGCGCGGGACCACGAACGCCGCGTGCTGGAGCCCTTCGGATTGCGACGCGCCGAAGAACTGAAGCAAACGTTGCGGCAGATGATCGACCTGCACGTGCATGTGCCGGTGGAGGCACCCGAAGAAGACTAAGGCACGAGCACGGCGCGTCCGCGATGCCCGCGCTGCGCGATCCAGTCGAGCGCAAGGGCTGCGTCGGCAAGGGCAAAGCTCTGCACTTCGAGGTGCAGGCGCCCATCGGCCAATCGCGCGAGCAGCTCGGGCGCTGCGGCACGGCCCGCGGCCTCTCGCCTGAACATGTTGAGCGGAAGCAATGCCACGTCGCGCTGCAGGAAGTGGGCGATGTCGAGTTGCAGCACCGGGCCTGCGGTGTAGCCGATCAGCACGGCGCGTCCGCCCGGACGCACGGAAGGCAACACCGCTGAAAGCACGCTCCCGCCGACGGTGTCGATCAAGAGGTCGGCGCTCGCGAGTGCCGGGGGTTCTGCATTCGGATCGACTGCGGTCACGGTGCAACCAGCATCGCGTGCAAGCTGAACGACGAGCGAGCCCACCGCACCGCTTGCACCGGTCACCAGGACTTGTTCTCCCGCCTGCAGCTTGGCGACTTCGTGCAAGGCCACCCAGGCCGATGTGCTGGGTGAAAAGAATGCTGCACCCAGCGTCATCGGCAGCGCATCGGGCAAGACACCGAGCGCCTCGTCGGGTGCATCGATCTGCTCGCACCAGGTGCCGTCGAACAACGTACCCAACCCGCTGCCCCGCAACCACACGCGCTGACCGACGTCGTAGCGCATGCTTGCGATGACGATGCCGGCGGCTTCCACGCCGGGCGTGTAGGGCAACGGTGGATGCCGCAGGAAGCTGCCTCGCCACACGGTGCGGTCGATATGGCCGACCGTCGCGGCCTGCATTCGCACGATGGTGCGACCAGGGCGTGGCACGGGATCGGCCACTTCTTCGAGCACAGGCACCGCATCGAAGCCATGGATGCGAACGGCCTTCATGGCAGCGTCGAGAGAAAGTCGAGCACCGTGCGCGCGAAAGCCTCGGGCATTTGGTCGGGCAGCGGCACCATGCCGCCTGCGATGTCGACGATGCGCGCTTGAGGCAGATGGCGCTGAAGCTCCTGCGCGTGCGGCGCGGCGAATGGATCGTCGGTGGCGCGGATGATGAGTGCTGCTTGCGTCACACGGCCGATGCGGTCTTCCATGCGGTAAGACGCCACGGCGCGATGCCCCTCTTCGACGCGATGGCCGACCTTCAGCGCATCGAGCACGAAGGCTTCGAGCAGGTCGGGGTGCCCTGGTGGATAGAAGCTTTGGCGCTTCTGCCACAGCGCGGTGAGATGGCTGCCGTCTTCACTAGGCGCCACTTCGTCGATGGGCGGCCTGTCCGCACGCGCACGGCGAAAGGCCTCGTCGGTGTACGGCGTGGACGACAGCACGAGGCTGCGCACCCGCTCGGGAAACGCCGCAGCAAGTTCGAGCGCCACGACACCGCCGGTGTGGTGCCCGACCACATCGGCGCGCTCGATATGCAGCGCATCGAGCAGCTCGCAAGCCACGCGCGCCCACTGCGCGATGCTCGCCGGCACGCCGCCATCGGCGGAGTCGCCGAAGCCGGCAGTGTCCATGGCGATGGCGTGGCGTTGTGCGCCGATCAACGGCAGCACATCACGGTACTCGGCCCAACTGCGCGGCGACTGATGCAGCAACAGCACCGCGGGCGCCTGTGGATCGCCGCATGCCGCGTAATGCACCTGCCCCACCGACAGGTCGGCGAAGGCACGGCGAATCGTCATGACAGCGTCTCGTCGGCCGGTGCGCGCCACAGGCCCGCATGCCGCAGCTCGCCGAGCGTGCGCGAGAGCACGTCGCGGCGATAGGCGGCAATGTCGCGGCCCTCGTAGTCGTAGAAGCCGCTGCCGCTCTTGAGCCCCAGCCGCCCTTCCTCGACCATGCGGCCGACGATGGCCGGTGCAGTGTAGCGGCCGGCATCGAGCGATGCCGACATCTCGCGGCTTGCGTGGTGCAGGATGTCGCAGCCGCCGAAGTCGATGAACTCGACCACGCCGAGCGCCGCGAAGCGCAAGCCCAGGCCATAGCGCGTGGCCTTGTCGATTTCTTCGGCTGTGGCAGCGCCTTCCTCGATCATGCGGGCCGCTTCGTTCATGACCAGCGCCTGCAGGCGCGGCACGATGTAGCCCGGCGACGCGCCGCACACCACGGGCAGCTTGCCGATCTCTTCCATCAGCGCCTTGGTGCGCGCCAGCACGGCGGCATCGGTGCCCGGATGGCAGCTCAGTTCCACCACGGGAATCACATACGCCGGGTTGAGCCAGTGCATGTTCAGGAAGCGCGCAGGCAAACGCACCAGCGCTGCGAGCTGCGTGACGAGGATGCTGCTGGTGGTCGAGGTCAGGATCGCGTCGTCGCGGCAGTGGCGGTTGAGCTGCTCGAAGGCTTCGCGCTTGGCTTCCATCGTTTCAGGAACGCCCTCGAACACCAGTTCGGCGGCGGCCAGCGCTTTCGGTGCAGCGGCGGCGTTGACGAAATCCACGCGCGCGGCGATGGATTGAATCTGTTGCGCATCGAGCACGCCGAGTTGCGACAGGCCGGTCAGGCTCGCTTCGATCTCGGCCTTGGCTTCGTCGCGCAATCGCTGCCAGGCTTCATCGCTGCGCTGGCGCAGGTCGATCAGCGAGACGCGGTGACCGGCGTAGGCGAACGCGATCGCGATGCCGCGCCCCATGCGACCCGCGCCGACGGCCGCGAAGCGGGGCAGCGCGGCGTCATTCGCCATCGTGCAGCCTCTGTTTGAGCTGCGCCGCGCTCAGGTCGGCAAGGCCCAGGCTTTCGAAGGTGCGCGGGCCCAGGCGCAGGTCGCGCCCGAGAAAGCCGCCAACGATGGCCAGCAGGCCGTGCGCGATGGGTGCATCCACACCGGCATGGCGTGCCGCCGAGGCAAGGAAGGCGAGTCCGAGTTCGGTGTCTTCCGTGATGTAGCGGTGCGTGTGCAGGTCGATGTTCTCGCGCCAGTCGCCCGACTTGACGAGCTGCTTGTGGGCATCGCCGTACATCCAGCGGTCGTTGTTGTAGTGGTCGGCCAGCGGATAGTGCGGCGCGCCCTGCCCAAAGGCTTCGCGCACAGCGATGCGCTCCTGGTCGAGCCGGTCGGTCACGTCGCGCACCGCGCGCTGCGTGCCTTCGTTGTGGATGTCCCAGCGCTCGAAATGCTGCAGCGGCGCGGCGTTCATCACCATCAGTGGCGGATGAATGACGGGGCCGGCGTTCATCAATGCGCCCGAAAGCGCGTTGCCGCAGCCATGCACGGCCGGGTAGGCCTTGCGGATCACCTCGATGGCGGCAGCCTCCTTGCGCGCGGGGTAGACACCGGTCGGCAGGCGGATGGCGCGGATCGTGACGTTCACTTCGCGTTCGCCGTGCTTGCGCGCCAGATAGGGCAAGGTGCCGGTTTCGGCCCAGGCCACATCGGCGCGGTTGCCCGCCTGCTTCACGGCCCTTGCCATCACATAGCTGCCGAAGGTGCCCGGCGGCAAGAACACGACCTGGCCGTCGACAAGATGCGGCGCCATCGCAAGCGCGATGTCGTGCTGCGCGATGGCCGGGGTGGGAATGACGATCAGCTCGGCGCCCTTGAGCGCCGCGCCGATGTCGGCGGTCGCCAATGCAAGCCGCACTTCGCGCGCGCCGTCGGCATCTTTCAGCGTGATGGCACCGGCTTGCACGACGGGCGCCAGTGCCGCTGCATCGCGACGCCACAGGCGCACCTCGTGCCCGGCTTCGGACAGGTCGGCAGCGGCCGCGTAGGCACCATGACCACCTCCAAGAATCGCAATTTTCATGTTCGAAAGTTGAAAAGCAGATGTCGATGAACCGGCGGCCGCTGGGCGGACCCGGGGAAGCAATGCGCTATTACATTACTTTTCATCGATTCAGGTGTCAATCAAATTTCACTGAAACGGGCCCCTCGGAAACCCGCAATGAAAAAGCCCGCGCTTCTTGCGAAGCGCGGGCTTTTTTGGTGCGAAGCGGCGGATTGGCCGCTTGGCGATGGATCAGCGCGTGGGCTTGAACGCACGCTTTTGTGCGTCGCGGGGCACGAACACCTTGCCCGGGCCGCCATGGCCTGCGCCATTGCCGCGCGGTGCAAAACCTTCACGCGGCGCAAAACCTTCGCGAGGTGCGAAACCGCCGCCTTCGCCACGGCCACCGCCGTTGCCGCCGCGCGGAGCGTTGTCGCCCCAGCCCGGCTTGCGACCGTAACCGCCACCACCGCCATTGCCTTCGTCACGGCCGCCGCCGAAACCGGCGTTGTAGCCACCACCGCCATGACCATGGCCTTGGCCGCCACCAAAGCCGCGGGGACCCGGAGCGCCCGGACCACGCGAGCCACGGTCGTTGAAGCCGCTGGCACCGGCGTAGCCGCTGTTGCCGCCGCCGAAGCCGCCGGCATTGCCACCGCGAGGTGCGCCACCGAACTTGCGGTCGCGCGAATGGTTGTCACGGCTGTCGCGACCGCCGCCACGGTACTCACCCATCGGGGGACGCGATTGCGGCATGCGCTGTTGCGGCTCGAGGCCGGCAACCACTTCAGCCTTGAACTGCTGGCGGCTGTACTGCTCGATGTCCATGATCTTGCGGCGATCGCGGAACTCGGCAAAGGTGATCGCCAGGCCGTCGCGGCCTGCACGGCCGGTGCGGCCGATGCGGTGGGTGTAGTCCTCGGCCTTCATCGGCAGGCCGAAGTTGAAGACGTGGGTGATGGTCGGCACGTCGATGCCGCGAGCGGCAACGTCGGTGGCCACCAGGATCTGCACCTGGCCTTGACGCAGCGCCATCAGGCGGCGGTTGCGCAGGCCCTGGCTCAGGGCGCCGTGCAGCGCCACGGCGCTGAAGCCTTCCTGCTGCAGGTCGTTGGCGAGGCCGTCGCACTCGACTTGCGTGCTGGCGAACACGATCGCCTGGTTGATGCTGGTGTCGCGCAGCCAGTGGTCGAGCAGCTTGCGCTTGTGCTGGCTGTTGTCAGCCCAGTACAGCGACTGCTTGATGTTGGCGTGCTTTTCCTGCGGGCTGTCGATGGTGATGCGCTGGGGTTCGCGCATCACGCGCTGGGCCAGTTGCTGGATGCGCGGCGCGAAGGTGGCGCTGAACATCATCGTTTGCTGGCGCTCGATGGTGAGCTGGTTGACTTCGGCCAGGTCGTCGGAGAAACCCAGGTCGAGCATGCGGTCGGCTTCGTCGACCACCAGGAACTTGACCTGGTCGAGCTTCAGTTGCTGCGAGCGTTGCAGGTCGAGCAGGCGGCCGGGCGTGGCAACCACGAGGTCGGCGTTCTGCAGCTTGGCGATCTGCAGTTGGTAAGGCATGCCGCCCACCACGTTGGCGATGCGCAGGCCGCGGCAATGGCGAACCAGTTCGATGGCGTCGTGCGCAACTTGCTGGGCGAGTTCGCGCGTCGGGCACAGGATCAGGGCGCCGGGGGTGGCAGCCTTGAAATGACGGGCGTTGGTCGGGTCCTTGCGCTTCGGCTTCTTCGGCACGGCTTCGCCGCGGGCAGCGGCTTCAGCGGCCAGGCGCTGGAATTCGGCCTTGGCTTCTGCTTCTGCTTCGGCTTGGCGCTTCAGCAGCGTGTGCAGCACGGGCAGCAGGAAAGCGGCAGTCTTGCCCGAGCCGGTCTGGCTGGAGACCATCAGGTCGACAAAGCGAGCCTTGCCGTCCTGGCCGGCGTCGCCGCCCATGGCGATCGGGATCACCTTGTCTTGCACGGTGGTCGGCTGGGTGAAGCCCATGTCGGCCACGGCGGCGATCAGCTCGGGCGCGAGGCCGAGCTTGACGAAGCCGTTGGGCTTTGCGGGTTCTTCCACCACGGCGACCTCGGGGGCGGCTGCATCGAGCGCCTCGAGGATCGGCGCTTCGGACATGGTGTCCACAGCGGCGGTGAATTCGTTGTTGGTAGCGGATTGCACAGGCGCGAACTCGCCCTGCGCTTCAAAAGCGTCGGTCATGTAGATATCAATCTCAAACGCGAGCGCTGCCGTAGGCGACGCCCCGTTGGTGGTTAAAAACATCAACCATCCAACGACATTCAGCTTCTGGCTAACGCCTGAGGCTGTGGCCCTTTTTGATCAGCGGATGCGATCGGGCGCGGTGTGCAAGATAGGGAGATGCAAGAGACGCTGACTGGGTGTTCAAAACATGCACCAATCAGCGAAGCCTGCGATTATGGCACGGCTTCGGGTTTTTACCTAATCCCCTGTCAATCAGTCAGGCGCAGGAAGGTTTCGCGGTAGTGGGCGAGTTCTTCGATGGACTCGTGCACGTCGGCCAGTGCGGTGTGCGCCTGCTGCTTCTTGAAGGCACTGTAGGCCGAAGGTTTCCATCGCTTGGCCAGTTCCTTGAGGGTGCTGACGTCGAGGTTGCGGTAGTGAAAGTACGCCTCCAGCTTGGGCATGAACTTGACCAGGAAACGCCGGTCCTGCCCAATGGTGTTGCCGCACATGGGCGAGCCGCTGCGGGGGATGTACTTGGCGATGAATTCGAGCAGTTGCTGCTCGGCCGCCGCTTCGTCGAGCGTGGAGGCTTTCACCTTGTCGATCAAGCCGCTGCGGCCATGGGTGCCTTTGTTCCAGGCGTCCATGGCGTCGAGCACGGTGTCGCTCTGGTGGATGACGAGCACGGGGCCGTCGATGCGGGGCGTGAGGTCGGGGCCGGTGACGACCACGGCGATTTCGAGCAGGCGCTCTTTCTCGGGGTCGAGGCCGCTCATTTCGCAGTCCAGCCAGACCAGGTTCTGGTCGCTTTTCTTCAGGGTGGGCGGGACTGCGGGGGGCGTCGGGACAGTGGATTCAGGCATCGCGGGATTGTCGCCGACGGCCCGCGCCTGCAGATACCGAGGGCTAAACTCCGCGCTCCATGTCCTATTCGCTCATCTTCACCATTGCCTTTGCGGTCGCGCTGGTTGCGGGCCTGCTCGTGAAGTTCTGGCTGGCTTCGCGCCAGGTGCGCCACGTGGCGCGGCACCGCGGCGCCGTGCCACCCGCCTTCGCCCAGACCATCACGCTCGCCGCCCACCAGAAAGCAGCCGACTACACCATCGCCAAGGCGCGCTTCGGCCTCGTCGAGATGGCCTGGAGCGCCGCGCTGCTGCTGGGCTGGACGCTGCTCGGCGGGCTCGACCTGCTCAACAAGCTGCTGCTGGTGTGGATCGGCGGCGGCATGGTGCAGCAACTGGTGCTGCTGGCGGCCTTTGCTGCCATCGGCGGCTTGCTCGAATTGCCCTTCACGCTCTGGCAGACCTTCAGGCTCGAAGAGCGCTTCGGCTTCAACAAGATGACCTGGAAGCTCTGGCTGGCCGACACCGCCAAGTCGACGCTGCTCGGCGCGCTGATCGGGCTGCCAATCGCGGCGCTCATCCTGTGGCTCATGGGCGCGGCCGGCACGCTCTGGTGGCTCTGGGCCTGGGCCTCGTGGATGGGCTTCAACCTGCTGTTGATGCTGATCTACCCGACCTTCATTGCCCCGCTGTTCAACAAGTTCAAGCCGCTTGACGACCCGACGCTGAAGGCCCGCGTGACGGCGCTGATGAAGCGCTGCGGCTTCGCCGCCAAGGGCCTGTTCGTGATGGACGGAAGCACCCGCAGTGCCCATGCGAATGCCTACTTCACCGGCTTTGGCGCGAGCAAGCGCGTGGTGTTCTACGACACGCTGCTGCGCCAGCTCAACGCCGGGGAAGTGGAGGCGGTGCTCGCGCACGAACTCGGCCACTTCAAGCACCGCCACATCGTGAAGCGGCTGGTCGCCATGTTCGCGCTCAGCCTCGCCGGCTTCGCGCTGCTGGGCTGGGTCTCGACCCAGGTGTGGTTCTACACGGGCCTGGGCGTGCAGCCCAACATGGCCGCGCCCAACAGCGCGCTGGCCCTGCTGCTGTTCATGCTGGCCGTGCCGGTGTTCGGCTTCTTCGTGGCACCGCTGCCGGCGCGCCTGTCGCGCAAGCACGAGTTCGAGGCCGACGCCTATGCGGTGGCCCAGACCAGCGGCGCCGACCTGTCGGCAGCCCTGCTCAAGCTCTACCAGGACAACGCATCGACGCTCACGCCCGATCCGGTGTTCGTCAAGTTCTACTACTCCCATCCGCCTGCCTCCGAGCGCCTTGCGCGCATGACGGCGGCATGACCGTCGCATCAACCACCTTTTGCCGAAGCCCCTCATGAGCAGCATGTTCAAGCCCAAAGACTGGAAAAACATTCCCCGCAAGGCACTGAGCGCCACAGAGATCGTCTCGGGCCTTGCCCAGCTCGACGGCTGGAAGCTCACCGGCGACGGCGCCGATGTCGCCATCGAGAAGACCTTCACCTTCGCCAACTACTTCGAGACCATCGCCTTCGTGAACGCGCTGGCCTTCGTGGCGCACACGCAAGACCACCACCCCGACCTGTCGGTGCACTACAACCGCTGCGTGGTGCGCTTCAACACGCACGACGTGGGCGGCCTGTCGGTCACCGACTTCGATTGCGCGCGGCAGGCCAACGCGCTGCTTGCAGGCGCCGCCGCATGACGGAACACGCCTGTGGCTAAACCGGCCCGCGCCGCTGCGTTGGCAGCCAATGCAGCGAAGACGCTGCACGACGGCCTCGTTGTTGCCAGCCATGGGCGTCATTGCCTTGTCGAAACACCCACCGGCGAGCGGCTGATCTGCCACCCGCGCGGCAAGAAGAGCCAGGCCGTCGTCGGCGACCGCGTGCGCTGGCAGGCCACCGAAGACGAAGGCACCATCGAAGAAGTGCTGCCGCGCCGCAACCTCTTCTATCGACAGGACGAGATCCGCACCAAGTCGTTTGCGGCCAACCTCGACCACGTGCTGATCCTGATCGCAGCCGAGCCGGAATTTTCAGAGCATCAACTGGCGCGAGCGCTGATCGCGGCACAGGCCGAGCGCATCACACCGATCATCGCGCTCAACAAGAGCGACCTCGTCGAGCCCTTCGGGCGTGCGTGGAACAAGCTGGCGCCCTATCGCCGCATGCATCACGGCGTGCTGCCGCTGTCATTGAAGGCCTCGGGCGAAGCGGACTACGCCTCGTTGATGAAGCTTCTTGCCGGCAAGTCGACCCTTGTGCTCGGACCCTCCGGCTCGGGCAAGAGCACGCTGACCAACCTGCTGGTGCCCGGCGCGACCGTGTTGACGCAAGAGATTTCGCAGGCACTGAACTCAGGCAAGCACACGACCACCAGCACCACCTGGTACTGGATCGACGAAGCGCGCACCACCGGCCTGATCGATTCACCGGGCTTTCAGGAGTTCGGCCTGAACCACATCGAGCCGATGCAGCTTGCCGGGTTGATGCCCGACATTGCCGAGCACATGGGCGATTGCAAGTTCTACAACTGCACTCACCTGCACGAGCCGGGCTGCGGCGTGATTGCCAATGTGGCCTCGGCCGCAAACACGGCGCCAAACGCCATCAGCGCCAGCCGCTACAAGATCTACGGCGAGCTGTTCGCCGAACTAAGCCAGAAACGGTACTGAGGCCGGGCGTCAGTTCAGCCAGACGCGGTACGACTTCCAGGTCGGATCGAACGCAAGGTCGAGCCTGACCGGCAACTCCGACTCCACCTGAAGCGATTGCGCATGGGCAATCGCCGCCTCCGGATTGGCCACGTGGAAGTGGATGGTGCGAACGCCCTCCTCCAACACGACGTGCGTGCAGCAGCCTTCTTCATGCGTCTGCAGCAGTGCGGTCAATCGGTCTTCGTAGACACGCGCCTCGTCCAGCTCTTCAGCCGATTCGACGGGAATGGCGGCCGAGAGCCGATGCCCCAGGTCCGCACGCCCAAGCAGCGCATTCGCGGCATCGTTGCGCATCACGACCGCCTCGACCTCACTGCCGTCCTCGGCCGTGCGCGTGGCGGTCAGGCCGGACCAGCCATGTTCGCCGACGGGAAACACGCCGGTGTGGCCGAGATCCTCGCGCCAGCACGCGTCGAACAGGTGCACGAAATCATCGAGCGGCACGCCATCGAAATCCGCGTGCGCATCGGCCTCGACATGATCGACCGCACCGACTTTCACGGCGAAGTCGTACTCGCCCAGGATGTGGTCGAGCATGATCAGGCTCATGTGGCGCGCGTGGTCCTGCATGTCCATGGGGATGGGCTTGGCAAAGCCGATCTCCAGCGCCACCCGGCCCCGGTAGGGCTCCTGCTTCACGAGAACGTCCGCGCAGGCAAGCTCGAAGTCGTTCATGCGCATGCTGAAACCTTCGCTCATGCGCTGGCGGAAGGCTTCCACTTCGACCTGGGGCAACGCGGGCGCACTCTGCACCAGCGTCATGAGGTCTTCGAATTCGTCCTCGGCGCCTTGCGCCGTCAGCACGAGCTTGAAGGCTGGCGGATCGCCCATCACCTCGGCGGCCAGATTCGGAAAGAAGGGCTTCAGCAGCTCGTTCAGCGCTCCCACCAATTCGTGGCCCGACAAGGGACGCAGACTCTCGAGCCGATCGCTCAAGGCTTGCCAGAAGGACGCGCAGGCGACGGCGCGCGGATCGGTGTGAATGCTCGACATCGACAACAAGACTTCTCTCAGAGGTTTCAGGTCAGGATTTCTTGCAGGTGCTGCACGAGCACGCCGCACTGCTCGCGCGTACCGATGCTGATACGCAGGTACTGTGCGATGCGCGGCTGCTTGAAATGCCGCACCAGCACCGCGCGCTCGCGCAGCAGCGCCGCCAGTTCGGCCGCGTCGCGCTGCGGATGGCGTGCGAACACGAAGTTGGCCTGCGAAGGCAGCACGTCGAAACCCAGGTCTTCGAGCTGCAGGCTGAGGCCCTCGCGGGTGTCGGCAATCTTGTCGCAAGTAGCCTTGAACCACGCCTCGTCGTCGAGCGCCGCCACGGCGCCCGCCGAAGCCAGCCGGTCGAGCGGGTAGGAATTGAAGCTGTCCTTGACGCGCACCAAGGCGTCGATCAGGTGCGACTGGCCGCAAGCGAAACCAACCCGCAGGCCGGCCAGCGCACGCGACTTCGAGAGGGTGTGCACCACGAGCAGGTTCGGGTACTTGCCGATCAACGGCAGCGCGCTTTCTCCACCGAAGTCGACATAGGCCTCATCGACCAGCACCACGCGATCGGGGCAAGACGCGAGAAGCTGCTCGATGCGCGACAGCGGCAGTCCGATGCCGGTGGGCGCATTCGGGTTCGCGAGCACGATGCCGCCGCAGCCCGATCGTGCCCTGGCCGCGAGACCATCGACATCGATGCGCAGGCCATCATCGACCGGCTGCAGCTCACAGGCAATGCCGTAGATCTGGGCATAGACCTTGTAGAAGCTGTAGCTCACATCCGGCATCAGCAATGGCTCGGCCTGCTGGAAGAAAGCGAAGAAGGCGTGTGCCAGCACTTCGTCCGAGCCGTTGCCCGCGAAGACCTGATCGGCCTGCAGCCCGTGCCGCCGCGCGACCGCTTCACGCAGCGCGAGCGAGGTGGGATCGGGGTAGAGCTCCAGGCCGTTCGCGGCCGCGCGCTGGATCGCTTCAACGGCGTCCGGCGAAGGCGGGTACGGGTTCTCGTTGGTGTTGAGCTTGACGAGGTTCTGGATGCGCGGCTGCTCGCCGGGCACATAGGGTTCGAGCGCGCCGATGCGCGGGCTCCAGAAGACCGGCACTGCGGTGGTCATGGCGTTTCCAGGTGGTCGCTCAGCCCAGCAGGCGAGCAAGGGTGAGCAAGGCCAGCAGCACCATCCACATCACGACCGAACGCCAGACCAGGCCGACCACACTGCGCAGGTGGCCGGGCTCGGGCTCGCGCCCCGGCGTGCTGCCGCTGTCGGGCGGACGGCCATCCGCAATGGAATCGCCGGCTTGCGCGCGCGACAACGGATCGAGCGTCGGGATGGGGCTCAGCGAGCCGCCGCCCAGGCGCACGTTCACCGCGCCGGAGGTGGCGGCCAGGATCACGCCGTCGTTTTCGTTCGGGAAGCGCCGCGCGTCGTTGCGCCAGCAGTCGATCGCCTCCTCGAAGCTGCCGACAACGGCAAAACCCAGGGCCGTGATGCGCGCCGGCAGCCAGTCGATGGCGTGCCAGGCGCCGTCTGCGGCCTGCTGCACCGAGACGCTCGAAGGCTGCACCGCGGCGCCGTTCTTGTGCGCCCAGTAACGCGCAACGAACTCGCTCATGCGATAGAACACCGCGCCGGCCGGCCCGAGACCGATGGCCGCGATCACCGAGAACCAGGCCAGCACGCCGAACACATGCCGATGCGCGGCGATCACCGAATGCTCGATGACATGGCGCACGATTTCGCTGCGCGGCAAATCGGCGGCATCGACACCCTGCCAGTGCGCCAGCAGCGAGCGCGCAAGCGGCTCGTCGCCTTCGTCGAGGGCATCGCGGATGTCGGTGAAGTGATGGCTGAACTGGCGAAAACCCAGCGTGACGTAGAGCACCGCGATGCTCCAGAGCACCGCGAAGGGCAGGCCCAATGTGAGCACCAGCAGCCAGTGCACGCCCAGCGCCACCAGCGTGGGCAGGAACACGGCAAGCCCCCATGCGATCCATCCGTGATGCGGCTTGCCCGCGTCGAAGTTGCGGCTGGTCCAGCGTGTCCACGCCAGAACGCTGCCGTACACGGGGTTGCGCGGGCCCAGCGGCCGCACCTGCTCGATCAGCAACGCGCACAGGATGGCAAAGAAGCTCATCCTTCGATGATAGCGAGAGAGCCTGAAGGTTCAGGCCGGATTCAAGCCTGAATCAGCCCCGATTCAGGCGGCGAGGAAGCGATAGAGATTGCGCAGCATGCCCGCGGTCGCACCCCAGACGAAGCGCTCGTCGGGCCCGTCCTGATAAGGCATCGAGTACCACTCGCGCTTGCGGCCGTCGATGGCGCTCACGGCATGGCGGCGATGGTTGGCGGGATCCATCAGCCAGGCCAGCGGCACCTCGAAGGCCTGGGCCACTTCGTAGGGGTTGATGGTGAGCTCGAAGTCGGGCTGCACCAGCGCGACCACCGGCGTCACGATGAACGAGGTCACCGTGGTGTAGGTTGGAAGGCTCCCCAGCACTTCGATGAACTGCGCCGAAAGGCCCACCTCTTCCCAGGCCTCGCGCAATGCGGCGGCTGCGATGTTGGCATCTTCCGGATCGACACGTCCACCCGGAAACGCAACCTGGCCCGAGTGGTTCGACAGATGCGTGGTGCGCTCGGTCAACAGCACGGTCGCGCCTTGCGGACGCTGCACGATCGGCACCAGCACAGCCGCCTGCGCCGGAGCGCGGTCGACCATGCGCGGTTCGCGGCGCAGCTCGGGCGTCCACACCGGAGGCGTAGCGAAGCGTGCTCGCAACGCCTGCGCCGTCAGTTGCGTGGGCGACACCGCCGGCAAACCATCGCTGCCGTCCACGAAGGGCGCCTCGCGCGGGTCGAACTGCAGCAGCGTGGGCGGGACCACGGCATTCACGGGTTCGAGGGCCAAGGATTGCGCGGGGACGGAAGTGGTGGTCAAGAGATGGGTTGGCCGGTAACGGGGTAGATGGAGTAGAGCGTAAAAAGGCGATGCTGTCTTTTGTGCGAAGCACCAATGCAAAAAGCCGCCAGAGCGGCGGCTTTTCTTGCACGACAGGCGCAGCTTATTTGGCTGCAGCCGTCGACTTGCTCGGCAGCTTTTCCTTGATACGTGCCGAGCGGCCGCTGCGTTCGCGCAGGTAGTACAGCTTGGCGCGGCGCACATCGCCACGACGCTTGACTTCGATGCCGGCGATCAGCGGGCTGTAGGTCTGGAACGTACGCTCCACGCCTTCGCCGCTGGAGATCTTGCGCACGGTGAAGCCGCTGTTGAGGCCACGGTTGCGCTTGGCGATCACGACGCCTTCGTAGGCCTGCACGCGCTTGCGGGTGCCTTCGACGACGCTCACGCTGACGATGACCGTGTCACCGGGCATGAAATTAGGAATGGTCTTGCCGAGACGGGCAATTTCTTCCTGCTCGAGGGTTTCAATGAGGTTCATGATTTCCTGATGTTCGATCGTGTCGGGCTACACAAAAGGCGCTGTTGGCATCCATCGCTTGAGCAACGAAAAGACCAGGCGCGGCCGGGCAGAGGATCGGGCAGCCGAAGATTATAGCTTTTTTTTGAGGGCAGCCTCATCGGCCTTGCCCAGAAGGCCGGCGGCACGGGCTGCATCGATCAGATCGGGGCGCCGCGCGGCCGTCATGGCCAGGCGCTGGTCGCGCCGCCAGCGTTCGATCTGCGCATGATGGCCCGAGAGCAGTGGCGCCGGAACGCCCTGCCCGTTCCATTGCTCGGGCCGTGTGTAGTGCGGGCAGTCGAGCAGGCCGTCGAGTGCGGGATTGAAACTGTCCTGCACGTGGCTGGCCTCGTCGCCAAGCACGCCGGGCTGCAGCCGGGCGACGGCATCGAGCAGCGCCATCGCGGCAATCTCGCCACCCGAGAGGACAAAGTCGCCAAGGCTGATCTGATGGGTGACGCGTGCATCGATGAAGCGCTGGTCGATGCCCTCATAGCGGCCGCAAACCAGTACCGCGCCTTCGCTGGCGGACCAGCGTTCGACCGCCTCATGGCGCAGCGCCTCGCCGATGGGGGAAAACAGCACGACGGGCGCCTGCGCGCCACGCGCGGCCAGGGCCGCGTCGAGACAGGCGGAGAGCGGCTCCGCCATCATCACCATGCCGGGGCCGCCGCCGAAGGGGCGATCGTCCACGCGCTTGTAGTTGCCCTGCGCGAAATCGCGAGGATTCCAGAGCACGACCTCGACCTGCTTCGACTCATAGGCGCGGCGCGTCACGCCGCTGGCCACGAAGGGCGCGAACAACTCGGGAAACAGGGTGAGGATGTCGAAGCGCATGCGCGCAAGACCCGAATCAGTATTCGGGTTGCCAGTCGACCGTGATCAGCCGGCCGGGCAGGTCGACCTTGTCGACGAAGACCGAGACGAAGGGCACCATGCGTTCGATGGCCTTGCCGTCTTCTTCGGCCGCCAGCACCAGCGTGGTCTGCGGGCCGGTGGCGAGCAACTCGCGCACGGTGCCGAGCGTCACGCCCTCGCGGTTGACGACCGACAGGCCGATCAGGTCGACCCAGTAGTACTCGTCGACGCTCGCCGTCGGGAAGCTCGAGCGTGGCACGAAGATGCGCGCGCCGCGCAGGGCCTCGGCCGCATTGCGGTCAGGCACGTCCTCGGACGAGGCGACGATGCTGTCGGAATGTTCTTTGGCTTCGCGGATCGCGAGCCGGAAAGCGGTGTTTGCAGCAGCTCCGGGAGCCTGCAGAAACCAGCGCTTGGAAGAAAAAAGCGCCTCGGGTTGGGCGCTGTGGGGCAGGACCTTGAACCAGCCCTTGATGCCCCATGCATCGGCGATGCGCCCTACCTCGATCGCATCCGCCGGCAATTCGGCGGCTTCGAGTGTGGGCAACATCGCCGTGCTGGACGGCTTAAGCCGCCGCCTTGGGCGCTGCGGCTGCAGCTTGCTTGATCAGGCGCAGGACCGTGGGCGAGGCTTGCGCGCCAACGCTCTTCCAGTAGGTCAGGCGGTCCTGGGCAATGCGGATGCTTTCTTCGTTTTCCTTGGCGGTCGGGTTGTAGAAACCCAGGCGCTCGATGAAACGGCCATCGCGGCGAACGCGCTTGTCCGACACGACGATGTTGAAGAACGGACGGCCTTTGGAGCCGCCGCGGGAGAGTCGAATGACGACCATGATTTATCCTTGGGTGGTCAGCGAGCCAATTGGATGAGAAAGAGGCCCGCTCACAATGTTCTTCCAGCGTCGAGACACGCGACATGGCCACCCGGCCAGCGACACGCTGAAAAGCCTGCGATTATAGCCCGCTCCGCGTTTTCTCCGAATATTCGGCTCCGGGCCGTCTCTTTCCGTCTCTTTTCTTCCACCGCATGACCCTCACCATCCGCCCCAGCCGCGACGCCGATGTCGCGGCCATCACGGCCATCTATGCCCACCATGTGCTGCACGGCACGGGCACTTTCGAGACCGAAGCGCCCTCCGCCACCGACATGGCGGCACGCCGCGCCGACGTGCTCGGCAAGAACCTGCCCTACCTGGTCGCGGAAGAAGACGGCGAGGTGCTGGGCTTTGCCTACTGCAACTGGTTCAAGCCGCGTCCGGCCTACCGTTTTTCGGCCGAAGACTCGATCTACATGTCGGAGTCAGCACGCGGCAAGGGTCTGGGTGCCAAGCTGTTGGCGTCGCTGTCGCAGGCCGCCGAGGCGGTCGGCGTTCGCAAGCTGATCGCGGTGATCGGCGACTCCGCCAACGCCGGCTCGGTCGGCGTGCACCGCAGCCAGGGCTTCACCCATGTGGGTGTACTCAAGGATTGCGGCTGGAAGTTCGGAGAATGGCGCGACGTGGTCCTGATGGAAAAAGTGCTCGGCGAAGGCAGCACAACAAAACCCGAATGAAAAACAAGACAACCGCAGCCTGGCTTTCTTTCCTCGGTGGCCCTTTGGGGCTGCACCGCTTCTACCTGCGCGGCATGGGCGACCTGCTGGGCTGGCTGCTGCCCATTCCCACGGCGCTGGGCATCTACGGCATCGAGCGCGTGCGCATGTATGGTGTGGACGACGGCCTGAGCTGGGCGTTGATCCCCATGCTGGGTTTCACCATCGCGGGCTGCGCGTTGATGGCCATCGTCTATGGCCTCATGACGCCCGAGAAGTGGAACGCCCGCTTCAACGCGAGCGCACCGACGGATGCCAAGCCAGGTCAGACGAACTGGTTCACCATCGGCGCCGTGGTGCTGTCACTCTTCTTCGGCAGCACGATCCTGATGGCCAGCATCGTGTTCAGCTTCCAGCGCTACTTCGAGCACCAGATCGAAGAAGGCCGGAAGATTTCGCAGTAGTCCTCAGAACAACTGCATGCTGACCCAGTAGGCGATCGCGGCAACGAAAGCCGAGGCAGGGATCGTGAAGATCCAAGCCCAGACAATGTTGCCCGCCACGCCCCAGCGCACCGCGCTCGCGCGCTGCGTGGAACCGACACCGACGATGGCGCCAGTGATGGTGTGGGTGGTCGACACCGGAATGCCCAGCGCCGTGGCCAGGAACAGCGTCAGCGCCCCGCCGGTCTCGGCGCAGAAGCCGCCCACGGGCTTGAGCTTGGTGATCTTCTGCCCCATCGTCTTCACGATGCGCCAGCCACCGAACATGGTGCCCAGGGCAATCGCGGTGTAGCAACTCACGATGACCCAGCTCGGCGGTGTCGCGTCGCTGGCGGATGCATAGCCGGTGGCGATCAACAGCATCCAGATGATGCCGATGGTCTTCTGCGCGTCGTTGCCGCCGTGGCCCAGGCTGTAGGCGCCGGCAGAAACCAGTTGCAGCCGCCGGAACCACCGGTCGACGCGCGAAGGCGTGGCACGCCGGAAGCCCCAGGCCACCGCAATCATCATCATCGAGCCCAGCAGGAAGCCCAGCAGCGGCGACACGAAGATGAATGCCACCGTCTTCCAGATGCCCGAAGCCACCAGCCCGCTGGTGCCCGTCTTGGCGATCACCGCGCCCACGATGCCGCCGATCAGCGCATGCGAAGAACTGCTCGGAATGCCGTAGTACCAGGTCACGAGGTTCCAGCTGATCGCGCCGATGAGCGCGCCGAACACCACGTGCACATCGACCACTCCGGGCTGGGCGATGCCTTTGCCCACCGTGGCCGCCACGCTCAGGTGAAAGACGAAGATCGCGATCAGGTTGAAGAACGCCGCGAACACCACGGCCTGCCCGGGCTTGAGCACGCCGGTGGAGACCACCGTCGCGATTGAGTTGGCGGCGTCGTGAAACCCGTTCATGAAGTCGAACAGGATCGCGAGCACGACCAGCACTATCACCACCCAGAGGGCGACCTGAACCGTTGCCATCGATCGCTACCCGCTCAGGAGTTCTCGAGGACGATGCCCTCGATCACATTGGCCACGTCTTCGCACTTGTCGGTGATCGTCTCGAGCAATTCGTAGATTGCCTTGAGCTTGATCACCTCGCGCACGTCGGGCTCCTCGCGGAACAGCTTGCTCATGGCGCTGCGCATCACGCGGTCGGCGTCCGACTCGAGGCGGTCGATTTCCTCGCAGGTCTTGAGCACCGCCTCGGCCACCGCAGGGTCGGCGATCTTGCCGAGGAACTTGACGGCGTCTTTCAGGCGATCGCAGCACTTCACGCTCAGGGCCGTGAGGCGCACGATTTCGTCGGTCATGTGGCGCACGTCGTACAGCGCCATGGTCTCGGCCGAGTCCTGAATGAGGTCGGCCACGTCGTCCATCGTGTTGATGAGCTTGTGGATCTGCTCGCGGTCGATGGGCGTGATGAAAGTCTTGTGGATCAGCCGGTTGACGTCGTGCGTCACGCGGTCGGCCGCGCGCTCGGCGTTGTCGACGTCGCGGTTGTACTGCTCGCGCAGGTGCACGTCGCTGTAGTTGGCGACCAGTTGCTCGAACGCCCTGGCCGCCTCCACGATGCGCTCGGCGTGCTGGTTGAACATCTCGAAGAAATTGCCCTCGCGGGGCAGCAGCTTGCCGAACATGGAAACTCCTGGGGGTGCGCCAATCACAATTTCATGACGCCTTCATGAAAAAACGGGCGAAGTTTAACGGGCGCGAGCGCCCAACCCGGCCCAACCGGCTTTTCGAGGCCACCAGAACGCCGGAAATTCAGATCGGCTGGCGCAATGCGAGCAGATGCCGGCCACCGCAAACGACGCCCATGTGGCGCGCCTCGATCAGCAGCGCGGCCGTCTAGACGATGCGCTTGACCACTTGGCCAGTGACGCGCGCCAGCGCCGCGCGCGGCACCTTGTCGGGCGCGATTTCGGCGAGCGGCTTCAGCACGAAGGCGCGCTCGCGCATGCGGGGATGCGGCAGGGTCAGCGTCGGGGTGTCGATCACCGAATTGCCGTGCATCAGCAGGTCGAGATCGAGCGTGCGCGGCGCGTTGGGGAAAGGCCGCTCGCGGCCGGCCTGCGTCTCCAGGCGCTGCAAGGCCACGAGAAACTGCTCGGCATCCAGGCCGGTGCGCACTGCAACCACGGCATTGATGAAATCGGGGCCTTCGGCATCCACCGGTTCGCTGCGATAGAGCGACGAACGGGCCGTCACCTGGGTTCGCTGCAGCGCGCCGATGGCGGCCATGGCGGCCTTCACGGACGCTTCGGCATCGCCCAGGTTGGCGCCGATGGCGACGAAGGCCTGCACGGTCGGGTAGTCCTCACGCGGACCACGCAGGCGACGCACTGGGGCACCCGCGGGCGCACGGCGTGCTGGCGGGCCGCTTCTGGCGCCTGCCGACGGCGGCTTGGCACCGCCCGCGCGCGGCGGTGCGGACTTCTTGGCCGGGGTCTTGGCTGCAGTCTTGGCTGCGGGGTTTTTCTTGCCGTCCTTCGGCTGGCCGGGCGCGCTCATTCGCCAGCGGCGCTCCCGCCGCCCTCACTGCTGCCGCCACCGCCGCCAGTGCGCGGCTTGTTGCGGCGGCGCCGGCGCTTGCGCGGCGCAGCAAACTCGCCATCGGGCGGTACGGCGCCGGCTTCGACTTCAACCTCGTCGTCCTGCCCGGCATCCTGGTCATCGCGGGTCTGCGGGCGCGCGGCCGGCTCATTGCGGGGCTTGGCCGGTGCGGGCGCGGGGTCACGCACGCGCACGCGCTGGCGCACCTTCTGCTCTTCGCGCACCTGCTCCAGCAGGTCCTGGCGGCGCAGATCGTCGGCGGTGCTGAACTCTTGCCACCACTCGGCAATCGCCTCGCTGACCTCGCCCACGTCGGCGCGCAGGCGCATGAAATCGAAGGCGGCGCGAAAACGCGCCTGCTCGACCAGGCTGTAGGGCGTGGAGCCGGTGCGCTTGTCGAAGCGCGGCTGCATCATCCAGATCTCGCGCATGTCGGCGGCAAGCTTGCCGCGGCCCGACACGTCGCCAATACGGGCATTGAACACGTCGTCGATGGCATCCTGCAGCGCCGGGAACGGCGCCTGCGGACGTTGGCCGCGCTGGCCTTCCTGGCGCTGGGCCCAGCCGTCGCGCACGTCGGCCCACAGCACGCAGGCCAGCAGGAAGCTCGGCGCCACGGGCTTGCCTTCGCCGACGCGGCGGTCGGTGTCCTGCAGGGCCGCCTTCACGAAGGGCTGGTCGGCACGCTCGACCACCACGTCCAGCAGCGGATAGATACCCTTGGCCAGCCCCAGCTTGTTCAGTTGCTCGACCGTGGCAATTGCATGGCCGGTCTGCAACAACTTGAGCATTTCGTCGAACAGGCGACTCTGCGGCACATCGGCCAGCAGCTTGCTCGACTCGATCAGCGGCGCTGCCGTCTTGGCTTCCATCTTGAAGCCCAGGGCCGCGAGCTTGGCCGAGAAGCGGATGGCGCGAATGATGCGCACCGGGTCTTCGCGGTAGCGCGTGGCCGGGTCGCCGATCATGCGCAACGTGAGCTTCTGGGCGTCCTTGATGCCGTTGTGATAGTCGACCACGACCTGGTTGGCCGGGTCGTAGTACATGGCGTTGACGGTGAAGTCGCGGCGCGCCGCGTCCTCTTCCTGCGGGCCCCAGACGTTGTCGCGCAGCACGCGGCCGCTGGCGTCCACGGCGTGCTTCATGCTGGCCAGCTCGCCCTTGCTGGTGCGCTCGTTGCCCGCCACCTGCTCGGCGGCGGCGTTGTCCATGTAGGCGCGGAAGGTCGAGACCTCGATCACCTCATGCTCGCGACCACGGCCATACACCACGTGCACGATGCGAAAGCGCCGCCCGATGATGAAGGCGCGGCGAAACAGCGACTTGACCTGCTCGGGCGTGGCGTTGGTGGCCACGTCGAAATCCTTGGGGCGCAGCCCCAGCAGCAGGTCGCGCACCGCGCCACCCACCACATAAGCCTCGTAGCCCGCCTGCTGCAGCGTGGTGACCACGTTCTTCGCGCGTTCGTCGACCAGGGCCGGATCGATCTTGTGAACCTCTGCCGGCACCTCCTGGCGCTTGCCGAAGCGGCTCTTGCCCTGTGTGCTGCCGGCGGTCTTGCCGAGCAGCTTGTCGATGAATTTCTTGATCATTGTTGGTTGAAAGCCTTGTTCGCTCTTTTATTCGTTCTCGAGCATGGAGCGGATCAGCGGAATGGTGATCGCGCGTTGCGTCTGCAAGGCATAGCCGTCGAGCTGCGTGAGCAGCTCCATCAGGCTGCCCAGATCGCGGCTGAAGCGGTGAAGCATGTAGTCGAGCACGTCGTCGGACAGCATCACGCCGCGCGCATCGGCCGCCTGGCGCAGCACCGCGCGGCGTTCGCTTTCGCTCAGTACCTGCAGATGGAAGACATGGCCCCAGCCGAGGCGGGTGCGCAGGTCTTCGCGCAGCGGCAGGTCGGCCGGCGGCAAGGCGCCCGCGCCCACCACGCCGCGCTGCAGGGTCTGGGCGTTGACGAACCAGTTGAAGGCCGCGTGCTGCTGCACCGCGGTGTAGAGGTGGACGTCGTCGAGCAGGACGGCGCCCCAGCGCTCGTCGAACTCGGGCGGCTCCAGCAGGCCGGCGTGGAGCCAGCCCACGCTGGCGCCCTGCTCGCGCAGTGCGACACGCACTGATTCGAGCAGATGGGTCTTGCCACTGCCGCTTTCGCCCCAAAGATAGGTCGGCACCGGCGAGTGCAGCACAGGGCTGCCGGCGCTGCCCGCCCACAGTTGCAGGTGGCTCAGCGCGGCCTCGTTGGGGCCGGCAAAAAAGGCGTCGAAGCTGGGGCCCGTCGCAATGCCGATATCGAGCGCGAGCTGTTTCATCCCGGGAAGGTTCATGGAGGGGGCCGCGAGGGCCCTTAAAATCGTGAGGAATTCTATCGGCCCGGCCGCCTCGGTTACCGGCGCCTCCCCTTCGCCCTCTGTTCGCCCCCTTCTCGACCTCGACCGCCCATGACTTCCCCCACGCCCACCCCGCTCAGCTACAAGGATGCCGGTGTCGATATCGATGCCGGCGACGCCCTGATCGACCGCATCAAGCCCCTTGCGAAGAAGACCCTGCGCGAAGGCGTGCTGGCCGGCATCGGCGGTTTCGGCGCCCTGTTCGAAGTGCCCAAGCGCTACAAGGAGCCGGTGCTGGTGAGCGGCACCGACGGCGTGGGCACCAAGCTCAAGCTGGCTTTCGAATGGAACATGCACGACACCGTCGGCATCGACCTCGTGGCCATGAGCGTCAACGACGTGCTGGTGCAGGGCGCCGAGCCCCTCTTCTTCCTCGATTACTTCGCCTGCGGCAAGCTGGACGTGGACACCGCTGCGGCAGTCATTGGCGGCATCGCCCGCGGCTGCGAGCTTTCGGGCTGCGCGCTGATCGGCGGCGAAACCGCCGAAATGCCTGGCATGTACCCGGCCGGCGAATACGACCTGGCGGGCTTTGCGGTCGGCGCGGTCGAAAAGTCGAAGATCCTCACGGGCCAGAACGTCAAGCCCGGCGACGTGGTGCTGGGCCTGGTCTCGGCCGGCGTGCATTCCAACGGCTTCAGCCTGGTGCGCAAGGTGATCGAGCGCGCGGGCGCCGACCTGCCCGCCACTCTCGACGGCAAGCCCTTCCGCGAAGCCGTGATGGAACCTACCCACCTGTACGTCAAGCCCGTGCTCGAAGCGCTGGCCAAGCACCCGATCAAGGCCCTGGCCCACATCACCGGTGGCGGCCTGCTCGAGAACATCCCGCGCGTGCTGCCCGAAGGCACGGCCGCCCACCTCAAGAAGGGCAGCTGGCCGCAGACCGAGCTGTTCGCCTGGCTGCAGAAGGTGGCTGGCATCGACGACATCGAGATGAACCGCACCTTCAACAACGGCATCGGCATGGTCGTGGTGATCGACGCGGCCGAAGCCGCCGCCTGTGCCGCCACCCTGCGTGCCGCCGGTGAAACGGTGCACGAAATCGGCGTGATCGCCGCGCGCGGCGAAGGCGCCGCGGTGGTCGTCGGCTGACCGCCGGCTGCTCCGTCCATTTTCCTGAGCAGAGCAAGCACCCGCACCCCGGATGGCAAAAAAGCCGCAACAACCCACCACGACAGCCGCTCCCACGGCTTCCACGTCCCGCATCCCCCGCGTGACGGCCTCCCGCGGCGTGATGATCGCCAGCTACCTGCTGATGCTGGCCACGCTGCTGCTGGTGATGTGGGAACACCTGTTGCCGGGCCTGCTGTGCGTCTGCATCGGCTTCCTTGCCACCCGTTGGTTCGCGCGCGTGCTGACCGGCGGCCTGCGGCGCATTCCGTCGTTCGGCACGCGTGCCGAGGGCTGGGCGGGCGTACTGGCCGTCATCCTGGTGTTGCTCGGCCCGATCGCGCTGGTCACGCTGCTGCTGTCGCAGGCCCGTGAATACATCGTCGACGCGCCCGACCAGTACCGCGAGCTGCTCGACTACACGGCCCGCACCATCCTCGAGTTGCGCTCCAAGCTGCCGGGAGAGATCGCGGCGTACCTGCCCGAAGGCGCCGCTGAAATCCAGCGCGTGATCGCCAACTACCTGCGCGCGCAGGCCGGTTCGCTGGCCATGGCGGGGCGTGCATGGCTGCACGGGCTGCTCTTTTCCTATGTAGGCCTGATCGTCGGCAGCCTGGCCGCAGTGGCACATGCGCCACTGCTGCGCAAGCCGCTGGCCGAACAACTGCACCAGCGCGTGGAAACCTTCGGCGAGGCCTTCGGCCAGATCGTGGCGGCCCAGTTCTGGATCGCGGCCTTCAACACGCTGCTCACGGCCATCTTCCTGCTGTTCATCATGCCGATGTGGGGTGCGCACCTGCCGTACACGCCGGCGCTCATCACGCTGACCTTCCTGGCCGGGCTGGTGCCGATCGTGGGCAACCTGGTGTGCAATTCGGTGATCACGCTGGTGGGCCTGTCGGTGTCGCCGGTCACGGCGCTGGCCTGCCTGATCTTCCTGATCGTGATCCACAAGGCCGAGTACGTGATCAACGCCAAGGTGGTGGGCGCGCGCACGCAAATGAGCGTGTGGGAGCTGCTGGCCGTGATGTTCGTGGCCGAGGCGGTGTTCGGGCCGGCCGGGCTGGTGGCTGCGCCGCTGTACTACGCGTACCTGAAGAAAGAGCTGCAGGCGGCGGCGCTGGTCTGAGGGCCCATGGCCGATCAGGCCATGTCCTGATCTGATCGGTTCTGGTCCGCTCCCGAGCGGACCATGGGCTGGTAACGCACAAGAATAGGCGGCATCATCCATTCCGCCCTTGTGAGCCACCGCCATGAAAACCTGTCTGATTGTGATTGACGCCCAGGCGTCGTTTCGCCAGCGCCCGTACTGGGACGAACGCCTGGCAGCCCCCTATTTCGCCGCGCAGAACGCGCTCATCACGGGCTGCGCCGCCGCCGGCACGCCGATCGTGCGGATCTTCCACGTCGACGAACCGGCCGACGCGAGCAATCCCTTCGCGGTCGAATCGGGCCACATCCGCCCCATCGAGGGCCTGGCCGATTTCGAGGCCTCGGCCACCTTCACCAAGCACCGCCACAGCGCGCTGGTCAACAGCGGGCTCGACATCTGGCTCACGCAGAACGGCATCGGCCGGCTGATCGTGAGCGGCATCCGCACCGAGCAGTGCTGCGAAACCACCACGCGCCACGCCTCGGACCTGGGCTGGGAGGTCGACTACGTGACCGATGCCACGCTGACCTTCGACATGACCCAGCCCGACGGTCAACCGCTGGCCGCCGCCGACATCAAGGCGCGCACCGCCACCGTGCTGCACGGCCGCTTCGCCACGGTCTGCACTGTGGCTCAGGCGCTGGAACGCGTCGGCGCGAAGGCCAGCGCATGAGCCTTCGCGTGCTGATCCTGGCCTACGACGGTGTCGAGGCACTGGACTTCGCCGGGCCGTTCGAGGTCTTCACCACCGCCAGCCGCGTCAGCCAGCGGATGCAGCCCGGCACGGCCGCGCCGTTCGAGGTGGCCTCGGTCGCGCAGGCATCGCCCGTGCAGGCGCGCGCCGGTCTTCGCCTGCTGGCCGATCACACGCTCGAAGACGGCCCGAAAGCCGACGTATTGATCGTTCCCGGCGGCGTGGTCGATGCGCCGATGGCCAGCCCCGACACCCTGCGCTGGATCGCGGAAAGCGCGGCCGGCGCGCAGCTCGTGGCATCGGTCTGCACCGGCGCCTTCCTGCTCGCGAAAAGCGGCGTGGTCATGCGCGAGGCGGTCACCACGCACTGGGAAGACATCACCGACCTGCGCGCGCAGTTTCCGCAACTCGATGTGCGCGAAGGCGTGCGCTGGGTCGACAGCGGCCGCATCGTCAGCTCGGCCGGCATCAGCGCGGGCATCGACATGAGCCTGCACCTGGTCGAGCGCCTGGCCGGACGCGAACTGGCCGAGCGCACCGCGCGCCAGATGGACTACGCATGGACCCACAACAACAGCAGCAACAGCAACAACCCATCCGCGTAGTCTTCGCGCTGCTGCCCGGCAGCCTCGTGCTCGACTGGTCCGGGCCCGCCGAGGCGCTGCGCATCGCCAACCAGCGGCTGCGCGCGATGGGCCAGCCCGAGCGTTTCGTGCTCGAATTCGCGAGCCCCCGGCCCACATCGCGCAGCTCGGTCGGCGTTGCGCTTACCGGGCTGGCGCCGCTGCCCACGCAATGGGACGGCCCGGCCTGGGTGGTGCTGGTCGGCCTGCCCGGAAACAGCATCGCCATCGACAACCCCGAGACGCAGGACCTGCTGCACTGGCTGCGCGGCCTGCGCTTCGAGCGCGGCCGGCTGGAGTTGGTGACGATCTGCGCCGGCGCCGTGCTGGCGGCGCACGCCGGCGCGCTCGCGGGGCGGCGCGCCACCACGCACCACCATCACCTGGGCGAATTGGGCATGGTGGAGCCGCGTTGCGACGTGGTGGCCAATCGCGTGTTCGTGATCGACCCACCGCTCTACAGCAGCGCGGGCGTGACGACCGGCATCGACCTCGTGCTGTACCGCATTGCCGAGATTTGCGGCGAAGCCCTCGCGGCCCAGGTGGCGCAGACCATGGTGGTGGCGTTGCGGCGCGGCCCGCACGATCCGGAGCTGTCGCCCTTTCTCGCCTACCGCAACCACTTGCATGCCGCGCTGCACCGCGTGCAGGACGCGGTCAGCGAACAGCCTCAGGCCGAGTGGAGCGTGCCGCGCATGGCGGAGGTGGCCCACACCTCGGCACGGCACCTCACGCGCCTGTTCGTCGAGCATGCGGGCGTGGCGCCGCTGGCTTATCTGCGCCGCCTGCGACTGGCGGCTGCACAACTCGCGCTGGCTTCGGGAGCGAACGTCACGCGTGCAGCGGAGTTGTCGGGCTTCGGGTCCGACACGCAGTTGCGTCGCGCGTGGCACCAGTTCGGTTTGCCGGGGTCACCGTCCGAGGCGAATGTGCCGCTGAAAACTTAGCGCCGCGTTCAACTCGCGTTTTGTTGACTGCTTGCGGTCGTTGAACACCTTCAGGGCGAGTGCGAATGACACCAGGTGCTCCCCTCCGCGAATGTCCCCCGCTTCGCTCCTCCTTTATTTCGCTGCGGGGAGCACCTGGTGCCATTCGCACATGGACACGCTCTGCGTTTGCGGCCGATCAACAAGTGCTCTGAGCGCTCGCGTCGATACGGGGCTCTTTTTCGCGAAATAAAGGAGGAGCGAAGCGGGGGACATTCGTGAAAAAGAGCACCGTGTCGGCGGGAGCGTCGCCCTGAACAGCAGCAGCGCCAAAAAACAAACAACGCACTCAGTGCCAAACCCCCACAGGCGCAGGACCAGGCACACGCAGCAGCTTGTCATCGCCGATCTCCAGCAACCGGTTCGCCGCATAGCTGTTCTGCGAATCCGGCTCCAGCGCAGCGCTGACCAATGGCGACAACGGCTGCGCCAGCGACACATAGAAGCTGCCCGGCGGCATCACCGCGCGGCCGGTACGTGGCCGCACGCGGAAGGCGCGGATCGCCTCGCCGTCTTCGATGGCGCCGCGCGCATCCTGGCGTTGGCCGTCGCTCTGCGACAGGATCTCGTAGCGCTCGATCTGCCACGGCGCCGCGCTGTCGATGCGCTCGACGCGCACACCCAGCAACTGCAACCGCTGCACGGCCACCGTTTCACTGGCTGCCAGCAGATAGCCGCACGGACGCGGGCGCGCATTGGCGATCTTCAGCGGCTCGGCCGCGCGCCATTCGACATCGACCGCCTTTTCTTCCCCGCTCTTCGCATCGAGAAAGTCCAGGCGCTGGCGCATCGTCGTCTGCCAGGCCTCGACCACGAGGTCGCCGTGGCAGGCGTCCGCCTTGGCCCGCTGGCCAGCCTGCGCGGTGAGCTGCATCAGCGCCGGCCCCTGGCGCGCCGCCGTCTCGATGACGGTGGTGGCGGCCACCACCTGCGTGTACACGCGACGGGCGAAATGCGCGCGGCCCAGCCCCACGCCGCGCACCTCCAGCAGCAGGCTCACAGCCTGATGCAGGCCGCTCACATTGCGGCCAGTGTCGGGCTGCACGCCGCCCATCGAGACGATGCGATCGCCGGTCTTTCCGCCAGAAGTGGTGTGGTACTTGAAGCCCTGCAGCCCCGCCTGTGTGAACGCAGCCTGGATGGCGTCGATGTAGTCGCGCTGCGCGCTCGCGGCAATGGCGGCGTCAAGGTTGCCCACGGTGGCGGGCTGCAGCAGGCCGTCGTACTTCATGACTGCGCCGAACTTGTCGATCCAGCGGCCGCCGACGGTGAACTCGTGCAGGTCGAGCACCACCTGCGGCCGAAAGCGCAAGGTGGCCGCCGCGATCAGGCGGGCTTCGGGCGTGCGCAGCAGCAGGTGGTCGCGGTTCACGTCGATGCCGTTGGCGGTGACGCGGGTGAAGTGCTCCGCGCCGTCGGGATTGCCGCGCGGCAGCAGCACGAGATTCACCTTCTGCAGCAGCGCCGCGCCCGGTCCGCTGGCGAACTGCTGCGCCAGAGCCAGCACCGCCTCGCCGCCGGCCGGCTCGTTGCCGTGTTGCTGGCCGATCACCATGACGGTGGGGCGCGTGGGATCGACGCGGCCCTGGTCGGCAAGCAGCACGAGCGGCATCTCGCGCCCCTGCTGCGACACGCCCAGGCGCTCGACGCGCACGTTCGGCGACTGGCGCGCCAGGTCATCGAGAAAAGCCAGCACCTCGGCGTGCGAGGCAAAGTCGGTGCGGCCGGCGCGAAAGCCCGGCGTGGCATAGCTCACCGGCGGATCGGGAAAGCGCGCAGCAATGGCCGACGGCTCGACCCACACCTTGGAGGGATCGAACTGGGCTTGGGCCGATGCGGCCGACAACAAGGTCAGGCCAAAGACGCACAGGAAATGGAGATGAGAGAGACGGCGCATGGCGCGCATTTTCCTCTCGCGCGGGCTGTTGCGGCTTCAGCAGGCGTTCAGTTCAGGGTGCATGCCCGTGCGCGCGCCAGCAGCAACGCCCGTTCGCGCGTGTTGCGGGTAAGCGAAGCCGCGCGGTCGAATTCCTTGCGTGCCTCGTCGAGCCGACCGAGCTTGAAAAGCAGGTCGCCGCGCACGGTCGGCAGCAGGTGATAGCCGCGCAAAGCAGGCTCGCCCATGAGCGACTCCACCACCTCCAGCCCGGCGGCCGGTCCGAAGGCCATCGACAGCGCGACCGCGCGGTTGAGTTCGACGATGGGCGACGGCGACAACTCGGCCAGCGCGTCGTAGAGCGCTGCGATGCGCGGCCAGTCGGTTTCGCCGGCGGTTCGCGCGCGGCCGTGGCAGGCGGCGATGGCCGCCTGCAGCGCATAAGGGCCGAAGGCGCCGCCCAGCGATTCGGCGCGCGCAAGCGCCGCGAGGCCGCGGCGGATCAGCATCTGGTCCCAGCGCGCCCGGTTCTGTTCGAGCAGCAGCACCGGCTCGCCCGAGGCACCGACGCGCGCAGCCGTGCGGGAGGCCTGAATTTCCATCAACGCCACGAGACCGTGCACCTCGGCTTCACCGGGCACCAGCTCGGCCACGATGCGGCCCAGGCGCATCGCTTCGTCGCACAGCGTCGGGCGCATCCAGTCTTCGCCGGTGGTGGCTGCATAGCCTTCGTTGAAGATCAGGTAGAGCACTTCGAGCACCGAGGCGAGCCGCGCTTCAAGCTCATGCCGGCGCGGCACCTCGAAGGGCACGCGCGCCTCGGCCAGCGTGCGCTTGGCGCGCACGATGCGTTGCGCCACCGTGGCTTCGGGCACGAGGAAGGCGCGGGCGATCTCGTCGGTGGTCAGGCCGCCCATCAGCCGCAGCGTGAGCGCCACGCGCGCCTCGGTCGACAGCACCGGGTGGCAGGCGGTGAAGACAAGGCGCAGCAGGTCGTCGCCGATGTCGTCGTCGAGGGCGGTGTCGACCGCTTCGGCGAAATCGGCTTGCGCCATTTCGTGCCGTGCGTCGAGCTCGCGGCCGATCTCGGGCGCCTTGCGATCGGCCAGTTGGCCATGGCGCAGGCGGTCGAGGGCGCGGTGCTTGGCCACTTGGGTGAGCCAGGCGGCGGGGTTGTCGGGCACGCCGGCTTCGGGCCATTGTTCGAGCGCACAGACCAGCGCGTCCTGCGCCAGCTCTTCGGCCAGGCCCACGTCGCGCACCATGCGCGCGACCGTGGCGATGATCTTCGCGGACTCGATCCGCCAGACCGCCTCGATCGCGCGATGGATGGCGCCGGCGTCGCTCGTCGCCACGCTGCTCAGTCCTTCTTTCTCTGGCCTTCGGGCACGGTCTGCATCGAGGGGAAGGTGCCGGCCACGGCCTGCAGGTCGGGCGAGAAGTCTTCAAGCTCCTGCACCTGGCGCACCTCGATGACTTCGTTCTCGCCACCGGGGCAGCGCGCGGCCCATTCGATGGCTTCGGCGCGCGAGGCCACGTCGATGATCCAGAACCCGCCGAGCACTTCCTTGGCTTCGGCAAATGGCCCATCCACGATCTTCGGCTTGCGGCCCTTGAAGCTCACGCGCGCGCCCATCGAGGGCGGATGCAGGCCGTCGCAGCTGATCAGCACGCCGGCTTTCTGCAGGGACTCGTTGTAGGCCATCATCGCGGTCATTGCCTCGAGGTCTTCGGGCATGGTGCCGGGCGCGGCGGTTTCGTAGCCGTGGGGAATCATCAGCAGCATGAATCGCATGGCAATGTCTCCTTGCGTGCTGCGAAGCTCAGCGGCCGGCCTTGGCGGCGGACTCGGCCCGCAGGCGCTCTTCCTGCGCCAGCAGTTCGGGCGTCATCGATTCGCCGAAGTCGGTGGCCTCGAACACCTGGCGGATCTCGATCTCGCCTTCCTGGAAGGGGCTGCGCTTGATCCACTCGATGGCTTCTTCCTTCGACTTGACCTGCAGCAGCCAGAAGCCGGCGAGCAACTCCTTGGTTTCGGTGAACGGACCGTCGATGACGGTGCGCTTGAGGCCTTCGCAGCGCACGCGCGCGCCCCTGGAACTCGGATGCAGGCCTTCGCCCGCCAGCAGCACGCCGGCCTTGACCAGTTCCTCGTTGAACTTGCCCATCTCGGTGAGGATCTCGGTGCTGGGCATGACGCCTGCTTCGGAATCCTTGTTGGCCTTGACCAGAATCATGAATCGCATGGTGTTTCTCCTGAAGGTGGATGAGGGTTGGGAGACGCTGAAAACTGCGTGCTCCTGTTCACACGTCGGGCGAGCGGGAGGCGGATCGACATGATCACGCCGATCCGCTTGTAATTCCGTGTTTCAGAACCTCAGTCGCGCTCAGGGCAGATAGCCGCAGAAGCGCAGCACGTGCCCGTCCGGCTCGCGGATCGCGAATTCGCGCAGGCCCCAGGGCTGGGAGACCGGTGGCTCGATCACGGTCACGCCGCGCGTTACGTAAGCGGCGTGCAGGCCGTCGATGTCCTTGCCCACGTGGATCACGATCTCGCCGCGCCAGGGCACGGCTTCGCGGGAGTTGCACTGCCAAAGACGCAGATAGACCGGGTCGCCGTAGCTGCGGTCGCCCTTCTTCACGCGGGCGTAGCTGGGCGGCTCGCCGGCAATGAAATCGAGCTCGAAACCCAGCACGTCGCGAAACCAGCGCGCGGCGCGCGCGACGTCCGACACCGGGAGCACCGGCTGCACGCCGTGGAATTCATGCCGGGTGCCGAGGTCGGGTGCCGGGCTCACACCGGCCTTGGTGTCCATCAGTTGGCCGTTCGGCGCAGGATGGCGACGCGCTCGGCGATCACGTCGATGTCGAGTGCGTCCTCGGCGTTCGACAGGTAGGTTTCCAGGTCGCGCACCGCGAGCGGGTTGTTGCCCTGCTCCGCATGCGCGACGCCGCGGTCGCGGTACTCGCCCCAGGCGCCAGGCAGCAGCGCGATCAGGCGGTCCTGCACGGCAATCACGCGCTGCCAGTCTTCCTGCGCGTGGTGCACTTCCTTCAGGTTGCGCAGCATGCGGGCGATGATCTCGCGTGAACTGGCGGGCTGCAGGTACAAGCCCAGCGGCACGTCGAAATCGCCGACCAGGCCGTTGCTGCGCTTGTAAGGCTCCAGCCGCTCGCCCAGCTCTTCGCGCGACAGCGACTTGCCGGTGAAGGGGTCGATCACGACCTGCCCCTTGGGCAAGGTGACCTTGAGCATGAAATGGCCCGGGAAACCGATGCCCCGCGCCTGCAGGCCGAGGCCCTGCGCCAGCTCCATCCACAGCACCGCCAGCGAGATCGGAATGCCACGGCGGGTGCGCAGCACGGCGTTCAGGTAGCTGTTGTCGGGGTCGTAGTAGTCGTTGACGTTGCCGCCGAAGTTCAGGTCGTTGAAGAAGAACTGGTTGAGCGCGCGCAGCCGGGCCAGCGGTGCGGCATCGGCCGGCAGGCGGCGCTTCAGGCGTGCCAGGAGCTGGTCGACGTCGCCGAGCACCTGCTGCACGTCGAGTTCGGGGTATTCGTCCTGCGCGAGGCTGGCGGCGGCTTCGAGCAAGGGGAACTGCTCGTCGCTGCGAACCAGTGACTCGAAGTATTCCAGTGCGGTAGGAACCTGAAAGCTGAACGTCATGTGTCTTTGTAGAGGAGCCCGCCGGGAGCGTCAAGGCCGTGTTTTCCGGCTCGCCAAGGCCTTAGCGGCGCATGAAACTGCGAGGTCGCACGCCAACGGCTGCCAGCACGGCGAAATAGAGCAGTGCCGAGCCGGCGATGAGTGCGGCGAGCAGGCCGATGCGGTACAGCTTCTGCTCCCGCAGGCCGATCCAGTCGAAGTGGTGCGAGCCCCACGCCAGCAGCGCCGCCAGCACCAGCACGCCGGCCAGCACCTGCAGCGCGAACTTGCCCCAGCCGGGCTCGGGTTTGTAACTGCCGCGCCGGATCAGGCCGACCAGCAGCCAGGTCGCGTTGACCAGCGCGCCGATGGCGATGGTCAGGGTGAGCGCCGCATGCTGCAGCACCGGCACCAGAAAGAAGTTGAGGACCTGGGTAAAGATGAGTACGCCCACGGCAATCAGCATCGGCGTGCGCGTGTCCTGCTTGGCGTAGTAGCCGGGGGCCAGCACCTTGACGGCCACAAGGCCGATCAGGCCGACGCCGTAGCCTGTCAGTGCCAGCGCGGTGCGCCGCACGGCGTCGTCGGGATAGGCGCCGTTGTGGAACAGCACGGCCACCAGCGGCTGCGCGAAAAGCAGCAGTGCGACAGCGCACGGCGCCGAGAGCAGCACCACGAGGCGCAGGCCCCAGTCCAGCAGCGACGAATAGCGGGCGTCGTCCTTGGCGGCGCGGGCGCCAGCCAGTTGGGGCATCAGCACCACGCCCAGCGCCACACCCAGCATGGCGGTCGGAAATTCCATCAGGCGGTCGGCGTTGGTCACCCAGGTCACGCTGCCCGTCGCGAGGTGCGAGGCGATCTGCGTGTTGATGAGCAGCGAGATCTGCGCCACGCTCACGCCCAGCAAGGCGGGCAGCATGAGCTTCATCACCTTGCGCGTGGTGGGATCGTTCCAGGCGGCGCCCAGCGCCTTGAAGCTCGCGCCGATGCGCGGCATCAGGCCCAGCGCGCGCAGCGCCGGAATCTGCAGGCCCAGTTGCAGCACGCCGCCGAGCAGCACGCCCACGCATTGCGCATAGATCGGCTCGATGCCGTACCTGCGAAACAGCGGCGCACCGATCACGATCGACAGGATCAGCGCGATGTTCAGCAGCACCGGCGACGCCGCCGGCACCGCGAACTTGCGCCACGTATTGAGAATGCCGCCCGCCAGCGCCACCAGCGACATGAAGCCGATGTACGGGAACATCCAGCGCGTCATGACGACGGCCGAATCGAAACCCGCCAGCCCGCTGGCCATGGCCCAGACCATCAGCGGCGCCGCCACCACGCCCACCACGCAGACCACCACCAGCGTCCAGGTCAGCAGCGTGGCGACGTGGTCGATCAGTTGCCGGGCGCCCTCTTCGCCGGCTTCCGTCTTGCGCCCGGCCAGCACCGGCACGAAAGCCTGGCTGAAGGCGCCTTCGCCGAAGACCCGCCGGAACAGGTTCGGGATGCGGAATGCGACGTTGAAGGCGTCCGTGAGCGCGCTGACGCCGAAAACCGAGGCGAAGAGCACGTCGCGTACAAGGCCCGTGATCCGCGATGCGAGGGTCAGCAGGGAGACGGTGGAGGCGGATTTGAGCAGGGACACGGGGGCGAGTGTAGGGCCCGCAAAGGCCGCCAAAAGGCGCAATTCGGCGGAAATGGCAACCCGGCCTATAATGGAGGGCTTTGCTGCATCATCCTCAGACACCTAAGGAACTAAATCATGGCATCCGCCAAGCCCAAGAAAAAGAACCCGCGCCTCGCCTCCGGCCGTAAGCGCGTCCGCCAGGACACCAAGCTCAACGCTGCGAACACCTCGCTGCGCTCCAAATACCGTACCGCTGTCAAGAACGTCGAAAAGGCTGTTCTGGCTGGCGACAAGACCAAGGCAAGCGAACTGTTCGCGAAGGCCCAGAGCATCGTCGACACCGTCGCCGACAAGGGCATCTTCCACAAGAACAAGGCAGCCCGTGACAAGAGCCGCCTGTCGGCCAAGGTCAAGGCCCTCGCCCTCGCGCCTGAAAAGGCCGTCGCCGCCTGACACCTGTCAGGCAAGCCCGGGCCGGAATTCTCCGGTCCGCCGTTTGATCGGGGTGCGCTGCAGCAAAGTGTAAAAAACCGCCTTCGGGCGGTTTTTTCATGGGCGATCGGTTTGGGGTGGCTCGACGGGAATCACCGGTGCGGCGGGGTCCGACCGCACCACGGCCGCCACCGGGGTCTGCGCGGCCCTGGGCACGGCCGGTGCGGGCGGCGCCGGAGACACCTCGGACACCTGCAGGTCGTTGTCTTTTGCGAAGTTGACGCAGAAGTCCCATGCCATGGGCTCGAGGTCACGCAGGTCGCGGTTCACGATCACGCACTTGACCCCGTTGATGCTGGTCGGTACGCACCATGGCGAGTAGCTCAGGTAGCTGCCCGGAAAGGCGCCGCCGGGACGGAAGGAGCTCATGACACCGGCAAGCCGCTCGGCCCAGTCGCTGGGGCGGAAAGTCCGGCCATCACGGGTGATGCCCTGGATGAAGATTTCTTTGGCAGTGGGGGAAATCATCGTTGAATGAGGCGCCCGGAGCAGGTGCTGCGGTGCAGCAAGCGATTCTATCCGCGCCACTTTTTGCATCCTGAACATGGGGCATTGCTGTAATGCGGAATCCTCAACGAAGCCGTCAAATCGCACGCCTAGAATCCGCGTTCCCTATCTGGAGAACCCGAATGAGCGCCACTGCCCAGCCCACCTCGCCCCACGTCATGAACACCTACGGTCGCCTGCCGATCGCGCTGTCGCACGGCCAGGGCTGCCGAGTCTGGGACACCACGGGCAAGGCCTACATCGACGGCCTGGGCGGCATCGCCGTCAACACGCTGGGCCACAACCACCCCGAGCTGGTGCCCGCGCTGCAGGACCAGCTGACCAAGCTGATCCACAGCTCCAACTACTACCACGTGACCGGCCAGGAACAGCTCGCCACCAAGCTGACCGAGATCTCGGGCCTGACCAACGCGTTTTTCTGCTGCACCGGCCTGGAAGCCAACGAAGCCGCCCTGAAGCTGGCCCGCAAGTACGGCCATGACAAGGGCATCGAGCGCCCCGAGATCGTGGTCTATGAAGCCGCCTTCCACGGTCGCAGCATCGCCACCCTGTCGGCCACCGGCAACCCCAAGGTGCAGGCCGGCTTCGGCCCGCTGGTCGAGGGCTTCATCCGCGTGCCGCTGAACGACATCGAGGCCCTGAAGAAGGCCACCGAAGGCAACCCGAACGTGGTCGCCGTGTTCTTCGAGACCATCCAGGGCGAAGGCGGCATCAACCCGATGCGCGTGGACTACCTCAAGCAAGTGCGCCAGCTCTGCGACGAGCGCGACTGGCTCATGATGATCGACGAAGTGCAGTGCGGCATGGGCCGCACCGGCAAGTGGTTTGCCCATCAGTGGGCCGGCATCAAGCCTGACGTGATGCCCCTGGCCAAGGGCCTGGGCTCGGGCGTGCCGATCGGCGCCGTGGTGGCCGGCCCCAAGGCCGCCAACATTTTCGGGCCGGGCAACCACGGCACCACCTTCGGCGGCAATCCGCTCGCGATGCGCGCCGGTGTCGAGACCATCCGCATCATGGAAGAGCACAAGCTGCTCGAGAACGCCGCCACCGTGGGCGCGCACCTGAAGGCCGCGCTGGAGCGCGAAATCGGCGGCCTGCCCGGCGTGAAGGAAATCCGCGGCCAGGGCCTGATGCTGGGCATCGAGCTCGACCGTCCCTGCGGCGTGATCCTGAACCGCGCCTGCGACGCCGGCCTGCTGCTGAGCGTGACGGCCGACAAGGTGATCCGCCTCGTGCCGCCGCTCATCCTGAGCATTGCCGAGGCCGACGAGATCGTCGCCATCCTCGCGCCCATCGTCAAAGCCTTCCTGTCGGAGCCTGCCGCGCAATGACGACCGCCACGACACCCGCAGCCATTCGCCACTACCTGCAGTTCGCCGACCTCACGGCGGACGAGTACGTCTACCTCTTCGATCGCATGGCGATCATCAAGAAGAAGTTCAAGACCTACGAAAAGCACCAGCCGCTGGTCGACCGCACGCTGGCCATGATCTTCGAGAAGGCCAGCACGCGCACCCGCGTGAGCTTCGAGGCCGGCATGTACCAGCTCGGCGGCAGCGTGGTCCACCTGACCACCGGCGACAGCCAACTGGGCCGCGCAGAGCCCATCGAGGACAGCGCTAAGGTCATCAGCCGCATGGTCGACATCGTGATGATCCGCACCTACGAGCAGACCAAGATCGACGCCTTCGCGGCGCACTCGCGCGTGCCGGTCATCAACGGCCTGACCAACGAGTTCCACCCCTGCCAGATCCTGGCGGACATCTTCACGTACATCGAGCACCGCGGCTCCATCCAGGGCAAGACGGTGGCGTGGGTGGGCGACGGCAACAACATGGCCAACACCTGGCTGCAGGCGGCCGAGATCCTGGGCTTCACGGTGCACGTGAGCACGCCCAGCGGCTACGAGGTCGACCAGTCGATCGCCGGCATCCGCTCGGGCGACAGCTACAAGGTCTTCAAGGACCCGATGGAAGCCTGCCGCGGCGCCGACCTGGTCACCACCGACGTCTGGACCAGCATGGGCTACGAAGCCGAGAACGAGGCGCGCCGCAAGGCCTTTGCCGACTGGTGCGTCGACGAGGACATGATGCGCATCGCCCAGCCCGGCGCGCTCTTCATGCACTGCCTGCCCGCCCACCGTGGCGAGGAAGTGCAGGCCGAAGTCATCGACGGCCCGCAGTCGGTGGTGTGGGACGAGGCCGAGAACCGGCTGCACGCCCAGAAGGCGCTGATGGAGTTCCTGCTCCTGGGCAGGCTCTGATCTTCCGGGCCAAAGGCGCAGCCGCATGTCCGATTGCCAGCAATGCGGCGCCTGCTGCGCCGCCTACCGCGTCGACTTCAGCGTGCATGAACTCGACGACAACGGCGGCCGGGTGCCTTCGGGCCTTGCCGTCGAAGTGAACGACGCCATCTGCCGCATGCGCGGCACCGACCACACGCCGATGCGCTGCGCCGCCCTCACCGGCAAGATCGGCCAAGCCGTGAGCTGCGGCATCTACGAATGGCGCCCCAACCCCTGCCATGAGCTGCAGTCCGGCAGCGACGCCTGCGAGCGGGCTCGGGCACGGCACGGGCTGCCAGCGCTGTCCTCGTTGCACTGAGCGGGTTCATCTCGTCACGCTCGGTGTTGGAAATAACCGACACCACGACCCCTCGCCCGGCGCTACCTTCGCGCCATGGCTCCATCACATCAGCAACGCATCTGGGACATTTCGCCGCCCGTGCATGAAGGCGCGCCGGTGTTTCCCGGCGACACGCCCTACCAGCAGCGCTGGGCCGCGACCATTTCGCCGGGCTGCCCGGTGAACGTCAGCGAGATCAAGCTCTCGCCCCACGTCGGCGCGCACGCCGATGCGCCCCTGCACTACGACCCCGACGGCCAGACCATCGGCCATGTCGACCTCACGCCCTTTCTCGGCCCCTGCCGCGTGATCCACGCGATCGACAAGGGCCCGCTGATCGAGTGGGAGCACATCGCCCATGCCGTCGACAGCCACCTGCCGCAACGCGTGCTGGTGCGCACCTACACCGCCATGCCGGTGGACCGCTGGGACCCGCAGCTCGCGGCCTACGCACCCGCCACCGTCGAACGGCTCGCGGCCATGGGCGTGAAGCTCATCGGCATCGACACCGCCAGCATCGACCCGGCCGACAGCAAGACGCTGGAAAGCCATCAACGCATCCGCCGCCTCGACCTGCGCGTGCTCGAGAACCTCGTGCTCGACGACGTGCCCGAAGGCGACTACGAACTCATCGCGCTGCCGCTCAAGCTGGTCAGCGCCGATGCCTCCCCCGTTCGCGCCGTGCTGCGCGAACTTCCTCGCTGAAACCTCCACCATGACGACCCTTGCAGACTGCCGCGCGCTCGACGCGCAAGACCCGCTGCGCGCACTGCGCGACCAATTCACCATCCCCGGGGACGTGCTGTACCTCGACGGCAACTCGCTCGGCGTGATGCCCAAGGCCGCGCCGGCGCGCATCGCCGAAGTGGTGACGAAGGAATGGGGCGAAGGCCTGATCCGCTCGTGGAACACCGCGAGCTGGTTCGACCTGCCGCAGCGCCTGGGCGACAAGGTGGCCCGCCTGATCGGCGCCGCGCCCGGCGAAGTGGTGTGCACCGACAGCACCTCGGTGAACCTCTACAAGGTGCTGTTCGCCGCGCTCTCGCAGCAGAAGGACAGCGGCCGCAAGCTGGTGATCAGCGAGCGCAGCAACTTCCCGACCGACCTCTACATCGCCGAGTCGCTGTGCCGCGAACGCGGCTTCACGCTCAAGCTGATCGGCGCGAGCGAACTGCAAGGCCCGGATTCGGTGCTGACCGACGAAGTGGCCGTGCTGATGCTGACGCACGTCAACTACCGCACCGGCGCCATGCACGACATGAAGGCCATCACCGCCGCCGCCCACGCCGTGGGCGCGCTCGCGGTGTGGGACCTCGCGCACAGCGCGGGCGCCGTGCCGGTGGCGCTGAACGACAGCAACGCCGACTACGCCATCGGCTGCGGCTACAAGTACCTGAACGGTGGCCCGGGCGCTCCCGCCTTTGCGTGGGTCAACGCGCGGCACGCCGGCCAGTTCGAGCAGCCGCTGTCAGGCTGGTGGGGCCATGCGGCGCCCTTCGAGTTCACGCCGCACTACCGGCCCGCGCCGGGCGTCGGCCGCTACCTCTGCGGCACGCAGCCGATCATTGCGCTGGCGGGGCTCGAATGCGGCCTCGACACCGTGCTCGCGGCCGAGGCCTTCAACGCCGGGCAAGGCGCGATGGCGGCACTGCGCACCAAGTCGCTCGCGCTCACCGACCTGTTCATCACGCTGGTCGAAGAACGCTGCAAGGGCCAGGGCCTGTCGCTGGTCACGCCGCGCGAGCACGCTCAACGCGGCTCGCAGGTCTGCCTGAGCCGCGAAGAAGGCGCCTACGCCATCGTGCAGGCGCTGATCGCGCGCGGCGTCATCGGCGACTACCGCGCCGGCGATTCGCAGATGCCCGACATCCTGCGCTTCGGCTTCACGCCGCTGTACATCGGCTTCGAGGACGTGTGGAACTCGGTCGAGCATCTCGTGCAGGTGCTCGAAACCGGCGAGTGGCGACGCGCTGAATTCAACCGCAAGAACGCAGTGACATGACCGCCGACAAGAGCCCCGCTAACAACCCCGAGAACATCGTTCACGAAGAGAAGGCGCAGCTGGACTTCAGCAAGTCCATGAGCTACGGCGACTACCTGCACCTCGATGAGATCCTCAACGCACAGCATCCACTGTCGCCCGCGCACGATGAAATGCTGTTCATCGTGCAACACCAGACCAGCGAACTCTGGATGAAGCTGATGCTGCACGAGCTGCACGCCGCCACGAGCTGCATCGCGCAAGAGAAACTGGCCGACGCCTTCAAGATGCTGGCGCGCGTGAGCCGCATCATGGAACAGCTCGTGAGCGCATGGACCGTGCTGTCGACCATGACGCCGCCCGAGTACACGGCGATGCGCCCCTACCTTGCCAACTCCAGCGGCTTCCAGAGCGCGCAGTACCGCTGCATCGAATTCGCGCTCGGCAACAAGAACGCCGCCATGCTCAAGCCGCACGCGCACCGTGCCGATCTGCTGGCGCAGGTCGATGCGGCCTACCGCGCGCCGTCGCTGTACGACGAGTCGCTGCGCCTGCTGGCACGCCACGGCCTGCCGGTGCCGGCCGACCGGCTGGAGCGTGACTGGACGCAGCCCTATGAAGTGAGCGACGGCGTCGAGGCGGCGTGGCTCGTCGTCTATCGCAACCCGCACGATCACTGGGACCTGTACCAGCTCGGCGAAAAACTCACCGACCTCGAAGACGCCTTCCGTCTCTGGCGCTTCCGCCACGTGACCACCGTCGAGCGCGTGATCGGTTTCAAGCGCGGCACCGGCGGCACCGGCGGCGTGAGCTACCTGCGCAAGATGCTCGACGTGGTGCTGTTTCCCGAAATCTGGAAGCTGCGCACCGACCTGTGAATGGAGAAACCGCAGGCGGCGCGCACATCACCCGAATGCCGCCAGCGCTTTTCCGATTCAAGAAATTTGCGTCGTCCTGCTGGAGGCACAGGCAGGGCTCATGTGCCCTCCCCCTTCTCCCGATATCGCTCCAACTCCTGCTCGATCTGCTCGATGGTCGGCAAGTTCGTCTGCAATTCCTTCGGAAGGGATTCGACCAACTGGTATTCGGCAATGCCGATTGGCTTGTTGGAGTCGCGAAGCGCATATTCGGCAACCACGCGGTTCTTTGTCTTGCACAGCAACAAGCCGATGGTCGAGGCATCCTGATCTGACTTGAGCTGCGCATCGACCGCCGTCAGATAAAAACTCAACTGACCGGCATGCTCTGGCTTGAAAGCCCCCGCCTTCAGCTCGATGACCACGTAGCAGTGCAGCTTCAGATGATAGAAAAGCAGGTCGATGAAGAAATCATCTCCACCGACTTCAATGGGAACCTGCCGTCCGACGTACGCAAAGCCAGCCCCGAGCTCCAACAAGAAGCGGGAAATGTGCTCCACCAACGCGGCTTCGATTTCGCGCTCGCCTGCTTCCTGCCCAATACCCAGGAAATCGAATACATAGGGGTCCTTGAGTGCCTGCAACGCCAGATCCGAGCGCGGTGCAGGAAGCCGTGTCGAAAAATTGGTCACAGCTTTTCCCTCTCGCTCCAGAAGACGCGTTTCGATATGGATATTGAGCGCATTGCGCGACCAACCCTGCTCGATCGCTCTCTGTGCATAAGCCAGGCGCAGCTGCGTCGTCTTGAGCTTGCTCAGCAAAACCAGGTTATGGCCCCAGGGCAAATGTCCAACAGCCTGTTGGACAATTTCCTCATCGGGCCATGCCTCGGCAAAAGCACGCATGTACATGAGGTTGGCGCGAGAAAACCCTTTCATCTCAGGAAAGGCGATGCGCAGATCATGGGCCAAACGCTCAATGACCTTGGCGCCCCATCCTTGCTTGGCCTGCTGCGCGAGGATGTCCCGACCAATCTGCCAGTACAAATTTACCAACTCGCGGTTGACAGCGGTCGCCACGCGCTGCCGGGCACCATGGACACGCAATTTCAGCTCGGTGAGCCATTCGGCATAGCCGGTAGGCGCATCCGTGAGCGACGGAGGTCTGGGACTGTTCATTGGCACTGGATCCTGCTGCAGATATGGGCCGGCGCAGGCAACGCCCGGGCGCCGTGGCGGATTATTGAAGGTATTGAAATCAGTCGACCCTCTCTTGTTTCGCTCAGGTCGTACTTTTTCCTGAAATTCAGGCACTCCTACAATCCGCGCGGCACCAGCACTTCAAGACTCGACAAGGTGATTCGATTCGTCGTTTGACCTTGTGCTGCGGGGTCACCCCGCGGTGGATGGATGGCTACACGTTCCGGCGCGCAAGCGGGACTGCGCTGACGCGCAGCGCAGCTGGCGCATCACCGGCTGGTTGAAGGGCTGGTTGCCGCCCACTTCATCGATCGGCTTCATCACCTTCATGACGCGCGCGTTGAGCTACAGGGAATGGCTGGCCCGCAGCCTTGCGCGGGCCTTGCTGGCCGACGCCGGGCAGCATGGCGGCACCGCGCCCGACGCACTGCGCGCACGGGCCGCCGCAACGCTCAGCGCCGACCAGGCCTGGCTGAAGCCGCTGACCGAAGCACTCGGCAATCGCTCGCAAGCCACGTGGCAGCGCACCGACCTGCCTGCGCTGGCGAAGGCGATCCATGACATGCCCGAGCTGGACCTCGCCTTTGCGCAGGACGAGCTGCCGCAGGTTCGCCGCATCATCCTGCGGCCCGCGCAGATGCTGCCGCGCCCGATGGGCCTCGATCACTTCGGCTTGCCGCACGTTCCCACGCTGGCCGAACTCGCGCAGTGGCTGGAACTCGAACCCGACCGCCTGGCATGGCTCACATCGGCGGCACAAGGCTTTCGCGAGTCCGACGCGACCAGCCCGCGCCCCGCCTCTCATTACCGCTACCAGTTGCAGCCCAAGCGCCTCGGCGGCCTGCGCCTGCTGGAAATTCCCAAGGCCGATCTGAAGCGCGCGCAGCGCCGCATCCTCGACGACCTGCTTCAACACGTGCCCGTGCACGAGGCAGCGCACGGCTTCGTGCAAGGCCGCTCCGTCGCCAGCCATGCGGCCGCGCATGCAGGCAAGGACGTGGTGATCGGCTTCGACCTGCGCGACTTCTTTCCCGGTGTTCGTGCGTCGCGCGTGCATGCGATGTGGCGCACGCTGGGCTACCCCGAGGGCGTGTCGCGCGCCCTCACCGCGCTGTGCACGCACCGCACCGACAGCGCCGTGGTCGAACGACTGCGCGACGATGGCGGCCTCGACTGGATGGGTGCCAAGCGGCTGGCCGCGCCGCATCTGCCGCAAGGCTCGCCCTGCTCTCCCGCGCTGGCGAATCTCTGCGCCTTTCGGCTCGACCTGCGGCTCGAAGGACTGGCGTGGGTCTTCGGCGCCACCTACACGCGCTACGCCGACGACCTCGTGTTCTCGGGACCGGCATCGCTGCGCGGCCGGTTCAGCGCGTTGCGGGCATGGGTCGGCGGCATCGCGGCCGACGAAGGCTTCGAGCTTCATCCACGCAAGGTGCGCTGCATGCCGCAGCACCAACAGCAGCGCGTGACCGGCGTGGTGGTCAACCAGAAGGCGAATGCGCCGCGCGAAGACTTCGACCGGCTCAAGGCCGTGCTGCATCGCTGCGCGGTGCACGGGCCCGCAAGCCAGAACCGCGCGGAGCTGAACGACTTTCGCGGTCACCTGCTGGGCCACATCGCGTGGATCGGCCAGTTCAATCCGACCCGCAAGATCCGCCTGATGCGCATCTTCGACCGGATCGAATGGCCAGCCACCGCGCAACCGCCCTCATGAAATAGGGGTGGCATGGGTTGTTCCATCTGCGCAAAGCGCTACATTTTGGAAACAACGGAGACCACTGCCATGAACGACATCCGGTTCACACCCGACGAGCTCTCCATCCTGCGCGAACACGGCGTCGTGCTGTTCGCAGACCGCGTGATCTTCGATGCGCAACCGCCGATGCCGGCGCAGCAGATCGCCGCCGTGCAGGCCCTGTGCGCGGGGCCTCTGCCCGAGGCGCTGGTCGCGCTGTGGCAGCAGACAGCAGGCGGGCGGCTCGACTACGACCTGACGCTCGAAATGAACGGCAACGTCGAGGCGGTCAGTTGGTCGGAACTGTTCTGGGACGGCAGCGACGGCTACCGCGACCTGCAGGGCTGGATCGAGCATGAACAGGAGCAGGCCGAGGAAGCCGCCGAAGGCGGCGGCACGCCATGGAGCGGCAAGCTCACGCACCTGCCCTTCGGCGGCTTCGAATACCGCGACCGCATCTACGCGGTGGTCGAGCCCGGCGCCGGGCAGGGACAGATCGTCGCGTGGAAGCAGGGCCTGCCGCCTGCGTGGACGCACGCGCTGCACGAAGACGCCCTGAGCACCATCGCGCCCAACCTGCACGGAGCCTTCGCGGCGCTGCACCTGGAAGAAGACCCGCTGGCGCCTGCGGGCGACTATTTCTCGGGGCAGACCTTGCTCGAATACATGGACGACCGGCACCAGGACCACGGCCTGGACCTCGACCTGATGGACAAGCTGGTCGCCTTCTATTGCCGCGCCGTGCTCGACTGGCGCACGCCGCTGGCCGAAGCCACGCTGCGCCATCAGCCGGCGCTGGCGCGCGTGGCGCTGCGCCATGCGATTGCCACCGACGATGCCGGGCTGATCGTGCAGCTCGCTGCTGCGGGCGTGAGCTTCGAGGGGCCGCTGCAAGGCAGCGCGCTCGCCACCGACGTGGCAGTGGGGCATGACGCCTTTGCCGCAGCAGCAGCGCTGGTGCGCGCGGGCGCCCCTGTGGCCATCGATGCCCTGCGCAACATCAACGGCCAGATTGCGCCCGAACTCACCAGTGCGCTGCTGGCCAATGGCGCCGAGCCCAGCGTCGCGGCCATCGTCAAGTGCGCGGCCTGCGGCGCACCCGCGAGCGCGCACCTGATCGCGGACGCCTGTGCGCGGGCGGGCATCGACGTGCCGCCTGCTTTCGTGGCGGACCGCGATGCCATGCTGCTCGAGCTGGAGACGACGCTGGCGAAGATGGCCGATGGCAAGCACGGCCACTACCTGGGACAGGAAGGGCTGGCCGAGCGCATCGAGCACCTGCAGACCTTCAGGCTCTGAGGCGCGCCGACCGCAGCGCTTGGCCTATCCGCCGTACAGCCAGGGCTGGTCGAGCAGCTTCGCGCCGAGCAGGCGCATCGCCATGTCGCGGCCCAGGCGCACTGCTCCCGTGGCATGGAAGATTTCGCCGTTGCGACGCGCCCTCGCCTGCACCTGTGCATTGCGCGCCCAGCGCGCGTCGGCGTAGCGCGAAAAGGCGGCCGGCACTTCAGCCGCGCTGCCGTGGCCGAGTGCATCCGCCAGTGCCAACGCGTCTTCGATCGCCATGCCGGCGCCCTGCGCAAGGTAGGGAACCATCGGATGCGCGGCATCGCCCACCAGCGCGACGCGCTCATGCGCCATGTCGGCGGCAGAGGCAACGGGCGCGCGGTCGCTGAGCGACCAGGCGCGCCAGCCGGGCATGGCGTCGAGCAGGGCCTGCAAGCTGGCACAGCTATGCCCCATCGCCTGCTTCAGGGCCACGATGCTGCTGGACTGGTCCCAGTCGCGCGCATCGCCGGCGGGAGCGGATTCAGCGATCACGACCACGTTGAGCCAGTCGCCGCCGCGCACCGGGTACGCCACGGCATGCAGATGCGGGCCGAGCCACACATCGACCCGCGTGCGGCGCAATGCCGCGGGCAGTGCCGATTGCTGGATCAACGCGCGCCAGGCGGTGTGGCCTGTGACACGCGGCGGCTCGGCGGCTGCAGCGGAAGCCAGCTGCCGCCTCGCCAGGCTCCAGAGACCATCGGCGCCCACGAGCGCTTCGCCTTCCCAGGCGCGCGCGTCGGTGCTCGACACGCACACGAGGTCGTCGCTGGTCTCGATCTGTTCGATATGGGCCGCAGTGACCAACGTGCCGGTGCCGCGTGTGCGCACCGCGTCAAGAAGCAGCCCGTGCAGGTCGGCGCGGTGAACGCAGAAATAAGGTGCGCCGTAGCGCTGTTGCATCGCATCGCCAAGCGGCAGACGGGCCAATTCGGCGCCGCTGCCGGCGCTGTGGACCACAAGTGAGTCGGGACAAGCGGCGATGGCGGCCAGGCCTTGCCCCAGGTCGAGTTGCTGAAGGCGTCGAGTGGCATTGGGGCCGAGCTGCACGCCGGCACCGATTTCACCGAAGACAGTGGCCTGCTCGAAAACGTCGGCCCGGTGCCGGTTGCGGGAAAGCGCCAGCGCCGTGGCCAGCCCCCCGATGCCGCCCCCGGCGACGAGGATGTGCGCGGACATCGGCTCAGAGGCTGTTCGTGGACGACAGCTTGTCGGCTTCCGGTTTGAAGGGGGTCTTGGGGGCGCAGCTTCCGCAGGTGTCGCAGGAGCCGCAGCCCGAGGTCTTGGCGAGCGAAGCCGCCAGTTGGTCGGCACGTTGCTGGTCGACCAGCCCGGCGCGTTGCGTGCCGGCCGCGAGCTTGTGCGCCGCGCTGCGCCGCCAGCCTGCGGGCATCCAGCGCCAGACCGCATAGAACGCGGCCGCCGCGACGATCAATCCGACGATCAGTTGCTGTGCCATTTCTTCTTCAAACCTTTCGCTGCCGGTTTTACCCTGCTCCGAGTGCCAGTGCAACGCGGTAGGTGATGAAGCACGCCGCATAGGCCAGTGCGAACAGGTAGCCCGCCATGATCCACACGTACTTCCACGAGCCGGTTTCGCGCTTGACGGCCGCGAGCGTCGAGATGCACTGCGGCGCAAACACGTACCAGACCAGCAACGACAGTGCGGTGGCCAACGACCAGCTCCCGGCGATCAGCGGCTCCAGCGCGCCCGCCACGTCCTCGCCGGTGGCCGAGAGCGCGTACACCGTGCCCAGTGCGCCCACCGCCACTTCGCGCGCGGCCATCCCCGGCACCAGTGCAATCGAGATCTGCCAGTTGAAGCCGATGGGCGCGAAGATGTGTTCGAGCCCGCGGCCGATCATGCCGGCCAGGCTGTACTGGATGGCCGGGCCGGTCGCGCCTTCGGGCGGCGACGGGAAGGTCGACAGGAACCACAGCAGGATCGTGAGCGTGAGGATGATCGTGCCCACGCGCTGGATGAAGATCCACGCGCGCTCGTACAGCCCCAATGCCAGGTTGCGCGGGTTGGGCCAGCGGTAGGCCGGCAGTTCCATCATCAGCGGCGAATGCTGCGCGTTGTCCCGAAAGCGCTTCATCACCCAGGCCACGGCCATCGCCGAGACGATGCCGAACACATACAGCGCGAACAGCACCACGCCCTGCAGGTTGAACACACCGCCCACGGTGCGCGCCGGAATGAAGGCGGCAATGAGCAGCGCATACACCGGCAGCCGCGCCGAGCACGTCATGAGCGGCGCGATCATGATGGTCGTGATGCGGTCGCGCCAGTTGCTGATGGTGCGCGTGGCCATCACGCCCGGAATGGCGCAGGCGAAGCTCGACAGCAGCGGAATGAACGAGCGGCCCGACAGCCCCACGGTGCCCATCACGCGGTCGAGCAGGAAGGCTGCACGCGGCAGGTAGCCGGAGTCTTCGAGCGCGAGGATGAAGAGGAAAAGAATCAGGATCTGCGGCAGAAAGACGATCACGCCGCCCACGCCCGCGATCACGCCGTCGACCAGCAGGCTCTGCAGCATGCCTTCGGCCATGTGCGCCTTGAGCAGGCCGCCAAGAGCTTCGGTGCCGGCCTTGATGACGTCCATCGGCACGTTGGCCCAGCTGAACACGGCCTGGAACATCAGGAACATGGTGACGGCGAGCACCAGCATGCCCCACACCGGATGCATCACCACACGGTCGATGCGGTCGCTGGTGGCAAGGCTGCCGACCGGCTCGGTCACCGCCAGGCCGAGGATGCGGCGCACTTCGCGCTGCGTGGCGAGCACGTCGTCGAGCCCGGGCGCCTGCCAGGGTTGCGGCGAAGCGGCGACCACGGGCTTGTCGAGCGCGTCGAGCAGGCTCTGCGCGCCGCCGGTGTGCACGCCGACGGTCTCGACCACCGGCAGACCCAGCTCGCGCGACAGCACGGCGGTGTCGACCACGATGCCCTGCTTGCGGGCCATGTCGGTCATGTTGAGCGCCACCACCATCGGCAGGCCGAGCTTCTTCGCTTCGAGCACCAGCCGCAGGTTCAGGCGCAGGTTGGTGGCGTCGGTCACGCACACCAGCAGGTCGGGCAAGGCTTCCTGGCTCTGGCCGGTGACGATGTCGCGGGTGACGGCCTCGTCGGCGCTCAGCGCGTTCAGGCTGTAGGCGCCCGGCAGGTCGAGCACGAAGACGCGGCGGCCCGACGGCGTGCGCAGCGTGCCTTCCTTGCGCTCGACGGTCACGCCGGCGTAGTTGGCGACCTTCTGGCGGCTGCCGGTCAACAGGTTGAAGAGCGCGGTCTTGCCGCAGTTCGGATTGCCCAGCAGCGCGATGCGCCCCGGCTGTGCGGTGGCCGCGAAGCCGCCCGGCCCCTGGATGACGGCTTCAACCATGGTGCTCGGCTCCCGGCGTCACGTGGATGAGCGCGGCCTCGTGGCGGCGCAGCGCGAAGGTGGTGTGGCCCAGGCGAACCGCCAGGGGCTCGCGCCCCGGGATGCCGCTGGCCACGATGCGCACCGCTTCGCCGGGGACGAAGCCGATTTCGGTCAGGCGCAATACGAGTTCGCGGTCGTCGGCGCTCTCGGGGCGGGCGACGTCGAGCACGGTGGCCCACTGGTTGTCGGGGAGTTGGTCGAGGTGCAGGACGGCGGGTGCCGGCGCTGCGCCGTTGTCATTGGTGTGCACGGTGAGAGTGCGCCCTGAATATCGGCGCGCCAAGTAAGCAATACCCGAATGCTAGCAATTCTCACTCGCGAAAACCTGACCAAGACCCCAGAAAGACGTCGATCCCCCGAGGAAACCGGGTTTTCGATCAGTTCAGGCCGAGCATTCCGCGCAATTTGGAGAGATCTTCAGCCAGCGTGTTGACACGGCCGGCCAGCATCTTGCGGTCGCGCTCGGTGAGCTTGGAGTACGTCTCGAAGCCGCCATCGGCCGTCTTGTACTTGGCCAGCGTGTCGAACACGACCTTGAAGTTGGCATCGGTCTTGTCCGAGAAGGCCTTGTTTTCCTTCACGACCAGCGGACGCAGCAACTCGACGATCTTGTAGGCGCCCTCGAAGTTGGACTGAAAGTCCCACAGGTCGGTGTGGCTGTAGCGGTTTTCTTCGCCCGAAATCTTGGTGGCGGCCACCTCTTCCATCAGCACGGCGGCACCGCCCACCACCTTCTCGGGCGGGAAGGTCAGCGCGACCAGGCGCTTTTGCAACTCGAGCACGTCGGCTAGCAGCTTGTCGGCCACGGGGTTCAGTTCCTTGGTGCTCTTTTGCACCCACAGGCCGTACTCGATGCGGTGGAAGCCACCGAAGGCCGGGTCTTTCTCGGCCTTTTCGTGGTCGTCGGCGCGCGAGTCGATCGACTTGTCGAGGTCGTTGAAGAGTTCGGCCACCGGCTCGATGCGTTCGTAGCTGGTGCGCGTCGGCGCATAGAGCTTCTTCGCCTTCTCGATGTCGCCGGCCTTCACCGCGGCGGTGAAGGCGCGCGTGTCCGTCGCCAGTTTGCGCACGTTCTCGGCCACGTAGATCTTGTAGTCGGAGATCGGTCCGACCAACTCGAGCGGCGACACGGCGGCTTGCGCGCCCACGGCATAGAGCCCGGCGAAGCCTGCAACGAAAGTGGCGAGGAAATGGCGGCGGAACTGCACGGTCATGGATCTCCTGGTTCTAGCGGTAGTGAAAAAAACTTGTGGTCCCGAAGACGCGGCCTCAGGCCGCCATCAGGCTGCGCCCCAGCCAGTCGCGCTCGTCCTGCACGCCGGGCAGCGTGAAGAAGAAGCCGCCGCCGATGGGCTTGATGTATTCCTCGAGCGGTTCTCCGTCCAGGCGCGTCTGCACGGCGATGAAGCCGTTCTCCAGGTTGGCCTGATAGCAGATGAACAGCAACCCCATTTCGAGCTGGCCCGACTTGGTGACGCCGTTCGAATAGTTGAAGGGCCGGCGCAGCATGAGGTTCTTGCCGGTGGCCTTCGTGCGCGGGTTCGCCAGGCGGATGTGCGCATCCATCGGCGTGGCCTTGCCTTCGGCGTCCTTGCTGTAGTCGGGCACGTCGTGCTCGGTCTTGCCGCCATCCATCGGCGCGCCGGTGGGCTTGAGGCGGCCCATGATGGCCTCCTGCTCCTGCAGCGGCGTGCGGTCCCAGCGTTCGACGAAGTTGCGGATGATCCGCACCGCCTGGTAGCTGCCGCCCACGGCCCAGGCCGGCTCGTCGCTGCCGGGCTGCACCCACACGATGCTGTCCATCAGCTTGTTGTCGGCCGAGTCGGGGTTGGCCGAGCCGTCCCTGAAGCCGAGGAAATTGCGCGCGCTCTCGGCCGGCTTGCCGGGCACGGCCGGAATCGGCGGCACGGTGCCCTCTTGCTTCCAATGCAGCACCAGCAGGTCGGGCGTGTTCTTGATGATGTCGCGCAGCGCGTGGATGTTGGCGTCGGGCGTGTTGGCGCAGAACTGGATCGACAGGTCGCCGTGGCACAGCGCGGCATCGAGCGCGTCGTTGGGATGGCGCTGCATCTGGTTGAGCCGCACCGGCTTTTTCTTTGCGAGGCCGAAGCGCTCGTCGAACAGCGAGGTGCCGACCGACACCGTGACCGTCAACCCGTCGGGCTGCACCACCGGGCCGAGGATGCCGGAGCCGGCGGGCGGCAGCTTGGGATCGGGGTCGGTCTGCAGGCCGCCCTGCGTCAGGAAGGCGATGCGTTCGGTGAGCGTGTGGAACAGGCGCTCCAGGTCGGCGCGGTTCTCGGCCAACACATAGAACGAGGCAATCATGCCGGCCGTCGGGCGCGGCGTGACGATGCCCGCCTGGTGCTTGCCGCGGAAGGGCACGCGGTCTTGCGTGTGGCTGCTTTGCGGCGCGTCGGTGACCTGCGCGCCGGCATCGGGCGAATTGGGCGAGCCCGCAGGCGCTGCGGCGGCATGGGCCGAGGCAGCGAGGCCGGCGAAGGCAACGCCTGCGGCGCCGAGCATGCGGCGGCGGTGCGGCGAGGCGGGTTGTCCGGAAGCGGGCGCGGGTTCGGGGGTCGGCTTTTCCATGGGAATACTCTTTTTCTTTCAACTCATTCCAGGCCGAGCGCGGCATTCACCTTGCCGAGTTCGTCCGCCAGCGCGCGCACGGCGTCTGCGATGGTCTTTCTCTGTGCTTCGTCGAGCGGCGCGGCCTTGAAGCCCTCGCCTTCGCGGTACGGCGCCAATGCGGCATCGAAGGCGGCGAAGCGTTCGTCCACGCTCTTTTGCAGCGCGGGCGCGGCCTTGACCAGCAGCGGCTGCAGCAGTTCCGAAATCTTCTTCGTGCCTTCGTACGTGCCCTGCAGGTTCACCAGCTCGGCATGGCCGTAGTGGTCTTCACCGCCGGCCGGCAGGTTGTCGGCCACGCGGCGCAGCAGCTTGGACGCCGAACCGGCCAGGCGCTCGGGCGGCATGTTGAGCCCGCGCAGGCGCTCCTTGAGCACGCCGATGTCGGCGATCAACTGGTCGACCACGGGCGCCAGGCCCTTCACGTCGTTCTGGCTGTAGAGCGCGTACTCGATGCGATGGAAGCCGGTGAAGCCGGAGTCGGCCTCGCGCTTCTCGAAATAGTCGGCACGCGCGTTGATGCGCGTGTCGAGGTCGGCGAACAACTCGGCCATCGGCTCGATGCGCTTGTAGGACTGGTGGGCCGGCGCGTAGAGCGCGCGGGCCTGTTGCAGGTCACCGGCCTTGATGGCGTCGGCAAGAGCGCGCACCGCGTCGTCCAGCGTGCCGGCTTCGAGCCGCAGGAACACCTGGTACTCGGCCAACGCGCCCACGTAGTTGACGAGCGAAGGCCGCGCCTCTTCGGCCTTCGAGGCCGCCGACGGCGTGACGTGCAACTTGCCGCGTGGATTGCTCAACAGCCCGCAGGTGATGGCGAAGTCGCCCGGCGACAGCTTGACCGTCATGGTCTGCGAGAAGCCCGGCGCGATGTTCTCGCGCTCCTCCACCACCATCACGCCGTCGAGGATTTCCCACTCGAGCGCGCGGTTCGACTTGTTGACGATGGTGAAGGTCGTGCGCCCCGCCGGTACGGTGATCTCGTTGGGCTCGCAGACATTGCCCTGGATGGTGACGGTGACGGCGTTGTCGGCCGCCTTGGCCGGTGCCTTCTTGGCCTCGTTCGAGGCATACCAGAAGGCCACGAGCCCGGCGACGACCAGCAGCGCCGAAGCGGCCACCGCCACGCGCATGAGCGTGGAAGAAGAGGGAGTTTTCGGTTCGGGAGAGGAAGAGGACATTGCGGGGTTTCAGCGGGCAGGCGCCGCGCGAGGCGCCATCGCCGGGGGCGAGCGCAGGAAGAAGAACAGGGCGACCGCGAGGAAAGCCAGGTAGACGACGACCTCGCCCACCACGGGCGCGGCCTGGTAGCCCAGCAGGCCCGAGAGCACGGCGCCCACGGGGCTGTCCATCGGCAGCGTCTCGCTCATGTCGAACACCACCGTCTGCAGGTGGTTCCACACGCCGCCTTCATGCAGCTTGCGCAGCACGCCGGCCAGCAGGCCCGCGGCCACCAGAAGAATGAACAGGCCCGTGTAGCGGAAGAAGCGCCGCAGGTCGAGCCGCACGCCGCCCGAATAAAGGCCCCAGCCGACCGCCACCGACACGGCGATGCCGGCGAGCGCGCCCACGGGCGCCTCCCAGCCGCTGCTTTGCTGGAACACGGCCAGCAGGAAGAACAACGACTCCAGCCCTTCGCGCGCCACGGCCAGGAAGACCATGCCGATCAGCGCCCAGCCCTGGCCATCCGCACCCTTGGTGAGCGCCTTGTCGATGGAGGCCTGCAGTTCGCCCTTGATGGAGCGCGCGGCCTTGCGCATCCAGAACACCATCGAGGTCAGCATGACGACGGCGATCAGCCCGACCACGCCCTCGAACAGTTCCTGCTGCTTCTGCGGAAACTCGGCCGCCAGCAGTTGCAGGCCGGCGCCCGCGAACAGCGACAGCGCGGTGGCCAGCAGCACGCCGACCCACACCGCGGGCATCAACGCGCCGCGTCCGCTTTGCTTGAGGTAGCTGGCAACGATGCCGACGATCAGCGCGGCTTCGATGCCTTCGCGCAGCATGATGAGAAAAGGGATGAGCATCGGCTTCGGAATTCAGGGCAGAAGAAGCCCCCGGAGCCGGCAGGTCAGCAACGCTCGACGTTGGCCCCACGGAGGAGCGAACGAGGATAACCCATCAAATAAGATCCATTCTCATTTAAGGGCTTTCATTACCAGATGGTAATGATTGCTCCGCCCTCAGATGGCGAGTTCGACGATGCGTGCGGTGACGGCATCGCCGTCGATCAGGAGTTCGGCCACCGCAATGGGCAGCTTGAAACGACGCGGGCCGGCGCTGCCCGGGTTGACGTACAGGACGCCACCGCGCTCCTCGATCTTCGGCTTGTGCGAGTGGCCCGAGACGACCACACGAACACCGGCAGCGGCCGGGTCGATGTCGAGCTGGGCGAGATCATGAATGGCGTAGACGCACACGCCGTCGACCTTCAGGAATTCCGATTCGGCAATGCCATCGGCCCAAGGTTCGCGGTCGTTGTTGCCACGCACCACGGTCAGCGGCGCGATGGCCGCGAGCGCTTCGAGAATGCCCGCGTTGCCGATGTCGCCACCGTGCACGATGAAGTCGCTGCCTTGCAGGAACACCAGTGCTTCAGGCCGCAAGAGGCCGTGCGTGTCGGAGATGAGGCAGACGCGGCGCATAAGAAAAAAGTGATTCTCGCAAACCCCGGGGAGCCCGGCGCGGCGGCCTGGAAGCGCCCTCGGCCAAGGCATGATCGGCGCCATGCCCGAGGACACCACCCCACAGATGCCCGCTGCCGAAACGCCCGAAGAGGCACCGGCCCCACCTCCTTCGCCGGTCGCCGTGCCGCGTGCGAGCTTGTTGCGCTGGATCCTCGGCGGCCTGCGCGCCGCCGTGCTTCGCGCACCCGGTGTCGATGCCACGCCCGCTCCCTGGCAACTGCTGCTGCTCGTGCTGCTGCCCGAGCTTCTGTGGGCCGGCGTCGGTCGCCTGCAGGTGGAAGGCCCCGCGCAACTCAATGCACTCGCGGCACTCAACCCGCTCTGGACGCTGGGGCTGCTGGCATGGCTCGGCTGGTGCGCGCTCGCCGGCAGGGCCGCGAGCGGCGGGCTGGCGCGCTGGTTCGCGCTCGCCACCTGGGCCATGCTCCCGGGCAATCTGCTGCTCACCTTGCTGTACGTCGGTTATTCGCGCGGCTGGCTGCCCTCGATGCTCTCCAGCGCCAAGGGCTACTGGTTCGTCTTCGGCATCGGCTGCGCGTGGATCGTGATTGCGCTGGCGCGCTTCACCGCGCGCGAGGTCGGCTCACGCTGGCGAGTCACCCTCTTCGTGCCAGCGTTCGTGGCGATGCTGGCCTTGGGCTTCTGGCAACTGATCAGCAGCGAAGAGCGCGTGTGGCTGCCCGACGCCAGCGCCAGTGCGGCAACCTCTGAGCCCGAACGGCCGCGCCTGAAACTGACGCAAGAGGTCTTCGAGCAGCAGCAGGCGCTGTGGGACCGCACGGTGAACGGCCTCGCCGGCCGGCGTGCGGGCCAGCCCAATGTCTACGCGCTGGTGTTCGCGCCCTACGCGTCCGAAGACGTGTTCCTGCGCGAAAGCCGCATGGTCACCCAACTGCTCGAAGACCGCTTCGACGCCGGGGGCCATGTGCTGCACCTGATGAACCACGCCACCACGACCGACACGCTGCCCTGGGCCACGCCGCTCAACCTGCAGCGGGCGGTGGCGGCGCTGGCCCAGCGCATGGACCGCGACAACGACCTGCTGGTGATCTACCTCACTTCGCACGGTGCGCGCGACCACAAGCTGGCCGCAGCGCACTGGCCGCTGTCGGTGCCCTGGCTCACGCCCGAGGAGCTGCGCACGGCCCTCGACGGCGCGGGCATCCGCAACCGCGTCGTGGCGGTGTCGGCCTGCTATTCGGGTGGGTGGATCGAGCCGATGGCAAACGACCACACGCTGGTGATGACCGCTGCCGACGCCACCCACACCTCGTACGGATGCGGGCGACTGTCGGAGCTGACCTTCTTCGGCCGCGCGATGTTCAACGAAGAACTGCGCAAGACCCATTCCTTCGAGACCGCCTTTGCAGCGGCCGTGCCGGTGATCCGCGAACGCGAGGTCGAGGCCGGCAAGGAAGATGGCTTTTCCAATCCGCAAATCAGCGTCGGCGAGAAGATCCGACCGCTGCTCGATCAACTTGCGCAGCGGCTCGATGCCGCCGGCAAGTAAGGATCAACAGGCGACGATCAAGCCGCCAGCAACTGACGCAGCACGAACGGCAGGATGCCGCCGTGCTTGTAATAGTCCACCTCGATCGGCGTGTCGATGCGCAGGCGCACCGTCACTTCCTGGTGTGTGCCGTCGGGACGGTGCACGACCAGCTTGACGTCCATCTGCGGCTTGAGTTCGCTGCCGATCACCACGTCGATCTGCTCGTCGCCCGTCAGGCCCAGCGTCTGCCATGAATCGGCACCGCGGAACTGCAGCGGCAGCACGCCCATGCCGACCAGGTTGGCGCGGTGGATGCGCTCGAAGCTGCGCGCCACCACGGCCTTGATGCCCAGCAACTGCGTGCCCTTGGCGGCCCAGTCGCGCGACGAGCCAGTGCCGTACTCTTCGCCGCCGAACACCACCGTCGGCACGCCCGCTTCCATGTACTTCATGGCCGCGTCGTAGATGAACATCTTCTGGTTGCCCGGCTGGAACAGCGTGACGCCGCCCTCTTCCTGCGTGCCGTTGGCGTCCGGCGGAATCATCAGGTTCTTGATGCGCACGTTGGCAAAAGTGCCGCGCATCATCACGTCGTGGTTGCCGCGGCGCGAGCCGTAGCTGTTGAAGTCGGCCTTGGCCACGCCGTGCGCCTTGAGCCAGATGCCCGCGGGCGAGCTTTCCTTGATCGAGCCGGCCGGCGAGATGTGGTCGGTGGTGATCGAGTCGCCGAACAGCGCCATGACGCGCGCGCCCTTGAAGCCCGCGTCCGACGCATGCGGCTTCATCTTGAAGCCCTCGAAGAACGGCGGCTCGGCGATGTAGGTGGACGTGGGCCAGTCGTAGACCTGGCCGTTGGTGCCCTTGATGCTCGTCCAGAACTTGCCCGGATCGGTCTTCACCTTCTCGTAGTTCGCGCGGAACGACTTGGCGTTCATCGCAAAGCGCAGGTTGTCGTCGATTTCCTTCGGGGTCGGCCAGATGTCGCCCAGGTACACGTCCTTGCCGTGCTTGCCCTTGCCCACCGGCTCGGTCATCAGGTCGGTCATGACGTTGCCGGCGATCGCGAAGGCCACCACCAACGGCGGCGAAGCCAGGAAGTTGGCCTTCAGGTTCGGGTGGATGCGCGCCTCGAAATTGCGGTTGCCCGAGAGCACGGCCGCGCCGATCAGGTCGTTCTTGGTGATGGCTTCGTTGATCTCGGGCGTCAGGTCGCCGGCGTTGCCGATGCAGGTGGTGCAACCGTAGCCGGCCAGGTAGAAGCCGAGCTTTTCGAGGTACGGCAGCAGGCCGGCCTTCTCGAGGTATTCGGTGACGATGCGCGAGCCGGGGGCCAGCGAAGTCTTGATGTGCGGCTTGACCGTCAGGCCCGCCTCCACCGCCTTCTTGGCCAGCAGGCCGGCCGCGAGCATCACGCTCGGGTTCGAGGTGTTCGTGCACGAGGTGATGGCCGCGATCAGCACGTCGCCGTTGCCGATGGTCACGCCGCCCTTGGGTGCGGGCGGCGCGGTGGCGCTCACGTGCGCGGCCGCCTTGGTCGAACGGTTGGCCACCATCTCGACCACGTCGAGCGGCGCGCCCGCGGGCGGCGCTGCCGCTTCTTCGTCATTGCCCTTGCCGGCCGTCAGCAGCGGGTAGCGCAGCTTGAGCTTGTCGGCCGGCTGGTTGAAGCCGTTGGCGTCGTTGGGCTTGCTGTACAGCTCGGAGAACTTGGTGGAAAGATCGCCGAGGTTGATGCGATCCTGTGGGCGCTTGGGGCCGGCCAGGCTGGGCGATACGGTGCCCAGGTCGAGCTTGACGATCTTGGTGTAGTCGATCTCGCCCGGCGCGGGCATACCGAACAGGCCCTGCGCCTTGTAGTAGGCCTCGAAGCGCTCGACCTCTTCCTTGGTGCGGCCGGTGCCTTCGAAGTAAGCCACGGTCATTTCGTCGACCGGGAAGAAGCCCATGGTCGCGCCGTATTCGGGCGCCATGTTGCCGATGGTCGCGCGGTCGGGCACGGCAATCGATGCAGCGCCGGGTCCGAAGAATTCGACGAACTTGCCCACCACTTTTTCGGCCCGCAGGATGGAGGTGACGTACAGCACCAGGTCGGTGGCCGTGACGCCTTCGCGCAGCTTGCCGGTGAGCTCGAAGCCCACCACGTCGGGCGTGAGCATGTAGACCGGCTGGCCCAGCATGGCCGCTTCGGCTTCGATGCCGCCCACGCCCCAGCCGACCACGCCGATGCCGTTGATCATGGTGGTGTGGCTGTCGGTGCCGACCAGCGAGTCGGGGTAGTAGGTGGGCTTGTCAGCCTTGTCGCTTGGGCTCTTGTAGACGCCGCGTGCAAAGTATTCAAGATTGACCTGGTGCACGATGCCGAAACCCGGCGGCACGACACGGAAGGTGTCGAAGGCCTGCATGCCCCACTTCATGAACTGGTAGCGCTCGTTGTTGCGCTGGAACTCCAGCTTCATGTTCAGGTCGAGCGCCTTGGGCGTGCCGTAGTAGTCGACCATGACCGAGTGGTCGACCACCAGGTCGACGGGCACCAGCGGCTCGATGGTCTTGGGCGACTTGCCCAGCTTGGCGGCCACGCTGCGCATGGCGGCCAGGTCGGCCAGCAGCGGCACGCCGGTGAAATCCTGCAGCACCACGCGGGTGACGACGAAAGGAATTTCGTCGGTGCGTTCGGCGTTGGGCGCCCAGTGGGCCAGCTCTTCAACGTGCTTGGGCGACACCTTCTGGCCGTCGCAATTGCGCAGCACCGATTCGAGCACGATGCGGATCGATACGGGCAGTCGGTCGATGGTGGGGTATTGCTTGGCCAGTTCCTTCAGTGACCAGTACTTTCCGGCTGTGCCCGATGCAGTCTTGAAGGTCTTGAGGGTTGACGCAAAGGCGTGCGCCGGTGCTTTGGCCATAGAGAAACTCCTGTTTGTTCGTGGAAGCTCCTCAAGGATAGCGGGGATCAATGTCAGCTGTTGTAGTCTGGCTTCCTCGGAGATGGTCTCGCGGTGCTATGGCGTTCATAGCGAGAAACGCCCGGCTGGCGGATGTGCCTGGGAACTCTGAAGGCTTGTGAGGTGGCGTGATGCGGGTTCATTCAGGGCGAGTGCGAATGACACCGGGTGCTCCCCTCCGCGAATGTCCCCCGCTTCGCTCCTCCTTTATTTCGCTGCGGGGAGCACCCGGCGTCATTCGCACATGGGCACGCTGCTAGTGAATCGCTGATCAACCACCGCTCTGTCCAGCGCTCACGTCGATACGGGGCTCTTTTTCGCGAAATAAAGGAGGAGCGAAGCGGGGGACATTCGCGAAAAAGAGCACCGTGTCGGCGTGAGCGACGCCCCGAACAACAGCGTGCCCAACGTGTCCCCAAATAAATCAGAACCTCATGCCAGGGCCATGTCCGAACGCGACCGGGTCCGACGCAGCCCGGTCCATTGCAACTCAGCCAGCACCACCACGCACACCACCTGCGCCAGCACCCAGGCCACACCCAGCGCAGTGATAGTGAACATGCCACTGACCAGCAACGCAATGCAGGCCAGGGCCCAGCCGAAGTTGCCGACGATCACAAGACCGATCAGCGTGCGCGGCGGCGTGCTGCGGCTGGCCATGAACGCAGCAGCAGCCGCGTACACCAGCAAGAACACCCCCGTGCCCATCAGCAACGGCGCCGGCAGCCCGGTCAACCCGGCCAGCGCTTCGGTAAAAGCCACCTGCAGCGCACCGGTCGCGGCGCAAGAAGCGGCGTCGGCCCACATCACGTTGGGCAGGAAACGGGGGGAGGCAAAGACGGACATGTGAATCTCCTTGGAGTGGTACGCCGCAAGCCAGTCCTGCCGCGTTGGAGCCAATGATTCCGGCCGGCGTGCATCGCGTCGATTACCTGGGAGGTCATGGCGCCGCGCCGCACGCACGCCAGAATGCGGCCCATGAACACCACCCGCTCCCACTCGTCCAAGGCCGGCCAGCCCGGCGCGCGCGATCCGTTCGGCGCCCACCTGCGGCACTGGCGCACCCACCGCCGCCTGAGCCAGCTCGACCTGGCACAGGAGGCCGAAGTCTCGACCCGCCACCTGAGCTATGTGGAAACCGGACGCGCCGCGCCCAGCCGCGAGATGGTGCTGCGCCTGGCCGAGCGGCTCGAAGTGCCGCTGCGCGAGCGCAATGCGCTGTTGGTGGCTGCGGGCTTCGCGCCGATGTACCGCCAGCGCTCGCTCGACGACCCGGCGATGGCCTCGGCGCGGCGAGCGGTCGACCTGGTTTTGAAAGGACACGAGCCCTTCCCCGCATTGGCCGTGGACCGCCACTGGAACCTGGTGGCGCACAACGCGATGGTGCCGATGCTGATGGAGGGCGCTTCGCCCGAACTGCTGCAGGCGCCCATCAACGTGCTGCGCCTGAGCCTGCACCCGGATGGACTGGCTCCGCGCATCGCCAACCTCGCGCAATGGCGCACCCATCTGCTGGAGCGGCTGCAGCAGCAGATTGCAGCCACCGGCGACGTGGTGCTGCAGGCGCTGCACGACGAGCTGGAGGCCTACCCTGCCCCCACCGTCAGCCACGACCTGCCCGCCATCGACACCGAGCTGTCGGCGGTGGCGGTGCCGATCCAGTTCGTCACGCCCAACGGCGTGCTGAGCTTCATCAGCACCATCACCATCTTCGGCACGCCGGTCGACGTCACATTGCAGGAACTGGCGGTGGAGTCGTTCTTTCCGGCCAACGAGCAGACGGCGGCGGCGTTGACGGCCCTGGCTGCGCGACCGGCGGGCTGATGAGGTCGCGGCGCTTCTGGACAGGGCCCTCGAAGTCGTCCACCTGGATGACCTTGTCGGCCGCCTTCAGATAGGCCAGCGCCAGCTCCGGATCGGCCGCCGAACGCGCGGCTTCTTCCAGCGAATTCGTGCGGCGCAGCACCTTGTTGAGCGCGCCGGTCGTGCCGCCCAACTGCGCGCCCAGCTCCATCGCATGCATCAGGTCGCACAGGCCGCCCGGCGCGGGCTCGCTGAGGTCGGGCGCCAGTCGTTCGACGATGCGCGGGTTCGCGCGCAGCAGGTCGGCCAATGCGATCAGTTGCACGTCGCGCAACGGCGCCAGGTGCGCGGTGCGGCGCAGCACCAGCGCGCCGATCACGCGCCGGCCGGCGGTCGGCAGGTTGGCGTACAGGTCGCGCAGGATCTTGCCGGCCTCGTCGAGCTGCATGCGGATCGCCGCCTGTGCGAACGGCAGCAACTCGGGCGCCGTATCGACGCGGTAGCGCCAGATGCAGGCACTGGCCAGATAGAGATGCGCGAGCACGTCGCCCAGCCGCGCCGACAGCAGTTCCATGCGCTTGAGCTTGCCGCCGAGCATGCCCATCGCCAGGTCGGCGGTGAGCGCGTACTTGGCGCTCATGCGCGCGACCAGCCGCGCCTCGGGCAGCAGGTCATGGGGCGGCTCGCCCAGCACCGGCGCGCCGAACACGCTGTGCCACAGGTTCACCGCCACGTGCCTGCCATGCGCGATGAGCGCCTTGCCGAGCGCGGTGTCGTCATTCGCCTGTACAGCCGCCATTTCGTCGAGCACATGCGGATGGCAGCGCACGGCCCCCTGGCCGAACACGATGAGCGCGCGCGTGAGGATGTTCGCGCCCTCCACCGTGATCGCGATGGGCGCCTGCCGATAGGCCACGCCCAGCAGGTTCGACGGGCCGGCGATGATGCCCTTGCCGCCAAGAATGTCCATGCCGTGGTTGACCGCGCGCCGCCCGGCCTCGGTGAGCTGCACCTTGAGGATCGCGCTCGCCACGCTGGGCCGCTCGCCCTTGTCGAGCGCCGCGGCCGTGAAGCGGCGCGCCGCATCGCTCGCATACAGCTCGGCCGACATCTGCGCGATCAGCCCCGCGATCGCATGGAACTTGCCGACCGGCATGCCGAACTGCTCGCGGATCTGCCCATAGCCGTTGCCCACGTAGAGCGCGGTCTGCTGCATGGCCGAACCCAGCGCGGGCAGCGAGATCGCGCGCCCCGCGGCCAGGCATTCCATCAGCATGCGCCAGCCCTGCCCGACCTGCTTTTCGCCGCCGATGATCCAGTCCATCGGCACGAAGACCTGGCGGCCGTGGATCGGGCCGTTCATGAAGGCGCTGTCCATCGGGCGATGCCGACGGCCGATCTCCATGCCATCGTGCGGCACGGGAATCAGCGCGCAGGTGATGCCCAGGTCGCGCTGACCTTCGGGCCGGTTTTCATCGACCGCATGGAAGGCCAGCCCGACCACGGTGGCCACGGGTGCCAGCGTGATGTAGCGCTTGTCGAAGTCGACCAGGAAGCCTTGGGTGAGCTGGCCGTTGAACTCGCGTTCGACCCGCACGCCGCGATCGGGAATGGACGCTGCATCCGAGCCGGCATACGGCGAGGTCAGGCCGAAGCACGGCAGCTCGCGGCCGTCCGCCAGGCGCGGCAGGTAGTGGTCTTTTTGCGCATCGGTGCCGTAGCGCAGCAGCAGCTCGGCCGGGCCCAGCGAGTTCGGCACCATCACGGTGACGGCAGTGGCCGTGTTGACGGTGGCGATGCGGGTCACCACGGTGGCGTGCGCAAAGTGGCCGAAGCCCAGGCCACCGAATTCCTCGGGAATGATCATCCCGAAGAAGCGCTTCTCGCGCAGGTAGCGCCACACCTCGGGCGGCAGGTCCCGCGCCTGGTCGATGGCGTGGTCGTCGAGCATGTGGCACAGCTCGCGCACTTCGCGGTCGAGAAAGGCCTGTTCGCGTTCGGTCAGTCGGTTGGGGCCCATGGCCGCGAGCGCATCGAAGTCCGGACGGCCGGCGAAGAGCTGCCCCTCGAAGCCGACCGTGCCGGCTTCCAGCGCGGCGCGCTCGGTGTCGCCCAATGGTGGCAGCGCCTTCGAGAATGGCTTCATGGCCCATCGGCCGATCAGTGTCGCCAGCGGCATGGTACGTCTCCTTCGCCACGACGAAAGCGCGGCTCGGCACCATTCTTGGGGCTTGCGACCGGCCTCAAGGGCCGGTCAAGGGCGTCCGTGCGTGTCGGAGACGGACGCGCCTGACTTCGTCTAGCGGCGCTTCGGGGCCTGGCCGGCGGGTGCGGCCGGTGCGGCTGCCGGGGCCGCCGCGGGGTCGCGCCAGCCGTACTCGACATAGCGCCGGATGATCAGGCAACCCGGCGGCGAATCGATCAGCGAGACCGACGACGTGGGCTCCTTGTCGTCGGTGTAGACAGCGTAGATGGGCAGCAGCCGCGTCACCTTGTAGCCCGCCAGTTCCTGCTGCGCGACGCTCGCGCAGGTGAACGGCGCGACCGAGATGCGCTCGGCCGACACGGTGCAGGCGCCGCTGTCGTCGGGAATGGCGGTGATCGAGGCGGCCACGCCGGCGTTCGGAAACTCCATGCCGATCAGCGAGAACATCGGCCCGACGTCGGGGCGCTTGCGGTCCCAGTCGAGCAGCACGTCGTGGCTGCGGCTGCCCTGCACGGTGAGCGTTGCGAGCCGGGTGATGGCGGGCAGGCAGCGCTTGACGCCCACGCTGGTGGCCGCGCGCGTGAGCGTGTCCTGCGGCGCCGCCGGTGGCGCTTGCGGCACCAGCACGCCTTGCGCCAACGCCGTGCCGGCGGCGGCGCAAACCGCTGCCACAAGCAGCAATCTTGCGAATCGTTGTGTGGTTGTTTTCATCGGTGATCTCACGCGCAGAGGTTTTCGAAAGCGGCGGTATAGATGCGCACGTTCTCTTCGCTTTCCGGATCGAGCGTGGCGATGAAGCGGCGAGCACGCTCGCGGTACGACCCGAGGTTTTCGTCGTGCGTTGCAAAGGCCTGCTGCAGCGCGCGCCCGCCCTCTTCGCAATCGAAGTCGTGATAGCGGTAGCCGCAGTCACCGATCAGGTGGGAGTTGTGGATCAGGGGGTAGCCGCCGTAGAGCGCCTCGTAGTAGAGGTAGTTCTGGCCGTTCTCCCAGTGATGGCTGATGACCGCGTCGACGTTGAACGCCATCACCTGCCAGGTCGGGAAGCGCCCCTCGAAAGTGCTCAGCCCGTGCCGAACGATGTCGAGGCTGTTGGCAAAACCGTTGAAGACCGGGTGGTCCTTCATGTGGAAGGTGTTGTACGCGTAGACGTGTTCGAGCAGGTCGGGTTCGGCGCGGTGTGCGGCCTCGCAGCACAGCAGGGGAATGTGGCTGGTCTTCACCATGCAGATGTTGGGCTCGAACATCGCGACGCGCCAGCGCTTGCGGCCGGGCTGGTAGTCGAAGCGATGCCCTTCGGGCAATCCGGCAGAGGCGCGGTCCAGCACCAGCGGGCTCCACAGGTGGGGCACCATGCGCACCGGCGCCCGGAAGCCGCTCGCGAAATAAGGCACGCAGGTGGCCTCGTATTCGGGAATCGTCCAGATCTCGTTGTAGGGCGCGCCGGTCAGCAAGAGGCCGTGCGGCTTGTCGAACACCATGCGCTCGATGTCGATCACGTAGTCGTTGCCCACGCGCATCGACACGATCTTGCCGCCGCGCTCGCGAAAAGCCACCATCCAGTCGCGGCTCAGTTGCGCGCTCATCTCGACCATCACATCGAGCTCTTGTGCCGCTTGCGCCATGTCGATCAAGGGCACCGGCGAATCGGACAGGAAGTTCGCGTCTTCAGGCGAACCGTCGCTGCCGCCGGTCACCAGGAAGGCCTGGCTCACGAGGGGCGAGCGCAGCAGCAGCATGACGAAGAACAGGCAGTTCTGATAAATGCCGTTTTCCCAGAGCGACTGCTCGCCCTTGCGCACGAGGATGGAGACGCCGACTTTCAATTGCTTCATGCCGTCACGCCCTCCTTTGTTTTCGCCTGCAGATCGAGCAGCAGCCGTGCATAGGCCTCGATATTCGCGGCGTTGAAAGGATCGACGGCATCGAACACCTGACGTGACCGCTGCCGGTAGTCTTCGAGCCGTGCGTCATGTTCCTTGGCCGCGATGCGAAGCTGCCGACCGCCTTCGGCCGCTTCGAAACCGGGGTAGTAATAGCCCGCGCCAAAGCCATGCAGCCAGGGCGAGTTGTGCACCAGCGGGTAGTCGCCGTAGAGCGCATCGAGGTAGGCGTAGTTCTGGTCGTTGGTCCACTGGTGCGACACCACCGCGTCGGCGCTCTGGACCATGAAGCCCACGATGTCGTGCCGCCCCAGGAACAGCGCCTTGTGCTGCTTCACCAGGTCCAGCTGGTTCGCGAAGTACAGCATCGTCGGATGGTCCTTCATGTGCAGCGTGTTGAGCACGTTCATCATCGCGACGCTGCTCGGCTCGGCGCGGTAGGCCTCGTCGCAGGCCAGCATTGGAATGCTCGCCGTCTTGAGTACCGAAATATTGGGCTCGAAGATCGCCACCCGCAGGCCATTGCGCTGCACGCCGGCTTGCCAGCCGAAGCGATGGCCGAGTTGCTCCGCTTCGGCGATGCGTTGCACCAGGAATTGCGGGTGCCAGAGATACGGCGCGATTCGCACCGAGCAGCGGTTCAGCACGCGCTGGAAACTCACAAGGGCCTGATCCTTGGGCAGCAGCCAGACTTCGTCGCAGCGATCGGGGCGGGAAAAAATACCGGGCTTGTCGAACACGGCCGGCTCGATCAGGGCCGCATAGGGCTGCCCCGCGCAGTAGTAAACGACCTTCTTGCCGCGTGCGCGCTGCAGCGCCAGCCATTGCGGATCGAGGGCACCGGCCATCTCGATGATCACGTCGACTTCGTCGGTGGCTTCATGTGGGCGCATCAGCCGTATGCCAAGGGCATTCAGGTCGACCTGCGCAGGCATGACTTGCTGGTCGCCCACATCGATCAGCACCACCGATTGCACGAAGGGCAGTTGCTGGAACAGGCGCGCGAGAAACACGACGTTCTGTCCGAGGCCGTTTTCCCAGATGTTCTGCCCCGCGCGAGTGATGACGGAAATGCCTATGCGCATATGAAATGTAGGTCTCGAAAAGCAAGCTGGCTCCCGCGTCCAAGGGGCGCGGGAGCCAGCAGATTACCCGATCCGGTGATCGGGTCAGAGGCAGTAAATGTCGATTACTTCCACTTCCAGCCGATACCGGCGTTGATGCCCCATTCCTTGCCCGTGGTCGACAGACCCGCGCCCCAGGACATCTTTCCGTCGTCGGACAGCGCCTTGAAGGTCAGTGCCACGGCGCTGTAGCCCTTGTACGAACCCAGGCCGACGCCCACGGTCTTCTCGCCCGGGTACAACGTGGGCAGGTAAGTGCCCGACATCGCGAACGCCATCGCCGAGCCCGAGTAAGCAATGCGCGCCACCTCGTTCACCTGGCCTTGCACCTGGTTCAACTGGCCGACGTTGACCGCATCGCCCGGCAGGATGCCCGGCGCCACATTGCTGATGCGCGTGCCGCCCGGTGCCTGGCCCGCGCCCAGCGTGACCTGGTTGTAGTTGATCGACCCGTCCGGGTTGGTCGCGTACTGCACGCTGCTGGCCTTCGACGCGCTCGACGCCGCCTTCAACTGCGCCACGTTGGTGGCATCGCTGTCGGCCGAGCCTGCCGCCACGCCGGTGATCTGGCGGTACTGGTTGTTGGTGGCGTCGCCCACCGACACGGCCGCTTGCGTGCTGGTGGTTGCCGCGATGGCGGCCTGCTGGTCCGCGGTCGCATTGCCCGGCACATAGCCGGCCACGCCCGCAGCCCTGGAAGCCACCGAGCCCGCGCCCAATGCGACACCGCCGCTTTGCTGCACCACCGCTCCGAAGCCGATGGCCGTGCCCTTGGACACGTTCTGCGCCTGGCTCAGCGGCGTGCCGCCGGCGTCGGCGTTGTCACCGAATGCCACGCCACCGCCGCCTGCACGGGAGTTGGCACCGAAGGCCTGCGAACCAGTGGCAAGAGCGCCCGTACCGATCGCGATGGCGTTGGCGCCCGTGGCCTGGGCACCGAAGCCGATCGCCACCGCGCCATCGGCCGTGGCCTTCGCGCCGTTGCCTGCAGCGAAGGAGTTGGCGCCACTGGCCACGGATTGCGGTCCGATCGCCACCGAATCCTGCCCGGTGGCGCTGGAGTCCGGGGCCGTCGAGTTGGCGTGGAAGTACTTCGCGCCCTTGGTGTTGATCTCGTTGACCGTCGTGCTCAGGCTGCTGATGTTGCTGGTGGCCGTGCTCAGGCCCGTCGACAAGCTGACGACGCCCGTGGACAGGCTGCCGATGCTGCTGGTCGCCGTGCTCAGGCCGGTGGATGTCGAGGTCGACAGGCTGCTGATGTTGCTCGTCGCCGTGCTCAGGCCGGTAGAGGTCGAAGTCGACAGGCTGCTGATGCTGCTGGTCGCCGTGCTCAGGCCCGTGGAGGTCGAGGTCGACAGGCTGCCGATGCTGCTCGTGGCAGTGCTCAGGCCTGTGGAAGTCGAAGTCGACAGGCTGCCGATGCTGCTCGTCGCAGTGCTCAGGCCGGTCGACGTCGAGGTCGACAGGCTTTCGATGCTGCTCGTCGCGGTGCTCAGGCCGGTGGACGTGGACGTCGACAGGCTGGCGATGCCGCTCGTCGTCGTGCTCAGTGCGGTGGACAGGCTGGCGATGCCGCTCGTCGCCGTGCTCAGTGCGGTGGACAGGCTGGCGATGCCGCTCGTCGCCGTGCTCAGGCCCGTGGAGGTTGAAGTCGACAGGCTGTTGATGTTGCTCGTCGCAGTGCTCAGGCCCGTCGAAGTCGAGGTCGACAAGCTGCTGATGCTGCTGGTCGCGGTACTCAGACCCGTCGAGGTCGAGGTCGACAGGCTGTCGATGCTGCTCATCGCAGTGCTCAGACCCGTCGAGGTCGAGGTCGACAGGCTGCTGATGCTGCTGGTCGCCGTGCTCAGACCCGTGGACGTCGAGGTCGACAGGCTGCTGATGCTGCTGGTCGCCGTGCTCAGACCCGTGGACGTCGAGGTCGACAGGCTGCTGATGCTGCTCGTCGCGGTGCTCAGGCCCGTGGACGTCGAAGTCGACAGGCTGCTGATGCTGCTCGTCGCCGTGCTCAGACCCGTGGACGTCGAGGTCGACAGGCTGCTGATGCTGCTCGTCGCAGTGCTCAAGCCCGTGGACGTCGAGGTCGACAGGCTGTCGATGCTGCTCGTCGCAGTGCTCAAGCCTGTGGAGGTCGAAGTCGACAGGCTGCTGATGCTGCTCGTTGCAGTGCTCAGGCCTGTGGAGGTCGATGTCGACAGGCTGCTGATGTTGCTCGTCGCCGTGCTCAGGCCGGTGGACGTCGAAGTCGACAGACTGCTGATGCTGCTCGTCGCCGTGCTCAGGCCGGTCGACGTCGATGTCGACAAGCTGCTGACGTTGCTGTTGGTCGTGCTCAGGCCAGTGGACAGGCTCGCGATGCCGCCAGAGATCGACGTCGACAACGAGGTCAGCTGGCCGAAGTTCACCGCGTCGGTCGGGTTCACGCCATCGGCCACATTGGTGAGGATCACCGGCTTGGTCGCCCCGACGCCACCCAGGGTCACCTTCGTGTGGCTTGGATCGTCGTACTGCACCGAGTTGGCAAGGCCCGTCGACAGACTGCCGATGTTGCTGTAGGCGGTGCTCAGGCCGGTGGACAGGCTGCCGATGCCGCTGGTAGCTGTGCTGAGGCCGGTCGATGTGGAAGTCGACAGGCTTGCAACGTTGCTGTTGGTCGTGCTCAGGCCCGTTGACAGGCTGCTGATGCCACTTGTTGCGGTGCTCAGGCCGGTCGACGTGGAAGTCGACAAGCTGGCAACGTTGCTGTTCGTCGTGCTCAGGCCGGTGGACAGGCTGCCGATTCCGCTTGTTGCGGTGCTCAGACCCGTAGACGTCGAGGTAGACAGGCTCGCGACGCTGCTGTTCGTGGTGCTCAGACCCGTCGAAAGGCTGCCGATTCCGCTTGTTGCGGTGCTCAGGCCGGTCGATGTGGAAGTCGACAAGCTGGCAACGTTGCTGTTCGTCGTGCTCAGGCCCGTCGACAAGCTGCCGATGCCGCTGGTCGCCGTGCTCAGCCCCGTAGACGTCGAGGTAGACAGGCTCGCAACGCTGCTGTTCGTGGTGCTCAGACCCGTCGAAAGGCTGCCGATTCCGCTTGTTGCAGTGCTCAGTCCCGTAGACGTCGAAGTCGACAGGCTCGCAACATTGCTGTTGGTCGTGCTCAGGCCCGTTGACAGGCTACCGATGCCGCTGGTCGCCGTACTCAGCCCCGTAGACGTCGAGGTAGACAGGCTCGCGACGCTGCTGTTCGTGGTGCTCAGCCCAGTGGAAGTCGATGTCGACAGACTGTCGATGCTGCTTGTCGCGGTGCTCAAGCCAGTCGACGTCGAGGTTGACAAGCTCGCGACGTTGCTGTTGGTCGTGCTCAAGCCAGTCGACAGGCTGCCGATTCCGCTCGTCGCGGTGCTCAGGCCAGTCGAGGTCGAAGTCGACAGGCTCGCGACGTTGCTATTGGTTGTGCTCAGACCCGTCGACAAGCTGCCGATGCCGCTGGTCGCGGTGCTGAGACCAGTCGACGTGGAGGTCGACAGGCTGGCAACGTTGCTGTTCGTAGTGCTCAAGCCAGTCGAAAGGCTACCGATGCCACTCGTTGCAGTGCTGAGGCCAGTCGACGTAGAAGTCGACAAGCTGGCGACATTGCTGTTGGTCGTGCTCAAACCCGTAGACAGGCTGCCGATCCCGCTGGTCGCAGTGCTCAGGCCAGTAGACGTCGAAGTCGACAGGCTCGCAACATTGCTGTTGGTTGTGCTCAGGCCGGTCGACAGGCTGCCGATCCCGCTCGTCGCAGTGCTCAGTCCGGTGGAAGTCGATGTCGACAGACTGTCGATGCTGCTCGTCGCGGTACTCAAGCCAGTGGAAGTCGAGGTCGACAAGCTGGCAACGTTGCTGTTGGTTGTGCTCAGGCCGGTGGAGAGGCTACTGATACCGCTTGTCGCGGTGCTCAGGCCAGTCGACGTGGAGGTCGACAGACTCGCAACGTTGCTGTTCGTCGTGCTCAAGCCAGTCGAAAGGCTACCGATGCCGCTCGTCGCAGTGCTCAGGCCAGTCGACGTGGAAGTCGACAGGCTCGCAACGTTGCTGTTCGTTGTGCTCAGACCCGTCGACAGGCTACCGACGCCGCTCGTCGCAGTGCTCAGGCCAGTCGACGTAGAAGTTGACAAGCTGGCGACATTGCTGTTGGTCGTGCTCAAACCAGTAGACAGGCTGCCGATCCCGCTGGTCGCCGTGCTGAGGCCAGTCGACGTGGAGGTCGACAGGCTCGCAACGTTGCTGTTGGTCGTGCTCAGACCCGTCGACAAGCTACCGATACCGCTCGTTGCCGTGCTCAGGCCGGTGGACGTCGAAGTCGACAGGCTCGCAACGTTGCTGTTTGTGGTGCTCAGACCGGTCGACAGACTGCCGATTCCACTGGTTGCGGTGCTCAGGCCAGTGGATGTCGAGGTCGACAAGCTGGCAACGCTGCTGTTGGTTGTGCTCAGACCTGTTGACAGGCTGCCGATGCCGCTCGTCGCAGTGCTAAGACCAGTCGATGTCGAGGTCGACAGGCTTGCGACACTGCTGTTGGTCGTGCTCAAGCCTGTAGACAGACTGCCGATCCCGCTTGTCGCAGTGCTGAGGCCAGTTGACGTCGAAGTCGACAAACTGGCGACATTGCTGTTCGTGGTGCTCAGCCCTGTGGACAGGCTACCGATGCCGCTCGTTGCAGTGCTAAGTCCGGTCGATGTCGAGGTCGACAGGCTTGCGACGTTGCTGTTGGTCGTGCTCAAGCCTGTAGACAGGCTACCTATCCCGCTGGTCGCGGTGCTCAAGCCAGTGGAAGTCGAAGTCGACAAGCTGGCGACGTTACTGTTCGTGGTGCTCAGACCCGTCGACAGACTGCCGATGCCGCTGGTCGCGGTGCTAAGTCCAGTCGATGTCGAGGTCGACAGGCTTGCGACGTTGCTGTTGGTCGTACTCAAGCCCGTAGACAGGCTGCCGATCCCGCTTGTCGCGGTGCTGAGGCCAGTCGACGTGGAAGTCGACAAACTGGCGACATTGCTGTTCGTGGTGCTCAGACCGGTCGACAAGCTACCGATGCCACTCGTTGCGGTGCTCAACCCTGTAGATGTCGAAGTCGACAAGCTGGCGACATTGCTGTTGGTCGTGCTCAGGCCCGTCGACAAGCTACCGATCCCACTGGTCGCAGTGCTGAGGCCAGTTGACGTCGAAGTCGACAAACTGGCGACATTGCTGTTCGTGGTGCTCAGGCCGGTCGAAAGGCTACCGATACCGCTGGTCGCGGTGCTCAAGCCAGTGGACGTCGAAGTCGACAAGCTCGCAACGTTGCTGTTGGTCGTGCTCAGGCCGGTCGACAAGCTACCGATCCCGCTTGTTGCTGTGCTCAGGCCAGTGGACGTCGAAGTCGACAGGCTGGCAACGTTGCTGTTGGTCGTGCTCAGACCCGTCGACAAGCTACCGATGCCGCTGGTCGCGGTACTCAGGCCAGTCGATGTGGAAGTAGACAGGCTGGCGACATTGCTGTTCGTTGTGCTCAGACCCGTGGACAGGCTACCGATGCCGCTCGTTGCGGTGCTCAGACCGGTCGATGTCGAGGTCGACAGGCTTGCGACGTTGCTATTGGTCGTGCTCAGACCTGTAGACAGGCTGCCGATGCCGCTCGTCGCGGTGCTCAGGCCAGTCGATGTGGAAGTCGACAGGCTGGCGACATTGCTGTTCGTTGTGCTCAGACCGGTCGACAGGCTACCGATGCCACTGGTCGCGGTGCTCAGACCAGTGGAAGTCGAAGTCGACAAGCTGGCGACGTTGCTGTTGGTTGTGCTCAGACCCGTCGACAAGCTGCCGATTCCGCTCGTCGCTGTGCTCAGCCCCGTCGACGTCGAGGTGGACAGGCTGGCAACGCTGCTGTTCGTTGTGCTCAGACCGGTCGACAGGCTACCGATGCCGCTCGTCGCGGTGCTGAGGCCAGTCGACGTGGAAGTCGACAAGCTGGCGACGTTACTGTTCGTGGTGCTCAGACCCGTTGACAGGCTGCCGATGCCGCTGGTCGCCGTGCTCAGGCCAGTCGAAAGGCTACCGATACCGCTCGTCGCAGTGCTCAGACCAGTCGACGTCGACGTCGACAGGCTGGCGACACTGCTGTTGGTCGTGCTCAGACCTGTGGACAGGCTTGTGATGCCGCTCGCGGACGTGCTCAAGCCGGTCGAGAGACTGCTGACGGTGCTGTTGGTCGTGCTCAGACCCGTCGACAGGCTGCTGATGCTGCTCGTTGCTGTGCTCAGGCCCGTCGAAGTGGAAGTCGACAAGCTGGTAAGCCTGCTGTTCGTTGTGCTCAAACCAGTCGACAGGCTGCCGATGCTGCTGGTCGCGGTGCTGAGGCCAGTCGACGTGGAAGTCGACAGGCTCGCAACGTTGCTGTTGGTCGTGCTCAAGCCCGTAGACAAGCTACCGATGCTGCTGGTCGCCGTGCTCAGACCTGTGGACGTCGAAGTCGACAGGCTGGCAACGTTGCTGTTCGTCGTGCTCAAGCCCGTAGACAGGCTACCGATGCTGCTCGTCGCCGTGCTCAGACCAGTGGACGTCGAGGTCGACAGGCTGGCAACATTGCTGTTCGTCGTGCTCAATCCCGTGGACAGGCTTCCGATGCTGCTCGTCGCCGTGCTCAGGCCCGTCGAGGTGGAGGTCGACAGGCTGGTAAGCCTGCTGTTCGTTGTGCTCAATCCAGTCGACAGGCTGCCGATGCTGCTGGTCGCAGTACTCAGGCCGGTGGACGTCGAGGTCGACAGGCTGCTGATGTTGCTGGTCACCGTGCTGATGGTGGAGAACAGCTGGCTGCCATTGATGGCATCGGTGCTGCTGGCACCGACCAGGCCGGCCGCGACGTTCTGGATGCGACGCTCCGCACCCGGGCCGCCCACGCTCATCACCCCTGCCGATGAATCGCTCCCCGCAAAGGAGCCGAACGTCGTGCCGCCAATGACCGCGTTGCTGACGGTCCCGTTGCCACCGGTGGCAGTCGTTGCAGTGCCGGCAGTCGTCGCGCCCGGCCCGAGGGCAACCGATCCCGCGACGCTGGCGTTGGACCCAAGGCCGATCGCGACACCTGAAGTAGCGCCCGCGGTGACGATGGACTGCCCGCCAATCGCGACGGCGTTGCTTCCAGCGGCCAACGCGCCGCCGACGCTGTTCGAGCCGATCGCCGTGGCGCCATTGCCGGTCGCGAACGCCGTTCGGCCCAGGGCGGCACCGAAATCACCGGTCGCCTGGGCGCCCGAGCCGATAGCCACCGAGCGATTTCCGTTCGCGACTGAGGCGGTTCCAAGTGCGAGGGCGTTCTCTGCGCCAGCCTGCGCACCGTAGCCAAACGCTGCGGAAGTCTTTCCTGCGGCGTTGGAGAGGGTGCCGAATGCCGTAGAACCACTCCCGCTGGCATTTGCAAGGTTGCCAAAGGCTGTCGAAGGCGCCGTGTTGCTTGAATCGCCAACAGCCTTCGCACCGGTTCCAACGGCCATGTCGTTGCCGAAAGCGGCGGATGCGCCGCTACCGATCGCCGTTGCGCCGCCGCCGTTCGCACGGGCACCTGCGCCGATTGCGACCGTATTGAGCGATGCGGCGTTGGCTGCATTGCCGATCGCCACCGCATTCGACCCGGCACCGATGGCATTGGCACCCAATGCAAGCGCTGCATCGATCACCGATCCGTCGCTCGACTTGACCAGTGCGCCATTGCCGATTGCAACAGCGCGGGTCGTGTTGTTGTCCGTCGTGGCGTTGTTGCCGATCGCGATGGCGGCGTTCGGCATCGCGGCACCCACTTGGTCGGCGGATGCGCCGACGCCCAACGCGACGCTCCCACCCCAGCTGTTCGCATTCGTACCGATGGCAATCGAGTTGACTTCGCTGCTGGCTCCGATGGACGCGCCCGCATTCTTGCCGATGGCAATCGCACCATCGACCCCAGCTCGAGCGCCATTGCCCAGCGCGGTAGCACTGTTGCCGGTGGCCGAGCTGTTGCTCCCGATGGCAACTGTGTCTGCTCCGGTGGCTTTCGCGCCAATGCCGATGGCCGAGCTGTTGGCGCCTGAAGCGCTGGTATTGCTGTCGCCTACTTGGAAGTGATTGGCGAGGATCGTCGTGGTCGAGTTCGTGTATCCCGCGTCGCCCAGCGTGATGTTCGTCGCATTGGCGATATCGGCATTGCCAACGAAGTAGTTGCGGATAGGGGTACCAGCCCCAGCGCCGCTCAGGACCATGCTCTCGCCTGATCCGATCCTGTCGGGATTCGAGACAAATGTAAGCCCGTTGTTGCTGCTGGGCTGACAAACGGTAGCCGCGTTACAGGTGATCTGGGCGTTGGCCACCGACCCGATCCAACCAAAAGCAGCCGCCATCGCGGCTGACAGCAACGTCGTCCGAAGCATGCCCCGAGCACGCCCGCTCTTGCTGGCCTTGCCCCTGCTCTTTTCGAGTTCGCTGACCGCAACCCAAGCGCCAAGGGCTTCGTTCCACACACTTCTGTAAGACTTATTCATTTGTTCAACTCAGTTCACGGTAGACAACAGCCAGGTACAGATAGATAAGAAACGCGGCTTCCCTGGCTCAGAATCCGTCGCGAAAGACACCCGCCCGTGCGGCGCCCAATTACAAGAACGGTGGAATGTACGCGGCTGTTTACATTTATGGCGCAATGCAACATCTGCGAAAAATCCGGCAGATGATTTAGTTCACAAAAACCAAATAAGAGTCGCCAAATCGCCGGCAGCGAGTTGTCATCAAGCTACGAAAGAGCGGCCCCAAGTAGAATCTCAGCGGCTTTGAAAGCGGACTTTTTTCACACAAAATTGCCGCTAAGTCGGGCTTCATCTGCGATCTTCACTTCTTCCTCGTCGATTGACGGATTCATCCCTGTGCGCACGAATAAGTAAACGCTCTCAAATCTGCGGAATTTTTCGCAAAGCAGTCGACGAATTACTTATCCCAAATAACCTCTTACCGCCATTAATAGAGAATTAACATTCTGGAAACCAATTAAAAATGAATGTCTCTCCAAGGCTCCGCATTGGCATCACCATTGGCCTGCATCACGAGGCCGAGACGCTGTGGAACAACGGCATCAAGCAGAACGCCGTGTTCCTGGCGGAAGCACTGAAGCACTGCCCAAGCGTGGCGTCGGTCGTGCTGGTGAACACCACGGCCGTGCCCATCACCGCCGCCCTGCCCTGGGACCAGTCACGCTGGCCCACCGTGACCTTCGAAGCGGCCAAGGACAACGTGGACGTGCTGATCGAACTCGGCGGCCAGATCGATCCGGGCCAGACCGACTATCTGAAGCGCCGTGGCGCGCGGCTGGTGTCGTACTGCTGCGGCTTCGAGTACGTGCATGCCATGGAGTCGATGCTGTTCAACAAGCCGCTCTGGGGGCAGACCCTGTTCATCAACCAGCGCTATGACGACATCTGGATGGTTCCGCAGGTGGCTCACATCAGCCAGCCCTACTTCGAGGTGTTGCGTCGCGCCGAGGCGCGTGCCGTGCCTTTCGTGTGGAGCCCGGTGTTTCTCGACGAGCGCACCCGCGCGCTGCCCGTAGCCGGCGTTTACCAGCCGCACAGCGGGCCGCGTCGTCTCAGCGTGATGGAGCCGAACATCAACGTCGTGAAGTTCTGCCTCTACCCGATCCTGATTGCCGAACTGTCTTACCGCGCACGGCCCGACGCCATTGCGCTGCTGCAGGTCACCAATTCAGAGCGGCTGGCCAAGGAGAACATGGAGTTCATCACGCTGATGAACCAGCTCGACCTGATCCGACAGCACAAGGCAGTGTTCCTGGGCCGGCACGAAACGCCGGTGTTCCTGGCGCAGAACACCGACATCGTGGTCTCGCACCAGTGGGAGAACCCGCTCAACTACTTCTACCTGGAGACCTGCTGGCAAGGCTACCCGCTGGTGCACAACGCGCACCTGTGCGCGGACCTCGGCTACTACTACCAGGACAACGACGTGGCGGCAGGCAGTGCCCGCGTGCTCGAAGCCATCGACACGCACGATGCACAGGCGCTCGCCTACCGCGAGCGACAACGCAGCCTGATCGACCGCTACCTGCCCGGCAACGCGGCCGCCACCGAGGTGTACAACACGCTGCTGCTCGGCCTGATGCAGCGACCCGCCAAATAAGCGAAGCCCTTCATGCTTGACCCCTCCGAACTCCGCCAATTCTTTCCCGTCGTCGTCTCGCCCAGCCACGACGGCAAGTTCTTCCAGAACTACGTCCTGTCGATGCTGAACCTCACCATCGAAGCCGAGCGTGCCGGCATGCGGCTGCAGGTGCTGTTCCATCAGGGCGAGAGCCTGGTGACGCGCGCGCGAAACAACTGCGTGGCCCAATTCCTGGCCAATCCACACTGGACGCACCTGTTCTGGATCGACGCGGACATCGGCTTTTCAGCACAGGCGGCCTTCCGGCTGTTGCTGTCGGGCTACGACATTGCCGCCGGCGTCTATCCGCTCAAGCGCGAGAACTGGCCCGCCGAGGGCGTGGCCGGGGGCACGACGCAGCAGCAGTTCGAAGCCACGTTCACGCGCTACACCGTCAACGCCAAGGCCTCGGAAGCCACTTCGCGGGTGGAGCTCGACGTTCAGCCCGACGGCTTCATGAAGATGGACGAAGCACCGACCGGCTTCATGGTGATCAAGCGCGCGGTGTTCGAGCGGCTGATGGTCAGCTATCCCGACCTGAGCTACGTGCCCGACAGCATCGGCGAAGCGAACCTCGGGCTGCACTACCGCTTCTTCGACGTGATGGTCGATCCGGTGACGCGCCGCTATCTGTCGGAAGACTACGGCTTCTGCCGCCTGTGGTCGGGGCTGGGCGAGTCGATCTACATCGATGCCAACTCCAACCTCTCGCACCAGGGCGCCAAGCTGTATCGTGGCGACTTCGCCAACTCATTGCTGACCGCGTTGCCCTACGCGGTCGGCGGCCCCGCTGGTGCCGCGATGGTGCTCACGGGCCGGGAGCACCTGAAGCCGAACGCTCCGCCTCCCTGAGCCCTCCGTGAAGGCTGCGCCCACAAAAAAGCCCCGCAAGAGCGGGGCTTTTTGCTTGGTGCGATCCGAAGAAGATCAGGCCGCGACCGTATCCGCCACGCCCTTGTAGTCGTCGATCTTGTCGAAGTTCAGGTACTGGTAGATCTGCGCGCTGGATGCATCGAGCACGCCCGTGGCGGCCATGTATTCCTCGCGGGTCGGGATGCGGCCGAGGCGCGAGCAGATCGCGGCCAGTTCGGCCGAGCCGAGGTACACGTTCGTGTTCTTGCCCAAGCGGTTCGGGAAGTTGCGGGTGCTGGTCGACATCACCGTGGCGCCTTCGCGCACCTGCGCCTGGTTGCCCATGCACAGCGAGCAGCCCGGCATTTCGGTACGGGCACCGGCATTGCCGAACACGCCGTAGTGGCCTTCTTCGGTCAGTTGTTGCGCATCCATCTTGGTCGGCGGTGCGATCCACAGCTTGACCGGAATGTCGCGCTTGCCTTCGAGCAGCTTCGATGCGGCACGGAAGTGACCGATGTTGGTCATGCACGAGCCGATGAACACTTCGTCGATCACGGCACCGGCCACGTCGCTCAGCGTCTTCACGTCGTCCGGATCGTTCGGGCAGGCCACGATGGGTTCGTGTATCTCGGCCAGGTCGATCTCGATGACGGCGGCGTAGTCGGCGTCGGCATCGCCCTTGAGCAATTGCGGGTCCGCGAGCCAGGCTTCCTGCGCGGCGATGCGGCGTGCCAGCGTGCGGGCATCGGCATAGCCTTCGGCAATCATCCACTTCATCAGCGTGATGTTGCTGTTGATGTACTCCTGGATCGGTTCCTTGTTCAGGTGCACCGTGCAGCCGGCGGCCGAACGCTCGGCCGAAGCGTCGCTCAGCTCGAAGGCTTGTTCGACCTTCAGGTCGGGCAGGCCTTCGATTTCGAGGATGCGGCCCGAGAAGATGTTCTTCTTGCCTTGCTTGGCCACCGTCAGCAGACCCGACTTGATGGCGTACAGCGGAATCGCGTTGACCAGGTCACGCAGCGTGACACCGGGCTGCATCTTGCCCTTGAAGCGCACGAGCACCGATTCGGGCATGTCCAGCGGCATCACGCCGGTGGCGGCCGCGAAGGCCACGAGGCCCGAGCCGGCCGGGAAGCTGATGCCGATGGGGAAGCGGGTGTGGCTGTCGCCGCCGGTGCCGACGGTGTCGGGCGTCAGCAGGCGATTGAGCCACGAGTGGATCACGCCGTCGCCCGGACGCAGCGAAACGCCGCCGCGGTTGGCCATGAACTCGGGGAGTTCGTGGTGCATCTTGACGTCGACCTTCTTCGGGTACGCCGCGGTGTGGCAGAACGACTGCATCACGAGGTCGGCCGAGAAGCCCAGGCAAGCCAGGTCTTTCAGCTCGTCGCGCGTCATCGGGCCGGTGGTGTCCTGCGAGCCGACCGAGGTCATCTTGGGTTCGCAATACGTGCCCGGACGCACGCCGGTGCCTTCGGGCAGGCCACATGCGCGGCCGACCATCTTCTGTGCGAGCGAGTAGCCCTTCTTGGTGTCGACCGGGCTTTGCGGCAGGCGGAACAGCGTCGAGACGGGCAGGCCCAGTGCTTCGCGTGCCTTTGCCGTCAGGCCGCGGCCGATGATCAGCGGAATGCGGCCGCCGGCGCGCACTTCGTCAAACAGCACATCGCTCTTGACGGTGAATTCGGCGATGACCTTGCCGTCCTTCAGCGCCTTGCCGTCGTAGGGACGCAGCTCGACCACGTCGCCCATGTTCATCTGCGTCACGTCCAGCTCGATGGGCAGTGCGCCCGAGTCTTCCATCGTGTTGTAGAAGATCGGTGCGATCTTGCCGCCGAGGCAGACGCCGCCGAAACGCTTGTTCGGCACGAAGGGAATGTCTTCGCCGGTGAACCACAGCACCGAGTTGGTGGCGCTCTTGCGCGACGAACCCGTGCCGACCACGTCGCCGGCGTAGGCCACGAGGTGGCCGCGCGCGCGCAGGTCTTCGATGAACTTCACCGGGCCGCGCTTGCCGTCCTCTTCGGGAACGATGCCGGGGCGTGCGTTCTTGTGCATCGCCAGGGCGTGCATCGGAATGTCGGGACGCGTGGTGGCGTCAGGTGCGGGCGACAGGTCGTCGGTGTTGATTTCGCCAGCCACCTTGAAGATGCTGACGGTGATGCTTTGCGGCACTTCGGGACGGCTGGTGAACCACTCGGCATCGGCCCAGCTTTGCAGCACGCCCTTGGCGTGCACGTTGCCCTTGTCGGCCTTTTCCTTGACGTCATGGAACTGGTCGAACATCAACAGGGTTTTCTTCAGGCCCTCGGCCGCCGTGCTGCCTACTTCGGCGTCGTCGAGCAGGTCGATCATCGGGCTGATGTTGTAGCCGCCGAGCATGGTGCCGAGCAGTTCGGTGGCGCGGGCGCGCGACAGGAACTCGCTCTTTTCGGTGCCATGGGCCACGGCCGCGAGGTAGCTCGCCTTGACCTTGGCCGCGTCATCGACGCCGGCGGGCACACGGTAGGTGAGCAGATCGAGCAGGAAGGCACCGTCCTTGGCATTCGCGCTCTTGAGGAGCTCGATCGCTTCGGCGGTTTGCTTCGCGCTCAAAGGCAGCGGCGGGATACCGAGCGCGGCGCGTTCGGCAACATGGTCAACGTAGGCTTGCAACATCTTCTTTTCTCCGGAAACTGGGCTGGCGGGCGTGCAACGCGGCAAGCAAGAGCCGCGCCGCACCCCTTCGTTCGATACTCTTACTTCTTGGCCGCGTCGGCACCTTCGAAAAGGGCCTTCGGCGGGTTCTTCTTCATTTCTTCGGCGAATGCGACCTGGGCGGCGGTCTGGCATTCGTCAGCGATGCGCAGGCCGGCCTTCTGGTTCATCAGCATCGACTTGTTGCCAAGCTGCAGCCACATGGCGCCGGCACGCGGGTCTTCGAGGCGAATGGCGCCAGTGCGGCTTTCGACCGGGTGCATGCGGTACTTCAGGCCCTTGGTGGTCACGGTGAAGAAGCCGGGCTTCTTCTCGTCGGGCGTGACGGTCACGTCGGCGCCGAGTTCGCACTGGGCCTTGCCGACGGACACGCGCTGGGCCACGGCCAGGTCGGCTTCGTTGAGCGTCACGTCGGTGTCGGTGTTGATCGGCGTGACTTCCTCGACGGCCTTGGCGGCGCGACGGGTGACCTGGTGCTTCTTGGCAGGTGCCTTGGCCGCAGTGGTCTTGGCGGCGGGCTTGGCCGCCGGCTTGGCTGCGTCCTGGGCCATTGCGGCCAGCGGGAGGGCCAGGGCAACAGCGGCAATCAGGGCAATTTTCTTCATGTGTGGGTTTCCTTGAGGCTGGGTTCGGAACTGTTTCAGGAGGCCGCGAATGCAAACCAGGCTTTCGCCTCGGGGGGCAACACGCGCCCTGTTGCGTGGGCGCGCGTCAGAACTTGCCAAAAATGGCGATAGCTCGCGCGGTCGTGCAATGTGCCATCAATTTGTGTCGGAGCCCAATCCGCATCTGCGGCTTTTGCAATGATTTGTGTGGCAATTTGAATCTGCGCCTCGTCGGGCGCGAAGGCCTCGAGGATCGGGCGGATCTGGTTCGGATGGATGCTCCACATGCGCGTGTAGCCGAATTCAGTGGCCGCCTTGCGGGCCGCAACGCGCATGGCGTTGGTGTCGTTGAACTCGGTCACCACGCAGTGCGACGGCACCTTGCCGTAGGCGTGCGCGGCCGACGCAATGGCCAGTTTGGCGCGCACCACCAGCGGATGGCTGAACTGCCCGGCGGCGCCCATGCCATCGGCGGGGATCGCGCCGGCGTGGGCCGAGACGAAATCCATCAGGCCGAAGCTCAGCGACTGCACGCGCGGATGCGCCGCGATCTCGAAGGCGTTGTGCACGGCCAGCGGCGATTCGATCAGCACGTGCAGCGGCAGCGCATCCGCGTCCGCCGCTTCGAGTGCCGCAACAGCCTGCAACACATCGGCCACCGACTCGACCTTGGGCACCATGAGGTGACTGAGGCGATGGCCGGCTCGGCCTGCAATGGTGATTACGTCGCCAGCGAATGCCGGATGGTCCACCGGGTGCACGCGCACACCGACGCGCATGCCGGGTTTGGCAGCCAGCGCCAGCTCGGTCACGAGGGCCGCATGCTCCGCCTCACCGCCGACCGGCGCGCCATCTTCGCAATCGAGGGTGACGTCGAACACGCAGGCGCCGAACTCTTCGGCCATCTCGGCCTGCAGCGCCAGGCTTTTCTTCATGCGGGCTTCGACGCCGCTGTAGTGATCGCACACGGGCAGGGTCACGGCCCCGGCCTGCGCGCCGAGCAGCACTTCACCCGGATGGACTGCTTTGGTCATGCTTTCTTTTGCGCCACGATGAACATGCGCGGAAAAGCGAGCAGCCGCTTGCCGTCGGCGCGGGCCGGATAGGCCTCGTCGACGCGACGCTCGTATTCGGCCAGGTAGCTCGCCTGCAGGTCGGGCGGCAGGCGGTCGACGAAAGGCTTCAGGCCCGTGCCGCGCACCCATTCGACGATGGCCGCGGCATTCGCCATCGGGTGCTGGTAGATCGTGTGCCAGACATCGACATGCGCGGCGCGCGGCGCCAGCAGGTCGTAATAACCGCCCAGGCCGAACAACTGCGTGCGCAACTTGTCGGCATCGCCAATGGGCTCGGCCCAGGGCGCTTCGGCCGCCACCGCGCGCATCAGGCGGTGCGTGGGCTCCTGGCGGTTGTCGGGCATCTGGACGGCGAGCACGCCGCCCGGGGCCAGCGCGTCGAACAGGCGCGGGATCAGCGTGTCGTGATCCGGCACCCATTGCAGGGACGCGTTGGCATAAATGAGGTCGGGCGCTTCTTGCGGCGCCCAGGTCGCGATGTCGCTCAACACGAAGCTCGCTTGCGGCAGGCGCTCGCGCGCGCTGACCAGCATGGCTTCGGAGTTGTCGGTCCCGAGGACTTGCGCCTTCGGGAACCGCTGCACCAACAGCTCGGTGGAATTGCCCGGGCCGCATCCGAGATCGACCACATGGGCCGCCTCGGTCAGCGGCACCCGCGCCAGGAGTTCCTGTGCGGGGCGGGTGCGCTCGTCCTCGTAGCGACGGTAGAGCGCAGGGTTCCAGTCGAGCATGCCGGCGGGTCTTGCTTGGCTTAGATCAGGTGAGCAACGCCGGCTTGTTCGCCTTGCAGCTCTTCCAGGGTCTTGTTGATGCGTTCCTGGCTGAATGCGTCGATTTCGAGGCCTTCGACCAGCTTGTATTCACCGTTTTCGCAGGTGACCGGGAAGCCGAACATGGTGTCCTTCGGAATGCCGTACTGGCCGTCCGACGGGATGCCCATGGTGACCCACTTGCCGTTGGTGCCCAGGGCCCAGTCGCGCATGTGGTCGATGGCGGCGTTGGCGGCCGAGGCAGCCGACGACAGGCCGCGTGCTTCGATGATGGCGGCGCCCCGCTTGCCGACGGTCGGCAGGAAGGTGTTGGCGTTCCATTCCTGGTCGTTGATCATCTTGGCGACGCTTTCGCCGTTGATGGTGGCGAAGCGGTAGTCGGCGTACATCGTGGGCGAGTGGTTGCCCCAGACGGTGAGCTTCTCGATGTCGGCCACGGCCTTGCCGGTCTTGGCGGCGATCTGGCTGGCAGCGCGGTTGTGGTCCAGGCGCAGCATGGCGGTGAAGTTCTTGCGCGGCAGGTCCGGCGCGCTCTTCATGGCGATGTAGGCATTGGTGTTGGCGGGGTTGCCGACCACCAGCACCTTGACGTTGCGGCTGGCGACGGCGTTCAGTGCCTTGCCTTGTGCCGTGAAGATGGCGCCGTTGACGGCCAGCAGTTCGGCACGTTCCATGCCCGGGCCGCGGGGACGCGAGCCAACCAGCAGTGCGTAGTCGGCGTCCTTGAAGGCGGTCATCGGGTCGCCGTGGGCTTCCATGCCGGCCAGCAGCGGGAAGGCGCAGTCGTCCAGTTCCATCATCACGCCCTTGAGCGCCTTCTGGGCCTTCTCGTCGGGGATTTCGAGCAGTTGCAGGATGACCGGCTGGTCTTTGCCGAGCATTTCGCCGGAAGCGATACGGAACAACAGGGCGTAACCGATTTGACCGGCGGCACCGGTGACGGCAACGCGGACGGGCTTTTTGCTCATGGGAAGACTCCAGAAGGTGATGAAACGGTGTCGACGCGCTCGTGGCGCGCCAATGGTCCAGCGGGGGGATCAGCTTCCCGCGGCGCGGGACCGGCCGGCATTTTAAGCCGATTCAATGAGCCTCGTCTTATGTCTTATATAAGATATCCTCGGAGACCCCGCCACGGCGCACCCCACCGCTGCCATGAACACGCCCACAGCCCTCGACGAGCCCGCCACGCCGTCCTTCAGTCCGCTCTACCAGCAGATCAAGACATTGATCCTGCAGAGCCTGCAGGCGGGCGAGTGGAAGCCGGGCGAGCCCATCCCGAGCGAGATGGACCTGGCCGCGCGCTACCGGGTGAGCCAGGGCACGATGCGCAAGGCCATTGACGAGCTTGCCGCCGAAAACCTCGTGGTGCGGCGCCAGGGCAAAGGCACCTTCGTCGCCACGCATGCCGAGCAGCATGTGCAATACCGCTTTCTCAAGCTCGTGCCCGATGCGGGCGATGCGAACACCGACGGCCCGGCCGTGCGCACCATCGTCGACTGCAAGCGCCAGCGCGCCTCGGCCGATGTGGCGCGCGCCCTCGGCCTGCGCACGGGCGACGCCGTGCTGCAGGTCCGGCGCGTGCTCGCATACGGTGGCGTGCCGACCATCCTCGAAGACCTCTGGCTGCCCGGCACGCCCTTCAAGGGCCTCACGGCCGAACGGCTGCGCGCCTGGCCCGGCCCGATGTACGCACTGTTCGAGACCGAATTCGGTGTGCGCATGGTGCGGGCCGAAGAAAAAATCCGCGCCGTGCTGCCCGATGCCGAACAGGCCGAGTTGCTCGACGTGACGCCGCAGATGCCCCTGCTAAGTGTGGAACGCGTTGCGCACACCTACCATGACATGCCCATGGAGTTGCGCCGTGGGCTCTATCGCACCGACACGCACCACTACAGAAATCAGCTGGGCTGACCCCGATGCAGACGAAAGCCGAATTCCATTGCGCGAATGTGCGCACACAGCGCGCGCGATGCGCTACGAAGTCAATAGCATCCGACTGCAGCGGTGCGTTGACGCGGGCGCGTCCGCAGCACGATGGTGCATTGCAATAGAATTTTGCGTTGTTTGCATTTCCGCATAAGAAACAAAAGCGTTCGCTCTCAGAACAAGCCACCAAGCCACGAAAGCCCTCCCCTCATGACAGAGCTTGCAACTCCCCCCCGGCCGCCACGTCGCGAATTTCGCAACATCAATCTCATCACCGATCTCCGGACCTACCGCTTGCCGCCGGCCGGCATCGTGTCGATCTTGCATCGCGTCAGCGGCGTGATCATGTTCCTGCTGCTGCCGTTCATCATCTGGATGTTCGACACGTCGCTGTCATCTGATTACTCGTTCGCCAAATTCAAGGCCGCCTTCAACACCGGCATCGGCTTTGCTCCGGGATGGTTCTTCAAGCTGGTGGCACTGGCACTGATCTGGGCCTACCTGCATCACTTCATCGCCGGCCTGCGCCACCTCTGGATGGACGTGAGCCATGCAGCGGTGACCAAGGAATTCGGCCACACCTCGGCCGTGGCCACGTTGGCCCTGAGCATCCTGCTCACCGCGGTGCTCGGCGCCAAGCTGTTCGGCGTGTACTAAAAGGAGCCCCCCATGTCTGTGAATTACGGCTCCAAGCGCATCGTCGTCGGCGCACATTACGGTCTGCGCGACTGGCTCAGCCAGCGCATCACGGGCGGCCTGATGGCGCTCTTCACGATCATCCTGCTCGCACAGCTGATCTTCTCGCGTGGCCCCATCGGCTACGACCTCTGGGCCGGCATCTTCGCCGCGCAGTGGATGAAGGTGCTGACCTTCTCCGTGATCGTCGCCCTGCTCTATCACGTGTGGGTCGGCATGCGCGACGTGTGGATGGACTATGTCCAGCCCGTCGGCATTCGCCTCGCCCTGCAAATTTTCACCATCGTCTGGCTTGTCGGTTGTGCGGGTTGGGCCATTCAAGTGCTTTGGAAGATCTGACCCCACCATGACCTACACAAAAGAACAAATCACCAAGCGCAAGTTCGACGTCGTGATCGTCGGTGCCGGCGGCTCCGGCATGCGCGCCTCGCTGCAACTCGCACGTGCCGGCCTCAACGTGGCCGTGCTCTCCAAGGTGTTCCCGACCCGCTCGCACACCGTCGCTGCACAAGGCGGCGTGGGCGCTTCGCTCGGCAACATGAGCGAAGACAACTGGCACTACCACTTCTACGACACGATCAAGGGCTCCGACTGGCTCGGCGACCAGGACGCGATCGAGTTCATGTGCCGCGAAGCACCGAAGGTCGTGTACGAGCTCGAACACTTCGGCATGCCGTTCGACCGCAACCCCGACGGCACGATCTACCAGCGCCCGTTCGGCGGCCACACGGCCAACTATGGCGAAAAGCCCGTGCAGCGCGCCTGCGCCGCGGCCGACCGCACCGGCCACGCGATGCTGCACACGCTCTACCAGAAGAACGTCGAAGCCCGCACCCAGTTCTTCGTCGAATGGATGGCGCTCGACCTCATCCGTGACGACGACGGCGACGTGGTCGGCGTGACCGCACTCGAAATGGAAACCGGCGACCTGCACATCCTGCAGGCCAAGACCGTGCTGCTGGCCACCGGCGGCGCAGGCCGCATCTTCGGTGCGTCCACCAATGCCTTCATCAACACCGGCGACGGCCTGGGCATGGCCGCGCGCTCGGGCATCCCGCTGCAGGACATGGAGTTCTGGCAGTTCCACCCGACCGGCGTGGCCGGCGCGGGCGTGCTGCTGACCGAAGGCTGCCGCGGCGAAGGCGCCATCCTGCTCAACAGCAACGGCGAACGCTTCATGGAGCGCTATGCGCCCACGCTGAAGGACCTGGCACCGCGCGACTTCGTCTCGCGTTCGATGGACCAGGAAATCAAGGAAGGCCGTGGCTGTGGTCCCAACAAGGACTACATCCACATGAAGCTGGACCACCTCGGGGCCGACACCATCCACAAGCGGTTGCCCTCGGTCTACGAGATCGGCATCAACTTCGCCAACGTCGACGTCACCAAGGAACCAATCCCGGTGGTGCCGACCATCCACTACCAGATGGGCGGCATCCCGACCAACATCAACGGCCAGGTCGTCATCCAGAAGGGTGAAGACAACAGCGCCGTGGTGAACGGTCTCTACGCCGTGGGCGAATGCTCCTGCGTGAGCGTGCACGGCGCCAATCGCCTGGGCACCAACTCGCTGCTCGACCTGCTGGTGTTCGGCCGCGCCGCCGGCAACCACATCGTCCAGTTCAACGACAAGCTCAAGGAACACAAGGCGCTGCCGACCAACGCCGCCGATCGCACGCTGCAACGCCTGAACGAACTCGAAGACAGCACCGGTGGCGAATACGCGCAGGACGTGGCCGGCGAGATCCGCGCCGTCATGCAGCAGCACGCCGCCGTGTTCCGCAAGCAGGCCTCGATGGACGAAGGCGTGGTCAAGATCGCCGCCGTGCGCGAACGCGTCAAGTCCATCGGCCTGAAGGACAAGTCCAAGGTGTTCAACACCGCCCGCATCGAAGCGCTGGAAGTCGACAACCTGATCGAAGTGGCGCAGGCCACCATGGTCTCGGCCGCCGCCCGCAAGGAATGCCGCGGCGCCCACACGGTGGAAGACTACGAGCGTCCCTCGGACGATCCGGTCGCACCGCTGGGCCGCGACGACGCCAACTGGATGAAGCACACGCTCTGGTACAGCCAGGACAACCGCCTCTCGTACAAGCCGGTCAAGCTGCAGCCGCTCACCGTGGCCTCGGTTCCGCCGAAGGTCCGCACGTTCTAAGCCACGGCTCAGTCAGCCAAGTAAAAGCATTCACAAGGTCACTACGATGAAGCGCACATTCCAGATCTACCGCTACGACCCGGACAAGGACGCCAAGCCTTACATGCAGACGGTCGAGGTCGAACTCGACGGCCACGAACGCATGCTGCTCGACGCCCTGATGAAACTCAAGGCACAAGACCCGACGCTGTCGTTCCGCCGCTCGTGCCGCGAAGGCGTCTGCGGCTCCGACGCGATGAACATCAACGGCAAGAACGGTCTGGCCTGCCTGACCAACATGAACACGCTCAAGGGCACCGTGGTGCTCAAGCCGCTGCCGGGCCTGCCGGTCATTCGCGACCTGATCGTGGACATGACGCAGTTTTTCAAGCAGTACAACTCGATCAAGCCGTACCTGCAGAACGACAGCGTGCCGCCCGAGAAGGAACGCCTGCAGTCGCCCGAAGAGCGCGAAGAGCTCGACGGCCTGTACGAGTGCATCCTGTGCGCGAGCTGCTCCACGAGCTGCCCGAGCTTCTGGTGGAACCCCGACAAGTTCGTCGGCCCGGCCGGCCTGCTGCAGGCCTACCGCTTCATCGCCGACAGCCGCGACGAAGCCACCGCCGAGCGCCTGGACAACCTGGAAGACCCGTACCGCCTGTTCCGCTGCCACACGATCATGAACTGCGTCGATGTGTGCCCGAAGAGCCTGAACCCCACCAAGGCCATCGGCAAGATCAAGGAACTGATGGTGCGTCGCGCCATCTGACCTTTTTTCAAGAAATCACCATGCAAACCGCCGATGAACTCCTGCAGCCGCTCAGCGAACGTGCGCTGAGCAAGCTGAAATGGCGTTGCCGGCGCGGCCTGCTCGAGAACGACCTGTTCATCGCCCGCTTCTTCGAGCGGCACGAATCCCGCATGACCGTCGGTCAAGCGGGAGCGATGGAGACACTGATGGACCTGTCGGACAACGACCTCCTCGACCTTTTGCTACGCAGGAAGGAGCCCGAGCCCGAATGGGCCGGGGCCGAGGTGGTCGCATTGCTGCTGCTGATGCGCACCGACGGCGCCCAGCGCCCCGCAATCTCTCCTTCGTCCTGAATCCTCCTCTGAAAGAAAATCGAAATGAAAGCATCCGATACCAAGGCCACGCTGTCGTTCAGCAACGGCGGCGACAGCGTCGAACTGCCGATCTACAAGGGAACCGTCGGTCCCGACGTGATCGACATCCGCAAGCTGTATGCGCAGACCGGCATGTTCACCTACGACCCGGGCTTCATGTCGACCGCCGCCTGCCAGTCGGCCATCACGTACATCGATGGCGACAAGGGCGAGCTGCTGTATCGCGGCTACCCCATCGAACAGCTCGCGACCAACTGCGACTTCATGGAAACCTGCCACCTGCTGCTGTACGGTGAACTGCCGGACACGGCCAAGAAAGCCAACTTCACCAAGCTCGTGACCAACCACACGATGGTGAACGAGCAGATGCAGTTCTTCCTGCGCGGCTTCCGCCGCGACGCGCATCCGATGGCCATCATGACCGGCCTCGTGGGCGCCCTGTCGGCCTTCTATCACGACAGCACGGACATCAACAATCCCGAGCACCGCGAGATCGCCGCGATCCGCCTGATCGCGAAGATGCCCACGCTCGTGGCCATGGCCTACAAGTACACGATCGGCCAGCCGTACATGTACCCGAAGAACGACCTGAGCTATGCAGGCAACTTCCTGCACATGATGTTCGCCACGCCGTGCGAAGAGTACAAGGTGAACCCGGTGCTCGAGCGCGCGCTCGACCGCATCTTCATCCTGCACGCAGACCACGAGCAGAACGCATCGACCTCGACGGTGCGCCTGTGCGGCTCGTCGGGCACGAACCCCTTCGCGGCCATCGCGGCCGGCGTGGCTTGCCTCTGGGGCCCTGCCCACGGCGGCGCCAACGAAGCAGCACTGAACATGCTGTACGACATCCAGAAGGAAGGCGGCGTCGAGAAGATCGGCGAGTTCATCAAGAAGGTCAAGGACAAGAACTCGAACGTCAAGCTGATGGGCTTCGGCCACCGCGTGTACAAGAACTACGACCCGCGCGCCAAGCTGATGCAGGAAACCTGCAACGAAGTGCTGACCGAGCTGGGCCTGGAAAACGACCCGCTGTTCAAGCTGGCCAAGGAACTGGAAAAGATCGCCCTGGAAGACGAGTACTTCGTGTCGCGCAAGCTGTACCCGAACGTCGACTTCTACTCGGGCATCGTGCAGCGCGCCATCGGCATCCCGGTGCCGCTGTTCACCGCGATCTTCGCGCTGGCCCGCACGGTCGGCTGGATCGCCCAGCTGAACGAAATGATCGGCGACCCCGAGTACAAGATCGGCCGCCCGCGCCAACTGTTCGAAGGCTCGCCCAAGCGCGACGTCAAGCCGATCACGGCTCGCTGAGCTTCCGTCGAATTTCGATGATCAAAAAAGCTGCCTTCGGGCAGCTTTTTTTTGGCCTGTAAATTGCGATCTCTTTGGGCTCACAAAGGAGAAGGTGAATGTCAGTTTTTCAACGCGTGACCTGGTTTGGCGCAAGGGCGGCATTCATTGCCTTCGCGGCGACGCTGCTGTTCGGCTGCGCCACCGACGCACCCAGTGCGAAGCCGCCGCCGCAAATTGCAGTGAAAGTTCTCATCATCAGTATGTTCAAGCCCGAAGCACAGGTGTGGTTCGAGCCGCTGAAGCTGACCCGGGAGATCAAGGTGCCGGGCCTGTCCTCCGACGATCCGCTGGTCCGGTGCAACGCCGATTCGGTGTGCCAGGTCACCACCGGCATGGGCCACACCAATGCGGCGGCGTCCATCACGGCACTGGTGTTCAGCGGAAAGTTCGACCTCTCGAAGACCTACTTCCTAGTGGCCGGCATCGCGGGTGTCGACCCGAACGTCTCGACCATCGGTTCCGCCACATGGGCCCGGTTCCTGGTCGACTTCGGCATCGCGCACGAAATCGATGCGCGTGAAATGCCATCGACCTGGCGCACCGGCTACTTCGGCATCGGCGCCAAGGATCCGGACTCGAAGCCCAAGTTCGAATACCGGACGGAGGTCTTCCGCCTCAACGAAAAGCTGCTGCAGAAGGCACTGAAGCTGTCCGCCAATGCCGCACTGGCCGACAACGACAAGGCGCGCGCCTACCGCGCCCGGTATTCGCAGCCAACCGCCAAGGCCCGCCCATCGGTGCTGCAATGCGACACCGCGGCCGGCGACACCTACTGGCACGGCAGATTCCTGGGCGAGACAGCCGCGCGCTGGGTTTCGCTCGTGACCGACGGGCAGGGCAAGTACTGCACCACCCAGCAGGAGGACAACGCCACCTACGAGGCCTTGAAACGGGGTGCCAGCGCGGGGCTGCTCGACCTGCAGCGCGTGGCGGTCCTGCGCACGGCTTCCAATTTCGACCGTCCCTACCAAGGGCAAACCGCTTACGCCTCGTTGAACGCCGAGTCGGGCGGATTCCCGATCTCCACCGGCAATCTCCTGATCGCCGGCCGTCCTCTGGTCGACGCGATCGTGGGCAACTGGCCGGCCTGGAGCGCTGGGGTTCCCGCGGACTGACCCAGCGACACCTGCTCGTCGCGGGACGGCAGCAAGGCCATCGCATATCGCGATGGCCTTGCGACAAAAACAAGAAGAAAATAGCCAGCTCATCGCCAGACGCGATGCCCACAGCCCCATGAGCACGTCAGAACGCAACTTCGCCCGCCGCATCGACCTCACGTCGTTGCAGTTGTTCGTGGCCGTGTGCGAACTGGGCAGCATCGGCCGCGCGGCGGAGCGCGAATTCATTGCGGCGTCGGCCATCAGCAAGCGGCTGTCCGACCTCGAAGCCACGCTCGGCACCACCCTGCTCTATCGCCATGCACGCGGTGTCGATCTCACGCCGGCCGGCGAAAGCCTGCTGCACCACGCGCGCTCGGTGCTCTACAGCCTGGAGAAGATGCAGGGCGAGCTCAGCGAATATGCCGACGGCGTGCGCGGCCACGTGCGGGTGCACGCGAACATCTCGGCCATCGTGCAGTTCCTGCCCGAGGACCTGGGCGTGTTCACACGCGCCCACGAGGCCATCAAGATCGACCTCGAAGAGCACCTGAGCAGCGAAGTGATCCGCGCGGTGCAGGAAGGCGCGGCAGACCTCGGCGTGTGCCACGTGGCGGGCGGTGCGGGCGAACTGCAGAGCCTGTCGTACCGGCACGACCGCCTGGCGCTGATCGTCCCGACAGGCCATGCATTGGCACCGCAAGGCGCCATCGACTTCATCGATTCACTCGACTTCGACCACGTCGGCCTGCACACCAACAGCTCGATCTACGTCGCGATGCACGAGGCGGCGCTGAACGCAGGCCGCAGCGTCAAGCTGCGCATCCACGTCACGGGCCTGGACGCCATGTGCCGGATGATCGAAAACGGCCTGGGCATCGGCGTGATGCCGCATCGCGCCTTCGAGCTTATGCAGAACGGCATCGGCCGCGGCCTCGTGAGCGTGGCGCTCAACGACGCCTGGGCGGCCCGCGAAATCCGGCTGGTGGCACGCGACTTCTCCACGCTGCCGGTGGCTGCCCGCTCGCTGGTCAACCACCTGCATGCCGCCGCCGACTCGGCGCACGCCTCAGAACCACTCGCGGCCTAGGGCCTGTTCACACTATGCAAGGGGTCGCGAAGCTCGCCACAGCCCGCCCATCAAGGCGCGTGACGCCGTGCGTGCGTCCGCACGCACAAGGAGCGCAACGCCGAGGGGCGGGCTGTGGCGAGCTTCCCTTCGGGTTGCTTCGCAAAGGGGCCGTCTGCGGCGTTGCCCGTGCTTGCAAGGCTCCAGCCTTGCTGCGCCCGGGCGCCTTGCAGCCAGCCCCTTTGCGAAGCAACGCGACCCCTTGCATAGTGTGAACAGGCCCTAGACCGCGGACAGACAATCCATTTCCCCACGAAAGACAAGAGACCGACATGGCACGCACGCTCTACGACAAGATCTGGGACGAACACGTCGTCCACACCGAGGAAGACGGCACCGCGATCCTCTACATCGACCGCCACCTGGTGCACGAAGTGACCAGCCCGCAGGCCTTCGAGGGCCTGCGCGAAGCCGGCCGCAAGCTGTGGCGCATCAGCTCGGTCGTGGCCACGGCCGACCACAACACGCCGACCACCGGCTGGGAACGCGGCTACGCGGGCATTGCCGATCCGACCAGCAAGGAACAGGTCACCACGCTGGACAACAACATCGCGGAATTCGGCGCCGCCGCGTTCTTCCCGTTCCTGAGCAAGCGCCAGGGCATCGTGCACGTGATCGGGCCCGAGTCGGGCGCCACGCTGCCGGGCATGACGGTGGTGTGCGGCGACTCGCACACCTCCACGCACGGCGCCTTCGGTGCGCTCGCGCACGGCATTGGCACCAGCGAGGTCGAGCACGTGATGGCCACGCAGACGCTGCTGGGCAAGAAGGCCAAGAACATGCTGGTGAAGGTCGAAGGCAAGCTGCCCTTGGGCTGCACCGCCAAGGACATCGTGCTGGCGATCATCGGCAAGATCGGCACCGCCGGCGGCACGGGCTACACCATCGAATTCGCGGGCTCGGCCATTCGCGACCTGAGCATGGAAGGCCGCATGACGGTCTGCAACATGGCCATCGAAGCCGGCGCGCGCGCCGGGCTGGTGGCGGTGGACGAGAAGACCATCGGCTACGTGAAGGGCCGCCCGCTCGCGCCCACGGGCGTCGAATGGGAACAGGCCGTGACCTACTGGCGCACGCTGCAGTCCGACGCTGGCGCGAAGTTCGACGCCGTGGTCGAACTCGATGCCGCGACGATTCCGCCGCAAGTGACCTGGGGCACCTCGCCCGAAATGGTGGTCGACATCAACGGCCGCGTGCCCGATCCCGACAAGGAAAAGGATGCAAGCAAGCGCAGCGCCATCGAACGCGCGCTGGTCTACATGGGCCTGGAGCCGAACAAGGCGATGAACGACATCTTCATCGACAAGGTGTTCATCGGCTCGTGCACCAACAGCCGCATCGAGGACATGCGCGAAGCCGCTGCCGTGGTGAAAAAGCTGGGGCAGAAGGTCGCGAAGAACGTCAAGCTCGCGATGGTCGTGCCCGGCTCGGGCGTGGTGAAGGAACAGGCCGAGCGCGAAGGGCTCGACGTGATCTTCAAGGCCGCCGGCTTCGAATGGCGCGAGCCCGGCTGCTCGATGTGCCTGGCGATGAACGCCGACCGCCTTGAGCCCGGCGAGCGCTGCGCATCGACGTCCAACCGCAACTTCGAAGGCCGCCAGGGCGCCGGTGGCCGCACCCACCTCGTGAGCCCGGCCATGGCCGCCGCTGCCGCCGTGCACGGCCACTTCGTCGACGTGCGCACTTTTGCCTGATCTGGCCTGACCTGGAGACATCACATGCAGAAATTCACCGTGCACAAGGGCCTCGTGGCCCCCATGGACCGCGAGAACGTCGACACCGACGCGATCATTCCCAAGCAGTTCCTCAAGTCGATCAAGAAGACCGGCTTCGGCGTGAACCTGTTCGACGAATGGCGCTACCTCGACGCCGGCTTTCCGGGCCAGGACCCGGCCAGCCGCAAGCCCAACCCCGACTTCGTGCTGAACCAGCCGCGCTATGCAGGCGCCTCGGTGCTGCTGGCGCGCAAGAACTTCGGCTGCGGCTCGTCGCGCGAGCACGCGCCGTGGGCGCTCGACCAGTACGGCTTTCGCGCGATCATCGCGCCGAGCTACGCCGACATCTTCTTCAACAACAGCTTCAAGAACGGCCTGCTGCCGATCGTGCTGCCCGAAGCCCAGGTGGCGCAGTTGTTCGACGAGGCCTTTGCCTTCCCCGGCTACACGCTGACCATCGATCTGGAGCGCCAGGTGGTCGTGAAGCCTGACGGCGGCGAATTCGCGTTCGACGTGCAGGCTTTCCGCAAGTACTGCCTGATCAACGGGCTGGACGACATCGGCCTCACGCTGCGCCACAAGGACAAGATCAAGGCCTTCGAGACCGAGCGCCTGGCGCAGAAGCCGTGGCTCGCGCATACGATGCTGGCCAACGCCTGAGCGCGTCCCTGATTTTTCTCTTCAACACACGACAAAAATGAAAATCGCAGTTCTCCCGGGTGACGGCATCGGCACCGAAATCGTGGCGGAAGCCGTCAAGGTGCTCAACGTGCTCGACCTGAAGTTCGAGATGGAGTCGGCACTGGTCGGCGGTGCGGCCTACGAGGCCCATGGTCATCCGCTGCCCGAAGCCACGCTCAAGCTGGCAAAGGAATCGGATGCGGTGCTGTTCGGCGCGGTCGGCGACTGGAAGTACGACAAGCTCGACCGGCCGCTGCGCCCCGAGCAGGCGATCCTGGGGCTGCGCAAGAACCTGGGCCTGTTCGCGAACTTCCGTCCGGCCATCTGCTACGAGGAACTGGTGGACGCGTCGAGCCTGAAGCCCGAGCTGATCGCGGGCCTCGACATCCTGATCATTCGCGAGCTGACCGGCGACATCTACTTCGGCCAGCCGCGCGGGCGTCGCATCGCGACGGACGGGCACTTTCCGGGCGCCGAAGAGGCTTTCGACACGATGCGCTACTCGCGCCCCGAGATCGAGCGCATCGCGCGCGTGGCCTTCGAGGCCGCCCGCAAGCGCAGCAAGCGCGTGACCAGCGTGGACAAGAACAACGTGCTGGAAACCTCGCAGCTGTGGAAAGACGTGATGCTCGACATCGCGAAGGAATATCCGGACGTCGAACTCGACCACATGCTGGTCGACAACGCGGCCATGCAGCTCGTGAAGGCACCCAAGAAGTTCGACGTGGTGGTCACCGGCAACATGTTCGGCGACATCCTCTCGGACGAGGCCGCGATGCTCACCGGCTCCATCGGCATGCTGCCCTCGGCGTCGCTCAATTCGAGCAACCAGGGCCTGTACGAGCCCAGCCATGGCAGCGCCCCAGACATTGCCGGCAAAGGGGTTGCCAATCCTTTGGCTACAATCCTGTCCGCTGCCATGATGCTCCGCTTTTCACTCAACCAAGCCGAAGCTGCCGACCGTATCGAGTCGGCGGTCAAGGACGTGCTCGCCTCCGGGCTGCGCACGGGTGACATCTGGTCAGAAGGCAACGAACGCGTCGGCACCCGCGAAATGGGCGACGCGGTCGTTGCAGCAATCACCAAAAAGACGATTACCGGCTAACCGCAGCCCGCTTCGTCACGCCCCTCCCCGGCTCGACGAGTCGGGGGCAAAAAAAGACAACTTCTTTCTTTTTTCACAAGGGCAAACTGAAATGGCGAACGCATCCCAACAACCTCTGGTCGGCCTCGTAGGCTGGCGTGGCATGGTCGGCTCGGTCCTGATGGACCGCATGCAGGCCGAAGGCGACTTCGGTCTCATCGAGCCGGTCTTCTTCTCGACTTCCAACGCCGGCGGCAAGGCCCCGGCGATGGCCAAGAACGAAACCGCGCTGAAGGATGCGAACGACATCGACGCCCTGAAGAAGTGCGACATCGTCATCACCTGCCAGGGCGGCGACTACACCAGCGAGGTGTTCCCCAAGCTGCGCGCCGCCGGCTGGAATGGCCACTGGATCGATGCCGCCTCCACCCTGCGCATGCAGGACGACGCGATCATCGTGCTCGACCCCGTCAACCTGCCGGTGATCCAGAACGCGCTGACCAACGGCGGCAAGAACTGGATCGGCGGCAACTGCACCGTGAGCTGCATGCTCATGGGCGTGGGCGCCCTCTACAAGGCCGGCCTGGTCGAGTGGATGACCAGCATGACCTACCAGGCCGCATCGGGTGGCGGCGCGCAGCACATGCGCGAGCTGCTGACCCAGTTCGGCACGATCAACGCCGAAGTGCGTGCGCTGCTGGACGACCCGAAGTCGGCCATTCTTGAGATCGACCGCAAGGTGCTGCACAAGCAGCAGAACCTGAGCGCCGCCGAAACGGCCAACTTCGGCGCGCCGCTGGGCGGCTCGCTGATCCCCTGGATCGACAAGGACCTGGGCGACGGCATGTCCAAGGAAGAATGGAAGGCCGGCGCCGAAACCAACAAGATCCTCGGCCAGGGCGCGGGCTTCGGCACCGCCGCCGTGCCGGTCGATGGTTTCTGCGTGCGCATCGGCGCCATGCGCTGCCACAGCCAGGCCCTGACCTTCAAGCTCAAGAAGGACGTGCCGGTTGCCGACATCGAAGCACTGATCGCCGCTGACAACCCCTGGGCCAGCGTGGTGCCGAACACCCGCGAAGCCACGGTGAAGGACCTGACGCCCGTGGCCGTGACCGGCACGATGAACATCCCGGTCGGCCGCATCCGCAAGCTGGCGATGGGCCCCGAGTACGTCGGCGCCTTCACCATCGGCGACCAACTGCTGTGGGGTGCCGCGGAACCGCTGCGCCGCATGCTGCGCATCTTGCTCGAAGCCTGATGCGGGTTGCTCAGGCCCATTTGAAACACAATTTGTTGCCACAAGGCAACACAAGATGTGATCGTAAGTATGCGCGCACTGGGTAGAACGGGCGCATTGCCTTGTCAGTGCCCGGTGATGATGCTAACGTCCTCTTACAAATTCTGGGCCTGAGCCGCCCCTATCAGCATGACAAGACATCTGTTGCCCGCGGCCAGCCCCTCGGCCGTTCGCCCGCCTCTGCCATCGAACGGTTGGCGCCTTTCCATCCTGGGCGCGGCCGCCGCCGTGGCTCTGGGCCTCGCCAGTGCCGACGCCAGCGCCTTCGCGCTGGGCCAGTTGAAAGTGCAATCGGCGCTGGGCGAACCGCTGCGTGCGGAGATCGACGTGACCGAAATTGCCGCTGCCGAAGCGGACGGTCTGAAGATCAACATCGCCACGGCCGAAGCCTTCAAGAACGCGGGCATTCCGTACAACACGGCATTGAGCGACGTCAAGGCGACGCTGCAACGCCGTGCGGGCGGCCAGTACGTGGTGCGCCTGAGCGGCAACCGCCCGCTCAACGATCCGTTCATCGACCTGCTGCTCGAAGCCAACGGGTCGTCGGGCCGCATCGTGCGCGACTACACCGTGCTGCTCGATCCGCCGGCCACACGCCAGGCGGCTGCGAGCACGCCGGCAACGCCCATCATTGCCCCGCAGATCAGCACGCCCGTCGAGCGCCCCGCTCCCGTGGCCCGTGCGCGTCGCGAGCGGGCACCTGTTGCAGCCGCTCCTTCGGCACCGGTTGCCGCTGCGCCGGCACCAGCAGCAGCGCCCGCACCCGTCACTGCAGCCGCACCAGCTCGCGCCAGTGGCGGTAGCGGCGAACAAGTCACCGTGCAGCGTGGCGACACCGCCAGCAAGATTGCCGGCGCCCACAAGCCGGCCGACGTGTCTCTCGACCAGATGCTCGTGGCGCTGTTGCTTGCCAATCCGGATGCGTTCGTTGGCGGCAACGTCAACCGCATGCGGGCCGGCGCGGTCCTTGATTTGCCAAGCGCAGCCGAAGCAACCGCCGCCACCCCGGCGGAAGCACGTCGCACGATCACGGCGCAAAGCCGCGACTTCGGCACTTACCGCCAGCGCCTGGCTGAAAACGCGCCGACCTCGAACGTGGCCGCCGCGAGCCGCAAGGCCTCGGGCAAGCTGCAAGCCAACGTGGAAGACCGCAACGCCGCGGCCAGCGCACCGGACAAGCTCACGATCTCCCAAGGCAGCGCGTCGACCCGCGCAGCCGACGAAAAGGTCGCGCAGGCACGCCAGGCTCAGGACAGCAACAACCGCGTGGCGGAGCTGTCGAAGAATCTCAACGAGCTGAACAAGCTCAAGGCCGGTACGGGCACCGGCTCGTCGGCGCCAGCCGCGGCTGCTCCTGCTGCACCGGCCACGCCGGGCATTCCGGTTCCGACGCCAGCGACCAGCGCAACAACGACACCAGCCGCCGCGAGCCCTGCGCCCGCTCCGGCACCGGCACCAGCGCCCGCTGTTGCAGCCGCAGCACCAGTTGCCGCGCCAAGCCCGGCCGCGCCAACCCCTGAGGCAACGACGCCAGCTCCCACGGCAGTTGCACCTGCCGCAGCTGCTTCCGCAGCAGCAGCCGGCACGGCATCGACACCGTCCGCTACTACCGATGCCACGGCATCGCCCGCAACCGCCGCGGTTGCAGCAACCCCAACGCCCGCTCCCAAGCCGGTGGTCAAGGCGGCACCTCCTCCGCCGCCCCCGCCGGAACGCGGCTTCTTCGAAGAACTGCTCGACAACCCGCTGATGCTCGCCGGTGCTGCGCTGATCGCGCTGCTGGTTGGCTTCCTGCTCTATCGCGTGCTGGGTCGCCGGCGCGAGGAAATGAGCGAAAGCGTGTTCCTCGAAAGCCGCATTCCCAAGGATTCGTTCTTCGGCGCCAGCGGTGGCGAATCGGTCGACACCAAGGGCCGTGGCGATTCCACCGTCTCTTCGCTGTCGTACTCGCCGAGCCAGCTCGACGCCGGCGATGTCGACCCCGTGGCCGAAGCGGACGTCTACCTGGCCTACGGCCGCGACCTGCAAGCCGAGGAAATCCTGCGCGAAGCACTGCGCCTGAACCCCGACCGCACCGCCATCCACCTCAAGCTGCTCGAAATCCACGCCAAGCGCCGCGATGTGCGGGCCTACGAGAGCCTTGCCACCGAAGTGCACAAGCTGACCGGCGGCCTGGGTTCCGAGTGGACCCGCGTGGTCGACATGGGCAAGGACCTCGATCCGGGCAACCCGCTGTACGAATCGGGAGCACCGCGCAGCGCGAGCGCTGCCGAGACGGCCGCTTTCGCCGGCGCCCTGGCCGCAGCCGCCAAGCCGGTGGCGCCGCCACCTCCCGCAGCGCCGCCAGCCGCCGCAGCACCGCCCGCCTTCGTCCCCTCGGTGGCACCGCTGGACTTCGACCTCGACCTGAGCCAACCGCCTGCACCAGCTCCGAACCACGCACCGGTCGGCGCCAGCCTGCCGAAGTCGGCCTATGCACCCGCTCCGACAACCGCGCGCCCCGCCGCACCGCTGTCCAACGGCCATGCCGCAACGCCTGTCGATCTTGAAAACGATTTCGACACCGCCCCTGGCGCGCTGACGCCCGACACCCGCCCTTCGACCCTGAACCTGAGCGACGCGGAGCACAACACCCGCCCCGCCATGCTGCGCAATGCGCTGCCGGCCGACTCGGGCTTCATCGAGTTCGACATGAGCGCGCTGGCAGGCCTGCCGGCCCGCTCCGCCGAAACTGCAGCCAAGCCAGCAGCGGCCACGCATGCGGACGATGGCGACGACAGCCCGCACGCCGTCAAGCTGTCGCTCGCACGCGAGCTGCAAGCCATCGGCGACGTCGAAGGTGCCCGCTCGCTGGTCGAGGAAGTCGAAGCCGAAAGCGCCGGCGACCTCAAGTCGCAAGCCCGGCAACTGCTCGCCGAGCTGCGCTGAGCGCGGGCTGGTTGTTCCGTCCCCTGAATTCGTGAGACTGGCGCTCGGCATCCGGTACAACGGCCAGGCATACGAGGGCTGGCAAAGCCAGCGCTCGGGCCGCACGGTGCAGGACAAGCTGGAAGCCGCCCTCGCGAAATTCGCCGCTGACCCATCTGGGCGCATCGGCACGCTGTGCGCCGGCCGCACCGACGCCGGCGTGCACGCGCTGATGCAGGTGGTGCATTTCGACACCACCATCGAGCGCGAACCCTTCTCCTGGATGCGCGGCACCAACCGCTTCCTGCCCGACGACATCGCGGTGCAGTGGGCGCAGCCGGTACCCGACGAATTCCATTGCCGCGCCAGCGCCCTGGCACGCCGCTACCTCTACGTGCTTTCCCAGTCGCCGGTGCGGCCCAGCCTCGACACCGGGCGCATGGGCTGGTCGATGCATCCGCTCGATGGCGATGCGATGCGCAAAGCCGCTGCCGTGCTCATCGGCACGCATGACTTCAGTTCGTTCCGCGCCTCGGCCTGCCAGGCCAAGTCGCCCGTGAAGAACCTGCGCCGCATCGAGATCACGCGCGTCGGCGAAGGCGAGCGCTGCCGCTGGCATTTCGAGTTCGAGGCCGATGCCTTCCTGCATCACATGATCCGCAACCTCATGGGCTGCCTCGTGCGCATCGGCCGCGGCGACGAGCGCCCCGAGTGGATTTCCGAGGTGCTGGAAGCCCGCAGCCGCAAGGTGGCGGCTCCGACCTTCTCGGCGGACGGCCTGTACTTCCTCGGTCCGTTGTACGACGCCAAGTGGGGTCTGCCGGCCGAGGCCACGCTGCAGGCCGGCGGGGCTCCTTATGATGGCCCGCCATGACAGCAGCAGCCCCTCCCCGCACCCGCATCAAGATCTGTGGCCTGACGCGTGAGGCCGATGTGGACGCCGCGGTCGAGGCCGGTGCCGACGCCATCGGCTTTGTGCTTTATGCGAAAAGCCCCCGCGCGGTGACGGCTGAACGCGCCGCCGAACTGGCTTCGCGCCTGCCGCCTTTCATCACGCCCGTGCTGCTGTTCGTGAACGAAGATGCTTCCAAAGTCATAGCATCACTCGCACGCGTGAAGGGCGCCATCACCCAGTTCCACGGGGAAGAAACACCCCGGCAATGCGAGGAAGCCACCGGCCCGGGCCGCTTTCGCTACATGCGCGCCGCCCGTATTCCGCTGGGGGCTGCCGGTGCCGGCTTCGACCTCGTAAAATACGCGTCCGATTACTCCCACGCCCAGGCCATCCTGCTCGACGCCCATGTCGAAGGTTATGGCGGTGGCGGCAAGGCTTTCGATTGGTCACTTCTTCCACCCGCCGTCGACGCTCACCTCGTCTTGAGTGGTGGGCTCACACCTGCAAACGTGAGCGATGGCATTCGCATCCTGCGGACGCGCTGCAAGACGCTGTCCGTTGATGTGAGCTCGGGCGTCGAAATCGACGGCCCGGGAAACAAGGGCCTGAAGGACGCCGGAAAGATCCGGCAATTCGTCGCCGCCGTAAGAGCCGCAGACGCCTCATCCTTCTCCAGTTAGCCGCCGCACCCGATCGTCATTCGGGCTGCGGCCCAACGATCGAGAACCATGCAAAGCAATTTCCAGGATTACCAGCAACCCGACGCCACCGGCCACTTCGGCAACTACGGCGGCACCTTCGCGAGCGAAACGCTCACCCACGCGATCAACGAACTGCGTGATGCGTACGCCAGGTTCAAGGACGACCCGGCGTTTCTTGCCGAATTCCACTACGAGCTCAAGCACTTCGTCGGCCGGCCCTCGCCGATCTATCACGCCGCACGCACCAGCCGCGAGATGGGCGGCGCGCAGATCTACCTGAAGCGCGAAGACCTGAACCACACCGGCGCGCACAAGATCAACAACGTGATCGGCCAGGCGATGCTCGCTCGCCGCATGGGCAAGCCCCGCATCATTGCCGAGACCGGCGCCGGCCAGCACGGCGTGGCCACGGCCACCATCTGCGCGCGCTACGGCCTCGAGTGCGTGGTCTACATGGGCAGCCAGGACGTGAAGCGCCAGAGCCCCAACGTCTACCGCATGAACCTGCTGGGCGCCACCGTGGTCCCGGTCGAATCCGGCAGCAAGACACTGAAGGACGCGCTCAATGAGGCAATGCGCGACTGGGTGACGAACGTGGAAGACACCTTCTACATCATCGGCACCGTGGCCGGCCCGCACCCTTATCCGACGATGGTGCGCGACTTCCAGACCGTGATCGGCACCGAGTGCATCGAGCAGATGCCCGCCATGCTCGCAGCCAACGGCATCACGGGCGAAGCAGAAGGAAAGCAGCCCGACGCGGTGATCGCCTGCGTGGGCGGTGGCAGCAATGCGATAGGCATCTTCCACCCCTACATTCCGTTCGCCAACACCCGGCTCATCGGCGTCGAAGCCGCGGGCGAAGGCCTGGACAGCGGCAAGCACGCCGCCTCGATCCTGCGCGGCAGCCCGGGTGTGCTGCACGGCAACCGCACCTACCTGCTGCAAAACGATGACGGCCAGATCACTGAAACGCACAGCATCAGCGCCGGCCTCGACTACCCGGGCGTCGGCCCCGAGCATGCGTACCTGGCCGACATCGGTCGCGCCGAATACGTCGGCATCACCGACATGGAAGCGCTCGAAGCCTTCCACTACCTGTGTCGAACCGAAGGCATCATCCCCGCGCTCGAATCCAGCCACGCGGTGGCCTACGCCATGAAGCTCGCGAAGACCATGCGCCCTGACCAATCCATCCTGGTGAATCTTTCGGGCCGTGGCGACAAGGACATCGGCACCGTCGCCGACCTGTCGGGCGTCGATTTCTACGACCGCCCCTCGATGCGCGGCCTGAGCGTGAAGGGAGGCAAGTGATGAGCCGCATTGCCGCCACCTTCCAGGCACTCCAGTCGCAAGGCCGCAAGGCCCTGATTCCGTACGTCACCGCCGGCTTTCCTTTCGCCGACATCACGCCCGAGCTGATGCACGGCATGGTCGAAGCGGGTGCCGACGTGATCGAACTCGGCGTGCCCTTCTCCGACCCGATGGCCGACGGCCCGGTGATCCAGAAGGCCGGCGAGGCCGCGCTGGCACTGGGCATCGGCATGAAGCAGGTGCTCGCCATCGTGGCCGCGTTCCGCCAGAAGGACGCGACCACGCCCGTGGTGCTGATGGGCTATGCGAACCCGGTCGAGCGCTACGACCTCGTGCACGGCAAGCAAGCCTTCATCCGCGATGCAGCGGCGGCCGGCGTCGACGGGATTTTGGTGGTCGACTATCCGCCGGAAGAATGCGAGGACTTCGCCGCCGACCTGAAGGCCGCTGGCATCGACCTGATCTTCCTGCTGGCGCCGACCAGCACCAGCGAGCGCATGGCGCAGGTCGCGCGCATCGCCAGTGGCTACGTCTACTACGTCTCGCTCAAGGGAGTGACCGGCGCAGGCCACCTCGACACCGAGGCGGTCGGCCAGATGATCCCGCGCATTCGCCAGCACGTGAGCATTCCGGTCGGCGTGGGCTTCGGCATTCGCGATGCGCGCACGGCGCAGGCGGTCGGATCGGCCGCCGATGCGGTCGTGATCGGCACGAAGATCATTCAACTCATCGAAGACCAGCCGCGCGAAAAAGTGGTGCCCGCGGTGCGTGAATTCCTCGCCGGAATCCGCGAAGCGCTGGACGCCCTGCCCGCGGCTACCCCCAAGAATGCGGCTGGCCGATAATCTCGGTTGCCCCTCACCCCAGCCCTTCTCCCGTTCGGGAGAGGGGAGTTAATTCGGAGTCCTATGAGCTGGCTTGAAAAACTGCTACCCGCCAAGATCGCACAAACCGACCCCAGCGAGCGCCGCCAGGTGCCCGAGGGCCTGTGGATCAAATGCCCTGCCTGCGAGACGGTGCTCTACAAGACCGACCTCGAGCACAACCAGAACGTCTGCCCCAGCTGCAGCCACCACCACCGCATTGGCGCCCGCGCGCGGCTCGACGCCTTCCTCGATGCCGAGGGACGCTACGAAATCGGCCAGGAAGTGCTGCCGGTCGATGCCCTGAAGTTCAAGGACAGCCGCAAGTACCCCGAGCGGCTGAAGGAAGCGCTCGAGAACACCGGCGAGACCGACGCGCTCGTCGTGCTCGGCGGCTCGGTCCACAGCATCAGCGTGGTCGTGGCCTGCTTCGAGTTCGAATTCATGGGCGGCAGCATGGGCAGCGTGGTCGGCGAGCGCTTCGTGCGCGGCGTCGAAACCGCCATCGAGCAGAAAGTGCCCTTCATCTGCTTCACCGCCACCGGCGGCGCGCGCATGCAGGAAGGCCTGCTCTCGCTGATGCAGATGGCCAAGACCAACGCCGCGCTCACGCGCCTCGCGAAAAAGGGCCTGCCCTACATCAGCGTGCTGACCGACCCGACCATGGGCGGCGTGTCCGCCGGCTTCGCCTTCGTGGGCGACGTGGTGATTGCCGAGCCCAAGGCGCTGATCGGCTTTGCCGGCCCGCGCGTGATCGAATCGACCGTGCGCGTGACGCTGCCTGAAGGCTTCCAGCGCGCCGAGTTCCTGCAGACCAAGGGCGCGATCGACTTCATCAGCGACCGCCGCGAACTGCGCAAGACGATTGCCAGTACGCTGGCGATGCTGCTGCGCCAGCCGGCCGACGCGGTGAGCTGAACAAGACGCGACAAGTCGTCAACGCAAAAACAAAAGGGCCCGGGTGCGATGCACCCGGGCCCTTTTTTCTTGTCGACTCAAAAAGTCAGTTGGTAGGCAAACACCAGCAAGTTGTTCAGCACGATCGCCAGCACCTGCAGCACGACGATCGCGGCCAACGGCGAAAGGTCAATGCCGCCGATCAGCGGAATGAAACGGCGAAACGGCCGCACCAGCGGTTCGGCCAGGCGCGAGATCAGGTCGAGCAGCATCGGCGACGCGCCCGGCACCCACGACAGCACCGCATAGACCACCAGCAGCGCCGTCAGGCCCGACACCGCGAGCTGGAACAGGCCCACCAGCGAGACCAGCGGCAGGGTTGCGATCCGCCCCAGGTTGCCGATCAGCAGCCACAACAGCAGGAACTTCACCAGCACCAGCAGCCAGGCCGCGATCAGGCTCGCCAGGTCCCAGCGCTTGACCGATGGCACAACACGCCGCAGCGGCAGCACGATCCAGTCGGTGATCGCGAACACGAAGCGCCCGAGCGGATTGCCGAACGGCACCCGGTGGTACTGCATGTAAAGGCGCAGCAGGCAGGCGCCGCCGAGCAGGCCGACGATCACGTCGAGAAGGAACGAGGGAATCTGGTACAACATGTCGGATTGGAGAGAGGCGCGGGAGCGCGATGGCTCCAATTCTGGACCACAAGCCTGCGCACCCGCTCACACTGCCCCTCAGAACTCCATGCCTTTGCTCAGCGTCGTGCTTCCCACTTTCAACAGTGGCGACTTCGTGATCGAAACCCTGCATTCGCTGCTGGCGCAAAGCTTCACGGATTTCGAGCTGCTGATCATGGACGACGCCAGCTCGGACGGCACCTGGGAGCGCCTTGAGGCGTTCAACGATCCGCGCATCCGGCGGCACCGCAATGCGTTCAATGTCGGCCTGCCGACCAACATGAACATCGCCATGGCCATGGCGACGGGCAAGTACCTGGCGCGCGTTGACCACGACGACTGCGCCATGCCGACGCGCTTCGAGAAGCAGGTCGACTTCCTGGAGCGGAACCCGTCGGTCACGATCGTCGGCAGCCAGCTCGAGCACTTTCACGACCAGGCGGGCATCACCGGCCTGCCGCACGACGACGCCATGATCAAGGCGCGCATGGTGGAAGGCGCCAACTACCTTGCGAACCAGAGCACGCTCGGGCGGCTGGACTTCTATCGCGCTCACGCGCTCCAGTTCGACCCCAACCTCTACGTCGTCGACGACCTGGGCTTCTGGATGGACTGCATGCTCCACGGCGCCACCTTCGCCAACCTGCCCGAGCCCCTGACGCGCTATCGCATCCACGCGAACATGACCTCGCGAACGCTGCGGCTCGACCGGCTCTACGCTTCGAAGGACCGCATCTACAGACGCTTCCTGCCTCTGCTGTTCCCCCGCCTGCAGGGCCACGAATGCGAGCACCTGCTGACGCTGTACCGGCGCCCGCAAGACATGCCCCAGACGCTGGCCCACATGGTGGATGTTCACCACGCAGCCCGCAGTGCACTGTCGAGAATCGATACCCGCTGGGGCCAAAGCGCGGACGGCTGCCAGCAGTCGATCCTGAACCTGCTCAACAGTGCGCGACAGGGGTTTGAAGCGCTGGGCATACTGCGTCCGGAACACGCAACGGTGCTTGACCTGGTCTTTCAATCCCACTGACTTCGGCGCCCTGGCCCCGCCCTCCTTCACGTGCTCATTCCTCTTTTTCCGCTCGGCACCGTCCTGTTTCCCGACGGCCTGCTTCCACTGCGCGTCTTCGAGGTCCGCTACCTCGACATGATCGGCAAGTGCCGCAAGGCCGATGCGCCCTTCGGTGTGGTCAGCCTCACCAGTGGCAGCGAGGTGCGCAAGGCCGGCGCCGATGCAGAGCGCTTTGCCGGCATCGGCACCTTGGCAGTGATCCGCGAGTTCGACTCACCGCAAAGCGGTCTGCTGCAGATCGAATGCATCGGTACCCAGCGCTTTCGTGTTCGCCACAGCGAGCTGCAAAAGCACGGCTTGTGGGTGGCCGAAGTGGACGCCGTGGCGGACGACGTCGCACTCGAAATTCCTGACGACCTGCAGCACACGGCCACCGCGCTGCGGCGCCTCGTCGACACGCTCGAAGAGCGGCGCGGCACGCAAGGCGAGTCGGTGCGGCTGCCGATCGGCGCTCCCTACCGGTTCAACGACTGCGGCTGGGTGGCCAACCGCTGGTGCGAGTTGGTGCCGATGCAACTCGAGCTGCGGCAACGGCTGATGGAACTCGACAGCCCGCTGATGCGCCTCGAACTGGTCAGCGATCTGCTGGCACGCACGGGCATCACTGAATAGGTCGCTACGCTTTTTATAGCGCATTGCGCAGGACTGACGGGCGATAGGCACAGGTTTTATTCAAAGCCTATGGGCTAAAATGCCAGCCCCGCGCACGCTCCCGGTTGCGCGCCACCCGCCTCCCATGTCCGATCACCTGACCCCTCCCCTTCCCACGCCCGCTGCGGCACCGACCGCAGCCCCTGCCGTCGACGAAAACCAGCTCATCGCCGAACGCCGCGAAAAGCTCAAGCTGCTGCGCACGGCGCAGACCGAGGGCAAGGGCGTTGCGTTCCCCAACGACTTCAAACCGGGCCACCGCGCGGCCGCACTCATCGAGGCGCATGGCGCCACCGAAGCCGAAGCGCTCGAAGCGCAAGCCGTTGCCGTGAGCGTGGCGGGCCGGATGATGCTCAAGCGCGTCATGGGCAAGGCCAGCTTCGCAACCCTGCAAGACGCCACCAGCCGCATCCAGCTCTACGTGACGCGCGACGCCATCGGCGAAGAAGCCTATGCCGACTTCAAGCGCTGGGACCTGGGCGACATCGTGGGCGCCGAAGGCACGCTGATGAAGACCAAGACCGGCGAACTGTCGGTCAAGGTCACCAAGCTGCGCCTGCTCACCAAGAGCCTGCGTCCGCTGCCCGACAAGTTCCACGGCATGGCCGATCAGGAGCAGAAGTACCGCCAACGCTACGTCGACCTGATCACCGACGAAACCGCCCGCACGCGCTTCACCGCGCGCAGCAAGGCCGTGAGCGCGCTGCGCGAATTCATGGTGGCCAACGACTTCCTCGAAGTCGAAACGCCCATGCTGCACCCCATTCCGGGTGGCGCGAACGCCAAGCCGTTCAAGACGCACCACAACGCGCTCGACCAGGAAATGTTCCTGCGCATCGCGCCCGAGCTGTACTTGAAGCGCCTGATCGTCGGCGGCTTCGAGCGCGTGTTCGAAATCAACCGGAGCTACCGCAACGAGGGTATCTCGGTGCGGCACAACCCCGAGTTCACGATGATGGAGTTCTACGCGGCCTACTGGAACTACCGCGACCTGATGGACTTCACCGAGACGCTGATCCGCACCATCGCCGACAGGGCCGTGGGCACGCAGCAGCTCACCTACGGCGGCAAGCCGGTCGACCTGACCCAGCCCTTCGAGCGCCTGACGATCCGCGAAGCCATTCTGAAGTACACCGAGGCTGGTGACGGAGTGGACGACACCGCCTGGCTCATCAACGCCCTGCGCAAGCTCGGCCTGAGCGAAGAAAAGGACAAGCTCTCGCAGCGCAGCCTGGCCAGCCTACAGGTGATGTACTTCGAGGAAACCGTCGAAGAGAAGCTCTGGCAGCCGACCTTCATCATGGAGCACCCGACCGAAATCTCGCCGCTGGCGCGCGCCAACGACGAGCGCCCCGAGGTCACCGAGCGCTTCGAGCTGTACATCACCGGCCGCGAATTCGGCAACGGCTTCAGCGAGCTGAACGACGCCGAAGACCAGGCCGCGCGCTTCAACGCGCAGGTGGCTGCCAAGGACAGCGGCGACGACGAAGCCATGTTCTACGACCACGACTTCGTGCGCGCGCTCGAATACGGCATGCCGCCCACCGGTGGCTGCGGCATCGGCATCGACCGGTTGATGATGCTGCTGACGGACTCGCCGAGCATTCGCGACGTGATCCTGTTCCCGGCGCTGCGCAGGGAATCTTGAGCGTGTCGTCTCCGTCGTCGCTGCCGACGATCGGCATCGACTTCGGCACCTCCAACTCCGCCGTGGCCTGCCGGGTCGACGGCGTCGCCCGGCTGCTGCCCATCGAAGGCACGGCCACCACGCTGCCGACCGCGATCTTCTTCAATGCCGAAGACCGCACGACGCATTTCGGCCGCGAGGCCATCGCCCAATACCTGTCAGGCACCGAAGGGCGCCTGATGCGCTCGCTCAAGAGCCTGCTCGGCAGTGCGCTGATGCAGGAGAAGACGGCGATCTACGACGGCCTCGTGAGCTTCGAGGACATCATCGCGCGCTTTTTGCGCGAGCTGGCCGTGCGAGCCAGCCGCGAGCTTGGACAGATGCCCGAGCGCGTCGTGATCGGACGACCCGTGCACTTCGTGGACGATGACTCCAAGCGCGACGAGCGCGCCGAAGAAAGCCTGCGGCATGCGGCCCGCGCGGCGGGTTTCCGCGACATCGCGTTCCAGCTCGAACCGATTGCCGCAGCCTTCGACTACGAACAGCGCATCACCAAGGAATCGATCGTGCTGATCGTCGACATCGGCGGCGGCACCTCGGACTTCACCGTCGTGCGCGTGGGCCCCGAACGCGCCACGCACAACGACCGCAGCAGCGACGTGCTGGCCACCAGTGGCGTGCATATCGGCGGCACCGACTTCGACCAGCGCCTGAACCTCGAACGCGTCATGCCGCAGTTCGGCTTTCGGCACACCGGCCCGCAGGGGCGCGAGGTGCCGAGCAAGGTGTTCTTCGAGCTGTCGTCCTGGCACCTGATCAACTGGCTCTACGCACCCAAGGCGGTTCGCCAGGCCAAGGAACTGCGCACGAGCTACAGCAACACCCGCCTGCACGACCGGCTGATGAACGTGCTCGAAGAACGGCATGGCCACCGCATCGCCAGCGCTGTCGAAGCGGCCAAGATCGATGCTTCCGTGCGGGATGCGGAAACCGCGATCGATCTTTCCTGCGCCGAAGCGGGGCTGGTCGCGTCGCTCTCGCCCGCCGACATGGCGCAGCAGCTCGCAACGCCGCTGGAGAACGTGATTGCCTGCGCGCACGCCTGCGTCAAGCGGGCCGGCCTGCGCAGCAATGACCTCGATGCGATCTACCTGACTGGCGGCTCTTCGGCCCTGCGGCCGTTCCAGCATGCATTGCGCAAGAGCTTTGCCGGCGTGAATCTCGTCGAAGGCGACCTGTTCGGCGGCGTGGCGACCGGCCTGGCCTGCGTCGCGCGGCCGGGGCGCACGGCATGAAATACCTGGCGGGCTATCCGGCGTCCCTGCTGGATCAGGTCCGCCAGCTGATGGCCGAAGACAAGCTCGCAGCGCTGCTGACCCAGCGCTACCCCGAGGGTTCGCACGGCGTCCAGACAGACCGTGCGCTCTACGACTACGTGAGCGGGCTCAAGAGCGACTTCATGCGCAAGGCCGAGCCGCTGTCCAAGGTGATGTACGACAGCAAGCTGCATGTGATCCGCAATGCCCTCGGCACGCACACCACGGTCTCGCGCGTGCAGGGCGGCAAGCTCAAGGCCAAGCGCGAAATCCGGGTGGCCAGCCTGTTCAAGGAGGTGCCGCTGGATTGGCTGCGGATGATTGTTGTGCACGAGTTGGCACATATGAAGGAACGTGAGCACGACAAGGCGTTTTACGCACTTTGCATGCACATGGAGCCGGACTATCATCGATTGGAGTTCGATTTGCGCCTGTACCTTGAGCATCTGAACACGGGCGGAAAGCGCCTTTGGTCCGGCATGGCCGCGACCTCCGTGCCGAGCGACGACTAGTCCTCGGGGTCGGCGAGAAGAGAACGGCGCACGCGGCACCAGTACTTCGTTCAATCTCCGCTTCAACGCGGCCACATCTCATGTCCCATCCGCAACAACGATTCTTCGTCGCAGGCGTGAAGCAATTCCTGCCGTTCTATTTCAAGGAACGGTCTGTCGTCGAGATCGGCAGTCTCAACCTCAACGGCTCGGTTCGAGAATTTTTCGAGGCCTGCAACTACCTGGGCCTCGACGTGGGCGAGGGCCCCGATGTCGACCTCGTATGCCACGGCGAGAACTACGGCGGCAGCGCGAGCGGGACGGACGTCGTGATCTCCTGCGAGGCGATGGAACACAACCCGCAGTGGAAAAAGACATGGCTCAACACCTTGCGCCTGGTCAAGGACGACGGCCTCGTCATCATGACCTGCGCCACCCCGGGGCGGCGCCAGCACGGCACGGTGGAGTTCAATCCCACCGACTCACCGCTGACCATTGGCAAGAGCCAGAACTACTACCGGAATCTCTCGGCCTCCGACTTCACGGAGTTGCTCCAGCACGATGCATGGTTCTCGGTCTGGGGCTTCTTCGAAGACCGCAGCAGCCATGACCTGTATTTCTTCGGCGTCGGCAAGGACGCCAGCGAAGAGGTCCGTACACAGGCGCTGCTGCTGCATGCGGCACTGAAAGAGCACTACTACAAAGTCAACGTGCTGGGCAGCTACTGACAAGCGCATTGCACGCACGGTGACCCGACCGCATGACGACGACACTGCCCCGGCTCAACTTCACGTCGCTGTCCTCGCACGAGACCTGCGGCGACATCGTCGAGGCCTTCAGGCTGGCGGCCGAGAGCCTCGGCTACCCGACCCGCTTCACCCAGAGCTACATCGAGCCGGGCGAAATCAACATCCTGTTTTTCTTCTGGGATGTGCCGTGGGAACACATCGAGCATCATCACCCCGACTGCATCGTCGTCAATTTCGAGCCGATGGTGCTCGGCACTCACGCCTGGAACGAGCGCTACCTTGGCGTTCTCAAACAGTGCTATCTCTGGGAATACAGCAAGTCGAATTTCCAGCGGCATCGCCAACTGGAATACAGGAACGCGGACTATGTCGCGCTCGGCTGGGAACCCGGTGCGGCGGAAATCCTGCCGCTGAGCGACATCCTGCCCGATGAGCAGCAGGACATCGACGTCGTCTTCTTCGGCTCGCTGACGCGCCGGCGCATCGACATTCTCGAAGGGCTGATGGCACGCGGGCTGCGGGTCGAAGTCAATCGCGGGCGCGCCTGGACGCTGGAAGAGCGCAACGGCTTCATGCGCCGCGCGAAGATCGTGCTCAATCTCCACAACTGGGAAGAGTCGCGCATTGTCGAAGTGCCGCGCCTGTCGATCCTGCTGCGCCATCGCAAGGCGGTGGTCTGCGAGCTTTATCCCGACAGCGAGGTCGAGGCCTCGGTGCGCGACTCGGTGGTCGGCGCACCATATGAAAAGCTCATCGAGACGATCGAGCAACTGCTCGCCGACGCCCCCCGCCGTGCGGCGCTCGAGCGCAAGGGCCTGGAGGTGTTCAGCCATGCGTTTGTGCCGCCCCTGGTGGGCCCGGCCATCCAGCGTTTCCTGAGCTGGCGCGCACAGCAGCCCGACCGACTCGTGGCGACGACCATGCCGCGCGTGACGGTCTGCCTCATGGCCGGGGACTCGCTCGAAGCCCTGTCGCAAACCCTTCGCGCGTGGGCTGGACAAAGCGACGTGATGCTCCACGTGGTGCTCGTTGCGCAGGCGGGGATCGCCGGCCTCGACACCCTTCTCACCGAAGCGGGCATCGCCAATGCGCAGTTGATTTCGCTGCCGGTCTCGTGCGACCGCGCCACCACCCGCAATCTTGCATTGGCGCAGGCACAAGGCGACTACATCGTCTTTTCCGATGCCGGCGACATTCCCGACCCCGAGCGCCTGCAACGCCAGGCCGCGCTGCTGCAGAGCTGCACCGACATCGACATCGTGGGCTGCTGGTGCGAAACGCATGAAGGACCGTTCGAGTTCGCCGAGCGGCACCAGGACATCCTCGTCGAGTACCTCGGGCCCCGCCCGATGCTGCTGTCAGCCTGCATGGTGCGGCGCAGTTTTCTTGAACGCAGCGGTGTGCGTCACGACCCGGAATTCACGGCGCACGATGACTTGCACATGCTGTGCAAAAGCGCGGCCGCAGGCGCACGTTTCGCGGTGATCCCCCAGCTGCTGCACCGGCCGGTCGCGCCGCCCGCGCCAGCCGATACGGCCCGGGCTGCAGCACTGGCCTCACAAGCGCGTGCGCTGGTGCTGGCCTACCTGCTGCCGAAATCCAGCGGCGAAGACGTGCGCGAAATCGCAAAGCTCTACGCGTTGTACTGGCCGTCGGCACTCGACTTTGCGCAAGGCCTGTTGCAGACCCTGGCACGTGCCTGCTTCAGCCCGGCGGCAGCGCCGGAGCAACAACTGGTCGAACACGAAACACTGACGCGTGCGCTTCGGCACGAGGCATTGCGCCTGCTGCAGGTCTTCTTCAATGCGGGCCTGGCCGACAAGGCATGGCTGGAAAGCCAGTTCGCAATCCCTGAGGTGGCTCGGTTCCTGGCCCCCGCAGCCAACCAGTTGCCGGTGCGGATCTTCAGGCTCGAACCGGAGTCGGCAGCTAACTAACGCAGGCGCTGGGAGACGGCGTCCATCGACGCCATGTACGCCGACCGGTACGGCTCGTCCAGGTTGATGAAGTGCACCAGCAGCGTCTCGTCCGAGGCCAGGTGCGGCGGCGTGTTGATGCTCAGGTTGTCGACGATGACACGGTCATCGATCAACCCCTCTTCGGACAGCACCTGGTTGGTGTAGTACTGGTCGCCCTGGCTGCTGTAGACCGCGGACTTGTCCTGAACCTCGCCGATGCGCTGCCAGATGCGCGCGAGCAGGTCGGCGTTGCCTGCCGTATTGCGAAAGCCCATCACGCCCGAGTTGAAGGCCCAGCCGCCCACGTCCTTCGCCAGCAGCAGTTCGCGCCCTTCGAGCAAGGCTTCGATGCGGCGCCCCTGGTTGAAGAAGAGGATGTCGGCATCGACCCAGATCACCCACTTGTGCTGCGCGATGTGCTGTTGCAGCAGCCAACTGCGCACCCATGACCCGCCGATGCCCGGGCCGACCGCATCGGGCACCGTGCGGTACACGTGATAGGCATAGCCATGCCTGTCGCAGTAGCGCTTCACGTTGTGCTCGGAAACCCGCGCATAGCTGGCAACGTGGTGGGTGTAGAGCGTGACGAAGGCGATGTCCGCGCCCGCGTTGTAGCTCGACATGGCGTCGTCCGACAGCGCGGAATAAGCGGCCGGCTGCAGCAGGGGATGTCCGTGGATGAGCGCGTTGTTGACCTGCGCCACCAGCAGGTCCTGCAGGTTCGTGTCATGCAGCAGCGCTTCGCGCCATTCGCCCTCGGGTGCCGCAATGGGCAGCGGCGCCAGGTTGACGACGAAGATGCGCGCCTGGAACCATTGCGGAATGCGCCACGAGACATTGACGTAGATGTCGCCGACCATGGCGTTGCACCCGAGCAGCCCGACCGGACGCAGCCGCGCGGCTTCGTCGGTCGAACGGTTCACCAGCGCAATGACATTCCCTGCATCGCCCATCAGTTCATGCAGCGCGGCACGGTTCGCGGCGGTGTTGCGCAGCACCATCATGTTGGTCATCGCGGGGCCCGGCCGGTCACCGCTGGGCGGACCTTCCACGACCAGCGAGTCCCGCCCCTGCATCAAGGTCTCGATGGCGACGGGATGGAACACAACCGAATCGCCGTCGAGGAACAGGAGCCAGTCGTTCTCGGGCAGCGCGCGCAGATGGCGCAGGATCTGGCTGTACCTGGCACTGTCACGCAATGCCGGGTGACGAAGGCGGTCCGCCTCGACCCACTGATGCGGATAGCCGAACAAGCGGCAGTAGTGCGCATGGTTGCGCAAGGTGGCCTCGTCCTTGCGCGCAAAGAAGCTCAAGCACAAGGGCATGCGCTACTCCGTCAGGCCGCCGTGCGACAGGATGCGCTTGGCACCCAGGTATTCCGCTGAACTTGCGAGCGACGGCCACGACGACGCGGCCGAACGAGGCAGCAGCGCCCGGCGGCGTGCCTCACTGGCGGCGTCGCCCACCCAGCGGCCAGCATCGCGGGCCGCGCCGAAGTCTTCGAGCAAGGCGTCGAGCGGCGCGCCGTCGCCGATGCTCTGGTTGCACAGCAGCGCCAGGTCGCAACCTGCGTCGATGGCCGCCAGCGCGGCATCGGCGTAGCTGAGCAATTCGCCGTCGATGTAGCGCCCGGCCTCCATGCTGAGGTCGTCGCTGAAGATCGCGCCGCCGAAACCGAGCCGCTGCCGCAGGACGGCCTTCAGCCACTTGGATGAAAAACCCGCCGGCCGCTTGTCGACCTTCGGATAGATCACATGCGCCGGCATCACTGCCGTGAGCGTGCCCGCCAGCCAGTCGTAAGGCCGCGCGTCGTCTGCCAGGATGGCCTGCAGGCCGCGCTTGTCGACCGGAATCTCGACATGCGAGTCGGCGGTCACGAAACCATGCCCCGGGAAATGCTTGCCGCAATTGCGCATGTCCGCCTGCAGCATGCCGTGCATGACGCTCTTTGCCAGCAGCGCGACCACACGCGGGTCGCGGTGAAAACTGCGGTCGCCGATGACACTGCTTTCGCCGTAGTCCAGGTCGAGCACCGGCGCAAAGCTGAAATCGATGCCGCAAGCGCGCAGCTCGGCAGCCAGCACAAGGCCGGTGGCGGTGGCTGCCTGCGTCGCGCGCATGGCATCGCGCATCCACAGCTCGCCCAGGGCCCGCATCGACGGTAGCCGCGTGAAGCCATCGGTGCGAAAACGCTGCACACGCCCGCCTTCGTGGTCGACGCAGATCAGCAGGTCAGGGCGGATCGCCTTGATCTCGGCATTGAGCGCCGTCATCTGGGCGCGGTCCTGCCAGTTGCGGGCGAAATGAATCACGCCGCCGACCAGCGGGTCGGCAAGTCGTCGGCGGTCGGCCGCGCTCAGTTCGGTGCCGGCCACATCGATGATCAACGGCGAATGGGTACTGGACATCGGATTCATGCGTCGCTGCTGCTCTTGTGCTCGACCACGACAAAGCTCGCGGCGTATTCGGTTTCATCGGTCACGGTCACGTGGGCTGTGAGGCCCTTCGCTTCGAACCATTCCTTGAGTTCGCCATGCAGCACGATCACCGGCTTGCCGCTGCGCAGGTTGGCGATTTCGCACGAGCGCCAGGTCATGGGCATGCGCATGCCCATGCCGATGGCCTTGCTGAAGGCCTCCTTGGCGGAAAAACGGGTGGCGAGGTAGCTCAGGCCGCGCTTCGGCCAGCGCTCGCTGCGGGCCTTCCAGACGGCGAACTCGGCATCGCACAGCACCTTGCGGGCGAAGCGCTCGCCTTGGCGCTCGAAGGTCGCCGCGATGCGACGCAGGTCGCAGATGTCGGTGCCAATGCCGTAGATCATGCGGCGCCGGCGTTCACTGCGCTTCGCTGATGCAGCGCAGGTACTCGCGCGTGGTGGCCGTGTAGCCGAGTTCGAGCGCATCGGCAACGAAGGCGTGGCCGATCGAGACCTCGTGCACGCCGGGCACCGCGCGCAGGAAGGCGGTGAGGTTGTCGCGGCTCAGATCGTGGCCCGCGTTGACGCCCAAGCCCGCGGCATGCGCCGCGCGTGCCGAGGCCACATAGCGTGCGAGCACGGCCTCTTCATCGGGCGTGCCGCGCGATGCTGCATAGCCTTCGGTGTAGAGCTCGACTCGGTCGGCGCCCACGGCCTTGACCGCCGCCATCATCTCGGGCACCGGGTCCATGAAGAGGCTGACGCGCACGCCCAAGGCCTTGGCTTCGGCGATCAGCGGGCGCAGACGCTCGGCGTCTTCGGGGAAGGTCCAGCCATGGTCGCTGGTCGATTGGGTTTCGCTGTCGGGCACGAAGGTGGCCTGGTGCGGCTTGAGCGCGCGCACGAAGTCCATCAGGTTCTGGAAGGGGTTGCCCTCGATGTTGAACTCGATCGCCGGCCAGTCCTTGGCGAGCAGCGCCGACAGATCGCTGACATCGTGCGCGCGGATGTGGCGCGCGTCGGGCCGCGGATGCACGGTGATGCCTTGCGCCCCGGCAGCCAGGCAGGCCTGCGCGGCCTTCACCACGCTCGGAATGCCCAGGTGGCGGGTGTTGCGGACCAGGGCCACCTTGTTGAGGTTGACCGACAGCGAGGTGATACCGGCGTTGCCTGAAGTGCTCATAGTGCTTGCAGATCTCTCATCATTTGCCGCGTGCGCAGCGTGGACACGCCGCAATGGTAGTTGAGCAAGGCGCGCAGCTGGTTGCGCAGGGCACTGTTGCTGCCGGCATTCATGGTGGCAATTTCACGCAACGTGGCAGTGAAAGGCGCGCGATCGTCGAGCACGCCTTGCAGGGACAGCCAGTCGGCGCCGGCCAGTGCGGCTTCGTCCTTGGCCGCCTGCCGCAATCCGGCTTCCGGCACGAGGGTGTAGCGCACCCGGGCTGCGAGTGGCTCCAGCGTGAGGGTCTGCACGTCCAGCGATGGCAGCAGGCCTACGCTTCGCAGCAGCAGCAGCTCGAACGCGCGCAGCGCGGCGGCCTGGGTGGCTGCCTGTGCGCCGGCGTGGTCGCCCGCCAGCACCTGCACCACGCCGGCGTAGGCATCGAACAGGGCTTCGTGAGCGTCGTCGCGTGCCAGCAGGCGCAGCACCAGTTCATTGATGTAGTAGCCCGACATCAGGGCTTCGCCGGTCGGCATCACGTGGCCGCCCATCCATTCGGCGCCCTTGAGCGTGCGGATTTCGGCGTCGCCTCCGTAGTTGAGCTGCAGGGGCTGCAGCGGCAGCAGCACCGGGCGGAAGTTGGAACTCGGCCGCTTCGCCCCCTTGGCCACCAGCGCGATGCGCCCGTGGTGACGGGTGAAGACCTCCAGGATCAGGCTCGACTCGCTCCAGTCGTAGCGGTGGAGCACGTACGCCGGCTCATGCGAAACGCGGTGGGCAGCGGCCACTTCATTCGTAACCGAAGGAGCGCACGCGTGCCTCGTCGTCGGCCCAGCCCGAACGGACCTTGACCCAGAGTTCGAGGAAGACCTTGGCATCGGCCAGCTTCTCCAGCTCGACCCGGGTTTCCATGCCGATGCGCTTGATGCGCTCGCCCTTGTCGCCGATCACCATGGCCTTGTGGCCGTCGCGCTCGACCACGATGGTGGCGGCAATGCGCAGCAGCCGCTTCTGACCCTTCTTCTGGGGCGGCTCTTCCTCGAATTTGTCGATGATCACGGTCGAGGTGTAGGGCAATTCGTCGCCGGTCAGGCGGAACAGCTTCTCGCGCACCAGTTCGCCGGCGAGGAATTTTTCGCTCCGGTCGGTGAGCTCGTCCTCGTCGTAGAACCAAGGCTGCTCGGGCAGGTACTTCTCGCAGATGCCAAACAGGCGCTCGACATCCTTCGCGTTCTTGGCCGACATCGGGACGTACTCGGCAAAGCTGTGTTTGCCCTGCATGGTCTGCAGCCAGGGCGCGATATCGCCACGGCGGTGCACGTTGTCGAGCTTGTTGGCCAGCAGCACGGTCGGGATGCCCTTGCCGAGAAGCTTGAGCACGCGCTCGTCGGCCGGCGTGAAGCTGCCGGCTTCGACCACGAACAGAATCAGGTCCACGTCGCCGACCGCGCCCTGCACGGTCTTGTTGAGCGACTTGTTCAGCGCGTTGGCGTGCAGGGTCTGAAAACCGGGCGTGTCGACGAACACGAACTGCGTCGCGCCCAGCGTGCGCATGCCCGTGATGCGGTGCCGCGTGGTCTGCGCCTTGCGCGAGGTGATGCTGATCTTCTGGCCGACCAGCGCATTGAGCAGCGTCGACTTGCCCACATTGGGCTTGCCGACGATGGCGATAAGGCCGCAGTGCTGCGGGCCGGTTGCGCCGGTATCGCCTGCGGCGTCTTCGGGTCCCGCTACGGGATTGATAGCATCGTTCATTGTGATTTCACGCGGCGCCGCGTGCCTTGAGCCGGATCAACATGGCGGCCGCGGCGGCCTGCTCGCCGGCGCGGCGCGAGCCGCCGATGCCGCGTTCGCGAAGGCCCAACTCGGGCACCTCGCACTCGACATCGAAAGTCTGCTTGTGCGCGGCGCCCAGCGTCGCTGCCACGCGGTACACCGGCAGCTTCATTTTGTGACCCTGCAGCCATTCCTGCAATTCGGTCTTCGGGTCCTTGGCCGCCGCATCCATGCGCGGCGTGATCTCGACCGACTCGTACAGCCGATGCACCAGTGCCTGGGCGGCTGCAAAGCCGGCGTCCAGGTAGACGGCGCCAATCAGCGCTTCGAGCGCGTCGGCCAGGATCGACGGCCGGCTGGGGCCGCCCGAGCGGGCTTCGCCTTCGCCGAGCCGCAGCAACGGCGAGATTGCCAGTCCGAGCGCGAGCCGGTGCAGGGTGTCCTGCTTGACCAGATTGGCACGCACGCGCGACAGATCGCCCTCGGGCAGGGCCGAAAGGCGGATGTAGAGCAGGTGGGAGACAGCCAAGTTCAGCACCGAGTCGCCGAGAAACTCCAGGCGCTCGTTGTGATCGGCCGAGAAACTGCGGTGCGTGAGCGCGAGCTGGAGCAGCCGGACGTCGGAGAACGTGTACTTGAGGCGCGCCTGCAGCGCGACGAGGCTGCCGTCCACCTTTTTGAGCGCCGCGTTCAGCGGGTCTCGCCCTTGTACTTGAGGGTCAGGTAGGCCGGCCCGAACAAGGGAATTTCGCGCTCGTACGCATACGACACGACGACCTTGTCGCCGACCTTCTTGATGTCCAGGTCCTTGCCGCTGACCGACTTGAAGTCGTCGATGGCCTGGGCACGATCGAAGATGGCGCGCACTTCGGGCACGGTCGTGCCTTCCTTGGCCTTGTTGGCCGCCTTGTCGATGGCCTGCCATTCGATCAGCGTCGGAATGACCTGCGCGACGACGACGCCCACGCAAGCGAGCACCACCGCGACGAACACCAAGCCGATGAACGAAATGCCGCGCTGTTGCGCGGCCCTGCTGCGGATGGACCGGTTTGTTCTCATGCCCTCTTACCCCTCGAACAGTTTGGACTGCTTATTGAAACGGACCGATGCGACCCAGATCGCCGAAGTTCATCCAGACGAAGAACGCCCTGCCCACGATGTTCTGGTCGGGCACGAAGCCCCAGTAGCGCGAGTCCGCCGAATTATCGCGGTTGTCGCCCATCATGAAATATTGGCCGGCGGGCACCTTGCAGACCACGCCTTCGACGGAGTAGCGGCAGTTTTCGCGGAACGGGAAGTCGCTGGCACCAGGCACGAAAGACGGGGCCGCGTCGTCGTTGAGGATCTTGTGCTGCTTGTCGCCCAGATGCTCGTCGAACTGCTTGAGCAGGCGCATCGATTCGCCATCGAGGTAATCGGCTGCGGGTTCCTTGGAAACCGGCTGGCCGTTGATCGTGAGCTTCTTGTTCAGGTACGCCACCTCGTCGCCCGGGATGCCGACCACGCGCTTGATGTAGTCCATGCTCGGCTTGGGCGGATAGCGGAACACCACCACGTCGCCACGCGCCAGCGGCGTGCCGTCGGTGATCTTGGTGTTGATGACCGGCAGGCGCAGGCCATAGGTGAACTTGTTGACCAGGATCAGGTCGCCGGTCAGCAGCGTGGGCATCATCGAGCCCGAGGGAATCTTGAAGGGCTCGTACAGGAACGAGCGCAGCAGGAACACCACCAGGATCACGGGGAACAGGCCGGCGGTCCAGTCGAGCCACCAGGGCTGCATCAGCAGCCGGTCACTCGCCTTGGCGTCGACGGTGTCGACCTGCGTGATGCCCTGACCCGCCAGCCGCGCGTTGCGCTCGGCCATCGAGGCCTCGAGCTTGGCGGCGGCTTGCTCGCGCTTCGGCAGGAAATAGAAGCGCTCGGCCAGCCAGTAAAGGCCGGTGACCACCGTGGCAAGGAACAGCAGCAAGGCGAAGTTGCCTTCGATCACGCCGAAATACCAGGCGCCGACATAGCCGGCAAATGCCGCGAGGACCAGGGAGGTGATGAATGCCATTTTGTTGATCAGTCTTCGACTTGCAGAATCGCGAGGAAGGCCTCTTGCGGGACCTCGACAGAGCCGATCTGCTTCATTCTTTTCTTGCCCGCCTTCTGCTTCTCGAGCAGCTTCTTCTTACGGGAGATGTCGCCGCCATAGCACTTGGCCAGCACGTTCTTGCGAAGCGCCTTGATTGTCTCACGCGCAATGATGTTGACCCCGATGGCGGCCTGGATCGCAACGTCGAACATCTGGCGCGAAATGATCTCGCGCATCTTCGAGACCACCGCCCGGCCGCGGTACTGCGACTGCGTGCGGTGCACGATGATGGACAGGGCGTCGACCTTCTCGCCGTTCAGCAGGATGTCGACCTTGACCACGTCGGACGCGCGGTACTCCTTGAACTCGTAGTCCATGGAGGCATAGCCCCGGCTGACCGACTTCAGCTTGTCGAAGAAATCGAGCACGATTTCGCCGAGCGGCATCTCGTAGGTCAGCATGACCTGGCGGCCGTGGTAAGCCATGTTCATCTGCACGCCGCGCTTCTGGTTGGCCAGCGTCATGACGACACCGACGTATTCCTGCGGCATGTAGAGATGCACGGTGACGATCGGCTCGCGGATCTCGCTCATCCTTCCGACGTCGGGCATCTTGGACGGGTTCTCGACCATGATGACTTCGCCGTCGCTGCGCACCACCTGGTAGACCACGCTCGGCGCGGTCGTGATCAGGTCCTGGTCGAACTCACGTTCCAGGCGCTCCTGCACGATTTCCATGTGCAGCAGGCCGAGGAAGCCGCAGCGAAAGCCGAAGCCGAGCGCCTGGCTCACTTCGGGCTCGTAGCGCAGCGATGAATCGTTGAGCTTGAGCTTTTCCAGCGCGTCGCGCAGCGAGTCGTACTCGCTGGCTTCGGTCGGGTAGAGACCGGCGAACACCTGCGGCTGGATTTCCTTGAAACCCGGCAGCGCTTCGGTCGCGGTGGCAGCGGCGCCACCGGTGCCCGGCTTGATCAACGTCACGGTATCGCCGACCTTGGCGGCCTGCAGTTCCTTGATGCCCGCGATGATGAAGCCCACCTCGCCCGCTTCGAGCGAAGCGCGCGCTTCGGTGGCCGGCGTGAAGACGCCGATGTTGTCGGCGTTGTACATGGCGCCGGACGCCATCATCTTGATGCGCTCGCCCTTCACGAGCCGGCCGTCGACCACGCGCACCAGCATGACGACGCCGACGTATGGATCGAACCAGCTATCGACGATCATCGCGCGCAGCGGGCCATCGGGATTGCCGCGCGGCGCGGGCATCTTGTGGACGATGGCTTCGAGGATCTCGTCGATGCCGAGGCCCGTCTTGGCGGAACATGGGATCGCATCGGTCGCATCGATGCCGATGACGTCTTCGATCTCAGTGCGCGCGTTGTCTGGATCCGCGTTGGGCAAATCCATCTTGTTGAGCACCGGCACCACTTCGACGCCGAGGTCGAGTGCGGTGTAGCAGTTGGCCACCGTCTGCGCTTCGACACCTTGCGACGCATCGACAACGAGCAGCGCACCTTCGCACGCCGACAGCGAGCGGCTCACTTCATAAGAGAAGTCGACGTGGCCCGGTGTGTCGATCAGATTGAGGTTGTAGACCTGTCCATCGAGTGCCTTGTAGTGCAGCGCGGCGGTCTGTGCCTTGATGGTTATCCCACGCTCTTTTTCGATGTCCATCGAGTCGAGCACCTGCGCTTCCATCTCACGCTCGGCGAGACCGCCGCAACGCTGGATCAAACGGTCTGCGAGCGTGGACTTGCCATGATCGATGTGCGCAATGATCGAAAAATTTCTGATGTGATTCATCAACGAGAACGCTTAAGTACTTGAATTGGCTCGTGCGCAGAGTGCGACAGGCAAGAAAAAAGGGCGCGTCTTCTGGAGACGCGCCCTGAACCAACAAGCAATGGCAACTGCAGTAGTTGGAACTTCATTGTAGGCAAAAAGGGAAGCACGTACATCCGGGAACGGGGTCCAAAGGGGTCGTTGCAGGTCAACAACATCAAAGATATATACAGGTTATCCACAGGATCGGTGGAGCACTCACTGAACAACTTGTGGGCGATCTGTGGAGCACCGGTGGACTGCTGTCTAACATCTCGCATCGTGAAGGTCGGTGCATTCCTTATGCGCTGACCGACCGGCAAGAGACGCCTATTCTACCGAAAACCGTCCTTAGCCTTCTCAAAAGTTAGTAGACACAAACAAAACATACTGCTTTTCGGGCCCCAGATTTTTTTCGAGCCGGATGGTGGAACGTCGTAAACACCTCAAAAAAACGGCCCCAAACCCGACTGCCGGGTGGGGCCACTTGACGCCGACGCCAGATCAGCGTGCGGGACGGATCAGGGCGTATTGCGCCCAGTCACCACGCCGGAACAGCACGCTGAGCGCCTTGCTCTTGTCGGCCTTGCCAATGGCGGACTCGAATTCCCGTGCATTGGCAACCTCGACATTGCCCACGGCCAGGATGATGTCCCCTTCGCGCAGGCCGGCACGCGCAGCGGCGTCGCTGGCGGTATCGACCTTCACGCCGCCCTTCAGCTTGAGCTCTTTCTTCTGCGCATCGTTGAGATCGCTCACGGCCAGGCCGAGCGATTTGGCAGCGGCCGAAGCCGATGGCTTCTGCGCCGGCTCGTCGCGATCGGCTGCGCGCTTGGCAGGCTTGTCGGGTTCGATCTCTGCAATGGTCACGCTCAAGTCGCGCGAGGCGCCGCGGCGGAACACCGTGAGCGTGCTCTTGGTGCCCGGCTTGGTGTTGCCCACGAGACGCGGCAGATCGCTCGGCTTCTCGATGGGCTTGCCGTCGAACTTGGTGATGACGTCGCCCGGCTCGACGCCCGCCTTTTCACCCGGCGATCCGGCCTCGACGCCACGCACCAGCGCGCCCTGCGCCTTGCCCAGCCCGATCGCTTCCGCCACGTCCTTCGTGACCTGATCGATCTGCACGCCGATACGGCCGCGCGAAACGCGACCCGAAGTGCGCAACTGGTCGCTGACACGGATCGCTTCATCGATCGGGATCGAGAACGAGATGCCCATGAAGCCACCCGAGCGCGAGTAGATCTGGCTGTTGATGCCCACCACTTCGCCGCGCATGTTGATCAGCGGGCCGCCCGAGTTGCCAGGGTTGATGGCCACGTCGGTCTGGATGAACGGCAGGTATTCGCCGGTGTCGCGCTGCTTGGCGCTCACGATGCCTGCAGTGACGGTGTTCTCGAGGCCGAAGGGCGAGCCGATGGCCATCACCCATTCGCCCACGCGCAGCTTGGAGATGTCGCCCACCTTCACGGCAGGCAGGCCCGTGGCCTCGATCTTGACGACCGCGACGTCGCTACGCTTGTCGGAACCGACGATCTTGGCCTTGAACTCGCGCTTGTCGGGCAGCGTGACCATGACCTCGGAAGCATCTTCCACCACATGCGCGTTGGTCATGACATAACCATCGGCCGTCAGGATGAAGCCGGAACCCACGCCGCGCGGGCGTTCTTCTTCCTGGGGCTGCTGCGGCTTGGAACGCGGCCCTTGGCGCGGCGCGCCCGGAAGCGGCTGGCCGAAGAAGCGGCGGAAGAACTCCTGCATCTCCTCGTCCATCTCGCCGTTGGCGCCGCCGCCTCGCTGCGCGACCTTTTCGACGGTGCGAATGTTGACCACCGAGGGGCCGACCTGATCGACCAGATCGGTGAAGTCGGGCAGCGTGCGCGTCTGCGCATGGACCGACTCGACAGGCAGGAAGGCGGCGCCGGCCGTCACCGCCAGCGCAAAGGCCAGCAGGCCGGAACGAAGCTTGTGTCCCTCGACTTTGAAGATCATCGGTTTTCTTTCAAAAGAACAGAGCGGATAAAACAACAAATGCTGTGAGTCTGCGGCGCGTGCTTGGTTCAGCGCAAGGGACGCAGCAGGCGCTTTCGTGGTCCGTCAGCGCGTGCGTACGAGACTCTGCGCGAATGCATTGAGTGTCTGCTGCGGCACTTCACCGACCGCAGTCACCCACCAATCGCTCGCCGGCTCCGGCAGGCGACGGCGAATCGCGTTGGTGGCCCCGATGGTCAGTACGCCATCGCGAGGCGCGCGCACCGCGTCGTAACGCTCGATGAAAAGCGACACAGAGGCAAGGCCGTCGGAGAAGGTCCACTGGACCGTCGTGGCGTCGGACTTCGACGACTTGCCATCAGCAGCAGCCGGCCGCTTGAAGAAGCTTCGGGGCTTGAATCCGGGCACGGGTGTGCTGAGGGCCCAGCCTTCGTCCTGTGCGGTGGTTCGCTCCAACTCCAGCTTCTCGATGCGATAGCCCGAGGTGTTGGCCATCATTTGCGCCAAGGCCTGCGCCTTCACCGGGGCATCGAGCTGCAGTTCGGAGAACGCCGACTGCTCCACCACGCGGGATTCGCTGTCCACGGTTTGCAGCTTCACCACCAGCCCCGAGCGGCGCTCGCTCCAGATGCGGTAGCCGAAACGCAACCCGTCGTGCGGCACCAGCTGCACCACATCGGCGTCGAAGCCTGCCACACGGTCCTTGCCGATGGCACGCACGTCGTAGAAATCGCCGATCGACGAATCGGGCTTGTCCGGCAGATTCGGAAAGAGATCGAGGTTCTCGCGCTTTTCGACCTTGACGACCTTCACCTCCGGCAGGAAGGTCATGACATTGCGATTGCGCCGGAAGGTCGAACGCTGCGGCCCCGACAGGGCCTCGATGCGCTCGATCTGATGATCGCCGTCGCGCACATGCCAGATGCGCGCGCTCGACAGATCACCACCCGGCGCAGACACCACGAAGGTGCCTACATAGTTGCGCTGCCGGGCGCCCGCGTGCATGCGCTGCAACCATTCGGTCACGCTCATCGCGGGCGGCTCGTCCGTCTGCGCCGTCGCTGCACTCTTCGCATTCGCCGAGCCCGAGCGGGTCTGCGCGGTGGCAACCTGCGCCAGGCAAAAAGCTGCAAACACAAGCACGCAGGCGCGGGCGGAGATCGGCATCTGAACGGTCATTACAGGCAGCTAAGGGCGCGCACTCAGCGCGTGGGCCCCTCGAAGGTGGCGTTGCGCAGGAATCCGGAAGGCATTTGCGAAGCACCACCGGCTTGCTGATGCGCTTCGAGCAATTGATCGAGCCGCGGATCACGCAGCATGACTTGTGGACTGCCGTTGCCGACGATCACGCGAGTCGGGGTCAATGTGGCGCTGGCGGGCTGCTGGCCATTGATGGCTGCCGCTGCGAGGACGGAATTCACCGCCGGCTGTTGCTGCTGTTGGGTCGACGCGATCTGCGCGCCGGCCTGCGGAATCGCCGCACCGTTGCCGACCAGCGTCCAGCTGACGGCCACCACCGCGACCAGCGACGCAGCACCGGCCACCAGCTTCCAGCGGAACACCGGCTCGTTGGCCGCGTCCGCCCTGCGCTGTACAGGCAAAGCCGCCGCTACGGCCACAGGCGCCAGTACGGGTGCAACGACAACAGGTTCAGCAGCCAGTCGCTGCTGGAAACGCGCCAGAAACGCCGAGGTGTCGCTGCACGGCGCATGGGACCCCGAACGCAGGACATCGCCCATCGCGTGGTATTCCTGCCAGGCCGCGCGCGATTCGCCCTCGTTGCAGATCGCATCGATCGCCTGCGCGAACGCCTCGCCCTGCAAATGACCATCCGCAAGTGCGGACACCTGTTCCCGAACTGTCATCGACTGATTCATTTCATTCACCTGCTTGCTTACCAACGCTTGCCGGACTGGTTGTCCAACAGTGGCTTGACCTTGGCCGAAATGGCCTCACGCGCCCGGAAAATACGCGAACGCACCGTGCCGATAGGGCAATTCATGACCTCGGCGATCTCTTCGTAACTCATGCCCTCGATCTCGCGCAGCGTGACCGCCTGGCGCAACTCGGCCGGGAGCGCGTCCATGGCGACCTCGACGGCATTGGCGATTTCCTTCGCCGCCATGACCGATTCGGGGGTTTCGTCGCTGATTGGTTCGTTTCCAGGACGGTAAGTTTCATCGTCGTCGTCAGAAGACGGCCGCAGAGCGCTTTCGGAGACAGTCGGATCGCGCTTCATGTCCACCAGCGCCTTCTTGGCGGTGTTGACGGCGATCCGGTAGAGCCAGGTGTAGAACTGCGCCTCCCCACGGAACTGGTGCAGCGCCCGGTAGGCCCGAATGAAGGTTTCCTGCGCAATGTCCTCGATCAGGTCGACATCGCGCACCATCCGGCCGATCAGGCGTTCGATGCGGCGCTGGTACTTGATGACCAGCAGCTCGAAAGCCTTCTGGTCGCCCGCAACCGTGCGTTGGACCAGTTGGAAATCGACCTCGCCCGGACGCGGCGCCTCGGCGGACGCATCGGTCAGGCCGGAGTCCGGTGGCACGGGAGGCGGGGAAGTGGTCATTGACGAAGGTTCAGGGCGCGTCGGCAGGTGCCGTCGCGCGCCAGGGGTCGCCAGCGGGTGCTGCGGAGGGAGCGCGCGAATATACCGCGCGACGCACATCGCGCCAGCGCTCCGGCATGGCCCGGCGTTCGATCCAGATCCAGCGCCGAGCACGGCCGGGCTCACAGAGCCTGACCAGCATCAGCGACTGGAAATCGAGGGCGACCGAGGCTTGAGCCGCGCGAACGCCGCGAGTGGTGTCGGCGCCCGTCAAGGACCAGCAAAGTCCGTCGAAGTGCAGAACCTCTGCGCCATCGCGCCGCAAGCCGAAGCCGGCGGCAACACCCGAAAACACGACACTGAGAACCAGCAGGAGCTGGCGCCATCCGGCACTATCCAGCAGATAGCAGGATGCGCCCGCACAACAAGCGCCCAGGGCCCAAAGGACAATCAAGATCCGGGTTGCGCCACGCGAGCGCCCCACCGGATAGGTCACCGACGGTGCGCTGTGCATGAAAGAGCAATGCTCAAGCGCGCTTGAACACCAGCGTGCCGTTGGTGCCCCCGAAGCCGAAGTTGTTCTTGACCGCGACATCGATCTTCAGATCGCGCGCCTCGTTGGCGCAGTAGTCGAGATCGCACTCCGGATCCTGGTTGAAGATGTTGATGGTCGGCGGGCTCTTCTGGTGATGCAGCGCAAGCACTGTGAACACCGATTCGATGCCGCCCGCGCCGCCCAGCAAGTGGCCGGTCATGGACTTGGTCGAATTGACGACGATCTTCTTCGCGTGATCGCCAAAGGCGAGCTTGACCGCGTTGGTCTCGTTGAGGTCGCCGATCTGCGTCGAAGTGCCGTGCGCGTTCAGGTACTGAACCTCGTCGGCGTTGACGCCGGCATTGGCCAGTGCCATGGCCATCGAACGACGCGGGCCGTCGACGTCGGGCGCGGTCATGTGGTACGCGTCACCGGTCAGGCCGAAGCCCGAGACTTCCGCGTAGATCTTGGCACCGCGCGCCTTGGCATGTTCGTACTCTTCGAGCACCAGCACGCCGGCGCCCTCGCCCAGCACGAAGCCGTCGCGGTCCTTGTCCCACGGGCGCGAAGCTGTTGCGGGATCGTCATTGCGGGTGCTCAGCGCGCGAGGCGCGGTGAAGCCGCCAATGCCGAGCGGAGAAATTGTCGATTCGGCGCCGCCCGCGATCATCACGTCGGCATCGCCGTACTCGATCATGCGTGCCGACGTGCCGATGGCATGCAGGCCGGTGGTGCAGGCGGTCACGACGGCGATGTTCGGGCCCTTGAAGCCGTACTTGATCGACACGTGGCCCGAGATCATGTTGATGATCGAGGCGGGCACGAAGAACGGCGAAATGCGGCGCGGGCCGCGGCTCGCGTATTCGCCATGCGTCTGCTCGATCATCGGCAAACCGCCGATGCCCGAGCCGATGTTGCAGCCGATGCGCACGGCCTCTTCATAGGACAGTGCGTCGCCGGTCGGCAGTCCGCTGTCCTGTACCGCCTGGATGGCGGCGGCGAGTCCCAGATGAATGAAGCGGTCCATGTGACGCGCTTCCTTCTCCGAGATGTATTGGGTGATGTCGAAACCCTTGACCTCACCGGCGAACTTGCAGGCGAAGGCGCTTGCATCGAACGCGGTGATGTTCGCAATGCCCGACTTCCCGGCCAACAGGTTGGCCCAGGATTCGGTTGCGGTGTTTCCGACAGGAGCGATGCAACCGAGTCCGGTCACGACGACGCGGCGTTTGGTCATGCCGGCAAACCTTTCTGGAAGCGCTGTACAACAGCCTGTCGGCGCATGCGGTTCAGAGAAGAACCGCCGGCCGCAGACGCGATGTTGTCAGCTGGCCGATCAGGCCTTTTGATTCTTGGTGGCGTAGTCGACGGCGTTTTGCACCGTGGTGATCTTCTCGGCGTCTTCGTCGGGAATCTCGATGCCGAACTCGTCTTCGAGTGCCATCACGAGTTCGACCGTGTCGAGCGAGTCGGCGCCGAGGTCGGCCACGAAGGCCTTTTCATTCGTCACTTGGGACTCTTCCACGCCGAGTTGCTCGGCGATGATTTTCTTGACACGTGCTTCGATATCGCTCATTTGGTTCCCTCTGAGGGTTTGTAGGTAATCGGTGGATTTTAGCCGGGCGCATTGTGGCATTTGCCGTGCACCCGGTACGGGGAAAGATTGCGCCTTGCGGCTACATGTGCATGCCGCCGTTGACGTGCAGCTCCTGCCCCGTCACATAGGAGGCTTGGGGCGATGCGAGGTAGGCCACGGCGTGCGCGATGTCGGCCGGCTTGCCCAGGTGGCCCAGCGGGATCTGCTGGAGCAGCGCCTGTTGCTGGGCTTCCGGGAGGCTGGCCGTCATGTCGGTTTCGATGAAACCGGGAGCGACGCAGTTGACCGTGATGTTGCGGCTGCCGAGTTCACGGGCCAGCGCGCGGGTCATGCCCGAGACGCCGGCCTTGGCGGCCGCGTAGTTGGCTTGTCCGGCGTTACCCGAGGCGCCCACCACGCTGGTGATGCTGATGATGCGACCGTAGCGCTGCTTCATCATCGGGCGGATCACGGCGCGCGACAGGCGAAAGACAGCCTTGAGATTGGTGTCGAGCACTGCGTCCCAGTCGTCGTCCTTCATGCGCATGGCGAGCGTGTCGCGCGTGATGCCGGCATTGTTGACCAGCACGTGGATGGCGCCGTAGGCCTTCACGATCTCGTCGATGAGGGCTTCGACGGCAGCGCCGTCGTTCACGTCAAGCGCACGGCCGCGGCCATCGAAGGCGCTGAGGGCCGAGGTGATCTTCGCCGCGCCTTCGTCGGTGGTGCCGGTGCCCACGACCTTGAGGCCGCGCTGGGCAAGCTCCAGCGCGATCGCCGCGCCGATGCCGCGCGATGCGCCGGTGACCAGGGCGACTTGCCCTTCGAATTTGGGAATGCTCATAAGAAAAAGTATCGGACCTTGCTTGCGCCGTTCAGCCGGCGAGCGATTGTCGGGTTTCCGCGAGCGTGGCCGGGTCGTACACCGACGCGGCTTCCAGATCGGGGGTAATGCGCTTCACCATGCCGGCCAGCACCTTGCCAGGGCCGCACTCGATGATGGCGGCTACACCGCGCAGTTTCAAGGCCTGAATGCTTTCGACCCAGCGAACCGGACCTGCAGCCTGGCGCACCAACGCGTCGCGGATGCGGTCCGCGTCAGTTTCGATGGCCACATCGATGTTGTTCAGCACTGGGATCTGCGGTGCAGCCAACGTGATGCCGGCGAGCTTTTCGCGCAGCGCTTCGGCTGCGGGCTTCATGAGGCTCGAATGGAACGGCGCCGACACGGGCAGCAGCAGCGCGCGCTTGGCGCCGTTGGCCTTCAGCAGCTCGCAGGCCTTGTCGACCGCCGCCTTGCTGCCGGCAATCACCGTCTGCATCGGGTCATTGAAATTCACGGCCTCGACGATCTCGGCGCTGTCTGTACCGAACGTTGCCGCAGCTTCCGCACAACCCGCCACGACCTTGCCGGATTCCATGCCGAGAATCGCCGCCATCGCGCCGACGCCCACAGGCACAGCCTGCTGCATCGCTTGCGCACGGAAACGCACGAGCGGCGCCGCCTGTGCGAGCGTCAGCACGCCGGAGGCGACCAGCGCCGAGTACTCGCCCAACGAATGACCAGCCACCACGGAAGGCGTTGCACCGCCTTCGGCCAGCCAGGCGCGCCACGCGGCGACGCCAGCCACCAGCATCACGGGCTGGGTGTTGGTGGTGAGCGCCAGCTCTTCCTTGGGGCCCGCCTTGATCAGCGCGCCGACGTCTTCGCCCAGCGCATCGGAGGCTTCGCGCAGGGTTTCGGCCACGGCCGGATGGTCACCCCAGGCGTCGAGCATGCCGACCGCCTGCGAGCCTTGACCCGGAAAGACAAAAGCAAAGGATTTCATTGTTTTATGCGTCATATCGCATTGCAGCCCTCGTCGAGAGGCCGCAACACGCTACAGATTCAATAGCACCGCGCCCCAGGTGAAGCCGCCGCCCACGCCTTCGAGCATGAGGGTCTCACCCTTCTTCACCTTGCCGGAGCGCACCGCTTCATCGAGCGCCAGCGGGATCGAGGCAGCCGACGTGTTGCCATGCTCGTTGACCGTGACGATCAGCTTCTCGCGCGGCAGCTTCAGCTTTTTCGCCGTGCCTTCCATGATGCGGATGTTGGCCTGATGCGGAATCAGCCAGTCGATGTCGGCCTCGGTCTTGCCGGCCTTGGCCAGCGTGGCGCGCGCCGCTTCTTCGAGCACGCGGACCGCGAGCTTGAACACGGCCTGCCCATCCATGTGCAGCAGCGGCGTGCCCAGCACGTTGCCACCCGAGACGTGGCCCGGCACACACAGAATGCCGACGTGCTTGCCGTCGGCATGCAGGTCGCTGGCAAGAATGCCCGGCTCTTCGCTGGCTTCAAGCACCACTGCACCTGCGCCATCACCGAACAGCACGCACGTGGTGCGGTCGTTGAAATCGAGGATGCGGGAGAACACTTCGGCGCCGACCACCAGCGCGCAACGCGCCGTGCCGGTGCGGATCATCGCGTCGGCAACGGTCAGCGCGTAGACAAAACCGCTGCAGACGGCCTGCACGTCGAAGGCCGGGCAGCCGGCAATGCCAAGCTTGTGCTGGAGGATCGCGGCCGACGACGGGAACACCATGTCGGGCGTCGAGGTAGCGACGATGATCAGGTCGATATCGCTGGCCTTGCGGCCCGCGGCTTCCAGGGCGTGCCTGGCGGCCTCAAGACCGAGATCGCTGCTGCTGACTTCCGGCGCGGCAAAGTGACGCGCGTGGATGCCAGTGCGCTCAATGATCCACTGGTCGGAGGTTTCTATACCGCGTGTGGCCAGTTCCTTGGCAAGGTCGTCATTGGTCACGCGGCGTGGGGGCAGATAACTGCCGGTGCCGGTAATGCGTGAAAAAGGGGTCATCAAACGTGAAGGGCCGTCGCGTCGACCGGCGCCGCCGGTTCCTGCCGCGCGAGCAATGGCGCGGCGTGGGCGATGCGGGCCCGCACGCGATCGAGCAGGTTGTTGCGAGCGGCATCATAAGCGCGATCCAGCGCATAGCCGAAAGCCACTTCGTCGGCCGAGCCATGGCTCTTGAAAACCAGGCCACGCAGGCCCAGAAGTGCCGCGCCGTTGTAGCGCCGGTGATCAACACGGCCTTTGAATGCTTTTAGGACCGGGTAAGCAACAATTGCTGCAATTTTGGTGAAGACGTTTCGCGAAAACTCCGCCCGAATGAATTCCTGGATCATCGAAGCCACGCCTTCGCTGGCCTTCAACGCCACATTTCCGACAAATCCATCGCAAACGATGATGTCGGTCGTGCCCTTGAAAATGTCGTTACCTTCCACGTTGCCGTAGAAGTTCAAATCTTTGGAGTTGGCAGCCGTACGCAGCAGTTGGCTCGCTTTTTTGATCGTTTCACTGCCCTTGATGGCTTCTTCGCCAATATTGAGCAGGCCGACCGACGGCGACTCATTGCCGGTCAGCGCCGAGACGAGCGCCGAGCCAAGCACGGCAAACTGAAGCAGGTCCTCGGCGTCGCAATCGACGTTCGCACCCAGGTCGAGCACGGTCGTTGCCCCGCCCTTGGCGTTCGGCAGTTGCGGCGCAATGGCCGGACGATCAATGCCATCGAGCGTCTTGAGCAGGTAGCGCGCAATGGCCATCAGCGCGCCGGTATTCCCGGCTGAGATGGCGGCCTGCGCAGTGCCGTCCTTGACCTGCTGGATCGCAACACGCATCGAAGAGTCTTTCTTCTTGCGCAACGCGATTTCGACAGGATCGTCCATGCCCACCACCTCGCTGGCAGCAACGATACGGGCGCGTGGATGTGCGGCAAAGCCCGCCAGTGCAGCTGGCGCGCCGACCAGCAACAACGAGGCTTCGCTGTGCCGCTCGAGAAACGCGCGGCAGGCCGCAAGCGTGACGCGCGGCCCATGGTCGCCTCCCATGCAATCCACGGCGAGCGTGATTGCAGAAGGCGCAGCAGCGGATTCGGAAAGGGAAGACGTAGCCATCAAAACAAAGGCCCGACGCTACAGCAGAAGTAGCTTCGGGCCTCGGCCTTGGGATGCGAGATCAGGCTTCAGACTTGTTCTTGAGCACCTGACGGCCACGGTAGAAACCGTTGGGGCTGATGTGGTGACGCAGATGCGTTTCGCCGGTGGTCGGCTCCACGGCGATGCCGGGCACGACCAGCGCATTGTGGGAACGGTGCATGCCGCGCTTGGAAGGCGACTTCTTGTTTTGCTGGACGGCCATGATGGCTCCTGGACTGTTAGGTGAGTGATTGGATACGGGCTCAAGCGGTGGCAATGCAGCGGCATGTATGGAATGCCTTTATCTGCATCGCTGCTCACGGCGGCGCGCGCGAAGCCCATGATTATAGCCCAGCCTGGGGAAAAGGGCTAGTTGCCCTCTCCCGGCTTGCGCGAACGCAACGCTCCGAGCACCGCAAAGGGGTTCGGCTTGGCCTCTTCGGCCGCCTGGAAGTCCTCGTCGCTGGACGAGAGCTGGACCGGTACGGGGCAGACGTCGTGGATGGGCGTGACGGGAATTTCCATCAGAAGCTCGTCCTCGATCAGCGTCTGGAGGTCGAAATCCCGACTGATGACCAGCAGGTCTTCTTCGGATTCCTCATCTTCGGCTTCCGCCGTGGCCTCATCGGCCACGAAACGGAACCAGCGATCGACCGACAGCAAGGTGTCGACGGGCGACAGGCAACGCTGGCAAACCAGCGGAACGGTGGTTTCCGCCTCCAGATGCAGCCAGGGCGTCGCCTTGCCGTCTGCACCGGGGCGCTCCTCGGCGCTCGCCTCCCACTGGACCACCGCGTCAGGCGCAGGCGCCGCCAGTTCGGCGGCCAGGCGCAAATAATTGGGAACCGGGTCAGCAGCCTCAAGGGATGCGGCGGCCGCAGCAAATGCAGGCACGTTGAGCCGTTCGGGGACAAATTCTCTGTTCATCCGCGCCAGTCTATCGCGCCCGCCGCTTTCCCGACATCGGGATGCCGGTGGGTTTTGAACGGCTCACGCACAATCATCCCCATGCAACGCTCTGTGATCCTCGCCTCGACCTCGCGCTACCGCCGCGAACTGCTCAATCGGCTGCGACTGCCCTTCGACGTGCAGTCACCTGAAGTCGACGAAACGCCGCTGGCCGGCGAAACGCCACACGATCTGGCCGTGCGCCTGGCGCTCGAAAAAGCCAATGCCGTGGCCGCCCGCTTCCCCGAAGCGGTGGTCATCGGTTCCGATCAGGTGGCCGACCTGGCCGGCGAAGCCCTCGGCAAGCCCGGCGACCACGCCCGCGCCACCGCCCAGCTGCGCCGCATGCGCGGCCAGACACTGATATTCCAGACCGCCGTGGCCGTCGTCTGCCATGCGACAGGCTTCGTCCAGCGCGACATCGCACCGGTTCGCGTGGTGTTCCGCGATCTCAGCGACGCAGCCATCGAGCAGTACCTCCTGGCCGAACAACCTTACGACTGCGCAGGCAGCGCCAAGAGCGAAGGCATGGGCATCGCCCTGCTGAGCGCCATCGACAGCGACGACCCGACCGCGCTGGTCGGCCTGCCATTGATCCGCACCTGCCAGATGCTGCGCGCCGCGGGGGTTGAACTCCTGTGACACACGGAAAGCTCTACCTCGTCCCCGCACCGCTCGATTTCGGCTGCGACGTCCAGGCCCCGCTGCAAGACGCGCTGCCACTGGGCACGCTGCAGGCGGCTGCCGGCATCACCCACTGGATCTGCGAGAACGCCAAGTCCGCGCGCGCCTATCTGAAACGCATCGACGCCGTCACGCCACTGGCTGCGCCCCTGCAGGCGCAGAACATCCAGGAACTGCCGCGCGAAGTGCACAAGAAAGGCGATCACGCCGGCCAGTTCGACGCCCGCCCCTTGCTCGCCGCCGCACTCGAAGGCCACGACATCGGCCTGCTCAGCGAAGCCGGAATGCCGGCCGTGGCCGACCCGGGTTCTTCAGTGGCGCGCGCCGCGCACGACCTCGGCATTGCCGTGGTCCCGCTGACCGGCCCGGTCTCGCTGCTGCTCGCGCTGGCGGCCAGCGGCCTCAACGGCCAGAACTTCGCCTTCGTCGGCTACCTGCCGCAGGACGCGAGCGAGCGCCAGGCCCGAATTCGCGAACTCGAAGCGCTCGCACTCAAGACCGGCCAGACACAGTTGTTCATTGAAACGCCCTACCGCAACACCGCGCTGCTGCAGGCCCTGGTGCAAACGCTGCAGCACAACACCCGCCTCGCAGTGGCGCGCGGCCTCACGCTCGCCACCGCCCACGTGCGCAGCGAAACGGTAAAGGGCTGGCGCGCCAAGCCGCAACCCGGCGTGGACGAACGCCTGCCCGCCGTGTTCGCGATCGGTCGCTGACGATGGTGGCCGTGACCGCTGGCACGCGCTGGGCTTCGCGTGCGCAGTTCTTTTCCGCCGGCTTCATCTTCGCGACCTGGGGCGTGCATGTGCCTACGGTGAAAGCGCACTACGGCATCGACGAAGCCCAGCTCGGACTGGCGATGCTCGCGGCCGGCGCCGGCGCGATGTTCGGGCTGACCAGCGCGGGGCGCTGGATCGGGCGCTACGGCCCGCGCCGCGTGGCCGGCATCTGCGGTTGCATCTATGCGCTGCTGCTCACCGGCCTGATCGCCGTGCCGGGCTATGCCGCGCTGCTGGTGCTGCTGGCCGCCTTCGGCCTTGTCACCAGCGTGTTCGACGTGTCGATCAACACCGAGGCGGCACAGCTCGAACTGCACGGCGGCACGCCGTTGATGAGCGGCATGCACGGCATGTTCAGCCTGGGCGGCATGGCCGGCGCCGCAAGCGGCAGCGCGGCGCTTGCGGCCGGACTCGGGGCACAGGCACACCTGTTGCTGGTGGCCGCGGTCATGGTGCTGGTTGTCGCCGTGGCTTCGACACGCATGTTGCCCAAGCCCGCTACTGCAGGCGATGGAGCCGACGCCGATCACAGCTTTCGCCTGCCGCGCGGTGCGCTGGCGGTGCTGGGGACGCTTGCCGCACTGGGCCTGATCGCCGAAGGCGCGATCTACGATTGGAGCGTTCTCTATATGCAGCAGGAAATCGGCGCGCCGCAGCAGCAAGCCGCGCTGGCCTACGCGAGTTTCTCGGCGGCCATGGCTGCAGCGCGCTTCGGTGGCGATGCGATGCGTGCCCGCTTCCAGCCGGCCGCGCTGTTGCTCGGCAGCGGCCTGCTCGCAGCAGCCGCCATGACGCTGGTGCTGCTCACCAACCTGCCCTGGCTCGCCTTGATCGGCTTTGCGGGTGTGGGCGTCGGCTTTGCCAATGTGGTGCCGATCCTGTTCTCGGCCTCGGCGAAGGTGCCAGGCGTCGAGCCGGCCCGCGGCATTGCTGCAGTGTCGGCCGTGGCGTATCTGGGGTTCATGGCAGGCCCCGCGGTGATTGGCCTGCTGGCGCGGGCGACCTCGTTGACCGCCGCGCTCTATGTGGTCGTGGTTTTCGCCGTCGCGCTGGCGGCTTCGGCGCGCTACACCGCCAGCGGCGAAAACCGATAACGGCAGCGGTGAATCAGCGCAGCGCCGGCGTGTAGTTCTGCATCAGGCGCACCGTGGTTTCAGCCATGGAGGCGCCGAACTTCTTCGCCAGCTTCTCGGCCACGTTGTCGCGGCGCGTGTAGTCGATCACCTCGTCGGCCTTGATGACTTCGCGTGCCACGTAGTCGACGTTGCCCAACTGGTCGGCCAGGCCGTACTCGACGGCTTGCTCGCCGCTCCAGAACAGGCCGCTGAAGAGGCCCGGGGTGTCGAGCTTCAGGCGATCGCCGCGGCCGGTCTTCACCACATTGATGAACTGCGCGTGGATCTGGTTCAGCATGGTCTGGGCGTGGGCGCGTTGCGCATCGCTCATCGGGCTGAACGGATCGAGAAAGCCCTTGTTCTCGCCAGCGGTCAAGAGGCGACGCTCGACACCAACCTTTTCCATCACGCCGGTAAAGCCGAAGCCGTCCATCAGCACGCCGATGCTGCCGACGATGCTGGCCTTGTCGACGTAGATCTTGTCGGTGGCGGCGGCAATGTAATAAGCAGCAGAGGCGCAGGTTTCCTCGACCACGGCATAGACCGGCTTCTTGTGCTTGGCCTTCAGCCGCTTGATCTCGTCGTTGATGATGCCGGCCTGCACCGGGCTGCCGCCAGGCGAGTTGATCAACAGGACCACGCCCTTGGCGCCGTCATCCTCGAAGGCAGTCTTCATGGCCGCGACCACGAATTCCGCGCTCGCATCCCCACCGGCGGCGATCTCGCCCTTGATCTCGACAACGGCCGTGTGGGCGGTGGTCTTGGCGGTGCTCGGCGTGCTGCGCGAAAGCGCGAACCACGCCAGAAAGATGAAGAAGGCGAGCCAGGACAGACGCACGAAGGTCTTCCAGCGGCGCGTGGCCTTCTGCTCGCCCAGCGCGGCGAAGGCGAGCTTTTCAAGCGTTGCGCGCTCCCAGCCGGGGCGCTGTGTGGGGTCTTGAGCCATGTTCTTGGAGGTGTCCTGCGAAGGCGTGATGGGAGCTACCGGCTCAAACGGATCGAAACCTTCAGGTTCTCTGCGATTCGAATCGGTCATGTGTCAGAAGATGAGGGGTTGGAGGTTCCAGTCAGTATGCCAGTGCACCACCCCGTCATGCTCGCTCAGCGCGATCTTCACGAGGCCGCCACGGCAAGGCCCGCCTGCGCATTCGCCGGTATCGGGCCTGTAGACCGCGCCGTGCGTCGCGCACAGCAGCCACTGGCCGGTGTCATCGAAGAAGCGGTCGGGCTGGAAATCCATCTCCATCGCGACATGGCTGCAACGGTTGAGATACGCATGGGGCAGCCCCTCGAAACGCACCGCGAAGGCGCGGCAGGTTTCCCCGCCATGGACCACGTCGAACGGCACGGCATGGCCGCCTTCGACCAGGTCCGCGGCATTGCACAGCGGGATGCGTTCTTCGCTCATGACGAAATTCTCAGGCGTTGTCGAGGAGCCACGTTTCCAGGCTGGCGACCGTGTGGGCGACGAACAAGGGCTTGAATTCGTCGAAGCTGGCGGGCTCGTGGGCGCCGTAGCTCACGCCCACGCTGGGGCAGCCGGCGTTCTGCGCCAGTTGCAGGTCGTGCGTGGTGTCGCCGATCATCAGGGTGCGTTCCGGCGTCACGTCGAGTTCTTCCATCAGCTCCAGCAGCATGCGCGGGTGCGGCTTGCCGAAGGTCTCGTCGGCGGTGCGCGAGGCATCGAAGCGATCGCGCAGTGCGACCGACTTCAGTGCCTCGTTCAGCCCACGGCGCGACTTGCCGGTGGCCACCGCCAGCTTGTGGCCGCGCGCACGCAGCGCGTCGATCATCTGCAGGACACCGTCGAACAGCACGAGGTCGTCCTGATGCTGCAGGTAGTGGTAGCGATAGCGGGCGCCGAGTTCGGGGTATTTTTCCTTGGGCACATCGGGCGCCGCGCGCGCCAGCGCCTCGGCCAGGCCCAGGCCGATCACCCAGGCGGCGTCGTTTTCGGTCGGCTTGGCACCGCCGACGTCGATCACCGCGGCCTGGATGCAGCGCACGATCAGTTGCGTGGAGTCATAGAGGGTGCCGTCCCAATCGAAGGCGATCAGGTCGAAGCGAAGAGGTCTGGAGGAATCAGTCATGGGACGTGGGAGTGGGGTGTTGGGCCAGCGCGTCGAGCGCGGCGGGCGACATCAGCGCATGCAGTTCGGGCGGCAGGTCGGTCTGCAGCGCGACACGCTCACCGCTGGCCGGGTGGTTGAACTGGAGCCGCCAGGCGTGCAGGAACATGCGCTTGAGGCCAAGCTTCTGCAATGCGCGCTGGCGCTCGAAGTCACCGTATTTGTCATCGCCGGCAATTGCATGACCGGCGGATGCCAGGTGAACGCGAATCTGATGGGTGCGGCCAGTCTTGATGGTCACCGCAAGCAATGACAGCGGCGTGGCATCGCCCGGGAGCGCAAGCCGCGCCAGCACGCGCACCAGCGTCACAGCGCGCATCGCATCCGGATGGTCCTTGGCAACCACGCGCACGCGGCGCTCGCCGGCACCGGCCGTGCCATCCGGGCCCGGCAGCAGGTATTTGGCGAGCGGTGCGTCGAGCACCTTCTTGTTGGCTGGCCAGTTGCCTTCGACCAGCGCCAGGTAGGTCTTGCCGGTCTCGCGCTCGCGAAACTGGTCCTGCAGTGCGAGCAGCGCGCTTCGCTTCTTGGCAACCAGCAGGATGCCCGAGGTTTCGCGGTCCAGCCGATGCACCAGTTCCAGGAACTTGGCGCCCGGCCGCGCCGTGCGCAGTTGCTCGATCACGCCAAAGCTGACGCCGCTGCCACCATGCACCGCCACGCCGGCGGGCTTGTCGATGGCGAGCACCGCATCGTCTTCCAGCAGCACGGGGAATTCGCGTGCCGGTGCGGGTGGGGCTGCGCCCTCCTCCGCGCGCGGCGAAATCCGCACCGGCGGCAGCCGCAACACATCGCCGACCTCGATGCGGGTTTCAGCCTGCGCCCGGCCCTTGTTGATGCGCACCTCGCCCGACCGGATGATCCGGTAGACATGCGTCTTCGGGACGCCTTTCAGATGGCGGAACAGGAAATTGTCCAGCCGCTGCCCGGCGGATTCGGCATCGACCGTGAGGAATTTGATGGCCGAATGCGGCGCCGCGGTTTCACCTGAGGCTTTTTGGCCTGAGGGATTTGGAGCGGTCTCGGGGCTTTGCTTCGCACCTATAATGTTTTTCACCAGCGCGGTCGTGTAAGTGCTTGATTAGACAGAAGTTTAGAGCACTGACGACAACGCTGTGAGGTCGATGCCGCTTTGGCGCCGAGCTGCAAACCCCGCGCAATTGCGCAAAGTGGCAGGCCAGGCACCCGAGTCAAGCCGACACCCACGAAACACCGATACGGAATACCCAGCCTGCAGCTTCCAAGCTGCCGGCGGATCGAAGCGAGTCCCTTGTTGTGTTGATGCTGCTGATTCAAATGTGCTTGCGCTGGCTGATGCCGGTGGCCTCAGGCATTGAATCGTCCGTAGCGCGCGCCACCCTTGCGCAACCGGCTATCAAAAAGATAGCTACTCAACACCGAATCTGGCTCGCGCCCATCCACGCGCCCCCACCCCGGCTGTCTTCTTGAGCTGACGCTCGAGAGGCCTGTCCGCGCCTGGCGCGGCAGTCACAGCATCCGGGGCCAAGCGGCAATTCCCCTGTTTCGCGGGCGTCGTCCGTGCATCGTTGGCCCTTCACGGGCTGCAGAACGATACATATAAGGACAACGCATCATGAAGCGGATGCTGATCAATGCCACGCAGCCGGAAGAGCGGCGCCTGGCCATCGTCGACGGGCAAAAGCTCCTCGACTACGAAATCGAGATCGAAGGGCGCGAACAGCGCAAGGGCAACATCTACAAAGCGGTCGTGACCCGCGTCGAGCCGTCGCTCGAAGCCTGTTTCGTCGACTACGGCGAAGACCGCCACGGCTTCCTGCCGTTCAAGGAAATCTCCAAGCAGTACTTCGCCGAAGGCGTGTCGGCCAGCCAGGCCCGCATCCAGGACGCGATCCGCGAAGGCCAGGAACTCACGGTCCAGGTCGAAAAAGAAGAACGCGGCAACAAGGGCGCAGCCCTCACCACCTTCATCTCGCTGGCCGGCCGCTATGTCGTGCTGATGCCGAACAACCCCCGTGGCGGTGGCGTTTCGCGCCGCATCGAGGGCGACGACCGCGCCGAACTCAAGGAGGCGATGGACCAGCTCGAGTACCCCAAGGGCATGAGCATCATCGCGCGCACCGCCGGCATCGGCCGCTCCGCGCCCGAACTCCAGTGGGACCTGAACTACCTGCTCAAGCTCTGGAGTGCCATCGACGGCGCGGGCAAGGGCGGCAAGGGCGCCTTCCTGATCTACCAGGAATCGTCGCTCGTCATCCGCGCCATCCGTGATTACTTCAATCACGACATCGGCGACATCCTGATCGACACCGACGACATCTACGACCAGGCGCAGCAGTTCATGGCGCACGTCATGCCCGAGCATGCCGCCCGCGTGAAGCGCTACCGCGACGACGCGGCCCTGTTCAGCCGCTTCCAGATCGAACACCAGATCGAATCGGCCTACGCTCGCACCGTGCAACTGCCTTCGGGCGGCGCCATCGTGATCGACCACACCGAAGCGCTGGTTTCGGTCGACGTGAACTCGGCCCGCGCCATCAAGGGCGGCGACATCGAAGAGACCGCCACCCGCACCAACCTCGAAGCCGCCGACGAAGTGGCCCGCCAGATGCGCCTGCGCGACCTGGGCGGCCTGATCGTCATCGACTTCATCGACATGGACGAGTCGAAGAACCGCCGCGAAGTCGAAAGCCGCCTGCGCGACGCGCTGCGCCAGGACCGCGCCCGTGTGCAGTTCGGCTCGATCAGCAAGTTCGGCCTGATGGAAATGAGCCGCCAGCGCCTGAAGCCGGCGCTGAGCGAAGGCTCGTCGATCCCCTGCCCCCGTTGCGGCGGCTCGGGCCACATCCGCGACACCGAATCGAGCGCGCTGCAAATCTTGCGCATCATTCAGGAAGAGTGCCTCAAGGACAACACGGCCGCCGTGCACGTCCAGGTGCCGGTCGAAGTGGCCTCGTTCCTGCTGAACGAAAAGCGCCCCGAAATCGCCAAGATCGAGCTCAAGCAGCGCGTCACCGTGCTGATGGTGCCCAACAAGACGCTCGAAACGCCGAACTACAAGCTCGAGCGCCTCAAGCACGACGATCCGCGCCTCGATCACATCGAAGCCAGCTACAAGATGGCTGACGAGATCGAAGACCCGACGGCCGTCACGCGCCGTTCGCAGGAGCCCACCAACAAGCAGACGCCGGTCATCAAGGGCGTGCTGCCCGATGCACCCGCGCCCGTGGTGCAGCCCAAGCCCGAAGCTGTGCGCGCGCCTGTCGCTGCAGCACCGGCACCGGTCGCTCCGCCCGTGGTGAGCGCGCCCGTTCCGGCGCAAAGCGGCTTCTTCGGCTGGATCAAGAACCTGTTCGGCGGCACGCCAGCTCCCGCTCCGGCGCCGGCACCGGCCGTGATTCCGGTCGAGGCACCGAAGCCCCGTCGCGATGGCCGTCCTGGCCGCGATGGCGAAGCACGCGGCGGCGCACGTGACGGCGAACAACGCCGTGGCGGCCGTGGTGGTGAAGGTCGCGGCGAAGGCCGTGGAGAAGGTGGCCGTTCCGGTGGTCGCGACGGCGAACGCCGTGGTGGCCGTGGCGGCGAGCGCCGTGAAGGTCGCGGCGGCGAAGGCCGCGAAGGTCGCAGCACCGAAGTCCGCAACGACGCCACCAACCCGGCGCGTGAACAACGCGAACCGCGCGAGCAACGTGAACCCCGCGAGCCCCGTGAAGCACGCGCACCGCGCGACGGTGAACAGCGCCGTGGTGGTCGCGGCGAGCGTCGCGAAGGCGAAGGCCGCAATGCACCGGCAGAGGCACTCGACGGCAACGTCAACCTCGAAGCCCAGCAACTGGCGCCGGGCGCCGTTGCAGGCGAAGAAGGCAATGCAGCGGAACGCGCACCGCGCGCCCGCCGTGAACGTGGCGAGCGCGGTGATCGTGGCGAACGTGGCGGTGACCGCAACGAACGCGGCGACCGCAACGCCGACACGCAGCAGCAGCCCCGCAGCGAAGCCGCCACCGGCGACGACGCAGCCCAAGGCGAGCGCCAGCCGCGCAACGGCCGTGACGAGCAACGCGCACCGCGCGGCGATCGCAATGACCGCAACGACGGACGCCGCGAGCGCCGCAACGACGCACCGCAGGTCGCCGGCGAAGCCGACAACACCCGCGTGGCCGAAGCAGCAAACGCAAGCGATGCCGACCAGGGCAACGACGCCGCCACCGGCAACAACGAGCAGGCACCGCGCCGCGACGGCGACGAGCGCCGTGGCCGTTCGCGTGACCGCTACGGCCGCGACCGCCGCGAACGCGGCCCGCGCGACGACAGCGAAGCCAACACGGCCGGCGCCCAAGTGGCAGAAGGCTCGGCCGCGGAAGCCGTCGCAGCCAGCGACGTGCAAGAAGCACCGGTGTCCCGCCAGCCGCAGCAACTGCCGCTGGTGTCGGAACGCGCCGAAGCGACTGCCGTTGCTACCGCACCGGAAGTTCGCGAGCCCGCTCCCCAGCAGGCCCGCGCCGAGCAGCGCCCCGCGCCAGCGCCTGCTGCTGCAGCGCCCGTCGTGGCCGAAAGCAGCAAGGCCGCAACGCCTGCCGCCAACGGTCGCGCACTGCCCAAGGTGCAAGCCTTTGAACTGCCGCTGAGCGAACTCGCCCAGATCGCCGAAAGCTCGGGCCTGCAGTGGGTCAACTCGGATGCAGACCGCATCGCGCAAGCGCGCGCTGCCATCGCCGCCGAGCCGAAGCCGGTCCACGTGCCGCGCGAACGCCCACCAGTGATCGTGCTCGACGAAGGCCCGCTGGTGCTGGTCGAAACCCGCCGCGACCTCGCCTCGATGTCGCTGCCGTTCGAGCAGGCTGCCGGCGACGCACAGCAGCAGCGCACGCTCTGAGCCCCCTGCTCAACTGCAAATGAAAACGGCGCCTCTGGCGCCGTTTTTTATTGGCTCGGCGTTGTCACGCCGGAACAGGCCGCGCATCAGGCGCCGGCAGATCCGGCATCTCCAGGATCAGTTGCCCGAACCGGCAGGCACAAGGCGTCTTGCCGCCTTCGCTCCAGATCAGCGAGAAGTCGACGCTGGGCAAGGGTGGCAGGCCGTAGCGCCCATCGACGATCTTCATGCCCGGCTCCACCTCCTCACGCGTGAGCACCGTCACGGCAAGCCCCGCGAGCACCGCCGCGCGAATGCCCTGCGTGCTGGCCGAAGTGAAGACCACATGCCAGTCGACCGCAGCAAGGTCGAGCGCCGAACCCGCCACCTCCCGGTTGACACAGGGCTTCGGAAAGAAAGCCAATGGCAGTGATGCGCCCTTCGGCGCCTCGAAAGCCTCGGCCGCGGCCCAGACCAGTTGCGTGCGGCGCAGGCGCGTGCCTTCCACGGTGTCGGGTGGCGACATCACCACCGCGAGGTCCAGCTCGCCGGCCCGGATCATCGCGCGCAGGTCCAGATGCATGCTCACGCTCACCTCCAGCCGCACCGCCGGGAATCCGCGCGCGAACTGCGAGAGCAGCGGCGGCAGGCGGTCTCCCATGAAGTTGTCCGGCACGCCGAAGCGCACCGAACCCGCGATCGGCGACGGCTGGAAGCGCCGGGTCATGGCATCGAGCGCGTCGAGGATCTGCTGCGCATAGCGCAGGAAGTCCTCGCCGTCTTCCGTCACGGTCAGGCGCCGCGTCGTGCGATGCAGCAGCGGCCGGCCCACCTGCTCTTCGAGCTTGCGGATCTGGTGGCTGATGGCCGATTGGGTCAGGTGCAAGCGTTCGGCCGCACGCGTGAAGCCGCCGGTTTCCTTGACGGCCACGAAGGCGCGCAACAGCGTGGGGTCGAAATCCATGGCCATAGATAAATGATGTTTCCTAATGAATTCTAGGAAATTAAATCATTTCCATCATGAAGAGGGTTTCACCAGAATCGCCCGAACCTCTTTCGGAAAGCTGCTCGATGCCTCTCTCTCACGCCGGCAAGAACCGGATCGCACTGTCCGCGATCTGCCTGATTGCCCTGATGTTCGGCTTGGAAATCTCCAGCGTGCCGGTCATTCTTCCCACGCTCGAAAAAGCACTGCACGGCGACTTCAGCGACATGCAGTGGATCATGAACGCCTACACCATCGCCTGCACCACGGTATTGATGGCCGCCGGCACGCTGGCCGACCGCTACGGCCGCAAGCGCATGCTGATCGTCGGCGTGGTGCTGTTCGGCATCACCTCGCTGGTGTGCGGCCTCGCGCAGAGCGCGCCCGTGCTGATCGTCAGCCGCTTCCTGCAGGGCCTGGCCGGCGGCGCGATGCTGATCTGCCAGCTCGCGGTGCTCTCGCATCAGTTCCAGGAAGGCAAGGAGCGCAGCAAGGCCTTCGCCATCTGGGGCGTGGTCTTCGGCATGGGCCTGGGCTTCGGGCCGATCATCGGCGGCGCGATCGTGGCGCTGTCGAGCTGGCAATGGGTCTTCTTGGTTCACGTGCCGCTGGCCGTGGTGGCGCTGGCGCTCGTGCTGGGCAGCGTGGAAGAGTCCAGCGACCCCGACGCGAAGAAGCTGGACCTGCCGGGCATCGTCACGCTGTCGCTCGCGGTGTTCGGCCTGACGTACTTCATCACGCAGGGACCGGGCCTCGGCTTCGCGAGCCCCGTGGCCATCGGCATCCTGGTCGCGACGGTGGCCAGCTTCGCCGTGTTCCTCTGGGTCGAGAAGATCAACCCGCACCCGATGTTCGACTTCTCGGTGTTCCGCATCCGCAATTTCTCGGGCTCGATCATCGGCTCCATCGGCATGAACTTCAGCTTCTGGCCGTTCATGATCTACCTGCCGATCTACTTCCAGAGCGGCCTGGGCTACGACGCCGTCACCGCCGGCTCGGCGCTGCTGGCCTACACCTTGCCCACCTTGGTCATGCCGCCGCTGGCCGAGCGCCTGTCGCTGCGCTACCGGCCCGGCGTGGTCATTCCCTCGGGCCTGTTCGTGATCGGGCTGGGTTTCATGGCGATGCGCTACGGCAGCAGCATGGAACACGCGAGCTGGCTCACGCTGCTGCCCGGTTGCCTGCTGGCCGGCATCGGGCTGGGCCTGACCAACACACCGGTGACCAACACCACCACCGGCTCGGTGTCGAGCGCCCGCGCGGGCATGGCCTCGGGCATGGACATGAGCGCACGGCTGATCACGCTGGCCGTGAACATCGCGCTGATGGGGTTCATCCTGCTCGAAGGCATCCATTCGTATCTGAAGAGCACCTTGTCCGCATCGCTCGATGCGCAGCAGTTGCGCGCCGTGGCGGAGAAGGTCGCGGCCGGCAGTTTCAACTCGCTCACGCAGGACTTTCCGGCGCTGTTGCAAGCCGATCCGTCAGGCACTGCCGTTCATGCGGCGCTCGTGCAGAGCTTCGGGCTGGTGATGCTCTACGGCGGCATCGGCGTGTGGGTGCTGGCCGGCATCAGCCTGCTGATCTTCGGCAATGGCAAGCCAGTTGCGCAGGCATCGGGCCTGAAGACCGAAGAGTCCGTGTGCTCCTGAACCCAGGGCGCACCCGAACAGAAAACGCTCAGGTGATTTCGATCTGCGCCGCGCGCTTCCACGCTTCGGCGGCCTGCTCCGCGTCTTCGCGGGCTTCGGCCAGTTGCGCCAGCGCCGACCACGCGCGCCGATAAAGGTCGGTGTCCTGCAGCCCCAGCCCGGCCTGCGTGAGCAGTTGCTGGGCCTTGCCCCACAACTGCCGCTTCATGCAGGCCATGCCCGCGAGGTACTGCAGGTTCGGGTCGCGCGGGTTGTTGCGTTGCGCGCTTTCGATGCGGGCCAGCCAGTCGGCATCGACCGAGTCGAGCCCTGCTTCGAGCGCACGCGCCAGCTTGACGCGCAGCGCATCGCCCAGGGCACGCGGGTTCGCGACCATGCGCTCCCATGCCGGCAACAGCCAGCCGCGCGCCAATGCCAGGTCCCCACGCAGCGCGACCATGCGTTGTGCCGCGTGGATTGCCACTTCGGGCATGCCGCGTTCGTTGGCATCGAGTTCGGACCAGGCACGCAGCAGCTGCGCCGGATCGTGCGCGCCTGACAGCAACTCGGTCGCCAGGCCGCGCACGATGCTCTGCGCAGCCGCTTCGGAGAACGCGCGATGCTTGGCCAGCAGCCGTGCGGTTTCGAGGGCTTCGACGGTGCGCCGGTCCAGGCGGGCCGCCTTGAGGTGCAGGCGCAGGGCCAGCGTTCGCCGCTGCACGCCCTGCGGCAGTTCTTCGAGCCGTGCGAGCGCTGCCGGTGCATCGCGGTCTTCGAGTGCCCAGCGTGCGGCGCGCAGTTGCACGCCTTCGCGCGTCTCGGGGCTCGACAGCACGGTGCGGTCGGCGCTTTCGTTCAGGGCCTGCTGCAGATGCGCGTCGCGCGCCGGTTTGTCTTGCAGGGCCTGCGCGCTTTCGGCCGCCAGCAGATGCGACAGCACGCGCACCTGCTGTGCCTGCGGCAGGCTTGCACCGAGCGCGGACAGGGTCTTCTCTTGCGTGAGCGCAGCCTGCGCCGCCTTGCGTGCACGCGAGAAGCGGCCCGCGATCAGTTGCACCATGGCATCGAGCAAGGCCGCGTGAAGCGTGCGTTCCTTCTGCTGCAGCCGCCATTGGCGCGCCTGCGTCGGCAGAGAGAAAAGCGCAGCCAGGGCGCGCAACGCCACGTGCAGCAACACGAAGGTCGCCAGCAGGATCACGAGCACGAGGTTCAGCGACAGGTCGACGCGCCACGGCGGCCAGAACACCGTGATCGTGCCCTGGTTGTTGCCCGCGAACAGGGCGACGGCCGCCGCGACGGCGAAGAGTGCAAGGAGCCAGATTGCAGCGCGCATGTGCGGATCAGCGTCCTGCTGCGGCTGTGGCCAATGCGGCGATCGTGTCGTCGATACGCGCCGGCTCGGTGGTCTTCACCTGCTGCTGCAGCTGCTGCAGCAGCGTGGCGGCGGCTTGCGTGCGACGCGACGCGGGATCGAAATAGCGGTTGAGCGACGCGGCCACCTGGGCCAGCTCGCCGCGCGTGGCATCCACCTGGCGCGACAGCAGCGACAGCCGCGCATTGAGCAGCTTGAGCTTGAGGTTCTCGCGCAGGAAGTAAGACTGTTCGGGCGCCAGCAGCACGGCTTCGGGGCTCTGGATGCGGCCGACGCGAACCAGCGAGCGGGCCTCGCCGCGCACCGTCAGCAGCACGCGGCGCCACCACGGCGCATCGGCGGGAATCGGTTCGGCCTGCCATGCGTTGACGCCGGTGCCGCGCACGGCCACGGCATTGAGCGTCGGCAGATCGTCCACGCTGCGCATCAGCTCATCGAGCCTTTGCAGGGCTTCGGCGTTGTCGGTGCTGGCGCTGCTGCGCAGCCGGTCGGCATCGCGTTGCATCGCGCGCTGCAGTGGCGCGAGCCGAGGCTGCGCGGCACGCGAGATGCGCAGGTCGCCGGCCTTGAGCGCAGCGAGCAGGGGCTCGACGCTGCCGGTGACTTGCGCCTGCTGCAATGCAAGGCGCACGGCCGACTCGATGTCGATGACGAGGTTTTCGTCCCGCGAGCGCGACAGGCTCTGGATCAGTTCTTCGAGCTGCGAACGCTGCAGCGCGACTTCGGCCACGCGGGTTTCGATCAGGGCCACGCGGGCGGCGGAATCGCGCACGGTGTCGCTGGCCTGGCGTGCCAGCGCGCGTGCTTCCATCGATTGGGCGATGGCATCGGCGCTCTGCCGCGCCAACTGTTCCTTCATGCCGCTGACCTTCTGCCACAGCGCGATGGTTGCGATCAGCGTGACCACGGTCACAAGGGCCAGCAGGCCGAATCCGATGCGCGACAACAGGACCGCGGCAGCGGCTTGCGCGGCAGGCGTCTGGTGCGGCGCCAGCGGGGCAGGCACCGGTGCCGCAACGGCGGAAGGGGAAGAAAGGTCGTCGGACGGGGACGCGGCGCTCATGCGAAGGATTCTATCGACGCGATCAGTGCTTCCCGCAAAGGTGTGCATACACGCAACGCCCCGAAACCCGCGGCGCGCGCGGCTTCGCCGATGCGTGCATGGGTGACCACGGCGCTTGCCGCGTGCCATTTCGCATCGGGCATCGCGCGCTGCAGATTGCCGATCGCTTCCGAGCTGCTGAAGAGCCAGATCGCGCGACCTTCGGCGCCATCGATGGCGAGTTGCCGTGCCTTGCTGTCGAACGACGGCGGCAGGCGACGGTAGGCCACCACGGTGTCGCGCAGGCCACCTGCCGTATCGATCTCATTGGCGAGCCAGTCACGCCCGGTCGGCTGTCCCGCTTCGTCACCGCCGCGCACGATCAGCACGCGCGTGCCCGCCGACACCTGGGTCTGCGCCCGCTCCCACAGCGCCTCGGAGTCGAAGCGCGGGGCTTCGGGTGGCGGTGCGTCGATGGCTTGCGGCGGCACACCGGCACGCAGCAAGGCGCGCGTGGTGCCAGGGCCGGTAGCCCAGAAGCGGCGGCTTGCGATGGCATCGCTTGCTGCATCGGGCCCTTGGTGCAGGAAGAAGTTCTCGACCGCCGTGGCGCTGACGAACATCAGCGCCGTATAGCCTGCGAGCTGTCGCCACGCCGCATGCAACGGCTCGGCATCTTCCACCGGTGCAATCACGATCAGCGGCAGCGCCACGGCGTCGATGCCGGCAGCGCGGAATTCGTCGACCCATTGCACCGCCTCGCGCGCTGGCCGCGTGACGATGACGGGACGCGCGGTCATACGATGACTACGGATTTCAGTGGGCGCCCGCGTCACGCAGCAGGGCCGCAGCCCGACCGCCGAGCGCGTCGGCCTGGGCAAAGTCGTCGGCCGATGCAAGCACGTGGACCTTCACCAGCGGCGCGTTGCCCTCCGGATCGCCCCACGCGGCATCGATGCGCAGCACGCCATCAGCCTGCCAGCGCGCATGTGCCGCCAGTGGCATCGAGCAACTGCCGCCCATCGCGCGGCTCACGGCGCGTTCGGCGGCGGTCGAGAGCCAGTCGCCGCGATGCGTGAGCGAGCCCAACAGTTCGATCAGTTCGGCACGGTCCGCGCGCACCTCGATGCCCAGTGCGCCCTGCCCTGCGGCCGGCAGCATGGTGTCGGGATCGAAGGCCACGCGGATGCGGCCTTCAAGGCCCAGCCGCTTGAGCCCGGCCGCGGCAAGCACGATCGCGTCGTACTGCCCTTCGTCGAGCTTGCGCAGGCGCGTATCGAGGTTGCCACGCAGCGGTTCGATGCGCAGGTCGGGCCGCAGCGCGCGCAGCAGCACCACGCGGCGCAGGCTGGACGTGCCGACCACCGCGCCCTGCGGCAGTTCGTCGAGCGAGGCATAGCGGGGCGACACCAGCGCATCGCGCGGGTCTTCGCGTTCCAGCACGCAGGCCAGCGTGAAGCCCTCAGGCAGGTCCATCGGCACGTCCTTGAGCGAATGGACCGCGATGTCGGCGCGCCCTTCTTCCAGTGCGAGTTCGAGTTCCTTGACGAAGAGACCCTTGCCGCCGACCTTGCTGAGCGAGCGGTCGAGGATCTGGTCGCCGGTGGTCGTGAGGCCCAGCAGGCTGACCGTGTGGCCCCGTTCTTGCAGAAGTGCCTGCACGTGTTCGGCTTGCCACAAGGCCAGGCGACTTTCGCGCGTGGCGATGACGATATTGCTCAAGACCGTTCCCAAAAAGTACATGTTTCCAGACCGTCGGAATGCTAGCATGTTGCGCCGCAGCAACGCAGTCGGCGCATCCATTCAAGTCCCCAGGAACAACATCGAATGAAAGCCAGCAAGACCCCTGCTCCCCCCAAGCGCCGTCAGGCCGAAGACCAGCCACTGATCGACGACATCCGGCTGTTGGGCCGGATCCTCGGCGATGTGATCCGGGAACAGGAGGGCGACGAGACCTATGCGTTGGTGGAAAAAATCCGGACCCTGTCCGTGGCATTCCGGCGCGATGCCGATCACGCGGCCGACCGCGCGCTCAAGAACCTGCTCAAGGGCCTGAGCGCGGCTGAAACGGTGCGCGTGATCCGCGCCTTCACCTACTTCAGCCACCTGGCCAACCTCGCGGAAGACCGCCACCAGATCCGCCGCCGCACCGAGGCCGAGCGTGCCGGCGAAACCGCCGACGGCGACCTGCAGACCGCCCTGGCCCGCATCCGCAAGGCCGGCGTCAGGCCCGACGAAATCGTGGCCTCGCTGGCCCACAGCTATGTGTCGCCCGTGCTCACCGCGCACCCGACCGAAGTGCAGCGCAAGAGCATCCTCGATGCCGAGCGCGCCATCGCGCTGCTGCTGACCACGCGCGATGAGATCAAGCTGCGCCAGAGCGCCTATGCCAGTGGCAAGGACGCGCTCACGCCCATCGAATTCGCCGACAACGAAACGCAGATGCGCATCCGCGTCACGCAGATCTGGCAGACGCGCCTGTTGCGCTTCTCCAAGCTCACGGTGGCCGACGAGATCGAGAACGCACTGAGCTACTACGAAGCCACCTTCCTGCGCGAGATTCCGCGCGTCTATGCCGACCTCGAAAGCGCGTTGACCCAGGGCGGCATCACCCCGTCGGTCGCGCCCTTCCTGCGCATGGGCCAGTGGATCGGCGGCGACCGCGACGGCAACCCGAACGTGACCGCTGAAACGCTCGAATACGCGCTCAGCCGCCAGTCAGAACTGGCGCTGCGCCACTACCTCACCGAAGTGCACTACCTGGGCGGTGAGCTGTCGCTGTCGGCCACGCTGGTCGATGTGTCGGTCGAGATGCAGGCGCTGGCCGAGCGCTCGCCCGACACCAGCGAGCACCGCAAGGACGAGCCTTACCGTCGCGCGCTCACCGGCGTGTATGCGCGCCTTGCGGCCACGCTGCGCGAACTCACCGGCGGCGAGGCCGCGCGCCATGCGGTCGCGCCGCAGAACCCGTATGCCAACGCGGAAGAGTTTCTTGTCGACCTGCGCACCGTGGAAGAGTCGCTCGACGAAAAGCACGGCAGCGTGCTCGCGGCGCCGCGTCTGCGCCCGCTGATCCGCGCGGTCGAAGTGTTCGGCTTTCACCTGGCCACGGTCGACCTGCGCCAGAGTTCCGACAAGCACGAGGCCGTGATCGCCGAGCTGCTGGCCACCGCGCGCATCGAGCCTTCGTACGCCTCGCTGGCCGAAGAAGCCAAGCAGACGCTGCTTCTGAAGCTGCTCGACGACGCCCGCCCGCTGCGCGTGCCCGATGCCGACTACTCGCCGCTCGCGCAAAGCGAACTCGCGATCTTCGCGGCCGCCCGTGCCTCGCGCGCACGCTACGGCGCCGCCGCGATTCGCCACTACATCATCAGCCACACCGAAACGGTGAGCGACCTGCTCGAAGCCCTGCTGCTGCAGAAGGAAGTAGGCCTGCTGCGCGGCGCGATGAACGGCAACGCGACCTGCGACCTGATCGTGGTGCCGCTGTTCGAGACCATCGAAGACCTGCGCAATGCCGCGCCCATCGTGCGCGCCTTCTACGCGCTGCCGAACATCCAGGCGCTGATCGAACGCTCCGGCGCCGAGCAGGACGTGATGCTCGGCTACAGCGACAGCAACAAGGACGGCGGCATCTTCACCAGCAACTGGGAGCTGTACCGCGCGGGCATCGCACTGGTGTCGCTGTTCGACGAACTCAACAAGAAAAAAACCAACCCGATTCGCCTGCGCATGTTCCATGGCCGTGGCGGTACGGTGGGACGCGGCGGCGGCCCGAGCTACCAGGCCATCCTTGCGCAGCCACCGGGCACCGTGCGCGGCCAGATCCGCCTGACCGAGCAGGGCGAAGTGATCGGCTCCAAGTACGCCAACCGCGAGATCGGCCGGCGCAACCTCGAAACGCTGGTGGCCGCCACGCTCGAAGCCACGCTGCTGCCGCAGGGCAAGCCGGCGCCCGCGACCTTTCTCTCGGCCGCAGGCGAACTCTCGAGTGCCAGCATGGCCGCGTACCGCAAGCTGGTGTACGAGACCCCCGGCTTCGGCGACTACTTCTTCGGCTCCACGCCGATCCGCGAGATCGCCGAACTCAACATCGGCTCGCGCCCCGCATCGCGCAACCCGAGCCACAAGATCGACGACCTGCGCGCGGTGCCGTGGAGCTTCAGCTGGGGCCAGTGCCGCCTCACCATTCCGGGCTGGTTCGGCTTCGGCTCCGGTGTGGAGCAGTTCCTCGCCGCTGCGGGCAATGCCGCGGGCAAGAAGGAACGCCAGGCGTTGCTGCAACGCATGTATGAGCAATGGCCTTTCTTTCGCACGCTGCTGTCGAACATGGACATGGTGCTGGCCAAGAGCGACCTCGCGCTGGCCTCGCGCTATGCCGAGCTGGTGACCGACCGCAAGCTGCGCCAGAAGGTGTTCTCGATGATCGAGGCCGAATGGCATCGCACATCGGATGCGCTCACGCTCATCACCGGCGCGAAGCAGCGGCTCGAAGGCAACGCAGAGATGCAGCGCTCGGTGCGCCATCGCTTCCCGTACATCGATCCGCTGCATCACCTGCAGGTCGAGCTGATGCGGCGTTATCGCGCGGGCGATGGCGGCGAGCGGCTGCAGCGCGGCATTCACATCTCGATCAACGGGGTGGCCGCCGGCTTGCGCAACACCGGCTGATTAGGCGCACGCTACCAAAGACAAAGGGCGCCTTGTGCGCCCTTTCCTACGTGAACCGTCGCCAAACAGGAACCTGTAAGGTCAATTAAAAGAGTACGGTCGGAGAACGTTCACAGTTCTCGCAATCGCGCGGCAGCTCGAAGTCGTCAAACAGGAGCCCGTTGCAATGTCAGTCCCGCAGTCCCTTTCCCATTCGCAAGTCGATTTCGTCAGCAGCGACTTCGAAGCGTTGGCTTCCCACATGCGCCACTGCGCGCGCGCTCACGGGCGATGGTTCTCGGTGCGAAGCCACATGCAACGGGTGCGCGCACTCGCTGCCGGCCGCATCGTCACGATGGCTTGCGTGGCCGTGGTCCTTGGCATCGGCCTCTTCGCACTCGCTTGAGCGCAGCAGCCGTCGTCGACCGCCTCCAGGGGCTCAGTCACTACGCCCGGACCCTTCTTCTGGGTCCTCACGACCCGGTTGCACTTCCGATCCGTGCCGAACTCTTCGGTGCCCAACGTTTCGAACAGCACGGCCACAGCCTGGCCCGTGCCCAGGTGGTGGAAGACGACCACCACCGCGCGCGCGAGGGTGCGCCCTTCTTTCCGCGTGTCGATGAAAACCTCGAGTCGCTGCGCGCAGCCTTCGACTACATCGCGCTGATCTCGCAGAGCGGGCGCTATGTGTCGCCTGCCGCCGAATGGCTGCTCGACAACTTCCACCTGGTCGAGGCACAGCTCCAGCAGATTCATGACGGCGTGCCGCGCAGCTACTACGCGCGCCTGCCCAAGCTCACGACGCCGCCGCTGGCGGGGTTGCCGCGCGTGTACGGCATTGCGTGGGCCTATGTGGCGCACACCGACAGCGTGCTCAATGCAACGCTGTTCACCGCGTTCCTCAACGCGTACCAGGACATCGACGAGCTGACGCTCGGCGAGCTGTGGGCACTGCCCACCACCCTGCGCGTGGTGCTGCTCGAAAACCTGCGCCGCGTGGCCGAGAGCATTGCCGAGAACAAGGTCGCGCGCGAGATCGCGCATGCCGCCTGGGATGCGGCGCCGCATCTCTCGGCGCAAGACCTCGACGTGCTCTACCGCGCGCTGCAGAGCCACGGCCTGCAGGACAACTACCTCACGCAGCTCTGGCAACGCCTGCCCGTGGAGCACGGCGACGACATGCCGGCGCTGGTGCGCTGGACCGAGCAGCACTGCCCCAACGGCCCGGCGCTGATCGGCGACGCGCAGAACGCGCAGGCCGCCGCCAACCTCACAGTCGGCAACATCATCACCACGCTGCGCATGATCGGCCAGGTCGAGTGGAGCGACCTGATCGAGCCCGTGAGCCGCTCGCTGCGCGTGCTGCGCGAGCTGCCGAGCTTTGCCAACGAAAGCGAACTCACGCGCCAGCAGATCACGCATGCGATGGAGCAGGTGGCGCGCAGCAGCGAACGGCCCGAGCGCGAAGTGGCGCAGGCCGTCGTCAAGCTGGCGTCGGGTGCGCCGGCCGACGAAGCCGGCGCGGAGACCGATCGCGCCGATGGCACTGCCGGCTACTACCTCTTCGGCCAAGGCCGGCCCGCGCTGATCGCGTCGTTGCAGGCGGACGGCTCTGCGAGCCCCGCAGGTCGCACCGACCGCACGACGAACTTCCGGCCCACACGGGACCATCGCGCTTGGCGCCTGCCCGTCTACGTCGGCGCCGTGGCCGTCGGCACCGCGTTGCTGCTGGCAGCCGTCATGCACGGCCTGCCGCATCGCGAAGACTGGACCACCATCGTGGCGCTGATCCTTCTGGCGTGGCCTGTGTCCGAGGCATTGATTGCACTGGCGCAACGCATCATGGCGGAGTCGGTGCGCGTGCAGGCACTGCCACGCCTGGACTTCGCGGGCGGCATTCCCGAGCGGCACCGCGCGCTCGTCGTCATTCCCACGCTGCTGGGTTCGACCGCGAACAACACACAGCTCGCCCATCGGCTCGAACTGCACTGGCTCGCCAACCGCGAGGCGCATGCGCAGTTCGCACTGCTCACCGACTGGGCCGATGCGCCGCAGGCCTCGATGCCCGACGACATGGCACTGCTCAACGATGCCGTGCAGCGCATCGCCGCGCTCAACGCCAAATACCCCGTGGCGGAAGGCGGCGCGCCGCGCTTCCTGCTGCTGCATCGCCCACGAAGCTGGAGCGACACCGAACAGCGCTGGATGGGCTGGGAGCGCAAGCGCGGCAAGCTCGAGATGCTGGTGCGCCTGCTCGCGAGCGGCGATGCCAGCGGCTTTCTTCCGCTCGCGCCGGGCCAACAGATCGCACCCGGCCGCACGCCCTATGTGCTGACGCTCGACAGCGACACCGGCCTGCCGCCCGGCGCGCTGCGCGATCTCGTGTCCATCGCCGCGCATCCGCTGAACGCGCCCGAGATCGACATGCAAAGCCGTCGCGTGGTCGCGGGCTTCGGCATCCTGCAGCCGCGCATCGTCACGCCGTTCCCGATGCAGAACGAGCGCTCCTTCTTCCACTGGATGTTCGCCGGCCAATGCGGCCTCGACCCCTATGGCAGCGGTGCGTCCGACATCTACCAGGACGTGTTCGGCAGCGGCTCCTTCACCGGCAAGGGCTTGCTGAACGTGCGCGCGGTGCACGCCACGCTCGACCAGCGCCTGCCCGACAGCGCCGTGCTGAGCCATGACCTGCTCGAAGGCACGGTCGCGCGCTGCGCGATGGTCAGCGACGTGGTGCTGGTCGAAGACCATCCGCACCATGCCGGCGTGGCCGCCTCGCGCGTGCACCGCTGGGTGCGCGGCGACTGGCAGTTGCTGCCGCTGATGTGGCGCGCGCGCCGCTTCGGCATCGACGTGCTGGGCCTCTGGAAGATGTGCGACAACCTGCGGCGCTCGCTGGTGGTGCCGGCTTCTTTCGCGCTGCTGGTGCTGGTGATCTTCACGCAGGCCATGCCGCTCGGATGGGCGCTGGCTGCGGTTGCATCGGCGCTCACGCTCGGCCCGCTGCTGGGTGCACTGGCCGGGCTGGTGCCGACACGGCGCTCCATCGAGCTGCGCCACTTCTTCGATGTGGGTGCGGTCGAACTGCTGCGCGCCATGGCCGGCGCGGCCTGGCAGTTCGTGCAGTTGGCGGCGCAGACGCGCCTGCTGCTCGATGCGGCCTTTCTTGCCACCTGGCGACTCGTCGTCAGCCGCAGGCACCTGCTGCAGTGGACGACGGCCGCACAGGCGCAGGCCCAGTCCAGCCAGCAGTTGAAGCCCTTCGTGCGCAACGCGGCCCTCAGCAGCGCGCTGTGCCTGGTGCTGGCCCTGCTCGCGAACTGGAGCGCCTACCCGGTGCTCGGGCCGCTGCTCTTCGTGGTCTGGGCGCTGGCGCCGATTGCCTCGTGGTGGAGCAGCCGCGTCAATGCGCAAGCGGACGATCCGCTCAAGCCCGAGCAGCGCGTCTACCTCGAAAAGCTGGCGCACGACACATGGCGCTTCTTCGAGCATGTGGTGGGCCCGCAAGACAACCACCTGCCACCCGACAACCTGCAGCTCGAACCGCAGCCGACCATTGCGCACCGCACCTCGCCGACCAACGTCGGCATGTACCTGCTCGCCACCTGCTGCGCGCGCGAATTCGGCTGGATCGATACGGCCGCCTTGCTGGAGCGCATCACCGCCACGCTCGACACCGTCGATCGCATGCAGAAGCACCACGGCCACCTGTTCAACTGGTACGACACGCAGACACTGAAGCCGCTGCCGCCGGACTACGTGTCCAGCGTGGACAGCGGCAACTTCGCCGGCCACCTCGTGGCGGTGGCGCAGGCCTGCCGGGCCTTTGCGGCGGAAGAAGGCTGCCAGAGCCATGAAGAGCCAGCGCTCGAAGCGCTGGCGCAACGCTGCGACACGCTGCACGACGGCATGGATTTCAGCGGCCTCTACGACGCCAAGCGCCACCTGTTCCACATCGGCCTGCGCGTCGAAGAGAACGTGCTCGACGCGAGCTACTACGACCTGCTGGCCTCCGAATCGCGGCTGCTGAGTTTCCTGGCCATCGCCAAGGGCGACGTGCCACGTCGGCACTGGATGGCGCTGGGCCGGCCGTTCCTCTTGGTGGGCTTCCAGCCCAGCCTCAAGTCGTGGTCGGGCTCGATGTTCGAGTACCTGATGCCCGCGCTCGTGATGACCGAACCCACCGATGGCCTGCTGCAGGTGGCCAACGCCGCGGCCGTCGTCGAGCAGCAGGCCTTCGGCCGCGCGCAGAACATGCCATGGGGCGTTTCCGAGTCGGCCTACTTCGCGCAAGACCATTCGCTGGCCTACCAGTACTCGCCCTTCGGCGTGCCACGCCTGGCGCTGCGGCGCACGCCGCCGACCGACCGCGTGGTGGCGCCCTACGCCAGCGCGATGGCCGCGCCCTTCGCGCCTGAAGCGGCGGTGATCAACCTCGAACTGCTCGAATCGCTCGGCGCGCGCGGCGAGTTCGGTTTTCACGACGCGATCGACTTCACCACCTCGCGCCAGGCCGAAGGCCAGGACTTCACCGTGGTGCGCAACTTCATGGCGCACCACCAGGGCATGTCGCTGGTGGCGCTGTGCAATGTGCTGCGCGACGAAGCACCGCGCCGCTGGTTCGGCAGCGCCGCGCTGGTGCAGGCGCACGAGTCGCTGCTGCACGAGCGCACGCCGCGCCAGATCATCGGCAGCGCCGACCCGCGCACGCCGCCCGAGCCCAGCCAGACCGAGCTGGCGCCGCTGTTCCAGCCGCGCGTGGTCGACCCGATGGGGCCAGGCTTCCAGCCCACGCACCTGCTGTCGAACGGCCGCTACACGGTGGCGCTGCGCGCCAACGGCGCGGGCGTGAGCCGCTGGCGCTCGTTCAACGTGACCCGCTGGCGCGACGATCCGCTGCGCGACAGCTACGGCACCTTCTTCTATGTGCGCGACGAAGGGCAGTCTGAGCTGACCTCGCTCACCGCCCTGCCCGCGCCCGGTGCCGACTGGCACTACCGCACCCGCTTCCTGGCCGACCAGGTGCAGTTCGATGCGGCCGGGCCCGGCCTGCAGGTGCGCACCACGGTGCTGATCAGCCCCGAGGACGACACCGAGCTGCGCAACATCACGCTGCACAACAGCGGCGACGAAACGCGCACGCTCGAACTGGTCTCCTACTTCGAGCCGGTGCTGTCGAACCCCAAGGCCGACGAGGCGCATCCGGCCTTTGCCAACCTGTTCGTCGAATCGCGCTGGGAGCCCGCGTGGCGCGCGCTGCTGCTGTCGCGCAAGCCGCGCCTGCATGGCGACCCGGTGGTGGCGGCCGTGCACTTCGTGGCCTCGGTCGATGCCAACGTGCTGTCGATCGACTGCATGACCGACCGGCGCGCCTTCATCGGACGCAACCGCACGCTCGCTTCGCCCGCGCTCGATGCGCAACCGCAGGCCGTCAACGGCACGCCGGTGAACGGCCTGGACCCCATCGCCTGCCTGCGCGTGCGCCTGTCGATCGCACCGGGCGCCACCGCGCGCCTGAGCTTCGCGACCGCTGCCGACGAAAGCATCGAGGCGCTGATGCCCAGCATCGACCGCTACCTGCAGCCCATGCACGTGGAGCGCGCCACCCGCATGGCCGCCACGCTGGCGCAGGTGCGGCTGCGCGACCTGAGCATCGCGCCCGCGCAGAACCTCGCGCTGCAGGACCTCACCACCATCCTCACCTACACCACGCCGCGCGTGATGAGCGACCGGGGCCTGATCGACCTGCGCCAGATCTGGCGCTTCGGCATCTCGGGCGACAAACCCATCGTGCTGGTCTACATCCACTCGATGAACGGCATGGGCCTCATCAACACGCTGCTGCGCGCACAGCCGTGGTGGGGCTTCGGCGGCGTGGCCTGCGACCTGGTGGTGCTGAACAGCGAACCGAACTCGTACCTGATGCCGCTGCAGCGCGAAATAGAAACGCTGCGCTCGCGCGTCGCGCAGCAGACGCAGAACAGCTTTCCGCGCAACGACACCGCCGGCTTCTACCTGCTGCGCGACCAGGACGTGGTGCCTTCGGAAAAGGCCGCGCTGTCCAGCCTGGCGCGCGTGGTGTTCACTGCGGACGGCCGGGCGCTCGAAGTGCAGGTGGCTGCATTGCACGAGGCGCGCGGCACGCCACCGGCGGGCGACAACAGCACGCCGGCGCCGTCGCGCGTGCCGCTGCTGACACGGACTGCGACCACGAAGGCCGCGCCTGAAGCCGTGACGCCCATCGGCGACTTCGATGCCGACAGCGGCGAGTTCCGCTTCGAGGTCGATCTCGCACACCGCACACCGCGCCCGTGGATCAACGTGATCGCCAATGCCTCCTTCGGCTTCCAGGTGTCCGAATGGGGCACCGGCTACACCTGGGCCGGCAACAGCCGCATGCACCAGGTCACGCCGTGGTCGAACGACCCGGTGCAGGACACGGCCTTCGAGCACTACCTGCTGCAGGACGTGGGCACGCGCGAGATGCTGCCGCTGACGCCCGCCGGCGGTGGCGATGGCGGCTCCCGCCACCGCGTGCGGCATGGGCAGGGCTACTCGGTCTTTGAATGCCGTCAGGATTCACTCGTGCTGGAGACCACCTTCTTCGCGGACCGCGACGAGGCCGTCAAGCTGGTGCATGTGCGCGTGCGCAACGAAGGCACCGGCCAGCGCCGCCTGCGCGCGCTCGCGATGGTCGAGTGGCAGATGGGCGCGGCGCGGGGCGAACGGCGCACCGTGCATTGCTGGAAGCCCGAGGACCAGGCGGCCGTGTTCGGCCAACAGCGCGAATCGAGCGCGGGCTTCGGCGGCAGCGCGGCCTTTCTGCTGCTCGCGGGCCTGCAGGGCGCGACGACCGGCGCCACGCAATGGACCTGCGATCGCAACGAGTTCTTTGCCGGGCGCGGCGTCGTCGAAGTGCCCGACACGCTGACGCGGCGCGCCGGCAGCGGGCTCGATGCCTGCGCGGCCATCGGCGGCGAGTTCGTCGTGGCCGCCGGCGAAACCGCCAGCTTCAGCTTCGTGCTGGGCCACGCCGGCAGCGCCGACGCGGCACTCGAACTCGCCCGTCGCTGGCGCCAGCGCGACGTGCCCGAGGCGCTGCGGCAGGTGCGCGGCTTCTGGGACGAACTGCTGGGTCGCCTGCAGGTGCGCACGCCCGATCCGCTGTTCGATGCGCTGGTCAATCGCTGGCTCGTGTACCAGACGCTGGCGTGCCGGCTGTGGTCGAAGGCCGGCTTCTACCAGGCCGGCGGCGCCTTCGGCTTTCGCGACCAGTTGCAGGATGCGATGGCCTTCGCGCTCACCGACCCGCCGCGCCTGCGCGAGCAGATCCTGGTCAACGCGGCACGCCAGTTTCCCGAAGGCGACGTGCAGCACTGGTGGCACATGCCCGGCGGTGCCGGCGTGCGCACGCATTTCTCGGACGACCTGCTGTGGCTGCCCTATGCATCGGCGCACTATGTCGAGGTGACGGGCGATGCATCGCTGCTCGACGAGATGGTCGGCTTCATCGAAGGCCCCGGCATTCCCGAGGGCGCGGAAGACGCCTACTACGCGCCGCAGAACAGCGGCCGCATGGCCACCGTGTTCGACCACGGCGCGCGCGCCATCGACCGCAGCCTGAAGACCGGCGCGCACGGCCTGCCGCTGATGGGCACCGGCGACTGGAACGACGGCATGAACCGCGTCGGCAACGAAGGCCGTGGCGAATCGGCATGGCTCGCATGGTTCCTGTGCAGCGTGGTCGAGCGCTTCGCGCCCATCGCCGAATCGCGCGGCGAGCACGAACGCGCCGCGCGCTGGACCGAGGCGCGACGCGGCTGGATCGCCGCGCTGCACGACGCCGGCTGGGACGGCGCCTGGTTCCGCCGCGCCTTCTTCGACAACGGCGCGCCGCTGGGCTCGTCGGCCAATGACGAATGCCGCATCGACCTGATCGCACAGGCGTGGTCGGTGCTTTCCGGCGCTTCGGACGACACCCATACCGGCCCGGCCATGGCCGCCGTCAAGAAGCACCTGCACGACGAACCGGCCGGCCTGCTGCGCCTGCTGGCACCGCCCTTTGCCAATTCGACCAACAACCCCGGCTACATCCAGGCCTACCCACCGGGCGTGCGCGAGAACGGCGGCCAGTATTCGCACGGCGCCGTGTGGGCGCTGATGGCGCAGGCGCTGCAGGGCGACCATGAAGCGGCCTGGCAGAGCTTCGAAGGACTGAGCCCGGCCCATCGCACGCAACACCCCGAGCGCGGTCCGGCCTACGAGCTGGAGCCCTATGTGATGGCGGGCGACGTCTACGGCGCCGCGCCCTATGTGGGCCGTGGCGGCTGGAGCTGGTACACCGGCTCGGCCGCGTGGCTGCATCGCGCCGCTGTCGAAACCCTGCTGGGCCTGAACGTGAAGGGACGCCAGCTTTCGCTGACGCCGCATGTGCCCGCGCATTGGCCGGGCTTCGAGGTCTCGCTGCGGCTCGGCAAGCGCAGCCTCGTGCTGCAGTGGGGCACCGTCGAAGGCGCCGCCGCGCCCACGCACCATCTGGCGATGGGCGAGTGGATCGACTGGCAGGCGCTGCCGGCGGATGCGGTGGTGCGGGTGGGTTAAGGTCCGGGGCCGCTTTCATCCCCGCGCTTTCATGACCACCATCCAAGTCCGCCGACGACTCATCGTCATCATCCTGCTGTGCGTGGCCGTGGGCGGCGCGTTCCTGCGGCATTACGCGGAACGGGGATCGACCGCGCGCGACATCGGCACGCTGCTGATGGTGCTGTGGGTGCCGATCATCGGCAACGTCATCGCATGGCTCATCAGCAAGCGGCCGCGCCGGGCGCCGCCGGCCGCACCGCCGAGCTTCGACGGGGCGGGCGCGTTCACGCCACACCTGCTGGTCGAACTGAAGTTCCGCAAGCCGGCGCTGCCTTCGCAGGACGTGCCGATCGGCGCGGGCGAATACCGCTGCGCGCTGGTGATCGACAACGAAGGCTTTTCGGCGCGCTGGTTCGTGCCGCAGGGCGAGGTGCTCGAACGCGCGATGCCCGAGGCGCTGGAGATCGAATTCCTCTCGCCGGCCGTGGCCGGGCCGAAGTTTCCGCATGGCGCGGTCTTTCGCGTGCTGATCGGCGATTCGTTCATCGCCGACGGCCGGGTGCTGCAGCAGCGTCCGGTCATCGCTTGAACCCCTGTCGCCCCTCGCACAGGGCGTGATGGCAATGACCACCCTGGCGGTGGTCCGAGGGTCCGCCGGAACACAAAAGGGGTCGATTGTTCGCCGTCAGGAAACTGACTACTGCTGCCCGCCCCCTTTGTCGCGAAGGCGTCAGCTCGCACACTCCAATGCCCTCCACAAGCATTGGCGCACGCGCTGCCGATGCCCTTCAGGAAAGCATCTCCATGATGAATTCACCCAGCAGCAACCCGTGCATCGACGACGTGGCGGCGGCCGCACCGGCCCACACCTCGCGGTCCGCATGGCTTGCCGTCAGTTCCATCGCCGTCGGCACCTTCGCCATGGTCTCGACCGAGTTCATGCCCATCGGCCTTCTGACCGACATCGCCCGGGGGCTCAACGTGTCCGACGGCACGGCCGGCCTGATGGTCACCATGCCCGGCGTGCTGGCTGCCTTTGCGGGCCCGGCGCTCATCGTCGCTTCGGGCCGGCTCGACCGGCGCACGGTGCTGATCACGCTCACCCTGCTGCTGATCGCCTCGAACCTGCTCGCGGCCTTTGCACCCAACTTCGGCACGATGCTGGTCGCGCGCCTGATGCTCGGCCTTGCCGTCGGCGGCTTCTGGACTTTTGCGCCGGCCGCTGCCACGCAACTGGTGCCGCATGCCTCGCAGGCGCGCGCCATGTCGCTGGTGCTGGCGGGCGTATCGGCCGCCACCGTGCTCGGCGTGCCGGCCGGTTCGCTCCTTGGCACGCTGTTCGGCTGGCGCGCTTCGTTCGCGGTCACCGGTGCGCTGGCCACGGCCGTGCTGCTGATGCAGCTCTGGCTGCTGCCGGCGATTCCGCCGCAGCGCGCCATCAGCGCGCGTGACCTGCTGACGCCGCTCACGCGCCGCATGGCACAGGTCGGGCTGCTCGCGGTGCTGTTCTTCATTGCCGGCCACTTCGCGGCCTATACCTACCTGAAGCCGCTGCTGCAGCAGGTGTTCGGCCTGCAGGCCAATGCGGTTTCGACGCTGCTGCTGGTCTATGGCGCGGTGGGCTTCATCGGCACCTTCCTGGGCGGCAGCCTGGTGGCGCGCAGCGTGCGCGGCACCACCCTGCTGGCGGCGCTGATGCTCGCGACGGCGCTGCTGCTGTCCACGCTGATCGGCACCGGCATGGTGGCCGGCGCGATCGTGGTCGTGATCTGGGGCATCGCGTTCGGCCTGATTCCGGTGGCGCTCACCGGCTGGATGATGGAGGCGGTGCCCGATGCGCAGGAAGCCGGACAGGCCCTGCTCGTGACGGGCTTCCAGGTGGCGATTGCCTCCGGCGCCCTGATCGGTGGCCTGACGGTCGACAGCCATGGCATCTCCAGCGCGATGGTGCTCAGCGGCGTGCTGGTGCTGATTGCAGCGCTGATCGTTGCCACGCTGGGCCGCGCACGCGGCGGTGCACCGCTGGCCGCCATTCCGGAATGACACCTGGCCGCCGCATTGCGCTTTTGCGCTCTAGCGGCGGCCTGTCTTTTTCCCTGCCGCCACGATCGCATCGAGCACCACGCGCAGGGCCTTGTTGACCGGCTTGTCCCGCCGGATCACCACCGCCAGCGTGCGGTGCATGCGCGGGTTCAGGTGGCTGCTCTTCAGCTCGGGGTGGGCACCGCGCCCCACCATCGACATGCCGGGCACGATGCCGTAGCCGAGCCCCGCGGCCACCATCTCCTTCATCGCCTCGACGCTGCCCAGCTCCATCACGGGCTGCGGCTGCAGGCCCTCGGCGGCGAACCAGCGGTCGACCAGCTTGCGTGTGTTGGCTGCTGGCTCGAACAGCACCAGCGGCAAGGCACCCAGGTCGACCGGCGTCACGCGCGCCTTCAACGGTGCGAGGTCGCGGCGGCCGATGGCGACGAACGCGTCGTCGAGCACCGGCATCACCGTCAATGAACGCCCCGCCGCCGGCAGCGTGACCAGCGCGAGGTCGAGGCTGTTCTCTTCCACCTTGCGCACATGGTCGTCGGTGTTGCCGGTGCTGACCACGATGCCGAGCGCCGGGAACTGCTCGCGCAATGCGCGCAGCACGCCGGGCAGGAAGTACAGGCAGGCCGTCGCGCCCGTGCCCAGCCGCACGCGGCCCGTGATGCCGCTCGCATGGTCGGCCAGCGCGTCGATGGCATTGTCCACCGCGGTCTCGATGTGGTGCGCGTGGCGCAGCAGTTCCATGCCCGCGGGCGTGGCCCTGGCGCGCTTGCCGACACGCTCGACCAGCCGCACCGCCAGCCTTCGCTCCAGCTGGCGAATCTGCAGGCTCACGGCCGGCTGGGAAACACCGAGCCGGTCGGCGGCGGCAGAGAAGCTGCCCGTTTCGATCACCAGCCCGAAGGACTTGAGCTGGTCGAGGTTCAGTGTCTTTTCCAAAGTATTCCTTATGCCTTGCATAGCTGAGCCAAGCTTCACTTATCGATGGTGGCTCGTCAAGATCGGGGCATGTCATCGCCATCCCTCGCCGCCTCCGCCCTCGCCACCGTTGAAGTCCTCGATGCCGAGCCGCATCACATGCCCTTCGTGCAGGCCATCTACAGCCACTACGTGCTGCACGACCTGTGCTCCTTCGAGGAAGAAGTACCCACCGTCGAGCAGATGCAGTCGCGCCGCACCGACACGCTGCGGCGCGGCCTGCCCTACCTCGTCGCGCTGAAGAACGGCGAGGTGGTCGGCTATGCCTATGCGAGCACCTACCGCGCCCGCTCCGCCTACCGCCACACGGTGGAAGACTCGATCTACGTCGCGCAGGGCATGCACGGCCACGGCATCGGCAAGGCGCTGCTCGCCGAGGTGATCCGGCGCTGCACCGACAGCGGCTTCACGCAGATGGTGGCGGTGGTCGGCAACAGCGCCAACGCCGGCTCGCAAGGGCTGCACGAAAGGCTGGGCTTCGAGCGGGTGGGCGTGCTGCGCGACGTGGGCTTCAAGTTCGGGCAGTGGGTCGACACGGTGCTGATGCAGCGCGCGCTGCGCTGAGCCCCGGCATGTCGAACGACACCGCCGCCGCGCCCCTGCGCGGCTGGCTCGCGCTGCTGTGCGCGAGCCGGCTGCTGCAGGCCATGATCGTCACGGCCTACTCCGGCGTGCTGCCCTTCATGATGGCCGACTGGCAGATGTCGGCCGCGCAGGCCGGTTCGATCCAGAGCGCATGGCATGTGGGCTACATGGTTTCGCTGTTCACGGTGGGCCTGCTGGCCGACCGCTACGGGCCGCACCGCATCTTCTTCGGCGGCAGCCTCGTCAGCGCGATGGCGGCGCTGGCCTTCGCGCTCTTCGCGCACGACCACCGTTCCGCGATGCTGCTTTACGGGCTGGCGGGGTTGTGTGCGGGTGCGTCGTACACGCCGGGCCTGCAACTGCTGGCGCGCAATGCCGAGCCCGCCGTGCGCGGTCGCGCGATGGGGCTCTTCATCGGCGCTTCATCGATGGGTTATGCGGTCTCGCTCGCGGTGGTCGCGGCCTTCAGCCACGCGCAGCAATGGCGCCATGGCCTGCTGGTGGCGGCGGCCTGTTCGGTGGCCGGTGCCTTGCTGACGGTGCAGGCCATGCGGCGGATGCGTCCGCCTTCGCGCCCCACGCAAACAGCCCGCGAAGGCACATGGAATGCGCTGGCCGCGACGGTGCGCGACAAGCCCGCAATGGCCGGCAACTGGGCCTACGCCTTCCATTGCTGGGAGCTGATGGCGCTGTGGGCGTGGCTGCCCGCCTACCTCGTTGCCTCGTCGGGCGGCACGGCGGCGTGGCAAGGCGCGGGCATCGCGCTCGCTGCCTTCGCGCATCTGGTGAGCGTGTTCGGCAGCATCGCGGGCGGCGCGGCGTCGGACCGGCTGGGCCGCGCGCGGGTCATGATGATCGCGACCGTCGCCAGCCTCTGCATGTCCTTCGCGTTCGGCTGGATGTGGACCTGGCCGCTGTGGCTGCTGGCCGCGGCAGCCGCCATCTACAACCTGCTGGCCATTGCCGATTCATCGGTCTACTCGACCGCGCTGGCTGACGTGGTGGCGCCGCACCGGCTGGGCGTGGCGTATTCGGTGCGTTCGGTGATGGGCTTCGGCGCGGGCGCGCTCAGCCCGTGGGTGTTCGGCCTAGCGCTGGACTGGGGCCAGACGCGCTTCGGCCTGGGCAGCACGCACAGCTGGGTGGCGGCGTGGAGTTCGGTCGGACTGGGCGCGCTGCTGGGGCCGTGGATGATCGCGCGCTTCTCACGACTGCATCGCGCGCGACCGGCTCACTGAGCTTCGTCTTCCGACCACTCGGGGCTGTAGCCGCCGAGCGTGGGGTGGTACATCTCGTCGCCGGTGTGCTGGGTGAACTCGACGTTGAGCCGGTCTTCGCGCAGGCCCAGGATGTCGATGCAGTCGCGGCACAGCGCCTTGGCCACTTCGAGCCGCAGCTCGGCGGAGCGGCCGCGCCGGATGTCGCACATCAGCACCGACACTTCGACCGGCTCGCCGTCCACCATGCGCCAGACGCCGCCCTCGCCCACTTCGCGGATCGCGATGCTGATGCGGCGGATGTCGACGCTCATCATCTGCGCGTAGGTCTCGCTGAGTTTCTTCGCGAGTCGCTTCTTGTCGGCCACGGGGTGCGTGCCGTTCACGTCGAGCTGGAGGTAGGGCATGTCAGGAGCTTTCTTCAAGAGTCTGTGCGCGCTGGATGAATCTGTCGGGCCCCGGAGCTTCCAATCGAAACCAGAAAGATCCCGGCCATTCTGGTTTTATTTGGCGACCCGCATGCCATTGCGGTCTAATCCTGCAACCAGTTGGCGCACGCGCCTTGCAAGGAAAGCAAAGAAAAGATGGCCCGGAGAAAAAGCCTGAAAGACGACCCCTGCCCGATGGCACGCTCGCTCGAGATCGTGGGCGACCAGTGGTCGCTGCTGGTCATTCGCGATGCCTTCGACGGCATGAAGCGTTTCGGCGAATTCCAGCAAAGCCTGGGCGTGGCCAAGAACATCCTGGCCGACCGGCTCAAGTCGCTGGTGCAGGAAGGCGTGCTCGACCTCGTGCCCGCATCGGACGGCACGCTCTACCAGGAATACGTGCTCACGCCCAAGGGCAAGGGCCTGTTCCCCGTGGTAGTCGGCCTGCGCCACTGGGGCGAGGCGCACCTCTATGCCAAGGGTGAGCCGCACTCCGTGCTGGTCGAGCGGGACAGCGGCAAGCCGGTGCAAAAGATCGACCTGCGCACGCGCGACGGGCAGCCGTTGGATGCGGCCGATACCTTCGTGAAGAAGCTGCCCGTGAAGGCAGCGACGCGCACCAAAACCCCTGCAGCCAAAGCTGGCGCCCGCTGAATTGCAGACGCGGTCTATGTAGCCGCAGCGGCCTTCGCCTTGGCGGCAAGCGCGGCGAACTCTTCTTTGCCGAAGGCAGTGCCGAACATGCCCCAGCCGCCTTCGGCCGCCTCGGTCAGGATCACCCAGGTGCGCGCGGCCTGGCTCGGGTCGCCCGACAGCTTCGTGACGATCTCGGTGGCTTCCTTCGTGATCTGCTTTTGCCCTTCGCGGTTCAGCGAGCCCGGCGGCGTGATGATCTGCACGCGCACCGTGCGGGCCTGCGCGCTCGTGGCGGTCTGCACCGCCGACGCCGGCATGCGATGGATGTAGGCGGCCGTGTTGTCCAGGTGAAAGGGGCCGGGCTTGGTCACGCCTTCGGCGCGAAGCACCGCCAGCGTGAGCGCTTCGCCGAGTTGGCGGTCGGTTTCGGCACCGGCCGGAAACAGGTCTGCTGCAGCGTAAACATCGATCATGGGCATGGAAGGCTCCTGCAAGGATTTGTTGATTCTGAATGACGACCATCATCCACATCGGGGATGATGATGAACATAATCCTGATCGTCAAGCACACGACCGAGGACTTTTCACGCCCATGGGCCATTCAAAAGCGAACAAGGAAGAAAGCCACGCACGCATCGTGCAAACGGCGGCTGCGCGTTTCCGCGAGGCCGGCGTCGACGGCGTGGGCGTGGCCGAACTCATGAAGGACGCAGGCCTGACGCACGGCGGCTTCTACCGCCACTTCGCCTCGCGCGACGCGCTGGTGGCCGAAGCGGTCGAATGCGCGTTGAGCGACGGTGGCCGTGCCGTCGAGGCCGTGGCCGCATCCAAGGCGAGCCGCCCGGTGGTGGCGGCCAGGCTGGTCGACGCCTACCTGAGCACCGCGCACCGCGACGCACTGACCACGAGCTGCGCCGTGACCACGCTGGCAGGCGACGTGGCTCGCGGCAACGAGCGCACGCGCACGGCCTACACGCAGCAGGTGAACACCTACCTCGACCTGCTGGCCAAGCTGGCGGCAGCGGAAAAGCCGAAGGAAAAGCGCGCGAAGGCCATCGCGGCGCTGTCTTCGCTGGTGGGTGCGGTGTCGCTGTCGCGCGCGGTCAACGACGAAGCGCTCTCACGGGAAATCCTCAAGGCCGCGGCCGACGAGCTGAAGGCGCTGCTCGGCTGAGCCCTACTCCCCCAGCAGCTCGCCGATGGGCTGCAGGTCTTCCACTCGGTCGCAGATCGACTTGATCACCATCGTGATCGGAATGCCCAGCAGCAGGCCCCAGATGCCCCAGAGCCAGCCCCAGAAGATCACGCCCACGAACACCGCCACCGGGTTCATGCGGCTGGTGCGGCTGGTGAGCCAGGGCATCAGCAGGTTGCCGATGAGCGTGTGAATGGCCAGCGACACGCCACCGACCACGACGCCCATCTGCAGGCTGTTGAACTGCAGGAAGGCCACCAGCCCTGCCGCCACCAGCACGATCACCGAGCCGATGTAGGGAATGAGGTTGGTCACGCCCGCGATGATTCCCCAGACGGCCGCGTTCTCGACCCCGATGACCCAGAACGCCAGGCCCGTCGTCACGCCCACCACAGCGCTCACCAGGATCTGCACCAGCAGGTAGCGCTCGATGTTGCGGGTGATGTCGTCCAGCACATGCACCGTGACCTTTTTCTTCTGCAGGCTCGACCCGGTGATCTTGATGAGCTTGCGGCGGAAGGTATCGCCTGAGCACAGCGCGAAGTAGGTCAGGAAGGCCACCAGCGTGAGCTGCCCCATTGCGCTCAGCAGGCCGACGGTGCCGCTGAGCAGGTAGTCGCGCACGTTGAAGCCCGGCCGCTCGATGACGACGCGTGCCACGCCCTTGCGGGCCGCAACGCGCGCGGAGTTTTCCTCGGCCGCCTTCTCCAGTTGTGCCGCAGCCTGCTGCACGCTTTCGAGCGGCGTGGCGCTGGCGCTCTTGTCGCGGCGCATGGCCTGGCCCAGCTTCTGCGCGGCCACCGGCAGCGAATCGAGCAGTTGCGAGGCGCTGCCCGAAAGCGAATAGCCGGTCCAGCCCAGGCCGCCGAACAGGCCCAGCAGGATCACCGCCGCGGCAATCCAGCGCGGCAGCTTCCAGCGATGCAGCATGTCGACCAGCGGCGACAGCGCGTAGGTGAGCAGCAGGCTCAGCATCAGCGGAATGAAGACGGCCTGGCCCCACTGCAGCGCGAAGACGCTGGCCAGCACGGCGAGCACCACCAGCGAGGCGCTGCGCACGTCGACCGGCATGTGCAGCAGCAGGCGTTGGCGGGCCCGTGCGGGCGCATCCGTCGTCGCTGGCGCCTCGGGCTGCTCCGGCTCGGAAGCGGGCCCTTCAGCGGCTGGCTGCAAAGGCTTCGCAGGCAGCGACTCGGGCGCAGATTGCGGCGCTTCTTCGGTCGGCGGCTTGCCGGAAGGTGCGTTGGTTTCTTCGGTCATCGCGCTTCCTTCAGCACTTCGCGCACGGCGGCCAGTTGGCGCCGCGACACCGCCACGGGTTCGGGAATCGCATCGAGCCGCAAGGCCCAGCCTTCGGCGTCCTCGCCGTCGTCGTACTTTTCGAGCGCGCGGATCGCCGAACGCGCCACCAGCGCATTGCGGTGCACGCGCAGGAAGCGGTTCGGATAGCGCTCCTCGAACTCGTTGAGCGAGCCGTCGAGGATATGGCTGCGCGTGGCGGTGCGCACGGTGAGGTACTTGTATTCGGACTTCAGGTAGAGCACTTCGGACAGCGGCACCCGCTCGGCGCGGCCCCGGTCCTGGATCAGCACGCTCTCGGGCGCGGCCTCGGCCTGTATCGCGCGGCGCTCCTTGAGGAATCGCTCGGCTTTCTGCAGGGCCTGTTGCAGGCGTTCGGCCCGCACCGGCTTGGTCAGGTAGTCGACCGCGTCAAGCTCGAAGGCCGTCACCGCATGGGCGGCATGCGCGGTCACGAACACCACGGCCGGCGCGTCGGCCCGGCTCCGCAGCGCGCGTGCCACCTCGATGCCATCGACGCCGGGCATGTGCACGTCGAGCAGCACGAGGTCGAGCGCCATCGTGGCCAGGTGCTGCTGCGCTTCCGCGCCCTGCGAGGCCTCGGCCACCACTTCGGCGGCGGGCGAGGTGCAGTCGCGCAGCAGCGTGCGCATGCGGGAACGTGCCAGGGCTTCGTCGTCAACGATCAGGGTCTTGAGGCTCATGATGATTCAGCGGGGATGGCGATGCGCACCCGGTAGTTCTTCTGGTCCATGCCGGCGCTGAACTGCATCTGCATGTCGTGCAACAGGCGCAGGCGGTCGCGCACATTGGCCAGCGCGATGCCATGGCCGCGCGGCAGCGGCTCGTCGGCCCAGCGCAGCGGCGGCAGGCTGTTGACCACCTCGATCACCACCATGGAACCGCGCCGCTCGGTGCGGATGCGCAGCTTGGCGCCCTCGGGGCTGGGCTCCACGCCGTGCTTGATGGCGTTCTCGACCAGCGGCTGCAGCAGCAGCGGCGGCAGGCGCGCGTTGCTGGCGGCGGCATCGAGGTCCCAGCGGATGCGCAGGCGGTCGCCGAAGCGCACCTGCTCGATGGCCAGGTAGCGCTCGGCCAGTGCGATCTCGTCGGCCAGCGTGCCCGATTCGCCCGGGTCGGCCAGCGCCTGGCGAAACAGCTCGGCCAGGTCTTCGAGCATGGTCTCGGCCTTGGCCGGCTCCTCGCGCACCAGCGCAATGGCGCTGTTGAGCGTGTTGAACAGAAAGTGCGGGCGGATGCGCGATTGCAGCTCTTCGAGCCGGGCCGTGGTCGCCGCGGGCGTCTGGCCGCGCGCGCGCAGCACCATCGCCGCCATCACCAGCCCCGCAAAAAGGGCCCCGGCCAGCGCGCTCGCGAGCCACGGCGCATTGGAAAGCACGCCCGTCAGCCGCAGCAAACCGCATCCATAAAGGGAGGAAACGGCGCCGAGCGTGGCACCGGCCGCGTATTGCCACTGACGCGGCAGGCGCCGCAACGGCTTCTTGAGGCCGCAGGTCGCCACCAGCCAGAGCAGCGTTGCGGGCAAGGCGCCACCTGTGACGGTGGCCGTCTGCACCAGCCATTCGGCGGGCGTCGACACCACGAACAGCGTGGCAATGGCCACCACCGCCTCGACGAACACCACGGTGCGCAGCACCACGCCGATCCGGCAGGCGTCGAACAGCGAAGGCTCGCCGCGCGCGGTCGAACGGGCCCTTTCCGACGATGCCGGGGACGTGGTTGTAGAGCTGGCCGATAAAATCGCCGGGTTGCGCATCACAGACATCAGTTACATCGGGTGACCAACCCATTATTGCCTCCTGGACGGCTCCCATGACCCAAAACCAACTCGACAAGAAATCCGAAGCCTGGTCGGCCCTGTTCTCCGAACCAATGAGCGACCTGGTGAAGCGCTACACCTCCAGCGTCTTCTTCGACAAACGCCTCTGGCAAGCCGACATCCAGGGCTCGCTGGCACACGCCGGCATGCTCGCCGCGCAGGGGATCATCGGCGTGCAGGACCACGCCGCGATCGAACGCGGGATGGCGCAGATTCGCGCCGAGATCGAATCCGGCGCCTTCGAGTGGAAGCTCGACCTCGAAGACGTGCACCTGAACATCGAAGCCCGCCTGACCCAACTGGTGGGCGATGCCGGCAAGCGCCTGCACACCGGCCGCAGCCGCAACGACCAGGTGGCCACCGACGTGCGCCTGTGGCTGCGCGGCGAAATCGACCTGATCGGCGACCTGCTGGTCGAGCTGCAGAAGGCGCTGGTCGACATTGCCGAGAAGAACGTCGAGGTGATCCTGCCCGGCTTCACCCACCTGCAGGTGGCGCAGCCGGTGAGCTTCGGCCACCACATGCTGGCGTATGTGGAAATGTTCAGCCGCGATGCGGAACGCATGGGCGAAGTGCGCCGCCGCGTGAACCGCTTGCCGCTGGGCGCCGCCGCGCTGGCCGGCACCAGCTACCCGCTGGACCGCGAACTGGTCGCCAAGACCCTCAGCATGGACGGCGTGTGCCAGAACAGCCTGGACGCCGTGAGCGACCGCGACTTCGCGATCGAGTTCACCGCCGCCGCCAGCCTGTGCATGGTGCACATCAGCCGCATGAGCGAAGAGCTGATCCTGTGGATGAGCCAGAACTTCGGCTTCATCCAGATCGCCGACCGCTTCACGACCGGCTCGTCGATCATGCCGCAGAAGAAAAACCCCGACGTGCCCGAGTTGGCGCGCGGCAAGACCGGCCGCGTGGTCGGCCACCTGATGGCGCTGATCACGCTCATGAAGGGCCAGCCGCTGGCCTACAACAAGGACAACCAGGAAGACAAGGAGCCGCTGTTCGACACCGTCGACACGCTCAAGGACACCCTGCGCATCTTTGCCGAGATGATCGGCGGCATCACCGTCAAGCCCGAGGCGATGGAAGCCGCGGCCCTGCGCGGCTACGCCACCGCCACCGACCTGGCCGACTACCTCACGAAGAAGGGCCTGCCCTTCCGCGATGCGCACGAAACCGTGGCGCACGCCGTGAAGGCCGCCACCTCGCACAAGGTCGACCTGGCCGAGCTGCCACTGTCGGTGCTGCAGCAGTTCAACCCGAACATCGAGAAGGACGTGTACGACGTGCTGAGCCTGCGCGGCTCGCTCAACGCACGCAACATCCTGGGCGGCACCGCCCCGGCGCAAGTGAAGGCGCAGATCGCGCGCCACCGCGCACGCCTGGGCTGAGCGAGCCGACGACAGCCGCCGCGCCGTGTTCTACGCCATCCCGCTCGAAAACAAACCGAGCTGGCGCAACCCGCCGTGGATGACGGTGCTGCTGATCCTTGTGAACATGCTCGTGTTCTGGGGGCCGCAGCGCAGCGAAGAGAACGGGCGCGAGCGCGCCGCCAGCTACTACACGAAGAGCGTGCTGCCCCAACTGGAGCTGCCGCCCTTCGTGGAGTGGCTTGAAAAAACAGACCCAAAGCGCGGCAAGATGGCCCGGCGCATGCTGACGGATGAAGACACTTATCCGCAACTGCTCGAAGGCCTTCAGCACGAGAAGAAATTCCTGCAGAGGCTGCAGGCCGATGAAGTCATCACGCCGGCGAACCCGCAGTACACCGAGTGGAAACGCGACCGCCAGCACTACGAGGCGATGCTGCCCGCTCCCTTCACCGAGCGCTGGTCGCAGGACTACGGCAAGGACGCCGAGTTCAAGCCCTGGACCTGGATCACCGCCGCCTTCCTGCACGGCAGCACCGGGCATCTGCTGGGCAACATGCTCTTCCTGTTCCTGTTCGGCTTCTCGGTTGAGCTGGCTCTGGGCCGCGGCACCTATCTCACGTTCTATCTGCTCGGCGCCGTCGGCGCCTCCGCGCTGGCCGGCTGGGCCTATGCGGGCAAGGGCAGCTACGGCCTGGGCGCCTCGGGCGCCATCTCGGCGTTGATGGGCATGTACGCGGTGATGTACCGGCTGCGGCGCATCCGTTTTTTCTACCAGCTGTTCTTCTATTTCAACTACGTGACCGCGCCGGCCCTTCTGCTGCTGCCGGCATGGATCATCAACGAGCTGATGCAGCACTGGCTGGGCGGCCAGGGCATCGCCTACATGGCCCACCTCGGTGGCCTGCTCACCGGCGCCGCGCTGATGGCCGGCGCCACGCTGCTGCACCGCGTGAAGACGCCCGAGACCGTCAAGTCGGAAATGGTGACCGACGACGACCTCTTCGACCAGCATGTGGCCGCCGCGCGCAAGCTGGCCGCCACGATGAAGTTCGAGAACGCCTGCGCCGAATGGCGCGCCGCGGCCGCCCTGCGCCCCGGCGACACCGACACGCTGCGCGCCTGGTTCAACACCGCGCGCCTGCAGCCTGCGAGCGACGACTTCCACCAGGCCGCGCGCCGCATCTTCCGTCTGCCCGCCACCGACGCCGACACGCTGGCACTGCAGCATGCGAGCTTCACCACTTACCTCGAACAGGCCCGACCCGGTGTGCGCCTGAAGCCGGACGACATGGCCCGCCTGGCGCGCCGCTTCGCCCGCATCCGCCAGTTCGGGGACGCGGACAAGCTGTGCCGCATCCTGCTGAAGACCGCGCCCGATCACCCCGAGCTGGCGAACACGCTCTCGGTGTGCGCCAACGGGCTGCTGCATGCGGGCGAACGCGACAAGGCCATGGGGCTGCTGCCGCATCTGCTGCGGCTTGCGCCGAACGACATGGTGACGCGCGCGCTACAGCGGGCCTGAAGGCGGCACCGCAACGGCTCCGGCCGTCGTGTCACATGGCTGTCACGCGATCGCCGCGTCATGGCACCGCAATTGCAGTAAACCGCGTGTAAAGCCGGCCACGCCTCTCATGCGTCGTTGAACTTGAGGCCGCTCACCCGCTCCATCGGGGGCGTTCGCTACTTCAATTACCTGTCTGATGCCTGACCAAACACCCTCCCGTTTCGCCCTGCTCTTCACGGCCCTCACCATCGCCGCGCTCGCAGGTTGCTCGCGCACCAGCGTGGAGACACCCGGCACATCGAAGGCAGCCGCCGCACCAGACAAGGAAGTCGGCGCCGTCACCCTGAAGCAAGAGACCCTGGCCCTGAGCACCGAGCTGCCCGGCCGCACCGCCGCGCCGGTCATCGCCGAGATCCGTCCGCAGGTCGGCGGCATTCTGAAGGAGCGGCTCTTCACCGAAGGCTCGCAGGTCAAGGCCGGCCAGGTGCTCTACCAGCTCGACCCGGCCTCGCTGCAGGCGGCGCACGCCAGCGCGCAAGCCAGCGTGCGCAAGGCCGAGTCGGCCCTGGCCACGGCACGCACGGTGGCAAAGCGCAATGCGGAGCTGGTGAAGATCGACGCCATCAGCCGCCAGGTGTTCGACGAAACCCAGGCCGCCGAGCAGCAAGCCCAGGCCGACCTGGGCGTGGCACGCGCCGCCGAGCAGACCACGCGCATCCAGCTGGGCTACACGCGCATCACTTCACCGATCACCGGCTGGGCCGAACTGTCGAGCGTGACGCCGGGCGCGCTGGTCACCGCCAACCAGGCCGCCGCCCTCACCACCGTGCAGCAGCTCGACCCGATCCACGTGCACGTCACGCAGTCGAGCAGCGAGTTGCTGCGCCTGAAGCGCGAGTTGGCCAGCGGCCGGCTGCAGCGCGCGAGCGATGCCGACGCCCGCATCCGGCTGCTGCTGGAAGACGGCAGCGAGTATCCGCACGCCGGCCGCCTCACCTTCAGCGGCGTGACGGTCGATGCAGGCACCGGCAGCGTCACCTTGCGCGCGGTGGTGCCCAACCCCGACAAGCTGCTGATGCCCGGCATGTACGTGCGCGCCGTGCTGCAGGAAGGCGTGAACACGGCCGCGCTGCTGGTGCCGCAACAGGCCGTGACGCGCGCGCCCGACGGCAGCGCTTCGGCATTGGTGATCGGTGCGGACGACAAGGTTGCGAAGCGCCCGATCAACATCGGCCGCGCGGTCGGCACACGCTGGCAGGTGATCGACGGGCTGGCCGCTGGCGACCGCGTGATGATGGAAGGCTCGCAGCGCGTGAAGGTGGGCGACAAGGTGAAGGTGGTCGACCTCGGCGCGCAGCCGTTGGCCAGCGCCGAGCCCGACGCCGCCTCCACCACCATCGCACGCTGAGGCCCGCCCATGGCCCAGTTCTTCATCGACCGCCCCATCTTCGCGTGGGTGCTCTCCATCGTCGTCATGCTCGCCGGGCTGATGGCCATCCGCACGCTGCCGCTGGAGCAGTACCCCGACATCGCGCCGCCGCGCGTGTCCATCAACGCCACCTACACCGGCGCCTCGGCCAAGACGGTCGAAGACTCGGTCACGCAGGTCATCGAGCAGCAGATGAAGGGGCTGGACAACCTGCTCTACATGCAGTCGACCAGCAACTCGTCGGGCGTGGCGCGCCTGTCGCTCACCTTCAACGCGGGCACCAACATCGACGTGGCCCAGATGCAGGTGCAGAACAAGCTGCAGCAGGCCATGTCGCGCCTGCCGCAGCAGGTGCAAAGCCGCGGCGTCACCGTCACCAAGGGCGGCAACGACTTCCTGATGATCGTCTCGATGTACTCGGGCGACGGCAGTGCGTCGGCCGTGGACGTGGGTGACTACATCAGCAGCAATCTCGTGGACGTCATCAGCCGCATCGACGGCGTGGGCGAAGTGCAGACGCTGGGCACCGGCTACGCCATGCGCCTGTGGCTCGACCCCGACAAGCTGCGCAAGTACGCGCTGATGCCCTCGGACGTGGGCAACGCCATCACCGCGCAGAACGCGCAGGTGTCGGCCGGCCAGCTCGGCGCGTTGCCGGCCGGTGCGCAGCAGCAGCTCAACGCCACCATCACCGCGCGCAGCAAGCTGCAGACGGCCGAGCAGTTCGAGAACGTGGTGCTGCGCGCCACGCCCGACGGTGCCGTGGTGCGCCTGAAGGACGTGGCCCGCGTCGAACTCGGTGCCGAGAACCTCACGGTGCGCTCGCAACTGGGCGGTCGCCCCGGCGCCGGCCTGGGCGTGGTGCTGGCCGACGGCGCCAACGCGGTGCAGGTGGCCGAAGCCGTCAAGGCCAAGGTGGCCGAGCTGCAGCCGCTCTTTCCGAACCAGCTGCAGACCTTCGTGAGCTACGACACCACGCCCTTCGTGAGCGCGTCCATCGACGAAGTGGTGAAGGCGCTGGCCGAGGCCATGCTGCTGGTCGTGCTGGTGATGTACGTCTTTCTGCAGAACTTCCGCGCGACGCTGATCCCGGCCATTGCAGTGCCGGTGGTGCTGCTGGGCACCTTCGGCGTGCTGTCGATCGCGGGCTACTCGATCAACACGCTCACCATGTTCGGCATGGTGCTGGCCATCGGCCTCCTGGTGGACGACGCCATCGTGGTGGTGGAGAACGTCGAGCGCGTGATGCATGAGGAAGGCCTCTCGCCCAAGGAGGCCACGCGCAAGTCGATGGCCGAGATCACGCCGGCGCTGGTCGGCATTGCGCTGGTGCTGTCGGCGGTGTTCGTGCCGATGGCCTTCTTCGGTGGATCGACCGGCGTGATCTACCGGCAGTTCTCGATCACCATCGTCTCGGCCATGGCGCTGTCGGTGTTCGTGGCGCTCACGCTCACACCGGCGCTGTGCGCGACGCTGCTCAAGCCCGTTGCCAAGGGTCAGCATGCAGTGGCTCGCCGTGGCGTGCTCGGTGCGGTCGACCGTTTCTTCGCGGGCTTCAACCGCAACTTCGACAAGGGCGCCGACCGCTACCAGGGCGTGGTGGGCGGCATCATCCGGCGCGGCAAACGCAGCATCGTGGTGTACCTGCTGATCGCGGCGGTGATGGCGCTGCTGTTCATGCGGTTGCCGACCTCGTTCCTGCCCGATGAAGACCAGGCCTTTCTGCAGGTGCAGGTGACGCTGCCGCCGGGCGCATCGGACGCGCGGCTGCAGCCGGTGGTCACGCAGATGCAGGACTACTTCACCAAGCAACCCGAAGTGCTGAGCGTGAACGTCATCACTGGCCAAAACGGCGACCAGAGTTCGGCACGCGCCTTCGTCAAGCTCAAGGACTGGGCCGAACGCGAAGGCGACGGACAGTCGGCCGCGGCGCTGGCACGGCGCGCCAACAAGGAGCTGTCGACCATCCGCGACGCGCGCATCTTCGTGCTGCTGCCACCGGCGGTGCGCGGGCTCGGCGCCAACGCGGGCTTCAACTTTCACCTGAAGGACATCAACGGGCTGGGCCACGATGCGCTGGTGAAGGCGCGCGACCAGCTCATCGACCTGCTGTCCAAGCGGCCCGAGGTGGCGAACGTGCGCAGCAACAACCTGGACGACACGCCACAGTTTGCAGTCGACATCGACGACGCGCGCGCCGGGGCGGCGAGCCTGGCCACGGCCGACATCGACAGCACGCTGTCGAGCGCGATGGGCGGCACCTACATCAACGACTTCCTGGACAACGGGCGCGTGAAGCGCGTGTACATGCAGGGCGATACCGCCTTTCGCATGCTGCCCACCGACATCGACCGCTGGAGCGTGCGCAACAGCCTCGGCCAGATGGTGTCGTTCCCGGCCTTCTCCAGCTCGCGCTGGACGTATGGCTCGCCGCAGCTGCAGCGCTACAACGGCAGCCCGAGCTACGAGTTCGTGGGCGATGCAGCGCCGGGCGTGAGTTCGGGCGACGCCATGGCTGCGGTGGACGAAGTGATGAAGCAGATGCCCCCCGGCATCGGCTACGAATGGACCGGCGCATCGTTCCAGGAGCGGCTGTCGGGTGCGCAGGCACCGGTGCTGTATGCCATCTCGATCCTGTTCGTGTTCCTGTGCCTTGCGGCCCTGTACGAGAGCTGGTCCGTGCCGTTCTCGGTGATCCTGGTGGTACCGCTGGGCATCGTCGGTGCGCTGATGTTCACCAGCTTCCGGGGCCTGAGCAATGACGTGTACTTTCAGGTCGGCCTGCTCACCACCGTGGGGCTGTCGTCGAAGAACGCCATCCTGATCGTCGAGTTCGCCAAGCAGTTGCAGGAGCAAGGCAAGAGCGTGATCGAGGCCACGCTGATGGCGGTGCGGCTGCGCCTGCGGCCCATCCTGATGACCTCGCTGGCCTTCGGCTTCGGCGTACTGCCGCTGGCCATCGGCACCGGTGCCGGCGCGGGTGGCCGCCAGTCGATCGGCACCGCGGTGCTCGGCGGCATGGTGGTCGGCACCGCGCTCGGCATCTTCTTCGTGCCGCTGTTCTTTGCGTTGATTCGCGGATGGCTGCAGGGGCGACGCAAGCCTGTCGTGCCTGATGACAACAAGGCGAATGGATCGCTGCCCGCTGCTCCGGCCGCTGCTGAACAGGGAGGCCACTGATGCGGCGCCAATCCTTTTCCCGATTTCCCCTGCGCGCACTCGCCTGCGCGGCCATGGCGTCGGCCGTGCTCGCGGGCTGCGTCAACCTTGCGCCCGCGTATGAGAAACCCGTCGCTCCGGTGCCGCAAGCCCTGCCCTCCGCCGGTGTCGAGGCGGCCACACCGCTCGACCTTGCATGGCGCGACTTCTTCGTCGATCCGCGCCTGCGGGGCGTGATCGAACTCGCGCTCGCCAACAACCGCGACCTGCGCGTGGCCGCGCTCAACATCGAACGCGCGCGGGCCCAGTACGGCATTGCGCGTGCCAGCCTGTTCCCCACTGTCGACGCCAGCGCCGGTGGCAGCCGCTCGCGCACGCCGGGCAGTGTGTCGACCAGCGGTGAAGCGCGCTACACCACGCAGTACAGCGCCGACCTCGGCCTGACGAGCTACGAACTCGACCTGTTCGGGCGCGTGCGCAACCTGAGCGAATCCGCGCTGCAGAGCTACTTCCAGACTGAGGAGACACGGCACAGCACGCAGATCAGCTTGGTGGCGGCCGTGGCCACCGCATGGCTTCAACTGGCCGCCGACGAGCAGCGACTGCAGCTCGCGCGCAGCACGCTCGACAGCCAGCGCAAGTCCTTCGAGCTGATCCAGCGCAGCCACGCGCTGGGCTCGCAGTCCGGCCTGGCGCTGGCGCAGTCGCAGAGCACCGTCGATGCCGCGCGCGCGGATGCTGCGGCATTCGACAGCCAAGTCGAGCAGGCCCGCAATGCGCTGGCCTTGCTGGTCGGGGCCACGCCGCCGGCCGAGTTGCTGCCGGTGGCGGTCGCATCGACGGCGGCTGCGGCCACTGCCGCGCAACTGCTCGTGCCGCCTGCCGGCCTGTCGTCGGACGTGCTCCAGCAGCGCCCAGATGTGCGTGCCGCCGAACACGCGCTGCGTGCCAGCAATGCCGACATCGGCGCGGCGCGCGCTGCGTTCTTTCCGCGCATCGCGCTCACCGCATCGGCCGGCACGGCCAGCAGCAATCTGTCGGGCCTGTTCGCGGGCGGCAGCAAGGCATGGAGCTTCGCGCCCTCGATCAGCGTGCCGATCTTCGACGGCGGCGCCAACCGCGCGAACCTGCTCGTGGCCGAGACGCAGCAGAAGATCCAGCTCGCGACCTATGAGAAGACCGTGCAGACCGCATTCCGCGAAGTGGCCGATGCGCTAGCTGAACGCCGCACGCTGGCCGAGCGGCTCGATGCGCAACGCTCGCTGCTGGGTGCGACATCTCGCAGCTTCGAGTTGTCGCAGTCGCTGTTCAAGAGCGGTGCGAGCAGTTATCTCGACGTGCTCGATGCGCAGCGCGCGTACTACGCGGCGCAGCAGACGCTGATTGGGTTACAGCTTATGGAGCAGACCAATCGGCTGACGATCTACAAGGCGTTGGGTGGAGGGTGGAAGGAGGGCTGAGGCCCTCTTTTCAGCTCAAGTCCGCTGAATAGCGGTCGACTTCGGAGATAGGCGCGCTGACGAGGCGCCGTGGTCCGTTCTGGGCTAGGGGTTGGGAAAGCTGATGCTTCCTTGCGGCTTTCCAGTGGCGTCCTTGAAACTGACTTGCAGACTCATCGTGCGCTTGCACACGCCATCTTTGGTCTCTTGGGTGACGTCAACGTAGCCAGTCGCGGATGTGAATTGCACGAGGTTGCAAGCGCGCTCGCCAGCTTTCGCTACATCGGTGGCCGAAAGACTGATGACCAAGTTGTTTTTCAAGGTATCGCTATCTGCGTGTTGGATGCGCCCCGTGAGCGAGCACGCCCCGTACGCGGTTGCTATGTTCGGAGCCGTCGATCCGGTGAACGATCCATCAGATGCCACCTTGATGGAGCCGATGCTTTGCGCTTGAACATCGCCCCAGCTTCTTGCCAGCACCGTTGAGTTCACGGTCAGAGAGTTGGCGAGTGCATAGGTCCACGGCCCCAAACTTCTGGATGGGGACGCTCCAACGGTGTAGCTGCCACTCAGGGCGCTCTTGGCACTGAAAGTCCCGTTGCCCGCAAGAGACTCCCAGACACTGCTCAGGTCAAGACTGCCAGAACCGGATTTGACTTGCCAGGTTGAATCGGTTGTGCTGAAAGTGAGACTCCCGAAGAACTGGGCATCAGTCGACAGAAAAGTTGTGGACCCGATTGTCTTGGGGGCAATCGTGTAGCCATTCATGTTCGCGGCACTGTCGATGACGATGAGCCCGCTTGTGAAGTTGTCTGCAGGAAGTTTGCGCTCCCAGACACCTTCAAATCCGTTACCGATATCCGCTGTTGAACCGGGTTGCGCGGCGGTGATGCAAGCGGTTGGATCGATGGAGGCTACCGGCTCTGGCGCAGGGGCTGGGGCTGGCGGTTGCGCTGCAGGCGCAGGGGCTGGTGCAGCAGCGAGCGGCAAGAACGTGCCGCCACCTCCACCACCGCCGCCACATCCATGAAGTGTTCCCAGCGCGAGCAAAGCTGCTGCCGTGACAAGTGTTTGTTTCTTCATTTTTACTATTTCCTCCTTGGTTAGAAACTTGCGTTGAGATTGAAGCCCAGCGTGACCTTCGCCGTGCGATAGCCCTCCGGCTTGCGGATGGGCGCGCCGACGAAGAAGTCGTAGCTCAGCTTGGTCCACTGGCCCCGCACGCCGATGACGGCACCTGCCAGGCTGCGCCCCAGAAGATCGACCGTGGAGCGGCCGCCGACATGGCCGTAGTCCATGCCCACGTAGAGCTCCGCCCCGCTCTGCCCTGCACTCCAAGGTATGGCCCAACCGATGTCATTGCGCAGCAGCCAGCCGCGCTCACCCATCAGGCTCGTCTCGCCATCGAAGCCTCGCACCGTGTAGCGCCCGCCGATGGAGAAACGGTCTTGCGGCGTCAGCGGCGTGCGGTTCCACTGCGCCCGGATCAGGCCTGAGTAGCGCAGCTTCTGCTCACCGAGCTTGAACGGCGCATTCAGGCTGATGTCGGCGGTGTAGAGCTTCAGGCGCGAGGTGCCCTCGCCGAACTCTTCTTCCGGCGCGGCGCGCGAACCGAAGCCACCGGTGCCGCGCTTGTAGGCCAGCGTGCCTTCGAGCGTCGCATCGCCGATGAACTCCTTGTGGTTCAGGCTGAACTCCAGGCCCCCGACCACGCGGTGCTGCACCTCGACCTCGGTGTCGTCCACGAAGTTGCGCGACTCGCGGCGCCAGCCCTTGACGGCCAACGTGGTCTTGCGCTGCTGGTTGCGGTAGATCAGGCGAGAGAGCTTGATCTCGGCGTTGTTGCTCTTGCCGGCGTAGACGTAGTCCTGGTTCAGGCCGGCCACACTCTGGTGGTACTGGCTGTTGGAGGCGGTGAAGCCCAGGAGCCAGTAGCCGTAAGGCAGCGAGTAGTGGACGGTCTGGCCTTCAGTGCCCTTCTTCGGATCACCGAAGACGTGGTTGTTGATGCTGTGGTTGGCGCTGACGTAGAGCAGGTCGTTCAGGCCGAAGGGGTTGTCCAGTGAAACGGTGGCGCCGGATTGGTAGCGGCCCGTGGCTTCAGTGCCGCTGTCGTCCAGGCTCAGGGTGACGCGCCACTTCTTGGATTGGACGTACTTGACGACGAGGTCGCTGTCGCCGGGCTTGGCGTTCGCGGCGGTGGAGGGTTCGATCTGGATGTCGGCTTCGGCGGTGGGGGAACGCTTGAGGTTTTCCAGGCCTTGCTCGATGTCGCGCAGGTTCAGCAGGTCGCCGGGGCGGGCGGGGATGGCTGTGGCAAGCAAGGCTGAGCTGCCGAGCAATGTCGATGAGGAGTCGGGCGTCGTGCGAATGGCGGCGATGCGGCCTGGCACGAGCGACAGCGTCAAGGTGCCGGTCGAAAGATCCTGTGGTGCGGCGAGAACGCGGGTTGTGACGTAGCCGCGGGCGATGGCGGCTTGCTGGGCACGTGCGAGGACGACGTTGACACCGGAGGTGCCGAGGCATCGGCCGATGGGCGAATCGTTGCCATCAGGCCCCGACAGATCGGAGACGGCCCACTGGAAGGACTCGGACTGTTCACCGACAAGCAGCACACGGTCGATGCGAAAGCACGGGGACTCGGATTCGGGGATGCGCTGGTTTGGCGCTGGTGGCGCAGCCTGCGGACGCTGATCAACAGTGCGCTCGTTCTGCTCGCGCAAAGCGCGTTCGCGCTCCTGCTGGCGCTGCTGCTCGACGAAGGGTTGCGGGGTGCTTGGAACCTGGGCTTGAGCCCACAGGGGGCCACCCAACAGTACGCCGGCCAGCATGGCACGCGAGTTTTTTTTCAATTTCTCTCCCTCAATATCTTTCTTATCGGCTTCGCCACGCACTGAAGTTCCGCAACTTCAGCGAAACACGCGTTGCTTGGACTGCGCCGTCAGAACTTGCCAGTGTCCCGGGGGTTGTGCACGATCTGAATCAGCATGTCGGGCGTGTAGGACTTGGTGCGCGAGATTTCGGCGATCTCCCCGCCTGCCGCTCCAGCGAAGACCAGCACGCCTTGCCCCTTGTAGGCGAGGTAGTGACGCCACCGGTCCGTTCCGCTATAGGTTGGTATCCAAGCCTTGCCTGTGTTGTTCACCGTTTCGGCATTCGGCTTGCCCATGATTTTGATGGCCTCCGCGTAGGTCATCCCAGCGTGGAGTTGCGCGATGGCGGTACCCGGCACAGGCTGGCTGACTACGGTGCGCTCTTCGTCCTCTTCTGCCGCCACCAATGCGCGGCGACTGGACTCGTACAACGGTGCGGTTCGGCAAGCGGCGAGAGCGATGCACGCCAGAATCACAAGGCAGGGGGTTCGAAATTTCATTGCAGATAAATTCTGGGCAGCGCGCAACTTCTTCATGTAGGAAGAAGTTGCGCGTACAAACCCTGTACCGTGATGCCTTCATCCGTCTTGAGCCTCCGATACACGCCGGCCAGTAACTCATCGGGCTCGGCAGGTGCGACAGGCCACAAGTGAGACCAAGGAAATTTCATGATTGGGTGATCGACCTGTGGATTTGCGAGGCCCGCTTGCTCTCGAAGGCGAAATAGCAGCAACACCTCAACGGGGAAATGGCTGAATACGTTGGCGAAATCCATGTTGTCTCGCTGTGCCGTTAAGCGGGTATGCAGATTGCATAGTTGCACCAGCCAAGCTCCGAGCAACTCAGTGTCCTCTGTGTCCCACATCTCCAGGACGCCTTCAGCAACGTCATAGCGCGGATAGCCAGTGTTCGGGTAGTCCAGTCCATTTACCTTGCACCACAGGCGAAGAATCCAGTGCTGCATGCCAAGGGAATTTGAACTGATCAGATACCCCTCTTGGGTGGCTGCGATCAGCAAAGGAGCCAACCGGGCGGCAACCTCTATTGCCCCCACTGCCGCCGCCAAACCCACCCACCCCATTTCTCGCGCACTGAACATGCTCAGCTTGCGTCCATGCAGGGTTGGAAATTCCGATTCAACCAGGAAGTTCTGAAGAAGACCAAGCTCTCTGCAGACGACGGCACTCGCCAATACCTTCTGCGCGCTCGCCCCCGAAACTGCGAGTCGACTGCCATCGATCACATTGGATTTAGCAAGCATCGCCAAGGGGGCACTTAGGTACACAGACCGTGAAGGCCGATCTACGAGAACTTCCATTCCCGTTTCTGGCGATACATAGACGATTTGCCCTGTCGCGGCATATTCCACAAGCGTCTTTTTGTGCGCTTCCAAACCCATATGCTGCCACTCAGTCTCGCGTGCCAGGTAACGCTTTAAGGTAGGCCAGGATCCGAGTGGTGCAATCGAAGGGAGGGTGGAATTCATCTTGATCTTCGCAATGGTTGATTCTTGTGCACGCAACATGTCTATCTTCTGCTCAAGGCGCAATGCGCGGACGCGAGGTTCCTCTGGGCACAGGCCAAGGTGTAACCTGGATCGTCGGTCGACCCGTTTGGCCCTGTGCAGGCACGGCTACCTCCACCACGTACGGTTTGATCGTATAACCCTGTTGGAGGAGACCGCTCAAATAGATTGCGTAGGCTTGATCTGAAGCACTGATTGGTTTGCCTGCAACGGTCTGAAAATTCGCAGCCTCGTCGATCCAGTCTTTCATCCGCACCGGCAAATTTCCCACTGGCTGCCTATTTCCCGTATCGGTTGCCTTGACTTCGAACCCAGGAATTGTCATACCCACGTGATCGATGGTGCCGCCAATGTAGTCAGCACCATTGCCACTGGCGTTTTGAATCGACCTTCCACCCGGCGACAACTGATTGAGCAGGCCACCAGCCAGATTCGGCCCTTCGCCCCACGCCCCTAAGCGCACGCCAGCGTTTTCTCCAGAAATTCGCTGCCCCTGCGACGGCTGTGTAAACACCGTGGTGCCCGTGATATCTCCGATGCTCTGCGGCGTAGAGCCACTGCCTGGAGCACCATTGGCCCCCTGGCTGTTCGTGATGATCCATCCCAACGGACCGGCGTTCGACCCATTGTTTGGCACGCTCGTCGACCCACCATAGTTCGGCACGGCTCCCGAACCATACCCCCCACCCGCGATATGACCATCGGGGCTCGGGTCCGTTGTCGGGCTGCTGGTGTTACCACCGCTGCGATCCGGCGCAATCGGCACATTGACCATCGGCCCACCGGGGCTCGGCTGCTGCCCTGCACCGAAACCACCGACCGTCGTGTCCACCGCCGTCTGCACGAGCAGGTAAGCCCCATAAAGCAACGACAACGCCGGACTGCGGGCGATCAGAGCCTCAATGTTCTCCAGTTTCGGCGGAATCAGCAGTCCGGTGTTGGGGTCGCGCTGCAGACCACCCGCCGCAGCGGCTGATCCGGCAGCTGCCCCTCCAGCAACACCAGTGACCGGATTCACCGGAAAGAAGAATTGCATTTGCTGCGCATTCGGGTCGCCATTTCCCACGACCTGGTCTCCAGTGACGGCCGCGGCGCGGCGCTGCGCGTACACCGCCTCTGCACCATTGAGGAAGCTTTCCAGCCTTTGCAGGTCCGCGCGCTGCTCTGGCGTCAGGGAGGGGTCATTGCGAAGTTGTGCAATCTCGTTGTGCGCCTGCTGCGCCGGCGTCAACGGTGGTGCGCCTGGTACAGCCGGCGCAGGCGCAAAGAATCCCCCCAGCGCATTGAGCACCGCTTGTACGGCCAGCGGCCCCAACTGGATCACCTGACCCGAAGCGGTGTTGGTGATCGTCACCTGCGCCCCGATCTCGCGCATGGCGCGCTCGCGGTCGGTCATCCGCAATCCATTGGTGGTGTCTACACCAGTGCGCACACCCGTGTTGCCCGCAATGCCCGAGATACCGCTTTGGGTGATGCTCGACTGATTGACGTTCTTGCTGCCAATGCCAACGTTCGGTGAGCCCACGTTCGTGCCGTTCGCCTGCGATGTGCTCGCGCTGGCACTGACGCTGTACCCGCTGCCTCGGAAGACATCGTGGTTGACCAGATCGGTCATGGTCAGGCTGCCGGTGGAGAAGCTGTTCCTGCCGTTGTTCACGGCCGCATCCGTGCTGCTGATGACACCGCCCACAAGGCTCGTGTTCCCCGCCACCTTCACACCAAAGCCACCATCGCCGGCCAGGAACCCGCTTTGCTGGGTCGCACTCGCGAAGCTGCCATCGCCGCGCGTGTTGTGTGCGTATGCGCTGACGCTGCTTTCCCCATAGCAGTACCAGACGCAGATGGTGGCGTTGAAGCCGCCTCCACTGTTCTGGCTGTGATAGGTGCTGGCGTCTTGCAGCGTCTCGACGCGCAGATTGCCGCCTACGTCGGCATTGATGCGCCTGCCGGAGACGGTCGCGCCGCGCAGGGTGGTGTCCCCGCCGCTGGCGATATTGACCTGCTGCCCCGCGCTGACCGTGCTCGGCGTCCAGGTGCCGTCGGTGCCGTTGTCGCGTCCACGCTGGCTGCCTGCGGCAATTTCGATGGTCATGCCCGTGGCTTGCCCAACACCCAGACCCACACCAATACTGCCGCTGCTGCTTCGACTGGTCGAGCTCTGGCTGTTGCTGTTGGCCGCGGCTTCGAGCGTGATGTTGTTGTCCGCCGAGAGATTGACGTTCTTGCCTGCGCTGATTTCGCTGCCGCGCACAAGGATGTTGGAGTCCCGACCACCGCCGGTGGCGGTGAGCGTGACGTTGCCGCCGGCTCGCAGGTGCGAGCCGAGCGCGGTGTCGCTGCTCTGGGTGCTGGTGGTTTCGCTCGAGCTGCCACCAAGGGTCAGGGTGGCACCACCGCCCACCGATTGAGGCGCCTGGCCGGCCGCCACGCGCGCGGCATCGTTGCTGATACCTTGGTAGGTGGAGTAGCCGCTCGCCGCGAGGCTGGCCGCGCCCAGCGTGCGCATGCGGCCGTCCTTGGTATCTCCCATGGCTTCGGTCGTGTTGATGGCGCTTTGCAAGGTGCTCAACAGTGGCGACTTCACGCCCAGCGAGAGGCCGCTTTGGGAGAAGGTCTCTTTGGTGTCCGTGCGGCTGGTTTCTCGGGCCTCGACGATCTCAATGTTTTTGGCCTGAATGTCGATGTTGCCGCCAGGAGCCGTCACGTCGCTGCCGACCTGACGGTACTGGTTGCCAGCCGTGATGGTCACATCACCCGAGATGGCGCCGACGGTGCTGCCCACTGCCGTGCTCTGTACGCCGTTGCGGCTCCCGGTCTGATCCTGACGCCCCCAGGTCAGGCCCATGTTGGAGTCGAAGACACCGCTGCTGTGGTCCTCGCGGGCGAACTTGCTTGCCTGCGATTGCGTGGCGGCTTCAATGGTGACATTGTTGCCGGCCCACAACTCGGTGCCCGTGTCGCTCACGACATTGGACCCTCGAACGAGGATGTCACGGCCTGCGTCGAGGATGACCGTCTTGCCGCCCAGGCTGCTGCCGATGACCTTGGTGCCTGCGGCAGCGCCTTGCGACAGGGTGCTCTCGCTGCCGAAGATGCTGCTTTCGGAATGGAAGCGCATCTCGCCCAGGCCCACGGTGGACTGCCCCTCGACAATGTTGATGTCACGCCTGGCATATACGTCCAGCGCACCATCGGCGCTGTTGATGGTGCCAGCACGCACGCTCACATCCCGCTTGGCGTGCAGGCTGATGTCGCCCTGGCTCTCGATGCGTGTGCCAATCTCCTGCGTGCGCGTGTCCGCGCGGAAGTTGCGCGGGTCCGTGAGGGCCATTTGCTGGTCGCCGATGGTCACTGTGCCCAGATTCACATCGCGTCCGGCACCCACTTCGACGCTTCCATCCTTGCCGCTGTTGGCAACAATCGCGCCGATCAGGTTGACATCCCGACCGGCCGAAGCCACCAGCGTTCCGCCCGGATTGCTCACGTACAGGCCCGCGACGCGGTCGATGATCGTGGCGCTCTTCATGCTCGCGGCACCGGGTAGCAGACTCGTGGGCGCCAAGTTGATGGACGTGGCGCTGCTGGTGGTCGTGCGCACATTGATGTCGCGCCCCGCCGTGACCTCCAGTCGGTTGGCGGCATCGATGGTGCCGCCGATGTTGTTCAGATCGACCCTGGCGTTGAGTCCGACACTGTCGCCGGAGATGCGGCCGTTGAGGTTCTGGATGTTCTCGGCGGTGATGCTGACAGTCTTGCGTCCGGCCACGGTGCCGCTGTTGACGAAGTCGCCGTCGAGCTTGATGTTGACCTCCTTGCCGGCCAGCAAGGCTCCCGAGCCATCGATGTCGCCTTCCCGCACCTTGACATAAACCTGCGGTACAAGCACGCGCTGGGTGCTGCCATCAGGCAAGGTGACGGTCTGCTCGACCAGCCACACGATATCGCTGGTCAATTGCGCCATCTGGGCATCGCTGAGCGCAATGCCAGGGCGCAGACCGTACTGCCGCGCAAAGGTCGCCCCCGCATCCATCAACGCCGCGTACTGCTTGTCGTCGCTGTCGTAACCATCAAGGTAGCGTTGGCCCGTGAGTTGAGCGACCTGCTCGCGAACAAGGCGCTGTTCGTAGAACCCGTCGCCCAGGCGCTTCAGGACGTTGTTGGGGTCTTGCCCCAGGTTGCTCAACAGGTAGTCGCTGCTGAGCCAGTTGCGGTAGCTCGCAAAGCGGGGATCGGTCTCGATCAGGTAGTGGCTCGATGCCTCCGCACGGGTGCGGAACAAGCTGGCCGTAGGCGCGGTCACGCCCGGCATCGTGGTGCGCACGACCTGCCCGATGCCGTCCTTGGATGACGGCAACCGGACCTCGACGATGGGATGGACGACAGGACCGGTTGCGTTCCCGTTGGCGCCCCCCGGCGCGTTAACGCCTGTCCCCGCTCCACCGCCCCCTGCATGCCCGGTCGCGTTGACGCCGCTTGCGCTGGCCACACCCTGGCTTGTCTGACCGACGGCCAGGTTGCCGGTACCGGCGCCACTGCCGCCGACCGCCACGTTGCCCTCCTGGCGTGCGGCCGCCAGCGTGACAGTGGTTGGGATGGAGAGCGTGAACGGCACCGACAGAAAGCTGCGGTTGTCGCCATCGGGTCGGCTGAATCCACTTGCGCCGGTTTGCGTCTTATCGCCAGCGACTTCGACGTTCTTGTTGGCGATCTGGCCGCCCGTGACCGTGAGATTGCCACCAGCCAGAATTTGGCTCGTGTCATTGGTGCCGCTGCTCACCGCGATGTTCATGGCCTTGCCAGCGATGATCCTGGCAGGCGCGGAGCTTTGCAGCACCGGCGTGTGGCTCTGCTCGGTGTAGCCCCAGTAGTTCCATGCATCGTAGCTGTGCTCGCGCACATCTTTGATGAAGGCGCGCGTGGCCGTATCGATGTTTTGGTGTGCCTGCAGGTAGCTCTGCCACTGGTCGTATTCGGCCTGGGTCACAGGGTGGTCGAAGGGGACTTTGTCCGTGACCGTCTGTCCATCTATGCCGACAGGCCTTTGCACGCCGTAGCTGTCCTGTCCCACAACAATATTCGGGTCGATGCGTGCGGGATGGTTTGCAGGGATGACCGGGGGCGGCCTGACGCCGAAGGTGGCCCAGATGGGATCGGAGGCCGGGTAGTACGCGCCAGGAAGCGTGACGGTTTCGCTGAAGTCAATGCTGATGTAGCGGATCTCGTTCCGGTCGGAGCTGTGAGCGGGCGACTTGCCGTAATAGGCGCCAAAGCGCGACAGCGGGTATCTGTCCGATGGAACAAGCAATCGCGTCCAACTGCTGGCGCCGGGCAACACGGGCATGTCGGCGGGCGAGGTGCTGAAGCTCGGCCAGGTGTTCATGTCATTGATGCCGAGGCCACCGACGTTTTGCACATAGCGCACCTGCTCAGGCGTGTAGCGTTGGGTGCTGCCGCCTAGCGCGTATTCCACGACCGCGCGCACTTGACCCGACTGCATCGTCCATGTCACCCCACCATTGGTGTTGTTCAGGACGCCCGTTTTGATCTTGACGTTGTCCGTGGCTTCGATGGTTGCCGCATGGTTGTTCACGCTTCCGGCAGTCTCGCTTGCCTCGCCATTCACCAGCTTGCCACCGATAGAAAGATCGCCACCGCTGAAGATCAATGCCCCATTGCTGTTGTTGAGCGTGCCTGCACCGATGTCCAGGCGCTCTCGGGCCGCAATCGTCCCTGCGGATGCCACATTCAGGACCGTCTCGGTGTCGTTGTTGAGCGTAGTGACCTCGATGGCGACCCGGTTGCCATAGATGCGGCCAGTGCCCGTATTTTTCAGCGTACCGGCATTGATGCGCGTCGTGACCCCATCGATCACGCCGCGATTGGTGAGCGTGTCCGAGGCATTGAGCGTGGTGGTCTTGCCCTGGATGTCACCAGTGGCGGTGTTGTCGATATTCGTCGCGTTGAGCGTGAGGTCGTTGCCCGCCGCCAAGCGGCCGCTGTTCTTGATATTGCCAGTGGTCGTGAGCGTCAGATTGTTGTTGGCCACGGTCTGACTGCCAGCGCCGAACGTGATGTCTTGGCTCACCGAGAGCGTCATGTCGCCGCGCGACAGGAGTTTGCCGTCCCATGTCACCGAGCCCGCGTCCACGGTGACGGTCTTGCCCGCGACCAGGGTGCCCCCGGTATTGATGACGGACAGGTTCTTCGCGCCCGCGGACGTGGCGGTTCCCATAATGGCCAGTGTGTCCCCGGCCGATGCGAGGCCCGAGGTGTTGTCGATCTGCTCGCTGCTCGCGAGAGCAAGCTTCTGATCGGCCCGAACGGCCCCCGCCCGGTTGGTAATCAACCCGGCCGTGATGGCAACGTTCACGCCTTCGATGCCGTGGTCGCTGTCGTTGGTGTCGTTGTTGACGACACTCGCACCGCTCGCGATCACGTCGCCATTCGAGCGGATCAGGCCCTTGGTGTTGTCGAGCTTCCCCGTGCCAGCCTTCAAGGTCAGGTCGCCCTTCGATTGAATCTGGCCGCCGCTGTTGGTCAGACCGGTGGCCGTGAGATCGAGCGTGCTCTCACTGAAGATCAAGCCCTTGCCATCGTTGGTCAGCTGACCGGTGGTTGCCGTCAGCGCTCCCTTGGTGCCGACAAATCCGCCCGCGTTCTGTAAATCACCGCTGGTCAGGTTCAAGGTGCCGTCGGACTGGATGGTGCCGGTGTTGTTGACCAAGGTTGCCGAATTGATTTTGGCCGTCGTGGTCGCAGCCATCAGCCCCTTGGCACTGTTGTCCAGGGTCTTGCCGTTCGTGTCGACCAACAAGTCATTGCCGAAGACCGTACCGCCCTGGTTGCTCAGCCCTGTGGAGAAGAGGGTGGTCTTTTTTTCGGCCTGGAGGAAGCCGGCGTCGTTCGTGGTGGCGCCTGTGGTCTTGACGCTCAGGTCACCCCCGACGGCTGCCACGCGCCCCCCGGTCGCGTTGTCGAGGGTGTCCGCAATCAGCGTGGTGCTGCCGTTGCTGGCCAGCGTGCCGCCCTTGTTCAAGACCGCGCCGCCCACAGTGGCGCTCAGGTCGCCCACAGCGGTGATGCGTCCAGCGCCATTCTTGAGGTCACCGGTCTTGACGGTGATGGTGGCATTGCCGCCCGCACCGATTTCACCTGTCTTGTCCTTGCTGTCACTGCCCTTGTGCGTCCCGTTGTCCAGCAGATCGACTGCGCTGACATCGAGGTTCGATGTGCCGGCCGCACGGATCGAGCCGCCTTGGTTCAAAAGGCTGCCAGCCGCAATGTTCGTGTTGCCGTTGCTCGCGAGGGTGCCGAGTGTGTTGTCCACGGCACCGACGACGGTGATGCGTGTAGCGTCCGTGCCGGTCTGAATGATCTGGCCACCGCGATTGCTCAAAGAGCCTGCCTCGACGGTGATCCGCTTGGCGGTGGCTTCGCCGCTGTCCTGGGCAAAGGTGCCCGACATGGCGACCGACAGTGCGCTGTTGGTGATGATGCGGCCGCCAGCGCCGCTATAGCTATCACCTTCTATCTTCAGCGTGCCTGCGCCAGCGTGTTCGATCTTGCCGCTGGTGTTCGTGATGGATCCGGCCTGCAGGGTCAGGTCCTGGCCGTTGCTGGCAATGCGTCCACCGTCGTTGTTCAAGGTGCCTGTGGCGGCAATGGTGGCCACGCCCGTGCCGGTCTGCACGATCTCGCCGCCATTCGTGTTGTCGATGTTTGAGGCGTTCAGCTTCAGTTGCCCGGCATTGAGTTGGCCGGCGTCGTTCACCAGACGCTGGTCGAGCTGGGCCTTGGCAGTAATGCTCAAGGTGCCGAGCGTCACAACAGTGGCCTTGCTGCCGGTGAGCACGTTGCCCTGGGTCGCGGTGATCGCAATATTGGCCGCGCTGGTCTGGCTGCCCGAAAGATCGACACCTGCGCCTTGCAACGTGGCATCGCCGGTTGCGAGGTTTGTGCCGTTGGCGACCAATGCGCCAATACTCGTTACGCGCAGATCACCAACACCGCCAAGCTTGCCGTCGTTCTGTACGCCGGCGCCGAACACGCTGCCGCGCCCCGATGTCAAACTGCCGGCTGTGATTGCGGTGTTGCGACCTGCAGTGATGCTGCCGCTGTTGGCCAGCGTCCCTGAGACATTGAGCGTCGTATCGTTCGTGCCGCGAATGGCACCGCTGTTGCTCAGCGAGCCGGCCTGCACGGACACGTCCGTACCCGCGCCAATCGCTCCACCAGCATTGCTCAGCTGGTTACCGACAGTGAGCCGAGCGTTCGTATTGACCGATTGGATGCTGCCCTTGCCGTTGTCCAGCGATGCAGCCATGAGCATGACATTGTTGTTGGCAATCAGGGTGCCCGACGTGTTGTTCACTGCCCCTGTGACACCCGCGGTCAGCGCACCTGTGGCCGAGATCACGCCGCGCGTGTTGTCAGCCTTGCCGCCGACCGTGAGCCTGGCATCGGTGGCGCTGGTCAGCGTTCCATCGACATTGACCAGGTCGCCACTGGTGACGATGTTCAGGTTGCCTGCGTTCAGCTTGCCGCCGCTGTTGTCCAGTTGGCCCACATTGGCGCTGAAGCTGTTGCTGGCGCTCAGGGTCCCGCCCGCGTTGCTGAAGCTTGGGCCCGAAACGGCCATGCTGGCCACCGACAGCGAGCCGCCTGCGTTGTTGACCTGCGGCGTGTTCAGCGCGATGGGGCCACCCGCATGGATGCGTCCACCGTCGTTGGAGATGGTGCCGCCTGCGGTGATGACGCCGGGCGCAGGCGGTGTGTACGTGGCGGGCGTGGATGTGCCGCCCGCACTGGCGCCGCCGCCGTCCGTTGCAGATGGCGTCGTCGTGCCGCCGCCACTGGTTGGCGTCGTGCTTCCCGGGTTCGCCGCACCACCACCCGTGCCTGCACTGCCTGCTGCGGCACTCACAGGTTCAGCACCGATCACGCCACCATTGGTATTGCTCAAGACTGGCGAGGCAATGGTCAGGCCGACCGTGCTGGTCTGGCGGATCGTGCCGCCGCGGTTGTCGATGTCTCCGGGCGTCGTCAGTTCAACGCGCTGCCCTTCCAGGGTTCCGATGTTCTCGAGACGGCCCGCGGCGGTGACGATGAGCCCGCCGACACCTGCGCCGATGTTCCCGGCGTTACGCACGCCCAGCCCAGCCTCTGTCCCGACCAGCGAAATCTTGTTCGCGTACATACCGCCCAACGCGGCGACGTCCAGCGAAAAGGTCGGCACGACACCGGTGCCCGATGTGGGCGTGATCTGGCTGTGGTCGGCGCTGATCTGGTTCGCACCGGTCACCACCTTGAGTTCACTCGCCCAGATGCCGGCATTGGCCTGCACGGCCCGCGCCAGGATGGCGGCGTAGTCGGTCGTGCGGGCATCGAGGCCCGCGCCGTCGATGGTGATCGTCCCGCCGCGCACAAGAAAGCTGTCGAGGCTTCCTGCTGGGCTGAACTGCGGCGTGCCGGTGGTCAACGTGGCACGGCTCGCGTTGATGAAGCCACCGCCGTCGACGCTGATGCCGGCCGGGTTGGCAATGATCACTTCAGCGCGTTGGCCACCGACCTCGATGTACCCGCGAAGCTGGCTTGGAATGCCGCCGTTGACTTCGTTGAGGATGATGCGCGCCGAGCCACCTGCCAGATTGGGATTGCCTTGCGTCCAGCCCCCCAATTGGGTCTGCACATTCGTTCTGCTGTTGTTCAGGATCACCCCGTTGGGGCCCACGCTGAACTGGTTGTAGACATTGCGCGAAACGCCCGCGGCGGACGGCGTCTGCACGTTGATCAGCGGCACGCCGTTGGGCGCGACCAGCACGGTGGGACGAAGGTTGCCGGGAACGTTGGGGGCGCCGACGATCTGGGCCTGGCTCGGCATCGCCGCCAGGAGCCCGAACAGTGCGGCTGTTGCCAGCGCCGATGCGACCACTGCGGACGCCGAGGACGCCGCCCCTCCACCGCTCGTTGCCCTGGACGCCCCCTTGCCCGTGCTCGTGGCCGTTTCCTGAACCACCATGCGCATGCCTCTCGCGGCATTGAAGACGATGCGATGCAAATGGCGATTCATGTTTCTGGCGCTCCCTGATAGTTGTCTGTTCGCGACGCGATCTGTGACAAGACGCTCCGAACGGGAGGCGATTATGCAGAATGGAAACCTTTGCTTACGAGGTACTTATTCACAAATCAAAACTGTGCATAAAAAGTTATCGTCGATGTAATTCATACGAATTACATCGACGCGTGATTTGTGGTTTTTTCGAAATGGCAGGCGCCAGAGAAGCAGCCCTCATGGCCAGTCTTGGCCGCCGAAGTGCCTCGTCAGGTAAACAATCCTGCAGGCCGAAAGCCTGCACCCGCCCCTATGCCGCCGGCGCAGCCGGCCGCAGCAACCAACGCACTTCCCGCGTCTGCTCGCTGTCCGGATAGCGCGACTCCAGCGTCGTCAGAATCGGCTGCGCCATGTCGGCACGGCCCAGCCCCTGCACCAGCGCACGGGCCGCCAACTCATACGCCTGCGGAATCGCCTCGTTCCCGCGAAAGCGCCGGTCGAAGCCCGACAGCAGCGCCAGCGTGGCGTGCGCATCACCGTTGCGCCATTCGGCGCGCGCCATCGCAATCACCATCGCGGGGTCTTCGAGCGAAAAAGTCTTGTCGCGCTCGCGGCACAGCTTGAAAACCTTGAGCGCCTCGGACCCCAGGTCGCGCCGCATCAGCAGCGCAATGAAGCGCCGCGCCTGGTCGAGCATCGTGGCCTGCTTGTCGGGCAGCATCGTCAGCACGCGGTGGTAGCGGCGCTGCGCGGCAAGGTCGTCCGACGCGGCCGTGCGTTGCGCCTCGTAGGCGGTGCCGAGCGCGGCGGCCAGGTCGCCGTCGGTGATCAGTTGCGCCACTTCGGCATCGGTGCGCTGCGCGGCGATCTGCTCGGGCGTGCGGCGGTCCACCGGGGCGCCGTCGCGCAGTTCGCTGCCGGGCACGGCGTCGATGCCGAAGGCCTCGTGGTGCTGGAACATCACGTAGCCCAGCAGGCTCGCCATGACCCAGCCGAAATAGATGAAAGCGAAGTTGACGATCGGCAGGACGATGCGGCCGTCGAACACCGGCAGCACCATCGAAATGGCGATCTGCGCGCCCGTGCTCAGCAGGAACAAAAAGAAGCACAGCAGCGCATAGGGCCAGCCGATGATGCGCATCGCGTCCATCACATGGCCGGGGTTCATCGCCTGGAAAAAGCTGCCCGACTGCACCAGCACGATCACCGCCGCCGGAAAGGTGAAGGACATGACGAACAACCCGACCGTGCCCAGCACCGGCTCGTACCAGGCCAGCCAGCCGATCAGGAAGGCCTGCACCACGGAGATGGCGAACAGCTTCCAGGGCAGGTAGGTCCAGTCGTCGCTGGACTCGCGGCCGAAGTTGGCCGAGTCGCGCATGCCGCGCGCGCCGAGCGCGATGATCTTGAAGCCGTAGCGGCTGGCCGCCAGCATGATGCCGACCTCGATGACCACGAAGGCCAGGGCATCGGGCAGGAAGAAGATTGCATCGAAGAGCAGGCTGCAGAACGACAGCAGCAGGCCATAGGCCAGCGGCCGCATCTGCAGCGGAAAGGCGAAGAAGCTGTTGAGCCGGTGCCAGAACGGCGGTGGCGGCGGAAGCGAATCCCTGACGACGATCATGGCGGTGCCTATTTGAAGAAGTCGCTCTGGCTCATGGCGCCGGGGCCGCCCATGCGCATCACGGTGACCTCGTCCGAATGCACGAGGCGCACCTGGCCGAGTTCGCGCTCCAGGCGCTGGGTGAAGCTGGTCTTGTACTGCAGCAGCGCGTCGCCCATCTTCAGCAGGCTGGTGCCCTTGATGACGGCGCTCTTGCGGTCGACGGCCACCTCGATGTCGTCCAGGTGGTAGTCGAATTCGATGGTGAGGATGCCGCCCATCCGTTCGCCGACCCGGCTGAAGGTCTCGAAGGCGTCGCGGTTCGACTTGCAGGCTTCGTCGCGGTCGTGGGAGCGCTCCACCACCTTCCCCATGACCGTGGTCTTGCTCTCGACCCGGGCCTTGCGGCTGAGCAGCTTGCACAGCGCATCGGGATCGCGCGAGTAGATGGCGTGGGCTTCCTTCTGGTAGTAGTCACGCACCTTGTTCTCGTCGAGCTTGCGGCCGCCGACAAAGAAGAACCACGCGCCCACGCAGAGCGCAATCACGATCGCAATTTGCTTCATGCTTCCCCCCGCGCACGCGGCCCCTCTCCATTTTTCGGGGCAGTATACGTTAACAAATGTTTCCAATCGACGACGAACGGAAGCGCATTCCAGGCCGTTTGCAACGGTGTCCGGATCCAGCTTTTGAGCCGCTGCGCCGCCTGAATCCGAGCGGCCGCGCGGGCCGTATATCAGGCATGCGCAACGATGGCCCACAATCCGCGAATGACAGCACCCAGCCCGGACGCCGAATTGATGGCCTTGATCGATCGCATCGGCCATCGCGACGAAGCCGCCCTGCGGCAGCTCTACGACCGCACCTCGCCCAAGCTGATGGGCCTGGCGATGCGCGTCGTGCGGCAGCGCGAATGGGCGGAAGACGTTCTGCAGGAAGCCTTCTTGACCGTCTGGCGAGTCGCTGGCGACTATCGGTCCTCGCTCAGTCCGCCGCTGGCGTGGCTGGGGCTGATCGTTCGCAGCCGCGCGCTCGACCTGCTGCGGCGGCGCACCGCCGACCGCGCCCAGCTCACCCAGGAATTCGACGAGCTGATGGCCGACACCCTCGAATCGGACGCGCCCAACCCGGCGGACACCGCCGATGCGAGCGAGCAGGCCTGGGCGTTGCACCAGTGCCTGGGCCAGCTGGAAGGCCGGCAGCGCGAGGTGGTCAGCCTGGCCTACCTGCGCGAAATGAGCCACGGCGAGCTGGCCGAACAGCTCAAGCTGCCGCTCGGCACGGTCAAGACATGGATCCGGCGCGGACTGGAAAAACTGCGCGTCTGCATGGGACGCTTTGCATGAAGGCGATGACGAAGAAGGCGGCCCTATGAATCTCATCGCACACCCCGAACTGCTCGAACTGCTGGCGGCAAGCCACGCCCTGGGCACCCTGCGCGGCGGCGCCCGCCGCCGTTTCGAGGCCATGGCCCGCGAACAGGCGCCGGTGCGCGCCGCGGCGCTGGTCTGGCAAGGCCGGCTCGCAAGCATGACCGAGCTGCAGAGCCCGATCGTTCCCGATGCGGCCGTGTGGACCCGCATCCGCAACATCATCGACGCCGAGAAGACGCAGCACGCCATCGAACTGCAGCGCGATGCGGCCAATGCCGCCGCAAGCGCGACCAAGCCGCAGCCGGGCGGCTGGCTGCGCAGCCTCGCGCTCTGGCGCGGCGCCACGGCGGCCGGCGCGCTGGCCACCGTGCTGGCCGTGGTGGTCGGGCTCAACCTGCGCGACCAGTTGAACAATGCACCGGCGGTGCAGTACGTGGCCGTGCTGTCCGACGACCAATCGGCCGCCTCGATGCTCGTGACCTTCGACCCGAAGAAAAAGCAGCTCGTGCTGCAACGTGTAGGCAACTACGCCGAAGCCGGCGACAAGTCGCTGCAACTGTGGGCTTTGCCGCCGGGCGGCGCGCCGCGCTCGCTCGGCGTGCTCGACAATGCGCCGGGCCTGCGGCTGGCGGCATCGGAATCCGATGTGCACGCCGTGCCTACCTTGGCCGTTACCTTGGAAGCCAAGGGCGGCGTCCCGCCAGGCAGCGGACCCAAGGGCCCCGTGGTCTTCAAGGGCGCCCTGATCGAAAAAACCATCTGACCTGTTGTTGCCAGTCTTTCCCATGTCTTCGATGAAAACCGCGCTGGCCGCGGTCGCGCTGCTGACGGCTGCGCTCGCCACGCACGCCCAGCCTGCCTTCTTCCCCCAGGAATCCGAGACGGCCGCCGCCGAGGCCGCGTCCGCGCGCGACTACCTGGCCGCCAAGGAACGCTGGCACAACGAGCTCGCGGCCTTTGCCCGCGCCGACCAGGAGCGCTTTCCCGCGCCCGGCGGCGTGGTGTTCGTCGGCAGCTCCACGGTGCGCATGTGGACCCGCATGCAGCAGGACTTTGCCCGGGTGCCTGGCGGCATCGTCAACCGCGGCTTCGGCGGCTCGACGCTGTTCGACTGCAGCCTGTTCGCGCGCGACCTCGTGGTGCGCTACAAGCCCCGGCAGGTGGTCGTCTATGCCGGCGACAACGACCTGGCCGAAGGCCGCACGCCGCTGCAGGTGCTCGACAGCTTCGCGCGCTTTGCCAACGCGGTGCGCGCCGAGCTGCCCAATGCGCGCATCAGCTTCATCTCGGTCAAGCCCAGCCCGTCGCGCGAGCAGCTCATGCCGCAGATCCGCGAGACCAACCACGTGATCTCGGCCTACCTCAACCTGTTGCCCAACAGCGAGTACATCGACATCTACACGCCGATGATCGGCGCCGATGGCCGGCCGCGCCCCGAGCTGTTTCGCAGCGACAAACTGCACATGACGGATGAGGGCTACCGGCTGTGGCATTCGGTGATCGCGCCGCACCTGCCGAGCATTCCGCCAGCGCCGGTCGCGACCTCGTTGCCCTGATGCTGGTGGCGACCGCGCGGCTCAGGCCGGCGCGGGCCCCGAAGGCACGTCGTCCGCCGGCGGCGGCAGGTCCGCGCCGCGTGTGAAGCGCGCCACGAAGTACATCCCCGCGAACACCGCCAGCAGCAGCAGGCCGTCGCCCCACCAGGGCCGCGCGGTCTGGCTGTCGCCATAGAAGGTCAACACCAGCAGCACCGCCACGAGGTGCGCGCAGAACACCGGCAGCGAGGCCGAACCCATTGCCTCCAGCCAGTGCATCCGCGGAATCCTGCGCATCAGCCATGGCCCGAAGCGCACGGCCAGGATGCCCAGCGCCACGAGGTTGACGAGCCGCAGCGGCCCGAGCTGCCATTTGTCGAACAGCAGGTTCAGCTCCACATCGCCGCCGAACGGCGCCTGTCCGTTGATGCCGGTGTGGCGCCAGTAAAGCCCGTACAGCGCGATGCCGGCCGCCAGCACCAGCAGCCACGCCGGAAAGCGCAGCGGCCGCGCGGCAGGCCCGCTGCGGGTGGCGCCGATGCACAGCCCCGCGAACCACAGGAACTGCCAGGCATAGGTGTTGAAGGCGCCCATCTCATGGAAGGGCACCGGCACGCCCAGGTAGCGCACGGCCAGCCCGTAGACCCATTCGCTCAAGCCGAACTGCGCCGCCGCCCACACGCTGACGCTGACCACCATCACCAGCGTCCAGCCGTGGCGCATGGCAAAGGCCAGCACCCACGGGCTCATCAGCATGAAAAAGATGTACATCGGCAGGATGTCGAGCAGCGCGGGTTCGTAGATCAGCAGCAGCCCGTACAGGAAGCCGTCGCGCGGCTCGGCCAGGTAGTAGGACACCAGGTTCTTCACTGCCGGCTGGTCGATGTGCAGCCCCAGCGCGGCGATCACCGTGAACAGGAACAGAAGAATCGCCGCCTGGCACAGGTAGACCTTGAGCACGCGCCGCCAGAAGGCGGTGCGCATCGAGTCCACCCCGCGCAGGTAGCCGATGCGGCTGTAGACCAGCCCTGCCACGAACGCCGACAGCAGCACAAAACCTTCAGCCGCCGAAACGAAACCAAAAGGCTGACCCAGCGGATCGGTGAGCCGCGTGGGGAGATGGGTGACGGTCATCAGCACGAGCATCAGCCCGCGCAAGGCGTCTATTTCCCAGTAGCGTTTCATCGGTCGGCGGCGAGGTCTTGGTGGCGGCCTGCGCGGCGCACGCAAGACGGTACGGATTGTAAGAAGGGCGGCGTACCTCTTGCTGCGTTGGGGTACGGGTTCATTCGGGGCGGGGGCGGGGGCGGGTGCGGGTTCATTCGGGACGAGTGCGAATGACACCAGGTGCTCCCCTCCGCGAATGTCCCCCGCTTCGCTCCTCCTTTATTTCGCTGCGGGGAGCACCTGGTGTCATTCGCACAGGGCACGCTCTGCGTTTGCGCCCGATCAACAAGTGCTCTGAGCGCTCACGCCGATACGGGGCTCTTTTTCGCGAAATAAAGGAGGAGCGAAGCGGGGGACATTCGCGAAAAAGAGCACCGTGTCGGCGTGAGCGTCGCCCCGAACAGCAGCAACACCAGAACACCCCAAGGCGCTTAAAACAAAGCGGCTAGGCCGACGACATATGACCCTTGGCACTGCCGAACTGCCTCGCAAATCGGCTACGCTGCGCGCTGCCTTCAGGTGGAGATATAAGTGAACCGTTTCTTTCCAACATTGCTCCTGGCCGGTGGCGTCCTCATGGCCGGCCCGGGCTTTGCCCTCCAGATCACCAGTCTGTCCCCGCAAGGCGAGGTCGCGCGCGTGCGCCAGATCGTCGCCAAGTTCGACCAGCCCGCCGTCAACTTCGGCGACCCCAAGGCCCCCGCCCCGCTCTCGGTGAGTTGCACCGATGCGCAGGCCGGCAAGGGCACCGGCCGATGGACCGACGCCAAGGCCTGGGTCTACGACTTCGAGAACGACCTGCCGCCCGGCGTGCGCTGCACGGTCACCCGCATCCCCACCTTCAAGCCCGCCAACGGCGAGCTGACGGGCCCCGAGCGCTACCAGTTCAACACCGGCGGCCCGTTCGTGCGCAGCTACATGCCCGGCACCTACGCGCGCATCGATGAACAGCAGATGTTCATGCTCGAACTCAACGGCGCGGCCACGCTCGACAGCGTGCAAAGGAATGTCTGGTGCTCGGCCGACGGCGTGGGCGAACGCGTTCCCGTCAAGCTGCTCGACGGCGAACAGCGCACCGGCCTGCTCAAGGCCTTCAGCCGCGAGAAGGAAGCCGCCAAGGACCCGCTGCGCTTCATCACGATGCAGTGCAACCGCACGCTGACGCCCGGCGCCAAGGTGCAGATCGTCTACGGCAAGGGCGTGGCCACGCCGTCGGGCGTTGCCAACAACGTGGAGCGCCGCTTCGACTACCAGGTGCGCGAGCCCTTCGCTGTTTCGTTCACCTGCGAGCGCGAGAACGCGCAGGCCGCCTGCCTGCCGCTGCGCCCGATGCAACTGCAGTTCAATGCGCCGGTCACGCGCAAGCTGGCTTCGCAGATCCAGCTCAAGGGCGACAAGACCATCAAGGCCAAGCTCGACAACGACGGCGGCACGCAGAGCGACGACGACGTGGTCAACGGCGTGAGCTTCGAGCCGCCGCTGACCGAGAGCGCGCAATACAGCATCGAGCTGCCCTCCAAGTTCGAGGATGCCTCGGGCCGCCCGCTGGCCACGCCCGGCAACTTCCCGATGAAGGTCGCCACGGGCGCCATGCCGCCGCTGGCCAAGTTCGCCGCCTCGCCCTTCGGCGTGATCGAGCGCCTGGCCGAGCCCGACACCCCGGCCATGATGCCGGTGACGGTGCGCCGCGTGGAGCCGCAACTGATGGTGAATGCGCTCACGCCCGGCAAGGTGAGCGACATGAACCCGAAGACCGACGCGGAAATCATCGCGTGGTTCCGCAAGGTGCGCCGCTACGACAGCTACAGCGTCACACGCGAACAGGCGCGCAAGGACAACATCAAGGGCCCGCTGCCCCCGGTCATCGACAAGGACGACCGCACCTCGCTGCAGACCCGCATGCTGTCGCTGCTGGCGGGCCAGCCGGGCGTGAAGGCGCTCGACATGCCCAAGTCCGACGGTGCCGATCCGCGCCCGTTCGAAGTCATCGGCATCCCGCTCACGCCGGGCTTCCACGTGCTGGAGATCGCCTCGCAAAAACTGGGCGAAGCGCTGCTCGACGAACGCTACAACGCCGGCCGCACGATGTACGTGCGCACCACCGCGCTGGCCACCAACCTGGCGGTGCACTTCAAGCTGGGCCGCGAGAACTCGATGGCCTGGGTCACCACGCTCGACAAGGGCAAGGTGGTGGCGGGCGCCGAGGTGCGCGTGTCCAGTTGCGACGGCAAGGCCGTGGCCACCGGCACCACCGACGCGAGCGGCATCGTCATGCTCAACGGCATCTCGCCGCAGGCGCCGTCATGCAACGGCCCCAACGAATACGACGGCGGCGCATGGTTCGTGAGCGCCCGCGCCAAGGACGACAAGGGCATTGAAGACCTGGCCTTCACCTGGAGCGACTGGCAGCGCGGCATCGAGCCCTGGCGCTTCAACGTACCCACCAACCTGCAGCCCGAACCCGACCAGATCGCCCACACCATCTTCGACCGCACGCTGCTGCGCGCCGGCGAAACGGTGTCGATGAAGAGCCTGATCCGCACGCAGACCAGCAAGGGTTTCGGCCTGCCCGAGAGCCGGCCCGACACGCTCGTCATTACCCATACGGGCAGCGGCCAGCGCTTCACGCAGCCGCTGAACTGGCGCAAGACCGCCACCGGCGGCCTGAGCGCGGAGAACACCTTCCCCATTCCGCCGGCCGCCAAGCTCGGCGCGTACCAGGTGGAGCTGCGCACCGGCGGCGCCAAGGCCACCAATGGCGACGGTGAAGGCGATGACAACGACGAAGGCGGCGGCCGCCGCAGCTTCAGCACTGGCATGTTCCGCGTCGAGGAATTCCGCCTGCCCGTGCTCGAAGGCCGCATCGCGCCCACCGACAAGAAGCCGCTGGTGGCAGCCACCACGGTGCCCACCGACGTGCAGATCAACTACGTGGCCGGCGGTGGCGCCGCCAACCTGCCGGTGCGCGTGTCGGCCATGGTGCGCGGCAAGAGCCTGAGCTTCTCCGACTACGACGCCTTCAGCTTCAACCCGCCGCGCGCGGAGCAGGCCGACGGCACGCAGGCCGCCTCCGCCGACACGGGTTCGGGCGAGGAAGACATCAACAGCACCAGCGACACCCGCGTGATCGCCGACAAGCTGCCCGTGACGCTGAACAAGGACGGCGCCGGCAAGGTCACCATCGACAAGGTGCCCAAGGTCAAGGCCCCGCGCGAGCTGCTGCTCGAAGCCACCTACGCTGATCCGAACGGCGAAGTGCAGACCATCCGCAGTACGCAGACGCTGTGGCCGGCTTCGGTCATCGCCGGCATCAAGACCGAGGGCTGGGTCTCCACCGCCCAGAAGCTGAAGTTCCAGGCGCTCGCGCTCGACCTCACGGGCAAGCCCCAGGCCGGCGTGACGCTCAACGTGCGCGCCGTGGCCCGCATCACCACCACCAGCCGCAAGCGCATGGTGGGCGGCTTCTACACCTACGACAACAAGACCGAGACCAAGGACATCGGCACCGTCTGCAGCGGCAAGAGCGATTCGCGCGGCCTGCTGCTGTGCGAGTCGGAGCTGAAGGAAGCCGGCGAAGTCGAACTCGTGGCCAGCGCCACCGACAGCGACGGCCGCGACAGCAAGGCCGTCAGCTCCGTCTACGTGACCAAGCAGGGCGAACTCTGGTTCGGCGGCGAAGACAACGACCGCATCGACGTGCTGCCCGAGAAGAAGAGCTACCAGCCCGGCGAGATCGCCAAGTTCCAGGTGCGCAGCCCGTTCCGTTTTGCCACCGCGCTGGTCGCCGTGGAACGCGAAGGCATCATCGAGACGCACGTGGTGCAGCTCGACGGCAAGGACCCGACGGTCACCCTGGAGGTCAAGCCTGAATGGGGCCCGAACGCCTACGTCAGCGTGCTTGCATTGCGCGGCCGCTTGCGCGAAGTGCCGTGGTACAGCTTCTTCACCTGGGGCTTCAAGGCACCGCGCGAGTGGTGGACCGCCTTCTGGTACGAAGGCAAGGAATACGTCGCGCCCACCGCGATGGTCGACCTGAGCAAGCCTGCCTATCGCCTGGGCATGGCCGAGATCCGCGTCGGCACGCGCGCGCACCAGCTCGACGTGACCGTCACCAGCGACAAGCCCAGCTACCCGATCCGCAGCAAGGCGCAGATCACCATCTCCGCCAAGCTGCCCGACGGCAAGCCCGCGGCGGGCGCCGAAGTGGCACTGGCCGCGGTCGACCAGGCCCTGCTGGAGCTGATGCCCAACGACAGTTGGGACCTGCTCAACGCGATGCTGCAGCGACGCAGCTGGGGCGTGAGCACCTCCACCGCGCAAATGGAAATCGTCGGCCGGCGCCACTACGGGCGCAAGGCCGTGCCCGCGGGCGGCGGCGGCGGCAAGGGCCAGACGCGTGAGCTGCTCGACACCCTGCTGGTGTGGAACCCGAAGGTGGTGCTCGATGCCAACGGCCAGGCCGTGGTGACGGTGCCGCTCAACGATGCGCTCACCACCTTCAAGATCGTGGCCGTGGCCGACTCCGGCGCCAACCTGTTCGGCACCGGCCAGATGAGCATCCAGGCCACGCAGGACCTGCAGATCATCAGCGGCCTGCCGCCACTGGTGCGCGAGGACGACCAGTTCCGCGCCCAGATCACGCTGCGCAACACCACGCAAAAGCCGATGAAGGTCGAGGCCACGCCGCGTGCCACGCTGCTCACGCTGGAGCCGCAGACCGTGGACATCCCGGCCGGCGAAGCGCGCGAGGTCGCATGGACCGTGACCGCGCCCGCGCAGCTCGCGCAGACGCGCGCCGAAGCCATCCTGTGGGAGATCGAAGCGAAGGACACCATCGGCGGCGCGCGCGACGCGCTCAAGGTGCGCCAGCGCATCGTGCCTTCGGTGCCGCTCACGGTGCAGCAGGCGACGCTGGTGCAGCTCGATGGGCCGTTCACGCTCGACGTCGCACCACCGGCTGACGCCCTGCCCGGCCGTGGCGGCCTGAAGCTGTCGTTGCAACCCAAGCTCGCCGAAGGCCTGCCGGGCGTGCGCGACTGGTTCGCGAACTACCCCTTCATCTGCCTCGAACAGAAGACCAGCAAATCGGTCGGCCTGCGCGACGCGAAGATGTGGCAAGGCGTGCTGGCAACGCTGCCCACCTATCTGGACAGCGACGGCCTGGCCAACTACTTCCCGCCGCGCGATGGCGAAGCCAATCGCGGCAGCGACATCCTCACCTCGTACCTGCTCGCAGCGACGAACGAAGCCTCGCAGCTCAACCCGGCCTTTGCGCTGGCGGACGACGTGCGCGCGCCGATGGAATCGGGCCTGATCGCCTTTGTCGAAGGCCGCATCACGCGCGAGTTCTGGAGCCCGCGCAAGGACCTGGACGTTCGCAAGCTCGCCGCGCTCGAAGCGCTCTCGCGCTACGGCAAGGCGAAGGGCAGCATGGTCGGCAGCATCACCATCGCGCCGAACCAGTGGCCCACCAGCGCGGTGATCGACTGGCTCAATATCCTGAAGCGCGTGAACGACGTGCCGCAGCGCCAGCAGCGCCTGGACGAAGCCAACAACGTGCTGAAGGCCCGCCTGTCTTACCAAGGCACCAAGCTGATCTTCAGCACCGAGCAGGACGACTACTGGTGGTGGCTGATGACCAACGGCGACGTCAACACCGCCCGCCTGCTGCTCAGCGTGATGGACGACCCGGCCTGGAAGGACGACATCGGCAAGCTCGCCAACGGCTTCATCGGCCGCCAGCAGAACGGCGCATGGCACACCACCACCGCCAACCTGTGGGGCGGACTGGCGCTGGAGAAATTCAGCAAGGTGTTCGAGAGCACCCCGGTGTCGGGCGTGACCGCCGCCACGCTGGGTGCCGTGAAGGCGCAGGTCGACTGGAGCAAGGTCGAGCGCATCAAGACGACCGACGCTGCCGGTGCACCGAACCAGACCACCTTCTTCGGCGCACCCGCCTCGCCGGGCAACCTGAAGAACAACAGCATGTTCCTGCCCTGGGCCGCCTCGCCTTCCGGCGCACCGGTGCGCGACACGCTGCTGGTCACCCAGCAAGGCACCGGCAAGCCGTGGCTCACGCTGCAGTCGATTGCCGCCGTGCAGCTGAAGGCTCCGTTCGCTGCCGGCTATGCGATCAAGAAGACCATCACGCCGGTCGAGCAGGCCACCGCGGGCAAGTACACGCGCGGCGACGTGCTGCGCGTCACCCTCGAAGTGAACGCCAGTGCCGACATGACCTGGGTCGTCATCAGCGACCCGATCCCGGGCGGCGCGACCATCCTGGGCGGCGGCCTGGGCCGCGACTCGCAGATCGCCACGCAAGGCGAGAAGAAGTCGGGCTCCGGCTGGGCTGCTTTTGAAGAGCGTAGCTTCGAGGCCTTCCGCAGCTACTACGAGTACATGCCCAAGGGCGTGGTGAAGATGGAATACACCGTGCGCCTGAACAACGTCGGCGACTTCGCGCTGCCGCCGAGCCGCGTCGAGGCGATGTACGCGCCCGAGATGTTCGGCGAGTCGCCGAACGCGCGGGTGAAGGTGAAGGCGGCGAAGTAAACCGCATCGCAACCGACTGATCGACCCACTGACTGACTGACGGGAAAAAGGGAGAAACATCATGGGCCTCGCTATCGGCGTCGGCACGCTTGCCTACTTGCTGGAGAACGACACCGAAGGCGCCGGATGGCGCCAGGAAGAACTGGCGGTGGCGAACAAGCTGCTGGCATCGGCGGGCCTTCCGCCGCATGCCGAGCCCCGGGAACTGCCGCCGTTGCACTCGCGTGCGTCGCTGGGCAGTTTTCCGTACTCGTTCATCCACTACCTGCGCCTGGCCTACGCATACCGCGCGGCGTCGCCCGAATGGATGGCAACGCCGCTGGCGGACGGTGTCGATCCCACGGACGACCCGGTGGTCGAAGACGCGCTCTTCGACTCGGAAAGCCACCTGATCCGCCACTCGGATGCAGAGGGCTTCTATGTGCCGGTCGATTTTGAAGAGGTGCTGTATTCCAGCCCGGACGATGAAAAGCAAGTGGCCGGCGGCATGCTCGGCTCTTCCTACCGGCTGCGCGACGAGCTGGTGCTGGTGGCGCCCGCGCTCGGCATCACCCTTGTCGACGGCCAACTGTCGGACGAGGAAGCCGCACGAATCGATCGCCTGATCGATCTCGACGAAGGCCTGCATCGGGAATACGCGGCGTGGCTGCGGCTCTACGAATCGGCGCGGCTGAGCATTGCGCACAAGACGGCGATCGTCTTTTCCTGAGAGCGGTCTGCCCGATCGCTTGACGGACCCCGAGGCCATGACGATGAAGAAATCCATCCGCATCGGCCGCGCACCCGCTCATCCAGCCGCCGCGCAGACGGCAGTGCCTCACGAAGAAGCAGCCCTGTCGTGCCCCAAGCGATGGGATGCGCTCGAAGAGACATCCTCGCCCGATGTCCGCTATTGCAGCGATTGCCGCAAGAACGTGTTCTGGACGGACACGCAGGAGCAGATGCATGCCGCTGCCTTGCAGGATCGCTGCATCGCCATCGCGCAAGACAATCCGCAGCTCACCAGCCCTACGCCCATGTCCCGCCATCTCGCCACCGTCACCCTCCTCGTCCACGACTACGACGAGGCCATCCGCTTTTTCACCGAGGCGCTGCGCTTCGAGCTGGTCGAAGACACGCCGCGCGGGCCGGGCAAGCGCTGGGTGGTGGTCGCGCCCGGCCGGCACGCCGGTGGCGCCGCGCTGCTGCTGGCCAAGGCCGTGACCGACGAGCAGGCGGCCAGCATCGGCAAGCAGGCGGGCGGACGCGTCTTCCTGTTCCTGCACACCACCGACTTCGAATCCGACCACGAACACATGACATCCCACGGCGTGCGCTTTCTCGAAGCGCCGCGCCACGAGCCGCATGGCACCGTCGCGGTCTTTCTCGACCTTTGCGGCAACCGCTGGGACCTTCTGCAACCGAACGACGCATGAGCAGCAACGACAGCATCGACGACTTTCTCTCCCACAACCGCGCCGCCTGGGATCGCCAGGCCACCGAGGAACGCGAGTGGTCGCGACCCGTCAGCAGCGAGCTGATTGCCGCGGCGCGCAACGGCGACTGGCGCGTGCACCTCACGCCGCAGCCGCTGCCGGCCGACTGGCTGGGCGACGTGCGGGGCCGGCGCATTCTTTGCCTCGCTTCGGCGGGCGGTCAGCAGGCGCCCGTGCTCGCGGCGGCCGGTGCGCAGGTCACAGTGTTCGACCTGTCGGACGAACAGCTCCAGCAGGACCGCCGGGTCGCCGAACGCGACGACCTCGACCTCGCGACAGTGCAAGGCGACATGCGCAACCTGGGCGCGTTCGCCAATGCGCAGTTCGACATCGTCTTCCACCCGATCTCCAACCTCTATGTGCCAGACGTGCGCCCTGTATGGCGCGAATGCCATCGCGTGCTGAAGACCGGCGGCGCCCTGCTCGCGAGCTTCTACAACCCGGTGGTCTTCATCGGCGACCGCGACCCGGCGCTGCTGGCCCAAGGGCTGGTGCGCCCGCTGTACAAGCTGCCGTATTCCGACCTGAAGGATCTGCCGCAGGACGTGCTCGAAAAGAAGCGGCAGAACGCGGAAGCGGTGGTGTTCGGTCATTCGCTGACCGACCTGATCGGCGGGCAGATCGCAGCCGGCTTTTCCATCGACGGCTTCTACGAGGACGCGCAGCCCCATCCGCGCTTCGTGGTCGACCGGTTCATGCCGACTTTTCTCGCGACCCGCGCGGTGAAGCGTCAGGCGCCGCAGGCTTGCGCCTGAGGCTGGCCGCGTTCGTGACGGGGTTCGCACCAAGCCCCGCGAGCAGGCTCGCGATCAGTGCCTTGACGAAGCCCTCGTCGAGCGGTGCATGCCCCATGAGCAGGCGAAAAAACAGCGCACCGTAGATCTGGTCGAGCGCGATCTCCAGGTCGGCATCCGCCCGGATCTCACCCGCCTCGGCCGCCTGCTGCAAGAGCACCCGCCCCTCGTCGCGGCGCGACAGGATGAAGTGATTGCGAAAGGCCTTCGACAACTCGGTGTCGGGATCGGCGGCCGCAATGAGGGTCGTGACATTGCGCCCCATGGGCGACGACAGCGTGCGCACCACCATGTCCAGTTGCCGCGACAGCGCAAGCAGCGCCGAGGCCGCGGCGCGCTGCGGCTTCTTTTTCTTCTCTTGCGCGGTCGAAGTCATCAGCGCGTCCATGGTCACCGCATGCCGGTTCGGCCACCACCGGTAGACCGTGGGCTTGCCCACGCCCGCCTTCGCTGCCACTGCCTCCATCGTCACGCCCGACGGGCCGACCTGCGCCAGCAGTTCGCGCGCCGCATCGAGCACAGCCTGCCGCAATTGCAGGTTGCGCGGCCGGCCGCGTGCGGCGGGAAGCGGGGCCTGCAAAGCGTCTTTGACAACTGGTTTCATTTATGGAACGATGCGTAACGTAATTAAATTCTAAACCTGCACAAGGACCATCCCATGCGCACTCCCCGTCCCGTTCCGGCGCAATGCCTTGCGCCTTACCTCATTGTTGCCGACGCCCCCCGTGCGATCGACTTCTACATTCACGCGTTCGGTGCCGAAGAACTGTTCCGGCTCTCGGAACCCGGCGGCAAGGTCGGGCACGCCGAGCTGCGCATCGGCGATGCCAAGCTGCTGCTGGCCGACGAGTACCCCGACTTCGGCGCGCTGGGCCCCGCGCGCGTCGGCGGCACGCCGGTGTCGATCCACTTGTACGTCGCGGACGTCGACGCCACGATCGCGCTTGCCGAGGAAGCCGGCGCCACGGTATTGCGCGCCGCCAAGGAGGAGTTCTTCGGCGACAGAGCGGGCTTGCTGCTCGACCCCTTCGGACACCGCTGGCACCTTGCCACGCGCCTGGAGGAAGTCAGCCCCGAGGAGATGCAGCGCCGCTGGAGTGCCGCCATGCAGGAGTAGCCGGCGAGCGGGTTGTCGCGGACACTGTGTGGCGTCCGTGCCCATTGCATCGATTCACACCCGCCACATGACGACGCCTCAAGACCGCATTCATTTCACCGGCAACCCCTGGCCCGAAGGCCACCCCGTCGCGCAGTTTCGCTGGACGGCCTCCGTCAGGGACGGCATGGTGTGGTTCGACCTGCACCTGCGCAGCGCGGACTACGACGCCGAGCGCGAGATCGACGAGCCCGAAGACGAGGAGATCGACTACCCCTCGGACTGGGAAGCACCCAACGTCTGGAACAACTACCACCGCTGCACGCTGTCATCGACGAACTGGGGCGATGGCAACGGCTTCGCGGTGTGCGCGCTCTCCGACTTCAGCCTCTCGCGGATCGACGGCCTCGAAGCCCGCGTGGACGAGCCGCCGCCCGAAGACACGGAAGACAACGCCTTCCACATCTACCTGCTGGGCCACGACGCTGCCGCCCACCACCGCATCCGCTTCGACCGCATCGCGGGCACCGACCGCTTCAACATCACGTGGACCGGCAAGATCGCGCTGGCCTATGCGGGCGACTACGAATACAAGTACGACTTTGCCGCGCACCTGTACGACGTGGAAGCGCCGCGCATTCCCGCGTGAGCCTTGTCACAGCACGCCAACGTCACCCAACACTCATCGATTCACCTTCGACTCACATGCAGATCCTGCTTCCCGTGCTGTTCATGGTCGTCCTTGTCGGCGCCGTCTTCTTCGGCAGCTACCTGTTGCGCGCCATCCTGCCGCGGGATCACGCGCTGCAATCGCGGCTGAGCGACGAGGCCATTGCGGGCTACGTCAGCTTCGCGACGAAGAACGTCAAGGGCTTCATGGCCGTGCTGCTGCTGATCTATTTCCTGGTGGTCGGTGCCATCTATTCGTAGCCCTGCCGGCCCGTCTTTTCAATCGGGAGATCCATTCATGAAGCGTCTCATCGAAATCCGCACCTACCGGCTCAAGCCCGGCACCCTGCCCGCCTTTCATGAAGCCATGCACACGCGCGCCGTGCCGATGCTGCGCAGCAAGGGCATGGACGTCGTCACCTACGGCCGCTGCGATCACGAGGAAGAGACCTACCACCTCGTGCGCGCCTACGAGAACCGCGAGGCACTGGAGGCTGAGCAAGGCGCCTTCTACGGCTCGCCCGAATGGCGCGAAGGCCCGCGCAGCGCGCTCGTCGATCGCATCGAGACCTACCTGAACACGCTGCTGTGGGTTTCGCAGGAACCCATCGAAGCCATGCGAACGCTCAACGTCCCGCAAAGCGCACCAGACACACACTGACGCACGCCGGCAGCCGCACCGGCCTACACTCGCGCTCCCGCCCATCCCCTCTCTCTTCTTCAGGAGAAACCGCATGAACACGACGGAAATCGCCAGCAAACTCGTGGCGCTGTGCAAGCAAGGGAAGTTTCAGGATGCCAAGGTGCTCTACGCACCCGAGGCAACGAGCGTCGAGGCCAGCGCCCCGCCCGGCGCGCAGCGTGAAGCCGTGGGCCTGGCAGCGATCCAGGCCAAGGGCGAATGGTGGAGCGCCAACCACGAAGTCCACTCGATGCAGATCGCCGGCCCGTGGCCGCACGACGACCGCTTCATCGTCGGCTTCCGCTTCGACGTGACGGTCAAACCCACCGGCCAGCGCCTCACGATGGAAGAGATGGGCCTCTACACGGTCAAGGACGGCAAGATCGTGCGGGAGGAGTTCTTCTATTCCGGTGGTGCCTGAGCCTCGCATGCAAGGCATGCCGCAAGGCAGCGAGCAGAAGAACTGCCTGCGCTGCCCCTCGACGGCACTGCGCCTGCTTCCCGGCAAACCCACGCAGACCATCGCCTTCCTGCAATGCCCGGCCTGCCTGCGCCACTACGCGCAAGAGGCCGGTGGCCCGCTGACGTACCGGTGGGGCCACCCGATCAGCCTGGCGCTCTACGGCGTTTTGTTCACGACGGAACCGCTTGCGGAGGCGCAGCGCATCGCCGACGTGCTGCGGCAAGACCGCACGCCTGAAGAGCTGGCCCTGTTCATCGAAGAAATCGAACTGGAACTCAGGCAGCCGACGCAACAGGTCAGGGACATCCTCGACAACAGGAGCCCCGAAGCGGCATGCCGGGAATTTCTTGCGGCAGTGGTCCGGCACCTCGCTACGGCCGTCACGGCTTCGCGTGCGCCTTGAAGAAGGCCACGATGGTCTCGCTCGCATCGAGCTGACGCGACACGCGGTTGTCCGGCATCGACGCCAGCGCACTGCCGGGCCACGTGTGGCCGCCGCCCTCGATGCGGTACAGCACCACGGCTTGCGGATCGGTCGCCGTGGCATGGCGCACGCGCGTGACCGAGGTTCCGTCATCGCCGGCTGACGGACGAAGCCGTTCCGCGGGCTGCGCACGGGCGTTCATCGCAGCGGCCCAGCGCTCGATGGTCTTCTCGACCGACAGGCGCGGCACACCGGTCGTCGCCTTGCGGCCGATGCCGCCGGCATAGGGCACGTAGGGGTCGTCCGTGCCGTGGATGTGCAGCACGGGCAGCCCTTGGCGCACCCGCGCGGGAGCGATGTCGAGCGTGGCCGATACCGCCGCCACCGCGCGCAGGCTGCCGGGTGCCTCCACAGCCCAACGGTAGGCCATCATTCCGCCGTTGGAAAAGCCGACCGCGAACACGCGCTTCGGATCGGCCCGCCCCTCCTTGACCAGGCGCGCGACCAGTGCCTGCAGCCAGGCCACGTCGTCCACGTTGTTCGCCTTCGCGTAGCCGCAGCAGGCGCCGGAGTTCCACGTGTAGGCATCCGCGTTGGCCCCGCTGCCGTTCGGATAAGCCACGAGAAAGCCTGCCTTGCGCGCGGCCTCCGACAGGCCGGTGGCCGCAATGAGCAGGTCCGCGTTCGAGCCGCCACCGTGCAGGGCGACGATCAGCGGGCGCGGCTGGCGCGGCTTGTCATCGTCGGACAGCAGATAGCTGCGCGACGCGCCGCCGACCTGCAAGGTCTGCACAGCAGCGGGCCGCGTGTCCGCCTGCGCGGCGGCGCCGATGAAGAAAGTGATCGCGGCCACGCAGCAGGACGCGATGCCCGCGCGGCGGGTGAATGAAATCAGGGACATGGCAACGGACCGGTGAATGAACGCTCGAACAAGACAAGACAACGGCACGCATCGTAGAGATGCAACGCGCGCCCCGCATGCGTCTCTTGCGTAACGAGCGTCACGTTACGGCGGTTACGGCAGTGACGAGGCCGCCGGCGGCCTTGCTTGTTGCCGTGCCACATGCCCCGGATGATTCCGGCCATCGCCCTTGCATGCCCATGCCTGCCTCGGGCCTCGCAACAACCATCAGGAGATCGAATGATTCGCCCCCAACGCCGCCGCAGCTTCCTCGCACACAGCAGCAGCGGCCTGCTGGCCGCGCTGCTCGGCACCCGCTTCGCCGACGCAGCCACGCCCACCACACCCCTCGCCCATGTCGAAGAACGCCCGGACCTCGCCAAGTACTTCAAGCAGGCCGGCGTAGTGGGCACATGGGCGGTGCTCGACAGCACCACCTCGAAGCTCACGGTGGTCGACCGCCAGCGCGCCGAACGCCGCTACAGCCCCGCATCGACCTACAAGATTCCCAACAGCCTGATCGCGCTGGAGACCGGCGCGGTGAAGGACATCGACGAAATCTTTCCCTACGACGGCAAGCCGCTGCCCCGCAAGGAATGGGAGCGGGACATGAACCTGCGCGAAGCGATCCGCGTCTCCAACTTTCCGCTCTACCGCGGGGTGGCGCGCCGCATTGGCCTGGCGCGCATGAATGAATGGATCGCGAAGCTGCACTACGGCAACGAGACGCTGGGCACGCAGGTCGACCGCTTCTGGGTCAACAACTCGCTGCAGATCTCGGCGGTGGAGCAGACGCGTTTTCTGATGCGGCTTGCGCAGCGCGCGCTGCCGATGTCCGCGCGCAGCCAGGACATGGTGCACGAGATCACGCGGATCGAGCAGACGCCCGCCTACGACCTGCATGCAAAGACCGGCTGGTACGAAGCGCCGAGCCTGTCGCTCGGCTGGTGGGTGGGCTGGGTGGCGCTCGCGGACGGCAGCGTGAAGAGCTTCGCGCTGAACATCGACATGCACGGCCAGGCCGATCTCGCCAAGCGCATTCCGCTGGCCCGCACGCTGCTCGCGCAGATGGGCATTCTTCCGGCCGAAGCGGGCCAGGTGCGCTCTTGAACAGGCATGCGACGGCATGGACGCTGGCCGCGCTCCTGCTCGCTGCCCCCTTCGTTCACGCCGACCCGCTCGGCTTTGCCACGCCACCGGCAGAGATCGCGGCGCGCGTGATGAACAACGCGCCGGGCAGCATCGTGGTCGGCGTCTCGCGCCAGGGCCGGGCGCAGTTCGCGATGCAGCGCAATGGCCTGGTGCAACCCGGCCCCGTGCAGGAGATCGGCGCCGACGGGCAGCCGATCTTCGAGGTGGGCTCCATCAGCAAGCTCTTCACCGGCGTGCTGCTCGCGCAGGCGGTGGAGCGCGGCGACCTGTCGCTCGACGACACGGTGGGCCGGTTGCTGGCCGGCCAGGTCACACTGCCGCCGGACATCGCGGCCATCACGCTGCGCCGGCTGGTCACGCACAGCGCCTGCCTGCCCGGCATGCTGCCGGATGCGCCGCCACTGAGCGACGGCAACCCGTTCGCGCGCACCGACCGCGCGCAGTTGCTCACCGGCCTGTCGACGCTCAAGCTCGACCGCAAGCCACCCTGCAGCGGCCCCTACAGCAGCCTCGGGCTGGGCCTGCTCGGCCAGTTGCTCGCCGACCACTACGGCAAGCCCTGGGACATGCTGGTGCACGAGAACATCGCCGCGCCGCTGGGCATGAAGGACACGCTGCAGTACCTCGGCCCCGACGCCGTGCGCCTTGCACCGGGCTACGACGACAAGTCGCCGCGCACGCCCTGGGACTTCGGCGCGCTCGCGGGCGCCGGTGCGTTGCGCTCGACGGCCGCCGACCTGCTGGTGTTTGCGCGTGCGCTCATGGCGGGGCGCAAGGGCCCGCTGGGCGCGGCGGCCGAACGCGCGCTCACGCCGCTGGGCCATGACGACAAGTACGAACTGGGCTATGCCATCCGCATGCGCGGACCGGTGGCGCACCGCACCTACTTCCACACCGGCCAGACCGGCGGCTACCGCGCGCTGCTGGTGTTCGACCCGAGCACGCAGGATGCGGCGGTGATGGTGGCCAGCAACGCATCGGCCGCGGCGGTGCGGATGGTGGACGACATCACCGTGCCGCCCGCCACCGCACGCAGGCGCAAATAGCCACGCGGGCCCTGCGCCGGCGAATAGCGGCAAAATGCCGCGCAGGTGCCCTCATGAATACAAGATTTGTCGAAGCCTTCCTGTGGGCCGCGCGGCTCGGCAGCTTCCGCGCGGCGAGCGACCGGCTCCACATCACGCAGGCGGCCGTGTCCAACCGCGTGGCCTCGCTCGAAGAAGACATCGGCGCGCGCCTCTTCGAGCGCGATGCGCGCGAGCTGCGGCTCACGCCCGTGGGCGTGCGGCTGATGGACTACGGCGAGCGCCTGCTGGAGCTGCGCCGCGAGATCGTCTCTCTGGGCCGCCCGCGCGGCGACATCCTGGGGCTGGTGCGCATCGGCGCCATCGAGACGGTGGTCCACACCTGGCTGCTGGGCTTTCTTACCAACCTGCGCTCCACCTACCCCGGCATCGAGGTGCAGCTCACGTCGGAGACCACGCGCGCATTGCATCGCGGCCTGCGCGAAGGCGCGCTCGACATTGCCCTGCAGACCGACCACATCGCCGGCGCGGGCATCGTGAGCACGCCCTGCCTGCCGATGCCGATGGGCTGGGTCGGACCGGTCGGCGCCGAGGGCACGCAGACCGTCGAACAGTTGCTGCGCCAGCCCGTGCTAACCATGAGCCCCAGCTCGCAGCCGCACGAGGCGCTCAAGAACCTGTACCGCGCGGCCGGTATTCCGCTGGGCAAGGTGCACTGCGTCAGCTCGATCTCGGCGCTGGCGCGGCTGGTGAAGGCGGGCTTCGGCAACGCGCTGGTGCCGCTGCCGCCCTGCTATGAATACGTGGCCAGCGGCGACGTGCGGATCATCGAGTGCGACGCGCTCATCTCGCCGCAGCGCATCGTGGTGAGCCACCTGGAGGCGGCCGACTCCGACGCGATCCGCCTCGTGGCCGAGCTGGCCTGCCTCGCGTCCGACCAGTTCACGACCTCTGCCATGGCACCAACCTGGAGCGCCGCAGCAGAGGGATAACCCTCGAAATGGCGCATCCGGGCCCCACAAAGGGGCCAGTAATTCTTGTGGCTGTCGCCCAGAAAAACTCGTTTGTGACAGCACCACCCTGCGACGGAAGATCGCGCCTTCATTTTTCGAAGGCCCGCCCGCTCTTCCGCCGCCATGACCACTTCCGCCTTTTCATCTTCCCCTGACACCGCCGCGGCGAACGCGAACGGCCTGCTGTTCGTCGCCTCCGATGTCGATGCCGCCGACGACGCCGACTTCAATCGCTGGTACGACAAAGAGCATGTCGAAGAGCGCGCGCGCATTCCGGGCTTTCTGTCGGGCGCGCGCTACTTCTCGCTCGAAGGCGGGCGCAAGTACCTCGGGCTGTACCGCACCGAATCGCTGGCCGTGTTCGGCTCGCCCGGCTACCGCGCCGCGTTCGAGAAGCAGACGCCGTGGTCCATCGTCAACCTCGACCGCATGCGCCAGCCGATTCGCCGCGTGTGCGCCGTGCGCGCGGTCACGGGCTTCGGCAGCGGCAGCCACGTGGTCGTGTTGCCACTGCCCGTGGCCGCCGATGCGCAGGCGCTGGTGGCGCGGGCCGCCAGCGTCGGCCGCCAGTTGTCGGAGCAGGCAGGCTTCGTGCAGTCGTACCTGCTGATGCCCGACACCGCCCTGAGCACGCCGCTGCCGCGCGAAGCCACCGAAGGCCGCGTGCTGCAGCCGATGCTGGTGGTGGAAGCCAGCAGCGCCGATGCCGCGCGCAGCGCACGCACCTTCGCCGCCGCAGCCTTCGACGCCGACCCCGCCACCGGCTGGCTGCTCGCCCTCGGCTGGAAGCTGACGGCGGCCGAACTGCGCTGAGCTGAACCGAACCGATCCCGATGTCTTCACCGAACAAGGTATTTCCATGACCGAACATGTGCTTCCCGCAACGGCGGCCGTCCCCACCGGCGCCCCGGCCAAGATGGGCCGGCTGGCCATGGCCAGCTCCATCGGCACCACACTGGAGTGGTACGACTTCACCGTCTACAACATCATGGCCGCACTGGTCTTCAACGCGGTGTTCTTCCCGTCCTTCGATCCGCTGACGGGCACCATCCTCGCCTTCTCGACCTATGCGGTCGGCTACATCTCGCGCCCGCTGGGCGGCGTGGTGTTCGGCCACCTGGGCGACCGGCTCGGCCGGCGCTTCGTGCTGGTGGCCACGCTGGTCATCATGGGTGTATCGACCGGGCTCATGGGTCTGCTGCCGACCTATGCCACCTGGGGCATCTGGGCGCCGGTGGCGCTGGTCGCGCTGCGCTTCGTGCAGGGCGTGGCGCTCGGCGGCGAATGGGCCGGCGCGGTGCTGCTGTCGATGGAGCACGGCAAGCCCGACGAGCGCGGCCGCAACGCCTCGTTCACGCAGGTCGGCCCGTCGTGCGGCACGCTGATCGGCACCGGCTTCATCGCCATCGTGTCGGCCTGGCTCAGCCCCGAAGACTTCCAGACCTGGGGCTGGCGCATTCCGTTCATCTCCAGCGTGGCGCTGGTCATCTTCGGCCTGTGGCTGCGCAGCGGCGTCGAGGAAACGCCCGTGTTCCGCGAGATGGAAGAAAAGAAGACCACCGCCAAGACGCCGATCAAGGAAGTGCTCACGCAGCACTGGCGCCGCCTGCTGGTGGCCGGCGGCTCGCGCATCGGCTCCGACGTGCTGTACGCGCTGGTGGTGGTGTTCACGCTGACCTACGTGACGACGGTGCTGCACCTGTCGCGGCCGCTGGCGCTTACCGCCACGATGATCGGCGCCGCCTGCAACGCGATTGCGGTGCCGTGGTTCGGCAGCCTGTCGGACCGCATCGGCCGCCGGCCGGTCTACATTGCCGGCGCCTTGCTGGGCATCGTCTGGGCCTTCGTCTTCTTCGTGCTGATGAACAGCGCGCACCCCGTGGCCATCTGCGCGGCGGTGGTGGTCGGCCTGATCATCCACGCGATGATGTACGGCCCGCAGGCCGCCTTCGTGACCGAGCAGTTCCCGGGCCGCGTGCGCTATGCCGGCTCATCGCTGGCCTACACGCTGGCGGGCATCCTGGGCGGCGGCTTCGCGCCGCTGATCATCGCCAGCCTGTTCAAGTCGTGGGGCAGCACGGTGGCCGTGTCGCTGTATGTGGCGGGCGCGCTGTGCGTCACGCTGGTCGCGCTCTTCGTAGCGCGCGAGACCGCCAAGAAACCGCTGGAAGCCTGAGACCGCCATGCCATTGCGTTTTGCCTGCGAAACCGTGAGCGCCGACGGCGCACGGTCCATCGAATTGCGCTCCATCGAACCCACTGCGCTGGTGGTGGCGGGATGGACCGGCCGCGACACCGCGGCCATCGAACACCACATCGAGGAACTGGCCGCGCTCGGCGTGCCGCGCCCGTCGAGCGTGCCCCTGTACTACCGCGTCGCGGCCCAGTTGCTGACCCAATCGCCGGCCATCGAGGCGCTGGGCGACCAGAGCTCCGGCGAGGCCGAGCCCGTGTTCTTCTTCTCGCAGGGCGAGTGGTGGCTGAGCGTGGCCTCGGACCACACCGACCGCCATGTCGAGAGCTACTCCGTCGCCGTCTCCAAGCAGATGTGCGCCAAGCCCGTGGCCGAGGTCGCATGGCGCTGGCGCGACCTGCAGGCCCATCAGGACGAGATCGAACTGCACTCGCGCATCTTCGAGGATGGCCGCTGGGTGGACTACCAGCGCGGCACGCTCGCGTCGATCCGGCCACTGGCTGCGCTGCGCGACGGCATGCCCGGCGCCGGTGCCGCGCCCGAAGGCCTGTTCATGACTTGCGGCACGCTGGGCGCGTTGCCCAATGCGAAGGGCGAAGGCATCCGCCCCGCCGCGCAGATGGAGATCGAACTGCACGATGCGCGTTTGCAGCGGCGCATCGTGCATCGCTATGCGGTCGAAGCACTGCCGGTGGTGGCGTGATGGCGAACGGCCACCTCACCATCACCGCCCTGCGCGAGCGCATCGCGCAAGGCGCGCTGTCCCATGAAGCGCTGATCGAGCAGGTGCTCGAAGCGGCCACGCTGCCCGCCGCGCAGCATGTGTTCACGCGCCTGTACGCCGACGCCGCGCGTGCCGCGGCCCGGCATGCCGATGCGGCGCACAAGGCCGGCGTGCAGCTCGGCCCGCTCGCCGGCCTGCCCGTGTCGATCAAGGACCTCTACGACGTCGCGGGTGAAACCACCATGGCCGGGTCCGCCGTCTGCGAAGGCGAACCGCCTGCCGTGCGCGATGCGCAGGCCGTGTCGCGGTTGCGCACGCAGGGCGCGGCCATCGTCGGCAAGACCAACATGACCGAGTTCGCGTTCTCCGGCGTGGGCATCAACCCGCACCATGGCACGCCGCGCAACCCGGCCGATGCGGAAACGCCGCGCATTCCGGGCGGCTCTTCGTCGGGCGCAGCGGTGTCGGTGGCGCTTGGTCTGGCAGTGGCCGGCCTCGGGTCGGACACGGGCGGCTCGATCCGCATTCCGGCCGCGCTGTGCGGGCTCGTGGGTTTCAAGAGCACGCAGTCGCGCGTGCCGCGCACCGGTGCCTTCGAGTTGGCACGCTCGCTCGACACCGTCTGCGCGATGGCGCGCTCGGTGGAAGACTGCCTGACCGTGGACGCGGCCATTGCCGATGCACCGCTGGCCGTGCGCAGGCGTCCACTGCAAGGCCTGCGCCTCGCAGTGCCGGCCACGCTGATGTTCGATGCCATCGAGCCCACGGTGGCGCGCGCTTTCGAGCGTGCCTTGCATGCGCTGTCGAAAGCGGGTGCGCAGATCGTCGACATCACGCTCGCCGAACTCGCCGAAATCGCGACCGTCAACGCGCCCGGCGGCTTTTCGCCGGTCGAGGCCTCGGCCGTGCATCGCGAGCGCTTCGCCGCACGCCGTGAAGGCTTCGACACCCGCGTGGCCGCGCGCATCGCGCTCGGCACCGAAGTGCGCGCCGCCGACTACATCGCGATGCAGGACCGTCGGCGCGACTGGATCGGCCGCGTCGAACACGCGCTCGAAGGCTTCGACGCACTGCTCTGCCCGACCGTGCCCATCGTCGCGCCGCCCATCGAGGCACTGGCCGAAGACGCGGCCTTCTTCCAGGCCAACGGCCTGCTGCTGCGCAACACCTTCGCCATCAACCTGCTCGACGGCTGCGCCTTCAGCCTGCCTTGCCATGCACCGGGCGAACTGCCGGTGGGACTGATGCTGTCGTCGGTGCGCGGTGACGATGCGCGGCTGGCGGCGGTGGCGCTGGCCGTGGAAGCCGCGCTGCAATTCGGCTGAACGCGGCAGCATCCGGCGGGGCTGTACCGGTGGCGCAGTCCCGCTTCGGCTATCGTTTGGCGCATGTCGCGCCAACAACCGTCCCTGACCGGCCCCCGGATTCTTCTTCGCCCGCTGCTCGCATCCGACGCACCCGCCCTTGTCGATGCGGCTGCCGACGGCGAACTCTGGAACCTGCCCTTCACCGTCGTGCCCTCGGCCGCCACGGTCGAGGCTTATCTGCGCACCGCGCTCGACGGCCGCGCCGTGGGCACCGTGATGCCGTTCGCCACCGTGATCCGCGACACCGGCCGCGTGATCGGCTCCACGCGCTTCTGGAAGATCGACCGCAACAACCGCAAGCTGGAAATCGGCAGCACATGGATTGCGGCCTCGTGGCAGAAGACCTTCGTCAACACCGAGGCCAAGTACCTGATGCTGCGGCACGCCTTCGAAGAGATGGCCTGCGTGCGCGTGCAGCTCACCACCGACGAGATCAACGCGAAATCGCGTGCGGCCATCCTGCGGCTGGGTGCCAAGCAGGAAGGCATCGTGCGGAACGAGCGGATCATGCCGGACGGCCGCAAGCGCAACTCGGTGCGCTTCAGCATCATTGATGACGAGTGGCTGGAGGTGAAGGCGCGGCTGGAGGAGCGGCTTCGCGCATCGGAAGAACCCAGGCCATGAGCCCTGTCATCGTCGTACCTACAGCCGAATCGCATTTCGAGAGCCTGCACCGCGCGCTCGACGTCGTCGCGCGCGAGCAGAAGTATCTGGCGCTGACCGAGGCCCCGCCGCTGGCGCAATCGATCGCCTTCTACCGGGACCTGATCGCCAGCGACTTCCCGCACTTCGTGGCGGTGGATGGAGACAAGGTGGTCGGCTGGTGCGACGTGTCGCCGGTGTTCGGGCATTCGCGGGCGCACATCGGCGTGCTGGGCATCGCGCTTCTTCCCGAGGCGCGCGGCCACGGTCTGGGGGCGAGGCTGCTGCAGGCGGCCATCGACAAATCATGGTCTCGCGGGCTGACCCGCATCGCGCTGGACGTGCGCGCGGACAACCTCCATGCCAAGGCGCTGTACGAGCGGCTGGGCTTCAAGCACGAAGGCATCGTGCGCCGAGCAAGCCTGATCGATGGCGTCTATCACGATGCCCACGCGATGGCCCTGCTTCGATAATTTTCAAAGAAAGCAAACGCATGGCTGGCGCATACAAAACCCCCGGTGTCTATATCGTCGAGAAGAATGCGTTTCCGAATTCGGTGGTCGAAGTTGCGACTGCCGTTCCCGCGTTCATCGGCTATACCCAGATCGCTGACAACAAGGGCGGTTCGCTGACCGGCAAGCCTTGGCGCGTCACTTCGATGTCGGAGTTCGTCAGTTGTTACGGCGGACCACCTGAGGACCAGTTCGAGTTCGTGAAGAACGCCAATGCCACCGCACCGAGCGACTTCAGCAGCGCCGGCGACGGCTATGTGCTCCAGCGCGAGAACGGCAAGCCTGACACCTCTCGCTACTACCTGCATCACTGCATGCGGTTGTTCTTCCAGAACGGCGGTGGCCCGTGCTACGTCGTTTCGGTCGGCGGCTACACCGACTCGGGCGTGCAGGTGGCGCCTTTGCAGGGCGGCATCGACCTGCTGCTCACGGAGCAGGAGCCGACCATGGTGGTGATTCCCGATGCGATGACGCTGCCGCAGGCGGACTGCATCGCGCTGCAGCAACACGCCCTCGCGCACTGCGGCTCGCAGACGAAGAGCCGCTTTGCCATCCTCGACATCAGCGACGGCTACCGCGAGCGCACCGATCCGCGTGGCGATTGCATTGCGGCCTTTCGCGATGGCGTGGGTACCAATTTTCTCCAATATTCAGCCGCCTACTACCCGTGGCTGAACACCTCGATCGTGCAGGCCACCGACCTCGGCTTCACCAGCTTCGTGGACATGGCCAAGGTCAAGGCACTGCTGCTGGCCGAAGCCGGTGGCAGCGCTGCACCCAAGGCGCTGCAGGACATCCTGGCGCAGGTCGGCGATGACGCGCGCGATCCGAAGGCAAAGACCTACCTGTCGGACGACGCGCTGCACAAGGCCCTGCTCTCGGTCAGCCCGACCTACGCCAGCATCCTGCAGGCCATCCAGCGCAAGCTGAACCTGCTGCCACCGGCGGCTGCAATGGCCGGGGTCTACACCCTGGTCGACAACTCGCGTGGCGTGTGGAAGGCGCCGGCCAACGTCGGCCTGAACTCGGTGGTGTCGCCGGCGGTCGCCATCACGAGCGACGAGCAGAGTGACCTGAACATCACCCCGACCGGCAAGTCGATCAACGCCATCCGCACCTTCATCGGCGAAGGCACGCTGGTGTGGGGCGCGCGCACGCTGGACGGCAACAGCCTGGACTGGCGCTACATCAGCGTGCGTCGCACCATGCTCATGCTCGAAGAATCCCTGCGCCTGGCGACCAAGGCCTATGTGTTCGAGCCCAACGTCGCCAACACCTGGGTCACCATCAGGAGCATGGCGAGCAACTTCCTGACCGGCATCTGGAAGCGCGGCGGCCTGGCCGGCGCCAAGCCGGAGGATGCGTTCAGCGTCATCGTCGGCCTGAACGAAACCATGACGCCCGAGGACGTTCTCGAAGGCATTCTTCGGGTGACCGTGCTGGTCGCGCTCAGCCGCCCGGCCGAGTTCATCGAGATCACCTTCCAGCAGCAGATGCAAAAATCCTGATCTTTGACGCAGCTCAATCGCCCACCCACCCGCCGACTGGAAAGCGCCCATGTGTCGCAGCATCAAGACCCTCTACAACTTCGAGCCCCCCGCCACCGAGCAGGAGATTCGCGCCGCCGCGCTGCAGTTCGTGCGCAAGCTCAGCGGCTTCAGCGTGCCGTCGAAAGCGAACGAGGAAGCCTTCGAGCGCGCGGTCGATGAGGTGGCCGCAACGGCCGCCCGCCTGATCGAATCGATGGTCACCACGGCCGAGCCCAAGGACCGCGCGATCGAGGCTGAACGCGCCAAGGCCCGGTCGGCCGCCCGCTTCGGCAGCACGGCGCCCCACTGAAGAAAAACCCCGCCGCAGCCCGCGGGCACGGCATTTGATATGGTGTTTGCCGGCTGGCTCCATCGATCGGAAACAGCAAACAAGCACATGAAAAAGACTTACACCGGTGGCTGCCACTGCGGCGCCGTGCGATTCGAAGCCGACATCGACCTGAGCCTGGGCACCCTGCGGTGCAACTGCGCCATCTGCACGCAAACGCGCTTCTGGCCGGCCATCGTCGCGACCGATGCCTTCCGTCTGCTCGAAGGCGAATCCGAACTCAGCGAGCAGATGCTCGACACCCGCAACAGCCACTACATCGTCTGCAGGCACTGCCGCGTGCGCTCCTTCGGCGTGGGCCATTCGCCCGAGACCGGCGAGAGCGCCTACGGCGTGAACGTGACCTGCCTGGACGACGCGGAACTCGACGACCTTGCCAACTCGCCGATCAGCTACGTGGACGGGCATCGCGGCACCTGGCATGTGGCGCGCACGGCCATCGGAAGTTGACGAAGCTGACGCAGCGCATCGCTTTCCACACACCCACACACAACAACACCACCCTCAGGAGACAACTTAATGCCCATCGAACTCTGGCTCGCCTTCGTCGCGGCTTCGGCCGTCATGCTGATCATTCCAGGGCCGACCATCCTCACGGTGATCAGCTATTCCATGTCGCACGGCCGCCGCGCGAACGTGCCGCTGGTGGCAGCAGTGGCGCTCGGTGATTCGACCGCGCTGGTGGTCTCGCTGCTGGGGCTGGGCGCGCTGCTCGCCACCTCGGCCTTCTGGTTCACGGCCGTGAAGTGGGCGGGCGGGCTGTACCTGCTGTACCTGGGCATCAGGCTGCTGCGCGCCGGCATCACGTCGACCGAGATCGCCGCGCCGGCCGCGCCCGCCTCGCGCCTGCGCCTGTTCGCCAACACCTACCTCGTGACGGCGCTGAACCCCAAGGGCATCGTGTTCTTCGTGGCCTTCCTGCCGCAGTTCATCAGCCCCACGGCCGACGTGACCCGTCAGCTCTGGGTGCTCGCCGTCACCTTCGTGGTGCTGGCCGCGACCAATGCCACGCTCTATGCGGTGTTCGCGGGCTCGGCGCGCAAGCTGCTTTCTTCGCCGCGCGCGCAGCGGCGCTTCAACTTCGCAGGCGGTTCGCTGCTGAGCGCGGCGGGCATCTGGGCGCTGATGGCGCGCCGACCGGGGTAAGGCACGCGGGCAACCGAAACGCCCACGAACAAACGGCCGCGAAGCGCAATGCTTCGCGGCCGTTCTTCATTCATCGCTCAGTTGCGGTACGGGTTGTTCGGGGCGCGGTCGTAGCGGTTGGGTACACCGTCGCCGTCACGGTCGCGGTCACCGTACTGATGGCCACGCGGCGGTGGCGGGCGGTCGTAGGGTGCGACCACGCAGCCGGCCAGGATGGCCGATGCGGCCAGCAAAATCGCCAATGTCTTCGTCATGATGCGTTTCTCCTTGGAGTGATTTGTGAAGCCGGGCTCGCCTCCTGCGAGCCGGTGCGACCATTGAAGGCCACGCCGGTCACGCGCAGGTTGCTTCTCTGAGGCCCGCAGGTGAAGTTCGTTACCGGATGTGGGTGTGTGTGGGCCTTGCGCCGGATGCGGTTCACTCTGGCCGCATGCCCCATGGCAACGCGGCGGCCACGGCCCCGTCGCGGAGTAGGTGCACTTCCCGTCGTCCTCAAGGCAGGCCAAGGCGCGCTTCGCATCGCAGAGAATGCCGAAGATCGCCCTTCGAGATCTCCCGTGCCCTTCATGCAGCAGCCCACGTCCCTCAGCTTTCGCCGCAAGGCCCTTGCCACCGCAGCCTTGCTGGCGGCCTGCGCGCATCCGGCCTGGGCACTGGTCAGCTTCGACGAGGTCAAGCGCGACTTCCGTTCGTCCGACACCGCCGTGCTCGACCGCAACGGCGAACTGCTGCAGCGCGTGCGCACCGACGCCACCGTGCGGCGCGGCCAGTGGACCGCGCTGGCCGACGTGTCGCCCGCATTGCGCACGGCCATGGTGTTGAGCGAGGACAAGCGCTTCTACGAACACAGCGGCATCGACTGGCGCGCCGTGTCGGCCGCCGCCTGGGGCAACCTGTGGAACACGCGCACGCGCGGCGCATCGACCATCACGATGCAGCTCTCGGGCCTGCTTGACGACGACCTGCGCCGCGCCGCCGGCGGGCGCAGCTTCACGCAGAAGATCGGCCAGACGGTGGCCGCCGCGCAACTGGAGCGCAGCTGGCGCAAGGACCAGATCCTCGAGGCGTACCTGAACACCGTGCCGTTCCGTGGCGAGATCGTGGGCATCGATGCGCTCTCGCGCACGCTGTTCAGCAAGGCGCCGAGCGGGCTGGATGCGCGCGAAGCCGCCGTGGCCGCCGCGCTGGTGCGTGCGCCCAATGCCAAGCCGGCCGTGGTGGCGCAGCGCGCCTGCGAGGTGCTGCGCGTGATGGAGGCCGGGCAGAAGGTCGATTGCGATGCGCTCGACATGTTCACGAGCGCGGCGGTGCAGCGGCGGGCCTTCGATGCCAATGAGGGAATTGCGTCGCATGCGGCGCGGCGCGTGCTGCGTGAGATGCGGGATGCGAATGCGGGGGCAGCCCCCACCCCTGCCCTCCCCCAGAGGGGGAAGGAGAAAGACAAGGAGGCCAGCGTGAGGACCACCTTGCGCGCGCCGCTGCAACGCTTTGCGCTCGACTCGCTCCAACGCCACTTGCGCGAACTGCGTGGCCGCCATGTCGAAGACGGCGCGCTCGTGGTGCTCGACAACGCGACCGGCGAAGTGCTGGCCTGGGTCGGCTCCTCCGGCCCCTTGAGCCAGGCCGCCGAGGTCGATGGCGTGACCGCGCTGCGCCAGCCGGGCTCCACGCTCAAGCCATTGCTCTACGGCCAGGCGATTGCCGAGAGGCGGCTCACCGCCGCCTCGCTGATCGACGACTCGTCGGCACAGATCAACACCGCGAACGGCCTCTACATTCCGCAGAACTACGACCGCCAGTTCAAGGGCCCGGTGTCGGCGCGCACCGCGCTGGCCGCTTCGCTCAACGTGCCGGCCGTGCGCACGCTGGTGATGGTGTCGCCCGAATCCTTCGCGCGCGAGCTGCGCGCCGCCGGCCTGCCGCTGCGCGAGAGCGGCGACTACTACGGCTACAGCCTGGCACTCGGCAGCGCCGAGGTGTCGCTGCTGTCGCTCACCAACGCCTACCGCATGCTGGCCAACGGTGGGCGCTACGGCACCACCACGCTCACCGCGCGGCCGCCCGCTCCCGCCGTCGACAAGACCAAGGCCGCGTCCACGCCACCGCTGATGGACCCGCGCGCGGCCTTCATCGTCGGCGACATCCTCTCCGACCCGAATGCGCGCACGCGCACCTTCGGCCTCGACAGCATCCTCTCGACCCGCTTCTGGACCGCAGTGAAGACCGGCACCAGCAAGGACATGCGCGACAACTGGGCGGTGGGCTGGTCGCAGCGCTACACCGTCGGCGTGTGGGTCGGCAACGCCAGCGGCGCGTCGATGTGGGACGTGAGCGGCACCAGCGGCGCCGCGCCGGTGTGGGCCGAGGTCATGCGCTTCCTGCACGCGCGCGAGCCCAGCCGCGCGCCGGTGCCGCCCACCGGGTTGGTCGAGACGCACATCGAGTTCGGCCCCGGCGCAGACGGCAACGCGCTCGAAGCGGCGCGCAGCGAATGGTTTTTGCAGGGCACCGAGCAGCCGCTGTTCGCGCTCGACACCGGCGCGGGCACGTCGACGGACGGCCCCTCCGCGCGCATCACCTCGCCGGCCGATGGCACCATCCTCGCGCTCGACCCCGACATCCCGCCGCTGCGCCAGCGCGTGCGCTTCGAGGCCGAAGGCCGTGGCGTGCAGTGGCGCATCGACGGCAAGCATTTCGCGCGCGGCAACACCGCGCAATGGCTGCCCTGGCCCGGACGCCATGTGATCGAGCTGGTGGACGCCAGCGGCAAGGTGGTCGACCAGCGCAAGGTCGAAGTGCGCGGCGCGGGCGTGGTGACCAAGAGCGCGCGCAAATGAGGATGAAGGGCTTCGCACCCTGCACCGTCACAGGAGGATCGAATCCGATGGAATCTCGCGCAAGACCGATGGCGGCCTGGGCCTGGCTTTGGCTGGTCGCGTTGGCCATGGCGATGGGCGTGCTCTGCGCCCCCGCGCAAGCCAAGACGCCCGCTGTGCCAGCGATGACATCGCGCGTGGTCGACCTCGCGAAGACGCTGAACGCAGACGATGCCGGCGCGCTGCGCCATGACATCGCCGAGATCGAGCAGGGCACGCAGGCGCAGCTCGCGGTGCTGATCGTGCCCACCACGGGCGAGGAATCCATCGAGCAGTTCGCCACGCGCGTCTTCGCGCAATGGAAGCTCGGGCGCAAGGGCGAAGACGACGGCGTGCTGCTGCTGGTGGCGCTGAAAGACCGCCGCATGCGCATCGAGGTGGGCACGGGGCTGGAAGGCCGCATCACCGACATCCAGGCCGCCCGCATCATCGACAACGAGATGAAGCCGCGCTTTCGCGACGGCGACATGGCCGGCGGCATGCGGGCCGCGGTGCAGTCGCTGTCGCAGCTTCTGTCGCCACCGCCGGCGGTGACGGCGCTGGAAGAACAACCGCCCGCGCAGGAAGAACGCAAGCCGTCGCTGCTGCGCCGCCTGATCGACATGTTCTCGACGGATTCCAGCCAGTCGAAGATCAACCTGGCCTTGCTCGCCGTGCTGCTCTGGACCATCGGCGTGGGTGCGTGGCACGGAAGCCGGCCGCGCCCGCCGTCGGAGCCGCGCGTGGTGTCGCGCGCCACGGGCAAGCGGGGCCGCAAGGGCCAGCGGCTGGCCGAACATGAAGCGCAGCGCGACGCCGCACTGTGGGCCGACCTGCAGACACAGGCGCCAGCGACCCAACCGCGGCGCTGGCCGATGGTGCTGGGCCTGCTCGCGGCCGGCCCGGTGGCCGCGGCGCTGGCGTTGATGAACTTCGCGATGCCGCTCATGCTTTTCATGCCAGTCAGCTTCATGTACGGCGTCGGCTACCTGTCGGGCCGGTCCAGAACGGCGCGCTACGTGTTCATCTGCATCGCGCTGGCGATCGCGGCGCTCATCGTCCTCGGGTTCTACCTGGGCGCGGACAAGCTGCCGTGGGTCATCGCGGGCGTGTTTGTCACCTGCTTCGTCGGCATCGGCGTCGGGGTGGTCGTGGTCGGCGCGCGCACCCACTGGCAGCGCAGCGTGCCCTGGTTCATGGTGCGGCTCGCGCTGGTGGTCGGTGTCATCGGCTTCGCGTTCATCAAGCTGCAGCCGGGCCCGGACCCCGATGAAACCTGGATCGGCATGGCGCTGGTGAGCTTCATCGCGCTGGTGTTCGGCTTCTTCCCCACCAACGGCCGCCGGGGCCATGGCGGCGATGACGACGATCGGGACAGCGGGTGGAGCAGCAGCAGTTCGTCGAGCAGCTCTTCGAGCAGCAGCAGCAGCTCGTCGGACAGCTCTTCTTCGTCGTCGGGTGGTGGCTCCAGCAGCGGCGGCGGTGCGTCGGGCAGTTGGTAATCCGCCCGCTGCAGCTCAATCCACTTTCACGCTGAACAGCACCTCGCCCGTGCCGCCCGGTGCCAGCGAGCCACCGAACGCCCAGCGCAACCCACCCGTGCCACCCGCCGTCTGCGCAACGGCACAGGCCACCGCCGCTGCGGGCACAGCATTGGCCGGCGTGTTCTTGCTGCAGCCGGTCAGCGATGCCGGCGTGGTGCCGGCCTGCGCAGCGACGAAGGCGGTGTACTGCGGCGTCGCGTCGTTCACCGTCATGCCGGTGATCGGCGTCATGCCGTTGTTGGTGTAGGTGACGCGGTACTCCAACGTCTCGCCCGACTTGGCCTGGTTGTTGACGCCGAAGCTGCCGCCCTGCGTGACGTTGCGCACTTCCTTCTTCAGCTCCAGCGCGCTGTTCGACACCGTGGTGATGTCGAGCACCGTGTAGCTCGCGCTCAGCGCCGGGCCTGCATTGGTGAAGTCGAAGCTGGCCTGCACGGTGCTGCGGTTGCTGTTGCCGTTGCCCGCGCTGGCCGGAATGAACTCCTGCATCAGCAGGCACACGTTCTGCCCCGCCACCATGGTGACCGGCGCCGAGGGCGGATAGAGCAAGGCCGCGCCGGACTGCAATGAACCCGTGCAACCCGTGTCGGCAAATATCTTGCCGCTCCAGCCGCCGATGGCCGGCGTATCCACCGAACTCGAAATGCTGAAGCTCACCGTGCCGCCGGTGCGCGCGATGAAGGTGTGCGCATAGCTCACCGTGCTGCCCGGCAAGCCGCTCTTGGCGCCATCGGCGGCCAGCGTGTTGCGCTCCACGTCGCCGAAGTTCAGGCCCGCATGGCCGCTGCCGTTCCAGGTGAATGCGATGCGGTCGGGCGTGCCGGCGCGCGTGTAGGTGTAGCTGGTGCCGCCGCTCGCCACCGCCGAGCCCGAAGGCAGCCTGACGCTGCCGAACGAGGCGCCGGTCGACAGGCGCGACGCGGTGTTGGTCTGCTCCACGCACAGCGGCGCGTTCGCGGCGGTGCCGAAGGGCACGTCGAGCGCGTAGCTGCCGCCGCCGTCGGTGGTGGCGGTCGAGATCACGGTGGCGCTGCAGTTGGTCAGCCGCACGGGCGCGCCGGCAATGCCGCCCTCGGTGCCGTTGATCAGCCCATCGTTCGCGATGCCGCCCGTGCCGGTGCCGTTGTCGAGAAACACGCGCCCCGACACGCTGTAGCCGAAGCCGTTGACGAAAGTACAGCTGATGTTGGCGCCGGCCACCATGTTGGCCGCGGGCAGCGTGAGCCGGTTGCCCACCAGCGTGCCGAACTGCGCATTGGGTGTCGCGCTGGCCGCGTCGACGCAACTCGCGCTGATCGGATTGGCGGGCCAGCCGGCGGGCGCGCTTTCGCGGATCGACGCTTCCAGGCCGGCGGTGCCCGTGAGGTTGGCGGCGCCGCTCGCTGTGCCCACGCCGGTGACGGTGATGCTGTCGGTGGACGCTGAAAGCCCGCTGAGCGCAAAGCCGAACACGTTGCTGCCGCTGCCGCTGGTCGTGGTCTTCACGATCCGCACCTTGGGGTACGGCGGCGTGTAGGTGTTGGTGAAGGTGCAGGCGATGTTGCTGCCCGCCGACGTGGCGGCCGCGTCGAGCGTGACCTTGCGGTTGGGCAGGTCGGGTGTCGCAGCGCCGCCCGCGCCCAGGCCGGTACAGCTCACGCCGGTGAGCGCGTAGTTGGCCGGTGGCACGGATTCGGTAATGGTGGTGGCCACGCCCGACGCGGTGAGCGTCTGGGTCGTGCCCGTGACGGCTGTGCCGGCGGTGACCGTGGTCAGTGTCTGCGTCGCCACCCCGTTGCTGCCCGTGAAACCGAACGCGCCGGTGTTGTTGAGCGAGACCTTGCTGATCGTCACCGTCGTCGGCAGCGGCGCGAACTTGTAGGGCCTCGGGCTGGGCAGGTAGGCGTTGCCGCCGGCCGTGAAGTTGCCGCCCAGCGCCGTGCCGCCCAGCGTGACCGCGGTGCTCGCGTAGGTCACGGCGACGGTGCTGGTGGCCGTTGTCTGGCACAGGCTCGCGGCGGTGGTGGTGCAACTGCCCGCCGCGCCCACCGCGGCGCCATTGAAGGCCACGTTGGGCGTGGCGGCGAAGTTCACGACCGCGCCAGCGCCCACCGGGTTGCCGCTGGCGTCGCGCACGAAGACTTCGAGCACGTCCTGCGCGGCGCCGTTGGCCGGCTGGTTGTCGGTGACCACGCGCACACCCGACTGCGCGGCGGCGGCCGGGCCGGCCACCACGGTGGTGTCGGCGCTGTCGCAACTGACCGTGGCGCTCGACTTGCAGTCCGTGCCGGGGTTGGTGCCGGGCGCTCCGCTGCCGGCCGTGTTGGTGCTCGCGTAGTTGGTGATCAGCGTGCCGGCCAGCGTGGGCGCGGTGGCCGTGAGCGTGAAGCTGCGCGTCATACCGATGGGGATGCCGCCGGTGGGCAGCGTCATCGTGCAGGTCAGCAAGGCGCCGGCCGTGCTGGGCAGCGTGCCGCAACTGAGGGCCGAGACGTTCGTGCCGCGCGTGGCCGCCGTGGCGATCACGCCGGGCGGCAACTGGTCGCGAACGATCACCGAGGTGCCGGTGGCGGCCGTGCCGTTGTTGGTCAGGCTCAGGGTGTAGGTGATGGCGCCCCCCGGCGTCACCGTTGCCTGCGCCGTCTTGCTCAGTGCGAGCACCGGCGCGGGCACGTTGTACTGCAGCACCACGAGCCCGTTGCCGCCGCTGGCATCGCCACCGCCGCCGACGGCGATGCCGGGGACGTATTGCGGGTCGTCGGTGTTGGCCGCCGCGCCGCCGGTGTTGTTGGACGGCGAATTCGATCCGCCCTCGGTGCTCGAGCCGGACAGTGCCGACGCCAGGAAGCTGGAGCCGCCGCCGCCCATGCCGTTGGGGTCGGAGCCCTGGCAGATGCCGCCACCGCCGCCGTAGTAGCCCGCGCCGCCGCCGCCGCCGCCTTCGTTCTGGTTCTGGTTGGTCGAGGCGCCCCGGCCGCCCTGCAGCGCGGTGCCCGCCGTTGCGACGGCCACGTTGCACGAGCCGCCGCTGCCCGCCGCGCCGCCGGCGGATTGGGTGCCGCCCTTGCCGCTGGCCGTGGTGCCGTCGCTGCCGCCGACGAGGCCGCCGCCGCCCGCACCGCTCGGCGTGCCCACGTCCGCCCCCGGGGACGAACCGCCACCCGCGCCGGCGATGAGGCGGGCGTTGCCCTGCGTGTAGCTCGTCGTGCTGGTGAACACGCCCGACAGGCCACCGCCGCTCGCGCCACGGCTGATGTTCGCGCCATTGCCGCCCGCACCGCCACCGCCGTAGGGATTGCCGGTGTCGTTGACCCGCCCGCCCTGCCCGACGCGCACGCCCAGCGACGAACCCGCCGTCACCGTCAGCGTGCCGGAAGCAAAGCCGCCACCGCCGCCGCCCCGCTGCGCCGTGTAGTAGCTGGTGTTCGGTCCGCCGCCACCCGCGCCCCAGGCCTTGATGAACACCGCGCTCACGCCGCTCGGCACGGTGAAGGTCTGGTTGGCGCCGGAGTAGGTAATCTGCGTGCAGGTGTTGTAGCCCGGGTCCGGCGTACAGGCCACCTGGCCGGCCGTCGCCGGTGCCGACAGGAGCAGGGCCGGCAGCGCCAGCGCACCGGCCCACAGCCAACGAATGCGGCACAGGCCACGCCCTCGCGAGCCTCGGTGCGAAGTTGGAATTTGAGTCATCTGTTCCGCCTTGAAGGCCGAATCATTTCTTGTCATCTGCAGTCACCGGCGCCGCTTCGGCGGCCCGGTCCTTCGCCGTGCGCGATGCGCCGGCCGAGGGGAAGCCGAGCCCCGTCTCGTCGAACTTGAAGCGCAGGCGGATGTAGGCGCCCTTGCTGGTGTATTCGTTGGCCGTGAGGTCGCGGTCCTTCAGGCCCACGAAGTTGTAGCCGGCCGAGACCCACAGGTCCTTCATGACCTGGTAGCCCACTTCGACGCCCACCGTCTTCTGCAGCGCGCCGTCCTTGCCGTAGAGCAGGCCGGCCTGCACGCCGATGTCCCAGTCCTTGTTGATGTCCTGCGTGTAGCGCGCCTGCAGCAGGTGCGCCCAGTAGGTGCTCTTGAGCAGGCCGTCGTCGGCGCGCGACCACTTGGCCGCGTAGCGTCCGTTGATGACGGCGCCGGGGCGCGGGTTGTAGTTGAAGTGGGCCGACACGATGTCGGCGCTGGTGGCGCCCGGCAGGCTGGCGTTGCCGTAGCCCGAGCCGAACACGCTGCCGCCGTCGAGCGCGCCGGTCGAGCTGCCGCTGCCCACCACGCGCTCGCTGCGGCGCTCGTAGCGCATCAGCGCGTTCCAGCTATCTGTATCCACCGGGCGGTACGCCAGGCCGATCTGGTGGCGCGACAGGTGGCGCTCGTTGCCGGCATTGCTGCCCTGCCCTTCGCTGTCGCTCATCACGCTGCGCGCCAGCAGGCTCCATGAGCGGTCGAGCTTGTAGCCGAAGCCGGCGCTGAACAGGCGCGTATTGGCGTCGTCGCCCTGCCGCGCTTCGAGCACGCCGCTGGTCTTCATGCGCTCGGTGATGTATTCCAGCCCGCCGGTGATGGCCGTCGACTGGCCCAGGCCACCCGAATAACCGGTGCCGCTGTTGCCGCTGTTGCGGTACGCGCCGAGCTGCCGCGTGTGCTCGATGCCGGCCGTCGCGCTCAGGCCTTCGCTGATCTTGAAGGTGTTGCGCACGCCCATGGCCGCCTGCGCGGCGCGGCCGTCCAGGCTGTCGGCCAGGCGGTATTCGCTGTACACGCGACCGCCCTCCATGTAGCTGCTCTCGATGCCGAAGATGCCGACGTTGTTCGACGAACTCGAGGTGAGTTCGTCCGGGCCATAGAGGCTGGAGACCAGCTCGTAGCGGCCGTAGATACGCGTCTTGTCGGTCACCGCGTAGTTGCCGCCCACGGCCAGCACATGGCGATCCGACTTGCGAATGTCCTGCTCGCCTTCGACGAACACATTGGCCTGCGGCAGCCCCGGCACCTGGGCCGAGACGCGCGCGCGAATGGTGGTCAGCTCTTCGGCATTCGCGTTGGCATTGGCCGCGTTGCCCAGCGCGGTGACATTGCCGGCGCCGACACCGCTGCCCAGGTTGCCGCTGTAGGTCGAGATCTGGCCGTAGTCGAAGCCCGAGCTGCTGCCCAGCCCCGCGCCGCTCTGGCCGTGGCGCAGGCCCACTTCGCCCACCAGTTGTTCGCCGAACTTCTTCTGCACGCTGGCGGTGAAGCCGCGGCGGCTGCCTTCGAGCAATGCGTCCTGGCTGTAGATGGCTTCACCGCGCAGCGCGGTGCTGCTGTCGATGCGGTACTCGGCGCGCGCCGAGGCTTCGGTGCGGCCGGCCGAGAAGCTGGCGCCCGGGTTGTCGAAGCCGGTGCTGGTCTTGCTTGCGAGCGCGACCACGGCCAGGTCGGCGGTCTGGTGGCGCAGCTCGATGCGCCCGCCGTTGCCCTTGCCGTTCTTGTCGGACTCGGTGCGCACCCACTCGCCGGCCATGGTGGTGTTGTCGCCGACGCGCGCCACGGCGGTGACGGCGCCGAGCTTGCGGCGGTTCTCGGGGTTTTCGTCGGTGCTGGCGACCACGCCCAGTTGCAGGTTGTTGCCGACCTTCACCTGCACGTCGGTGCCGGCCACGTTGAACTTGGGGCCGCCCGCGTCGACCTCATAGGTCACGCGAATCGACTGCGGATTGAGGTTGGCATCGGCCGAGGCAATCGCGTGCGTGAACAGCAGGCGGCGCGTGAGCGGCTCGATGGTGTAGTCGACGAAGCGCGCCACGGTCGTGCGCTGCAGCACGAGGTTGGGCTGGTTGCGGTCGCGCACCACGATCTCGACCTGCTCGCTGTTGTCGACGAACTCGCCGCCCTGCGCGCTCAGGTAGTACGGGCCCGAGGTGCCGACGGCGCGGAACTCTTCCACCTGCTGCGTCTGCGCGGTGCGCGAGAAGAAGCTGGTGGCGCGCACGTTGCCGTCGTCATAGACGTGCTTGAGGCCCGTGAGCGCGCGGTTGCTCTGGCTCAGGTTGCGCACCTCGGTGCTGCTGGCGGTGGTGAAGTCGCCGTACAGCAAGTACGAGCGGTTCTTGTCGATGCGCACATACAGCTTCTGCGTGCTCTGCGCGTCGAAGCCCTTGACCGATGAATCGCCGTACACGGGGTAGAACTCGTCGGGGCGGATGTCGCGGAACAGGCGGTCGTTGCGCGTCTTGTTCGAGTCGTAGGCGGCGGTCAGCAGGTACTCGCCCTTGACCGTGCCCTTGAGGAAGAAGGCGGCGCGGGCCGAGGCGCGGCTGTTCTTGTTGCTCTCGTCGGCCAGGCCGGTGAGCTCGGACTCGAAGGCCGCGCCGGCCGGCATGGCGCCCAGCGGCACGCCGCCGCGCTTGGTGAAGTCGAGCACGCCTTCGACGATGCCGACCGCGATCATCGGGCGCATCTCGGGCAACAGCGCCAGGCGCACTTCTTTTACAAAGCTGCCGGCGCTCACGCGGATGCGCGCGTCGCCGGGCTCGCCGGGCGGCAGCAGGCGGAACTCGGCCACGCCGCCGTCCATGAAGACCTGCGTGCCGGGTTCGGCCGGGTTCAGGTCTTCGTCGAGCCAGCGGCCACGGTCGACCTCCAGCGTGAGCTGGGTGCGCGCGGTCACGGGCACGCCGGCCGCGTCGGTCAGGCGCACCTTCACGATGACGGGCGTGCGCAGGTCGGCCTGCGCCGATGCGGGCAGGTCGATCTGGATGGCGCCGAGCTTGTCGGGCGCGATCACGCTGATCTGCTGCGCGGTGCCGCGTACGTTGCCGAAGGGGTCCACGCCTTCGAGCCGCAGTTGATTGCTGCCGGGCTGCAGCACCACGCCGATGTATTCCCAGGCGCCGAGCTTCTTGGCAGGCAGTTGCGTCTTCTTGCCGACGCGCCGTTCCTCGATGGCCTTGCCGTTGACGCTCAGGCGCAGCGCCAGTCCGTCCTCGCCCTTGACGCGCACGTTGACCAGCAGGCCGGGCAGCGTGTCGCCATCCTTCAGGCCGATGAAGCCGAGGGCGTTGTCCTCGACCTGCGGCAGCAGCGCTTCGAGTTCGACGGGGCTGGGCACGGCCTGCGGCAGCAATGGCGCGCTGCGCGGCTCGAGCATCGCGGTGTTCGTGTTGACCGGCCGGCTGGCGAAGGCACCCACGCCGGCCGCGCCGCCACCGGTGGCCGATGCGCCCTGTGCGTTGGTGGGCAGGCCGTTCAGCGCGGCGAACAGGCTGCCCGCGGGCGTGGACGGCGGTGCGGCGCTGGCGCCGAGCGTGCCGCCCATGGTGCCCGATGCGCCGTTGACGAAGCCGCTCGCGCCGGCGGGCGCCGAAGGCATCGCGATCAGCGGGGCCGAAGTGGCGAGCGTGCTGGCGCCGGTGCTGCCGGTGGACAGGGCCTGGCCGCTGGCGGGCAGCGAGCGCACATCGCCCACCGGCACGATGCGGCCTTCGGGGTCCAGGCGCATGCGCACCTGCGCCTCGGCTTCGGTGTCGGGAATGGCGGCGATGGCCGCGCGCCGCGCGATCACGTCCTTCATCACGTCCGGCGCGTCACAGTTGCCGATGATGAAGTTGGCCTTGTGGAACTCGCCCTTCTTCAGGTCGACGAAGCGGCTCTCGGGACGGCCGGCGTTGCGGTTGTCGAGCAGTTCGAGCCGCGCACCCAGAGGCAAGGTCGTCTGGTCCACGCGCAGCACGTGCGTGACGGGCTTCAGGCCATACAGGCTCCACTTGCCTTCGACGTCGGTGATGACGTGCGTGCCGTCTTCCATGTACAGGCGCACGCCGGGCACGCCGATCTCGTCGGAGCCCTCTTGCCGGCCGTCGCGCTTGCAGTCCATGTAGACCTTGCCGAACAGGAAGGCGTCGTCGGAGAACACGCCACCGGTCACGCGCACGGTCCAGCTCGCCAGGTTCGACTGCATCCGGCCCGAGTTGGCGCGGGCGCGGTTGATGGCGTCGCCGTTGGTGGGCGCGCCCACGCCGATGCGCACGCGGTAGCGCAGCACCGCCGACTGGTCGGCGGCCAGGGTCAGCGCCGGGAGGTTGAACAGCAGTTGCGGCCCCGCGCCGCCGACCGGGTTGGCGGTGACCGCGCCGTTCAGCCGCGCGCTGTTCGCCACGTAGGCAAAGCCCGGCGGCAGGTTGTCGGACAGGCTCACGCCGGTGAACGGAAAGCCGGTCTTGTTGGTGACGACCAGCGCGTAGTCCATGAAGTCGCCGAACTCGACCTCGCGCTTGCTGCCTTCCTTGCGCAGCACCAGCCCGAGCACGTTGCCCCGGTCCAGCGGAATGTGGTTGTGCACCACGTCGCAGGCCGCGCCCGAAGCATCGAAGCCCGCGTTCAGCGAGAAGTAGTGGGTGGTCGGGTCCGAGCCCTTCGGCGGGCCGCCGTTGGGCACGATGGCGCCGCAGCGGTCCAGCGTGCCCGGCGTCACCGTGATCAGTTGCGACGGGAATGCATAGCCGCTGCCGGCCGGCGGCGTCACGTCCAGCGTGTAGGTGCACGAGCCCGTGACCGGAGGCGACTGCAGGAAGAACTGGTAGCCGCCATCGGCGCCGGTGGTCATCGACGCGCTGCCGTTGGCATGGAAGGTGTACACGCCCGACGAGCCGCCAAACAGGTCGTCCGGCGTGACCGGCGTGACCGGCCCGCTGCGGCACGACTGCCGCGCGAAGGTGACGACCGCGCCGGCCACCGGCTCGCGCGTGAGCGAGTTGTAGACCGTGCCTTCCGGGTCGGCCACCAGCGACTGCGCCGTGCTCGCGCTGGCCACCACCAGCATCGCCGGCGTGACGTTCACGGTGTTCTGGTCGAACGCCGCCGCCCATGCCTTGTTGGTGAGCGCCAGGCGGGCGCCGATCGCGTCGGCCTTCTGCGTGATGCGCACGGTGAACGACAGCTCTTCGCTCTGCCCCGGCGCGAGCGCGCGGGCGCCGTCGGTCAGGCTCAGCGCGGCTTCGGTCGGCAGCTTGAACGGGTCGGTGCTGGTCAGCGTCTCGCGGTTACAGGCGGCGCGGCCGGTGAAGCCACCCGCCACATCGAGCAGGCCGTTGCGCGCCTTGGGCGCGGCGGTGAGTTCCCACGTGGCAACGTGGGTCTCGGGCTTGTCCATGTCGAAGGTGCAGTTGAGGTTGTCGATCAACCGCACGTTCGGCGCCGGCGCAATGCCGGTGTTGCTGACCTTGAGCACGTAGTCCAGCTCGAACACGCCCTGCGCAATGCGGCGCGGCGGCGACACCGTCTTGACCAGCGAGAGCGTGGGCAACTGCGTGGACACCGGCGTGGGCGAGGCGTCGTTGTTCGGGTTGCCGTCGCCGTCCGCATCGGGGTTGCTGCCGTTGACCGAATCGTCGAAGACGGTCGGCAGCGCCCCCACCGCCAGCGCCGCCTGCACGCGCACGGCGTTGTAGAGCGTGGAGGCACGGCCCGCGACGTTGAAGCGCACGTCGAAGCGCACGGTGAACTGCCCGCCCACCGGCAGCACCGCGCCCGGTGCCAGCAGGTTCTGCCCCGAGGCCGTGCCGTTGAAGGCGTTGTTGACCGCCACCGCGGTGCCGTTGCCCTGGTTGGCGGCAATGGCCAGCGTGCCAGGCACGATGGTGTACTGGTTCGCGGCCGGCACGGCGGCCGTGGTGTAGTTGCCGAACTGCGTGGCCGCACCGCCTTCCATCACGTCGGGCAACTGCACGCCGTAGAGCCACAGGCTGCCGTAGTTGCGCACGTTGACGTCGAAGGTCACGGTCGCCGTGCCGTCGGGCTGGCCGTCGCTGCCGCGGTTCATGCGGGGCGCGGACGCGGCCTTGGCCACGCCGATGCGGCTCTGGCTCGTGGTGATGAGCACGGTGTTCGACGGCGCCACCGCCGGTGCCGCGCCGTCGTTGTAGAAGCCCTGCGCGGTGTTGCGGATCTCGCCGCTCTGGTCAGCCTTGACCTGCACCCCGAACTGCATGGCGATCGATGCATTGCGCACCAGCGGTGCCGGCACGCCGATCGCCACTTCGATGGCCGAGGCATCTTCCGCCGTGCGGTAGCTGAACTCGGCATCGCCCTGCAGGCGGAACAGGCGCACCGCGCCGGCCGCCGCGCTTTGCAGCGTGCCCGCGATGTAGCTCGTTCCATCAGGCACGACGTCGCGCAACAGCACCAGGGCCGTAGACGTGCCATTCACCAGCACCCGCGTGCCGGCGGGCGCGGCGGTGTTGACGGGCTGCGCGTCGCGTCCGCCGATGTTGGTGCCCGACACGCTGAAGTCGATGCGCGTGCTGCCCGGCTCGACAATGCCCGGATAGCTCGCCGACTTGGTGAGCGCAAGCACCGCGACGTCACCGACGTTGACGGTGTCGCGGTTCACCGCGCTGACGTTCTGCAGCGCGGTGGTGGCCGTCAGCGCCACGCAGGCGCTGCCCATCGCCACGGCCGGAATGGTGCCCTGCACCAGCAGCGCGACGCTTTGCCCCGGCTGCAGCGCCAGGGCGCCGCCGACGCCCAGCGGCAGCACCGGATCGGCCGCATCGACCACGCCGTTGTTGTTGCCGTCGCGCACCACGCGCAGCGACGACAGGTCGAGCGTGTCGGCCGGACAGCCCGCGCCGTTGTTGGCCAGGCCCAGCGTGTAGTTCGACGGCACATTGCCGGTGTTGGTGAGCACGTGGCTCAGCGTGACGATGCTGGCCGGCGGCCGGCTGATCGCCTGGTCCTGCGTGAGCAGCAGCGACTCGACCGCCATCACGTTGGCGCTGACGCCGTTGGAGCTCGATGTCTCGGTCTGCAGCAGGCCGGCCGGCACGTAGGTGGCGGTGGCCACGTTGCGGATGACGGTGCCACCGGGGGCCGGCGCAGCATGCGCGCCGGTGCTGCTCAGGACGAGGCCCAGGACAAACGCCGCCACGGTGGCGACGGCCATGCCGCCTCGCCACCGGTGCGAGCGGATGCTCGGAGACTCGACAAGAAATTGCACGCGACACACCTTCCGTCGGTCCACGCGCGCGTGGCGGGCGGACCTCATCACAAATCGAAAGAAAGAACTCTTTCCTCTGCCGCCTGGGGGACAGGCGCGCTCGCGTGCTGCTGCAGCGGCAGCAACAACAACGCAGGCTGCTGCCGTGCAAAAGCGGCAAGGGAAAAAGGCGAGGCGCAGCCAAGGCGGCGCCTCGCGAAAGCCGGCGGACCCCGAGGCCCACCGGCGACTCAAACCCTTGTCGTTACTGGTTGATCTTCACGGAGAAGAGCAGCGTGGCCGTGCCGCTGGGGGCCACGGTGTTGGCCGCGCTACCGCAGCTCACTGCGGTGGCGGTCTGCGCATAGGCCAGTGCCGTGCCGCTCACACCGGTCGAGGTGCATTGCGTCAGCGCAGCGGGCTGCGTCGCGCTCAGCGCGGTGTACGCGGGCACCGCATCGTTGATGGCGATGTTGGTGACCGATGCCGTGCCTTCGTTGGTGGCAACCACCTTGTAGACGATGCACTGGCCCGGCTTCAGTTGCAGCGGGGCCGCAGCGAACGCGGTGTCGGCCACGCCGTTGCACGCGGCGCTGGCAGCCTGCGTCTTGACGACGCGGATCTGGCCGGTGATCACGGTGCTGATGTCGGTCGCCGTCGGCGCGCCGCAGTTGGCCGTGAAGGTCGCGGTCACGCTCACCGTGTCGGTGGCGCCTGCCGTCGCACCGCCCGGTGCGAACACGCGCACCAGCAGCTTCTGCGAACCGTTCGCTGCCAGCGTCAGAGCGCTCGAGGGGGTCACCAGCGTGTCGTTGGCGTCGATCTGGCCGTCACCGTTCACGTCGAGGTAGATCGCGGTGGTCCAGCCGAGCGAGGCGTCGGCCGACGGCACGGTTGCCGTCAGCGTGTACGCGCCGCAACTCTGGCTGCCGGTGCTGCTCAGCGTGTGCGGGTACACCACGGTGCCGCCCGGTGCGACCTGGCCGCTGTTGTTCGGCGAGAGCGTGGCGCTGTACGTCACCGGCACGGTCACGGTCACTGCATCGGTCTTCGTGTCGGTCACGATCACGCCGGTCGAAGCGGTGGCGGTGGACTGCACCTGGAAGTAGATCTTCTGTGCAGTGATCGGCGCTTGCGTCGCGGGTGGCGTCACGCACGCAGCAACCTGCACCTGCACGCCGGCGTTGGCGGCCACGGACGTGATCGCCGTGGACGAGCAGTTGCCGCCCGAGGCCACGAACTTCACCGTCCAGCCCGCCGGCAGGGAGCCGGGAAAGCTGGTCGACTGGCTGGCCGCCAGGCTGTAGCTGTTGTTCTTCGTGTCGTTGTTCTTGACGAACAGCGCGAACACCGTGCCGGTGCCGGCCGCGGTCGAGTTGGTCGTGGTCGGGTTCGGGCTCGGGCCGGGGCCCAGGTCGCCGCCACCGACCGAGCCGGAGCCCGTGCCGGCAGCGGTGTTGGTCAGGTCGACCAGCGAGCCCACGACGATGGTGACCGTGTCGAGCGTGGCGTCGATCTTCGTGTTGTCACCCACGGAACGCCCCAGCACCGTGGCCGAGAACGGACCCGTACCCACCGCCGTGGCGGAAGGCACGTTGGCCTGCACCACGATGCCGATGCTGCTGCCAGCCGCGATCGGGCCGGTGTCGGGCACGCCGTCGCCGCTGGTGTCGAGCAGCGGCGTGGCGCCGTCGGCTGCGAAGAACAGGAAGGTGGTGCCGGCCGGGAAGGTGTTCGACGACACCGAGAGGTTCACGGTGTCGCTGCCTGTGCCGGCGTTGAACACGGTCTGGGTGAACTTCACGCTGCCGCCGGCGACGACCGACGCACGCGTGGTCTGGTCGTTCGCGGTGCCGTTGGGCGTGCCGGGCGTGGTGTCGACGGCGTTGGCGGCGGTCGAGCCGTTGGCACCGACGACGACGCCGTAGTTGGCAAGGACCGTGTACGCCGACGGATTGGTGCTCGAGCCCGGCGTGCCGATGGACCCCGCGGTGATCGTCGAGGGAACGGTGGTCGGCTCGAACTTCGCCACGTTGGTGGTGGTCGAGGTGCCGATGGCGGCGGTGCTGTTCACCAGCACCACGAAGCTGACCGTCTGCGTGACGTTCTGGCCGAGCGATGCGACCACGGTGTTCAGCGTGTTGCCGATGACCTGGAAGTCGATGCCGGTCGGATCGCCACCCGCGCCGTCGCCCAGTGCCGTGCCGGGAACACTGCTCCACACCGCGGAACCCGCGACGTAGGTCATGCCGCTGGGCAGCGTGTCGGACATCGCGAACCTGCCGGGCGCGCCACCCGTGTTGTTGAAGGTGAGCGTGTAGACGGTGTACTGGCAGCTCGCGCTGGAAGCCAGGCCAGCCGACCACGTCGTCGCGCAGCTTGCCGAGGACGAACGCTGGCCGCCGTTGGCAGCCGTGGGCCATGCACCGCCACCAGGAGCGGACACGGACGGCGCGCCGATCGTCTTGGTGACGTTGAACGCCGCAGCCGTTGTCAGCTGGATGTCGTCCTTGACGGCCGCCGAGGTGTTCGGTGCGGTGTACAGCGCCGGCGTGCCGGGCGTGACCGTGAGGGTCGCCGTGTCGAAGGTGGCGGGGACGGTGCCCGCGCCGCTGGCCGTGCCGGGAATCGTGTAGGCCACGACGAAGCGGAACACGCCGTTGTTGCCGGCCACCGGCAGCGCCGCGATGTCGCAGGTTCCGGCGCCCGAAGCGGTACACAGGTTGGTGGTGCTGTCGGGCACGCCGTCGCCGTTGGCGTCCGCGTAGACCTCGACCTTGGAGAACTTGTCCGTGTCGGCGTCGACCTTGATCGAGAAGGTGTCGTTGCCGTTGCCGGTGTTGGTCAGCGTGTGCGGTGCATAGACCGTGGAGCCGACGGCGCCGATCTTGGTGTTGATGACGGTGAGCGGCAGCGCGGCACTGCCGACGTTGTCGAGCGTGAACGAGCCCACCTGCAGCACCGTGGTCTGGACCAGGTTGGATGTGGCCAGTTGCGTGGTGCCGGCCGTATCCGAGTAAGTGGCGGAGGCCTGGTTACCGATGACGGTGTTGGCGGGCGGTGCGGCAGCAAGAGAGGCCGGGCTTCCGAACAGGAAGCCCAGCGTCAACGCTGCGGCGCCGACCCACGACGCAGCCGGCATGAAGCCGTTGCCGCGCCGGGTTGGCAGGGTGGGAATCACGTGATTTCTCCTCGGTTGTCAAAGAACGGGAACAAGAAAAGCGGATGGAGTGGCTCAGCGCGCGGCGCCCACCACGGCCGGCGGTGCAAGCGGCACGACCGTCTCGACCTTGGCGCGCGCGCTCACGGCGGCGCTGCCGTTGGCGGGCAACTGGCCCAGGCTCCAGCGCAGCGCGCGGTAGTCGGCGTAGGGCACGGGTTCGGTCTTGTTGCCGGCCACCTTGCGCGTCAGCGGCTCGGGGCCGAACACGGCGTCCTTGGTTGCGGCCTGCACGAGCGTGGCGCCCGGCTTGGCGCTGCGCGGCAGGTAGGCCAGGCCTTCGGGAATCGGCAGGTCGGCCACCAGGCCGGTGACCGGCTTGCCGGTGTTGTTGGTGTAGGTGGCCTGGTACTCGACCACGTCGCCGGGCTTCACCGAGCCAGCGTCGAGCAGTTGCTCCTTGCCCTGCGCGTCCTTCACCACCTTGTGCTGGGTCAGCACGACGGCGACGGCCTTGTTCTGCGTCTTCTGCGCGGCCTCGGTGGCGGCGGTGGCGGACTGGGCCATGGCGGTGCCGGCCAGGCCACTCAGGCTGGCAACGACGATCGCGCCGGCGCCCATGCGGGCAGCGAAATGGGAGATGCCGCGGCGGCAAGCGAATTGAGTCAGTTTTTTAATGGACATGGTTGCTCCGAATTCAAGACACACAGGAGTCCACCCCCGGCAAATACCGGGCGTGAAATAAGCGGCTCGGGCCGCAATGGGAAATGCCGGCCTTGCATGGGCTGGCATTGGAGAGAACGGCAGTCGCTTGCGCTCGAATGGCTCCGAAGCAGGCGCTGGTTGCCGGCCTGCTGCGATTTCTCAGTCGCAGTCAGGGTCCCGTCAACATTTGTTAACTTTTATTTTTGGAGTGACGGAATGTATATTCGAAAGCGCCGTTTTGCACCCCTCAGATCCGACAACCCACGATTCGGAATTAAGGTTCCGGTTTCGACAACCGGCGGCTTCAAACGCGCCTCTTCCCTCTGTCGCGCGACGGCGGCAAAGATCCGGGCAGGGGTGCTCCCGCTGCGTTTCTTGCAGCGAGATTCAGAAAAACGGGAAATACGGGCCGCTCGACACTTGACAGTCGATGGCCGTTGGTGGGTTCAGGATGATTTGAAAATACTGAGCACGTAATCCACGAATGTCTTGATCTTTGGGGAATTCCTTCGAGACGGCAAATAAACCAGGTTGATTTCCTGCGGTTTCAAATTAAGAGATGGCAGCACCGGCACCAGCAGGCCGTTTCCAATCTGCACCCGGGCCAGCGATACGGGAACCAATGCAATGCCCCGGCCCGACAGGGCCAATTGCAGGATCAATTCAAGATCGTCCGACTGGAATACGCTTTCCACCCGCACCCGATGGGTCTTTTCAACAGTCGCCAGGCTGATTTCGCGCTTGCGCCCCTCGGCATCGGTGGTCAGGAAGAAGTGCGAGGCCAGGTCCGACAGGTTCTCGATGCGCGGAAACGGCGCCAGGTAGGCCGGCGCGGCGCACAGCGTCAGCGGCTCGTGCTTCAGGTGGCGCGCGACCAGTTCGTCGCAGCCTTCGCGGCCGCGCCGGATGGCCAGGTCGGCCTCGTCGCGGAACAGGTCCGCGCGGTCCTTGCCGGTCTCGACCACCACTTCCAGTTGCGGGTAGGCCGTCATGAAAGCCGGCAGGTGGCTCATCAGCAGTTCCCGGCCGTAGTAATGAGGCACGGCGATGCGCAGCCGCCCGTTCACGCTGCCGCCGCCCGAGGACAGGTTCAGCATGACGTCGTCCAGGATGGTCAGCACGTGCTGGGCCGCCACCAGAAATTCCCGGCCTTCTTCCGTCAGTGCGAAGCGGGCGGAGCCGCGATGTAACAGCAGGTGCCCCACCGTGGCTTCCAGCCTCTGGAGCTGGCGCGACGCGGAGGCCTTGGGCACGTTGAGTACGTCGGCAGCGGGAGTCAATCCTCCAAGCTGGGCGGCTTTCGTGAAAAGCCGCACGTCCGACAAAGAAAAATCCTTCATTTCAGCCCGGCGAGATCCGTTTTTGTTTTCTCCCTGAACGCGCCTGCGAGCTGGGGCGCAGGGCCACAATGCAGGACCAAAGGCAACCTACTGATTCATAAGTGACCTTTAGTTTCATTCTCAGCCATCGAGTTGATGATTGGTAACAATTGGTGCAACGTTTCCCAAATGCCGGGAAAAGTTCACTGTTTGGCTATAAATCTGCGAATCCACCTTGCAGAATCCTGCGAACAAGGGTGCAGAACCTTGGCAGGGGCCGTGGGGTGGCAACCACCGCGCGTGCATCGCGGACTTTGCTTTGGCGTCAAAATTCGTCCAATCATTGAATGAATAGGCTCACCTGATGCTTGCCCAAGCGCCTCGCACCTCCCTGGCGGACTCCGCCGCCAACAGCATCCGCACCGAAATTTCCGCCGGCCGCTGGGCGGTTGGCAGCCGCATCCCGATCGAGCCGCAGCTTGCGCTGCTGCTGGGCGTGAGCCGCGGCACGGTGCGCGAAGCCGTCAAGACGCTGGTGTCGCGCGGCCTGCTCGAAGTGCGCCAGGGTTCGGGCACCTATGTGCGCTCGGGCTTCGATCCCTCGTCCAGCCTGCAGAAGATGCGCCGCGCCAGCCTGCGCGACCAGTTCGAGGTGCGCCGCGCGCTCGAAGTCGAAGCCGCCCGGCTGGCCGCGGTGCGCCACACGGCGAAGGACCTGCGCCGGCTGAACACCTTGCTCGACAAGCGCGGCGTGCCCGATGCGGGTGACAACGGTGCCGCTTTCATCGAGCGCGACCTCGCCTTTCACCTGGCCATCGTCGATGTGTCGGGCAACCTCGCGCTGGCCGAGACCTGCCGCTTCGTCACCGGCTACATCAAGGAAACCATCGCCAGCACGATGGCCAGCAGCCTGCCCGAGCCAGACGAGGCCGCGCACCGCTCCATCGTCGAAGGCATTGCCAGCGGCGACCCCGACACCGCCGCCGCCGCGGTGCGCGCCTTCATGGCGCCGATGATCAACGCGCTGTCGCTGGGCAACGCATGAGTTCGTCGATCACGCTCGCTCCCGGCTCGGCATCGAGGCAGCAACGCACCCAGCCCGCGCACCCCACGCCCCCGGGCACCACCGAAGAACTGCTGATCGACGCCGAGGTCGACAGCCAGCCCCCGCCGCGTCCCACGCCCACGCCGAGCACCGGCCGACGCATCCTGCTCGGCGCCAGCGTGGTGCTGATCGCGTTCAACCTGCGACCGGTGTTTGCCAGCCTGTCGGTGGTGCTGCCGGAAATCATCAAGGCCACCGGCCTCTCGGCCACTGCCGCGAGCTTGTTGACCACCTTGCCGATCGTCTGCCTGGGCGTGTTCGCACCGCTCGCGCCGTGGCTGGGTCGCCGCTTCGGCACCGAGCGCACGCTGCTCGGCTGCATGGTGCTGATTCTTCTGGGCACGGTGCTGCGCGGCACCGGCAACATCCCGCTGCTGTTCCTGGCCTCGGCCATCGCGGGCAGCGGCATCGCGGTGTCGAACGTGCTGCTGTCGGGGCTGGTCAAGCGCGACTTCGCCAAGCAGGCGGCGCTGATGATGGGCCTGTACACCATGGCCGTGTGCGGCGGCGCCGCCAGCGCGGCGGGCCTGACGGTGCCGATCGAACATGCATTGGGTGGCGGCTGGACGATGGCGCTTGCGATGTGGGCGCTGCCGGCCGCGCTGGTCACGCTGATCTGGGCGCCGCAGGCGCTGCCGCTGAAGCCGGTGGCGAGCGAGTCGGGCTTTACCGTGCGCGGGCTCTGGCGCGACAAGCTGGCGTGGCAGGTCACGTTCTTCATGGGACTGCAATCGGCCCTGGCCTACATCGTGATGGGCTGGCTCGCGCCGATCCTGCGCGAGCGCGGGCTCGGCAGCGAGACCGCCGGCTACGTGGTGTCGCTGTCGGTCATGACGCAGGTGGTGACCTGCCTCGTGGTGCCGGCGCTCGCCGTGAAGCTGCGCAACCAGCGCGGCCTTGGCGTGGTGCTGGCCATGCTCACGGTCACGGCCATGCTGGCGATGCTGTTCGCGCCGCTGGGCGGCGTGTGGTTCTGGGCTGTGATGCTCGGCATTGCGCAGGGCGGCACCTTCGCGCTGGCCCTCACGATGATCGTGCTGCGCTCACCCGATTCGCATGTGGCCGCGCACCTGTCGGGCATGGCACAGGGCGTGGGCTACATGGTGGCGGCCTTCGGCCCGCTGGTGGCCGGCCTGCTGCACGGATGGACCGGCAGCTTCCGCGCATCGGCCTGGCTCTTCGTCGGGCTGGGCATCGCGCTGGTGATCGCGGGCCTCGGCGCGGGGCGCACGCGGCATGTGGGCGCGGTGACGGTGCCCAGGCACTGAGCACCTCGCCACGACGCGCCTACTGCAGGTAGCTTTCCGCGAGCAGCGCCCAGTAGGCCGCGCCGATCGGCAGGTTGCTGTCGTTGAAGTCGTAGCCGGGGTTGTGCACCATGCAACCGCCGTGCTGGCCCGGCGCGCCGTTGCCGATGAAGAGATAACAGCCGGGCCTTTTCTCCAGCATGAACGCGAAGTCTTCGCTGCCGGTCACGGCCGGGCCCTGCGGCTCCACATGCTCGGTGCCCACCAGCTCGCGGCCGATGCGCCGCGCGAACTCGGTTTCTTCGGGCGTGTTCACCAGCACCGCATAACCCTTGCGGTAGTCGATATGCGCCTTCACGCCGAAGCTATCGGCCTGCGCGTTCACGATGGCCTTCAGGCGTTTTTCGAGCAGCTCGCGCATCTCGCGATTGAGCGAGCGCACGCTGATCTCCAGCACGCAGGTCTCGGGAATCACGTTGTTCGCCTTGCCGGCATGGATGGCGCCGACGGTGACGATGGCCATCTCCTGCGGATCGGCGTTGCGCGAGACGATGGTCTGCAGCGCCATCACGATGCTCGACGCGGCCACGATCGGATCGGCCGAGCGGTGCGGCATGGCGCCGTGCCCGCCCACGCCGGTGAGCGTGACGGTGGCGTAGTCCGACGAGGCCATGGCCGCGCCTTCGCGAAAGACGAGATCGCCCTGCCGCCGCCCCGGCGAGTTGTGCATGGCGTAGACCGCGTCGCAGGGGTACTTCTCGAACAGGCCGTCTTCGATCATCTTCACTGCCCCGCCCATGCCCTCTTCGGCCGGCTGGAAGATCAGGTTGAGCGTGCCCGAGAACTCGCCGTGCTGCGCAAGGTACTTGGCGGCGCCCAGCAGCATCGCGGTGTGGCCGTCGTGGCCGCAGGCGTGCATGATGCCGGGCCTTCCGCTGCGGTAGGCCAGGCCGGTTTTCTCTTCGATGGGCAGCGCGTCCATGTCGGCGCGGATGCCGATGGCGCGCGTTCCGCCGCCGCGCTTCAGGCGCCCGACCAGGCCCGTCACGCCGAGCCCGCGCTCGACCTCGTAGCCCCAGGCCGCAAGGCGCTCGGCCACCAGGTCGCTGGTGCCGAACTCTTCGAAGCCAAGCTCGGGGTTCTGGTGGATCTGCTGGCGCACCGTGACGAACTCAGCGGCGTTCTTTCTCATGTACTCAAGATAGTGCTGTGCGTTCTGCGGCATCGTGTTCTCTGAGGTGGGAGGGGAAGAATCTGTCGATCAATCAGGGTTGCAGCGCCATCGTGGCGGGCAGCCGCGTCCAAGGCAGGTCGGCCGGATCGGCGGCCATCGGGCCCGGCGCCTTGGCGACCAGGATGCTGCTGGCAATGGGCGCGAAGTCGGCGCGAAAGTGCACCGAGCTTTTGTTGACCAGCAGCTTCATCGCCTCGGGCTCGATGCCCAGGTAGCGGAAGAACTCGCGGTCGAGCATCTGGCTCTTGCCGCTGGCCACGGCGATCCGCACACCGTCGATCTCCAGGCAGGCGCTCGGGCCGAGCGACACCACGCCGCCGCGCGACATCGGCCCCTTGCCCTGCACCTGCCCGTCGCTGAGCGCGGTCACGGTGAACAGGCCTTCGACCGGCGCGTCGCTGAACTGGCCGCCCCAGGTGGGCACCGAGGTGCCGAGCGCGATGCGGATCTGCGCGCCCACGCCGGCTTCATGCGCGGCGGCCGCGGCGGCCGGGTCGAACATCAGCCCCAGCGCCACCTTCCCCGGAAAGCGCTTGCCCGCGCCTTCGGCCAGCAGCGCATGCAGCATGCCGGTGGTGTTGCTGTCGGCGCCCGCGCCGGGGTTGTCCTGCGTGTCGGCAATGACGACCGGGCGGCTAGCACCCTCCGCCAGTTCCAGCGCCCGTGCCACCGCCACGCGCGGCGCCAGCACGTCGAGCCGCCATTGCGAGCGCGGCTGGTCGATGCGCTCATACAGCGTGGCCACGGCCGCGCCGGCGTCATCGCCATAGCCCCACACCACCGGGCCGCACTCGGCAATGTCGGCGGCCGGAAAGCCGGTGGCAAAGCTCAGCACCGCGTCGTGCTGCGCGTCGAGTTCCTTCAACAGTCCGTACACCGATGCGGCCGGCTCGATCATGGTCGACTGCACGTTCAGCGGCAGCAGGAAGCTGAGCCGCCGCGCATGCAGCGGCTCGCGCGAACCGCGCGCCACGCGGCGCTCCAGCAGCGTCGCGGCGAGCCGGCCGGTGTCGGCCATGTCGATGTGCGGGTAGGTGCGGTAGGTGGCCAGCGCATCGGCCTCGGCCAGCATCTGTGCGGTGATGTTGCCGTGCAGGTCCAGGCTCGCGACGATGGGCACGTCGGGCCCGACGTGCATGCGGATGCGCGCGATCAGTTCGCCTTCGGGGTCTTCCAGGTGCTCGGTCACGGCCGCGCCGTGCAGGTCGAGGTAGACCGCGTCGATGCCGCCGTCGGCCAGCGCGGCGGCCAGGTCTTCGATGATGGCGGCCGAGATGCGCTCGAAGGCGTCTTCGGTCACGTGCGCCGAGGGCGTGGCGCCGGCCCAGGCCGAGGGCACCAGCGACCAGCCCTTCTCGCGCGCCGCGTCGATGAAGCCGCCGACGGGAATGTTCCTGCCCGCGTAGGCCTCGACGATGGCGGCACCGCGCCGGTACGGCGGAAAGCTCGAGCCCGCGTTGAACGCGGCCCAATCGGCCTTGCTGGGCGCGAAGGTGTTGGTCTCGTGCTGGAAACCGGCGATGAAGACTTTCATGGCATCCTTTTTTTCATTGGCGTGGGAACGAAGAAATTTCAGCTGCGCGCAAAGGCGAAGTCGCGACCGGGCGCGGCAGCCAGCAGTTTGCGCGTGTATTCGTGTTGGGGTGCGAAGAACACGTCGCGCACTTCGCCGCGCTCGACGATTTCACCCTGGCTCATCACGATCACGCTGTCGCAGATCTGACTGGCCACGCGCAGGTCGTGGGTGATGAAGAGAATGCCGATCTTCAGCCGCTGCTGAATCTCGTCGAGCAGCCGCAGGATCTGCGCCTGCACCGACACGTCGAGCGCCGACACGGCCTCGTCGGCAATCAGCACCTGCGGGTCGCAGGCCAGTGCGCGCGCAATCGAGATGCGCTGGCGCTGCCCGCCCGAGAATTCGCTCGGGTAGCGGCGCAACGCGTCGGGCGACAGCCGCACCAGCCGCATCAGCTCTTCGGCGCGCGCCCAGGCCTTGTCGTGCGGCATGCCGAAGTTGACCGGCCCTTCGACGATGGACGCGCCCACGGTCTGCCTCGGATTGAGCGAGCGGTACGGGTCTTGAAAGATCACCTGCACCGTGCGGCGAAACGGCGACAGCGCGCGCCCCCTGGCATGCGCCACCGAGCGGCCATCGGCAAAGATGTCGCCCGAGGTCGGGTCGATCAGCCGCGCGATGCAGCGCGCCACCGTCGACTTGCCCGAGCCCGATTCGCCCACGATGCCCACGGTTTCGCCGGGCCGCACCGCCAGCGAAACGTCGCGCGCCGCCTTCACCGTGCGGCGCTTGCCGGGCCATGCGCCCGTGACGTAGGTCTTGCAGATGTTCACGGCGTTGAGCAGCGGGTAGGCATCCGCGACCGGCGGGCGCTTGTGCGCGCACAGCTCGGGCACCGCATCGAGCAGCATCTTTGTGTAGGGCTCGCGCGGCGCCGTGAGCACCGCCATCTTGTCGCCCTTCTCGATCATGGCGCCGAGCTGCAGCACCACCACCTCGTCGGCAATCTCTGCCACCACGCCGAAATCGTGCGTGATGAAGAGCACGGCCGTGCCGTTCTCGGTCTGCAGCTCGAGGATGAGCTTGAGGATCTCGGCCTGCGTCGTCACGTCGAGCGCGGTGGTCGGCTCGTCGCAGATCAGCAGCGCGGGCTTGAGGATCAGCGCCATCGCGATCACGATGCGCTGGCGCTGCCCGCCCGAGAGCTGGTGCGGGTACGACGCGAAGATGCGCTCGGGCTCCGGCAGCCGCACGCGCGCCATGATCGCCAGGATCTTCTGCCGCCGCTCGGCCGCGCCCATGTGCACGTGCTGCGCCAGCATTTCGTCGATCTGCGCGCCGCAGGTCATGACGGGGTTGAGCGCGGTCATCGGCTCCTGGAACACCATCGCCATCGACGGGCCGCGCAACTGGCGCAGGCGCGAGGCCGGCGCGGCGAGCAGGTTCTCGTCCTGCAATTCGATGGTGCCGCGCACCGGCACGAGGCCCGATGGCAGCAGGCCCATCACCGCATTGGCAATGACCGACTTGCCCGAGCCCGATTCGCCGAGCAGGCAGACGATCTTGCCGGGTGGCACGTCGAAGGAAACCTTGTCGACCGCATGCGGCCGGTCGCCGCCGCGCGGCAATGCGATGGCGAGGTCGCGCACGGAAAGCACGGGGGCTTGTGGCGTCATGGCTCAGCCTCCGCGCTTGTTGAACTTGGGGTCGAGCGTGTCGCGCAGCCCGTCGCCCAGGATGTTCACGGCCAGCACCGTGAGCGCCAGGAAGATGCCCGGAAACAGCACGTTGTGCGGGTACTGGTTGAACTGCGCGCGGCCCTCCGCCATGATGTTTCCCCAGGTCGCCATGTCCGCCGGCAGGCCCACGCCGAGGAAGGACAGGATGGCCTCCACCAGGATCGCCGAGGCGCACACATAGGTGGCCTGGATGATCAGCGGCGCAATCGCATTCGGCAGGATGTGCCGCACGAGGATCTTCCAGGTCGGCGTGTCGAGCGCAATCGCGGCTTCCACATACGGCTCTTCGCGCACCGTGAGCACCACCGAGCGCACCAGCCGCGCCACGCGCGGAATCTCGGGCACCGCGATGGCCACCACCACGGTGAGCAGCGTGCCGCCGAACAGCGCCACGAGGCTGATCGCGAACAGGATGCCGGGGATGGCCATGACGCCGTCCATCAGCCGCATGATCACGCCGTCGATGCGCCGGAAGTAGCCGCCCAGCAGGCCCACGAGCATGCCGAACACCATGGCGAGCGCGGCCACGGCAATGCCCACCGTGAGCGACACGCGCGCGCCATACAGCGTGCGGCTCCAGATGTCGCGCCCGAGGCTGTCGGTGCCCATCACGAACAGGTGCTCGAAGGTGTCGCCGGCCAGGCTGTTGAACTCGCCGCGCGTGCCGGGCATGAGGTTGCCGCTGCCGGGGTCGATGGCCGTCGGGTCGATGGTGCCGAGCCACGGCGCGGCCAGCGACATCAGCACGAGCAGCAGCAACACGCTGCCGCCCGCGCGCACCGACCAGTCGGCCAGGATGCGCTTGAACAGCGAGCGCCGTTGCGGTGGCGCGAGCGCTTCGATGGCGATGTCTGGCGCCGCGGCAAGGGGAAGGGTCGAATCGGTCATGGTGTTTCCGTTCACGTCGTTCAGTAGCGGATGCGGGGGTCGAACACCAGGTAGCTCACATCGATCAGCAGATTGATGAGCACATAGATGACGGAAAAGAACAGCGTGATGCCCTGGATCAGCGGAAAGTCGCGCGACAGCACCGCATCGACCGTGAGCTGCCCGAGCCCCGGAATGGCGAACACCGTTTCGGTGACCACCACGCCGCCGATCAGCAACGCGATGCCGATGCCAATGACCGTGACGATGGGAATGGCCGCGTTGGCGAGCGCGTGGCGCATCAGCAGCCGCGTCTCGGAGATGCCCTTGGCGCGCGCGGTGCGGATGTAGTCCTCGGTCATCGCCTCGGCCACAGCCGCGCGCGTGACGCGCGCGATCAGCGCCACGTAGATGATCGACAGCGTGACCGACGGCAGGATCAGGTGCTTGATCCACAGCCAGGGCCCCTGGCTCAGCCGCTGGTAGCCCTGCACCGGCAGCCACTGCAGGTGCAGCGCGAAGATCCAGATGAGCACGTAGCCGATCACGAACGCGGGTATCGAAAAGCCCATGACCGAGAAGCCCATGAGCATGCGGTCGAGCCAGCCGCCGTGGCGCCATGCGGCGATCACGCCGAGCGGCACCGCGATGAGGATGGTCGCCACCAGCGTCACGGCCGCGAGCGACACCGTGGCCTCGATGCGCTGGCCGATCAGCTCCACCACCGTCTTCTTCATGAAGTACGACTCGCCCAGGTTGCCCTGCAGCAGTTGCGCGCTCCAGTGGAAGAACTGCACCGGCAGCGACTGGTTGAGCCCCAGCTGCTCGCGCACCCGGGCGATGTTCTCGCTGGTGCCGCTGTCGCCCACGATGGCGGCGGCCGGGTCGCCGGGCGCGAGCCGCAGCATCAGGAACACGATGAGCGCGACGATGACGAGCACCGGCACGGTCGAGAGAATGCGGCGTGCAAGAAAGAGCAGCATGGGTGACTCCCTGATTCGAGCCGCGTCAGTTCTTCTTCAGGTTCCAGAACACGGCCACCGGCGAACGCACCACGCCGCTCACCACGCCCTTGCGGTAGGCCGTGAGCGGCTTGTATTCGCCGATGGGCGCGTAGATGCCGGTGTCGTACACGCGCTGCTGGATGGCGGTGGCCAGTTCCTTGCGCTTGGGTTCCTCACTGCTGGCGAGGAAGTCGGACTTGAGCTGCTCCAGCTTGTCGTCGGTGGCCCAGCCGAACCAGCCTTTTTCGCCATTGCCCGTGAGCGGCGCGAAGAACATCGGGTTCATGTTGTCGGCAATGCCCCAGCCGGTGATGAAGAGGTTCCAGCCGCCATTGGCCACCGGGTCTTTCTTGGCGCGGCGCGTGACCAGCGTGGGCCAGTCCATCGACTGCATGTCGACGTTGAAGCCGGCCTGCTTGAGCAGTTGCGCCATCACCGGCGGAAACTTGTTGAGCACCGCGAAGTCGGCCGGGTACATCAGCACCACGGGCTTGCCGTCATAGCCCGCTTCCTTGAGCAGCGCCTTGGCTTTCTCGAACTGCGGCTTGCCGGTGAAGTAGCCGGTCTTGTCGGACGCGAAGGCCGAGCCGCAGGGGTAGATGGAAGCGCAGCTGTTGTACAGCTCCTTGTGCACGAGCTGGGCGCGCATCAGCGCCTCCTGGTTGATGGCCATGAAGGCGGCCTGCGCGATCTTCGGGTTGTCGAAAGGCGGGATCAGGTGGTTCAGGTGCAGCGCGAACGAGCCCTTCGACACGGGGCTGTCGAGCGTGATGGCGGGGTTGTTCTTGAGCGCGGTGTACTGCTCGGACGGCACCCACTCGATCATGTCGACCTCGCCGTTGGCCAGCGCATTGGCCTGGGTCTGTGCGTCCTTCAGGACGATCCATTCCATGCGATCGACGTACACGTTCTTGCCGCCGGCCGTGCCGGAAGGCGCCTCGGCGCGCGGCACGTATTTGGTGTTCTTCAGGTAGACGATCTTTTCGCCGGGGCGGTATTCGTCCTTCTTGAAGATGTAGGGGCCGGAGCCGGTGGCGTCGTCGATCTGCTTGTCGGCCGGCGTGGCGGCCACGCGCGCCGGCATGATGAAGGGCGGGTTCGACGAAGGCTTGCTCAGCGCATCGAGCACCATGCCGAAGGGCTCCTTGAAGACGAACCTGAAGCTGTTGGCATCGACCGCCTCGGTCTTGTCCATGGCGGCGAACATCTTCTGGCCCAGGCCGTCGCGCTGGCCCCATCGCTTGAGCGAGGCGAGCACGTCGTCGGAGGTGACCGGCTTGCCGTCATGGAAGGCGAGGCCCTTGCGCAGCGTGAAGTTCCAGGTCTTGCCGTCGGCGCTGGTGGTGTACTTGTCGACCATCTGCGGGAGCACCTTGCCGCGTTCGTCCACGCCGAAGAGCGTGTCGTAGACCATGTAGCCGTGGTTGCGCGTGACGAAGGCGGTGGTCCAGATCGGGTCGAGGATCTTCAGGTCGGACTGCGGCACCAGGCGCAGCACCTTGCCCGCGTCCTGCGCGAAGCTGCTCGCCGAAGCGGCGGCGAACAGCGCGCCCGCAAGGATCGTTGTCATCAGGGATTTTCTAGACAGCATGCTTCAGTTCTCCGGTGAAAGAAATGGGGAAGGTGTGAACGTGAAAAGGCTTCGGCCACGCGCGGGCCACCGCCACGGCAAGGCCGATGGCAGGGACGCGCGAGGCGCTCGGATGGAAGTCATGGACACAGGCTCCGGAAGCGAACAAGGACACGCCGCGCGTTGGCGCGGGGTGCCCCTGCTGTCCTTTGGCCTGAGAGATTCACCATGCGCGCACATCGCACATGGCTTGCCCCTTCGGCGGCTGCCCTCGGCACCTTGAACGGCGCCGGGCAACGCTCTCCAGCGTTAGAAAAAATCCAGTCTTGGGACCTGAGCGTTCTGGGCTATCGCCTTCGGTAATGCACTAACTCGAAGCATCGAGCCGGCATTTCTCCTGGATCAGTTTCTCTAAGCAGTTTGCGTGCCACTCGGGCTGGGTAGTACGTCGAAAAAAACTACTGCAGACCGCCGCCGCAGAAGCCGGGCTTCTCGGTCGAGTCGTCGGTGAAGCTGACGGTGGTGCGCTTGTTCGCGCTGGGGCCGGTGTGCGCGGGCCAGTCGCTTTGCAGCCATGTGTAGCGCCACACATAAGGCCCGCCGGCCTTGGCGGGCTCGTCGTAGGCGATGCGCAGGCTGCCCCGGCTTTCGTCCTGGCAGTGCTTCGATGTCTTGTATTCCTTCTCGCTGAAGCAGGCTCGGATCGACTGCGAGCACCAGTACGGAATACCTTCGTGCGCGGCCTTGGCCGGCTGCCCGGCGGGTGTGTCGAGCGGCACGAAATCGGCGGTGACATACGAAGCACCACCGCCCGAATAGCTCTCGGACTGGCGCTGCGTCACGGCCACGGCCCATCGGCCTTCGGCCAGCGGATACAGCGCCGGCGCGAGCGTGAGATACACCTCGGGGTCACCACTCTTGCGGTCCTGCTGCAGCGAGCCCACGTAGGTCGAGAAGTCGTGCAGGCGATCGAGCTGCCAGGTGGCGTTGGCGGCGTCGCGCTTCAGGCGCGCCATGGCCAGGGGCTTTTCCGAAATGACCATGTAGTCGTCGCTCGCGCCACCGCGCGGCCGGTGCAGCGTCAGCGCCTTGGCGTCGCAGGGCTGGGGCAGCAAGGCGCACAGATGGGCGCGCCAGTCGGCATCGACAGACTCCGGCGCCTTGACCGCGACGAAGACCTGCGCCGAAGGCGCGGCCACGGCGGGGCCCGCGAGCCCCAGGGCGACGAGCCATGTGCCGGCGCCGATGGTGAGGAGTTTTTTCATGCGCGAATGGTAGCCAGCCGCCTCAGCCCGATGGGTTAAAACCGGCGCGTGAATACGACCGCCTCTCCCCTCCCCCTTCTCCAGATCCAGGACCTCGGCTTCGCCTATCCGGGTCAACCCGCACTCGCCGCCGGCTGGAACGCCGCCATCGGCCCGGGTGTCACGCTCTTGTACGGCGACACCGGCACCGGCAAGTCCGCGCTGCTCCAGGTGATCGCGGGGACGCTGCCCGCCACCGGCCGGTTGACGGCGGCCGGCGCGCGCCTGGACAACGCACCCGAGGCCTATCGCCAGAACGTGTTCTTCGTCGACCCGACGACGGACCGGTTCAACGAGGTCACGCCCCGGGAATGCACGGCCACCCTGAACAAGGGCAACCCGCATTTCAGCGAAGAAAAATGGCAGGCCCTGGTCGAAGGCTTCGCCCTGGCGCCGCACCTGGACAAGAAGATGTACATGCTCTCGACGGGTTCGAAGCGCAAGGTCTGGATGGCGGCCGGGCTGGCGTCGGGGCGTCCGCTGCTCCTGCTGGACGAGCCCACGGCCGGGCTGGATGCCGCCTCGATCCGCTGCCTGTGGGCCACGCTCGCCGGCTTTTCCGGGCAAACCGCGCAGGCCGTGCTGGTCGCCAGCGCCGCGCGCATCGACACGGTCCCGCTGGCGGCTTCCATCGACTTGCCACTGCATTGACACAGGCCGTCGCGGGGTGATCCGGCCGTGAAATGCCATCTCACCCGCGCGCCCGGCGACAATCGGCGGTTCCGGCGGTCAGATCCCGCCTGAACTCCCTGCCACCCGACAACACAGCATTACGGAAGCAAGCGCATGAGCTCGAAGCAACCCACCATCGTCTACACCCTGACCGACGAGGCGCCCCTGCTGGCGACCTACGCGTTTTTGCCCATCATCCGCGCCTTCACCCACCCGGCCGGCATCGACGTGACCACCAGCGACATCTCCGTCGCGGCCCGCATCCTGGGCGAGTTCCCCGAATTCCTCGGCGACGACCAGAAGGTGCCTGACAACCTCTCCGAACTGGGCAAGCTCACGCTCAAGCCCGAAGCCAACATCATCAAGCTGCCCAACATCAGCGCCTCGGTGTCCCAGCTCAAGTCGGCCATCAAGGAACTGCAGGACAAGGGCTACAAGATCCCCGACTACCCCGAGAACCCGACCACGGACGAAGCCAAGGACATCCGCGCGCGCTACAACAAGTGCACCGGCAGCGCGGTGAACCCCGTGCTGCGCGAAGGCAACTCCGACCGCCGCGCGCCCAACGCGGTGAAGGAATACGCGCGCAAGAACCCGCACAGCATGGCCGACTGGAGCCAGGCCTCGCGCTCGCACGTCTCGCACATGCACGGCGGCGACTTCTATCACGGCGAAAAGTCCATGACCCTGGACCGCGCGCGCAACGTCAAGATGGAGCTGATCACCAAGAGCGGCAAGACCATCGTGCTCAAGCCCAAGGTCGCGCTGCTGGACCGCGAAGTCATCGACTCGATGTTCATGAGCAAGAAGGCGCTGCTGGACTTCTATGAAAAGGAGATCGAGGACGCGCACAAGACCGGCGTGATGTTCTCGCTGCACGTCAAGGCCACCATGATGAAGGTCTCGCACCCCATCGTGTTCGGCCACTGCGTGAAGATCTTCTACAAGGAAGCCTTCGAGAAACACGGCAAGCTGTTCGACGAGCTGGGCATCAACGTCAACAACGGCATGGTCGACCTGTACAACAAGATCGCCACGCTGCCCCAGAGCACGCAGGACGAGATCAAGCGCGACCTGCACGCCTGCCACGAGCACCGCCCCGAACTGGCCATGGTCGACTCGGCCAAGGGCATCACCAACTTCCATTCGCCCAACGACGTGATCGTGGACGCTTCGATGCCCGCGATGATCCGCAACGGCGGCAAGATGTGGGGCGCCGACGGCCGCCTGAAGGACGTCAAGGCCGTGATGCCTGAATCGACCTTCGCCCGCATCTACCAGGAGATCATCAACTTCTGCAAGTGGCACGGCGCCTTCGATCCCAAGACCATGGGCACGGTGCCCAACGTCGGCCTGATGGCCCAGAAGGCCGAAGAGTACGGCTCGCACGACAAGACCTTCGAGATCGCCGAAGACGGCGTCGCCAACATCACCGACCTGGACACCGGCGAAGTGCTGATGAGCGAAGACGTCGAGCAGGGCGACATCTGGCGCATGTGCCAGGTCAAGGACGCCGCGATCCGCGACTGGGTCAAGCTGGCCGTCACGCGTGCGCGCAACTCCGGCATGCCGGTGGTGTTCTGGCTCGACGCCTACCGCCCGCACGAAGCGCAGCTGATCACCAAGGTCAAGATGTACCTGCACGAGCACAACACCTCGGGCCTGGACATCCAGATCATGAGCCAGGTGCGCGCCATGCGCTACACGCTGGAGCGCGTCGTGCGCGGCCTGGACACCATCAGCGCCACCGGCAACATCCTGCGCGACTACCTGACCGACCTGTTCCCCATCATGGAACTGGGCACCTCGGCCAAGATGCTGTCGATCGTGCCCCTGATGGCCGGCGGCGGCCTCTACGAAACCGGCGCGGGCGGCTCGGCCCCCAAGCATGTGCAGCAGCTGGTGGAAGAAAACCACCTGCGCTGGGATTCGCTGGGCGAATTCCTCGCGCTGGCCGTCAGCCTGGAAGACCTGGGCCTGAAGACCGGCAACGCGCAAGCCAAGATCCTGGCCAAGACGCTGGACACCGCCACCGGCAAGCTGCTGGACAACAACAAGAACCCGTCCCCCAAGACGGGTCAGTTGGACAACCGCGGCAGCCAGTTCTACCTGGCCATGTACTGGGCCCAGGAACTGGCCGCGCAGACCGACGACAAGGAACTGCAAGCCAAGTTCAAGAAGCTGGCCGAGACGCTCAGCGCCAACGAGAAGAAGATCGTCGACGAACTCGCGGCCGTGCAGGGCAAGCCGGTGGACATCGGCGGCTATTACCTGGCCGACCCGAAGAAGTTCGAGGCGGTGATGCGCCCGAGCGCAACGCTCAACGCCGCGCTGGCGCAAGGCTGATTGCAGCCGCGCGCCTTGCGGGCGCGCCAGAGACGGAACGCAACGGCGGCTGGTGACAGGAGGCCAGCCGCCGTTGCGATGCGCATATGTAAAAAGACAAAAAATGAGGGGGAGGGAATGGCACGTTCCATTCTGGGCGTGAAGCCCGCAGAAGCCGCGCCGCAAGTGTCCCTGCGCACGGCTGACATCCAGAGCAAAAGCCGCACGACATTGAGCGGCACGGCGCTTCAGGCACGACTGCGCCAGAAGCGCTCCATGCAATACATCGAAGCCATGACGCGGCTCGATGCAGGCACGCATAACCACGGCGCCCAAGCCAGCCAGGATCTTCAGGCGGCCATCCGCCAGGAACTGCCGGACGTATCGGTGGACGCGTTGCCTCTGGGCATCGTTGCCAAGTGCCATCTGGGCCCACCCTACGAGGTGCACACGCTGGATTGCGCCGGCGGCATCATCCATCACTTCAAGACAGGTGAGGCCTTGCCCCAGTTGATGGAGCGCGCCCGATCCCTGGCCCAGCACCCCAGCTACGCCTTCATCGAGGTGTACTCCACCCGGTTGGTCACCGTGAGTGCGTCCGGGCAGACCGCCATCATCGAAATTTGAGGAGAGCACCCATGAGTTCAGAACGCATCATCCAGCTCGCCGATCTGAGCATGATCCTCGGATCACTGCGCAGCCTGCACGGCGACATCAGCACCGTTTCCGGCCAGGTCGAATCCGTCGGACAAGACCTGTCCCAGACGCGCGCCGAGTTGTCGCGACTCGAACAGGCCTTTGCCGACTTCGTGGAATCCGACCTCAAGGCCAAGGAACTGTCGCTGGCCGAGACCCGGCAGATCAAGGTGCGCCAAGAACTCGAAAGCACCTTCGGCTATTACGGGGTGGTGCGCCGCCAGGCCACCGGCATCCTCCAGGCCTCGGACGTCCAGCTGGTACGCAAGGAAACGCTGCGCAGCGCCACCGAAGAGCTGATGATTTCAGCCCCGCGCTACTGGCTGGCGCCTGCGCTGGTGGCGCTGTCGGCCTGGCTGGGCGACAACCGCGATCTGGCAACGCGCGCGCTGGCCGAGGCGGTACGCCGCGACGATGAGAAGACCTCGCTGTTCTTCGCCCTCATCGCCCGTCGCGCCGGCCGCATGGTCGCCAACCGCACCTGGCTGGACCGCTACTTTGGCTTGCAGGATCCTTATCACCTCGACCGCCAGACGGTCGTCATGATCGATGCCATGGCCAACGGCGTGTTCGGCGCCGACGTGAGCATGTATTGCAGCAAGCGCATCACTGCATGGATCGATGAGTTGTCCCAGCAGGCAGGCTTCGTGGAAGCGCAGCGCGTCCAATGGGGCAAGGGTCTTGTTTCCAAGACACCGACCGACGACCACGCTGGCCGCTACAGCCATCTGCAGCGTTTCAGCCCTTCGTGGAAAACCATCAATGACGCGCTCAACGGCGTGGCCATGCACCAGTGCGTGCTGTCGCATTTCGACGGCATCTTCAAGGGAGAGATCAAACCCGCCGCAAGCGTGCTGACCGCCGTGGACGATCTGCTGAGCAAGCTCGTGACACGCTTCGACGATGAAGAGCTGCCACTGCGCCGCCAGGAAGAACTGTGCCGCTTCATCATCGAAGAGAACGGCGACAAGCACGCCGCCCGCAAGCGCTACGACCTGCAAAGCTCGGCGCTTGACGAGCAGGTGGACTTCACCCAGTTGCTGACCAATGCGGCCATGCACCCGGAGACCTCGCACGTCACGCGCGCCACGCAGCGTTTTGCGATTGCCCACTCGCGCGACTGGATCCTTGACGCCCATGCAGACGTCACAGCCAAGGCACGGATGGCGATTCCGACCCAGATCGACATCGTCATCGAGGACTGGAAAGGCACCACCGCCCAAGGCGACAACGAGACCGAACTGCTCGGCGCCTTGCAAGCGAGCATTGCCAAGCGCGAGGCGGACACGCTGGCGCAGGTCAAGCTCAAGGCGCTTCATTGGGCAGGCCTTGTGTTCGGCGTGATCCTGGTGTTCATGGCTTTCGGCAGCGGCCCGATCCCTTTCGTGATGGGCGCCGCCTGCCTCACGTGGGTGTTTCTCGCGTATCGCCAGTTGGACAAGGCACGCGCCAGAATCAAGGCCGACTTCGCCACGCTGCAGGAGCAATCTGCCCAGGCCCTGCGTGCCTGCATGGCGGAAGTGGTCGAACTGCGCCGCGACATTGCCAAGCGCGACGCCGTGTCGGCCGACGTGACAACGCTGCTGGAAAGCATCAGCCCCGAACAGCACATCCTCTCATCGCATGACACGGTGCGCCGCGTCATGGTCAACAGCTAAGGAACGCCGCACATGAGCCGCGCAATCATCTCTGGCACCGACGCGCCCTCCGACACCGCACCGGGTGTCGACCCGGCCCTCACCCTGACGAAGACCGTGCCGGCAGCGCCGCCCTCGCCGACCGAGGCACCCGATGCCTTGGCGGGTGCTTTGCCCGCATGGGATCTTCTGCCGGCAACGCCGTTCGTCCGTCGCGTCAAGTAGTTCATGGACGCGCCTTCCGAGGGGCCTCAAAGCTACGCGCAGTGGAGCCAGTGCCTCGACCGCCTGGCTTCGGGCACGCAGGATGAGGCTTGCCTTGAACACATGGGCAGAGGCCAGCTCTCGTGGAGCGGCGGCGTGGGTCCATTGTTCGCGCAGCGCCTGGCCGACGAGTTCAATGCACGGCTGACTCGCTGCTCGGAGCACCTGACCCGGGACTTGCGTTCCGGCTCGGATGAAGGCACCGTTGTGCGGGCAATTCTCAACGCGCGCCAATCGCTTTTCTTCCTGCATCGACTGACGCTGGTTCCCGCCTTTGCCGAAACGTTGCGCACGCATCTCAAGGGCGAGGTGCGCAAGTTCGCCGAACGCTCCCAGCAATCGCTTGAAGACTCGGCCCAGGCAGACCGCAGCGGACGCTTGCGCTTGCTGCTCCAGAACAACAATCTGCTGCGCTACGACACGCTCTCGCCTCCTGCGCAGCAAGCCCCGGGCGTAGCGCCTGCTTCCGCCTTGACCGCGCCGACCTTCCCTTCCCCCGCCGTACGGCGGCGAAACATCCTGACCTGAAGAGTTCCGATGAGCGACACCAACGAGTTCAAGGCCACCCTCACGCGCTACCTCAAGGCGCGCATTCCGTTCATCTCGATCCGCAGCGCGGAAAGGGCACGCGTGCTCGACTTGCTGCGCGAGGTGGGCGCCACGCTGAACGCTCCGGTGTTCGTGCACACCCTCTCGCAGGGCACGCGTGAACTGGCAACGGGACGTTCGGTCAACGAAGACCGTTCGGCAGCCGGGGCCGTGGACTTTGCCAGCCAGCAATTCGCCCAGCGCCAGAACCTGTCGATGGTGCTGACCGAGGTGTCCGACATCGAGGACGACACGGCATCCGCACGCCAGTTGCTCGACGTGGTCATGCTCGCCGCGGAGCACAGCGGCGTGGTGGTCGTCATCACGACCAAGCCCGTGTGGGGACAACTGCAGCGCGCCGGCATGTCGCTGACGCTGTCCGCTCCCAGCGAAGACGAAATGTTCGCGATCATCCGCGAGAACCTCGATGCCTACCGTGGCCACTTTCCCATCGAATGGGATGCCGATGACGAGCGCCGGGCCGCGGCCATCCTTGCCGGTATTTCGCGCATAGAGGCCGAGAACATCATCGCAACGTTGCTGGCCAACGGCCGGATCGCCAAAGCCGACATGGTGGAACTGATGCACGCCAAGGATCGTATCTTTGCGGACATTTCAGGCATCGAGCGTGTAACCGTTCGAGGCACCGAACTGAATGTGGGTGGACTGGGCGGCCTCAAGGCATGGCTGGACAAGGAACGCCCGCTGCTCACTGCCGATCTGCGCGAACGAGGCATTCGCCCCCCCCGCGGCGTGCTGCTGGTGGGCGTGCCCGGGTGCGGCAAGTCACTCTCGGCCAAGGCCATCGCGGCCAACTGGAGCCTGCCGCTGTACCGGCTGGACCTGTCCACCATTCACGGCCAATATCTTGGCCAGAGCGAGTCGCGACTGAAGGACGCGCTGGCGACGGCGGACCACGTCTCACCCTGCGTTCTGTGGATCGACGAAATCGAAAAGGGCTTGGCGGGCGCACAGGGAAGCGGCGACGGCGGTACTTCCACGCGCCTGGTCGGGCAGTTCCTGTACTGGCTGCAAGAGGCGCGGGCGCGCGTCTTCGTTGTTGCCACCGCCAACGACGTCTCCAAGCTGCCGCCCGAGTTGCTGCGCCGGGGCCGCTTCGACGAGCTGTTCTTCGTCGACTTGCCCACGCCGCAGGAGCGCCGCGAGATCATCGACATCTACACACGTCGCGGTCTCAAGCAGACGCCACCCGAGGAGCTGATGGAAGAACTGGTTGCCTTGTCGGACGGTTTTGCCGGTTCCGACCTGGAGTCGGCCGTGCGCGAAGTGGTCAAGGAGGCCTATCTCAATGGCGACGCGGCGGTAACGCCCGACCTGTTCCGCCGCAGCTTCGTGAACGTGGTGCCTTTGTCCAAGACCGCACCGGAGCAGATCGAGAGCATCCGTGCCTGGGGCCGCGAACGAGCCGTGCCGGCGTCCGGCCAACCCATCGGCAATGCACCGAACCAATCACGACCACGTCGCCAGGTATTGGGCTGAAGCAATAAGTCTCCACGTCCGTTACACGGACTGCGGGATTTGAACTGCCGAGACTCACAACTAGACTCTTGCTCCACACATTCGCTGCGTGAGGCAGGCACATCATGAAACTCTGGCTGGTTTCCATTGCGCTGGCGGCCCTCGCCGGCGCGGCCCACAGCGCCGAAAACTGCGAAGACCTGCGCACCCGGATCGAATCGAGCATTGCCGCGGCCGGCGTGACGCGCTTCACCGTGACCATCGTCGATGCCAACGCATCGGCGAACGGCCAGACGGTGGGCAGTTGCGAACTCGGCAGCAAGAAGGTGATGTACGAGCGCGATGTCGGGCCGGGCTCCACCGCAGCGCCATCCGCTGCGCGCCCGACCGCCGCGCCGATGCTCACCGAGTGCAGGGACGGCACGGTGTCCGTCGGCGGCGACTGCAAGAAGTAGCAGCGGGCACCGCTTCCTCTCGCACTGCCTTGCAGGTGCAGGTCAGCCGCAGGTCTCCGGCTCGAGCAGCCCCTTCTGCATGCCTTCGCGAACCGCCTGGGTCCGCGACTTGACGGCCAGCTTGCGGTAGATGTTCTTCACCTGGGTATCGACCGTGTGAAGCGATCGATGGCTGGTCTCGGCGATCTGCCGGTTGCTCAGGCCTTGCGAAATCATGCGCAGCACCTTGATCTCTCGCGGCGACAGCGATACCCGTGACCGCTGCGCACCGGAAGACAAGGCATTGCGCGTGCGCACCGCCTTGGCCGGCGCAGGCACAGGCGCCGGGCTCTCCGGCGCGATCTTCGATGCCAGGATGCGCCGCGCGAGCCGCGACGCCATGACCGTTTCGCCCTGCGCGATCAAACGCATCAGAAAAGCAAGCTCGCCCTCGTTCGCCTCAGCGAAGAGCAAGCCGACGGCGCCCGCGGCCGCTGCGGAATCCGCAAGCAGCTCATGGTCGTCGGCCATGGTCCATTCCATGGGCTCTTCGGGCTGCAGGAAAACCCGGGACACAGGCGTTGCGGACCACGCAGCGGCGCCGTCGGTCGCCGCGTCAGACGGCTGGGGAAGCGCAATCCAGTACTGCGGGCCTGCCGTGCGTTCCACCCTGAAGCGATCGCCACGGGGCCAGCGCGCCACACCAGCATTGCCGCCTTTGAGGGTGGCGGCGCCTTGGATGATTTTTCCTTGGGACATGGTTCAGCCGCTCACTCAAGAAAAAGGATGTGGAGATGCCGCCGATGGAGCGGCGCCGCATGCCCGGCTCTCGGGCCGCGTCAGCCATGAGGTTGCGCGCTCGTCCCCCGCAGGCTTGACCGTGCGTCTCAGTTCTTGAGAAAATCCGCCCAAAGTTCGGTATTTATTTGCACTTTTGTCGTATTTTTAGGTTCTGACGGCCTCGCGCCAGATCCCAAGCTCTTCGATGCGCCTGCACGACCTCGAAACCGGCGCCCGTTCCGCGCTCCAGAACGGCGTGCCCCACAGCCACTTCAGCGTGCAGGCAGAACCGCCGCAGCGGCAACTGCTGGCCTGGCGCGAACGCGTGGGCCACGTGATCGATGTGCTGCCCTCCCCGCGTGAAATCGAAATGCCGTTCCGCGCGGCCATCGACCGCTACAGCGTCGGCGACATCGTCTTCACCGACTGCCGGTCCGACGCGATGGTGCTCGAGCGTTCGCTCGCCCGCATCTCGACCGACACGGTGCGCGACTACGCTTTCCATGTGTTCCTCGAAGGCGATGTCGAGGGCGTCACGGTGCGCCGCTCGGCAACGCGCCAGGACGCACCGCCCGCCGCGAAGATCCTGGCGCTCGACCTGGGCCAGCCGGTGCGCATGCGCCGCAACGCGTGCCGCGTGCTCACCTTCTTCGTGCCGGGCACGCTGGTGGCGGAAATCTTCCCCGACCCCGAAGCCATCCACGGCCGCACGATGCAGGGCGACACGCCGATCACCCGGCTGGCCATGTCGCACATCGCCGCCGTCGGCCAGGACATCGCCACCCTGAACGCCCCGGCGGCGCAAGACGCTGTGCGCGCGGGCGCGCAACTGCTGATCGCGGGCTTCGGCAAGCAGGCCCGACTGAGCGGCGGTGCACGTGCCGCCGCGCGCGCGGCCATGTTCGGCCAGGTGCGGCGCTATGTTCAGGCCAACCTGCATCGGGCCGACCTGTCGCCCGAGAGCGTGCTGACGGCGCTGCGCATGCCGCGCCCGACGCTGTACCGCATGTTCCAGCACGAAGGCGGCCTGGGTGCGTACATCCGCCATCTGCGGCTGCGGCATGCGGCCGACGACCTGGTCCGTTATCCGCACCTGATGGTGACCGACGTGGCCTATGGCGTCGGATTCAAGAGCCCATCGGATTTCACGCGGGCGTTTCGCCGCGCGTACGACATGTCGCCGCAGGACTTCAGGGCTTCGGCCACCTGAGCTGAGCGCGAGCCCGGTTCTTCCCGGGCCCCGGTGCGTGCGCACTCAGAACTTGTAGCGGGCAATCAGCTGTGCATTGCGCGGCGCCCCGTACGTGCCCGAATACCACCAGCCCGACATGGAGGCGATGTACTTGCGGTCGAAGAGGTTCTGCACGTTGAGCGTGATCGAGAGCTGGTCGTTGACGTCGTAGCGTGCCATCAGGCTGGCCACGGCATAGGCGCGCTGGCGCGCGGTGACGCTGCGATCGATCTGCCAGGCGTCGCCCGTGTAGTAGATGCCGCTGTTCCACTCGACGCCGCCGCCCAGCGTGAGCCGGTGCCAGTCGCCGGGCAGGCGGTAGGTCGTCCAGATGCGGGCCATCTGGCGCGGGAAGGTGGTGTTGACGCGCTTGCCGCTCGCGTCATGCGAGCTGCTGTAGTTGTACGACGCGCTCAGGTTCCAGCCGCGCGCCAGCGTGCCGTTGAGTTCGAGGTCGATGCCCCGGGTCTTCGCGCCCTTGATGGGGCGCGAGGCGGTGTTGGTGGTGCCCGGAACGAACTGGCCCGGGTCCGGCTCCGCCAGGTTGTCCTGCCTGATCTGGTAGACGGCGGCGCTGGTCGTCACGCGGCCGTCGAGAAAGGCGCTCTTGATGCCGGCCTCGAAGGTGTTGCCCTTCTGCGGGTCCAGAAGCACGCCGCGCCGGTCGAGCGATGACTGCGGGTTGTAGATGGTGGCAAAGCTGCCGTACAGCGTGTGGTTGGCGTCGAGGTCGAACACCAGCCCGCCGTAGGGCGTGAACACGCGCCGCTCGGAAGAAGGCGACTTCTCGTTGTAGCCGGCCGTGGTCTTGGTGATGTAGTTGCTGTCGTAGTTCAGCAGCTTGCCGCCGACGATGAGCTTGAGCCGGTCGGCCAGCTGGAAGCGGCCGGCGGCATACAGGCTGGTCTGGCGGCGCGTGCTGTCGAAGGTGACGAAGCGGTCGCCGAAGACGGGCACGCCGCTGTTGTTCCAGCGGTAGACATTGACGGGCGCGCCGTTGACGCCCGACTTGTCGAAGCTGCCATCGGTCAGGCTGCGGAAGTCGGTGTAGTCGGCACCGAACACGGCCTCGTGCTGGCGACCGAACAGGCTGAACGGCCCACCCAGTTTCAGGTCCACCGTCTTGTTGCGCAGCCGGTAGTCGCGGCGTTCGCCATTGAGCCGCAGCCCGTCGCCGGTGAACTTGTCGAAGAGGCCGGCGTTGACGGCCATGTAGACCGAGTCTTCCCGCTGCTGCGAGCGCAGGTAGTTGGCCGAGAGCTTGAGCTTCCAGTCGTTGGCGAACGATTGCTCCAGCGTGAGAAAGCCGCTGGTGGAGTTGGTGTTGAAGCGGTTGTTGCGGCTGGCACCGCTGAAGGACACGGGAAAGTCGGTCTGCTCGCCGTCGCTGTTGAACAGCGGATAGCCCAGGTACGACAGCGACCCGCGCGACCGGTTCTCCTGGTGGTCGATGCCGGCGGTGAGCTTGAGCGAGGAGGTCAGGTCGGCCTCGACCACGCCATAGAACACGTCCTTCTTCTTGCTGTAGTAGTCGATGTAGCTGTCGCCGTCCTGGTGAACGGCAACCAGCCGGCCACGCACGCTGCCCGAAGCATTGAGCGGCGTCGAGAGGTCGAGCATCGCGCGCCGGTCGCCCCACGAACCCACGCTGGCTTCGACCACGCCCTGGAAGGCGGCCGTGGGCTTCTTGCGCACCATGTTGACGATGCCCGAAGGATCGCCCGCGCCCGTGGTCAGGCCCGAGGCGCCGCGCAGCACTTCGATGCGGTCGTACAGCGCCATGTCGGCGATGCTTTGCGAAGGCAGCGCGTCCAGCCCCAGGAACTCGGTGTGGGTGTTGACCCCGTCGAGCTGGTAGTTGGAGATCGCGTAGCCGCGCGCGCTGGCGCTGGAGCGCTCGGTACCGAGCACGTTGATGGCAAGGCCCGGCGTGCGCGCCAGCACCTGGCTGATGCTGGTGAGGTTCTCGTCCTCCATGCGCTGCTGCGTCATCACGCTGATCGACTGCGGCGTGTCCTTCAGGCTCAAGCCGAGGCCGGTGGCCACGCTGCCCGGTCCCCGGGCGGTGTAGGCGCCGGTTCCTTCCGTAGTGGCCGAACGGTCGGCCGTGGCGGTCACGCGCACTTCAGCCAGCGTCGCGTCCGACTCGGAGGTGCCTGCGGCCGACGGGCTGCCGCTGTTGCCACTCGCGGACCCGACGACGGTCAGCGTGCCGCCGCTCGTCTGCGCCAGCGCCAGCCCGCTGCCCGCCAGCGCCTGCTGCGCCGCCTGCAGCACGGTGAAACGCCCCTGCACGGCATGGGCGCGCCGTCCGGCCACGAGCGCGGGCGCCGCGCTGATCGTGCGGCCGCCCTGACGGGCGATGCGGGCCAGGACGATGCCGAGTTCATCGGCCGGCAGGTTCCATTCGAGCGCGCCATCGGCAGCAGCAGCGGCGACGGACGATGCGGCGGGGGCGGTCTGCGCAAACGGCGCGGTGGCGCATGCGAGCAAGGCGGCCAGCGCCAATGTGTTCCTGCGCGTGGGCAGGCACTTGCCGGCCGATGGACGGGCGGGGGAAAGAAGGGACAGCGTCACGTCGGAATTTCTCGTCGGTTCTGGTTGATCGGAGCGTTCAACCCTGTATGTCCCGCGAGGAAGCGAAAACCCGTCAGTCGATGCGTGCCTGTCTCTGCTTCATCTGCTTCACGTGGCGCGAACGTCCACGTACACCACCCAGTCGCCCCAACGGCGCACGCGCAGCGGCAGGGTGTCCACCAGGGCCTGCAGCGCATCCATGGGCCGGTCCAGCGGATAGACGCCATACACGCCGACGCGCGCAGCCTCGGGGCTGGCCCGCAGGATGGCGGGCGTGTAGGGCCGCAGGGCATCGAGCACGTCGGACAGCGGCTGGTCGTGCACTTCCAGCACGCCCGTGCCCCATGCGCTCGGATCGACGTGCGCGATGGAGACGGACTCGATGCGGTCGGCCTGCATCCACGCGCTGGCGCCTTCGCGCAGATCGGTGGAGGGACCTTCATGCTGCGTGCTCAGGCGCACGCTGTGCGCCAGCACCGAGACCAGCGTGCGCCCCTCTTCCTGCTGCACCATGAAGCGCGTGCCCAGCGCCCGCACGGTGCCCTGCGCGCTCTGCACGACGAAGGGCCGGCGTGCATCGTCGGCCGCCACGTTGACGATCAGCGCGCCCGCACGCAGCTTCACCAGACGCTGCGTTCGGCTGAAATCCAGATCGACCGCCGAGCGCGCATTGAGCAGCAGGTCGCTGCCATCTTCCAGCGCAAAGCGCCGTCGTTCGGCAGTACCGGTACGCAGGTCGGCGGACCACGCCATGAGCGGTGCGCGCCGGTCGGCCCAGAGCCCGCCGCCCGCGGCGGTCAACAACGCCACCGAGGCACCGCCCAGCAGCGCGCGGCGACGTGCGCGATGGTCGGGCGGCGCGCTGAGCGCGCGCACGCCGGGCAAGGCATGACCATCGGCCTGCAACTGGCTCAGCGCCGGCGCGATCCGCTGGTTCAGCCGCTGCTGCAGCGTCGTCCATGCGGCGGCGTGGGCGGGGGAAGCGGCAAGCCAGCGGGCAAAGGCCTGATGGTCGGCGTCGTTGCTGCGGTCCGAATCGAGCCGGACCAGCCAATCGATCGCCTGCTCGGTGACGGCATCGATCGGCAGGGCCGCGTTGTGCGGCTGCATCTCAGGCGTCCGGCTGCGCCGGGCAGGTGTACAGGTGCACGATGGCCTGCTTGATGTAGCGCTCGACCGAGGTGACCGAGACACCCATGCGCAAGGCGATCTCGCCATGCGCCAGCCCTTCGAGGCGCCGCAGCAGGAAGGCTTCGCGCACCTTGGGCTGCAGGCCGTCGAGCCACCGGTCGAGCGTTTCGATGGCCTCGCGCACCAGCGCGTAGGTTTCAGCGGAAGGCGCCAGTTCATCCGGCTGGGCCGCGAGCGCATCGAGCCACGCGCGCTCCAACTCGCGCCGGCGCCAGAAGTTGTAGAGCACGCGCTGCGCCAGCGTGGTCAGGTAGGCACGCGGCTCCTGGATGGCCTCGGCCTGGCCACCGGTGATGACGCGCACGAAGGTGTCCTGCGTCAGGTCCGCGGCCGTGTGGCCGTCGCCGAGACGGCGGCGCAACCAGCCCTGCAGCCAGCCGCGGTGCTCGCGGTAAAGCGCGTCGATCGGGGCAGCCGCAGCGGGGGGAGACATGGAACCTGAGTGCAAGATGAGAATTACTCGCATTCTAGACGGGGCCTGCCGCCCCCTCTTCCTGGGACCGAAACGGGGACGGCCCGCCCAGAAACAGGCAAGAAACTTTGCGGCCCGCCGGGCCCGAGCACGCCCGCTCTACCCCGAAAGTACGACAACCCCGTGACCATCGATTCCGCGTATTCGCAGGATCAGGCAAGAACCTTGTTCGATCCGGATACCGCCCCGAGCCCCATCGGCACGAAACTTCTCTCCATGCCCGGCGCGCCCCTTGCGCCATGGTTCACCGACCCGCACGAGGAGTTTTGTATGAACGCAATCAAGGAAACAGTCGTCCTCATCACCGGCGCGAGCAGCGGCATCGGCGAAGCCACCGCGCGGCTGCTGGCGCGGCGCGGCGCCAGCGTGGTGCTCGGTGCGCGGCGCACCGACCGGCTCGAAGCACTCGCGGCCGAGATCAACGCCACCGGCGGCACAGCGAGCTTTCAGCGGCTCGACGTGACGCACCGGCCCGACATGGAAGCCTTCGCCGAGTTCGCACTCGAGACGCACGACCACATCGACGTGCTGGTCAACGCCGCGGGCGTGATGCCGCTGTCGCCGCTGTGGAACCGCAAGATCGAAGAGTGGGAACTCATGATCGACGTGAACCTGCGCGGCGTGCTGCTCGGCATTGCGGCCGTGCTGCCGGCGATGCAGGAGCAGGGCTGGGGCCACATCGTCAATGTGGCGCCGGTAGCAGTGCAAGGCCTGTCGGCGGACTCGGCCGTGTACCACGGCACGCAGTACGCGGTGAACGCGATCTCCGAAGGGCTGCGGCAAGAGCACGAAGGGCGCCTGCATGTCACGGTGGTGAGCCCCGACGTGGCCGGTGCCAGCGACCCGCTGGCCGAGCGGCTCGCGGCCAGCTACTCCATGGAGCGCATGCGCACGCGGCGGCGCCTTGCGGAGCCTGCCGACGCCGTTGCACGTTCGATCGCCGGGGCGATCGAGGGCTACGGCATTGCGGGAATGGCGCGGCGCCCCGCCGCAAGGCCACGGTCGACCGCGCACGCGTGGTGATCGGCGTCTCCGGCCCCGCGGCCGCGTCAGTAGCTCCTGTAGGGCAGGAACTTGCCCGACAGCACCACGTTGACGCGGTCGCCCTTCGGGTCGGGCTGGCGCTGGATGTCCATGCTGAAGTCGATGGCGCTCATGATCCCGTCGCCGAACTCTTCGTGGATCAGCTCCTTGATGGTGGTGCCGTACACGCTCACCACCTCGTACCAGCGGTAGATGAGCGGATCGGTCGGCACCGGCGTGGGCAGCGAGCCCTTGTAGGGCACGACCTGCAGCCACTTCTGCTCTTCGGGCGTGAGGTCGAAAATTTTGCCGATGACCTTCGCCTGCTTCGCGTCGAGCGTCATCTGGCCCAGGCAGGCGGCGGTGGTCCATTCTTTGGAGAGGCCGACCTTCTTGGCCACGTCGGCCCACTGGATGCCCTTGGACACTTTCACGGTGATGATTTTTTCGGTGACGTCGTTGCGGTTCATGCGGCGGATTCCTTGAGATGGATGGATGCAGACGGGCAAGCAACAGGCATGCCCGTTGCATTGCTCCCTCCCCTTCTGGGGGAGGGTTGGGGTGGGGGCTAGCGGCGCATCAACCGCAGCAGCTTTGCGAAGGCCGCGTGCCCCCATCCCAGCCTTCCCCCGGAAGGGGAAGGAGCAAGACAGGGTGTCAGCGTTCCCAGCGGAACTTGCGCTCGGCCTCCGCGATAGCCTGGTCATTGATGCTCGCAAACCGCTTCTGCATCAACCCGTTCTCCGCAAACTCCCAGTTCTCGTTGCCATGGCTGCGAAACCACTGCCCCGCCGCGTCGTGCCATTCGTACTCGAAGCGCACCGCGATGCGGTTGCCCATGAAGGCCCACAACTGCTTCTTCAACCGGTAGTCGTGCTCGCGCTCCCACTTGCGCGCAAGGAACGCCACCACCTGCTCGCGGCCGTTGACGAAGTCAGAACGATTGCGCCATTCGGTATCGGGCGTGTAGGCCAGGCTCACGCGCACCGGGTCGCGCGTGTTCCAGGCATCTTCGGCCGCCTGGACTTTCTTCGTGGCGGATTCAAGGGTGAAGGGCGGCAGCGGCGGGCGGGATTCCATGGCGGTCTTTCTGCAAGGGATGAAGTGGTGAAGGCCCGCAATGTGCCACGAGTAGACAGACCTGTCTACATGCCTACAATCGCCGCATGGACATCTCCGCATTGCCCGCACGCGAGCGCATCCTGCTCACCGCGCACGACCTCTTCTATGCCGACGGCATCCGCGCCACCGGCATCGACCGCGTGATCGCCGCATCGGGCGTTACCAAGGTCACCTTCTACCGGCACTTCCCCTCGAAGGACGATCTGGTGCGTGCCTTCCTCGACCATCGGCACGGCCTGTGGATGGCGTGGTTCGTCGATGCGCTGGGACGTCGCGGCGCGCATGAACGCAGCGGCGACAAAAGCGCCCTGCTGCTGCTTGCCGACGTCATGGCCGAGTGGTTCGCCGACCCTGCATTCCGCGGCTGCGCGTTCATCAACTCGACAGCCGAGATCGGTGCCAGCGTGGAAGGCGCCGCGCAACGCGCACGCGAGCACAAGCGCGAGATGGTGGAAGTCATCGCGGGCCTGCTGCCCGCCGCCACACCCGCCCGCATGGCGCTGGCACAGACGGCCGCGCTCGGCGTCGACGGCGCCATCGTCAAGGCGCAGATGGGCGATGCAACGCTGGCACGCGAAGCCGTCGACGACCTGCGCCGGTTGCTTCAGGCGCTGGGCACCAGCGTCGTCGCTTCACGACCGTCAGCCTGAGCGGCTCGGATTCAGCAGAGAGCAACCAGGAGCGTTCGATACCATCGACCCCCGCTACTTTCATCGACAGCAACAGATGGTTTCTCCGCGTCTCCCCTCGACCCAGGGCCTGCAGGCCTTCGAGGCGGTCGCTCGGCTGCGCAGCGTGAACCTTGCGGCCGAAGAGCTGAACGTGACGCCCAGCGCGGTCAGCCACCGCATCCGCCAGCTCGAATCGCAACTGGCGCTGAAGTTCTTCACCGGCAGCGACTTCAGCCTGAGCACCGACGGCATGGCCTACCTGGCCCGCGTGCGCGAAGCCATTGCGGCACTGCAGCAAGTGCCCGGCCGCGAACCCGAATCGCAGGTGCGGCGGCTGCGCGTAGCCGTCACACCCACCTTCTCGCGCCAGATGCTGCTGCCCCGGCTGGCCCGCTTTCGCGATGCCTACCCGAACATCGAGCTGATGCTGCAGGTGACCGCACCGGTGCGCAACACCACGGTCGAAGAGGCCGACATCGAGCTGCGCTTCGGCACCGGCCCCTTTCACGACCGCGAGTCTTTCCAGTTGCTGGCCGATGAGGTCTCGCCCGTCTGCAGCCCCGCCTACCTGCAACGCCACGGCCCCTTCGACGGCTTTGCCACCGACGCCGAGGTCTCGCGCGCGCAACTGCTGCGCACGCCGCTGGAGTCGTGGCGCACCTGGTTCAAGGCCTGCGGCGTGGGCCTGCCGGAACCCGCCACCGGCCACCAGTTCAACGACCTCGGGCTGGCGCTCGATGCGGCGGCCGAAGACTTCGGCGTGGTGCTGATGCACCTGCGGCTGGGCAGCGCCTGGCTGGACAGCGGGCGCCTCGTGCGGCTGTCGCCGCGCAGCGTGCCCTCGCCCAACGCCTACTTTCTTTGCTGGCGACCGGGCGCGATGGAGCGCTGGGAATGCGCCACCTTCGTCGAGTGGCTGCGCCTGGCCCTGCGCGACTGAGCCGAACGCGGCGCACACGCCCGGCCTGAATTATTTTCAGATGCGAGCGCAGGTCTTTTCAGATCGCGCCGCGAAACGCCTGCCGATAATGACCGGTTGCCCCGCGCCAACCCACAAAGACAACCAAGGAGACTCCCCGTGTCCGACCTTTCCAAGATCACCAGCATCGAAGACCTGCGGGTGATCGCCAAGCGGCGTGTGCCCAAGATGTTCTACGACTACGCCGACTCCGGCGCATGGACCGAGGGCACCTACCGCGCCAACGAGAGCGACTTCCAGAAGATCAAGCTGCGCCAGCGCGTGGCCGTGAACATGGAAGGCCGCTCCACCCGCACCACCATGGTCGGCCAGGAAACCGCCATGCCCGTGGCCATCGCGCCCACGGGCCTCACCGGCATGCAGCACGCCGACGGCGAGATCCTCGGCGCCCGCGCAGCCAAAGCCTTCGGCATTCCGTTCACGCTCTCGACCATGAGCATCTGCTCGCTCGAAGACATCGCCGAGAACACCGACCGCCACCCCTTCTGGTTCCAGCTCTACGTGATGAAGGACCGCGACTTCATCGAGCGCCTGATCGAACGCGCCAAGGCCGCCAACGTCACCGCCCTGCAGCTCACGCTCGACCTGCAGATCCTTGGCCAGCGCCACAAGGACATCAAGAACGGCCTGACCGCGCCGCCCAAGCCCACTCTGAAGAACCTCATCAACCTGGCGACCAAGCCGCGCTGGTGCATGGGCATGCTGGGCACCAAGCGCCGCACCTTCGGCAACATCGCGGGCCATGCCAAAGGCGTGAAAGACCTGTCGTCGCTGTCGTCGTGGACGGCCGAGCAGTTCGACCCGGCCCTGAGCTGGGCCGACGTGGAATGGATCAAGAAGCTCTGGGGCGGCAAGCTCATCCTCAAGGGCATCATGGACGTGGAAGACGCGCGCCTGGCCGCGTCCAGCGGTGCCGATGCGCTCATCGTGTCCAACCACGGCGGCCGCCAGCTCGACGGCGCGCCCTCTTCCATCGCGGCCCTGCCCGCCATCGCCGAAGCCGTCGGCAGCGAGATCGAAGTGTGGATGGACGGCGGCATCCGCAGCGGGCAAGACGTGCTCAAGGCCCGCGCACTGGGCGCACGCGGCACCATGATCGGCCGCAGCTTTCTCTACGGCCTGGGCGCCCACGGGCAAGAGGGCGTGACGCGCGCGCTGCAGCTCATCCACAAAGAGCTGGACATCACGATGGCCTTCTGCGGCCACACGAACATCGACACCGTCGATTCGAGCATCCTGCTGCCGGGCACCTTCTAAGCCAACGGGCACAGGCAGACAAGGCCCCTTCGGGGGTAGGCTGATGCGGCGCCGGCTGACACGGCGCGGCCACGTGCAGGCGCAGAATGTTTTGGCAACAACAACATCGCCTGCACGGCGGCAAAGGCACCATGAGCGCAGTCACGCCTACCCATGGAGGCCCGACGGCTTCCTCTTCTTCGTCCCCACCGCACTACACGGCCGAAGAAAAGCGCCACCGTGTCTTCGCGATCATGGCGGCCTCTTCAGGCAACCTGGTCGAGTGGTTCGACTTCTACGTGTATGCCTTCTCGGCGCTGTACTTCGCGCCGGCGTTCTTTCCCAAGTCGGACCCCACCGCGCAGCTGCTCAACACCGCCGGCGTGTTCGCGGCCGGCTTCCTCATGCGACCCATCGGCGGCTGGCTCTTCGGCCGCGTGGCCGACCGGCTCGGGCGCAAGACCTCGATGCTGATCTCCGTCACCATGATGTGCGGCGGCTCCCTCGTCATCGCCTGCCTGCCGACCTACGCGCAGATCGGTGCGTGGGCGCCCTTCTTGCTGCTGGTGTGCCGGCTCTTCCAGGGCCTGTCGGTCGGTGGCGAATACGGCACCACCGCCACCTACATGAGCGAGGTGGCGCTGAAGGGCCAACGCGGCTTCTTCTCGTCGTTCCAGTACGTCACGCTGATCGGCGGACAACTGCTCGCAGTGCTCGTCATCGTGGCGCTCGAACAGCTCCTTACCGAGGCCGAACTCAAGGCCTGGGGCTGGCGCATTCCCTTCGTGATCGGCGCCATCGCCGCCGTGGTCGCGCTGCTGCTGCGCCGCACGCTGCATGAAACCCAAAGCGCCGAAGCCAAGGCCAACAAAGAAGCCGGCAGCATGGCCGGCCTGTTCAAGCACCACACGCCCGCCTTTCTGACGGTGCTCGGCTACACCGCCGGCGGCTCGCTGATCTTCTACACCTTCACCACCTACATGCAGAAGTACCTGGTGAACACCGTGCACCTGCCGATCAAGACCGCCAGCTACGTGATGACCGGCGCGCTGTTCGTGTACATGTGCATGCAGCCGGTGTTCGGCGCACTGTCGGACCGCATCGGGCGGCGCAACAACATGCTGCTGTTCGGTGGGCTCGGCACGCTGGCGACCGTGCCGATTTTGACCGCGCTGCAGTACACGACGAGCCCGGTGATGGCCTTCGTGCTCATCATCGTCGCGCTGGCCATCGTGAGCTTCTACACCTCGATCAGCGGCATCGTGAAGGCCGAGATGTTTCCGCCCGAAGTGCGCGCGCTGGGCGTGGGCCTCGCGTACGCAGTGGCGAATGCGATCTTCGGCGGTTCGGCGGAATACGTGGCGCTGGGGCTCAAGTCACTGGGGCACGAGTCGGTGTTCTTCTGGTACGTGAGCGGGATGATGGTGATCGCGTTCCTGGTGAGCTTGCGGCTGCCGAGGCAGGCGAGTTACTTGCATCACGATCATTGAAGGCGACGGTGCTGTGCTCATGCCTGCTTGTTGAATCGCAGGTATCCGCGTGGCTATACTGCGCCCGTCACGCCAACGCGTGATCGGGATTGGCGTCCCGTTGAAATCACTGCGACGCAAGCCGCAGCCACCCCGCAGGGTCTGCGGCTTTGTCGTTCGTGCCACCATTTTTTTGGCGGCTCGATGGGCGGGCGCGAGCCCGGCCGGTTTCACGCAAGTGGTTTCCCGGTACGCCAACCCGTCGAGCTGCCGCCCTCAATTGGCGTTGGGTGCGGCGGTTTCTGCAAACCGAAACCCTTGGAGGTCATTCATGACCAAAGCCGCTCGCGCGTCCGCGCACGTCCCCTCGCTCCTCGAATCTTCTGAAGCCGCCAGCGCCGAATCGCTCGCGCTGCAGGCTTGCGATGACATCGACAGCCTTCACGTTGTGCGGCGTGCATACGCGTGCCTCGAAAAGCTCATCGCTCCGCAGCACGTGAACGACACGGAAGAGGTCTGCCCGACGCGCACTGAACTCGGTGCGCTGGTGCGGCTGGTGAATGAGGAACTGCAGCGGCGGATCGAAATGGTCGATGCCACGATTCAGTCGTTGCTTGTGGTGCTTGGTGAAAGCGGTGCGCAATGAAACGCGGGCGAGCAGTCGTCGAATCAGCTCGAACGAGTTGACCAGTCGTTGGCGCCCAAGGAGACTATTGCGATGAAAGCTCTTCTTCGCCATGCCCTCAGTGCAGCGCTCGTTCTCGCGTCCGCGTCAGCCATCGCCGGGGGCGCCATGGAGAGTTCAAGCAGCCGCCCGGATCTGTTCTTTGCATGGCTCTCGTCCACGGACGAAAGCGAACCGGTCGTCGTCAACTTCGACAAGCGCGCAGACGCTCGCCGGTTGACCGAGCATTGCAAGAGCGGGCTGCCCGTCTACAGCTTTCCGCAGAACGCCCGGTTCACCTGCAAGGTAGCGCCGCCTGCGGCCGACAGTCCGGACAGTTGGAGAACGGCCGAAGTCACCGTGAAAGGCCCGGTCCCGAAGTCGAACGCACTGCGGTTCGGCGTGTTTTCCTTGAAGCCCACGCGAACCACTCGCTGGAACACCAGAGCGATCACGCCTGAAGAGCATGCGGCGCTGAAGGCCTTGATCGATGCGGACAAGCCTCGCCTGCGCGTGCCTGCGAAGCAGTTGAAGCTTGCCGAGGCAACGGCGGTTTCTGCTTCGGACGAAGGACGAACCACCATCGTCGTGCCAGGCAACGTGGTGCGGGATGACCCCGGCCAGTACTACGCGCAACGCCACTATGTCTTTGTGAAGGAAGAGGGGGTGTACGCCTATCGGGGAATGATTCCGGCCAAGCCTGCGAAGTACTTCGATCTCGATGGTGGGGACTTGCCTGACATGCTGGTCGAGGAGGACTGTGATGGGTGGTGTGTTTCCTTGTGGAGCGTTTCAAAGGGCGTTCGCAAGGTCGCGGCGTTTGGCGGGCACTGAGAGGGGCGAAGACGCGCGGTAGATGATTGCCATCGCTTATTCCTCATCCCCACGCGCATACCGCCACTGCCGCGTTCTTCCCGATCTTGGGAATCTCTGTTCAGCGCTTGAGCGACTTTGGCCGACGAGTGTTTCGCCCAATCAAAAGCTTGATTCCTACCGCGATCAAGAGGGCATCGATTCCCAGGACAGCACTTTTGCCAGCAACCCCTGATTCCGTGATTCGATCCAGACTGCTCCAGCTGAGCGGCCTCCCAGTGCTCGCCAGCGGAACGGAACCAGTCTGGATAGACATCACATGTATCGCGTGAAGGGCTGACATACCGATCACGACCAAGGCAGAAGCAGCTTTTTCTCTCTGTATCAGTGGTTTGACTTCTTTGCCGTCGTCGGAGCAAACGAGAGTCTGACCCCGACTTTCTTCGGGCGGGAGCCATCTTCCTAGAAATCAATGTCTTGGAGAAATCGGGGGCAGGTCACAGGCTTGGCAACTGTCGTCGATACTACCGTTCGCAATAACCTCGCCCTGCGGCGGCGACGCCGTTGACGCACGAGATTGTCGTTCAGCCCAAACGACAACGGAACCGAGGCGCCTGGTTCGGCTCATGTCGTCAGAACCTGCGCCTTGAACGCTGCGCTGTGACGGCGGTGTTGCTCCGGATTGACGTCCGTCGCGACCCAGTCAACTTGGATGGACAGCATGGCCTCCGGCTTGGCCTCAGATCTCAGAGGCTGCAGCCTGTTGATGAGTTACTCAGCCCTACTCAGATTCTGACCGCAGTTCTGGCAACTGCGTCGCACGAATCCCGCATAGATCGAGAATCGCCCGACCTTGCCTTGGTAAACCACCGGTGTTCCGCAACGAGGGCAAGAGATTTTCATAAGTCCATAGGACCCGATCACGATCCACAAGAAGAACAAGATCATGAGCGGGAATTGAGATTTTGTTTCAGCTGCGGCAACGGCGATTCCCAAACCGACGGCGACGAAAACGGTTGCCGCAACGACGAACTTCGATCGCGGGGACAAGCTCACTTGACTCCTCCGATTTTGTTAAACAACCACTCAAACCCATCTCGAAGGCCCACTGTGCCCGTCCGAGCATTAGTCAGCGAGCCCCCAAGCCTGCCGGCAAGCCCAACCGAAGCTCCAGAAAATTCTCCCGTCTTGCGATCTGTCATCCAGGTCCCACTCCCAATAAGGCAGGAGCCGTTGTAGTTCTTGGTCTTGCCAGAAACGTTGGACAGATCCCCCGGCACATACCCCAACTGAGCGCTCAGACCGACGTTTGCACCGGCTCCCATCCCACCAGATACCACGATGCCAATATCGAAGGGCTTATTGCTAACGTAGATTCCCAAACTGCCCTCACCTCCTCCGCCTAGAACCAGTGAGCCCCCGCCAGTCAGGGTCAATGTCGCAAGCCCATAGGAATCAGCAAGGCTGAGAGGATTTGCATTCACATACCCGAATCGACTCCATCCTCCATCGAGCCCAATCGGATCCGGCTGGCTATACCGCCCCGTCCTCGCGTCATAGCTACGGAAGTAGTTGTAGAACAGCCCCGACTCCTCATCCGCATACTGCCCCGGATACCTCAGGTTGAACTTCACCTCCGATAGGTTCGTGCTGCCCGGATTCGGTGTCGTCTCCGGATTTGCGAACCGGTTCCTCGCCAGCGTCGGCTTGTCTTCCCCGAACGCGCTGTAGCTCCACTGCCAGACCGCTTGCCCGTCCGCATTCGTCAGCTTGCGCGGCGTGTTCAGGTGATCGCTGTGCACCGCAAACGTGTTGCCGTTGACGATGGCCACAATCGGCATCGGCCCGTTGGCCGTGGACAGGTAGATGTACTGGCTCTGCCCCGCACTGTTCGTGCCCCCGCTGCCCACCTCTGCGATCAACGTGCCCTGCTCGTCGTACACATACGCGTAGCCCAGTTGTTCAGCTTGGCTTGTGCTCGGGCTCCACAACTTGGTGAAGAACGCAATCAGGCTCTGCATGAACCCCGGATCGGCCGTATTGCCCTGGTTCGGTGGATACAGTGGCTCGGTCTTGAACACCCGCTGCCCCAGCGCGTTGTGCGCGTAGCGCGTGGTTGGGCTGACATCGGTGGCGCCTGTGGTCGATGCACCGAGGCGCCCTTCGGCGTCGTAGGTGTAGCTGCGCAGGCCATCGCTCACGAGGTCGCCGTTGGCGTTGTAGCCGTAGGTGACGCTGGTGTTGCTCGCGCCGTTGATGCTCTGGGTGAAGCCTGTCAGTTGGTTGCTCGATGCGCCCACCGTGTACGTGCGGTTGGTGCTCAGTCCGTTGACGGCCCGGGTGCTGCTGCTTCGGTTGCCGTTGGTGTCGTAACCGAAGCCTGCGGTGTTGCCCGTGGCGTTGAAGCTGGTGATGCGCCCAACGTTGTTGTAGCCCACGCTCCATGTCTGCGGCGCCAGGGAGATGGTGCTGTGCGTCGGGTCGGTGTCTCCGGGCTGGTACAGGTTCTGCGTCAAGCTCGTGATGCGGCCTGCGGCGTCGTAGACGTAGCTGCTGAACTCGGTGGTGGTCAGGCGACCTGCGGTGTCGTAGACACGATAGGCCGCGAGGCTCGGACTCGCGAAGGCCCAAGTCCAGGCGATGGGCTGGCCCAGCGGGTTCCAGGCGACGTTGGTGATGAGCGGCGTGCCGTTCAGGCTCAGGCCCGAGAGTCGGCCCGTGCTGTCGTACTGATGAGTGAGCGTCGGGCCGTTGGGGTAGATGAGCGCCGCCATCGTGCCGTTGGCGTTGTACTCGTACTTGACCTGCTGCACGCTGCCATTGGCCAGCGTTTGGCGCTTGCGGATCACGCGGCCGAAGGTATCACGCAAGTACTCGGTGGTGCCGCTGCGATCGACGATCTCGGAGAGGTAGCCCTTGCTGTTGGCGTCGAGGTCGTAGCGCAGGGTGGTGGTCTTGCCGTCGGCGAAGACCAGGCTTGTGGGGCGGCCCAGTGCATCGCGGGTGATGGTCGTGGCCTGGCCCAGGGCGTCGGTGATCTGGCTGGGCAGGCCCAGGTTGTCGTACTGGGTGCTGGCGCTGCCCACGTCAGCACTGGCTTCGGTGGTGGCGTTGCCTTGGGCGTCTCGGGTGTAGGCGGTGGTGACGCCCTTGAAGTCCTTGGCTTCGGTGACGGCGTCCAGGGCGTTGTACTTCAGCGTGGCTGTTGCGTTGGCTGCATCGGTCACGGCCTTGACCCGCCGCAGGTCGTCCAGAGCGTACTGAGTGCTCTCGTTGAGGCCGTTGATCTGGGTGATCAAGTCGCCATTGGCGTCGTAGCCAAAGCTGTTGGTCCGATTCGGGCCTTCGGTCTTGGAGGACAACCGATTAATGTTGTTGACCGTGCGAGCAACACTCCAGGCGACATTGCCGGCGCTGTCCTTGATCTGCTCAGCGGTGCGGTTGCCTATGCCGTCGAGGGTGTAGCTGTCGCTCTCACCTCGGTTGTTGCTCCATCCTGTTAGGCGGTGGGCCGCGTCGTAGTTGTAGGTCAGCACAAGGCCAGTGGGCAGCGTCACGGTCTCGACGGTGCCGAAGGGCTTGTAGGTGAGTGTTGTGGTCTGTCCGCCGACGGTCTGGGTCAGCAGACGATCACGGGCATCGTAGGTGTAGGTGGTGAGGAGGCCGTTGGGAGCGGTAGTGCTGACGACGCGATTGGCGATGTCATAGGTGTAGCTGGTGACGTGGCCCAGGGCATTGGTGGATGTGAGAGCGTTGCCTCGGGGGTCGTAGGTGTAGCTAGTGATCGCGCCATTGGGCTCGGTGGCAGTCTCGACGAGCTGCCGAGCGTTGTAGGTCCACTGCCAGAGCTGTGCCTTGTTGGCAGCGGTGTCGGTGATGGTCTTAGACAATACGTTGCCAGCTGCGTCGTAGGTGTAAGCAGTACTACGCCCGGCCTCAGTGATGAGAATGGGCAGCGAAAAACTGGGATGCCACTGGGTCGTGACGAATTGCCTCTCGGGGGCACCACCGCCGCGCCAAACTACAGTCGGGAGATGTCGAACCGTGTCCACGGTTATTCTGGTCATCACGCCTTTGAAGTCGGTCTCGTCCGTGAGAGAGCCATCGGAGCCTTGCCCGCGGACGCGTGCATCTGGCTTACCTTCACCCGAAGGTAGGCTACTGGATATGACCACCAACTTCTCTGCTATACGGGAGTATTGGTAGGTACGAACCGTGCCCAGCGGATCCGTGACGGAAGGATCTCCATAAGTTGGCCATCCACTGCGCGGATAAGTGACCTGATAGCGTGCGACTCCGCCGGCCAGTTCGCTGGCAACGGCTCGGCCCTGATCGTCATAACTGAATGTTCCCCATCGACCTCCTGTCTCATCGACGACGCCGGTGAGTGCCTGCGTGTAGCCAGGGTTTTCGTAGAGGAAACTGCGCGTCTTGCCGTCGGGGTAGATGACCATCGACAGGCGCCCAGACGAGTCGTAGGTATAGCCAATCACTCGACCGTCGGGTGTCGTGACTGCAGCGAGCTTGTCATTGGCGTAGGCGAAAGTGAGTGCCCGACCAAATGCATTGGTGACAGTAGCCAGTTGCCCCGAAGAGTTGTATGTGTAGGCCTCCGCCCAGCCGTTGCGGGCTACAGCGGTCTGTAGCTTTCCATCAGCAGTGAAGTTGTATGTTCGGCCTTCGTCCGCGCGAGACCAACTCCACGAACCGTCATCAGCGGATATAAGCTTGTCGGCACTGCCTTCAATACTCCACGGGACGGTCGTGCTGGCCCTCGAGAAAGTTCGGCGATAACCATCCGACAGCACGATGGTCACAGATAGCGGAGCGCTGCTTGGAAACGCGGTGAGTGCCGTGCCGTAGTTGTGGCTCCAACTCTGACCCAATCCCCGAGAAGATCGAGTAAGGTCATACGCCCAATTGCTGCGGTACGTGCGCACCAGACGTAGCGCGGCAGGACCATCATCGGCCCAATCTATCTCTCTACGATGTTTTTCAGCCGTAGCCGGAAAAATAGGATTGGGTGTTTCCAATCCATCAGGACTAGCGGCCGCCGCGCCGTCTGAACGACAAATTTGCTCAGGCTGAGTTAGGGGCGGCTCTATTGGCTCTGGCGGAGCTGAAGTGCAGAAAGTACGGGAGGCGTCCTCGACGAAACCAGGATTGCAAGCGCAAGCGCCAACTACGGGAGTCGTCCCCGCTGCGCAGAAGACGGAATACTCCGGATACAGAGTCTCGTAGGCGATCATGAGCTGCCCACCCGCCGGCCCCCCGGGACCATAAAAGAAATGGCCACAATTCATGCCTGGAGCCCACGGGCGCCAAGGCAGTGGGCCCACCGGGGTTAGAGATGCATAAGGTCTTCCCGGAATCGATTGGTTCTGCAACCACTGACAGCCTTCCTCAGGGCTAGAGAAGCGGGGCTCAGAGCGGCTGAAAAGCTCCCAATAGCCTAGATACTGATAAGTTAGGGGAACAGTAGCTCCGGCCGTCGAGGGTCCCGCAAGCAACAGGACAATTCCGAGGAGGGACGCTGTTCGCTCGAACAGTCCCCGAACTCTTGCAATGGAAAAAATCCCCCTCTTAGAGAGCTTCAACCGGAACGCGATAGCCAGTCGATAAAAGTAGGCCACGCGATCCGGAACCTCGAACCTGAAGTTCGACTTCGCCATGCTTTTCTCCTCCGCCGCCTCCGGCAGCACCCCAGTTGATCAGCCAATCACCCCCTCAGGTGACGCGCACCGCCAAGCAGCGCACTCCGTACAAGTTGTTTCAGATTAGCCGAAAGCCCGCGGACAGACAACGCCAGATCAATGGCGAGAGAGACTTCGACGAGCAGCTGAGTAGGGAAGTACGCGCTCCATCCGCGCATTCGTTGCAGAGATGAAACTCACCCAGCCCAAGCATCACCCTTCATGCAGGTCCAGCGATCACAGCCGGCCACAAGCAAGCCGTCAAAACCACCAACACCTACAACTCAAATATCCGCCCCATGGCCACCCACTTCTCCCCTTCAGGCGTCCAAGGCGTAGGCGCCTGAAACTTCCACATCAGCGCTTCCCACTCCCGGATCTTCGGATCGCTCTGTGACGCAAGCGCCATCGCCTCCGCGTCATACCGCGCGTCATCCGTCTCCATCAGCATCACCATCCGCGTGCCGAGCCGATAGATCTCCATGCCCGTCACGCCATGCGCATGCAGATGCGCGCGCACTTCGGGCCAGATGTTGCGGTGATACGCCTCGTACTCCGCAATCAGCTTCGGGTCATCCTTCAGGTCCAGGGCAAGGCAGTGGCGCATGGGCAGCTCGTTCGTTCCAGTGAGAAGGGCGAAGAAGAAGAAGAAGAAGAAGAAGAAGAAGAAGAAGAAAAAGAAAAAGAAAGATCAGGTCAACGCCCGATCCAGATGCGTGTACCCGCCATCGACAAACACCCACTGCCCCGTCGTATGCGAGGCCTGCTCCGACAGCAGAAACACGACCGTGTTCGCAATCTCCTGCGGCGTCGTCATCCGCCGCCCCAGTGGAATCTTGTCGGTGATGGCTGCGAGCTTGCGGTCGGGTTCGTCAAAAGCCGATATCCAGCGCTGGTACAGCGGCGTCATCACCTCGGCCGGAATCACCGCGTTGACGCGCACGCCATCTTCCAGCAGCGACGCGGCCCACTCGCGCGTCAGCGACAGTTGCGCGCCCTTGGCGGCGGTGTAGCCGCTGGTGTTGCCCTGCCCCGTCACCGCGGTCTTCGACGAGATGTTGACGATGGCGCCCTTGCTGGCCTTCAGGTGCGGCAAACAGAAATGCGCCATCACATAGCAATGCACGAGGTTGCGCTCGAGCGATGCGACGAAAGCCTCGCGCCCCGCTTCGAGGCCCACGCTGTCGTTCACGCCCGCGTTGTTGACGAGCCCGTCGATGCGGCCGAACTCGGCGACGGTATTTTCGATGGCCTTGGCGCAAGCGCCCTCTTCCATCAGCTCGAATTGGATGAACAGCGCGCGCGGCTGCAGTGCGCGCAGCTCTTCCTCAAAAGGCGCATCGAGCGGGTTCTTGCCGAAGATCACCGGCACCGCCCCTTCGCGCGCCAGCGTGAGCGAGATGGCCGCGCCGATGCCGCTGCCGCCGCCGGTCACGATCACCACCTTGTCTTTCAGATGCAGGTCCATGGTTGCGCAGCGCCTTTCCTTTTTTTGTCTGTTCCGTTCATCCCCGAAAGCGGTAGCGTTCGAGCGATTCGGGTTTCATGGTGATGGAAAAGCCCGCGCCCTTCGGCGGCATGTACGCCGCGCCGCGGATCTCGCAGGGCTCGACGAAGTGTTCGTGCAGGTGATCGACGTACTCGATCACACGGCCTTCGCGCGTGCCGCTGATGCAGAGGTAGTCGATCATCGACAGGTGCTGCACGTACTCGCACAGGCCCACGCCGCCGGCGTGCGGGCACACGGGCAGCTTGTACTTCGCGGCCATGAGCATCACCGCCAAAATCTCGTTCACCCCACCGAGCCGGCACGCATCGATCTGCACCACGTCGATGGCGCCGCGCATGATGAACTGCTTGAACATGATGCGGTTCTGGCACATCTCGCCGGTGGCCACCTTCACCACGGGCGCAATGCCTTCGCGGATCTTGCGATGGCCTTCCACGTCATCGGGGCTGGTCGGCTCTTCGATGAACCAGGGCTTGGCAAAGGCCAGTTGCCGCACCCAGTCGATGGCCTGGTCGACCTCCCAGACCTGGTTGGCATCGATCATCAAATGGCGATCGGGCCCGAGCACTTCGCGCGCCACGGTCAGGCGGCGAATGTCGTCCTGCAGGTCGCGCCCCACCTTGAGCTTGATGTGGTTGAAGCCCGCATCGACCGCTTCTTGCGCCAGCCGCCGCAGCTTCTCGTCAGAGTAGCCAAGCCAGCCGGCCGAGGTGGTGTAGCAGGGGTAGCCCTCGGCCTGCAGCGTGGCAACACGCCCGGCCTTGCCGACAGCCGCATCGCGCAACAACGCGAGCGCTTCTTCGGGCGTGATGCAGTCGGTGATATAGCGAAAGTCGATGCAGCGCACCAGCGCTTCGGGGCTCATGTCGGCCACCAGTTGCCACACGGGCTTGCTTTCGGACTTGGCCCACAGGTCCCACATCGCATTGACGACCGCACCGGTGGCCAGGTGGATCGCGCCCTTGTCGGGGCCGATCCATCGCAACTGGCTGTCGGAGGTGATGTGTCGCCAGAAGCGGCCCATGTCCTGCGCCACCCATTGCAGATCGAGCCCCACGACCAGATGGCGCATGGCCTCGATGGCCGCGCAGCAGATCTCGTTGCCACGGCCGATGGTGAAGGTCAGGCCGTGGCCTTCGAGGCCGGGCTGGTCGGTTTCGAGCACGACGTACGCCGCGGAGTAATCCGGGTCGGGGTTCATCGCGTCGGAGCCGTCGAGCTGCTGCGAAGTGGGAAAGCGCACGTCGAGGACGCGCATCGATCGAACGATGGTCATGAGGTCTTCGGGCCTTCCTGAAAAGAATCAGTCGTACAGCACGGCCGCGATCTTGGGGTCGGCGATGTTGGTCTTGTCGTACCAGAAGAAGCCGGTGTCGACGATCTTGGGCAGCTTCTCGCCCTTGATCGCCTTCACGGCCATCTCCACGGTCTTGTAGCCCATGCCCACGGGGTTCTGCGTGATGGCGCCGGCCATGCTGCCGTCAAGAATCGCGTTCTTCTGCTGCTTGCCAGAGTCGTAGCCGATGATCACGACCTTGCCGTTGCGCTTCATCTCCCGCACGCCGTTGACCACGCCGATGGCGGAACCTTCGTTGGCACCGAAGATGCCCTTGAGGTTGGGCGAGGCCTGCAATATCGACTTGGTGATCTCGGTCGACTTGAGCTGGTCGCCGCCGCCGTACTGCACGCTCACGATCTTGATGTTCGGGTAGGTCGACTTGATGCGGTTGACGAAACCATCGCGCCGGTCCACGCCGGTGCGGCTGGTCTGGTCGTGCACCACCAGCGCGACTTCGCCGCTCTTGCCGATCAGCTCGGCCATCTTGTCGGCGGCCAGTGCAGCGGCTGCCTTGTTGTCGGTCGTGGTGGTGGTGACGGGAATGTCGCTGTCCACACCCGAGTCGAACGCCACCACGGGAATCTTCGCGGCCTGCGCCTTCTTCAGCAGCGGAATGGCGGCCTGGCTGTCGAGCGCCGCGAAGCCGATGGCCTGCGGCTTCTTGGCCAACGCAGCGGAGAGCATGTCGATCTGCTTGTCGACCATCGCTTCGGTCTCGGGGCCTTCGAAGGTGACCTTGACCTTGAAGTCTTTGGCAGCCTGCTCGGCGCCCGACTTCACGGCCTGCCAGAACTGATGCTGGAAGCCCTTGGACACGAGCGGAATGTAGATCTCTTGCGCCTGCTGCGCGTGCGCCGCAAAGCCCGACAGGCCGATGAGGGCCGCACCCAAGGTGGTGGTGACTGCTCTTCTCTGGATCATGCGATGTCTCCTGTGGTTATGGAAATCGGTTCAGTGCTTGCTGTTGCCGCGGCGGCGCAGGATGTCTGCGTACACGGCAAGAATGATGATCACGCCGGTGATCACGGTCTGCCACTCCTGCGCCACCGAGAGAATGCGCAGGCCGTTGGTGAGCACGCTCATGATGAAGGCGCCGATGATCGTGCCGACGATGGTGCCGGTGCCGCCGCTGAGCGAGGTGCCGCCGATGACCACCGCCGCAATCGCATCGAGTTCGTAGCCCTGCCCCAATGCGGGCTGCGCCGAGTTCAGGCGCGACGCGATGAGCAAACCTGCAATGCCGCAGATGCCGCCGCTCACCGTGTAGACCACGACTTTCCAGAAGTCGGTGTTGACGCCCGACAAGCGCACCGCTTCTTCGTTGCTGCCAAGCGCGAAGGTGTAGCGCCCGAGGATGGTCTTGTTGAGGACGATGCTCGCCACAATCGCCACCACGAACAGGATGAGCACCGCGTTCGGAATCGGCAGCGACGGAATGAAGTAGCCGATCAGCGATTCTTGCGAGATGGCGGAAAAGTTGGGCGTGTCGTTGAAGTAGATCGGCTTGGTGCCCGAGATCACCAGCGACAGGCCCTTGAGCAACATCATCATGCCGAGCGTGGCGATGAAGGGCGGAATCTTCAGCTTGGCAATCAGCACGCCCGACACGAAGCCGGCCAGCGCGCCGAAAAGAATCGCGGCCGCAATGCCGAGCGCGAGCGGCATGCCCATGTAGGTAAGCACCACGCCGGCCATGACGGCGCAGAAGGTCATCAGCGTGCCCACCGACAGGTCGATGCCCGCCGTGATGATGACGAAGGTGCAGGCAATGGCCAGCACGCCGTTCACTGCGGTCGATTGAAGAATGCTCACGAGGTTGTCGGCCTGCAGGAACTGTGGTGACGCGAGGCTGAAGAACACCATCAGCACGATCAGGCTGGCAAAGGCCAGCATCTTCTGTCGCGTGGCCGGGCGAAAGAGCCGCGCCTTCAGCGAGAAGCCGGGCGATGCAGCGGTGGTGGTGGCGGTGGGGGTCGTCAAAGGGTGTCTCCAGTCGTCATCAGGGGGCGGTGGCGGCGGCGGCTTCGCGACGGGTGGCGAGCTGCATGATCTTTTCCTGCGAGGCTTCGCGCCCCGTCAGCTCGCCGGTGATGCGGCCTTCGCACATCACCAGCACGCGGTGGCTCATGCGCAATATCTCGGGCAGCTCCGACGAGATGATCACGATGGCCTTGCCCTGCTCGGCCAGCGCGTTGAGCAGGCGATAGATTTCTGCCTTGGCCCCCACGTCGATGCCGCGCGTGGGCTCATCGAAGAAGAGCACGCTGCAGTCGCGCAGCAGCCACTTGGCAATCACGATCTTCTGCTGGTTGCCGCCCGAGAGCAGCCGCACCTGCTGGTGCACCGAAGGCGTCTTGATGTTGAGCTGCTTCACATAGCGCTGGCCGGCCGCCTCGATGGCCGCCTGGTCGAGAAAGACGCCCATCGACACAAAGCGCTTCATGCTGGGCAGCGCGATGTTGGTTTCGACGTCCATGCCGGTGGCAAGGCCGAAGTGCTTGCGGTCTTCCGAGAGGTAGCCGATGCCGTGCGACACCGCGTCTTGCGGCGACTTGATCGACACCTTCTTGCCGCGCACGCGGACCTCGCCCGCGTCGATGGCATCGGCGCCGAACACGGCCCGCGCCAGCTCGGTGCGGCCCGCGCCCATGAGCCCGGCAAAGCCCAGGATCTCGCCCTTGCGCAGCACGAAGCTGGCGTTGCGCACCATCGATCCGCGCGTGATGCCGCGGGCCTCGAGCACGATCTCGTTGCCCGAGGTATCGGGAAAATCGTTCTCCACCTCGGTGAGCTGGCGCCCGACCATCATGGCGATGAGCGAATCCATCGGCGTGTCGGCCATCGGCACGGTGGCGATGTACTGGCCGTCGCGCATCACGGTCACGCGGTCGGCAATGCGTTTCAACTCGTCCATCTTGTGCGATATGTAGACCACGGCCACGCCCTGCGACTTGAGCTGGCCGATGATGCGGAACAGGTCGGCCACTTCTTCGTTGTTGAGTGCGGCAGTGGGCTCGTCCATGATGAGCACGCGCGAATCGAAAGACAGCGCCTTGGCGATCTCCACCATCTGCTGCTTGGCCACCGTGAGTTCGCCCACGGGCGTTTGCGGATCGAGCCGCAGGTTCATGCGCTCGAAGATGCGTTGGGTCTCGGCGCGCATGGCCTCTTCGTCGATGAACAGGCCCAAGCGCCCGCGCGGCTCGCGGCCGATGAAGATGTTCTGCGCCGCGCTCAGATGGTTCATCAGGTTCAGCTCCTGATGGATGATCCCGATGCCCAGCGCCTGCGCGGCGCGCGGGCTCGCGATGTCCACGGGCTGGCCGTCGAACGTCACATCGCCGGAGTCCTTGCTGTAGACGCCCGCGAGCACTTTCATCAGCGTGGACTTGCCGGCGCCGTTCTCGCCCATGAGGGCGTGCACCTCGCCGGGCAGCAGATCGAACTGCGCCTTGTCGAGCGCGCGCACGCCGGCAAAAGATTTGCAGAGGTCGCGGATGGTGACGATGGGTGGCATGGCGCGGTCAGTCCGTGGCGATGTCGTAGAAGCGTTGCGCGGTGCCGCACCAGACTTGCGCCTGTTCGCTGGCCGACAACTGTCCGATGAAGGCATCGCTCACCGAGATCCAATCGGCGTAGTCGCCGACCAGCGTGAGCACCGGCCAGTCGCTTCCCCACATGAGGCGCGCGGGGCCGAAGCATTCGAGCAGGTGCTCCCACACGGGGCGGACCGCGCTCACTGCAGCATCGATGCGGTGGTGCGTGGACGAAGGCGCTTCGCCCCAGAGGCCTGAGAACTTGCAGCGCACGTGTGGCAACGCGGCGAGCGCGGCGATGTCCTTGCGCCATTGCGCAAAGGCCTCGCTGTCGTGCGCACCCACGGGTGGCTTGGCGCCATGGTCGATCACCACGGGCAACTGCGGCCAGTCTTGCAGGAAGCGCAGCAGCGGCGACAGATGCCGTGGCTTCACCAGTGCATCGAAGCGCAGGCCGAGTTGCATCAGCGCCTGCACTGCATCGGGATGCGGCCTGTGTGCGATCCAGTCGTCATCGGGCAGGTCTTGCAGCATCGGCCGCACGCCCTTGAACTTCGGGTGCCGTGCCATGCGTTCCAGCGAGGCTGCAGCATCGGGCCGGCTCAGGTCGACCCAGCCGACCACGCCGCCGATGACTTCGTGCGCCGTCGCGAGTTCGAGCATGAAGTCGGTCTCGGCTTCCGAGTCGGCCGCCTGCACCAGCACCGTCCGGCTCACGCCATGGGCTTGCAGCAACAGTGCAAGGTGCTCGGGCAGGAAGTCGCGCACCAGCGGCGCCACGGCGGGCACCTCGGCGCGCAGCCACCCATAGTCGCCGCGCGCGGGCCGCCAGAAATGCTGATGGGAGTCGATGCGCTGGATCATGTCGGGACGCGGGCAGCAGGATGCCGCCGGACGCCTTGCCTCTCTAGTCCATATACGAACAGAGTATTTACATGCGAATTTTCAGCGTCAAGCGCGATTCGTCGGGGCTTACCCGTAGAACGAAATTTGCAAAAAGCCGAGGTCGCTGGTGAAATTCACCAGTGAACAAATCTCTTCAATCCGAAGCCACGGCCAAGGCCGCCGAAGACCCCGACCGCTACCGCGCGCCTGCGCTGGACAAGGGCCTGGACATCCTCGAACTGCTCGCCGACCAGCCCGAGGGCCTGACGCGCGGCGAGATCGTGAAGGCGCTGGACCGCGGCCCGAGCGAGATCTATCGCATGCTCGAACGGCTGGTGGCGCGCCAGTACGTGCTGCGTTCGCTCGCGGGCGATCGCTACAGCCTGAGCCTGAAGATGTTCGACCTGGCGCACCGCTATCCGCCGAACCATCGGCTGGTCACGCAGGCGTTGCCGGTGATGGACCGTTATGCGAAAGAGGCCGAGCAGGCGTGCCATCTGGGCGTGTACGACCGGGGCAATGTGCAGATCGTTGCGCAGGTCAACAGCCCGGCCGCCAGCAGCATGACGGTGCGCCCGGGCACGCGTGTGAATCTGCTGGACACCGGTTCGGGTCAGGTGCTGTTGGCCTGCGAATCGGATGCGCGGCGCAAGCAGATGTTGGCGGAGCACGTAGCGCTCGACGGTGAGGTGCAGATACCGCCCGACGAACTGGAGCACATGCTCGAAGCGGTGCGCGCCACGGGTTACCGGCAGAGGGAGAGTCTTCAGTACTTTGGTGTGATCGACATCTCGTGCCCGATCCTCGGGCCGCACGGCCATGCGCTGGCGGTGCTCACCACGCCGTACATCCGGCGCATCGACCGGCACGCGATTCCGTCACTGGACCGTGCGCGCGAGTTGATGTTGCAGGCTGCGCGTGATCTGTCTCTTGTCGCTAATGCCACATAGAGGGTTGTTTCGTCGCTTGTTGCCGTGGGGTTCGGGTGCATTCGGGGCGAGTGCGAATGACACCGGGTGCTCCCCTCCGCGAATGTCCCCCGGGGCGCTGCGCGCCCCTCCTCCTTTATTTCGCTGCGGGGAGCACCCGGTGCCATTCGCACATGGGCACGCTGCTGGTGATCGTGCGATCAACCACCGCTCTGTCCAGCGCTCGCGCCGATACGGGGCTCTTTTTCGCGAAATAAAGGAGGAGCGAAGCGGGGGACATTCGCGAAAAAGAGCACCGTGTCGGCGTGAGTGCCGCCCCGAAAAGACTCACTCAGCGTAGACGCCAGCCGCTTTGATGATCGGCGTCCACTTGGCGATTTCGTCGATCACGAACTTCTTGTGGCCCGCAGGTTCGATGCGACCATCGGTAGCCACAACAGCACCCAGCAGCTCTTCGCGATGAATGAAGTCCGGGTCCTTCAGTGCCACCTTCAACGCATCATTGAGCTTCTTCAGCACAGGCGCGGGCGTGCCCTTGGGGGCGTACAGCCCGTGCCAGATCGTCACCTGGAAATTCTTCAACCCGGCCTCATCGAGCGTAGGCAGGTCTTTCAGCATCGGCAGCGCAAGCCGCTTGGGCGTGGTCACCGCGAAGGCCTTCACCTTGCCCGCCTGGATCTGCGGCGTCGTGTTGGTCGTCTGGTCGCACAGCAGGTCGATCTGGCCGCCGATCAGGTCGGTGATGGCCGGCGCGGTGCCCTTGTAGGGAACGGCGGTCATCTCGGTCTTGGTCGCGCTCTGGTACAGCAGGCCGCACAGGTGCGAGGCCGAACCCACGCCCGCATTGCCGATGTTGATCTTGCCCTTGTTGGCCGCGATCCAGCTCGTCAGTTCCTTGTAGTTGGTCGCGGGAATGCTGGGCTTGGAGATCAGCGTCATCGGCACGTCGTTGACGATGCCCAGGTACTCGAAATCGGTCTCGACCTTGAACGGCAGGTTGCGCACCAGGCTCGGCACGGTCGCCATCGCGATGTGGTTGAGCAGCAGCGTGTAGCCATCGGGCGTGGCGCGGGCCACCTTGGCTGCACCGATGGAACTGCCCGCGCCGGGCACGTTGTCGATGATGACGGTGCCGCCGCCCAGCGGCTTGCGCAGCGCTTCGGCCAGGTCACGCGCCACGCGGTCGGTGGGGCCGCCGGCCGCGAAGGGCACGACGATGGTCACCGACTTGCCGGATGGAAAGTCTTGCGCGTGGGCGCCGGCGGCAAGGGCAATCGCCGCGAGGGCGAACAGTTTTTTCATGAAGTCTCCGTCGAGTTGGGAAAAAGAAATTCAAGGTGCGCGCGAAGGCACGCGGGTTTCTAGCACAGGCGGTTGCCACGCGGGCTGGATGTGGCAGCCGTTCTTGCCGTCGGTGTCATAGCGCGGCATCAGCGCCTTGCATCGCTGTGCGAGGCCCTCGGGCGTGGGCTTCTCGCCCTTGTCGATCCAGTCGAGCAGCGCGGCAAAAAGCGCGGGGTATTCCGAATCGCTCAGATAGCTGTGCTCATGCTCGGCGCTGAAGCTCTGCACCAGACGGTCGCCGGTGCCGGCTGCGTCGCGGATGCGGCGGTAGGCGTTTTCGAGTTCGACGAATGCGGTCGGGTCGTCGATGGCATGCAGCCCGACCGTGGGCAGCGACGTGCGGCCGGTGGGCTGGCTGTCGGCCGCCAATGCGCCCTTGGCTTGCGGGTCGGCCGCATAGCGCAGCACGCCGGCATTGAGCGCCGCATCGTCGGCCGAGCCCTTGTAGACCACGCCGATGTTGCCGAAGGGGTTGCGGCCACCCAGGCGCTTTTGCACCAGGTCCTGGAACAGCCAGGTCGCCCACGTCAGGTGGCCGAGCAGCGAACGCTCCTGGATCTTCACGACCGACAGAATCGTCTTGAGCCGCGCCGCCTGCTCGGGCGTGCGTTGCGCGGCGGGCATGCCGACGCCGGTGCAGGCCTTCACACGCTCGGCAAGGTCGGCGCGCGTGAGCTTCGAGTCCAGCGGCAGCCCCATCCACAGCGGGTACTGCGGCTCGTCGGGGCGCGGATGGTTGCGGCAGACGTACTGGTAGACCACGCGCAGGTCGAGCCGAAAGTCGTAGTTGTTGTTGCCGCCGCCGATCACGCCGCTGGTGAGCAACAGGCCGTCGTAAGGGCTCTTCAGCGTCACTGCTCCGCCTGCGGGCGCGTACAGCTCGGCCGCCTTGGCGGCCACGCCGCCGCCGTAGCTCTGTCCGTGCAGCAGCGTGCGGCGCGGCTGGCCGAAATGGCGCACGAAGATCTGGCGCAGGCGCTCGGTGTCTTCGGCCGACATGGTCACGCCATAGCCGCCGCGCCGGTAGGTGGAGCCGGCCCAGGCGTAGCCGGCCTTCACGGTGACGGCCCAGCGCTTGAGGTCTTCCGCGCTGCGCGCCAGTTGGGGCGGGCCGGTCTCGGGGCCGCCGTGCGCATGCATCACGAGCACGCCGCGGTTCCAGTCCTTCGGAATCGCGATCCAGTAGAGCGCGCCCGTGCCGTCCTCACCGGTGTAGCAGCGCGCGGCCTCGGGCACGGGCGCCGGGCAGGTCGCGGGCTTCGGCGCCGCAGCGGATGCCGCATGCGCGGACATCAGCGGCGCCGTGCCGAGCAGGGCGAATGCGGCCAGTGTGGACAGTTGTTTTTTCAATGACGTACTCCGAGTTCGAGCGCTGCTTGCCCTGCGTCCGTGGAGACAAAACCGAGGATGCCGCTGTTGAAGATGAAACTGCCCGGGCGGCCGGCATCGGACTGCACCACGCCGCTCACTGTTGCGTCGTAGCTCAGGTTCGCGGCCGTGCCGTCCAGGTTGAAGCTGCTGCCCGCCACCGTGGCTGCGCCGTTCTTGCCCTTCACGCTGGCCATGACGTAGGTGCCGTCGGCCGGGCCGAGCCCCAGCTTCTGCTCCTGCGTCGCGAGCAGGCGCAGGCCCGTGGTGCTGGACTCGCGCATCAAGTGCAGCGGCACGGGACTGCCGTTGACCAGGCCGATCACCATCGAACCGGCGGCGGTGCCGCCCGAGTTGGTGGTGGTCGTGGTATTGAAGATGTCGAAGGCATTGCGGCTCGCGTTGTAGACGATGTAGCCCTTCTGCGTTTGTCCGCAGCCCTGGTCGTAGGTCATGAAGCCGCCCGACACCGGATTGCAGTACTGAAAGGTCCCGCCGTTGCGCAGCCGTCCCGACGAAGCGTGCGCCGTCGCGGTGCCGGTGCCCGTCTGCTGCACGCCCACCGCATTGAACTTGAAGGCCACCGGATCGAACTTCAGAGGGTCTTTCGAGTTCTCGAAGGTATTCTGGAACGCCATCAGCGGAGAAAAATCGGTGCCGCTCGGCGGCTTCACGCCGCCCAGCAGCACGCCGCCCGGTGCAAAGCTGAAGATCGCACCCTCGCCGCTCGAATAGCTGCAAGTGCCTTGCTCCACCAGCGAGCCGCTGCTCGCCACGCCGACCCGTCCCGCTGCGCCGGCATCGATGGTCACGGTGTAGGCCATGGTGGACGGATCGATCTTCACGTGCAGTTCTTCGCCGAAGCTGTTGCCACCTTTGTAGCTCGTCACGGCCGCCGGGAAATTGGGACAACCCAGCGGATCGCCCACTTCGGTCACGCAGCTGTAGTTGACCGCCGCATCCAGGCTGCCGCTGCCGCGGTACTTGGGCCACGACGGGAACAGGCACAGCGGGCGCGTGCGGCCATAGGTGGCGGTCACCGCATCGACCGCCACGCCGGTGGCGGGTGCCAGGCCGCCCTCGACCCATCCTTCGAGTGCCGCGAGCGAATCCCAGTTGGGAATGAACACGCCCGTGCCGTGGCCCATGCCGGGCACGGTGTAGAAGCGCATGCCCTTGTCCACCGCCGGCTGGCCCAGCGTGGCGACCACCTGCTTGTAGTAGTCGATGGTCGAGTTGTTGCTGATCACCTCATCGGCCAGCCCGTGCAGCATGATGAGCCGCCCGCCGTGGTCGAAGAACGGCGCCAGGTTGGGGTTGGTCGCATCGGTGAGGTTTGACACCTCGGTCACACGCGCCGCGTACGCGCCCGGATTCACCGGATCGAGGGTCAGCGTGTTGAAGTTGGCGTCGCGCGTCACGAAGAACTTGGTCCACTGGTCGCCGGTGATGTACACGTTGGCGTCGAGCGCGGCGGCGGTCGTGCCGAGGTCGCGCGTGGTGTACGGCCCCGCGATCTGCGTGCCTTCGAGGATGTTGTAGCCGCCCGCGCGCTTGACGCCGTTGGCCAGCGAATAGGTGCTGAACTCCAGCGGGTCCTCGATGGCGCGCACGGTCTTGATCTGCGCTTCCGTCAGGCAGGTGTCGCCCGTGGAGATGTCGCCGGGACAGCGCGGCAGCGCAGCGAGGATCTGGTCGTTGAGCTTGCGGCAGCTCTCGACATTGCTCACGATGTTGTCGACCGCGCCGTCGAGCTTGTCGCAGGCGGCCTTCACGGCGTTCTGCACCAGCATCGTCTGGGCCACGGTCATCCAGCCTGCGGCATTCTTGTTGTAGAGCGCGCGCCCCACGGCCACGTTCGACAGCCGCGTGCCGGTGTAGTTGAGCGCGGGCTCGTTGGCGATGACGCCGTCGTAGTCCAGCGGCCAGCGCTGGATGTAGCTGAGCGCATCGCGCCCGCCGGTCGAGGTGCCCAGGAAATAGGCGTGCTTCGGTGCGACGCCGTAGCGCGCGAGCACCAATGCCTGCGCCACGTCACGCGTCTTCTTGAGCGACTGGCCGCCGTAGTTGGCGAGTTGCTCGTCGTTGGCCGCGAACCTGCCGTCGGTGATGCTGCTCGACTGGTGGCCCGAGTCGTCGCCGTAAGTGGCGTAGCCAAGCGCCAACGGCGCGGGCTTGCCAGCCGGGCCGAAGCGGATGACCTCGGTGCCGTCGATGAGCACGCCGTCGAAGCCGCCGCCGCCGAAATGGATGGTCTTCTGGTTCCACTTCTCGGGCAGGTTGACCGCGAAGTTGATGAGTTGCGACGCCGGGTCCACCGGCTGGATGGTGCCGCGCACACGGCAGTAGTCGCCCAACTGGTTGCCGGCAGCGCCCGCCGCCACGGCCGTGGCGCTGATGACAGTGGCGCCCCGCGTGGGCAGGCTGATCAGCGAGGCAGGCAGGCTCTTGCCCGCAAGGTCCGCGCAGGACAAAACCGGCTGCACGGGCACAGGCGGCGGATTGTCAGGCGGGCTGTCGGGCGGGTTGCTGTTGTTGCCGCTCACGGGCGGGTTCGCGGGCAGGCTCGGGAAGAAGCCCGAGCCCCCTCCTCCACCGCCGCCACCGCAGGCGGCGAGAACGAGCGACATGCCGATCGCCGGGCCGAACGAACGGCACGCACGAAGGGCGCGATGAATCATCGATGCAGGGCGCAGTGAGCGCATGGTCTTGTCTCCGGCATGCAGCCTCATCGGGCTGCTTTTTGAATGGGCGGCCGGACGATAGATTCACGAGTGACTTCGGGTCAAATAAAATAAAGAGGCACTTTCAATATGAAAAACATATGGATATCCGGGCACTGAAGTACTTCGTGGCCGTCGCGGGCACCGGCCACATGACGCGCGCCGCCGAGCAACTGGGCATCCAGCAACCGCCGCTGAGCCTGCAGATCAAGGCGCTGGAACGCGAGCTGGGCGTGCTGCTGTTCAAGCGCCATCCGCGCGGCGTGGCGCTCACCGATGCGGGCCGGCTGTTCCAGGTCGAGGCGCTGCGCATGCTGCAGGACATGGACGCCATGAAGCAGCGCATGGCGCGCGTGGCCAGCGGCCAGGCCGGCACGCTCGCGTTCGGCTTCACGAGTTCGGCCGCGGCGCACCGCTTCATGCCCGAGGCGCTGCGCGCCTTCCGCCGCGCGCACCCGGGCGTGGAACTGCAACTGCGCGAAGACAACGCCGCCGAGCTGACCGAGGCACTGGCCGCGGGCCGGCTGCACTGCGGCCTGCTGCGCGTGCCGGTGGCGCGGCCCGAAGGGCTGGTGTTCGAGACACTGCTGCGCGAGCCAGTGTGGGTCGCGATGCCGAGCGACCATCGCTTTGCGTCTGCGGCCGGCAAGAAGACTTCACGGCCGTTGCCGCTGTCGAAGCTGTGCGAGGAAGGCATCATCCTCGTGCGCCGGCCGGGCGCGCCCGGCCTCTATGCCGAGCTGCTCGCGCTGTGCCACGCCAAGGGCCTGCGCCCGCGCGTGGTGGCCGAAGTCGATCGCATGATGACCAACCTGAACCTCGTGGCCGCGGGTGTCGGCCTGTCGGTGGTGCCGGCCTCGATGACCGGTGTGCATGCGCATGCCATCGCCTACACGCGGCTGGCCGATGGCGGCCAGCTCGACGCGCCGCTCACGCTGGTGTCGCGCGCCGAAGAAGACAACCTGCCCGCGCAGCACTTCGCCGCGCTGCTGCGCAAGCTCGCAGCCGAGAATCCGAGGTCATGACCGTGCCACCGCTGCAGCGCCGCCACTTCATGCGCCGGATGGGCGCCGGGGTCGCGGCTGTGTGCGCATTGCCGCGCCTGTCATACGCCGCGTCGCCGCCCTGGCCCAATCGCCCGGTGCGGCTGATCGTGGTGTATCCGCCCGGCGGCGTGAGCGATGGCATGGCGCGCGTGCTGGCCGATCCGCTGTCGCAATCGCTCGGCGTGCCGGTGCTGATCGAGAACCGTCCCGGCGCGGGCGGCAGCCTCGGCATGGATGCGCTCGCGCGCTCGACGCCCGATGGCTGCACGCTGGCCTTTTCCGCCATCAGCCCGCTCACGCTGCATCCGCTGATCGCCCGCGTGCCCTACGACCCGTTGCACGCCTTCGCACCGGTGGCCAGCGTGATGCGCACGCCGGTGCTGGTGGTCGGCACGCCGGCCTTCACCGGCCGCGGCTTCGGCGAGCTGATCGCGCAGGCGCGCAGCCAGCCGGGCGCGGTGCGCTGGGCCACCTCGGGCGTGGCGACCATCGGCCACATGGTGCTCGCGCAGGTGCGCATGCAAAGCCGCACCGACATCACGCACATCCCCTACCAGGGCGGTGGTCCGCAGCTCAACGACGCGCTCAGCGGGCAGTTCGAGGTGCTGTCGACCAACGTCGCGGCGCAGCAGCTGCAGTACATCGAAGGCAGGCGCTTCCAGGCGCTGGCGGTCGGCGCGCCCGCGCGCATCGAGGCGCTGCCGGCGGTGCCGACGCTGGCGGAACTCGGTTTTGAAAAGGCGAATCGCGATTCGCTGTTCGGCATCTTCGCGCCGGCCCGCACGCCGGCTTCGGTGGTGCAACGGCTCAATGCGGAAGTCAATCGCGTGCTGCGCGGCGAGGCTGTGCTTGCGCGTTTGCGCGGCGCCTACAACCTGCCGGCCGGCGGCAGCATCGAAGACTTCGCGCATGAAATCGCCATCGACCGGCGGCGCAACCGCGAGCTGGTGGCGGGCGATCGGTCGCAGTTCGACTGACTGACCGATCGATCAGCTCTCTGCGGTCCAGAGACGGGGGTAGTCCTTCACGAAGCCGTCCGGCGTGACGACCAGCACCTGCGCATAGTCGAAGCGCTTCGCCTCGTAGGCGTACTCGCTCTCGCTGCGCCGCTCGTAGCGCTGCATGAGTTCGCTCAGCACGCCGCCGCCGTCCAGGTCGACCCACGCCGCCGGCGCATCGGCGCTCTCGCCCTTCGCGAGGCTGAGTCGCCGCAGTTGCAGCAGGTTGGTCGCGGGCGTGAAGCCCAGGTCGAGATCGACGCAGTGCGACATGTCGGACACGGCTTCGTCGTTGAGCTTCCAGTGGCCGCGCGCATCGCGGGTGATCGACAGGTCGATGGCCGAGTCGCCGAGCCAGCCGCGCACGGTGCCCCATTGCGTGTGCCAGTGCAGGTCGCAGCGCACGCGGTAGTGCAACTGGCCGATGCGGCCGTCTTCCATGCGGAACACGGCGGCGCCGTCGAGTTGCCAGGCCGAGGCATTGCGTTCGAGACGGCAGGCGTCGTGGCCCGGTGCATCGAGCCTGCGCCAGAGAATGGAGGCGACGGTTTGCATGGCGCGGATGATGGACCGGCATGCTGCGGTGCGCAAGCCCTGCCCCTTCGTCGTTGCAGGTGGCAGTCAGGTTCGGGGGCTAGCGTCGGCGGCGCATGACGCCGCCCCCAGACCCCTCCGATCCCTCCAACAGGCCCCGCACGCCGCCGACGCTGCGCGTGCTCGACCTGATCGACCGCGCCGCGATGCCGCTGGCCATTGCCATCGCGCTGCTGCTCTTCCTGCAATGGCCGCTGCGCGACCTCGCTGGTTCGGGCAACGGCCCGACGCAAGCGAACGATCTTGCGCAGTGGCTGTTCGCGCTCTATGTGGCGGTGGCGTTGCGGCATGCGGGGCGGCGCGGCGCGCACCTCGTGGCCCGGCCCGACCTGGCCGCCGACACCACCAGCCGCTTCGCTCGGCTGCGCCGCATCGGCGCGGCGTTGTGCGTGCTGCCGTGGGCGCTGTTCCTGATCGTGACGGCCGCCGTGCCGGTGGTGCGCGCGGTGATGGCGATGGAGCTGTTCCCCGACACCTTCAACCCGGGCTATTTCATGATCAAGGTCGCGCTGCTGTTGCTTGCCATGCTGCTGGCCGTGCAGAGCGCGCTCGACCTCTGGCACGAACGCAGGCCCGCGTAAGCACAGATGGCCTGGTTCGGACTCGCCCTGCTCGCGCTGGCCCTGGCGCTGATGATGACCACCGGCTGGCCGACCTACGCCGTGCTGCTGGGCGTGTGCACGCTGGGCGCGGTGGCGGGGCTGGCGCTCGGCGCCTTCGACGTCGCGCTGCTGCAGAACCTGCCGTGGCGCATCGTCGGCCTGCTGGAGCACGACTTGCTGCAGGCCCTGGCGCTCTATGCGCTGGTCGGTGCGCTGCTCAACCGGCTGGCGCTGGCCGAGCACCTGTACAACGGCCTGCGCAAGCTGCTGGCTTTTGTCGTACCGCGCGCCGCAGCGGAGCTGGCCGGCATGGTGCTGGGCCTGATGCTCGCGCCGATGAACGGCTCGGTCGGCGCCAGCCTGCTCACGCTGGCGCGCACCGCCGGCAAGGGCTGGGCGCGCGAAGGCTTGCCCGCCGACCAGCGCACTGCCCTCGTTGCCGTGACCAGCACGCTGGGTGTGATCGTGCCGCCCTCGCTGGTGCTGCTGTTGCTCGGCGACGCGATGCTGCGCGCGCACACCGAGGGCGTGAACATGGCGCGCGAACTGTCGCTGCCCACGGCCGCCGCCGGAGCCGCCAACCGCATCGTCAACACGCAGGACATCCTGCAGGCCGCGCTGGTGCCCGCGGCGGCGCTGCTGCTGGGCTGGCTCGCTGTTGCGTGGCTTGGCGCGCGACGCAAGCCGGTGCCGAGCGCGCCACGCGAACCGATCGACCGCCGCGAAGGCTGGACGCTGCTGCTCGTGCCCCTGTTGATCGGCGCGCTGCTGGTGCTGGTCACCATGGGCAAGGTGCGCGCGGTCGAGGGCGCGGCCGCTGCCTGCGTGATGCTGCTGGGTTGGGGCCTCGTGTCGCGCCAGCTCACGCGCCCGGTACTGTGGCAGGTGCTCGACGATGCGATGGCGCTCACCGGCGCGCTCTATGCGCTGCTCGCGGCGGCCACCACCTTCTCGCTGTTGTTGCGCGGCTTCGGCACCGACGGGCTGATCGCGCGGCTGATGCTGTCGCTGCAGGGCCATCCGATGCTCGGGCTCATGGCGGTGCTGGCCGTGCTGCTGGCCTGCGCCTTCGTGCTCGATGCCTTCGAGCTGATCTTCCTGATCGTGCCCATCGTGATGCCGCCGGTGCTGGCGCAGCTCGACGACGCGGCATGGATCGCCACGCTCACCTTGCTGGTGCTGCAGGCGGGCTTTCTGCTGCCGCCCTTCGGCTATGCGCTGGTACTCGCGCGCGGCCAGGTCGCGCCGCGCCCGCCGGTGGCTGCCATCGCACGTTCGTTGATTCCCTACCTGGCCGTGCTCGCCGCAGTGACGGCTGGTGTGATGGCGCTGCCGCAAACCACGCGCTGGCTGCGCACCTCATCGACCGCGTTGGCGCCGGCCGAGCCGATGAACGAGGAGGCGGTCGACCGGCTCATGCGCGAGATGGCGCCACCGCCCGATACGGGCGACAGCACCACTCCGCCCGACGAGAAATAAGCGCCCGCACGTGCCGGACAATGCGCGGCACCATGACCAAGCTCCCCGCTGCGCTCGCCCTATTCCTGTCCGTTCTTTTCTGCGGCGCCGGCCACGCCGCAGCCACGCTGAAAGACGGCGACATCATCTTCCACACCTCGCGTTCGGCGCAGAGCGTGGCGGTGCAGCGCGCCACCGGCTCGCGCTACAGCCACATGGGCATCGTGCTTTTGCGTGACGGCAAGCCGTATGTGTTCGAGGCCGTGTCGACGGTGCGCTACACGCCGCTCGCGCAATGGACAGCGCGCGGCAATGGCGGCCACTATGTGGTCAAGCGCCTGCGCGATGCCGACAAGCTGCTGACACCCGGCGCAGTGGCGCGTCTGCATGCGAAGACCTCGGACTTCGCGGGCCGCTCGTACGACCTGACTTTCGAGTGGTCGGACCAGCGCATCTACTGTTCCGAACTCGTGTGGAAGCTCTACCAGCGCGCGTTGGGCATCCGCATCGGCGAGTTGCAGAAGATCCGCGAATTCAACCTGACGGACCCGGCGGTGCGCGCCAAGATGCGCGAGCGTTACGGGGACAAGGTGCCGATGGATGAGCCGGTGATTTCGCCCGTGGCGATGTTCGAGTCGCCGCTGCTTGTGACTGTCGAGACGCGCTGAGGGGTTTCTGCTATCTGCGTTTGGGGCGCTGCTGTTCAGGGCGGCACTCACGCCGACACGGTGCTCTTTTTCGCGAATGTCCCCCGCTTCGCTCCTCCTTTATTTCGCGAAAAAGAGCCCCGTATCGACGTGAGCGCTGGACAGAGCGGTGGTTGATTGCAGGATCACCAGCAGCGTGCCCCTGTGCGAATGACACCAGGTGCTCCCCGCAGCGAAATAAAGGAGGAGCGAAGCGGGGGACATTCGCGGAGGGGAGCTCCTGGTGTCATTCGCACCCGCCCCGAATAAACCCGATCCCGATCCCGCCCCAACTGTGCCCCTGGATAGGCATGACCATCCCAGCCGCGAGACAATCGTTTCCGTGAGTTCCCAGCCCCCGCCAGCCCCACCGATCCGCCGCATCGCCCACCTCGACATGGACGCCTTCTACGCGTCGGTCGAGTTGCTGCGCTATCCGCAACTCAAGGGCCTGCCCGTGGTGATCGGCGGCGGACGCCGGCGCGTGGACGAGGCCATCCGCAACCTGCCCGAAGGCGGCACGCTGGCCGACATTCCGGTCGATTCGTTTCCGCTGCTCAAGGACTACACCGGCCGCGGCGTGATCACCACCGCCACCTACGCCGCGCGCCAGTTCGGCGTGGGCTCGGCCATGGGGCTCATGAAAGCCGCCAAGCTGTGCCCGCTGGCCATCATCCTGCCGGTGGACTTCGACGAATACCGGCGCTTTTCGCGCGCCTTCAAGCAAGTCATCCTGGAGGTGGCGCCGCTGATGGAAGACCGTGGCGTGGACGAGGTGTACATCGACTTCACCGACGTGCGCGGCGGCCAGCGCAACGGCGGGCGTTCGCTGGCGCGGCTGCTGCAAAAAGCCATCTTCGATGCCACGGGCCTGACCTGCTCCATCGGCGTGGCGCCCAACAAGCTCATCGCCAAGATGGCGAGCGAGTTCAACAAGCCCAACGGCATCTCGGTGGTCTACGAGGACGACCTCGAAACACGCATCTGGCCGCTGCCCTGCCGCAAGGTGAACGGCATCGGCCCCAAGGCCGACGAAAAGCTCAAGCGCTTCGGCATCGAGACCGTGGGGCAGCTTGCGGCACGCGACCGCGACTGGCTCGTCGCCACCTTCGGCAAGGCCACCGGCGCGTGGATGCACGAGGTGGCCTGGGGCCGCGACAACCGGCCGGTGGTGACCGAGAGCGAACCGGTCTCCATGAGCCGCGAGACCACCTTCGACCGCGACCTGCACGCGGTGCGCGACCGCGCCACGCTGGGCGCGATCTTCACCGACCTGTGCGAGCGGCTCGCCGACGACCTGCAGCGCAAGGGCTACGTGGGCAAGACCATCGGCATCAAGCTGCGCTACGACGACTTCAAGATCGCCACGCGCGACCAGACCATCGACCGCTTCACCGACGACGGCAAGACCATCCGCCAGGTCGGCGGGCAATGTCTCAAGCGCGTGCCGCTGGAGCGGCCCTTGCGCCTGCTTGGCGTGCGCGTGGGCGCGCTCGCCAAGGCCGGCAGCCCTGAGGCGCTGGCACCGGCAGGTGCTGGTGGGCAACGCACGGCTGCTGAGCCGGTGTCGACCACCGCATCGCTGTTCTGAGCGTCGACACCATGGCTATCAAACGCTGGCTCAAGCGCATTGCATTCACGCTGCTGGGGTTGGTGGCGCTGGTCGGGCTTTATGTGGCCACGGCCAGTGCGCTGGTGCTGTGGCCCGCCAATGCCGACAAGCCTTCGGATGCCGTTGCGACGACGAATGCACCCGAGGTGCAGGCCTGGGTGCTGAGCAACGGCGTGCACACCGACTACGTGTTCCCGATCCGCTCGGCCACCATCGATTGGCAGCAGCTCTTTCCGCTGGCGGACTTCCGCGCGGTGCCGCCGGATGCCGAGTTCATCGCGATCGGTTGGGGCGACCGCGAGTTCTACCTGAACACGCCCACCTGGGCCGACCTGACGGCCTCGCGCGCCTTCGGTGCGCTGTCGGGCGGCAACCGCTCGCTCATGCATGTGAGCTACCTGCAGCGCGGGCAACTGGGGCGCGGTGCGTTCAACCTGCCGCTCTCGCAGGCCCAGTACGCGCAACTGGTCGGGTACGTGCAACGCACGTTGCCATCGGGCCACGCGACGCCCATCGCGGGCGCGCACTACGACAGCCAGGATGCCTTCTACGAAGCCGAAGGCGGCTACAACCTCTTCGAGACCTGCAACACCTGGATCGGTCGCGGGCTGCGGCAAGCCGGCGTCACGGTCAGCCGCTGGACGCCCTTCGATTTCACCGTGACGTGGCACCTGCAACCGGCAACGCACTGAGCGTTGCCGTCGCCGCGAATCAGTCCAGCCCGTCGAAGTCCGCGTCGTCCGGCCCGATGTGCGGGGGCGAGCGCCAGCCGGCATCGCGCATCGAACGCGCCACCTGGTGTTCCACGCCCATCAGCACCGCGAACAGCGCCATGCGCACGGGAATGCCGTTGTCGGTCTGGCGGAAGATCGCCAGCCGCGGGTCGTGGTTGAGGTCGATGCTCAGGTCGTTCGCACCGGGGCGGCCATCGCGCGGCAGCGGGTGCATGAGGATGGTGTCGGGCTTGCAGACCGTGTCGACCAGCGCCTTGCGCACCTGGAACTCCGGCGTGTAGCCCTCGATTTCCTCGCCTGCGAAGCGCTCCTTCTGGATGCGCGTGGCATAGACCACGTCGGCACCGCGCAGGCCTTCTTCGAGCGATTGCGTCTGCTCGATCACATGGCCGTTGCGCGACACCAGGTCGAGCAGGTAGGCCGGCATTTCCAGCGACGGCGGCGCGATCAGCGTGAACTTCAGCCCGCGGTACAGCGCCAGCAGCCGGATCAGCGAATGCACCGTGCGGCCGTACTTCAGGTCGCCCACCATCGCCACGTGCGTGCCGTCGACCAGCTTGCCCATGCGCGAGAACTCGCGCTGGATGGTGTACAGGTCGAGGATGGCCTGGCTCGGGTGCTCGCCCGGTCCGTCGCCCGCATTGATGACCGGGATGTTGGTGGCGCGTGCGAACTCGGCCACCGAGCCTTGCTCGGGGTGGCGAACCACCAGCGCATCGACATACCCGCTCATCACGCGGCTGGTGTCGTAGATCGATTCGCCCTTGGCCATCGACGAGAAGGTAAAGCCGGTGGTGTCGCACACCGTGCCGCCGAGCCGGCAGAACGCCGCGCCGAAGCTCACACGGGTGCGGGTGCTGGCCTCGAAGAAGAGGCTGCCGAGAACGGCGCCTTCAAGGATGCGCGTGACCTTCTGGCGCCGCGCGATGGGCTGCATGACGTCGGCGACCTGGAACAGGTCTTCGAGGCTGTCGCGCTCGAACTGCGCCACCGACAGCAGGTGCGGGCGGCCTTCGGCGGCGATGCGCTGGCCGAGCGGGCGGTCGTCGGCGCCGGCGGTTGCTTGTGCTTCCCGCTGAAGGATTTCGGCGACGAACTTGCCGACCATTTCGGGCATGGCCCGCGACTCGCCGGAGTCGGCTGGCAGAAGCCAGGTGTCGAGTGCCCGGCGGCGAACACCCAGGCGTTCGGAGAACGCGTCGCGGGTCAGATTGAGGCGGCGCATGGCGTCGCGCAGGATGTCTTGTTGCTGGCTCATGGGCCGAGAATATACGCCATGAGCGCAATTTCTTTGATGAAATTTACGCAATGCGTATATTTTTGGATTACCTCTGCAGGCTATCGCTGGAATCCCGTCAGAGCCTGTCTGGCGCGATCTGTTCGGGGCTGAGCTGGGGCCGCTGTTCAGGGCGGCACTCACGCCGACACGGTGCTCTTTTTCGCGAATGTCCCCCGCTTCGCTTCTCCTTTATTTCGCGAAAAAGAGCCCCGTATCGGCGCGAGCGTTGGACAGAGCAGTCGTTGATCGGCTGCACACCAGCAGCGTGTCCATGTGCGAATGGCACCAGGTGCTCCCCGCAGCGAAATAAAGGAGGAGGGGCGCGTAGCGCCCCGGGGGACATTCGCGGAGGGGAGCACCTGGTGTCATTCGCACTCGCCCCGAATGAACCCGCATCAAGAGCCCATCAGCATGGCCCAGTGAAGTGAACAGCCCCCGCTCAGGGCTTAGGCACACCGCCCTGCCACTGCGGCCAGTTCGCCACGATGTGATCCACCACGCGGCTGCCGACGAGTTCGATGTTCTCCACCGTCTCGGCAAAGCCACCCGCCGTCTCGCCCGGTGCCGGGTCCAGATGCTGCAGTGTGGTTTCCTTCGGGCTGCCCTGGTCGAAGTTGACCGCGCCGCGCAGGCTCATCACGCGGTCGGTGCCGTGCGTGCGCTTGATCACGAGGGTGATGGCGGCGGCCTCCATTTCGGTGATGACGTAGTCGTCGGCGCCGTAGAGCTTCGCGATGTACTGCGCCTGCTTCGACATGCCGGGGCCGTGGAAGAAGGTGTCGCCGGTCATGTGCGTGCCGGTGCCCACGAAAGGCGCGCGGCGGGCTGCCGCATCGGGGTAGCGCAGGCGGTACTTGCGCGCCGACTCCGAGTCCTTGAGCGGCGTGTCGGCCGAGAGCTTCATCGCCCAGCCCACGAGGTCGGGGTTGATCCTGAAGCGGCGGTATTCCTCGTAGCCCTTGCGCGGCATGAAGGTCGGCTCGCCGGCCTTGTTCTCTTCGGGCGCCCAGCGGTGGCCCAGGTCGTAGTCCACGAGCCAGGTGGCCCAGCTCACTTCGCCGATGGTGCCGCGCGACGGCGGCGTGCCGGCCACGCCGGAGATCACGTAATAGGCCTGCGAAAAGTCGAACTGCGGGTTCAGCAGGATCGCCTGCATCGACGACGACGAGTTGACCTTGCCCATGCCGAGCACCGCGCCGCACACGCCGTCGACGTTGCAGTACACCGGCTGCAAGGCGCCGGGCACGGCCATCGGCTTGGCGTTCATCCAGTAGCGCTCGTACCAGTGCTGGAACTCGCCGGCGCGGTCGCCGGTGTTCTTGCCGATCTCGAACATGGCGGCGACGAACACCTTGACCTTGATGGGCGCAGCGGCTGCCGTGGCGGCGGTCGCGGTCGTTGCGGGCGGGGTCGAAATGGAAGCGCAGGCGGTGGCAAGCAGCGCGACGCCGCACAGCGCCAGCAGACGCGTGCCAAGGGAAGACCAACGAGGGAACATTCTGAAACTCGGTAAAAAGAAAAGGACACCGGACAGCAGCAACAAACGCGCCCGGTGCGCCGGCAACGCGCGCGGCGCCCTGCGCGCAAGCTGCAATTGTCGGCTCAGCCGCCGGTGGCGAGCCTGAGGCGCACGCTGTCGGGTTCCAGCGTGATGGCGTAGCCGAGGTCTTCGGCCAGGTTCTGCAGCGCGACGGCATCGATGGCCAGCGCGCGCGGCGCGCGGTGCGCGTCGAGCACGGCCTGCGTGGCGCCGGGCTCGCGCGGCAAGGCGTGCAGGCGCAGCGCATCGGCTCCGTCCGCGTCGATGCGGATCGTGCCGGCCTCGGCCACGCCGTCGTGCAGGTAGCCCAGTGCGCCCAGGAAAAGATAGCGCAGCGCGGCGCCGGCGGGCCATCGCTGTTCGTCCTCCTGCGGGGCCAGGGCGTCGTCGACCGCCAGCGACACGCCATGCAGATCGAAGGCCGAGCGCATCAGGCTCACGCATTGCGCCACCAGCGCGCTGCGCGAGATGCCGTCGTCCGCGGTGGCCAGCTCCCAGTCGCGCAGCGAGCGAATGGCGTGGACCAGTTCGGTCACCTGGTTGTCGATCAGCGCCACGCGCTCTTCACAGGCGGCGGCATCGATGGTGCTGGCGCTGACCTGGCGCTTGAGCATCAGCAGCGCCATGCGAACGACCGAGACCGGCGCGGCCATGTCGTGGCGCAAGGCGGGCAAGGCGCGCGTGAGCAGTTCATGGCGCACGCCGGCGGCGATCCAGCTTCGCGCTCCGGGAGAAGACTTCATCGCGCGGTGGCCGAAGGCGGCAGGGTCATCATCGGCCCGGACGCGGGGAACGCCTGCGCGCGAGCACGGGCGCGGCCTGCAAGGCTGAGGGCGACGAAAGGCACGGTCACGGGGTACTTCCTGAAACAAGAGAGAAGGCCACGAGTATCGGGCCCGCCTCCCGCATCGGACGTAGGAACCTGCCTACGGCGGCCCGGCCGTTCAGGGCTTGCCGAGATAGGTGCGCACGTCCGTCACCTCGACGCCCGCGGCGGCGATGGCCGAGCGCAATTGCTGCTCGCTCACCTCCAGCGTCTGCGTCCAGTAGCGGACCTCGTGCGCTTCATTGACGTTGATGCGGGCGGCATCCTGCGGCTCGCGCTTGCTCAGGTCATCGGCCATGGTGTGGTTTCCTTTGTTGAAGCGGCGACGATGCGGCGCGCTCCGGGGTCGGGCTGGAGGACGGCAGCGCGCCTGCTTGCAGGAAATATCCGAGGCGGCAGGCCGCCGCGCCTAGGGCTGCCGGGCCCGCGCCTGCAGTTCCCGCTTGAGCAGCTTGCCGTTGGCCGTGGTCGGCAGGGCGTCGATCACCTCGATGCGGGCCGGCCGCTTGTACGGCGACAGGTGCTCCACCAACTGCACGCGCAAGGCGGCTTCATCGAGCGCCGCGCCGGGCTTCATCTCGACGAAGGCGACGATCTGCTCGTTGCCATCGGCCTCCGGCACACCGACGACCGCGCACAGGTGCACGCCGTCGAAGCGGCCGATCACCGCTTCGATCTCGGCCGGGTAGACGTTGAAACCCGAGCGGATGATCATTTCCTTCAGCCGCCCGACCACGAACAGCGCGCCGTCTTCGCCGAAGCGCCCGAGGTCGCCCGACGCATACCAGCCACCGGGGCGCATCACTTGTGCAGTGGCCGCCGCATCGCGGAAGTAGCCCAGCATCAGGCCCGGGCCGCGCAACCAGATTTCGCCGGTGTCGCCTTGCGCGGCGTCTTCTCCGTCGAGGTTGACGATGCGCGCCTCGCCGCCTTCGACCGGATGGCCGGCGGCCGTGTCGGTGCGCGGTGACTCAGTGCGCGTGAGAAACACCGAGCCCGCGTACTCCGACAGGCCGTAGCCGTAATGCAGCGGTTGCCCGAACAGGCGCTCCACGCGCTGCTTGAGTGCCGGGTCGAGCGGTGCCGAGCCGGTGTACACGTAGCGCAGGTGCGGAAAGCGGGGCACCACCTGTTCCGCATCGATATGAGCCAGCAGACGCGCATACATGGTCGGCGGGCCGAGCAGGTTCGACACCTGCTCGCCGGCCAGTGCCTGCAGCATGTCGGCCGGCGAGAAGGCACTGCGCAGCACCAGCGACGCGCCACCGGTCAGCGCGGCCATCAGCACCGTGCCGATGCCGAAGATGTGCGTCATCGGCAGGAAGGCGTAGGCACGGTCGCGTTCGTTCAGCGCGCGCACGCTGGCCGACACGCGCCCGAAGTGCAGCAGACCGCGATGCGACACCATCACGCCCTTGGGCGTGCCCGAGGTGCCCGACGTGAAGATGATCGCGGCCGTGTCGGCCAGCGCCGCATCGGGCTCCGCACGTGCATCGGCGCGCACCGCCGAGCGCATCACGCCCTGCAATGCAGCCGGCACCGCACCGGCCCGCTGCGCATGCCGCCCCGCCGATTCGGAAGCCCCGGTCGTGAAGCAGCACAGGCGCGCATCGGCCCGCTCGACGATCGCCGCGACCTCGCCCGGCGACATGCGCGCGTTGACACCGCACGACCACGCACCAACACGGCTGCAGGCCATCAGCAGCGCGATGTGCGCGGCGCAGTTCTCTGCCACCAGCACCACGCGGTCGGTCGCTCGTACACCGGCATCCAGCAGATCTTGCGCGGCCACGTCGACCATCGCCTGCAGCGCCGCATAGGTCGCGGTGCTCCCAGGCTCGAAAAGAAAGACGGCATCGGGCGTGCGCACCGCACGCGCCTCCAGCAACTCATGAATGCGCCGCATCGCCTATTCCGCCTCGATGCCCTTGGACGCGCTCGCCCAGAGCTTGCGGTCGGACACGCCCTTGGTCGCCAGCAGATCGGCCGCACCCGACCACACGTCGTAGCCCTGCTCGCGCAACCGGCGCGCGATGTCTTCGCGCGCCAGCATCTTCTGCGCGGCCGCATTCACGCGCGCGACCAGCGCCGGGTCCATGCGCGCCGGGCCATAGAGACCGAACCAGCCGCCCACGTCGTAGCCGGGCACGCCCGACTCGATCATCGTCGGCACCTCGGGCAGCATGCGGTTGCGCTGGCGCGAGGTCACGGCCAGCGCGCGCACCTTGCCCGACTGGATGAAGGGCTTCGACGTGGCGATGATGTCGAACATCATCGTCACCGTGCCGCCCATCACGTCGGCCAGTGCGGGCGCGCTGCCCTTGTAGGGCACATGCGTCATCTGCACGCCGGTCATCTTCTCCAGCAGCGCGCCGCTCAGGTGGTTGGAGGCGCCCACGCCCGCCGAGCCATAGAACACCTTGCCGGGCCGCGCCTTCGCATAGGCCAGCAGCTCGCTCACGTTGCGCACGGGCAGCTCGTTGTTGACCACCAGCACGTTGGTGTAGTCCACCAGCGGCGCGATCGGCGTCAGGTCCTTCATCGGGTCGAAGGCCATGTGGCGCTGCACGTTCGGGTTGATGGTGATGGTCGGGCTCGCGCCAAAGAACAGCACGGTGCCGTCGGGCGCGGCCTTGGCGACCGCATCGCCACCGAGCGAACCGCTGGCGCCGGGCCGGTTGTCGACGATGACCTGCGTGCCCAGCTCCTGGCTCAACGCGGGCGCGAGCAACCGTGCCGCGCCATCGACCGGGCCACCGGCGGAATAGCCGACCACGAGCTTGATGAGCGACGGCAATGGCTGCTGTGCAAAGGCACGGGAAGGCAACGCCGCAAGCGCTGCGCTGCCCGCCAGCGCGGCCATGAGCTGGCGGCGCGAGAAGTCGATGGGTGTCATGAGCGTTGTCTCCTGTTGTGTATTTCTTCGGCGGCTCACATCGCTCAGGCTGGCAGGTCGAGGACTTGCCGCGCGAGGATGTTGCGCTGTATCTCGTTGGTGCCGCCGTAGATCATTGCGGCGGTGGAGCCGATGAGCGGCGACAGCACGTTGAAGGTCTGCCCGTCGAGCACCTGGTCGCCGGCGACGGCGCCCTGCTCTTCCCCGGCCTCGACCAGCAGCGCGCCGATGCGATGAAAAGTCTCGCTGGCCCAGATCTTCAGCAGCGACACCGACGCAGGCAGCGGCTTGCCGGCCCGCACGATGTCGGCAAAGCTCGTGTAGGCGGCGGTCAGGTCGGCCACGTCGAGCCGCAATGCGGCAAAGCGCTGCGCGAACACCGGGTCGGCGAACAGGCGCCGCGCCTGTGCCAGCCGCGCGAGCTGGCCCAGCGCGTACTGCGACTGCTTGGGGCTGCCGAGGAAGATGCGCTCGAAACCCAGCAGCGCCTTCGCAATCGTCCAGCCGCCGTGCAGCTTGCCCACGAGGTTTTCGGCCGGCACGCGCACGTTGTCGAAGAAGACTTCGCAGAACTCCGGCTCGCCCGCCAGCGTGTGGATCGGCCGAACGGTGATGCCCGGCGTGCGCAGGTCGCACAGCAGGAAGCTGATGCCCTCCTGCTTGCGCGCGTCCTTGTCGGTACGCACCAGCATGAAGATGTGGTTGGCGTCCTGCGCGAGCGTGGTCCAGATCTTCTGGCCGTTGACGACGAAGTGATCGCCTTGCGCATCGCGCGCAGGCAAGGCCTCGGTGCGCAGGCCCGCGAGGTCGGAGCCGGCGTTGGGTTCGGAATAGCCCTGGCACCACACGTTCTCGCCGCTCAGGATGCGCGGCAGAAATCGTTGCTGCTGCGCGGGCGTGCCGTGCTGAATCAGCAGCGGTCCGATCATCACGATGCCCTGGTCGGGCGCGCGCGCCACGCCGTACTGCTCCAGCTCCTCGATCCAGGCGATGAGCTTGTCGGCCGGCAGGCCCATGCCGCCATGCGCCTGCGGCCACGCCGGTGCGATCCAGCCTTGCGCGGACAGCGTGAGGTACCACTCGCGCATCTCGCTCCAGCGCGCGCGGTGCGACAGGTAGCGCAGTTCTTGCGGATAGCGTTGTTGCAGGAAGCCACGCACCATGCGGCGGAAGTCGGGCTCGGGCATCGCGGCCCAGTCGGCCTGGCGCGGGAAGTCGCCGGTCCAGGCTGCCGAAGTGCCCGAAGTCGTCTCGGCCTCTTCCGTCAGCGCGGCATGGCGGCGCTGGTGCGCCGTGACGTTGCCCAGCCATGCGGAAAGGCACAGCACGCGCTTGTAGAACAGGCTCAGGTCGCACTCCTGCGTGTAGCCGATGGCGCCATGCAGTTGCACGGCCGCGCGCGAGGCTTGCAGCGCAGCCGCAGTGCAGCGTGCATTCGCGCGGCTGGCCTCGGCTTCGAGCCGGTTGCACGACAAGCCCTGCGCCGCCAGCGCGAGCACTTCGTTCAGCGTGGCCTGCGCCACTTCGAGGTGAATGAACATGTCGACGCAGCGGTGCTGCAGCGCCTGGAAGCTGCCGATGGGTTTGCCGAACTGCGAGCGCGTGCGCAGGTAGGCCAGGGTCTGGGCCAGCATCGCCTGCCCCGCGCCCAGCAGCTCGGCGGCCTGCAGGATCTGGCCGGCGGCGAGCGCATGGCGCAGTGCGTCTTGTGCAGCAGGCCCTTGAGCGAGCACAGCGCCGGGCGGCAGCGCGACCTGCTCGAAACGCAGGTTCGCTGCCTGGCTGCCATCGACCAGCGGCACCAGCGTTTCGCTCACGCCTTCAGTGCCGCGCGGCACCCACAGCAGCACCGCATCGTCGTCACCGCGCGCCGACACCAGCCATCCGCTGGCGGCGGCGCCGGGCAGCACCATGAGCTTTTCGCCTTGGAGCAGCACACCGCCTACCTGTGCGCCGTGCACTTCACAGCCGCAGGCCAGCGGCACCGCGCTCAGGTCGCCCGCGCTTTCCTGCCAGGCCAGTGCGGGCAGGCTGCGGCCTTCGACCAGTTCGCGCAGCAAGCCGTGCGCCCCCGGCGTGTCCAGCCGTGCCAGCAACAGCGCACTGAGCCCGGCCACCGCGAGCAGCGGTTCGGGCGCCACGTGCTCGCCAGCCGCGCGCAGGATTTCTGCCGCACCGTCGAGCCCCAATGCAAGGCCGCCCGCGGACTCAGGCGCCAGCATGCCGGGCCAGCCGAGGGCCACGATGTCGGGCCAGCCTTGCGCCTCGTCGCCGTCCGGTTGTTCGGTGCGGGTGCGCCGCCTGCCGATGGCGCGGCTTCGCACGAAGTAGTCCAGCGCCGCTTCGCGCACTGCCGCAAGTGATTCGGTGTCCATCCAGTTTGCCTGCCTCGTTCCGTTGCAAAGACGGATCGCAGCGTGCCTGAAGACCCCGTTGCAGGGCATTTGCATTTGCCGAAGGGAGGGTTTCGCAATCAAAGAGCCGCCTTGCGCGGGGAGGCATAAATTCGCCCCATGACCAAGATCAAGAAATCCCTGCACACCGAACTCGGCCACAGCACGCCCGACAAGATCACCGTTCGCGGGCGCGACCTGCCGTCCGAGATCCTCGGCCACCTGAACCTGGGCGACATGGCCTTCCTGGAGCTGACCGGGCGCATCCCGACGCCGCAGGAGTCAGTAACCTTCAACGCCATCGTCGTCACGCTGGTGGAGCACGGCGTCACGCCCAGCGCGCTGGCCGCCCGCCTCACCTACGCGGGCGCCCCCGAGGCATTGCAGGCGGCTGTGGCCGCCGGCCTGTGCGGGCTGGGCACGGTGTTCGTGGGCAGCACCGAAGGCGCGGCCAAGATGCTGTACGAGGCGATTCCGTTCGGCGAGAAGCCGACGCGCCCGCTCGCCGACATGGCCAAGGACATCGTGGCCGACCACCGCGCACGCAAGCAGATCGTGCCGGGCCTGGGCCATCCGCTGCACAAGCCGATCGATCCGCGCACGCCACGCCTGTTCCAGATCGCGGCGGAGAACGGCCTGTCGAGCCACTACGTCGCGCTGATGCAGGCGGTGCAGGAAGAAGCCGAGCGCGTGTCGGGCAAGTCGCTGCCGATCAACGCCACCGGCGCCATCGGCGCGATTGCCGCCGAGTTCGGCTTTCCGTGGAAGATCATTCGCGGCTTCGGCGTGATGGCTCGCGCCATCGGCCTGGTGGGCCACATCCTCGAAGAAATCGACGACCCGATGGCCATCGAGATCTGGCAACGTGTGGAAAAAGAAGCCGGCGGCCCGCGCCAGGACTGAGCGAGCGAACGAGCGAACAGCAAACGATGATGAACAACGCCAACGACAAGACCTTCCCCGATATTCGCGACGCCGTGCGCGACCTGTGCGCGCAGTTTCCCAACGAGTACTTCCGCAAGATCGACGAGGCGCGCGGCTACCCCGCCGAGTTTGTCGATGCGCTCACCAAGGCCGGCTGGATGGCCGCGCTGATCCCGCAGGAATACGGTGGCTCGGGCCTGGGCCTGACCGAGGCCTCGGTGATCATGGAAGAGATCAACCGCTGCGGCGGCAACTCCGGCGCCTGCCACGGCCAGATGTACAACATGGGCACGCTGCTGCGCCACGGCAGCGAAGCACAGAAGCGCAAGTACCTGCCACGCATCGCCACCGGCGAGCTGCGCCTGCAGTCGATGGGCGTGACCGAGCCCAGCACCGGCACCGACACCACCAAGATCAAGACCACCGCCGTGAAGAAGGGCGACCGCTACGTCATCAACGGGCAGAAGGTATGGATCTCGCGCATCCAGCATTCGGACCTGATGATTTTGCTGGCGCGCACCACGCCGCTGGCGGACGTGAAGAAGAAGTCCGAAGGCATGTCGATCTTCATCGTCGACCTGCGCGAGGCCATCGGCAAGGGCATGACGGTGCGGCCGATCCTGAACATGGTGAACCACGAGACCAACGAGCTGTTCTTCGAGAACCTGGAGATTCCGGCGGAGAACCTGATCGGCGAGGAAGGCCAGGGCTTCAAGTACATCCTCGACGGTCTGAACGCCGAGCGCACGCTGATCGCGGCCGAATGCATCGGCGACGGCTACTGGTTCATCGACAAGGTGACGGCCTACACCAAGGAGCGTGTGGTGTTCGGCCGCCCCATTGGCCAGAACCAGGGCGTGCAGTTTCCGATTGCCGAAGCCTTCATCGAGATCGAGGCGGCCAACCTGATGCGCTACGAAGCCTGCCGCCTGTTCGATGCGCACCAGCCCTGCGGCGCGCAGGCCAACATGGCGAAATACCTCGCGGCCAAGGCAAGCTGGGAGGCCGCCAATGCCTGCCTGCAGTTCCACGGCGGCTTCGGCTTTGCGTGCGAATACGACATCGAGCGCAAGTTCAGGGAAACGCGGCTGTACCAGGTCGCGCCGATCTCGACCAACCTCATCCTGAGCTACGTGGCCGAGCACATGCTCGGCCTTCCTCGCTCGTTCTGAAGGGACCGCACCCATGACCGATTCGAATCATCCGAGCAAGGTGCTCGCCACCTTCGCCGCCGAACTGAAGTTCGCGGACATCCCTGCCCCTGTCTTGCGCCGCACCGAAGACCTGATGCTCGACTGGTTGGGCTCAGTGCTCGCGGCCCGCACGTCGCGCCCCGTGCGCAGCATCGAGCGCTTCGCGCAGATGATGGGCCCCGCCGATGGGCCGAGCGAAATACTGACTTCGCGTCGCACCAGTTCGCCGGTATTCGCGGCGCTGGTCAACGCCGCGGCCTCGCACTTCGTGGAGCAGGACGATGTGCACAACGGCTCGGTCTTTCACCCGGCGGCGGTTGTCATTGCGCCCGCACTCGCGGTGGCACAGAGCGTCGGCGCGAGCGGCGCGCAATTGTTGACGGCAGTTGTCGCGGGTTATGAAGTTGGCATCCGCGTCGGCGAGTTCCTCGGCCGCTCGCACTACAAGACCTTCCACACCACTGCGACGGCGGGCACGCTCGCGGCAGCCGCCGCTGTGGGTCGCTTGCTCGACCTCACGCCGCAGCAGATGCTGCACGCCTTCGGCTCGGCCGGTACGCAATCGGCTGGTGTGTGGGAGTTTCTGCGCGATGCCGCCGATTCCAAGCAACTGCATTGCGCGCATGCTGCAGCCAGTGGATTGATGTCGGCCTACCTTGCGCAAGACGGCTTCACGGGTGCCGCAAGAATCCTCGAAGGCGCGCAGGGCCTTGGCGTGGGCATGTCGAGCGACGCCGACCCGGCCAAGCTCACCGACCGGCTCGGCACGCGCTGGGCTCTGGCCGAAACCTCGTTCAAGTACCACGCCTCCTGCCGCCACACGCATCCGGCAGCCGATGCGCTGCTGCAGGTGATGACGCAGAACAAGCTCAAGCCGACAGACGTTTCGCACGTGACCACGCACGTGCACCAGGGCGCCATCGATGTGCTGGGCCGCGTGACCGTGCCGGCGACCGTGCACCAGGGCAAGTTCTCGATGGGCACGGTGCTGGGCCTGATCGCGGTGCACGGCCGCGCGGGCCTGGGCGAGTTCGACCGCGACTTTCTTGCCCCGGAGGTAGCGGCCTTTCGCGACAAGGTGACGATGCAACTCGACACCGAGGTCGACACCGCCTACCCCGCGCGCTGGATCGGCAAGGTCAGCGTGCACACCGCCGATGGCCGCACGCTGCAGGGCCGTGTAGACGAACCCAAGGGCGATCCGGGCAACAGCCTGAGCCGCGCAGAGATCGAGGACAAGATGCAGCGCCTGACGCACTACGGCGAAGGCGCGACGGCGCAGGAGGCGAAGGCCTTGTGCCAGCGCATCTGGCAATTGGCCGATGCACCGAAAGTCGAGCGCCTGCTCGCCTAGAACGACTCAGGCAAAGAGGTGCCCATGGCCGGGCGAGCGCGCATCGAGCCCGGCCATGCGCACCAAGTCCCAGAAGCCTGCCGGCGAACTGGAGACAACCGGCACCTGGAGCCGTGCTTCGACCTCGCGCACCGCATCGAGTGTGACCAGTCCACCGCACGAGATGAGGATGCCGTCCGCACCCGGCTGGGCCTCGAAGACTTTCACACAGAGATCGACCAGCACCTGCGTCGGCACTTCGCCGACCTTCTGCACGTCGGAGATCGAGAGGCCTTCAAGTGCCAATGGCTCGAAGTCGCTCTGTTCCAGATAGAGCCGCAACTGCGTATTCACTTCGTCGATATAGGCCGTGGCCACCGCCACGCGCCGGATGCCCAGGCTCCGCAACCCGTTGACGATGGCGTTGCTCATGGTGGAGCACGGCAGGCCTGTAGCGCGGGCCATCTCCACTTCCAATTGCCGGTTGAATGCGGCACCGCGAAAAAAGCTCAGCGAGGTGCCCATGAGCGACACGGCGCTCACGCCATCGGCCTTGAGTTCGAGCGCCTTGCCGATGACCGAGTCGATCACTTCCGTGTAGCCACGCGTGGAGATCTCACTGAGGCCGAGTCCGCGCGCGCTGAAGCGGATTCGGTCGCCGTAGAGCAAGGGGCCGTCTACCGGCACCGCGCCGGCGGCGGGCGGAACGATCAGGCCTAGATGGGGTTGTGTCATTCAGTGGCTCCACTGTGTGTTGTTTACGGGTTGGCGTTGTTCATTCAGGGCGAGTGCGAATGACACCAGGAGCTCCCCTCCGCGAATGTCCCCCGCTTCGCTCCTCCTTTATTTCGCTGCGGGGAGCACCTGGTGCCATTCGCACATGGACGCGCTGCTGGTGTACAGCCGATCAACAACTGCTCTGTCCAACGCTCACGTCGATACGGGGCTCTTTTTCGCGAAATAAAGGAGGAGCGAAGCGGGGGACATTCGCGAAAAAGAGCACCGTGTCGGCGTGAGCGTCGCCCTGAACTGAATTGAGCTGAACTGAACGAACAGCAAGACGTCACCCTAGCCCCCTTCCGCCACGATGCGCTGCTCCGTGATGATGCGTTTCCAGCGAGCACTCTCCTCCGCCATGTCCTTGCCGAGCTGAGCCGGTGTGGCATAGGCCCGCAGCGTCCCCTGCGCAGCGGCCGCAGCCCCCGCTTCAGGCGTATCGAGGACAGTCTTCACCGCTGCAGAAAGCCTCTCGACGATGTCATTGGGAGTACCAGCCGGTGCAAGCACGAAGATGCGCGGTGCCACATCGAAGCCCGGCAACGCATCGGCCAGCGGCGCAACGCTCTCCGCGCCCTCGAGCTTCGCGGTGTTCATCAGCGCCAACGCGCGCAGCTTGCCCGCCTTGGCCTGCGCCATCGCGGCCGTGGCGCTGACCACGCCGATGGGCACCTGCCCACCGATGACGTCGGGCACGATCTGCGCGGCGCCCCGATACGGTACGTGCACGACGAAAGTGCCGGTGGACTGCTTGAGCATCTCGAAGCCCAGATGCTGCACGGTGCCGACACCTGAAGTTGCAAACGAATAGCGCGCCGGATGCGCCTTGAGCAGCGCCACCAGTTCGGCCGGTGTCTTCGCGGGAAAGTCGTTGCCGGTGACGATCATCAGCGGCGAGATGAACGCGCCCGCCACCGGCTTGAAGCTGGTCAACGGGTCGATGCTCATCTTCGGCTGCAACAGCTTGGCAATGAGCAGAGCGCTGTCGCCCATCATCAACGTGTAGCCATCGGGCGGCGCCTTCGCCACGAGGTCGGCTGCAATGAGTCCAGTGGCGCCGGTGCGGTTTTCCACCAGCACCTGCTGGCCCAGCACGGTCGACAACCGCACACCGAGCAGGCGCGCCACCGCATCGACCCCACCACCAGCCGAGTAGCCCACCACGAGGCGGATGGGCTTGTCGGGGTACTTCTGCTGGGCCCACGCTGCGGGCACGGCGAGCGCACCCATCAGGCCCAGGGCCACCGCGGCCCGCAATGCATGCCGGCGTGCCGGTCGTCGATTCGCTTGTCTGCTGGCGTTCATCGTGTCTCCGTTGTTCTGGGGTCGTCGCCGGCCGTCTCTGCGGCCTGGTCGTGTTCGGAAATCGTCGCTCGCGGTTCGGCTCAAGCCTTGCCCTTGCCGTGCGAGGTCGGCAGTTTCGCCAGCTCGCGCACGCGCTCGGCGTTGGGCGCGAAGCCGAGGCCCGGCGTCTCGGGCAGCGTGAGCCAACCCTGGTCGGGCACCGGCAGGCCGTCGAAGATCTGCTTGAGCATCTGCACCGCGACGTAGTGGTACTCCACCAGCCCGCCGTTCGACACGCCCGCATGCAGGTGCATGTTGTGGAACGGCCAGGCGCCGCCGTTGTCGATGGGCACGTTGAAGGCCTGCGCCATGCCGGCGATCTTCAGGCACTGCGAATAGCCGCCCGAGATGGTCACGTTGGGCTGCAGCACGTCGGCCGCCTGGTTCACCAGCAGATCACGGAAACGGAAGGCCAGGCCTTCGTTCTGGCCGCAGGCCAGCGGGATGCGGGTGCGTGCGCGCAACTGGGCCATCTGGCGCACGTCGTTCTGCGTGAGCGGCTCTTCGAAGAAGCTGATGCCGTAGGGCTCGATGCGTTGCGCCAGCTCGGTCGCATGGAACAGGTCGAGGCCGCAGTTGGCATCGACATACAGCTTGACGTCGGGGCCGACGGCTTCGCGCACGGCGGCGACGCGGCGCACGTCTTCGGCGATCACTTCGTCGAGCGGTCGCGGCTCGTCGCGGCGCGCCAGCGCGTGGTTGCCGACGGTCATCTTCAGGCGCTGGAAGCCCTGCGACACCCAGAGCTTTGCGGCGGCCGCGAGCTGGTCGCGCTCGAAAAAGCCGAAGCCGAAGGTGGCGTACACCGGCACCTTGGCGCGCGCGCCGCCGAGCAGGCGCCACAGCGGCTGGCCGAGCGCCTTGGCCTTGATGTCCCACAGCGCGATGTCGAGCGCGGCGATGGTGTGGCTGGCGTAGCCGGTCTGGCCGCGCGGCGACAGCAGCCAGTAGAGCTTGTCCCACAGGCGCTCGGTGGCCATCGGGTCTTCGCCGATCAGCGCGGGGCCGGCCACTTCGCGCACGGCGGCGGCGATGATTTCTTCCTCGGTGATGGCGGTCATGCCGTGGCCGACGAGGCCGGTGTCGGTCTCGATCTCGGTCAGGCACAGGGACAGCGATGTCTGCTTGTTCAGGCCCACCACGTCGATGGTGACCGGGATGTTCAGCGGCGTGGCGCTGACGCGGATGATCTTCAAGAATGTCTCCTTTGCTTGGTGGCCGCCTGTTGATCTTGCGATCTGGCAGGGCCATCTTTGCGCGCCGGCCGCGGGAGAACAATTCGTTTTTGGCGGGCGCGAGGCTTCGTGCTCCGCGAAGGCTCGCGCCCTAATCGGGCCGGCCGAGGTGTTCGAGCACCGAGCGCGCGGCCACGGTCAGGTCTTGCTGCCGGCGCACGCACAGCAGATGCCGGCGCATCGCCCAGGGCGCATCGAGCTTCAGGCAGCGCAGCCGCAATATCTGCAGCTGCGACAGCACCGCCGCATAGGGCAGCACGCCGATGCCGACGTTCTGCTCCACCATGCGGCACACCATGTCGAAGCTGCCGACCTGCATGCGCACCTTCAGCGGCACCTGCGCCTCCAGCGCCGCGCTCAACAGCACGCGGTGCAGCGCAGTGCCTTCGCGCACCACGATATGGTCGTGCCGCAGCACCTCGTCCACGCCGATACGCTTGCGGCGGGCCAGCGGATGGTCGCGCGCGACGATCACGGCCAGCTCGTCGGTGCGGTACGGCAGGCATTCGAGGTTCTCGGCGGGCGTGTTGCCCTCGATCACGCCGATGTCGGCCAGGCCGGCCTGCACCGCCTTCACCACCTCGGTGCTGGCGCGCTCCTGCAGGTCGATCTTGAGCACCGGATGCAGCCGCAGGAAGGAGCCGATCTGCGCCGGCAGAAACTGCGCGATGGTCGACGCATTGGCCGTGATGCTGACCACGCCCGCCACGCCGTTCTGGAAATCGTCGAGTTCGGCGCCCAACCGGTCCATGGCCGACAGCACGGAGCGCGCATGCAGCAGCAGGCCGTGGCCCGCCGACGTGAGCGTGACGCCGCGCGCATGGCGCACCAGCAGCGGCAGCCGCGCGCGGGCTTCGAGGTCGGAGATGCGCTTGCTCGCGGCAGCCAGCGCGATGTGGCAGCGCTTGGCGCCCTCGCTGATGCTGCCGTGGTCGGCCACGGCCACGAAGAGGCGCAGCGATTTCAGGTCGGCGGACATGCGGCGCGCGCCTTCAGGGCGCGACGAGATGGTCGAACAGTTCGCGTGCCGAGGCCGGCAGTTGCTCGCGGTCGCGCGCGATGAGCTTGAGTTCGCGCTCGGCCCATGCGTCGCTCAGTGGAACCATCGCAATCCGCATGGCCATCGACAAGCGCTGCGCCGAAGACACCGGCAGCACGCCGACGCCCACGCCTGCTTCGATCATCAGGCAGATGGCCTCGAAGCTGCTGACCTGGATGCGCGGGTTGAAGCCCCGGCCCGCCAGCTCCGCGCGGCGCTGCAGGAAGCGATGGATGGCGCTGCCGTGATGCAGGCCCACGTGCTGCTCGTCGAGCGTGTCGGCGAACGCCACCGAGGGCGCGCCCGCCAGATGGTGCGTGAGCGGCACCACCAGCACGAGCTGGTTGCTGCCGAAGGCGCGCGCATCGAAATCGCCGGTGTGCACGTCGCCCGCGAGGATGCCGATGTCGGCCTCGCCATCGGCTACCGCGCGCACGATTTCTTCGCTCAGGTATTCGCGCAGGTCCACCTGCACGGCCGGATGCTGCGTGAGAAAACCCGCGAGCTTCTGCGGCAGGTATTCGGTGATGGAGGTGGTGTTGGCGAACACCCGCACATGGCCCTTGATGCCCTTGCCGAAGTCCTGCATGTCGCAGCGCAGGTGCTCCATCTGCTGCATCACGCGCTTGGCGTGGTACAGCACGGCCTGCCCGGCGGCGGTGAGCGTCACGCCCTGCGCGCTGCGATGCAGCAGCTTGCCGCCCACGGCCTCTTCCATCTGCTTGATGCGGGTGGAGGCGGCGGCCAGCGAGATGCAGGCTTTTTCAGCGCCGCGCGTGAGGCTGCGCGCGTCCGCCACGTAGACGAACAGTTTCAGGTCGAACAGGTCGAAATGCAGGTTCACCGGGCGGCCGCAGCAAGGAGAAAAGGAACGCGCATTGTCCGGCGAATGGCGCGCTGCGCGCCCCGGTGTGCGCCCTTGTGCGGGTTTGACCTCAGACCGGGTCCCAGCTGAACACGTCGGCCGAGCGGTCCAGCGGGTAGAAGCTGGCGCGCATCGCGGGCATGGCGTGCTCGGCAATGCTCTGCGGCGTCCAGCCTTCGGAGCGGTGCACGGAGCGCACCGGGCGCGGCTGGCTGATGAGCGAGATCTCGTTGTTGCGCACCGAAAAAATCTGCCCGTTGACCGCGCTTGCCGCATCGCTCGCAAGGTACACGGCGAGCGGCGCCACCTTGGCGGGCGTCATCTGCTTGATCTTGTCGACGCGGGCGCGCTGCTCGTCGGTGTCGGTGGGAATGGCGCCGATCATGCGGCTCCAGGCAAAGGGCGCGATGCAGTTGGAGCGCACGTTGAACTTGAGCATGTCGAGCGCGATCGACTTCGACAGCGCCACGATGCCGAGCTTGGCGGCTGCGTAGTTGGCCTGGCCGAAGTTGCCGATGAGGCCCGAGGTCGAGGTCATGTGCACCATCGCGCCGGAGTTCTGTTCCTTGAAATGCGTGGCCGCCGCGCGGCTCACGTAGTAGGCGCCGTACAGGTGCACCTTGAGCACAGCATCCCATTCGTCGACCGACATCTTGTGGAAGAAGCGGTCGCGCAGGATGCCGGCGTTGTTGATCACCGCGTCGATGCGGCCGAAGCTCTCGACGGCGCATTCGACGATGCGCGCAGCGCTGGCGGCGTCGGCCACGCTGTCGGTGTTGGGCACGGCCTGGCCGCCGGCGGCGCGGATTTCATCGACCACCTGCTGCGCCGGACCGGCACTGCCGCCTGCGCCGTCGAGCGCGGCGCCGATGTCGTTGACGATGACCTTGGCGCCGTTGCTGGCCATGGCCAGTGCAATGTCGCGCCCGATGCCGCCGCCCGCGCCGGTGACGACGACCACTTTTCCTTCAACCATTTTTGTCTCTGCTCCGGATATTCGACCGCGGGTTCGCGGGGTCGATTCCAGAATGCCACAGGGGGCGGGCTGCGGGTTTCGGATTTACGAAGAGGGGCTTCGGCGCCCCTACACTGCGACGGCCCCCACACAGAGACCTTTCATGACGGAAGAATCCACTGAATTCACCGAGGCCGGGAACAGCCTCAGGCCTTTTCCTGCGGCAGGCGATGTGTTCGTGCCCGATCAGGCTTTTCTGGCACGCCACCTGCATCCGCTTGTTTCCGTCGACCTGGCTGCGGTCAATCCGGCGTGGTCGGGCTGGCTGCACCTGCTGAGCCCGCTGGAACCGGCAGACGGTCTTGTCGGCCAGGCGACCGAGGCCTTTCACTCCGAACTGCTGCTTGCCAACTGGATCGGATTCAAGGTTGTCGATGGCCGCTATCGGCTCATGGGCGATCCGCGCTACTTCCTGCTGGAAAACGCCGATGGCGACATGCCGGAACCCTACAAAGGTGCGCGCAAGGAGCTGGAGCAGCACTATGCCGAGCAAGAGCGTTCGTACAACGCCTCGCGCGACTATTTTCTGCGCACCGGGAAGCTCGTGCGTCTCGACGACGAAGGCCAGCCGCAGTATGGCAACGAAGACCCCAGCCCCTTGGTCGACGCGCTCGGTGGCGCGGCCGAATATGGCAACTGGGTCAGTACCGTTGAGTTTCCCGTCGAGGAGCGCGAGGACGCGTCACGCGACGTTTGCGAAGTCTGGCCGATGAGTCCGGCGGGCCACCGTTTTCATCACGTGGCTTCGGTGGCCGGCTGGAACTACAGGACCGTCGGCGCCGACACGATCCTGCTTTTCTACGAGCCCGTCGAAGGACTGGCGCTGCTCACCTTCGACTGGACGTGACCGCCGTCTGCGGCGGTTGCTTTACTGCCGCGCCGTGCGAATGTTCGCCGGCAGCGCCTGCGGCCAGCTCGTGCGGAACGGGTTGATGTCCAGCCCGCCGCGCCGCGTGTAGCGCGCATACACCGCGAGCTTGGTCGGCTTGCAGCGGCTCCAGATGTCCGTGAACATGCGCTCGGCGCACGGCTCGTGGAATTCGTTGTGGTTGCGAAAGCTCACGATGTACGCGAGCAGCCCGGCCTGGTCGATGGGCGGGCCGCTGTAGCGGATCTGCACGCTGCCCCAGTCGGGCTGGCCGGTGACGAGGCAATTGCTCTTGAGCAGCCGGCTGGTGAGGGTTTCGTTCACGTGCACCTCCGCCGCGTCGCTGCTCAGCAGTTCGGGCGCGGGCTGGTAGTGGGTGCACTCGATGTCGAGCCGGTCGAGGTCGAGGCCGTCGATTTCATGCACCGGTTCGCGGTCGAACAGCTCGGGCGTGAGCAGCTTCACGCCGATGCCGCCGGTCTGGTCGCTGCCGCGCCATGCGGCCTCGGCGAGGTCGGTGCGCAGGTGCTCGCGCACGGCGTCGATGCTCGCGAAGGTGCTGTTGTTAAAGCTGTTCAGGTAGAGCTTGAAGGACTTGCTCTCGATGATGTTCGGCGTTTCGCACGGAATGGTGAAGTGCGCAATGGCCAGCTGCGGCTTGCCGCGCGGGTTGAGCCAGCTCACTTCGAAGGCGGTCCAGAGGTCGGCGCCGAAGAAGGGCAATGCGCCGGTGCGAATGCCCATGGCTTCGCGCTGCGTGGCGCGGGCGATGGGGAACAGCAGCGAGGGGTCGTACTTGTCGGCATAGGCCGAGGCGCGGCCCAGTTGCGATTGTTCGGGGGTGTTGGCGTTGTCGGGGTGGTTGTCGAGGCTCATGGCTTGTCCTTGGCGTGCGCCGCATGGGCGAACGGGGCGATGTGGTTGGCGAGGATGGTGCAGACCTGCGGCGGCAGGTCGTGGCCCATGCCGGGAACTGAAATGAAGGTCGACCCCGGAATGCGCTCGGCCGAATCCTTGCCGCAAGCGATGGGCACGAGGGCATCGGCGTCGCCGTGCAGCACCAGCGTCGGACGCTGGATCTGCGGCAGCAACTTCGGGCGTTCGTCGTCCGCGCCGATGGCGAGCATCTGCCGCAGCATGCCGGCCGGGTGGTACGCGCGGCGCATGCTGAAGGTGAGGCGCTCGGCCAGTTCTTCGTCGGTCTGCGGATAGGCCGGGCTCTGGATGAGCCGCAGCAGCCTGATGCTGTGCGCCACGAGCTCGGCCTCGCCCTTGCCCAGCGGGCGGCGCATGAGCATGGACGCGACTTCGCGGCGCGGGCCGGGCAGGCCGCGCGCACCGCTCGAACTCATGATGCTCACGAGGCTGGCCGTGCGCTGCGGCGCGGTGGCCGCGATGCGCTGCGCGATCATGCCGCCCATCGAGGCGCCGACGATGTGCGCGCGGGCAATGCCCAGCGCGTCGAGCACGCCGAGCGAATCGCGCGCCATGTCCTGCAGGCTGTAGGCCGAGCGCACCTTCAGGCCGAGGCGGTGGCGGATGGTTTCCCACACGATGTTGCCGGTGCCGGCATGGTCGAAGCCCTGGCTCAGGCCGATGTCGCGGTTGTCGTGGCGCACCACGCGAAAGCCCGCATCGACCAGTTGCCGCACGAAGGCGGTGGGCCATGCGACCAGTTGCATGCCCAGGCCCATGATGAGCAGGATGACGGGGCGCCCGTCTCCGCTGTCGCCACCGGTATCGTCGACTTCGATCTGCAGCCCGTTGGCGTTGACTTTCATCTCGTCCTTGTGATTACTACTTGAATTCGCGCTCGCGCAGCCACTTGGTGGCGACCCACTTCTCGCCGGCCAGCACCGGCGCGCCGCCGTGCAGGGTGCGGGTGGCGGGGTCGGGCCGGTCGTAGCTGAAGAACACGCCAGTGCCGCGCACGGGCGCCACTTCGAGGCCGACGTCGGGGAAGGTGGTGGCACCGCCCTGCTCGGGCTCCTGCAGGTACATCACGAGCGTGGCCACGCGCTGGCCGCCGCGCTTGAGGATGGTAGGCGTGCCGGGCTCGTGCGGGTCGAAGTAGTCGTAGTGCGGGCGGTACTGCGCGCCGGGGGCGTAGCGCAGGATCTGCAGGCCTTCGCCGTATTCGAGCGGCCAGCGCAGCAGCATGGCCAAGCGCTGTTCGAGGCGGGCGACGATCTCGTTCTCGCCGCGCTCGAAGAACATGCCGTCGCTGGTGCGGTCGACGTTGAGCACCTCGCCGCCGGTGCGCGTTTCCACGGTGAGCGAGCGCGCCAGGCGCACCCGCGCCGCGGCGATCAGTCCTTCGCATTCCTCGGTCGACAGCAGGTTGCCGAAGACGATGACGCGCGGATGCCGCATCGTGTGCAGCACCTGCACGCGGCGGTCGCCGGCATCGAGGTAGAGCGGCGCGCCGTCGAGGTCGGGGCCGGGCATCTCGGTGCGCGCGGGAGCCAGGGCCGCCTCGACATCGGGAAAGCCGGCTTCGAGCTGGGCCAGCGCGATGTCGGTGGCCGAGTCGTGCCAGCCGGCCGCGCGCATCGACACGCGCAGTGCGGGCACCGAATGACCGGCGGCCAACTGGGCCACCAGCCATTCGCGCAACTCCGGACTGATCGGTTGAGACATCAGATTTTTCTCCTGAACACCAGCCTTTCGGCTGTCGACACGCTTGCGTCGAAACCATAACCCTCGAGATCGAACTTTTCCAGCGCCTTGGGCGTGGCCGCCTTGTGCTGCACGGCCCAGCGGGCCAGCAGGCCGCGGGCGCGCTTGGCGAAGAAGCTCACGATCTTGTACTTGTCGCCCTTCCACTCCTGGAACACGCATTCGACCACGCGGGCCTTGAGCACCTTCTGGTCGACCGACTTGAAGTATTCCTGAGAGGCGACGTTGATGACAACCGGCGTGCGGTCGGCCGCCAGGCGCTCGTTCAGGTGCTCGGCGATGCGCGAGCCCCAGAAGGCGTACAGGTCCTTGCCGTGGCGGTTGGTCAGCGCGGTGCCCATTTCGAGCCGGTAGGGCTGCAGGCGGTCGAGCGGACGCAGGATGCCGTACAGGCCGCTGAGGATGCAGACGTGGTCTTGCGCCCAGTCGAGCTGCGCCTTGGTGAGCGTGCGGGCATCGAGGCCGCCGTAGACATCGCCGTCGAAGGCGAAGGCGGCCTGGCGGGCGTTTTTCTCGGTGCTCTTGCTGGACCAGGCTTCGTAGCGCGCCACATTGAGGGCGGACAGCTTGTCCGACAGGTGCATCAGTTCGGAAATCTGCTGGGGCGACTTCTCGCGCAGCAGCTTGATCAGCTCGGTCGAGGGGCCGCGCGGGGCTTCGAAATGGGGTTGGGTGGCTGGGGTTTCGGAGGGGACCGGGGTGTCGTAGTCGAGCGACTTTGCAGGGGAAAGCAGGAAGAGCATCCCGGAATTATGAGTGGCTGCCATGACCCAAAGCCGCGCCGGTAAAATCCCCGGCAATCCCACCTCTGTCACCAACGGCACCCGAGGGTGCCGTTTTGCATTCCCCATGAGCGAACCCACTACCCCTTCCGCACAACCTGGTCTCGACAGCCTGTCGAAATCGTTCGAACCCGCCGCCATCGAGGCGCACTGGGGCCCGGAATGGGAAAAGCGCGGCTATGCCAAGGCCGGTTTCCGCGGCACGCAGCAACCCAAGGAAGGCGCCGATTCGTTCGCGATCCAGCTTCCGCCCCCGAACGTGACGGGCACGCTGCACATGGGCCATGCGTTCAACCAGACGATCATGGACAGCCTGGCGCGCTACCACCGCATGAAGGGCGACAACACGCTGTGGGTGCCGGGCACCGACCACGCGGGCATCGCCACGCAGATCGTGGTGGAGCGCCAACTGCAGGAGCAGAAGGTCAGCCGCCACGACCTGGGCCGCAAGAACTTCGTGGCGCGCGTGTGGGAATGGAAAGAAAAGTCGGGCAACACCATCACCCAGCAGATGCGCCGCATGGGCGACACGGTGGACTGGAGCCGCGAGTACTTCACGATGGACGACGACCTGTCGGCCGTTGTCACGCAGACCTTCGTGGCGCTGTATGAAGAAGGCCTGATCTACCGCGGCAAGCGCCTGGGCAACTGGGACCCGGTGCTCAAGACCTCAGTGAGCGACCTCGAAGTCGAGAGCGAGGAAGAAGACGGCTCGCTCTGGCACATCGCCTACCCGCTGGAAGACGGCAGCGGCACGCTGACCGTGGCCACCACGCGGCCCGAAACCATGCTCGGCGACACGGCCGTGATGGTTCACCCCGAAGACGAACGCTACAAGCACCTGATCGGCAAGCACGTGAAGCTGCCGCTGGTGGACAAGCTGATTCCGATCATTGCGGACGACTACGTCGACAAGGAATTCGGCACGGGCGTCGTCAAGGTGACGCCGGCGCACGACTACAACGACTATGCGGTCGGCCAGCGCCACAAGCTCGACGTGATCGGCATCCTGACGCTGGACGCGACCATCAACGACAACGCGCCCGAGAAGTACCGCGGCCTGGACCGCTTCGTGGCGCGCAAGGCCATCGTGGCCGACCTCGACGCACTGGGCCTGTTGATCGAGGTGAAGAAGCACAAGCTGATGGTGCCGCGCTGCGCGCGCTCGGGCGCCATCGTCGAGCCGATGCTCACCGACCAGTGGTACGTGGCCATGACGCGCCCCGGTGCCGACGGCCAGTCGATCGCACAGAAGGCCATCGACGTGGTGAAGTCGGGCGAAGTGCGATTCGTGCCCGAGAACTGGGTCAACACCTACAACCACTGGATGGAGAACATCCAGGACTGGACGATTTCGCGCCAGCTCTGGTGGGGCCATCAGATTCCGGCCTGGTACGACGAGGAAGGCAACGTGTACGTGGCCGAGAGCGAGGCCGACGCACAAGCCAAGGCGCCGGGCAAGACGCTGCGTCGCGACGAGGACGTGCTCGACACCTGGTACTCGGCGGCGCTGGTGCCCTTCTCTTCGCTGGGCTGGCCCGCGAAGACACAGGACCTCGAGCTGTACCTGCCATCGACCGTGCTGGTGACGGGCTACGACATCATCTTCTTCTGGGTCGCCCGGATGATCATGATGACCAAGCACTTCACCGGCAAGGTGCCGTTCAAGGACGTCTACATCCACGGCCTGGTGCGCGACGCGCAGGGCAAGAAGATGAGCAAGTCCGAAGGCAACGTGCTCGACCCCGTCGACCTGATCGACGGCATCGCGCTGCCCGAGCTGCTGGACAAGCGCAGCCAGGGCCTGCGCAAGCCCGAGACGGCGCCCGCCGTTCGCAAGAACACGCAGAAGGAGTTTCCGGAGGGCATTCCGGCCTTCGGCGCCGATGCGCTGCGCTTCACCTTCGCCTCGCTGGCTTCGCTCGGCCGCAGCATCAACTTCGACTCCAAGCGCTGCGAGGGCTATCGCAACTTCTGCAACAAGCTGTGGAACGCCACGCGCTTCGTGCTGATGAACTGCGAAGGCCAGGACTGCGGCCTGCTGGAGCACACGAAGGAAGAATGCAAGGTCGGCGGCCCGGCGCATGGCTACCTGAAATTCAGCCGCGCCGACTACTGGATCGTGTCGCAACTGCAGCGCGTGGAAGCCGAAGTGGCCAAGGGCTTCGAGGAATACCGCCTCGACAACGTCGCGAACACGATCTATCAGTTCGCCTGGGACGAGTTCTGCGACTGGTACCTGGAAATTGCCAAGGTGCAGATCCAGACCGGCGACGATGCGCAAAAACGCGCCACGCGCCGCACGCTGATCCGCGTGCTCGAAACGCTGCTGCGCCTGGCGCACCCGGTGATTCCGTTCATCACGGAAGAGCTGTGGCAGAAGGTGTCGAAGGTTGCAGGGCGTGAAGGCGAGTCGATCATGGTCGCGGCCTATCCGAAGAGCCAGCCCGAGAAGATCGACGAAGCGGCCGAAGCGCATGTGGCGCGGCTCAAGGCGCTGGTCGATGCATGCCGCACGCTGCGCGGCGAGATGAACGTGTCGCCCGCCGTGCGCCTGCCACTCTATGCCGTGGCCGACGATGCCGAAGGCGCGGCCTTCCTGCGCGAATCCGCGCCTGTGCTGCAGGCGCTGGCCAAGCTGAAGGAAGTGAAGGTCTTCGACGACGAGGCTTCCTGGCAGGCTGCGGCCGAAGCGGCGCCGGTGGCGGTGGTCGGCGCGGCGCGCCTGTGCCTGCACATGGAGATCGACAAGGTGGCCGAGCGCGCCCGCATCGGCAAGGAAATCGCCCGCATCGAGGGCGAGATCGCCAAGGTGCACGGCAAGCTCGGCAACGAAGCCTTCGTGGCCAAGGCGCCGCCCGCCGTGATCGACCTGGAGCGCAAGCGCCTGGCCGATTTCACCGCCACGCTGGAGCGCCTGCGCGACCAGCTTGTGCGCCTCGGCTGACAGACGCGGGAAGTACCGGACGTTTAGGATGCTGGATCGGCACTTGCTTGCCGCCCCGGTTTCCTGATTCGACTTCCCATCTTCCTTCCAACGAACCGACGCCGAACTGCCCATGCCCACCACACCATCGACACGTATCCGCAAGGCTGTATTTCCCGTTGCAGGCTTTGGCACCCGCTTTCTGCCCGCCACCAAAGCGCAGCCCAAGGAAATGCTGCCCGTGGTCGACAAGCCGCTGATCCAGTACGCGGTGGAAGAGGCGTATGCCGCGGGCATTCGCGACATGATCTTCGTGACCGGCCGCAACAAGCGTGCCATCGAAGACCACTACGACACCGCCTACGAGCTGGAAAGCCAGCTCGAGGCCAGCGGCAAGACCGCGCTGCTGAACATCGCGCGCTCGGTGATGCCCGATGACATGACCTGCTCGTACGTGCGCCAGCCGCGCATGCTGGGCCTGGGCCATGCGGTGCTGTGCGCCGAGCACCTGGTGGGCAACGAGCCCTTTGCCGTTCTGCTGGCGGACGACCTGATGGTCGGCCCCGATGGCGGCGAGCCGGTGCTTGCACAGATGACGGCCGCTTTCGCGCGCCTGGGCGGCTCGCTGCTGGCCGTGCAGGAAGTGCCGCTCGCGCACGTCAAGCGTTACGGCATCGTGGCCGGCGACACGATCGAGGAGGGCCTCGTGAAGGTCAACCGCATGGTCGAGAAGCCCAAGCCCGAAGACGCGCCATCGCGCCTGGGCGTGGCCGGCCGCTACATCCTCACGCCGGGCGTGTTCGACGAGATCCGCAACCAGCCCAAGGGCGCGGGCGGCGAGATCCAGCTGACCGACGGCATCGCGGCGCTGATGAAGAAGGAATCGGTCTACGCCTATGCCTACAAAGGCATCCGCTACGACTGCGGCAGCAAGGAAGGCTTTCTGCAGGCCACCGTGGAACTGGCGCTGGCACACCCCGAAGTGGGCAGCGAATTCCGCGAATATCTCAAGAGCCTGAAGCTGTAACGCCTTCGGCCTTGGTCTTTCTCCTTCCCCCTCCGGGGGAAGGCAGGGATGGGGGCAAGCGGCCTCACCATCCACCCCGGGAATTCAGCGCCTCTTCAACACATGAATGAAGTCGCTCCCCACCGTCTCCTGCGCCATCAGCTCATTGCCCGTCTGCCGCGCAAAAGCCTGAAAGTCCCGCACAGACCCCGGATCGGTCGACACCACCTTCAGCAGTTGCCCGCTCGCCATGTCGTTGAGCGACTTCTTCGCCTTGAGGATGGGCAACGGGCAGTTCAGCCCTCGCGTGTCGATTTCGCGGTCAACTTCCACGCTTCGGCTCCTCGGGCGGCAGGTTGAGCCCGCGGCGGCGCTCTTCGTTTTCGGCAGCGGTGAAGAACACGGGTTCGTGGCCGCGCGTGCGCAGCCAGTCGGCCAGCGCGTAGCCGGTGCCCGCGGGCCAGCAGCGCAGGTCCGGCAGGTCGTAGAGGCGGTAGTCGACCAGCTCGGGCGAGAGCTTCACATCGCCATCGGCCACCACGTGGTACGCGATGATGATCTGGTTCATGCGCTGGAAGTCGTAAGCGCCCACGAGCTTCGTGGCGCTGACGTCGAGGTTCGTTTCTTCCTTCACCTCGCGTGCAATGCCCTCTTCGGGTGTCTCGCCGGCCTCCATGAAACCGGTGATCAGCGCGTACATCTTGCCGGGCCAAGCCGCATTGCGGGCCAGCAGCACCTGGCCGCGGTACTCGACGATGCCGGCCAGCACCGGCGTGGGGTTGTTCCAGTGGGTGTGGCCGCAGTTCGGGCAGCGCAGGCGCTCCTTGGGGCCGCCGTCTTCCATCAACGCGATCCACTCCAGCGGCGTGGCACAGACCTGGCAAAACTTGGGATGGGGCATGGTGGGGTCTCTGTTCTTTTTCTGGGGCTTGCAGCGCCCTGTGGACGGGCGCTGCAGCGGTTCGTTGCTTATGCGGGGAAGACGCCGGTGGACAGGTAGCGGTCGCCCCGATCGCAGACCACGAAGACGATGGTCGCGTTCTCGACCTTTTTCGCCACCTCGAGCGCGGCCCAGAGGGCGCCGGCTGCCGAGATGCCGCCGAAGATGCCTTCTTCGCGCGCCAGGCGACGGCACATTTCCTCGGCGTCGTCCTGGCTCACGCTGATTTCTTCATCGACCCGGCTCGGGTCGTAGATCTTGGGCAGGTATTCAGCCGGCCATTTGCGGATGCCGGGAATGCGCGAGCCCTCGGCCGGCTGCGCGCCGACGATGCGCACCGCCGGATTTTTCTCTTTCAGGAAGCGCGAAACGCCGGTGATGGTGCCCGTGGTGCCCATGGCGCTCACGAAATGCGTGACCTTGCCCTTGGTGTCGGCCCAGATCTCGGGGCCGGTCGTCTCGTAGTGGATGCGCGGGTTGTCGGGGTTGGCGAACTGGTCGAGCACCCGGCCCTTGCCCTGCTTGACCATCTGCTCGGCAAGGTCGCGTGCGTATTCCATGCCGCCGCTCTTGGGCGTGAGCACCAGCTCGGCGCCGAAGGCCTTCATGGTCTGGGCGCGTTCGACGGAAAGGTCCTCCGGCATGATCAGGACCATGCGGTAGCCCTTGATGGCCGCGGCCATCGCCAGCGCAATGCCGGTATTGCCGGACGTGGCTTCGATCAGCGTGTCGCCGGGCTTGATCTCGCCGCGTTCTTCGGCCCGCTTGATCATCGAAAGCGCCGGCCGGTCTTTCACCGAGCCTGCGGGATTGTTGCCCTCCAGCTTGCCGAGAATCACGTTTCCACGCTTGGTGTTCTCTGCCGCATCGATGCGCTGAAGGGCCACCAGGGGAGTTTTGCCGATGGCATCTTCGATCGTCGGATAATTCATGCCAGCCACTGTGCCATAATTTTGGGCTTCCTTCCGGATGTGCCCGGGTGGTGAAATTGGTAGACGCAGGGGACTCAAAATCCCCCACCGAAAGGTGTGCCGGTTCGATTCCGGCCCCGGGCACCATGAGACAACATCACACCGTCTCACCCAACATCAAAACCCGCTCGCTTCATAGGCGCAGCGGGTTTTTCTTTGCTTCAAGCCGTCTCAGCCCATAGCATCCCATGTCGGCACTTTGTCGGTACTTCTGTAGGTACCGACAAAAATGCCGGGATCGAGGTACCGACACAGCAAGGGGGCCGAAATGGCGCTGACAGACACGTTCGTGAAGCAGGTGAAGCACAAGGGTTCGGCGGTCGGCGAGCGGTATGCCGACGGCGGGGGGATGTATCTCCGAGTGAAAGCGTCGGGCAAGTACTGGCGCTTGGATTTCCGGATCGACGGCAGGCCCCAAACCTTGGCGCTCGGCGTCTACCCCGAAGTTTCCTTGGCCAAGGCCCGTCAGCGGCGCGAGAAGGCGCGCGAACAACTCGCCGACGGCATCAACCCGAGTGTGGCGAAGCGCGAGGAAAAAGCGGCCAAGGTTGCCGCAAGTGGAAACACGTTCGAAGTGGTCGCCCGAGACTGGCTGGCGAAGACCGCAAGCAAACGCGGCCCCAGCACCCACGAGAAGATCGAAACCTGGCTCACCAAGGACGTTTTTCCCTTTATCGGCCGTGACCCGGTGGCAGATCTCAAGGCGAAGGACGTGCTGGACAAGGTGGCCCGGCGTATGGAGGCTCGTGGCATCCACGAGAGCGCCCACCGTGTCGTCCAGGTCTGCTCTCAGGTTCTGCGCTTCGCCGTGGCGACGGGACTCGTCGACCGCGATGTGACGGCTGATCTGCGAGGCGCGCTCGCTTCGGTCGAGAAGGCGCACTACGCAGCGATCACCGAGCCCAAGGACGTGGGCCAGCTCATGCGGGCGATCCGCAGCTACGCCGGCCATCCGGCGACCATCGCGGCACTGAAGATGGCTCCGCTGGTGTTCCTGCGCCCTGGAGAGCTGCGCTCGGCCGAGTGGTCAGAGATTGACCTGGAGGCCGCGGAATGGCGCATCCCGGGCCCCAAGATGAAGATGAAGGTGGAGCACCTGGTGCCGCTCTCTCACCAGGCGGTCGAGATCCTAAAGGAGATGCGGCCACTAACTGGGCACGGCCGCTACGTGTTCCCCAGCATCCGCACGGGCGAACGGCCGATGAGCGAAAACACGATCAACGCAGCGTTGCGCGGCATGGGCTATGGCTCGGACGTGATGACTGGCCACGGCTTCCGGGCGACGGCGCGCACGATCATGGATGAGGTGCTGGGCGAGCGACCCGACCTGATCGAGCACCAACTGGCGCACACCGTGAAGGATCCGAACGGCCGGGCCTACAACCGGACCGCACACCTGCCAGCGCGCCGCGAGATGATGCAGCGCTGGGCCGACTACCTGGACAAGCTCGCAGCGGGTGCCGAGATCCTGCAATTCAAGGCCGCATAACGCACCACTCAGCCTGCCGGCCGCGGCTCGTCCGCCAGTTCGTTCTCGGCGCGACAGCGCCTATCGGCCCGTCTCAACTCTTCAGGCGCCGCCACCAGTCCCCGAAGCGTCGGCTCGCTCGCTCCCCAGCGATTGATTACCAGCCGAACACCATAGCGCTCGTGCCAGCGCTGGCCCACGGCGCGCTCAATACAGAACTGGGTCCGCAAGTACCTGGACCGCATGATGTCCTCACGTGACGCGCCCGGTACCGCGGCGGACGCACACAGTAGGGATAGGCCGATGAGGGGGAGTCGCATCGGCGCAGCGTACCTCACGGCGGAGCCGGCCGGCCGGCCCGTTGGTCTTCCCAGGCTCGCATTTCAAGCCAGCCGGCTACCCCCGAACGTCGGGCTTCCAGCCGTCCGGCATCGGATACTCGTGGAACACGAGGCCAGGATGCGGCGGCGTGCTCGTCTCCCAGAAGGTGCTACCGAGCTGCCCTGCAACAGCGAAGGCGCTGGGTTGGTAGTGGTGCACCGCCATGAGGTCGTATCAGGCGCACTGGTCGGGGGTGAGGTCGGAAAGCACTGGGTTCCTTGTTAGTGGAGCGGCCGTTGTTTGCTATCGCGCGATGGAGCCATACCCCCTTTCCCCAAATGAGGGCCTGTGCGCGCACGTAAAACTAGAAGTCGCACCAGTCTTCGGCCGCTACGGTTCCATCTATTGGCGAGGAATCAGCCGCGGAAAACCTCCAATAAAGCGGCAGTCGGCCGACCCGATTGAAAACCGCTTCATCGATTAGGACCGAGACCGGAAACACCATACCGGTGTTTTCAGATAGCACCAGTTCATCGCCCGGGTGCAGGTCCTCCATCGCTATACGGGCGAATGCCTTCGCGGGGTAGATCATGCGTAGATAGTCCACCCCGTCGACTCTGACCGACACCCGTTGAATCGCAGCTTGCGCATAGAGACCTGCTCGCGTCGCCATTGACTCCTGGGCAACTGCCGCATTCGGCACATCGATCCTGAATCGCCACCGCTCAGCAGTAAGGTGGCCAATGTTGTTGAGGGTCGCGATCAGATCGTACCGATGAATGCCCGCGCTCCGATTCAGGTTCGACCGTCGGAGCGTTGTTTCGATGCGCAGGCCAGTGCGGCGATTCATCACGTCGCGAATTTGCGAATCGGACATCTTGAGGGTCTCGAGGCCCGCGCGCTGGTAGTACAGGCCATCTGGCGCTTGATGAGCGGTTTGCGCCTGCCCGATCTCGAGCACGAAGATACGCCCGTCTTGATCGGGACAGTCGAGTTGTTGAATCTGGACATCGCTGAACCGCGGTGCTGAATTACTGTTGATCATCTGCTGAATCCACTCGACGGTCACCGCCGGATCCGTCACAGGAGCAAGCCTCTCCGGCAAATGCTTCCTTGCCCGGTCCGCGAAGGTCGCCACCCCGTAAATCAACGTCCCACCGCCTGAATTAGCAAAGCCCAGTACCTCCTTCATCAACCCATCTCGCTGGTCGTTTTGTCGACCCAAAGCCTCGCCCCGCTTGTAGTCCAAGAGGTCCGTCTCGCTCTGCACCGACTCGATCAACCTCAAGATGTCCGCGTATTCCATGGAGCCTCCACCAGTTGTCCGCAGGATACCCGCGGCACAGCCGCGCGAACAAGGCTCGCGCACCTCAGAGGCTGTTCCACTCGAAATGGAAAAACCTGGGGCACCCTACGCCGGGATTTGCGACCGGAACTGTTCCGATTGCAAGGGGGTGAACGAATCGTGCACCCGGGGCTTCCGGTATCGTCCGTGCATGCCACTCCAGACTCTCAAGCGCGCGCTGCTCGGGAATGATCGCACCCTGTTCGATACCTTGCGCGAAGCCCACTGGCCGACGATCTGCGCTCAGATGTGCGCCGAGGCGCCCGCAGGCAAACTATCAGAGCTGCTACATAGCCGGTGGATCGAGTACGGCGGCCGAATCCGTACCCACACTGCCGATGATGCCCTCCTCGCCCGTGCGCTGCGGGCCTGGCTGCCGAAGTACGCCGACCCTGGCATGAAGCTTTTCCGGGGCGAGAGCGTCGAGCGGCACCAGCGCGGCCGACTGGGCCTGTGCTGGACGCCTATCCGCGAGCAGGCGGAGAAGTTCGGGCGTGGCTTGAATGCCTTCTATCCTGGTGGCGGCTGCCTTCTAAGCTGCGAGGTGCCGGGCGCCGCCATCATCGCTGCCCCCAATGCGCACAGCCGGTGGCTGGGAGAAGAGGAGTACGTGGTTGATCCCGGAATGCTTGAGGAGGTGACCGTCGCCGAAATGTACCGGCGCCTCGGGTGAAGAAGCCACACATGCCGGCATGTCGAAGGCCGCTATCCTTCGATCTGAATCAGAAATGGGAAGGTTACCAAGTCGCCGAAACCTCAACATGTTTCAACAACGGCAGGGCGACAGCGGCACGCCTGCGGGGCATACTGCGGGCCGCTGTCTCCCAGAGGCGATCGGTCAATGCGCCGGTGGTAATCTTTGCCCCACCAAACCTAAGGCAATCGAGATGCGGCTTCACCCTCTACTCATGCTGATTCTCGCAGGTGCCGTGTCCGCCGCTGAAGGGCAAACCGCGACGACAACGACGCTCTACAAGTCCATCGGCCCTGACGGAAGAACGATCTACAGTGACATCCCGCCACCTCAGGCGCGCGACTCCAAGACCCTGACATTCAAGAACCTGCCGGCCAGCGCCTTGGCGGCAGAGACCATCGCGTATGTCGAGCAGCTGCGCAAGTCGGCGGACAGCAGAGCGTCCGCTCCACCTCCTCGCGATACGGTGCTTTTCTCTGCCAAGTGGTGCGGCTACTGTCGCCAGGCGAAGTCCTACCTTGCGGCCAAACAGATCGGCTATCGGGAGATAGACATCGACACCGCAGAAGGAAAGATGGCCTACGCACAGTTGGGAGGCAACAGCGGCGTGCCGCAGCTATTTTTCAACGGCCAAGGCGTCACCGGCTTCACTGCCGCCGCATACGACGCCTTCTTCCAGGCACGCAAGTAGGAACTGGTGAAGTGATTAAAGTCGAGATGGAAATCGAGTGGTCGATCAGGCAGAGCATCGATGCGACCGCCAAGCTCCAGACGCTGCAGATGGAGCGCGAAACCACCGTCACCGGCAGTTGATCGACAGCATCGACAACGTTGCACAGACCGTCGAGGATTCCAGTGGTAAGCGGATGGGCGCTCCATCTTGACGGTCCCGATCAGCGGTTGCCCCTGCTGCAGAGTCAGGTGAGCGGTTGCCAGCGATGTGGCAGGAGATCGTCAATTCGGCTGTTCAGGTGC